>PLCM01000017.1:67828-153529 GCA_003134765.1 Spartobacteria bacterium | reverse complement strand
GCCATCAAGGAATTTCAGAAAGCGAAGGACGAGTTCAGCGATGAACTCCATTCCGCCGCGAAAACGGACCCCGCGGACCCCGCGAAGACCGCCGACGTTCGCCCCCCTGCCTCTACGGTCCCCCAGATTGAGAACCAGCCCGCGGCTCCCACCGAGGTCCGGCCTGAGGATCAAGTCCGCGCCCCTAATCCCGATCGCACAGATCGGATTTAATCTGGGGAGCGCACGCGCCTCGCGTGCTGGTTTCGGCGCCCTCGCCGAAACAATCTTCTCTTCCCCGGGGGGGAAAGTTCGCGATGGCGAGGGCACCATCGCCGGCACGCGAGGCGCGTGCGCTCCCCAATCCAATGATTTGACGCCGTCCGCACATTGCGACACAGTCGCGGCTCGCGTTCGCCCCCAATCTGAACGCGTTCATTTACACGCCCGCCATGCCAGATACCGATCTCCGTAAAAGCATCAAGGAAATGCTGGTCAAGAATCTGATGCTCCAGACCACGGCGGACGAGATCGGCGATGATCTTCCGCTCTTTGGTCCGGGAGGCCTTGGGCTCGATTCCATCGACGCCCTCGAACTGGTCGTGAGCATGGAAAAAACTTTTGGCGTCGGTGTTCCGAACTCCGAGGTCGCGGCCAAGGCGCTCCGGACCGTGAACACAATCCACGATTACATTCTGGAAAAACGCCCTGCGGCCTAAGCCACATCGGCGCGGTTGATCGCGTCGATCAACTGGCGGAAACGACCGAAGCTCCGGCGGTGCGGCGTGAAAATCAGCCGGGGCAGATCCCAGATGTCGGGTTCGTTCTTTTCCTGACGCAGGGCACTCCCCTGAACGATTTCGCCAGCGCGCACGATGTCGGCAAATTCTCGATTCAATTCCGTGAGCGCCTTTCCGGAAAGCTTCCGCCCGAGGCGAATGACCAGCTCCTGCCCGACCCAGCGGGAAGATTGGTAGATGCTGTAGAAGCGGAGGATTTCTGCCACTGCTTCGTTGACGTTAGGAACGATTTTGAACAATTGAAAATCATCCGCACCGACATAACCGAATTTGAAAAGATGTTCGGTGAGGAATTCCAGCCAGGTCTGCCAATAAGTGCCGCCCGGCCGATCGAGCAAAACGACCGGGATGATGCGCGCCTTGCCCGTTTGCATAAGGGTGAGGACTTCGAACCCTTCGTCCATGGTGCCGAAACCGCCCGGGAAAAGCGCGAACGCGTGCGTTTCCTTCACGAAGTTTAGTTTGCGGGTGAAGAAGTAATTGAAATTGATCAGCTTTCGGTCCCCTTCGATCGTGGCGTTCGCGTGCTGCTCGAAAGGGAGGCGAATGTTGAGCCCAAAACTGTGCTCGCGGCCGGCCCCGGCCTGCGCCGCGCCCATGATGCCGTCGCCGCCCCCGGTGATGACCATGTAGTTGTGCCGAACCATCTCCCGCGCGAACTCCTCGGCCACGGCGTACTGCGCTTCGCTCGGTGGAGTGCGGGCGGAACCAAAGACGCAAACCTTGCGGAACTGCCGGTAGTCGGAAAAAACCTTCGCGGCATAACGCATTTCCTTGAGCGACCGGTTCATCAGCTTCAGGTCGCCCGTGCCCATCCCGTCCCGAGCCATCTTGAGCGCGGTGATGATCATCTCCTCGATCAGTTCCGGTGATTTTTCCGCGCCCCAGTCCGCCACGAGCTGGCGCACCCGTTCGTCAAAGGGCGGGTCGATCGAGGATTGGCGTCGCGACGACTGCTCGTGCGTAAGGCCAGCGGTGAAATCTTCCACCGCCAAGTTTCGGCCGGGGCTGCAACGTGTGCACGCGAAAATTCAAAGTGTAGAGGCGCTTGTGCCAAGCGCCTGAATTTGGACGACAGGCGCTTGGCACAAGCGCCTCTACATTTTACGACCGGCTCGATCCACCTGCCAGATCCGCGAGAATTTCACGGACGTAACGAATCGGCAGTGAATAGTGGCCCGCGCCTTCGATCAGCTTGAATTGGCAGTTCGGAAGACGCCCGGCCACGTTCCTGGCCAGTCGGTAAGCAAACGTTCGATCCTTAGTGCCGTGCCAAAGAGTGATCGGAACATTCACTTCTTCGAGCGGAAATCCCCAGGGCGTCGCATAGATTTCGGCATCGGTAATCACCCCGAGGGAGGACGAGCGCCACGCCTGCCGTGCGCTCTCAAAGCAAACTTCGAAGGCGCGAGACTCGCTCAGCACCCTGGCATCGCAGGGCTGGAGAAACTTCAGCAGTAGTGGACGGAAACGGATCGGCATCCTCATGGCGGCGAACGGCCGCGCCAGATGAAACAGCGTTCTTAGCAAACGCGGCCGGGACTGACGCAGGAGGAGCAGACGTCGATGGATCGGGAGCAGCCCGTCGAGGTCATTCAATCCATCGAGAGGCGGCGCCCCGCTGACCACCGCAATCTTTTCCACACGCTCCGGAGCCATCCACCCGCTTGCATAGGCGTACGGCGCGCCACCGGAAATTGCGAGAATTCGAAAACGCCCGATGCCCAGAAGATCGGCAACCTCGTTCAGCAGTGGAGGCCAATCGAGGAGCCGCCGGTTCGGCTGGAATTGCGAAGCGCGAATCCCGGGGCGATCCGGCGAGATGATGCGCAGGCCGAGATCGCGCGCCGCCTCATCCGCCAGCTCCGCCATGGTCCGCGAACTCGGCCAACCATGACAAAAGAAAACCGCCGCCCCGCGCGGATCTCCGTATTCGCTGAGCGCAATCGCAGAGCCGTTGGACAGGTTGAGCGTGTCAGTGAAATGACTCATCGAAGATCAAAACCAGGTTTGCCTTTCGAACCTGCGGGCCGGATATTGACTAATTCCATGCGGACACCATCCATGTTTGCTTCGTATTTACTTATATGAACGAAAACTCTCACGCGGCAGGCGGTAAAATTTCTTTGCACGGCGATGGCTTCGGCGCCCCCTCGCCTGACGCGGTGGAAAAGCGCGCGCGCGAAATTGCTCTCATAGCCGAACGCGAGCCGGATGAATTCACTGATGCCGATTGGGACCAGGCCAAGCGCGAATTGCTCGGCACGCTGCCCTCAAACGCGCCCGAAGAGACCGATGAGAACGCCGGAGTCGTCGAGGAGTGGAACGTCGTGGCGTCATCCGCCGGGCACCGCGCCCCCCGGGTTGAGGATGAAGAAAATCTCGGTGAACAACTTGTGGCGGATGGCATTCAGGAAGCGGCCCACGATCAGATGGTCGAGGCTCGCAGGGAAGAGCTGGAAAAGGAAGGTTGATCCATCTTGAAGGCGCCCGACACCCTCGTGGCCGAGGCACCGACCGGCCATGACGTCCGCCCCCAAGGGATGATTCGTGGGCGTCGTGAGCAATTGATCGAGCGCTACCGGCGCGTTCGCGATTTCACAGCACGCCTTTGCCGCGATCTCCAGCCGGAGGATTATGTCGTGCAATCAATGCCGGACGTGAGTCCGACAAAATGGCACCTCGCCCACGCAAGCTGGTTCTTCGAGACCTTCGTGGTGAAGATTTGGATGCCGCGATATCGCTCCGAGGTTCCGCAATACGCCTACCTTTTTAATTCCTACTACAATGCCGCGGGCGATATGCATCGTCGCGACCTGCGGGGTTTGATCTCGCGACCGACGGTGGCGGAGACGTATCGATTCCGCGAGTCGATCGACCAGTCCGTGACCCGGTTACTCAACGATGCCGAGGAAGCCCTCCTCCCCGAGATCGAGCGGGTTCTCATCCTTGGCCTGCATCACGAACAACAACATCAGGAACTTCTCCTCACCGACATCAAACATGTCCTCGCGCAGAATCCGCTCTACCCGGTGTTTCGCAATGCCGCGCCCGCAACGGAAATCAGCGCGGTCCCGGCGGAACGCTTCATCGAGTTCGACGAAGCAATCGTAACGATCGGTTATGAGGGCAGCGATTTCTCCTACGACAATGAAGGCCCGCGCCATCGCGCCCTGGTCCCTGCCTTTTCGCTTTCGAATCGCCTCGTCACGAACGGCGAATACCTTGCGTTTATGGAGGCGGGCGGTTATTCGCGGCCTGAATCCTGGCTTTCGCTCGGCTGGACGACGGTTAATGAGCAACGCTGGCGCGCGCCACTCTATTGGATCGAGCGTGAGGGCGTTTGGTGGAACTTTACCCTCTCCGGCTTTCGTCCCGTCAACCATGCCGAGCCGGTCACGCACATCAGTTATTTCGAGGCCGACGCCTATGCGAACTGGGTCGGCGCCCGCCTCCCGACAGAATTCGAGTGGGAACGCGCCGCATCCGATTTGCCGATCGCGGGAAATTTCGTCGACGGCGAGCGCTTCCATCCGGCTCCGCTGGCGGCAACTGGCGCCGGCGCGTCCTCGGCCCGTTCGAAGAGCGGCGCCTTGCAACAAGTCTTTGGCGACGTTTGGGAATGGACGCGGAGCGCTTATCTCCCCTACCCCGGCTACCGCGCCGGGCCCGGCGCGCTCGGAGAGTACAACGGCAAATTCATGTGTAACCAGATGGTGTTGCGGGGCGGCTCCTGTGCGACTTCCCGCGATCACATCCGCGCCACCTACCGGAATTTCTTTCAACCCGAAAAACGCTGGCAGTTCACCGGCCTTCGCCTGGCCCGCGATCTTTCATGAGCGGTGTCCCCGGGAGGGTGGCTGTGCTCGATCTCGAGCCGGTCAGCTCGGACTTCCTGGCGGAAGTTGTGACCGGTCTGTCCCGAACTCCCCGGACGCTGCCTTGCAAATTCTTTTATGATGAACGCGGCGCTGATCTGTTCCAAAAAATCTGCGAACTGCCCGAGTATTACATCACCCGCACCGAGACGAAGCTGTTGCGGCGCTACGCCCCCGAAATCGCCGAGTCGATCGGACCGAACGCGGCGCTCATTGGTTTCGGGACCGGCGCCGGCATCAAGACGCGGCTGTTGCTCGAACACCTCCAGAATCCCATCGCCTACATTCCGGTCGATATCTCCAAACAGCGCCTGATCGATTCCGCCATCGAACTGAGCCACGCCATGCCCGCCCTGGAAATCCTCCCGGTCTGCGCGGATTATCTTCAGGAATTGCAATTCCCCAAGCCGCTGCGCAAGCCCGATCACGTCGCTGTCTTTTTTCCGGGATCGACGATCGGAAATCTCGACCCGCCGGTCGCCGCGGATTTCTTGCGACGCGTTTGCCGATTGTGCGGCCAAAGCGGCGGACTGATCATCGGCATCGATCTGCAGAAAAGCCGCGCCGTCCTGGAAGCCGCCTACAACGACAGCGCCGGCGTCACGGCCGAGTTCAACCTGAATCTGCTTGCCCGGGCAAATCGCGAGTTAGGCGCGGATTTCGATCTGTCCCGCTGGACACACCGCGCGGTTTACAACGAAAGCGAAGGCCGGATTGAGATGCATCTCATCAGCGATGCAGACCAAAACGTTCATGTCGGCGGCCGGGAATTTGCCTTCGCCCGCGGCGAAAAGATCATCACGGAATTCTCCTATAAACATACCCTGGAAGGTTTCGCACGGCTCGCCGCCTCCGCTGGTTTCCGCGAAGCCGCTCGCGTCTGGACCGATCCCGAGCAGTTGTTCGCGATTTTCCATTTCGCGGTCGCGGAGTAGCCGGTCTTCTGTAGCCGCGGGCCCTGCCTGCCACGCCGGAGCCAGGCGAAGGCCGGGCGGGCCGCCTGAGCGGAAACGATGCGTCTCCCTTACGCTTCGCACAGCGAAGCGGCTACAGAAGAGGAGGCTACAGAAAGGCTTCGCCGCGGCGTTCAGGCTTCGCTAAAAATAAACCGTGGACTCGCTCGTTCAGCTCACCGGCGTCAGCAAAACCTACGGCTCTGCCCTCGCCCTCCATCCGACCGATCTCAATTTCGCGCGCGGGAAAACCACCGTCCTGATCGGCCCGAGCGGGTGCGGCAAATCGACGCTGCTCCGGCTCATCATCCGCCTGCTCGACCCGGATGCAGGCTCCATTCGATTTGATGGCGCGACAATAACGTCGGAGAACATTCCGGAGCTCCGCCGCCGGATTGGTTACGTCATTCAGGATGGCGGGCTTTTTCCCCATCTCACGGCGCGCAAGAACGTTCTACTCATGGCGAGCCATCTGAGATGGCCCCTCCCGAAAATGGAAACCCGGCTCGCCGAACTTTGCGCTCTGACGCGCTTCCCCGAATCCGCCCTCGACCGTTTTCCTCTCGAACTCTCGGGCGGCCAGCGGCAGCGCATCAGCCTGATGCGTGCGCTCATGCTCTCGCCTGAGCTCCTTCTCCTCGACGAACCCCTCGGCGCGCTCGACCCGCTGGTTCGTGCCGCCTTACAAAAAGACCTGAAGGAGATTTTCGCGCGACTGAAGCAAACGGCGATTCTGGTCACGCACGACTTGGCTGAAGCCGCCTACCTCGGTGATGAAATCGTTCTCATGAACGAAGGCCGGGTCGAGCAACGAGGGACGGTCGATGATCTTCGAATGAAGCCCGCGAGTAGTTTCGTCACCGATTTCATTAACGCCCAGCGAGGGCTGGCACTCATATGAAGCGAATCAGGAAAACAGGAAGGCAGGAAAGATTTCTTCGGAAATTATTTCTTTCCTGTTTTCCTGTTTTCCTGATCGCCACCTCTTCGCTTTCTGCTTCCGAACCCATCCTGATCGGTTCCAAGAAATTTACGGAAAGTTACGTTCTCGCCGAGATCGCGAAGCGGGCCATCGAAAATGCTGGCGTAGCCACAGAGCACCGCCAAGGCATGGGCGGCACGATCATTCTTTGGCAGGCGTTAAGTGGCGAACAAATCGGCCTTTATCCCGAATACACCGGCACCATTAGCGAAGAGATTCTCAAGGCCCCGCCCTCCCTCAGCGCCGAAGAGATGCGCGAGCGGCTCGCCAGTTTCGGCGTCGGCATCACGGGCGAGCTCGGTTTCAACAACACTTATGCGCTCGTCATGCGGCGCACGATCGCGGAACAAAAGGCCATTCGCTCGATCAGCGACCTGCGAAATCACCCCGAATTGAAGCTCGGCCTTACTCACGAATTTCTGGATCGGCGCGACGGCTGGGGGCCGCTCGCGGAAAAATACCGGCTTCCGACCCAGAACATCGTCGGAATCGACCATGGACTCGGTTACGAAGCGCTGCGCAACGGCTCGATCGACGTCAAGGATGCCTACTCGACCGACGCAAAAATTGGCGAAAACGATCTGATTGTGCTGGAGGACGATCTTCAATTTTTTCCGCGTTATAAGGCCGTTTTTCTTTATCGACTCAATCTGCCGCCTGAGGTCGTCGCGATTTTGCGCCGGATGGAAGGAACACTCGACGAAAAGCGCATGATCCAGCTCAATGCCGAAGCGGAACGAACGAAGGATTACGCGCGCGCCGCTGATCTCTATTTTCGCGACGCCAACTCACCCCGGGCGACGAGCATTGGCGAACCATTCGCTCACAAGCTTCGGCGGTGGACCCTGCGCCATCTCCAACTGGCAGGGCTTTCGCTGCTGCTCTCGATTCTCATCGGCATCCCGCTGGGGATCGCGGCCAGCCGAGGCGGCTGGATCGGTCAGGTGATTCTCGGATTCGTCGGCGCCGTCCAAACGATTCCCTCACTTGCGCTCCTCGCGCTGCTCGTGCCGCTCCCGTTTTTCGGGATCAGCGTCCGCACCGCGATCGCCGCGTTATTTCTTTACGGGTTACTGCCGATCGTGCGGAACACCGCCACGGGACTGCAGGATATCGCGCAGCCGGTCCGCGAATCCGCCATCGCGCTCGGGCTCGAACCCGCGGCACGGCTCTGGAAAATCTATCTGCCCATCGCGTCGCGCTCGATCCTCGGCGGAATCAAGACCAGCGCGGTGATCAATATCGCAACCGCGACGCTTGCCGCGCTCATCGGCGCCGGCGGTCTAGGCGAGCCGATCCTGAGCGGTCTGAATCTCAACGATCACGTGACGATTTTGCAGGGAGCGATTCCGGCAGCCGTTCTCGCCCTGCTCGTGCAATGGGGTTTCGATCTTCTCGATCGCCTGCTAATTCCGAAGGGCCTGCGGCTTTAGGTGGATCCGAAGTCGGGGCGGGCGCCACAGTTCTCTGGGGAGCGCAGGCTGCTAGCCTGCAGTGTTTGGCAGCTTGCCAAACACTCTGCGAACGCGAGCGCCCAACGCTAGGACGCGAAGGCTGCTGGACAAGCTGCCCAGCACTGCAGGCTGGCAGCCTGCGCTCCCCAAACCATGAGTTCCTCTTTGTCCACGGTGAACTCCGATGTCAGACTCAGTCGTGCCAATTGCATCCATCAATCCAACAACCGGTGAGACGCTGAAGGAATTCGCCGCGATCGATTCGGGCCAGATCGAGGGAAAACTAGCGAAAGCAGACCACGCCTTTCGATCCTATCGCAACAATTCCTTCGCTCAGCGCGCTAACTGGCTGACGGCTGCCGGGAATCTCCTTGAGCAGGAAAAGAATCAGCTCGCGCGGATCATGACGCTCGAAATGGGCAAGCTGCTCCGGGTCGCCGAAGAGGAAATCACGAAATGCGTCCGCGGCTGTCAGTTCTACGCGGAGAACGCAGAGCGGTTCCTTACCCAGCAGGAAATCCAGACAGAAACGGCCCGCAATTATGTCCGATACGAACCGATCGGACCGGTGCTGGCGATCATGCCGTGGAATTTTCCGTTCTGGCAGGTCTTTCGCTTCGCCGCGCCGGCCCTGATGGCCGGCAACGTGGCGCTGCTCAAGCACGCGGCGAATGTGCCGCAATGCGCCCTCGCCATCGAAGACATCTTTCGGCGCGCTGGATTCGAGGAAGGTGTTTTCCAGACGCTGCTCATCGAGACGGGACAGATCCGCAACCTGATCGATGATCCGCGCGTGAAAGCCGTCACCCTCACCGGCAGCGAGCGCGCCGGGAGCGAAGTAGCCAGCGCGGCGGCACGCCAGATCAAGAAGAGCGTGCTGGAACTGGGCGGCAGCGATCCGTTCATCGTCATGCCGAGCGCCGACTTGGAATCGGCGGTGAAGACGGGCGTGACGGCACGGACTCTGAACACGGGACAATCGTGCATCGCCGCGAAGCGCTTCGTTTTGGCAGAGCCTGTTTACGACCGCTTCGTGAGCGACTTCGTGGCGAAGATGGAGTCGCTCAAGATTGGCGATCCCCTGGATCCGGCGACGGAACTTGGACCATTGGCCACGGAAGCGATTTTGCGAGGCGTGGATGAGCAGGTCCAAAAAACGATCGCCGCCGGTGCAACCTTGCTGACGGGAGGGAAACGAATCGGCCGTGCCGGTTTCTTTTACGAACCGACGGTGCTCGCAAATATTCCGACTGAATCGCCCGCCCATCGCGAAGAGATTTTCGGACCGGTCGCCTGCTTTTTCCGCGCGAAGGATGCCGCCCATGCAGTCGAGATCGCGAATGACAGTTCATTCGGGCTCGGGGCGAGCGCCTGGACGAATGATTCGGCGGAGAAGGATCTCTTCGCGAGAGAGCTCGATGCAGGAATGGTATTCATCAACAGCATGGTCGTTTCCGACCCGCGCCTGCCTTTCGGCGGCGCGAAGCGTTCCGGTTTCGGCCGCGAATTGGGCGCCGAGGGCATCCGCGAGTTCGTAAACATCAAAACGGTGTCGATGGCCTAGATACCACCCGCAAATCGTAGTCATCCCGAGCGCAGTCGAGGGACCCCCTGGAACTGCGATCGACGCCGCTCCCTATAATAACAGACGCTGTAGCCGCGCGCTCAGTCGCCGCGCAGGGAAAACGGACGCGCCGACAGAGCGGCGCGACTACAGCGTCACGCTCGTCAGGTCGCGTGTCATCCTGAGCCGCTCCGACGGCGAAGGACCTCCCAAACGGTCAACATTCATACAGAAGTGAACCGGCGTTCTCGATGGTCTGCGCTTCGCCCATCGCGACAGCGCGTCTTGCGCGTTCAAAGCTACGACTGCGAGGTCCCTCGCCGTCTGCGCGGCTCGGGATGACAATCCTTACTTATTAATCCGCGATATCTCGCGTATCTTCGGCACATCGAGAATGCGAACGCCATCACCGGGTGCGTTCTCAACGGCCCAAACCAGCATCTTGAGCATCTGCGAGATCGTGATGAGTCCCAGCCGCCGCGCCGATTCGCGCGTTCCCGGGAATCGCTCCGCAATCCAGTAGAAAGGCACCAGCGCATAAGGCCAGCGATGGCCCGGCCCGAGCACATACCACGGCCGCACGAACGTGGCCCTCATCCCGCTGGCGCGAATGAGCGCTTCGCCCTCCGCGCGCACCGCGACAAAGGCCTGCATCATCGAGGCCGGCTGCGCCACACTCAGATAAATGAAATGCGGAATGCCCGCGTCACGCGCCGCTTTCGCCGCAACCTGGACGGAGGGTAAATCGATCGCCCTGAACTGTGCCGCTTTGGCGGGGCTTGGATGCGGCACGCCGATCAGGTGAATGAATGTATCGCACCCGCGGATCGATCCCGTATAAGAATCCTCCTTCAGCGGATCGGCGATAACCGCCGACACATTACCTGGCAGTTTGTCTTGCGAACCCTCCCGGACGACCGCCTTTACCTGGTGGCCGCGCTGGGTAAGCAATGGAATCAAGCGGCACCCGATATAGCCGGTGCCGCCAGTGATGCAGATGGAATGCCTTTCCGTCATGCCCGATTGGTATTCCTCTCGGCCAAATATTTCCAGTTACATCGCCAATAACCGAACACTCCTCAGCCCGCTTCGACGGCCTCAAAACCTTGGTGCGGGTACAGTTTCCGTCATCCCGAGCGAAGTCGAGGGATCCCGTGACACTACCGCCAGTTACGCCACGGGATGGAAAGCCCGGCCTCGCCCGCTCTGCGGGCTGCGTTACGGCCTCGACTCCGCTACGCTACGCTCGGAATGACGGCAAATTATGCGCCTTCCAAAACGTTGACCGGATTGACATTAGGCCGCGGTTGTGAATAAGATCGCTTTACTATGCGTGCGATCTGGAAGGGCAGTATCAGCTTTGGCCTGGTCTATATTCCGATAGCGGTCTATCCGGCGACGAAGGAAGAGAAGCTCAGCTTCCGCCAGCTTCGGGCCACCGACCTGAGCCCGATCAAGTACAAGAAAGTCGCGGAAGCAGATTCCAAGGAGGTCTCCGCGGATCAGATTGTCAAAGGCTTCGAATATGAGCGCGGGCATTTCATTGTGCTCAAAGAGGAGGACTTCGCCAAGGTCCGGATCGAGTCCACGCACTCGATCGATATTACGGATTTCGTCGATCTCGCGCAGGTCGATCCGAAGTTTTTCTACAAGCCGTATTTCCTCGAGCCGCAAAAGGGCGGAGAAAAGGCTTATGCGCTCTTGCACAAGGCGCTCGCCGGCACCGGCAAGATCGGGATCGCGAAAGTGGTCATCAGCAATCGCGAGCACCTCGCTTCGGTCAAACCCGATGGCTTGTTCCTGATCCTGGAGTTGATGCATTTTGCCTCTGAGATTCTGACCCCGGAGGAATTGAAGAATGGCACGGTAACCAACATTACCGACAAGGAATTGAAAATGGCGCAATCTCTCGTCGAGAGCATGTCGGTTGCGTGGGAACCGGATAAGTATCGCGATGAGTACCGCAACGCCATGATGGAAATCATCGAGCAAAAAGCGCAGCACAAGGAGATCGCGAAGCGGCCGGAGACCAAGGTGCGCGCGACCAACGTCGTCGATCTGGTGAAAGTCCTTCAGGAAAGCCTGAACCGGAACCAATCGATCAAGCCCAAGCGCAACGGTGCCCGCAGTCCCGGCAGCCGCTCGACTGCCTCGATGGTAAAACAAAAGCGCCGCGTGGCCGCGTAGTTGTGGCGGCGATTTCCTTTTCGGAGGGACGTGCTTCCGCACGTCCCATTCTATTGCCCCCGGCCCGCGCCTTATGATTTGGGACGTGCGGAAGCACGTCCCTCCGAGCCAACCATCCCCATCAACTGCGTCGCCAGCCTCGGCCCCATGCCGCTCTCTTCGTGCTTGAGGTACACAAACGCATCCGGCCAGATCTTCTCGTTATCGCGAATCACCTGCGCCCAGCGCGCCATATCGGCGTCGGTGTAATCCTCGCGACGTAAGCGGAGGTAACCATAGTCCGCCGTCGCCACGACCGGCGTAATTAAGTCCGCACTCTCCGCGATGCAGAGCGCGATGTTCTTGCTGTTGAGCAGCGCGAAGACTTCCTCATCGAACCACGACGCGTGCCGAAATTCGAACGCGGCCCGCAACCCAGCCGGAACATCTTCGAGAAACGCCGACAACACCCCTACGTCTTTCTTGAAAACCCCTGGTAACTGGAACAGCACCGGCCCCAGCTTCGCCTCCAGGTCCGCGATGACCTGGCAAAAGTAACGCATCGTATCGCCGCAATTCTTCAGCTTCGCGAAGTGCGTGATCTTCTGCGGCGCTTTAAGGCTGAACTTGAACCGCTCCGGCGTGGTGTCCCACCAGTTCTGGATCGTCTTCGCGCTCGGGATCCGCCGAAACGTGTAATTAACCTCCGTCGTCGCAAACCGTTCCGCGTAGAACGGCAGCATCTTGCTCGTCGACAAATCTTCCGGGTAGAAGGTCCCTTTCCATTCCGGGTATTGAAAACCTGAGGTGCCAATCCAGTAGTTCATCGTTCTTCCGATCTTCGAACAGGGTTAGGCCAGACGGCAAATCAATTGCGCTTCTTCTGGAGACGGCCTGCCCCCAGGCCGTTGAGTGACGGCGCCCGGCACGAGGGCGTGCCGGCTCCACTTACCTCAGATTGTAAATCTTGACCAACGCGATGCCACTAAACTTGCCGGGATCCACAAATCAATTGCGCTTCTTCTGGAGACGGCCTGCCCCCAGGCCGTTGAGTGACGGCGCCCGGCACGAGGGCGTGCCGGCTCCACTTACCTCAGATTGTAAATCTCGACCAACGCGATGCCACTAAACTTGCCGGGATCCACAAATCAATTGCGCTTCTTCTGGAGACGGCCTGCCCCCAGGCCGTTGAGTGACGGCGCCCGGCACGAGGGCGTGCCGGTTCCACCTACCTCAGGTTGTAAATCTCGACCAGGGCGATCCCGATACCACCGTTCTTCCCGGCCACGATCGCAGTAAATTGTCCGGGCGGCGCCGATGACATGAAGATCCCGGCTTCCTTCGGATTGGGCAGGGCCAGGCCGTTGGCCGTAAGTCCGGCGGCTGACGCCGGGTCGCTCTGCCAGTCATCGTTCGAGATCATCAGCGTCCCGTTGGCGTTGTGCAATTCGAGGGTCGGATCGGCCAGCACGTTTACCAGGCCGAAGTTAGTCAACGAGGGACCGAGAGCGCGCACCGCTATCCGGGTGGGATTGTTGTTCCCGCCCAGGGTGAAGCCGCCAATCATCACGTTGTCGCCAGTCTGGACAAAGCCGCGGGTGCTGATGTTCGCCAGGTCGGAGTCCACCGCCTGGTTGTTATCGTAGATTTCCACCAGGCCTATGCCGGTCGTGCCTCCAGCGCCGCTCAACACCACCGTGTAAGCGCCGGGTTGTAACGTGGCGAGGATCACCGCCTCACGATCGTCCGTTGGCTGGTAGATCGTGTTCTCGATCTGCGATTTCTGCGGGCTGTCTTTCCAGTTGTCGTTCGAAGTAATGAGCGCCCCGTTAGGTCCGTGCAGTTCGATTACCGGATCCTGCAGGACATTGGCCGCAGGAATTCCGGCACTCGTAAGCGACGGTCCCATGCCGCGCAGAACGACCGCCTTGGAACTATTACCGCGAATAATGAAGCCTCCGATCATCACCTTGTCGCCCGTGTCTACGCGCAAGCGCGTGGAGATGTTCAAGGCCTGGGCGGGTGTCGGACTAGGAGTAGCCGTCGGAGTCGCTGTAGCCGTTGGCGTAGCGGTGGCAGTAGCGGATGGCGTTGCGGTTGCTGTAGCTGTCGGGGTCGCTGTTGCTGTAGCAGTCGCTGTGGGTGTCGCGGTGGCAGTGGCTGTTGGCGTGGCTGTCGCGGTGGCAGTAGGGGTTGGAGTTGGGGACGTTATTGGCACACTGGTCGGTGCACTGGCCGCGCTGCATCCGGAAGCATTGGTCACCGTCAGGTTTAATGTCACGTTCCCCGAGGCGCCGGCAGTGTAGGTGATGGTTTGGGCGTTGGGCGAACTCGTAATCGTCCCGTTCGTAATGCTCCAGAAATAGCTGGTCGCTCCGGCTGGTCCGTCGGCATGATTCCCTGTTGAATTGGAAACCACTGTCGTCGGGTTTGGCGAGATGATTGGCGTCGCGGGGTTAGGATTAACCGTCACGGTGGTCGAAGCCGAAGGCGTGCTACTGCAGCCGCTCGTTGTTACCACGACGGTGTAGCCGCCCGCAGCAGTGGCCACGAACTGCTGGGAGGTCGCACCACCAATCGCATTTCCATTCAAAAACCATTGGTTCCCCGTGGAGCTACTTGAACTTAAGGTAACATTGCCGCCTGCACAAAAAGTCGTCGGTCCACCTTTCGTAACCGTGGGCGTGGATGGGATCGGATTGACCGTCACCGGGGTGGCAGCTGACGGTGCGCTGCTGCAGCCGCTCGCTGTTACTACAACGGTGAAGCTGCCCGCAGAAGTGGCGACGAACTGCTGGGAGGTCGCACCACCAATCGCATTTCCATTCAAGAACCACTGGTTGCCCGTCGCGCTACTTGAACTCAGCGTAACATTTCCACCCGCACAAAATGTCGTCGGTCCACCCGGAGTGACAGTCGGAGTTGCCGGAATCGGATTAACCGTCACGGTGGTTGAAGTGGACGGTGCGCTACTGCAGCCGCTCGCTGTTACTACAACGGTGTAGCCGCCCGCCGCAGTGGCCACGAATTGCTGGGAGGTCGCACCACCAATCGCATTTCCATTCAAGAACCACTGGTTGCCCGTCGCGCTACTTGAACTCAGCGTAACATTTCCACCCGCACAAAATGTCGTCGGTCCACCCGGAGTGACAGTCGGAGTTGCCGGAATCGGGTTAACCGTCACGGTGGTTGAAGCGGACGACGTGCTGCTGCAACCACTCGCTGTTACCACGACGGTGTATCCGCCCGCAGCAGTGGCAACGAACTGTTGGGACGTTGCGCCGCCGATTGGATTTCCGTTCAGATACCATTGGTTGCCTGAGGCGCTGCTTGAGGTCAGCGTAACACTGCCGCCCGCGCAAAAGGTCGTGGGTCCACCCGGCGTAACAGTCGGCGCGGACGGGATCGAATTCACCGTGACGGTTGTTGAAGCCGAAGGGGCGCTACTGCAACCACTTGTTGTTACTACGACGGTGTAGCCGCCCGCCGCAGTGGCCACGTACTGCTGAGAGGTCGCACCACCGAGGGGATTTCCGTTCAGATACCATTGGTTGCCCGAGGCGCTGCTCGAGGTCAGCGTAACACTGCCGCCCGCGCAAAACGTTGTCGGGCCGGCTGGCGTGATGGTTGGCGTCGTGGGAATCGGATTAACCGTAACGGTCGTCGCCGTTGAGCTGAACCCCCCCACCACCACGGTGTAGTTCCCTGAAGCAGTTGCCACGTATTGTTGGTTCGTCGCCCCTCCGATCGGATTTCCATCCAGATACCATTGGTTTCCGCTCGCACTGCTCGACGTGAGGGTGACGCTGCCCCCGGCGCAGAAAGTCGTCGGGCCACCAGCTGTAATCGTGGGAGGGGGAGCTGCCTCGTAAGCGCCAATGTCGACGATGGCGGAAGCGGACGCGTCATTGCCTTTTAGCACGCGGGCGAATCCGGAGCCGCGCTGGTCGGTCGTGAGCGGGTTGTTGTTCGCATCCCGCGCGAGAGCGTTGCTCCCGGTGTCGATGGCAGGACTGGTGAAAAGCAATGCCATCGTTTGGGTAGGACCGCCATTATCCGCGAGCGATCCGAGTTTGGGATCAAGCGGAGAAGCAATCGAGCCGGCCTGGTCGCCGTTGCTGCCATTCGTGAAGCCGGTGCTGCCATCGCCCTTGCCGATTAGGTTGAAACCCTGCGAGGTGAATGCGCCGAAGACATCTGGTCCCTGCGCATTCGCACCGCCTACGGCATTGCCGGCGATGATTGTATTCTGTGCCTTTGCGGTGCCGGCGTTCTGAATACCTCCGCCCTGCCCGGCGCCGGCGCTGCCATTCGTGCCGGTCCCGTCTCCGCCGCCACCGCTCGCGCCAGACGCTGTGTTATTGCTGATGGTAACGTTGATACTGATAAGAGCTCCACCATTGAAAACGAAGAGAGCCGCGCCTTGTCCCACACCGCCCGAGCCGCCTGTCCCGCCGGAGAGGCCGGAATTTCCAGGGCCGCCGTAAGGGCCGCCGGCGCCGCTGCTCGCCGTGTTCCCACTCAAGGTGGAGTTCACGATCACGAGCGAACCGCTGCTGTAAATTCCGGCTCCGGCAGCGGGGCCGCCGTTACCGCCGTTTGCGCCGGCAGAGCTGGGGGAAATGAAACCGTCGCCGGCAATACCGTTGCCACCTTTTCCGCCCCGACCGCCGGTAGCGGCATTGCTGCTCAAGGTGCTGTTACTCACCGTCAACGAACCGGTGTTGTAAATAGCGCCGCCCTGCGCAGCGCCTCCGCTGGCCCCAGATGTCGGAGGGATGGTTACGCCAAGAAACGGCGAATAACCGTCGGCCCCATCTGCACCGTTAGCGCCTGAGGCGGTATTGTTGCTTAGGGACACCGCCGCCAGCGTGAGAGTGCCGGCATTGAGGATCGCTCCGCCTTGCGTCGCAACGCCATTGCTAAGCGTTAACCCGGAGATGCTGACCGTCTCACCGTTCACGATCTCGAAGATCCGGCTGGCGTTATTCCCGGTGACGGTGAGCAGATTCGCTCCCGGGCCCGTAATTGTTACGCTGGCCGGAACCAATTCGCCCGAAGTAATGGTGATTGTGTGCTGAGTGCCGTCGTAAAAGTTCGTCGCGCCGTTGGCGGGGCTATTAGAGAACGTGATCGTACCACCAGGGCATGTATTCGAGAACGCGTAACGGAAGCTTCCCGCGCCGTCGTCGGCGGTGTTGGTCACGATGTTGCTGGAGGTGCAGCTGAACTCATAAGCACCGACATCGACGACGCTGTCCACTACGCGTGGATACCCTGTGCCACGCTGATCCGTTGTCAGGGGGTTGTTGTTCGCATCGACCGCGAGCGGGTTGCTGCCGCCGTTCAGGGCCGGGCTGACAATCGATAGGGCCATGGTCTTCGTCGTCCCGCCGTTGTTTGCCAGCGCCCCTAGCCGCCCCCTCAAGGGCGAAGCTGAAGAGCCGACCTTGTCGCCGTTAGCCCCGTTAGTAAAGCCGGTGCTGCCATCGCTCTGTCCGACCACGTTGAAACCAGACGAGGTGAAGGCGCCATATAAATCGGGCCCATTATTGGAGGTTGAATTGTCAGCCGCAATCGCATTGGCCAGAGTAGCGGCACTGGCCGGACCTGCCGTGAATACACCACCGCCCTGCCCAACACCGCCGCCGTCTGGAAAAGCCGTGTTCCGCGTTGCAGTGTTCGCCGCAATCGTGCTGTTTGTCGCCCGCAGCGAGCCCGCGTTCGCATTGTAGACCGCGCCGCCGTATCCGCTGCCTTGCTGGCCGTTGGTTCCAAAATTGGCTGTTCCGCCGGCAGCGAGATTGCCACTCAAGGTGGAGTTGATCAGGCGCACGCTTCCAGCCGCATTGTAAATGCCGCCGCCAGAACCTGCTCCCGCAAATGCATTCGTGTCATTTGCAAAACCGCCTGTCGCCGAGTTCCCAGACACGGTGCTGTTCGTCAGGTTGAGCGTGCCCGCCAGAGCGATGTAGATAGCGCCGCCTTGCCCGGCCCCGCCGTTTGCCGTCGACCCGCTCAGACTTCCGCTGGCAGCGCCGCCAACTGCCGCGTTTCCAGTCAGCGCGCAACCGGTGATATCGACGATGCCAATGCTCGCATCGTAAATGCCGCCGCCCTGTGCCACTCCACCTGTCGGATTCGTTCCTCCCGCGCTCGCCCCCGTGACGCTTCCGTTGGCTATCGTAAGGCCAGACAGAGTCACATTGTAGTTACCCGACGCGATGTTAAAGACACGGCTCGCACTGTTCCCGGAGATGGTCAGCACATTCGCGCCTGGTCCGGCGATGATCAGGTTCTTGTTTATTCCCAGCTCACCGCTCGTGAGCGTTATCGTTTGACCGTTCAGCGCTAGATCAAAGTTGATCGTATCACCCGGGGCGGCAGCTGCAATAGCCTGGCGCAAGGAACCCGCGCCGCTGTCGGTCGCATTCGTGACAGTTATGGTGGCCGCGAACGCGACACTACTGCACAGGAAGATCCCTAAAGCAGCCAAGAGAGTCTGTGGGCCTGTCCGGAAGATGTACTTACAAATCATTAAGCGCCCTTTGGTTGATTTAACTTTCCCGGGTCTCCCTGGACTTGGAAATCATCGTCACAAGTCCCACCAGATCGCGGCGTACTCGGCTGACTCGTTGGCTCCAAAATAGATCTTGGAGTCGCACTGAACGACCTTCCAGCCCCGCACCCTTTCGGGGTTGAAAGTTCAAATGACATGATGGCATCGTTTTTACCGGGAACGCGGAGGCATGTCGAGATCTATTTGGTGACGCTGCAAGCCAATGGAGGGATGGCTCTCTCCGGCCCCATTATTTCAATGGAGACGGCCTGCCCCCAGGCCGTTGAGGGACAGCGTCTCCGGCACGAGGGCGTGCCAGCTCCACTTATCTCAGGTTATAAATCTCGACCAGACCGATCGCTAACCCGCCATTTTTCCCCGGATTGCACAAACCAGAATGCCAAGATTGGCGCGTGACAATTGGCGCCGTCTCGTCAGGATCGCCGGATGATAAACAAAAACATCGGCATGCTCCTGCTCGCGATTTACCTGATTCTCGTCGGCATCATGGGCATTTTCGGAGTGACCCTCGGCGCCGCCAGCATCCTGCTCCCCATCCTCGCGCTGGTGGCCGGCATATTGATTTTGATCGGGAAATAGCGCTCCTGGAATCACCGCGCTTCGAGCAGCGTTCCATCCGTGTTTCATCGTGTAAGTCTGTGGCTCGAAGGATTGGGCCACGGATGGACACGGATTAAACACGGATTAAAAGACGAGGCGCTTGTACTCGACCTTTAATCGTCCGAAGTTGATCAGGAGGCCGACTTTAGTTCCGGTTGCCTTTAGAAGGTTTAGGAGCCGCGCTTCGGCGCGGCGGTCGTACTGCGGATTGACCTTCAATTCGACGATGACACAGCCGTTGACGACCAGATCGCAATCGTAATCGCCGACCACCGCGTGTTTGTAACGAACCTGCTGACGTTTTTCGATCTCAACGGCCGATCCGCCCTTCAGAAGTTCCACTTGCAACGCACGCTGGTAAACTCGCTCCAGAAACCCATACCCGAGTTCACGGTGAACCTCGAACGCAGAGCCGATGATTTTCTCGGTCACGTCACGGTGCAACAATTTCTCCGGCGATTCTCCTTCGACTTCGAGCATAGTTCTATCCGTGTTTCATCCGTGTAAATCCGTGGCTCGATGCAGAACCCTGCTAATCAGCCTTTCGCGGTCGACCAATCAGCAGGGCTGCGATGGCGATCGTCATAACGAGCCCGATGCCGAATTCGTCGATGATATATTTGGTGGGACCGGTGTCACGCGTGAGCGGGGTGAGGATCGATTGGATAAAGAGGTTGTGGCTCCCGTGAAAAATGGCGGCGGGCCAGAGGCTTCTGGAACGGAGCGTTAACCAAGCCATGATAAAACTGTCGGCCACGACCATGAGAGTGAAGCAGACGAGGCTGTACCAGGCGGGCGCGCCTTTATTGTAGTCGGCGAAGAGTAAAACGGGGAAATGGTAGACGGCCCACATCAGGCCACTGATCAATCCTACTCCGGTGAAGCCCACGACCTTCGATAGTTCCGGCACGAGAAAGCCGCGCCAGCCGATCTCTTCGCCGAGCGCCCGCGACGTCTTGCCGACAAGGCCCAGCGTGCCGGTGAAAACAACAAACAACGCGAGAACAAGTGGCGGCGGAAAATTCGACCAGCCGAATTGCTCCGCGGTACGTTTCACAAAGTCGGGTTCAAGAAACCCACCGAGCGGTGTAAGCCAGGCCACCAGGTAAACTGGCAGCGCGTAAGCCAGCGGGATGAGGTAGGCGAGCCACGCAAAGCGGGCGCCGCCCCACTGCCATGGCAATTCGGCGATGGGCTCCCGAAAGATTCGTTTCGTCGCAAGCGCGGCCAGACCAGGGCTCCACATGGCACCGGTGACGTAGAGCAAGTTACCCGCGTCCATTCGACCTCCGAACAGGACGAAGGCATTGAAGATATTGCTGAAAACGAGCGTCAGCGCGTAGAAGACAGCAATCTTCTTCCAGACTTTCGCGGCTGGTTGTGCGGTATCTGGCTCGGGCGTCCTCATGTCATTGGCGTCCGCCGCGGCGGACGCCCTACAATTGTAGGCCGTCTCTGCGAGACGGCGAGCACGCAGCCACGACGTGGGTGGAAAGATTAGCCACGCAAGGCTTTCGTGAAGCGGATCAATTCAGCGGCCACTTCCGCAATCCGTTCGCCCACTTCCTTGTCCTTCAAGTCATCCCCTTCAAAGGCGCGGCCGGTGGCATAGACGAAGCGCGGGATGATCACCGAACGAAAATCGAGCATGAGGCTGTTAGCGAAGGCCATGACCGACATGTAGCTGTTCATGCCGCCCGCCGCGCACAGGAAACCGACCACTTTCTCTTCCCACGCGCTGCCGGTCAGCTCGACCAGGTTCTTTGCCGCGCCGCTGACGTCGTAGTTGTAGACCGGCGTGGCAATCAGAATGCCATCCGCTGCGTTTATCGCCTTGCTTACTTTTTGCGCCCCCGGCTTCGAGTAACAGGCATCCGCGTCGCACAAAGGCAGGTCCAGTTCACTGATGTCTAGCCAGGCGCATTCGACTTTCGCCTTTTCCAAATGGCCAAAGGCAAGTCGCCCCATCCGGCGGCTGTTGCTATCCGGGTTTCCGCTTGTGCTGACAACAAGATATCTGGCCATGGTGCTATTGTTAATTGGTAGGGCGAGACTCCGTCGAGCCGTCCCGCATTACTACGGTGCCTTTACGCGGAAAGTAATATCCGCTTCCCAGGTTTGCTTGAATGTTTCGACTTTGCCCTCGGTCGCGATCCTTCCGCTCAGGACGCCGCCTTCATTCTTGAAATTCTTCATCTCGATCGAGCCGATCGCACTGAAGGGCTTTTTTTGGTGGGCCGCATGCGCGACATCACAACCGACGATCTTTCCGGTATCGGGAAAGATGGTAATCAGAAGCGCGCTGTCGAAATCGCCGAACGCTGCTTTCATCTCCGGCTTCTTTTCCTTCGAATGATCTTTCTCGGTGAAAACGAGCGTGACCGTTTCCTTATCGGAAAACGGCTCCCCCTTCTGGGCGGAGACAAATGCCAGCGTCGCCGGTTTGCCGTCGCCGGCGAAGGTGCCCTTTACTTCCGCGTCAGCCGCGGTCGCGCGGGTTGCAAAAGCGAACACCGTTCCCAGAAGGGTAAACAAAATAAGTCGTAGCCGCATATCTCAGCTTTCCGGGTTGGTTCTTGCGAAGAAGCGGTGAGCTATTCGGCCTTCATGTCGGTATGGAAGGCGATATGCCAGTCATTCCCTTCCTTCTTCCAGACCGAAGCCGCGTTCATCTTCCCGGAAGCGTCTTTGCCGCCTTCGGTTCCCGCGAAGGTGACCGAATAGGTGAGAAGCGCGGCATCCTTGTCGATGAAGACGACATCGATGTCGCCGAGCGTATACGATTTCAGGTCGAGCGTCTTCACGTCGGTCATCTCCTTGTCGAGCTTGTTGATGCCGTCGGAATAAACGCCCCGGAAATCGGCCGAGAACAATTTCTTGAAGTCATCCCACTTTTTGTCCTTGATGGTTTGCCAGGCGTTTTTCTCCGCCGTGACGAGCGCATCCTTGTCGGGCGACGCGAAAACGGCGACGGACGTGGCGAACAGGGTGATCAACGCGAAGGTGATTAGTTTTTTCATAGGCTCCTTTTGTTAGGTTGGGGGCATTAGACCGGAATCGTCAAAATTGGTCAATGCCCGTTCGTGAATCTCTTCCGCCTGCCGGGTACACTCAGCGGACCCTCACCCCAGCCCTCTCCCTCAGGGCGAGGGAACTCTGCTCGCGCTCTTTTTCTTTGGTAGGGCGAGACTCTGTCGAGCCGCGCGCTTTCTGACGCGTTTGTTCGGCTCGACGGAGTCTCGCCCTACCACGGGTGGATAGGAGTTCCTTCTACCTGAGGGAGAAGGTTAGGATGAGGGTCGTTTTTGCGCGTCGCACCAAAGGTCCGCATTGCTGAAACGGAAACGATTGGCGTAATCTCTTCCGCGCATGAACCCGATAAGATTCTTCGCTCTGGCAGCAGTCTCCATTTTCTTCATCTTTTTGCCAGCCATGCGCGCTGATCCCACCCCCGCCGAGCGCGTCGCCGAAATTCAAAAGGCTCTTCAGGCGGCGAAGCTCGACGGCTGGCTCTTCTACGATTTCCGCGGGAGCGATCCGCTCGCGGCGCGCATTTTAAAATTGGGCGACCATGCCTCCGGCTCGCGGCGCTGGTTCTATTACATTCCCTCCTCGGGCGAGCCGACCAAGATCGTGCATTCGATCGAGCGGGCAAAGCTCGACGCACTTCCGGGACAGCGCGTCACCTATCGCGGATGGGAAGAGCTTCATGCGCGGGTCGCCGGCGCCATCCAGGGCCCGCCCGAGAACCGGCCGCGTCACAGCCTAACGAAGCGGGTCGCGATGCAATATTCTCCCCGAAACGACATTCCTTACATCTCGCGCGTCGATGCCGGAACCATTGAGCTCGTCAAATCTTTCGGCGTGGAAGTGGTCACCAGCGCGGAGCTGGTCCAGCAGTTCGAGGCGGTCCTGACCCCCGCCCAGAGGCAATCGCACGTTGATGCGTCCGACAAATTGCACCGGATCCTGATGGAAGCATTCGCTGAGATCGGCCGAAACATTTCCTCGGAGAAGCCGATTACCGAATACGACATCCAGCAATTCATTTCGCGTCGCCTCGACGAGGAAGGAATGACCAAAGAAGACGGCATCGTCGCGGTGAACACCCATACCGCGAACCCGCATTACTTTCCCACGCGCGAAACAGCGTCGCCGATCAAGCGTGGCGATTTTGTCCTCCTCGACATTGTCGGCAAGCTCCGCCAGCCCGGCGCGATTTATACCGATCAGACCTGGACCGGCTTCGTCGGCGACACCGTGCCGGAAGAATTCGTCCGCATCTTCAACATCGTGCGGGAAGCACGGGACGCCGCGACCGAGTTCGTCCGCAAAAATGTCCGGGAAGGAAAACGAATTCACGGCGCGGAAGTGGACGATGTCTCGCGCGGCGTGATCAAGCGCGCCGGTTACGGTGAGCAATTCACCCATCGCACGGGGCACTCGATCGGCGAAGAAGGGCATGGCAATGGCGTGAACATCGATAACTTCGAGACGCGCGATTCCCGTTTCATCACCGCCGGCGTTTGTTTTTCGATCGAGCCCGGCATCTACCTCGAAGGCAAGTTCGGCGTCCGTTCCGAGATCGACGTCTATGTCGGTGACAAGGATATCGAAGTCACCGGCCAGCCGATTCAAACCGAGATCGTGCCGATCCTGAAAGCCGAAATAGCACGGCTCCAGGCCGAGTCTGATTGACAGAGGGCTTCCCGTCCCCTTATCCCTGCTCCATGAGCAGAGGCAAACGCCGCGTCGTCGGCGCAATGATCTGCTGGTGTTTCATCGCCGGTTCCGCGCTGGGACAGCAGAAGATTCGCGTGGTGACAAAGCCCGTCCAGCCTTTCTCTTTCACCGAGGATGGCAAGCTCATGGGATTCAGCATCGATCTTTGGGAGGCGGTAGCCAAAGAAGCCGGCTTCCAATTCGAGATGCGCAATCTCGAGACCGTGCCGCAAATGCTCGATGCCTTGAAGACCCGGCAGGCTGACGTAGCCATTGCGGCCATCAGCATCACGGCGGAACGCCACGCGTCGATGGATTTCTCTCAGCCCTATTACGACTCCGGGTTGCAAATTCTCACCGCCACCAACACCCAGCGCAGCGGAGGCCTGGGCGCCAACCTGGCCCGAACCTTCCTGAGTTGGACCACCCTAAAGGTCGTAGGCACTCTTCTTCTCGTCATGCTCATCATCTCGCATCTCGTTTGGTGGTTCGAGCGACGAAAGAATGCCGAGATGTATCCGGAAGCCTATGGCGCGGGAGTTTGGGAATCGTTTTGGTGGACGAATAGCATGCTGCTCGCCGGCGGCTGCGAAGCGAAAGGACCAATGGGTGTGCCGGCGCGGCTCCTTGCCATCCTGTGGATGGTAGCCAGTATCATCCTCATCGCTTATTTCACTGCGGTCGTGACGACGGAAATGACGGTCAAGAGCCTGGCCGGCGATATCAGCGGCCCCGGCGACCTGGCTGGCTTAAAAGTAGGAACCATCACGGGAAGCACGGCCGAAACCTGGTTGTCGAAGAATAAGGTGAAGGTCTCTTCTTATCCCGACGTCCCTACGGCGGTCGCGGCGCTTAACTCAGGTGAGTTGAAGGCGATTGTCTACGACGCGCCGGTCCTTCGTTATTACCTGGCGAAAAGGACCGGCACTCGTCTTCGCCTGGTTGGTCCGATCTTTGAAAGACAATCCTACGGAATTGCCATTCAACAGGACAGTCCTCTCCGCGTCCCCATTAACCGCGCCTTGCTGGCCTTGAACGAACGTGGCTTCATGGATGAGCTGCAGAAGAAATGGTTCGGATCCGGTTCGGAGTAATCAAATGAAAGCTACCTGGCGCGGGACAACAATTGCGGAAAGCGACCAGACCATAGTCGTAGAAGGTAATCACTACTTCCCGCCCGTTTCGGTTGATCGAAGTCATCTTGCGTCGAGTGCCACCCACACCACTTGTGGATGGAAGGGCGAAGCGAGTTACTACGACGTCGTCGTGGATGGCGCGATGAACAAGGATGCAGCCTGGTTCTACCCGGATCCGAAGCTGGCCGCGGCTAACATCAAAAACTACGTCGCCTTTTGGAAAGGCGTCGAAGTGGCGTAGACGGTTGGAGGGATGGGCTCCGTCCCGTCCCTGAATAATGGGACGAAACGGAGGTCGTCCCTCCAGTTCATCGGACAGGCGTCGAAGTTACGTAGCCGGCAGGCCGAATCTGTTTGCCCCCATTTCAGGAGGCGCTTAGTCTCGCCACGCTATGAGATTCATTATCGCTGCCATTTCCTCGATCGCCCTTCTCCTGGTTTCGGGTTCCCGGGCCGAAAACGAGGGCAAACCGCAATACGGAAAATGGGGGTTTGATTCTGAAGGCGCGGACCTGAAAACGAAACCAGGGGACGATTTCTTTCGTTATGCGAATGGAGCCTGGCTGGACCGCGTGCAAATTCCGGCGGACAAGCCGGGCTACAGCCTGCGGCTTGCGATGAGCGACCTGACCGAGCAACGTCTCCACGATCTCATGGAAGAGACCGCGAAGAAGGTCGAGCCGAAGCCAGCGACTATCGAAGGCAAGGTCGGCGCGTTCTACAAATCGTTCATGGACGAAGCGGGGATCGAGAAGGCGGGGACTTCGGCTCTTAAGGACAAGCTTGCGGAAATCCAATCCGCCAACACCCGCCAAGCGCTCGCGGCAATAATGGGAAGGCAGAACACTGACTTTCATGGAGGAATTTTCGGCGTCGGCATCGACGTCGACATCAAGGATCCCAAGCATTATGCGGTTTATCTCGGCCACGCAGGTCTTGGATTACCGGATCGTGATTACTATCTGAAACCGGATTTCGCGGCGAAGAAGGAAAAGTATCAGACCTACGCGGCGCAATTACTGCATTTGCTCCACTGGCCGGAAGCGGAAAAGCGAGCGGCCGAAGTGATCGACTTCGAAACAAAAATCGCGGACGCCAGTTGGACCAAAACCCAGCAGCGCGATCCCATCGCGACCTACAACGCGATGTCGATCGCGGAGCTGGAAACACTGGCCCCGAAATTCGCCTGGCGGCCATTTCTGACCGAGGCCGGGCTCGGCAAGGTCGAGCGGGTAGTGGTCGCGGAGAAGTCCGCGTTCCCGAAGATCGCGGAGCTTTTCGACAAGACATCGCTGGAAACGCTCCAAGCCTGGCAGGCTTTTAACATTGCCGATCATGCGGCCCCTTATCTTTCGAAAGCTTTCATCGATGCCCTGTTCGAGATGCGGAACAAGACGCTGTCTGGCCAGGCGGAACAACAGCTTCGCTGGAAGCGCGGCGTGCACGCCGTCAGTGGCGGCGACTATGGAGCGGGAGATCGTTACGATCGCTTCGGCAATCTCGGCTGGGCGGTAGGTCAGCTTTATAGCGCGAAATATTTCCCGCCAACCGCCAAGGCGAAGATTGAAGAACTGGTCGCCAATCTAAAAGTGGCCATGCACGAACGAATCAAAGGACTCGACTGGATGGGAGAAGCGACGAAAACCCAGGCCTTGAAGAAGCTCGACACCTACAACATCAAGGTGGGCTATCCCGACAAGCCCCGTGACTACTCGAACGTCGAGATTCGGGACGACGATCTGATCGGCAATGTGCGCAGAGCGGCGGTGGCCGACTGGGCCTTCACCGTCCAGCGTCTTCCGGGGGCCGTCGACATGTCGGACTGGGGCATGACGCCACAAACGAACGACGCTTATAATGGGGCGCTGCGTGATATTGTTTTCCCGGCCGGAATCCTGCAGCCGCCCATGTTTGATGCCAATGCAGATCCCGCCATTAATTACGGCGGGATCGGGGCCGTTATAGGTCATGAACTAACTCACGGTTTCGACGACCAGGGACGAAAGTTCGATGCGGACGGGAAACTGAACGATTGGTGGACGGAGGAGGATGCCAAGACCTTCGAAGCGCGCGCGAAAGTTTTGAGCGGACTATATTCCCAGTTTGAGCCAATACCGGGCGCGAAGGTGAACGGCGAATTAACCATGGGCGAGAACATCGCCGATCTCGGCGGGGTCGTGATCGCTCTGGACGCTTATCGCGCATCCCTCAAAGGCAAACCGGCGCCGGTAATCGACGGACTGAGTGGCGAGCAACGGGTCTTTCTCGGCTGGGCCCAGGCCTGGCGCGGAAAAGTGCGCGACGACGCCGTCCGGCGGCAAGTGGTCAGCGATCCGCATTCGCCGCGACAATATCGAGTCAACGGCGTGATGAGGAACATCGATGCGTGGTATGACGCTTTCAAAGTGAAAGCGGGAGAGAAATTATTTGTCGAGCCGAAGGATCGCGTGCGGATTTGGTAGGAAACGCGCCCTCGTTTCGACCCTCGTTTTAAGCTTCTCCCTGAGGGCGAAGGAACTTCCTTAAATCGACAACGTCTTGAATTGGTAGGGCGAGACTCTGTCGAGCCGAACGGAAGTCGGTCTGAAAAAGGCGACGGCTCGACGGAGTCTCGCCCTACCATGAACGGGGAGAGCCGCGCGAAACCGTTGTCATCCTGAGCGAAGCGCGGCGGAGTCGAAGTACCCCGCGGAGCGTCGATCGACGACGCCACGGGTCCCTCGACTTCGCTCGGGATGACAACGAACTCCCTGTTCTGAGGCGAAGAGCTGGTGAAAGTCTCGCGCACCATAGGTCGTTGGTAGGGCGAGACTCCGTCGAGCCGTCGTTGTCTCAGGCTGCGTTTCCTTCGGCTCGACGGAGTCTCGCCCTACCACAAATTGGGAGAGCCGCGCGAAACCGTTGTCATCCTGAGCGAAGCGCAGCGGAGTCGAAGTACCCCGCGGAGCGTCGATCGACGACGCCGCGGGTCCCTCGACTTCGCTCGGGATGACACGTCTGACACCTCGCCTTGAGAGAGAGAATCTGGGTCTCGGAGCGGCCCTTAAGTTTTCCCACCTTCGCGTGTCTCACTATTGGTTTGAGTTGGAAAGGACCAGTTATGACACGAGCTTTGCCTTATTATCCAGGACACAAGTGGCGCTTTGCCGCCGCCTTGGGCGCGGCCGGCATCATTCATCTCGCGGCGGTCAGTTTCGCCAATCTTCACACGACGGAAACGGTCACACCATCGGACACTTCGTTCGATCTCACCGTCATAGACGTTGAGCAGCCGGCACCTATTTCTGACCCACCGGACCAATCTGATCCGCTGCCAACCCCGCCGCCGGCAGACCAGTCGTTTATCGAGGAGAAATTAACTCCCCCACCGGTGCGCCGGCAGATCAACAAATTCATACCAATAGTAAGGCCAAGAAGCAACGCGACCGCAGGGTCGTTGAACCTTTCATCGGCCAGAGCGTTGGCCGTCGCCGCTCCTCGTCCTGAGTATCCTTATGAAGCGCGACGTCAAAGGATCACCGGGGACGGAATCGTCATCATGAAAATCGATCCGGTCACAGGGAATGTTACCGGTGTCATGCTCTCGAAGAGCACCGGGAGTCCATTCCTGGACAATGCGGCCCTGGCTGGGTTCAGGCGTTGGCGCTTCAAGCCGGGAACGGTTTCGTCCGTTGCTTGCCCGGTTACATTTACCCTAGCGGGCGCAGCCTACTAGCATTCGCTTTTCTGCAATTGGACCTGAGCTTCGCGCAATTCGGACGTTCGCTCCCGGACAGCGTCGGCGTAGGCGGCGAGCTGCGTGTCCAACTGCAAGTGAAGACGACGTGTCTCGAGCAGGTTCGCCATCCGAAGAAGCACTTCCAGTTGATCGAAAGGTTTGAGGAGAAAATCGGTCGCCCCTGCCCGCAAGGCGCGGAGCTTTGTGGTTTCATTCGCGTCCGCCGTGAGCACGATCACAGGCAAAAAGCTTTCGCCGGCGGCGGCCCGAAGCGATTCGAGGATGCTGAATCCGTCGACGTGGGGCATCATCAGGTCGAGCAGGACAAGATCAGGCTCGAAATCAACGCAGATCTCCATCGCCAGCCGCGAATCGGTCACCGTTTTCACCCGGGTGTAACCACCTTCGTCCAGCATCGCCTCCAGCAGAGCCACATTGGCAGGCTCGTCATCGATTACGACGATTTTCATTTTCGAAAAGAGCGCCGCATTGGGCAGCCATCGTTGATCCACGTTTTCTGGTTCTGAATTCATGATCTAACAGTTCCTGGTCACGTTACTAAGCCACGGCTTTTTCCAATTGCCGGTCGCGGCTGCCCATTGCCTCATCAATAACGCGAAAGAATTCGCCGATATCGAGCGGTTTAGTGAGATAAGCGCGAACCCCAGCTGCCATGAGACGCTGGATCTGACCCTTTGTGGCGTCCGCACTGATGACCACGATGGGAATGTCGCGGGTCAATTTTTCGGAGCGTAAGCGTGCCAGAACTTCGTGCCCGCCAATATCAGGCAAGTGCAGATCGAGCAGGATCAGGTCGGGCAAATGCTGCCGGGCCAGATCCAGTCCCAAGCCCCCTTGCATCGCGGTAAGCAAATGGATGTTGGATTGTTCGGCAAGCATCTGCTCGACCAGAGTAAGGTTCGACAGGTTGTCTTCGATGTAGAGAATCGTTCCGCCTGTGGCCGCGGATACATCGCCGGCTCCGACGGTGCGGCTCTTGGGCAGACCTGCGAGTGGGGAGTCGGCAGCCGGAAGCTCAATCCAAAATGCGCTCCCCTTCCCGACCGCGCTGTCGACGCCGATGTCGCCACCCATCGCGTGCATCAGACGTTGGCAGAGCGCGAGCCCCAGACCTGTCCCTTCCACGCCGGAGTCCTCCACATCCAGCCGATCGAACGGCGTGAAGAGTCGAGCCAGTTTCTCCGTCGCGATTCCCGCGCCCGAATCCGAAACAACGACCTGCGTTTTTCGGGCCTCAGGCTGTATCACGGACACAGCAACACGCCCTCCAACGGGGGCATATTTCACCGCGTTCGTCAGTAGATTTAACAAAACCTGCTTGAGCCGCTGTCGGTCGGCGAGAATCCAGAGATTCTCCGTGAACTCAGTCGTGACCGTAAGGTCCATCGATCGTTCCGCGGCGAGTGGCCGCATGAGATCGAGCGCTTCGTTCAGGACCTCCGCTACCGCTACGGGCTCGACTGAGAGCTGCAAGTGCCCCGCTTCGATCCGGCTGAGGTCGAGCACTTCGTTGATCAAATTGAGCAGATGACGGCCGGCACTCATAATGTGCTCCACGCGGCCGCGCTGCTGCGAAGTCGGATTTTGCCTTTCCAGCAATTGGCCGAACCCCAGGATCGCGTTAAGCGGAGTCCGGAGCTCGTGGCTCATTCTCGAAAGAAATTCACTTTTGGCCTGGTTCGCGCGGTCCGCTTCCTTCTTTGCACCGCGCAACGCTTCCTCCGCGTGTTTTCGCTCGGTGATGTCTTCCACCATGATGAGGAAATCGCGGGGCTTGCCGTCCTTGTCGCGGATGATGCAGGCGGTCCGCGCGGCCCAAAGGATCCCCCCGTCGCTGCGAAGATATCGCTTCTCGACGCTGCAACGCTCGGTCCCGCGCAACATCGCTTTTACGAGTCGTTGGCTCTCTGCCAGATCGTCAGGATGAGTAATATCGAACGGGGTGCGCGTCATCAGCTCCGCGTCGGAATAGCCGACCATTTCGGTGAAGCGCGCATTGACCTGCTTGAATTTCTCGTTGCCGAGCGCCACCACGGCCATGCCAATCGGGGCGTCATCGAAAAGCTGGCGCGATCGCTGGTCGCTGGCTTCCAGGGCAGCCGTGCGGTTCGCGATGAACCGCATTTCGTGAATGCTTCGGAAGCACGAAATTACCAGAAAAATGTTTTCAAATATCACCCAACCAGCATGTTCTACTGAACGCCACGGGCTGGCGCTTAACACCCCGTAGACAGAATAGGGCAAATAGATTCCGCGCAGGAAATGATCGAGCGCGACCACGATCGTCGCGGGCACGAGCACCCGCCAATCACGATAAAAAGAAAGAACGACCAGGGACCCGAAGACGTGGAAGTGGGTCTCGATCCGGCCCCCCGTGAGAGCGATCAGCAACGCCGACATCAGCATTTGTGCGACCGCAATGACGTACCGGGTCGCGACCGCTCCAGGCCAAACCCGGGTCATCCAGACCGGGAAAAGACTGATCGCGCCGCCAATAAAAATCGCCGACCAGACATGAATATGAATCTGGCTCGATGCGCCGTCCCAAGTCCGTGGTGAAACCAGGATGGCGATGATAATGCAGGCCACCCATTGGAAGAGCATCAGCTTCGCGAAGAGCTGATCGGTCTGGCGAAAGATTTGCCGCCGGTGCTGCTGAAAAAGCTCTTCGGCCCGCTCGCTGGCCGCTTCCGGAAGCCCGGTCAAGCCGGCTACTTCGAACATAGCTTTCCTTCCGTGGCCGATTTGCATTTGGTGAGCGAGCAGCCAAAAACAGGCGTCCGCGAATACTGGATCGGCTCCTGTTTCACCGCTGCGAGAATGGCGTTTTCCCCGGCGTTGGGTCCGGCATGTCCGCGCGAAGCGGTGATGCCGCCGCTGAACACCAGCGTGCCGTTGCGATCGAATACCAGTGTGTGGCCCGACGTTTCGGCGCCAAATCTCGCCGCTTCCACTCCGTTTTCATCGCTTAAGACAGTCACGCCGGGAATGTCAGCGGCGCTGCGCCGCAGATCGGTGTCGTCCCAGGTTACATCGGCCCCAGGCGGCTTCACGAAAAGCACGAAGGCATTCACTTTGCCGACCGAGTGCGCCATGATCTCCGCCAGCTCTCCGATGCTCGCTCGCGTGCAGGGGCAACGCGGATGCGCCAGCATCAACAACGTCGGTTTGTCGGTCTGCCGCCGGATCATCGAGACCGAAGGCCAGGCCGCTGAAATCGGGCCGACGGACCCGGGAGTGGTTTCGTACTTAAAGAGAACCCGGGCGCCAAAGGCGAGAGCAACCATCCAGGTCGCGCCCAATAAGGCAGTTATGAGAATATTCTTGCGCGTGGACATCACAATCGGGTGCGGAGCAGCCACGGCACTTAAGCACTCGCCATTCCACCACGGGCGCAGATCCTAATGGTTTCCCGCGGCGGATGGACCGGTGGACCGCCCGGACGAGCCAATCTCTCGCAGCACGCTTTCGAGCTTTTGAAACTCGATTGGCTTCGTCAGGTGATAATCGAAGCCCGATTCCCTGCTCGTTCGAAGATCGTCCTCCATCCCGAATCCGTTCAGCGCAATTCCCTTGAGCGCCTGCCGTTCCTTCGCGGCGCGTAGATGGAGGGACGACCGCCGTGTCGTCCCAAATTTTGGGACGTGACGGAGCACGTCCCTCCAAGCAGAAGAATCGTTCCTAGCGCACGGTTTCGAATGAATATCCACCCGCGGCGGGCGAATACGCTTTGCCCTCGCCCGATAGGTAGGCCGGGCATACCTGACCTTCCTTGAGAGCGGGAACCTCACTCGGCCCGACGATCGGCGGCGAGTAATGGCTCTGGCTGTAGCGAATCGTGATCGTCGCTCCCGGTGAAAGCTTGGTCGCGGTGCGCTCCACCTTTTGCACCTCGGCTTCCACGGTAAACGCGATCTGTTTCACACTCGCCTGTGTCGTCTCCTGCTTTGTCACGGACCGGACCTTGATCACCAATACCTCCGGCGCCGTTTCCTGCCATTGCTTGTAAGCCGACGGGGGCAGCTCCGCCTGGATGCTGTGGCTCGTCGCAAGGATGGCCACCAGCAGCGCTGCCCGTTTCGATGCAGCCTTCATCAACATGGCGGCCAATCTATTGCTTGATTTGCGAACGCACAAATCCTCTTGCCGGAGCTGCGCGAACTGGGTAGGGAAACCAGGCGCCGCATGCTGTTTAATTCGCTCACATTCGTCGTTTTCTTCGCCGTCGTGGTTACGCTCTATTGGAGCATTCGATCTTGGAATCCCCGGAAAAACCTGCTCGTGACCGCGAGTTATATTTTCTACGGCGCGTGGAACCCGCCGTTCGCGGCCCTCCTTTTCTCGACGACCGCGATGGATTTCTGGCTCGGGGCACGCATCGCCCGCGCGCGGGGACCGCATTCCCGCAAGCTTTGGCTCGTCGGCAGCGTGGCCATGAACTTGAGCATGCTCGGATTTTTTAAATACGGGAACTTTCTGCTGGAAAATTTCCAGTGGTTCATGGCGCGTCTTGGCGTGATCTACCAGCCGCCGCACCTCGACATCCTTCTGCCCGTAGGCATTTCCTTCTATACCTTTCACTCGCTCTCTTACACCCTCGATATATATCGCGGCGTCCTGGAGCCGACGAAGTCGCTCCGCGATTTCGTTCTGGCTGTTTCCTTTTTCCCTCAGCTCGTCGCGGGGCCCATTGTGCGCGCGGGAGATTTTCTGCCCCAGTTGGTTCGCGCGCCCAGTTTGCGCGCCGGCCAATTCCTTTGGGGGTTGCTGCTCATGACTCTGGGGTTGTTCGAAAAGATCGTGCTCGCGGATACGATGCTCTCCGGTGCAGCCGACCGGATCTTCAGTTATCCGGGGCCGTTAATCGCACTCGATTCCTGGCTTGGCGTCATCGCATTCGCCGGCCAGATCTTTTTCGATTTCGCGGGCTATTCCATTTGCGCGATCGGGGCGGCCTTATGCCTCGGTTTCCATCTCAAGGACAATTTCCGTTTCCCTTACGCGGCCATCGGCTTCTCCGACTTTTGGCGACGCTGGCACATCTCGCTTTCTACCTTCCTCCGCGACTACCTCTACATACCTCTCGGTGGCAATCAGGTCCGGCCGTTCCGCGCCGCGCTTAACCTGGTAATCGTGATGTTTCTAGGCGGCCTCTGGCACGGCGCCGCCTGGACTTTTGTCGTCTGGGGTTTACTCCATGGTTCATACCTGGTTATCGAGCGCGTCCTTCGAATTCTCTTCGAGGATAAGGCATGGGCGAATAACTTTGGCACTCGATGCCTCCTGGCCGCGGCTACCTACGGTGCTGTCTGCATCGCCTGGGTCTTTTTCCGCGCGTCCGACTTCACGGCCGCTTCACGAATGTTGAGCGGAATGTTTGGGCGTCACGTAAGCGGCGACGCCATCCTTTCCACGCGCGAGATGCTGCAGGTAATCATCGTTACCGCCTGCATGATCCTGGTGCACGCGCTTCTCCGCGATACCAACTTGGAAACAGCCGTCACACGCTTGCCGCGCTGGACGGTGACCGGTGCCTGGGCCCTGATGGCCGGTGCCATCATTCTTACTCAAGGAAGCAGCAATGCCTTTATCTACTTCCAATTTTAAACGCAAACTGCGGTTGCCGCGTTTGTTTTTTCGGACACCGACACCAGAGGAAAGTGTGCACGGTGGTCCACCTCTTGAATTCGAGCGGCCCATCCCAGTATTACCCTGGCGCGGAATGACCGTGATCGTGGTGTTGTTCGTCTGTGCCGCAGCCTTCGCCTGGGAATCTTATGTTCGCTCGATCGGGTATGTTCCTACGCTGAATGATACCGAAGACCTTTGGACGCAGGTGCGCCGGCAGGTGCGGCCGGAATCATTAGTAATAGTTGGCGACTCACGGCCGCTGTTCGACCTGGACTTGGATGAGCTGGAGAAAGGCCTGGGCAAACGCCCGGTCCAGATCGCCGTGGCTGGAAGCTGTGCCTACCCCATCCTGGCCGACCTCGTCAACGACGATAAATTCCACGGCACGGTGATTTGTAGCATCGTTCCGGGGATGTTCTTCGTGCCCGGCGGGCCGCTCTTGGAAACCTCGGAAAAAGCTCTGAAACGTTATCGCACCCAAACCATCGCCCAGCGGGCGAGTCATCACCTGGGAATGTTTCTGGAAGAACATATCGCTTTTCTGAAACAAGAAGACCTTACCCTGGAGAGGCTTCTCGCGAAATTGCCAATCCCGAACCGGCCCTATGCCCACGTGCCACCGACTTTGCCCCCTGATTTTCAAACGGTGGACCATGAACGCCGCATGCGAATGATCGAAAAATGCGCGCAGCCCGGCGAACTGCAAACCAGGATCCAGCAAATCTGGCCGCCGCTCTTCACTCCACCGCCACCACCCAGCTATGTACCCAAAGAGGTCTTCATGGAACAGATGGGCAAAGCAGTTGAAGCTCGGTTCCGCGACACCGTGGCGGCAGTCAATCAGCTTCGCGCCCGCGGCGGCAAGATCGTCTTCGTTCGTTTCCCGCACAGCGGAGAGCTGAAGGCTTTGGAAGACCGTTTGTCTCCGCGCGAGAAAACGTGGGACCCTTTGATCAAGAGCACAGGTGCACCCGGAATCTACTACTCCGATTTTCCCGAGCTGTCGGAATTCCACTGCCCCGAATGGTCACACCTATCCGCCGGCGATTCTGTTGAATTCACAAGACGCCTTGTTCCCCATTTGCGAACAGCTCTTGGCATGTAACTCCTTCCGTCAGGAAAGGCTGCGTTACGATTCGAGCCGCCCGGGTTTTCCGCCCTCTGTCCTTTGCCCTCTGTCTTACGGTGTGAGAAAAACCTTTCCCGAGTAGGGATCTTTCACTTCCGTGCCACTGGGAAAGCCGCGGACATCCACGTAACCCGATTTTGGTGAGAAAGGACTGGTAACAAAGCCGGGCTTGTTCGGCACTGGAATTCCATAGGGCATATCGCGCTTCGAATTCCGGTTTTGCGGCGGCGATGACGCAGGACGCACTGAAGGCTGGCTAAGTGTCGCAGTCGGCGTCGGGATAACTGACGGAGTAGCAGTCGGAGAAGGAGGATAGTCCGCATTTGGTGGTTCCCCCTTCGTCTTAGGCCGCTTGGTCACGGGCTGCGGTTTCGGCTTTCGATGCTCACCGGGATGAGCAATCGAGTTTCCCAGCGCTTTAAAAAAATCGCCGACCGACCCGGCCCGAACGGACATGAAAGGCGCCAGTGAGAAAGCGACTATCGTTGCTATGAGAATTTTCCTCATCACCCTGTTCATCTGTGCCGGGCTCTTTTGATTCACCCTCTGTTTCGGTTCAGCAATCCGCTTCATTCAAATTCCTTGTTCACTCGCTTTCGCGAACCTTCTGAGGGAAAGAAAGTCGATCCGGTGACGTGATCCGCCATCCAACGCCAGGTCCGCCGCGATTTCTCCAATCACCGGTGCGAATTTAAACCCATGACCGGAGAAGCCGCCACATAGAATCATGTTGCCATGTCCTGGATGGCGGTCGATCACGAAGTTGCCATCCGGAGTAAGGCTGTACATGCACGGCTTTGCTTCCAGAAAGGTGGTGGAGGCTCCGGGCATCCATTGGTCCAAGACCCGGGCAACCGGTGTCACATCGCGATTGAGATCGATCTCGCGATCGAACTCATCGGCCGTTGTAACCTGGCCGAATCCATGAAACGCAGCTTTGATGCCTTCGCCCAGGTCGGGGAAACCATACAGGGGCGCAGGCAGTCCAGCGCGATCGAGAAGGAAGGCGGGGAATCGCCCCAAGTCATAAGAATTTGTGCCTGGGGAAAACCAGACCTGAACGTTGCGTTGCACTCGCATGGGCACGCCGAGGGCTTCGAGAGTTTCTTTGAACCAAGGGCCCAGCGACAAGACCAGCACTCTAGCCGCTACCTGGGTCTTGTCTTTTAGGTGAAGTTTCACCCCGCCATCAACCGCTTCCCAGTTTCGGATTGGAGTTTGAAAACGAAGTTCAGCTCCGGCGGCCTCCGCCATTCTCAAGTGCGTAAGCACAGCCCGCTCCGGATCCAGGACACCCCCATCGGGCTCGAACAAAGCGATCTCGTCCTCCAATAAGTGCAAGTCCGGGTAGCGCTGATGCAGCTCTTGCCTGCTCCATAAGTTTAAAGCGAGGCCATGTTTCTTTGCCGCCCGCTGCGTGCCGGAAATGATCTCGCTCTTTTCCGTGCCTACCGATAGGACGCCGGTAATGCGCAACAGTTTTTCGCGACTTTGTTTCTCGAGGGCCCGCCACAATTCGTAGCTCCGAAGGACCAGTGGAACATAGGCCGCATCTTCAAAATAAGCCTGGCGAATCATCCGGGTCCTGCCATGCGATGAACCGCGGTCGTGCCCGGCTTCAAATTGTTCCAGTCCAATCACGGACGCCCCACGCGCGGCGCAATGCGCTGCAATCGCGCTCCCCACCCCACCAAGCCCGGCTATCGCCACATCGTAGGTCATCCCTGAGCCCGGTCTTAATCCTCGATCTCCGCGCTCCACACCGAGCCGGTATACTTGCCCTGGTGATAGGTGACTTTGACCCGGTCGCCTGTCTTTGTTTTGTCGTAATGCGCCTGATCAGTCTGAATCGTAAACTGGCGGCCATCCTGGACCATCTGGACCGTGAGCCGCCATTGTTCTTCACTGCGAGCGCGAGGATCCTTGCTTGTTCCACGCACTTTTTTCTTCATCACGACGCCATCCACCGCAATTTCGTCCGGCGCCATTTCCTTGATAACGACTTCCTCGACTGTCGGTGAGGGAGCCGGTTGAGGGTTCGCACCGCTGGCAGACGGTTGAGGAGAAGGAGAGGGTTTGATCTCGGCCGCCGCGATATGCTCCTTCCCCAAAACAATGGCTTCGCCACTCTTCTTCGTGCAGGCCGTAGAAGCCGCCGCCAATAACAGAGCGTTCGCCCAACGAAGCGGCAGCAGTTGTCTCAGAAAAAACATGGCGCGCTCCACAAGACCGAGCGCTCGGGACTCGTCAAGCGCTCTTGCCCGATGCCAATCCGCTTTACATCGGACGCCGCGTGATTATCTCACCATTTAGGATGGAGTTTTTGATTCGCCGTGAAGGGCGCGAGCTAGGCCCGTATTCCGAACCAGAGGTGAGAAGCCGTCTCATTGCAGGAACGATCGCGCTTTCTGATCTGGTCCTGCGGGAAGGCGCGATCGAGTGGGTGGCACTCGCCTCTTTAAAGGAATTCGCCTCCAGTTATCGCGAACTCCCATTACCACCTCCGGTCGTCGCGCCTCCGAAAAAAGCGGATCCGCCCGCAGTCAGGCCGCCGCTCGCCCCCCGAAACCTGGGCTCTTACACGACAGCTACCTTGCAACCCGATGAACGTCCGCTCCACCAGACAACCATTCACTGGATGGCCTTGAGCGGGTCAGTGCTCGGGGCCGCGCTTTCACTTATTGTCATCGTTCCGATCGCAATGTTCGCTTCCTGGCGGGACATCTACTCGGTCTGGCTCCTTCTTCTCATCCCGGCCGGCATTTTGCTTTCAGCAGCCGTCACGGTCAAAACGAGCGAGTTGGTCATTACCGACCGGCGCGTCCTGATCAAGGTCGGCTTCATCCAGCGCCGGACCTTCGAGATGTTCATTTCGAAAATCGAATCGGTGGCAGTGTTCCAGAGCATGATGGGCCGCCTGTTTAATTACGGGACGGTCGAGATTCGCGGGACGGGAGGTTCTTCGGAATCCTTCTCGACGATCGCCGCTCCTCTCCCCTTTCGAGACGCGATCCAACTTGTCCAAAGCATGTCTGAAAAACGTTGAATATCGAAGCCGGGGCGCAAAGCGAGCCGATCAAGGGTCGGTTGAGGAATGAACGAACTGTCGTAAGCTAAGCTCATGAAGAAACTCATCCTGTCCGGTTTTGCGGCCGCCCTCGTTACCGCTTTGATTCAACCTGCTTTTGGCGGCCCGCGCCCGATGGATTACAGTTTCTATCCCGACAACGCCGTCTATGAGAGCCACGGCAGGAATGAAACGGTTCGCAAAGTCCAACTCGCCCTCGAAGAGGATGGATATTACGTGGGAGATCATTCCGGTAATTTCGGTTTCGAAACCCGCGCGGCTGTCCGGCGTTATCGAAGAGATCACGGCCTGCCTATCGTGGGTAAGATCGACGAGCAGTTGCTGAAAGCGCTGGGCTTTCGCTAACCCTATCCGGGCCGGTCAAAACAGACGATTCGGTCGGCTTCACGGTGATTGGTCCATAACCGCTTGCCGTCGAATGCGAGCGACCGGCATTGAAAGGGCACTCGCGCCAGCTCTTCTACCTCAGGAACGTTAGCCGCAGGATCGAGGCGGGCGAGCCGCCAATCCCCGCCGTTTTCTTCCGTCCCACGCAAGACGTAGATCAGTCCGTCGACAAAAACATGACCGCTTATTTCGGCACCGATCGCGATCTCACGGATGCAATTGCCCCTGGGATCCAGTTTCAGGATCCTATGTTTATACCACTGGCTAAGGTAGAGACACTCGCCGTCGTAACTTAAGTAGGAGCCCGTAAGTTCCGGGCACGCAATCCGGCCGGTCTCTGAAAACCCTTCCCCAACCACATAGCGTCGGAGATAGCGGTCGTCCTCGGTGCCTTCTCCCACGGTAAACCAAAGGGAATCGCCGGCGGACCCTGCCGCCCACGGCGTCCCCGGCGCCTCCCTTTCCTCAATAACTCTCCACGTTCCTTTCTCCAGCCGGTAAACACGGCCCAGATCGCGCGACCCTAACCAGAGTTCGCCGTGATGCCAGGTCAGAGCCTGCGGGGTGCGCCCAGGCGAAGGCAGGCGTTCCTTTTCGTTAATGAGAGGCAACTCCCGCATGCTCATGGAATCTCACATCGCTGCCGAACCGTGCAACTCCGCGCTTCGCGGGAATCGGCTAACCCAATCCGCACGCTCGCCACGAAGCACACAAGACTTCCACCCTCTGCCTGTTCTCTGTATTCTTAGAACATGGAAACGACCGCACCGTCCGCAACCAGTCAATCGAACGCGACTCCTCCCGACGTCGTTGTGCGAGGAAACGCCCGCGAATTTCTTCAGGAAGTCGTCGCCGGCAAACATCACCTCCGTGGAGATGAACCGACCGCTTATGGCGGCACGGACGCGGCCCCGGGACCGTATGACTATTTGTTGGTCGCACTGGGCGTTTGCACGTCGATGACGATCGGTTTCCATGCCCGCCGAAAGCAGATTCCACTGGAAGACATTACCGTTGTCTTGCGGCATTCCCGGATCCACGCGAAAGACTGCGAGGAATGCGAAATGAAGGAAGGCATGCTCGATAGAATTGATGTGGACGTCCAGCTAACAGGTCCCCTCACCCCGGAACAACACGCCAAGCTGATGGAGATGGCCGGCAAATGCCCCGTGCATCGCACGCTCAAATCCGAGATCGATATCAGACTGAACCAAGGAGCGGCGGTTTGAAACCGCCGACCCAAATTCCGGCGGTTACAAACCGCCGCTCCTTGTCTTCCGCTTCCCGCTTATTTCTCTTTCTAATTTCTACTTTCTAATTTCTACTTTCTACTCATGGCTAATGTAATCACCGAAGTCACGAATCAATCCATCTTCGGCCGGATCGGGAGATCCTTTGTCGGAATGCTGGTCGGCCTCGCCCTTCTCATCGGTTCGGTCGTACTCCTGTTCTGGAATGAAGGCCGCGCGGTCGCGACCGCGAAGAGTTTGCGCGAAGGCGCGGCGACCGTGATCGATGTTCCGAGTGACAACGTCAACCCAGCGAACGATTCCAAGCTTGTTCATGTGACCGGCGACACTGCTGTTTCCGAACCGCTGGAAGACTCGGCCTTTAACATCTCCGAAAGCGGACTCCGGCTGCGGCGCAACATCCAGGTGTACGAGTGGAAGGAGAAGAAGGAAACCAAATCGAGAGATAAGATCGGCGGCGGTAAGGAAACGACGACGACCTATACTTATGAAAAAGTCTGGGCCTCCGAACTGATCCGGAGCAGTTCCTTCAAAAGTTCCGAGGACCATGAAAACCCGCCGCGGCTGGAAATCCCGAAGAAGGAGTTCGTCGCGAAAAACGCCACGCTTGGCCAGTTTAAGCTTACCGCCCAGATCATCGAAAAGATTTCAGGCGACGAATCACTCGAGGCGACGAAGGAACGGTTTTCCAGGATTCCCGAGGATCTGCAATCGAAGCTGAAGATCGACGGCGACCACTTTTACCTGGGCGCTGATCCGACAACTCCCGAAATCGGTGATGAAAAGATTTCTTTCACTATTCTTCGTCCCGGCACGGTCAGCGTGGTTGCCGCGCAAACGAAACAAAGCTTCACCCCTTATGTGACCAGGAACGAGCGTGAGATCGAGCTCGTGGAAGCCGGCAATGTCTCGGCGCCGCAAATGTTCGCACACGCTCAGGCAGCCAATCGCACCCTCACCTGGATCCTGCGTGCGGCGGGCTTCGCAGCGATGTTCTTCGGCGGGATGCTTGTCCTCGGCCCGATCTCTTCTTTGGCGCACATTCTTCCCTTCCTTGGTTCCCTCGTGGAAATTGGTTTTGCTGTCGTGGCGTTCCTGCTCTCGGCCGTGGTTTCTTTGCTCGTGATCGGAATAGCATGGATTGTTTATCGACCCCTGATGGGAGTGATCCTCATCGTCGTCGCGATCGCCTGCATGATTCTGCTCAAACGCCTGCACACCCGGCGCACACCCGCCCCAGCCTGACTTCGGCCGGCCCGTCATCGCCTTGACGGCGCGACCTCCGATCTCTGGATTTTGTTTGCCTGCGCTGGCGTGTTGCTCTAGCAATGAGCGAACTCCGGAGGAAAGGAAAACGCCATGATGTTACTCTCGTGCGGCTTCATCGTGCTGGTCGCGGTTTTTTTGGTCATCTTCGTGATCGGCGCCTACAACAGCCTCGTCACGCTGCGCAATCGGTACAAGAACGCCTACGCGCAGATCGATGTGCAATTAAAACGCCGCTACGATCTGATTCCGAACCTCGTCGAAACCGCGAAAGGCTACCTTTCCCACGAACGCGGCACGCTCGAAGCCGTCGTGGCTGCGCGCAACGCTGCCGTCACCGCGAACACGCGCGCGGCCCAAAACCCCGGCGACGCTTCGGCCATGAAAGAAATCTCGTCGGCCGAGGGCGTCCTCTCCGGCGCGATGGGACGCTTGTTCGCGCTGGCCGAAGCCTATCCCGATCTCAAGGCTAACACCACCATGCTCAGCCTGATGGAAGAACTGACCTCCACCGAGAACAAGGTTTCATTCTCCCGCCAGGCGTATAACGATGCAGTGATGAGCTACAACACCCGCCGTGAAGTTTTTCCTACCAACCTGATCGCAGGCCCGTTCAACTTTGCGCCCGCCGAGCTTTTCGTCATTGAGAAGCCCGAAGAAAAGGAAGCGCCCAAGGTGTCGTTCTAGGTCTCGCTAACTTCAAGCGCGCGTGGACTTCTTCGAGCGCCAGGATAAAGCCCGACGCCACACCGGGTTTCTCGTTTTTTATTTCGCGCTCGCCGTTGCACTCCTTATCGGCGGTGTCTACGTCGTCGTCCTGGTCATTTTCGGCGGCATCGAACTGAAGAATGCTGCTGAGGAGACGACGGTGTCCTGGTCCCATGCCAAAATGTTTTTGGCTACCGCCGCAGGAACGCTCGGCGTTATATCAGCGGGCAGCTTCTTCAAGACTCTCTCGCTCGCTCGAGGCGGACGCGCTGTCGCCGAACTCCTCGATGGCCGCCTCGTCAATCCCAATTCTACCGACCCAAACGAGCGCAAGCTCCTGAACGTCGTCGAAGAAATGGCGATCGCTTCCGGCGTGCCCGTCCCGCAGGTCTACGTCATGGATGGCGAAGCCGGCATCAACGCGTTCGCCGCCGGACATTCCGCCAGCGACGCCGCTATCAGCGTCACGCGCGGAGCCATGACCATGCTCACGCGTGACGAGTTGCAAGGCGTCATCGCCCACGAGTTCAGCCACCTGCTCAATGGAGACATGAAGCTCAACCTGCGGCTCATGGGTCTCATCTTCGGCATCCTTTGCCTGACGGTTATCGGTCGCATCCTCATCCGCGCGCGCGGGAAAAATGCCTGGCCATTTCTCCTTCTTGGGCTCGCCCTGATTATCATCGGCTGGGTCGGCGTCTTGTTTGGTCGCCTGATCCAGGCAGCAGTAAGTCGCCAGCGCGAATTTCTCGCGGACGACGCCGCCGTCCAGTTCACCCGCAATCCTTTGGGACTCGCCGGCGCGCTGAAAAAAATTGGAGGCGTCGCGGGAGGTTCCGAACTCCAATCGCACCGCGCTGAAGAAGCGAGCCACTTCTTTTTCGCGAACGGTTTGAAGAGTGAATTGTTCGGGTTCGCGACTCACCCGCCGTTGATCGAGCGCATCCGCGCCCTCGACCCAAGCTTCGATGGTAAATTCCCAAGCGTTGCCATGCCCGATACATCTGCAGCTCCTCCGCCGTTGCCCGGAGTTTCGCCCTTGGTCCAACCGCCTCCACCTTCTCGAAGCGCGCAACCGCCGCCTCCGCCACTTCCTTCTCCTCTTCCGGCCGCGAAACCGCCGCCCTTGCCAGCGGTTCGTCCGCCGCCGCTGCCACCGGCTCTCACAAGTGTCGCGCAACAGGCAATCATCTCCGATATCGGCCAGCCGCGGACCGAACACCTTCAGTACGCGATCGACCTTCACCGGGCGGTTCCGCCGTCTATCCAAACTGCGGCTCACGATCCGTTAGGCGCGCACGCCCTCATCTGCGCCTTCCTCCTCGCCGAAGATGGAACCGTCCGCGAGAAACAACTGGAGGAACTCGGTCGTGCTACTTCCGACGCGGTTCGGCAGGAAACCTTTCGCATTTGGCCCGACGTTCAAAACATACCGCCAAATGCTCGGATTCCCCTCGTCGATCTTGCCCTGCCCGCGCTCCGCCGCCTTTCGCCCGCGCAGTTCGAGCAGTTTCGCGGCGTTGTGAATACGTTGATTGCAAGCGACAACGAAACCGACGTGTTCGAGTTTATGCTGCAAAAGATCGTGATGCGGCATCTCGAGACCCGCTTCTATCCCGAACGCCGACCCGTCACTCAATTCTACGACCTGCGACCCCTCGTCCGCGATGCCGGCATTCTTTTGTCTGCCACTGCTTATGCCGGTTCTGACAACGCCACGGAAGCGCACGCGGCCTTCGCCAAGGGTGCGGAGTCGTTAGGCCGGATCGCCCGCACCGAGATCCCGTGGCTCCCGCCCAGCGAGTGCGATCTTTCCCATCTCAACGCCGCCCTCGACCGCTTCTCTCAATCCGTTCCTCAGATAAAGAAGAACGTGTTAACCGCCTGCGCCGAGACCGTCGCCTTCGACGCCCTCATCCAGCCGCGCGAAGCCGAACTCCTCCGCGCCATCGCCGACGCCCTCGATTGTCCGATTCCGCCATTTGTGGAGGACTGAGAGAACTACCAGAGCCACGCCCGCGGCCAGCGCCTTGCGAGCAGCTTATCGAGTCCCCAGACGCGGCCCGCGCGGCCCAAAAAAACGACAAGAGCGATGAAGAAGACCGCGGCATCCTGGCTGTCGGGGGACCAGAACATCCGGCCTTTGGCCAGCATATAGTTCAGGAAGAGGGACATTGCGGCGAACGCGCCAAGGCGAGTAACAGTCCCAGAGAGAAGTGAGAGAGCGGCGAAAACCTCGCCGGCCATGACGAGATAGCTGAACAGAGTCGCGTGCGGGACGACAACCTGTTGAATGAACTCGGCGTACCAGGGCAGAGCTCCGCGCCGAACTACACCACTTAGGAAACCGAGCATCTCGGTGGAAAAAGGAGCGTCGCGAGTGAGTTTGCCGAGGACGGTGATGAATAGGATCACGCCAAGATAGATCCGCAGAAAAGCGAGCAAGACGCGCGATGTGGAGCGAAAAGAAACAGGAGGGGCGGTGGCGCCTGATTCGGACCCGACATTCATGATGCTCTGACGCACACTAGCACCGCCCGCGGGCTTGGAAATGCGATGAATAAACTCTTCGACCGGCGGCTTTGCCGTGCGGCTGCGACTAGCCTTTTCAAGCAGCGGCGGTTTGAAACCGCCGTTTCATTAGGTCGGCGATTTGGAAATCGCCGCTCCTTGAACTAGCTCTGACGCGGCTTCATTCTACTTTTCAATTTCTAATTTCTCCTTTGTAATTTCGCCATGCCCATCATTGGAACCGTAGATAGTCTTTGGCGTTATCCCGTCAAGAGCATGCGCGGCGAAGAGCTGGAGGAAATGTTCGCAGGCTACGCGGGCGTTTACGGCGATCGGCTCTTTGCATTCGGCAGCACTGCCAGTCCGAAAGGATTCCCGTATTTCACCGGACGCCTGCAGCGCCGGATGATTTTGTACCGGCCCAGCTTTCGTTTTCCCGATAAGGCCGCGCAACCGCCGAATTTGAGCGAAGCCCAGAGCATGCCGCCGGGCGCCACTCCACTCTCAGCTACTCCTGCCGAGCTGATGATCGAAGTTGAGACGCCGGACGGAAATACTTTCGCGATCGATGACCCGGCGCTGATGGAAAACCTCCGCGCGGGCGTTGATGAAAAACATGAACTGACTTTGCTTCGCTCCGATCGCCCGATGACGGATTGCCGGCCTCTCTCGCTTTTCTCGATGCAAACCGCGCGCAAACTCGCCGACGAAATCGAAGCCCCGGTCGACAAGCGATGCTTCCGTGCGAGCATCTATCTCGATCTGCCTGAGGTCGAGGCTTTCACGGAGGAGGAATTCATCGGCCGATCGCTCCGCATCGGAGCGCAGCTTACGGTCGCAATCGTGGAGCGGGATCCGCGATGCATGATGATTATCCTCGATCCCGACACGGCCGAGAAATCGCCGGCGCTCTTGAAACAAATTGCGCAAGCCCACAAAGGAAATGCCGGCGTTTATGGCGCCGTCCTCGCCGAAGGCGTGATTCGCCGGGGCGACCCGGTCGAGTTACTCGATCGGATCTAACGTTTCCATGGACGCATTACACGACGATCGTGCTCTTCAAGCTGAGGTAGGACGCTCTGGTTAGCACAATCGGTTGTTCACCAGCTCTTCCGTGGATAGAGTTCGGAAATGATTGCCAGTTGCCCACATCTCGACGCGATTGAAGCGGTCCGACTTCCGAAACGCCTTGAGTGCGAAGAATGCGTGAAGATCGGCGCGGACTGGGTTCATCTCCGCACTTGCCAGCAATGCGGCGTCACTCTCTGCTGCGATAGCTCGCCGAACCAGCACGCCAGCAAACACGCACGCGCGATCGGTCACCCGGTTATCGCCTCGGCGCAGCCCGGTGAGCGATGGCTCTACTGCTATCCCGACGACGCCTTCGCCCAGTATTAAGTTTCACGGTCTGCGCGAGGACCCCGCGATGCCGGTTGCTTCCTGAAAGACATGCACCGCGGCCCTCCAAACCTGCCTAAATTTGTTCAAAATAATAGTTGACCGATTAGTCTACACCGGTATTTTGGTGGCATGGCAAGAGTGAGTGACATGAAGGAGCGCCTGACCGACGCGGCGTTGGATTTGATTTGGCACAACAGCTACGGCGCTACGTCCGTCGACGCTATCTGCGAACGGGCCGGCGCGAAAAAGGGGAGCTTTTATTATTTCTTCAAGTCGAAATCCGCGCTCACCGCCGCTGCCTTGGAAGCAGAGTGGAACAAGAACAAGAAGAACATGGACGCTCTCTTTTCACCGACCATTCCGCCTCTGGAACGATTCGATCGGTATTTTGAATATGTGCACGATCGCCTGGCGGAGATTCAACAGGCGTGTGGCTCCATCCTGGGATGCCCTCTCTTGACCATCGGGAGCGAAGTGGGAACGCAAGACGAGGGCGTGCGCGATACCGTCGACCGCATCTGGGATCGCAAGATAAAGTATTTCGAGTCCGCGATCCGGGACGCCCATGCCCAAGGTTTGATCGAGGCGCCCGACCCGGAAGCGAAGGCGAAAATGCTCTTCGCTTGCTATCACGGCACGCTTACCCAGGCGCGAATTCAAAACGACGTCGAGTTGATCCGCGATTTTAAGCGGGTGGCAATGGATGTTTTGGGCGTGAAACAGGTCGACGCTATTTCATCATGAGCCTCTCTTTTTTTCTCAATTATATAGACGACCAGTCAACTAACAACCAGCCAAAAGGAACTAACCAAATGCAAACTGACCAGGAATCAGCAGCAAGCGTACGTTTCCTCCAAACGTTAACCGGCGCCCTTTCGGACCTGAAAAAGCGCCTGAAGTACGATTACGAGCAGGCTTACCCCGGCCTGGGCGACATCATCCAGCTCGTCCTCGACGAAGAGGAAGCGAACGCCTGGGAGTTGTCTTTTCCCCATTTGTTTTTACCTGACCTTGTCGAAGCGCACATCGCCAAGCTCGGGCTGCAACCGGTCGGCCCGCCACATGACGACGTCCTAACGCCACCCGACTCCATTGAAATGGGAAATTATCAGCCGGTTCTCGCTTATGCGAATTGCTAAATCAGCGCGTCTCCAAATACCAAACACAAGAGCAATACGATGAACAACAACCTCATCGATATCATCGGGCGCTTCCAGACACACCACTCCCTGCAGGAAGAACGCGTAAGGACCTGGGTTCCCGCGCACAGCGATTTCAAAGTGCCTAACGAGGCAGATCAGACAAGGAACTTGATGATCGTGGAGTTCAACGAAACGAACGATCAGGAGAGTTCGCAAGACAGAAAGGAAATCTAAACATGAAAACTAGAGTCTATTGGATCGCGCTTTTTACGAGCGCGGCCTTGATCGCACAAGCGCGAGCTGGCGGCTATCACAGCGGAGGTTTTGCGATGGCTCCGCATTCCGCTCCCGCGTTCCACTCCGCGCCACGGAGTAACTTTGGCGCCGGACGCTTCAACGCGCCCGGGCCGCGTTTCTCATCTTACCGCGCGCCGATGGCGTTTCGGGAACAGCGGTTCGGTAGTTCCGGTCGCGCCTTTGCGCAGAATCGCCAGTTTGCGACGGCAAGGATGAATCATCGCATCGACGCATCGCGATCCGTCGCCGGTAGCGACAGCCGTTTCAGCCGAAACGGGCAGGCGCCCGGTAGTCGTTTCGAGAACCGGGCCGCGAGTGCCGCGCAACAGCATGTCTTTGCGCGCCGCACGGCCAATTGGCAGCGTGATTGGGACCGGCATCGCGACCATTTCTGGAATGGCCACCGTTGCCGTTTCGTTAACGGCGAATGGTTCATCTACGACACCGGATTCTATCCATACGATTATGGGTATCCGTACGACTACTACCCCTATGAGTACGATCCGGGAGTGTACGAGGACGACGCCAATTACTACAGCCAGGGCGCCTACGATTCTTCGGGTCAAGTAACCGACTCGACCGTGGCCAGTGCTCAGACGCAGTTAGCGCGACAAGGTTATTACCGGGGAGAAATCGACGGCATCGTCGGGCCGGAAACCCGTCGTGCCATCATGCGTTATCAGAGCGACCGCGGCCTGCGCGTGACCGGGCGTCTTAACGTGGACACGCTGCACGCCTTGGAGGCGCCACGAGTGGGAAGTAACTAACATGTTCGAGTCCCACGACTTCTCCGGCATGCCGAGCTACCAGCCGGCGTTCGGCTTCTATGTGTGAACCAAAACCAACCAACAATAAGAAAGTTAAAATAACGAAATGAAAACTGGAAAACTGAGAGACCAGGTCGCGGTGGTAACCGGGGCCTCGAAAGGAATTGGCGCGGGCATCGCCAAGCATCTCGCCGCCGAAGGTGCGGCGGTGGTAGTGAACTACGCATCCTCAAAGGAGGGTGCGGATCAGGTGGTTGACCAAATTGCGAAGAGAGGTGGAAAAGCGATCGCTCTCCAAGCGGATGTCGCGAAGAAGAAAGATATCGAACGCCTTTTCGCAGAGACAAAGAAAGCGTTTGGCCGCCTCGATATCCTGGTGAACAACGCCGGCGTTTACCAATTCGCCCCTCTTGAAGATGCGACGGAGAGCGAGTTCCATCGCGAGTTTAACACGAATGTTCTCGGTCTGATCCTGGCCACCCAGGAGGCGGTGAAACATTTCGGCACCGATGGCGGCAGCGTAATCAATATTAGTTCAGCCGCGACGTCTCTAACGCCGCCGACCTCGGCGATCTATACCGCAACCAAAGGGGCCGTGGATGCGGTCACCCGGGTATTGGCGAAGGAGCTTGGGCCAAAGAAAATCCGGGTGAATTCAATCAATCCGGGCGGGGTTGAGACGGAAGGCTTTCATGCCGGCGGATTCGCGGGGAGCGATTTCGAGAAACAAATGGTCGCACAAACACCGTTGGGCCGCCTTGGCCAGCCCCGCGACATCGCGCCGGCCGTCGCCTTTCTCGCTTCGTCGGATGCGGGGTGGATCACCGGCGAAGTGATTTACGTCGCAGGCGGAATGCGCTGATCCATGAGCGATATCAGAAGACCGAGAATGAAAACTCCGCAACTACCCCGCAGGAGTAATGGGCGAGGAATGTTCCGGCGCCACCGGAGAAACCACGATCCAATGCTTGTGCTTAACCTGGCGATCTTCAACTTTGCCGATGGGTGGGAGCGTGTTTTCAACCCACTCAAGACTCACGAACGCGGCAGTTGAAAGTTCACAAAAATGACACGTGACAAATGCCGCCGCGAGGCGTGGTATTAGCGGCCACGCTTCAGCGGCGGACACCCATTATCAAGAAGAGGAGATAGGATGAAACTTGTTATCAGTCTCGGCCTCGCGCTTTTTTTAGCCGCCGCAGTTGCCTGCAAGAAAGCAGCCCCGCCGGCGCCGCCCCCGTTACCGGTCAACGTCCTCACCGTCATCGAGAAAGAGGTGAACGAGTGGGACGAATTCACGGGCCGCCTCGAGGCAGTCGAGTCGGTGGAAATCAGGCCGCGCGTGTCCGGGTATATTACCGAGGTCCATATCGAAGCCGGCGCCATCATCAAGAAAGGCGACCTGCTTTACGTGATCGATCCCCGTCCCTATCAGGCGGACTTTGATCGAGCCGCCGCCGAGTTCGAGCGCATGCAGGCGCAGCTCAAGCTTGCGCAGATCGAGCTGGACCGCGCGAAGGAGCTGCGGACCAAGAATACGATCTCGGCCAGCGAGTTCGACCAGAAGGCTGCCACTTATCAGGGTGCCTCCGCCGCCGCGGCCTCGGCCGAAGCATCGAAAAACTCCGCCGGGTTGAATCTGGAGTTCACCCAGATCAAATCGCCCATCGACGGTCGCGTGAGCGACGCGCGCATTACGCTCGGTAACCTCGTTCAGCCAGGGCCGGGCGCGGAGAGCGTGCTTACCACGGTGGTCTCGGTCGATCCGATTTATGCGAAGGTCGATGCGGACGAAAACGCGATTCTAAAGTACGTTAAGCTTAGCGAAGAGGGCAAACGGGTGAGCGCGCGCACGGCCAAGATCCCGGCTTTCGTCGAGCTCGGAAACGAGACGGGCTTCCCACACGAAGGTTACATCGACTTCGTGGACAATCGCCTTGATCCGGGGACAGGGACGGTCCGCGCTCGCGCAGTGCTAAAAAACTGGAATCCTAACCTCATCACCCCAGGTTTCTTCGTGCGCGTGCGCGTAGCCGGCGCGACCTCATATCGGGCCGCACTTATTCCCGATAAAGTGATCAGCTCACAGCAAGGCGTGAAATATGCCTTCGCTGTGAAACCCGATAACACCCTCGAGCGCCGCACCCTTGAAACCGGCACGATGTTCGAAGGCAAACGCATCGTGAAGAGCGGACTGAAGGACGGCGAGAAGGTGGTTTCGACGCGACTGCAATTGATCCAGCCGGGGATGCCGGTTAAGCCCATTCCAGAAGAGCCGCCGGCCCCGCCGCCCGCCGCCGCGCCATCCGAAAAGCCGGCCAACGCCACGCCATCTGCGACGCCGCCTGACGCCACGCCATCCGAAAAGCCGAAATGATAGTGACCCAGCTGCGAGCGAAAGCGCGATGAACTTTCCTCATTTTTTTATCGACCGACCCATCTTTGCCGGCGTGATCAGCATTGTCATCACGCTCGTCGGCGTGATCGCGCTTTTGACCCTTCCCATTGCGCAATATCCGGAGATCGCGCCACCTACGATCCAGGTCACGACCAACTATCCCGGCGCCAACGCGAAGGTCGTATCGGAAACGGTGGCGACGCCGATCGAGCAGCAAGTCAATGGCGTAGAGAACATGCTCTACATGTCTTCGCAGAGCACGAGCGATGGCAACATGACGCTGAGCATCACTTTCAAGCTCGGTACCAATCTCGATACCGCCCAGGTGTTGGTGCAAAATCGCGTCGCCATCGCGATTCCCATCCTCCCGCCAGACGTCCAGCGCATCGGGGTGACAACGAAAAAACAATCGCCCGACATTACCATGGTCGTGCACCTCGTCTCGCCGGACGGGTCGCTCGATCAGCTTTTCACGAGCAATTATGCACTGCTCCAGGTTCGCGACGAGCTCGCCCGTGTCGATGGCGTCGGCGACATCAATGTCTTTGGCGCGCGCGAGTATTCGATGCGGATTTGGCTCGATCCTAACAAGATTTCTTCGCGTGGGCTCACCGCGCAGGACGTTGTGACGGCGATCCAGGAGCAGAATGTGCAAGTCGCCGCGGGAATCGTCGGCGCCCCGCCGGTCCCAAAAGGGGCAACGGCATTTCAATACACGGTCAGCACCCAGGGCCGGCTCGCGGACGAAAAGGAGTTCGGCGAGATCATCGTCAAGACTGGCGCTGACGGACAGGTCACTCGCGTGCGCGATGTCGCGCGGGTTGAACTCGCCGCTCGCGACTACACGGTCACCAGTCAGCTCGGCGGAAAACCCGCGACCGCGATGGCCATTTTCCAGCTCCCGGGCTCGAACGCACTCGCCACCTCCGACGCCGTGCGCGCGAAGATGGACGAGCTGAAGAAGCGCTTCCCCGCCGGGCTCGACTACACCATTGTCTACGACCCGACCGTGTCGGTCCGCGAGTCGATCCACGAAGTCCAGAAAACCCTTTTCGAAGCGATCGCCCTGGTGGTTCTCGTGGTGCTTATTTTCCTTCAAACCTGGCGCGCCGCGCTCATTCCGCTCATCGCGATTCCGGTTTCGTTGATCGGCACTTTCGCGGCGATGTCGGCCTTCGGGTTCTCGATCAACAACGTTTCGCTCTTCGGCCTTGTTCTCGCGATCGGCATCGTGGTCGATGACGCCATCGTCGTCGTCGAGGCGATCGAGCATCACATTGAAGATGGTCTGAGCCCGCGCGACGCGGCGCGCAAAGCCATGACCGAAGTCGGCGGCGCATTGGTCGCGATTGCGCTCGTGCTTTGCTCGGTCTTTATCCCGACCGCGTTCATTAGCGGCATCACGGGCATATTCTTTCGGCAGTTCGCGCTCACCATTGCGGTCTCGACCGCGATCTCCGCGCTCAACTCGCTGACGCTTTCGCCTGCGCTCGCGGCGCTCCTGCTCCGGCCACGCGGCGCGCCGAAGGATGCGTTCCAGCGCCTGATCGATGGCTTGCTCGGCTGGTTCTTCAAAGGCTTCAACAAAGCCTTCGCCTGGAGCTCGAATGCCTACGGCAGAACGGTCGGGCGGCTTACCCGGCTCGCTGCCATCGTGCTCCTCATCTACGCCGGTCTACTCGGCCTGACCGCTCTTGGTTTCAAAGTTGTGCCGGGCGGTTTTCTTCCGACACAGGATCGCGGCTATGCCATTGCTTTCGCGCAGTTGCCCGACGCCTCTTCGCTCGATCGGACGCAGGCCGTCGTGGACAAGATCGCGAAGATCGCACATGAAACGCCCGGCATTCTCAACACCGTGGAATTTGCCGGCTTCAATCTTTTCGGCGGTAATCAAACCAACACGGCCGCCGTGTTTCTGCCTTTCAAGGAATTCTCGGAACGAAACACGCCCGAGGAGGGATTGCCGGCGATTATAGCGAAGATGAACGCCCGGGTTCGCGCTGAAATCCCTGAGGCTCTGGTCATCGTCTTTCCACCACCGCCTGTGGCCGGGATTGGCAACGCCGGTGGCTACAAGCTCTTTATTCAGGACCGCGGCAACGCCGGCCTCGATGAACTGCAGGCGCAGGCTTTCGCGATGATGATAAAGGCGAACCAAACCCCGGGCCTGACCAACAACCTAACGACCTTTCGCGCCAACGTGCCGCAGCTTTGGCTCGATGTAGATCGCGTGAAAGCGAAGAGCATGAATGTGCCGCTCAGCAATATCTTCGGCACCCTCCAGACCTATCTCGGCTCAGCCTACGTGAACGACCTCACGCTTTTCGGGCGAACCTACCGGGTAACGGCCCAGGCCGATTCCGAGTTTCGCCTCAAGCCCGACGACATCCGCTTGCTCAAAACGCGCAATAATGCCGGTGGAATTGTCCCCCTTGGTTCCGTCTCGACTGTCCAGGAAGTGAGCGGCGCCGACAAGATCACTCGCTACAATATGTTCCCCGCTGCCGATCTCAGTGGCCAGCCCGCGCCCGGTGCGAGCACGGGCGACGCCCTCGCCGCGGTCGACCGTCTCGCCAAAGAAATTCTACCCACGAGCTTCACGACCGACTGGACGGAGATCGCGCTTCAGCAAAAGCTCGCCGGCAACAGCGCCATCTATATTTTTCCGCTCTGCGTTCTGTTCGTCTTCCTTCTCCTCTCGGCGCTTTACGAAAGCTGGTCGCTGCCGCTCGCGATCATTCTCATTGTGCCGATGTGTTTGTTCAGTGCGATTGGCGGCGTCTGGTTACGTTCGATGGAAAACAACATCTTTACCCAGATCGGCTTTGTCGTGCTGGTCGGGCTCGCCTGTAAGAACGCAATCCTGATCGTCGAGTTCGCAAAACAAATCGAAGATCGCGATAAGAAAGATCGCTTCGCCGCGGCCGTCGAAGCTGCTCGTTTGCGGTTGCGTCCGATCCTGATGACTTCCTTTGCCTTTATTTTCGGTGTCCTTCCGCTTGTTCTCAGCAAAGGCGCCGGCGCGGAAATGCGTCAGGCCCTTGGAACCGCGGTCTTTTTCGGAATGCTTGGAGTTACCGGCTTCGGCCTCTTTCTCACGCCCGTTTTCTATGTCGTGATCATGTGGTTCAAGGAACGCCGCCACGCTCCCGGATCCGGCCCAACCCAATCCGCGTCTCCGTTAACCCCGGAGCCAGCACTCTGATCGTGCGATGGGAGGGATTTTTGTTGGATCGCGGTTGCACCGCCGAAGCGTTCGGCGGCATGATCGATCTGGTTCAGAAGGGTAAAATCCCTAACGCTGGGCGCGTCCCGTTCTGGCACACCGGTGGCCGGCCCGCCTTGTTCGCCTACGCCGAGCAATTTCTGCGATCTTAAGATTCCCTTCGCGATTAAACGTTGCGTACGCGTTGGGATTCAAGATCATCGATTATGGAGGACGACGAGGACAACATTCAATTAAGTGCCGTCGAAGATCATGACGGCATCCTTACCATTCGCGGCGGCGGCGCCCGGCGGGATTGGAATGGCATCCATTACAAACAGGGCATGTCAGCCAAGAATGTTGGCACCACCAGACTCTCAGCCAACATCGCGACGATTCCCCCGGGCGGGGTCGCCCGCGCCCATATTCACGTCGGCTTCGAGCTGATCCTCTACATTCTTGAAGGAAAAGTTCGCCACGAATTCGGTTCGGGGCTGAAGCAGGTTCTGGAAAACGAAGCCGGCGACTTCATTTACATCAAGCCGGGAGTCCCCCACGAAGTCTTCAACATGAGCCAAACCGAACCTGTCGTCGCCTTCGTCGCCCGCTCTTCCGCGGAAGAGTGGGACAACATCATTCCCTACGACCGGAACCAGCCGGATTGACCTATCTTCTTCCCCACGCTTTGCGGGTCGAAGAAAAGCCGCGAGGGCGCTGGCCCCTGTTGCGATGCGCGGCCTCGCCACTGCCGCGCGCTGAATTTCCGGGTGATTTCGGTTCGATCTTCGGTTGCCGGCGATCTCCTCTTCCCCGGTCCTCGCGCGGTGGAGCGGCCGCGTTGTAATCAAAACCCTCCGCGCGTTTTCGGACGATGCCGCGACCGATGAAACGCTCAAGCGAGCGCAACGGCCCCTGGTCCTCCGGCGTGATAAAGCTGATCGCATCGCCGATGGCGAGCGCGCGTCCCGTCCGTCCGATCCGATGGACGTAATCCTCCGAGTGCATCGGGAAATCGTAGTTCACGACGTGCGAAATCCCATCCACATCGATGCCGCGCGCGGCGACATCGGTGGCCACGAGGACCCGAACCGCGCCGGACTTGAAGTCTTTTAGCGCGCGCAGCCGCTGGTTCTGCGAGCGGTTGGAGTGGATCGTCTCCGTCTTGATGCCGCTGCTTTGGAGGCGGCGCGCAATCCGGTCGGCCCCGTGTTTGGTTCGCGTGAAAACGAGGACCGTATCGAACTGCGGATCGCCCAGGAGATGGAGAAGCAGCGCGGGCTTCAAGTGCGAGCGCACTTCGTAAACAAACTGCGTGACCGTCTCCGCCGGGTTCGCGCGCCGGCCGATCTCGACAATCTTCGGTGACCGCTGGAACTCGTGCGTCAGCTTTTCGATCTCGCGCGAGAGCGACGCGGAGAACATGAGCGTTTGACGCTTTTGCGGCAGGGCCTTCACGATCTGGCGAATCTGCGGAAGGAAGCCCATGTCGAGCATGCGATCGGCTTCATCGAGGACGAGAAACTCGATCCCGGAAAAATTCCCGGCGCGTTGCCCCATCAAATCGATCATCCGGCCCGGTGTGGCCACGACGAGATCCACGCCGGAGCGCAATGCCTCCAGCTGCGGCCGCTCGCTGACGCCGCCAAACACGGTTGCCATCCGCAAGGGAACATGTTTCGCGTAAGCGCGCACGTTCTCCTCGATCTGGACCACGAGCTCTCTGGTCGGCGCCACCACCAGCACCCGCGTCCCGCGCCGCTGGCCGTTCCGCGTCGGCTCGGACAGCTTTGTCAGGATCGGCAAAACAAACGCTGCTGTTTTTCCCGTGCCCGTCTGCGCGATGCCGATGAGATCTTCCCCCGCCAGGATATGCGGGATCGCCGCAACCTGAATGGGAGTGGGTTCAGTGTAACCGGCGTCACGGACCGCCTGCAAAATAGGAGCCGAAAGATTGAGTGCGCGAAAAGACATGGAAGCCGGGACTATCGCCCCTTAACCCTGATTCCGCACCTGCTGTTATCGGTTCTTCAAACGCGCGAATAGGAGCGGCGCACCGGCGTGGCCTTGCGATTTGAAATCGGACCTTGCGCCCAGGCCGCGATCGTTTTCGTGAAAACATCGAGACGCAGACTTCGAGCCGCGAGGTCCGACTTTAGTTGCCGTTCCACGCGCAACCGCAGGTCCCCGCTCGGTCCGGTCTGGGCGAAATTCCAGGCATCTTCGCCTTCTGCTTCCAGCAGGCTTTTCTCCAGGGCGCGCAGAGCCCGCTCCAACTCCATAAGAATGGCGCGCATCTGACCGACGCTGGTTTGCACCCCGAGGGCATTAGAGTCGATGTCGATCAGCGCAAGGAGGATCTCCATCTGGGCGACATCGCTCGCGGCATACGCCTCCTGCACCTCGTGCCAGAGCGCAGAGGCCGCCGCGCTCGCATCGTCGCGCAGATCCGGATGAAGCCGCCGGACGAGAATACGGTAGAGCGTCTTCACGCGCGCATCCGCCTTCGTTTCTTCCTCTTCCTTTTCCTCGTTCTCTACTGGCTTCTGCATCCTGGCGGACTTCTTCTGAACGTTCTGCGGTCGTGTCTCTTCCGCCGCGCCACGAAACATGTGGGCTTTGAAGGTTTCGAAGGTCGTCTGGTAAGCCTCGTCATCCATCTTGTCCGGGTTCGTCCCGAGCGATCGTTGCACCCATTCCTGGAAGAGCGCTTCCTTCTCAAAATCGCTGAGCTTGCCCGGAGCTCCACCTCGCTCCGGTAAAACTGAGTCGTCTTCTTCCACCGCGGCCGAAGGATTCTCCTGCCGAAACATCACTCGCTGGTAGGCGCTGTGCGCGTCCTGGAAACCACGGCGCATTTCCATTTCCACCTCGTGCACGAGCGTCTGGGCATCGCGAATCCGCGTTTCGACCTCTCGCGCTTTGCTAAGAAGTGCGCCGAACTCTCGCGCGCGCCAGCGAACGAAAGCGGGCTTATCCTTGCGCTCGAAGCGGTGCCAATCCAGCCGGGCCCGCTCCAGGCGCGCCTTTGCGCTCGTGCAATCGCTCGCCGCCGTCGATCGCAGGAACTCCTGCTCGACCAGAACGATGCGCCCATCCCGGGCATCGCCTTGCGACTCCGCCTTCTTTGTCCGCGCTACTGGGTTCCGTGCCATTGCGCGAATTTACGCGCGAGAAGAGATCGGGAAAGTGCTGACAGTCCGGGAGTGGCGCCCGCTCTATTTGCTTTTCAGCTCCGACCGCGATCGGGCAATGTCGCCAGATGCCACGCTGTCCCTGGGCCACGACTGAACCGGCCATCACTTACCACGACCGGGAGTGGGGCGTTCCCGTCCATGACGATCGTCTGCTCTTCGAATTTTTGATTCTCGAGGGCGCCCAGGCCGGCCTCAGTTGGATTACCATTCTCAAGAAACGAGAAAACTACCGGAAAGCGTTTGATGGTTTTCGGGCGGAAAAAATCGCGCGCTATGGTCAACGCGAGGTAAAGCGATTGCTTGCCGACGCCGGAATCGTCCGCAACCGATTGAAGATCGCCGCCACGATCCGAAACGCCGCGGCCTTTCTCGCGATCCGCAAAGAGTTCGGAAGCTTCGATGCCTGGCTCTGGAGTTTCGTCGGCGGCAAGCCGAAGCAGAACCGCTGGCGGCGGATGTCAGATGTCCCGGTGCGCACCGTGGAATCGGATGCGATGAGTGGCGCTCTGCTGAACCGGGGGTTCAAGTTTGTCGGGTCGACAATCTCTTACGCGTTGATGCAGGCGACCGGGATGGTGAACGATCACCTCATCTCCTGTCCGCGACACGGGCAGCTCGGCGGCGCGTCTCGCCGATCTCGCTGATCTGCAAGCCACGTCTCGGAACCTGACTTCGGTTCAGGCAGTCCAGCTACCGCCCCTGGGTGAGCCGCCACATCGTCGCTTCGAGTTTCTGCAGATTAACCGGCTTCGTGAGGTGAGCGTTGAATCCGGCGCGCTCGGCCCGGTCCACGTCTTCCTGCATCCCGAAACCGGTCAGGGCGATGGCCGGTGTCTTCCGCGTCTTTCTTACTTTCTCGATGAAATCGATGCCCGTGCCGTCAGGCAAACCTAGATCGCAAAGAATCAGATCAAATTCGCCGCGCTCGACCGCTTCGAGCGCGCTCGCCACAGTTGCTGCGTTCTCGACCTTGTAGCCACGATTCCCCAGCAACCGCGACAAGGCCCGCGCCGTGTCGGCGTGATCTTCCACGAGCAGCAGATGAATCTTGTCCCGCGATGCGCGAGGTACCGCACCACTGGTAGCGATTAGCTCAAGCCCAGTCCGCGCTCAGCAATTCCCGCGTTTCCTCCACGCCGGTTCTCCAGATCTTCAGCATCTCTTCATCATCGCGCTGGTAGCGACCGCCGAAGCTCCCGTCCTTCAAATAAGAACGCAAAGACCTGGGGTCGAGCTGGCGGATCATTTCCAGATCGCTCATCGGTTTTTGTTCGGACGGCATCTCGATATTCGCCAGCCTGGTCCAGGGAAAATTCTCCATCCAGGAAGCATGAGACGCGATCGGATCGAACGCCTGCACCTGAGCCCAAACTTTCGGCGCATTCCACCAGTTGTGAAACTTGATCCGAATCCCGGGATGATCAGCCATCCATTCACTGATCAATCCCTGGGCGGGCGCATTACCCCCATGGCCGTTGACGAGCAGGATGCGTTTGAAACCCTGTTCCGCCATGCCGTCGAGGATGTCGCGCACGATCGCCAGATAGGTTTGCACCCGCAGCGTTATCGTTCCAGGAAATGCGCGGAAATACGGAGTGATGCCGTAGGCCAGCACCGGGAACACTGGCACCCCAAGTGGCTCCGCCGCTTCGACCGCGAGTCGCTCGGCCAAAATGCCATCCACGCTCAAGCTCAAATACGCATGCTGCTCCGTGCTTCCCAGAGGCAGGACGCATCGATCGTCCCGCGTCAGATACTCCTCGACCATCATCCAGTTCATTTCGGCAATGCGCATCGTCGAACTCTATCGCGAAGTTTTCCCGGAATCGAGCGACCGGTCGCCAATTGCGCCAACAATACTCTTGACGTTCTGCCTCACGCGCGGAGTGCGTAATGGGTGCAAGAGGACGGGACAGTCGAATCATGCCGCGTGCGGCCCAGCTCTATTCGGCAGCTGAGGCTTTGGGTCTGGCTGCGGGAACGGGTTCAGCCAAGTGATCTTCAGATCACCCTTTTTTGGGCGGGAGTGGTCGGATTTTTCGGGGCCCTTTGCTCGATCGCGTTCCGTTACGCGACCAGCGCGACTCACAAACTGGTTACCGGAAGCTCAGCCCCGGGTTTGGTCGAAAGCTTCGCTCATCTTCCTCCGCTGCTCCGGTTCATCGTCCCCGGCCTCGGCGGCTTGGTCGCCGGGGGCATCCTTTACTTTGGCATGCGCTGGCATGGGGAAGTGATCACCACGGATTACATGGAGGCGGTCGTCCTGGGAGATGGAAAAATTTCCACGCGCCGCAGCCTGATGAAATGCCTTTCCGCCCTGTTCACCATCGCCTCAGGCGGATCGATCGGACGCGAGGGTCCGCTGGTTCAACTCTCGTCTCTCAGCGCCTCGCTCGCCGGCCGTCTGCAGAATTGGTCGGCGCCGCGCCTTCGTTTGCTGGTCGGTTGTGGCGCGGCCGCCGGCATTGCCTCCGCCTACAATGCCCCCATCGCCGGCGCGCTTTTCGTAGCCGAGATCGTTCTCGGGTCGGTCGCGATGGAAATATTTGGGCCGCTCATCTTCGCGTCGGTGATCGCCACTCTCACGGTGCGGGCCTTTCTCAGCGGCAGCCCGCTTTACGAAATCCCGCCGTTCCGGCTCAATGGAAACTGGGAAATCATTCCGTATCTGTTGTTAGGTCTCTGGGTCGGCCTTTCTGCGCCGTGGTTCATCCGGCTCTTGCGCGTGAGTGAGAGTTTGGCGGCCCGCATCGCCGCGCCGGTTTACGTGAAGATGGCCATCGGCGGGCTGATCGTCGGCGCCCTCGCCGTGTTTCATCCGGAAGTTTGCGGTAACGGCTACAGCGCCGTGAACTCGATCCTGCGCGGCCAATGGCTCTGGCAAACCCTCGCCGTTATTCTGGTATTCAAGATCCTTGCGACCAGTGCCACCTTCGGTTCGGGGGCAGTCGGCGGTGTCTTCACCCCTATCCTTTTTGTCGGCGCCAGCCTGGGTTATCTCTTCGGTGAAGCTGCCCGTTTCCTCCCCGGACACCTCGCCATCAACCCGAGCGCCTTCGCTCTCGTCGGGATGGGCGCATTCCTCGCTGCCACCACCCATGCGCCGATCATGGCCATCATCATGATTTTCGAAGTGACGCTCGATTATGAAATTATTCTCCCGCTCATGCTGGCGTGCGTTGTCGGTTATTACACTTCCGTCAGCATCGAGCGTCGCTCGATCTACGCAGAACCGCTCAAGCGCAAAGGCGCGGGCGATTATCGCCGTCAACTCGCCGAGCTCCATGTCCGCGACCTGATGAAACCCGATCCGCTCACCGTTTCCGCGACCGCCCGGTTTGCCGAGATCGCCCAAAAGTTTATCGCCAGCCGCATCAATTACCTTTACGTGACCGACGCAGGTCGTTTTGTCGGAGCGATCTCCCTCCACGACATCAAGAACTACCTGAACGCGCCAGAGCTGGCGGAGCTGGTCATCGCGGAGGATATCGTTCGCCACGCCTTCCCTGTCGTGCGTCCCGACGCCGCCCTGGCCGAGGCCCTGGAGAGTTTTGTCCATCACGACGGCGAACGTCTTCCCGTAGTCAACCGACCCGCTGACTATCGTCTTATCGGAAGTATCTCGAAGACCGATGTTATCCTGGCACTCGCCGGGAGCAGCAGATCGCCGGCAACAGTGCAATCAGAGGACGATCAATAATCTCTGGCGCTCATCTCACGAAAAATCGATCAATCGATCGGGAGGCTGCGCCGCTCCCTTCACGACTCGCTTCGTTCCACTGCGCAGTCATGATAGGCTGCACGCATTCACCATGAAACGTTTCATCCTTCCGCTTCTTTTCTCGGGCCTGCTTGTTTCGGCGGCGACCGCCCAGTCAACGATCTTTCTTGTCCGCCACGCTGAAAAAGCCGGAACTGGCGGCACCGACCCCGACCTCTCGGAGGCCGGGCGCGCGCGCGCGGAGTCACTCGCAACCGCGCTGAAAGACGCTGGGATTTCCGCCATCTTCGCGACAGAATTAAAACGCACCCAGCAGACCGCCGCCCCGCTCTCGAAGCTGCTTCATCTCGATCCCACCATCATTCCTGCCAAGGACACAGCCGCGTTGATGGCCAGGCTGCGCTCCAGTCCCGCCAATGCGCTGGTCGTTGGCCACGGCAACACCATTCCGGACTTGATCAAGGGATTCGGAATCACCAGCCCGATAAATATTGGCGAGAACGATTACGACAATCTCTTCCTCGTCGTTCTCGACGAACCACCGCGCCTGATCCGACTGCACTACCGTTGAGCCGGCGGCTCATCCCCGATCGGCGCCTTGCGCGCGTTGCCGATAAACCGGAGCCACCGAACCGCCCATGACGAACGATTGCATTAGCGCCAACCTACTGCCTCGGGCCTCACTCAGGATTGCTCCGCGCCAGGTGAAACGCTAACTTCGGCACGCGCGACACACCTCATCCATTCTCATGGCAATCCGAATTCTCGTTACCGGCGGCACCTTCGATAAGGAATACAACGAGCGCTCCGGGCAGCTTTTTTTCAAGGATACTCACGTCGCTGAGATGCTCAGACTGGGGCGATCGCGAGTCGAAGTGACCATCCGCACCGTGATGATGATCGACAGCCTCGAAATGAGTGACGCAGATCGCGCGCTCATCGTGGAGAACTGTCTTCAATCGCAGGAGGACCGAATCGTCATCACTCACGGCACCGACACCATGACCGAGACGGCCGCCGCCGTGGCGCGTGCCGTCTCGGGCAAGACCGTGGTGCTCACCGGGGCGATGGTCCCCTACGCCTTTGGCAGTTCCGACGGCCTCTTTAATCTCGGCAGCGCGCTCTCGTTCGTCCAAGTTCTTCCTGCCGGCGTTTACATCGCCATGAATGGCAAATGTTTCCCTTGGGACCGTGTTCGGAAAAATCGTGAACGCGGCGAGTTCGAGGAAGTTCACCCGGGCTAACTTGCCTCCTATTTTTCCTTCACCGGTTCTTCCGACACCTGGAACACGATCTTGCCGCGCGTGTGACGCGTCGCGATTTGATCGAGTGCTTTGCGAAACTCCGCCAGAGGCAGCGTCTCCGAAACCACCGGCGTCATTTTCTTCGCGTCGATAAGCCGCGCCAGTTCTTCGAGCACCGCCGCCTTTGGCGACGAACGCAGGGTTGTTCCCCGAATCCCATGCGCATCGAGCTCGGCCTTCTCCGGCTCGTCCACGATCGACACAATTATGCCGCCTTTCTTCACGACCCCGTATCTTCGCTTCAGCGTATCACGGCCCACGGAATCGAGCACAACGTCCACATCCCTGGCCACCTCTTCGAACTTCCTTGTCGTGTAGTCGATCGCCACGTCGGCGCCCATTTGCTCGAGAAAATTCTGGTTCGCGGCAGCGTCTCTCTCTCCGGCTGTCGAATCGAGCGAAAACTCTCGGTCCCCCTTTTCTAAATACGGCGTTCTTTCTTCCTCTCTGATATTCGACCTCCGGCTTGCCGCCCTCTCGGAGCCTTGTCAGGATGACGGCATGAAGCATTTTTTTCTGGCCTGTCTTCTCCCGGCAATGCTTGCTGCTCAAAATATGCAGCTCACTGAACAGTTGGGTCAGACCGTGCTTTATGGCGACATCGCTCTTTCTCCGGATGGCGCTCATATCGCCTGGGTGCAGTCAACGGCGGCCACCGTCTCCAAACAGACTTACATTCGGGGAACGTCGGAGAACGACTCACCAGCCCTGGTTAACATCGAAGGCGACGGTGAGAGAATCGACGCCAACCCAGCGTGGGCGCCTGATTCCAAAACACTCGCCCTGTTTTCGACCGCCGGCGAAAAAGACCAGAAACAACTTTGGACCGTCCAGGCCGACGCTTCCAATCCACGGAAGCTCACAAAGCTGGCGGGATACGCTGCGCGCCCTCGATGGTCGCACAGCGGAAAACAAATCGCGTTTTTGTATATCGAGGGCGCCACTGGCGGCGGACCCCTGGTGGCCGCACCTACCACGACTGGCGTGGTCGACACCGCAGTTCACAATCAACGGATTGCGGTTCTCGACGTGGCCACTGGCCAGGTCCGCCAGGTTTCACCACCCGATCTTCATATCTACGATTTCGATTGGTCGCCGGACGATAAGACGTTCGTCACCACCGGGGCTCCGGGGCCTGGGGACAACAATTGGTGGATCGCACAAATTCATCTGATCGACATCGCGAAGGGCAACGCGACATCCATTTACAAACCCACTCTGCAGGTGGCGATCCCACGCTGGTCGCCCGACGGAAAATCCATCGCCTTCATCGAAGGTCTGATGAGCGATGAAGGAAACTATGGCGGCGACCTCTTTACGATGGCAGCTGACGGCCACAGTGTCGTGAGCCGCACCCGAGGTCGCAGAAGCTCGGTCAGCTCGTTGTTCTGGCAAAGGCCGGACCGCATTCTCGCCACCGAAGTAATCGGCGGTGGCAGCGCGATCTCGGAATTAACCCTCGCCGACAACTCGATGCACACCATCTGGAAAAGTGGAGAAAGCGTCCACGCCTTTGGTAATTTCCCAAACTTCTCCATCTCACAGGATGGAAAAATTTCAGCGGTAGGCCGCAGTACTTATGAAACCCCGCCCGAGATCTGGGCCGGCCCAATTGGCGAATGGCGGCAGCTGACCAGGAACAATTCCTCCCTGTCACCGACCTGGGGCAAGAGTGAGAGCCTTGAGTGGACTAGCGACAAGTTTGGCATCCAGGGATGGCTCCTTCCGCCCGCGCGCCTCGAGTCCGGCAAAAAATATCCAATGGTCGTTTTGATTCACGGCGGACCTTCTAGTGCCACCGAGCCGGAATGGCCAGCTTCGTTTGGAATGTCGCGGGCCATCATCGCGGCGCTCTCGGCGCGAGGTTACTATGTCCTGTTGCCCAACCCCCGGGGCAGTTATGGCCGCGGAGAAGATTTCACCCGGGCCAACGTAAAGGATTTCGGCGGCGGCGACCTCCGCGACATCCTGGCCGGTGTCGATGCGGCCTTGAAAAAATATCCCATCGATCCCGCGCGCCTCGGGGTCTTCGGTTGGAGTTACGGCGGTTTCATGACCATGTGGACTGTGACGCAAACGAACCGTTTCCGCGGCGCCGTCGCCGGGGCCGGAATTGCCAATTGGCAGAGCTATTACGGCCAGAACTTGATCGATCAATGGATGATTCCGTTCTTCGGCGCGTCCGTTTACGATGATCCAGCTGTCTACGAAAAAAGCTCACCCATTCGCTTCATCAAGAAGGTGAAGACTCCCACGCTGGTGATCGTCGGTGAGCGCGACGCGGAATGTCCCGTCCCGCAGTCCTACGAGTTTTGGCACGCCTTGCGAACACTCGGCGTCCCAACCCAGCTCATCATTTATCCCGGCGAAGGCCACATGTTCGTCAAGCCCGAGAACCAGAGTGGTCGACTCGACCAAACCGTGGCCTGGTTCGACAAATATCTGAAGTAGCCGCCGTTTAACGTCGGCGTCTTTCTACTTCCTACTTTCTACTTTTCTTCGAACGCTTCCTTGTTCACCACATACGGCATCCCGGCTGGATCACCGCCGTAGTTCCCTTCCAGCACATCGATCACCGCCTGGGCGGTGCGCCCAGCCATGCCTTTGTCGGGATCGACCGAGAGCCGCGTGATCTGCGCGCCACTGGCGAAATGGTGGAACAGCCGGGCGCGATCCGCGATTTCCGGATCCAGTAAGGGTGAGTCGGCCGGCAACGGCTCTTTCTCGAACACGTCGAGCGCGGCGCCCGCAATGATTTTGTTTTTCAATGCTGCGGCGAGGGCTTTTTCATCCACGACCGGGCCGCGTGAGCTATTCACCAGGTATGCCGTGGGCTTCATCAGCGCGAGCGTTTTCTCGTTAATCAGGTGATAGGTCGGCTTGTCTGTTTCGCCCTCGCGCAACAGCGGCACGTGGATGCTCACGTAATCGGCGCCTTTCAGCGCCTCCTCGAAATCTACGTATTTGATCCAGGTCTTCTCCTTCTGGATTCCCCGGGCGTGACGCAGGTCCATCAGTTCCTGGATGGAAGCGACGTACTTCTCATTATGATACGCCGGGTCGTAGCAGAGCATGTTCATGTCGAAACCCGAGCACTTCTTGATCATCGCCAGGCCAATGCGCCCGGTGCCGATGATGGCGATTGTTTTGCCCGTGACCTCATCGCCGAGAAACGGCAGGAATGGGTGCCACGAGGGCCACTTCTGGTCACGGACCAGGCGCTCGCTCTGATACATTTTGCGCGCCAGCATGCCCATCATGAAGAAGCCAAATTCGGCGGTCGCTTCCGTGAGGACGTCGGCGGTGTTCGTAAATGGAATCTTGTACTTGTTGGCGTCGGCGCGGTTGATGTTATCGAAACCGACCGCGATCTGGGCCACGACCTTGAGCGAGCCTTTGCCCGCTTCAAAGATCTCCGCGTCGATCGGATCGCGAAGCGTAGTGACAAGCGCATCGATCCCGCTCTTCACTTTCTCGATAATCAATTTCTTCGGCGGCGCCTCGGGCCCCTGGAAAACCTCGAGCTCGTAGCCGTTCTGCCGCAAACGGTTCTCAGCCGGCTCCCCGATGCGGGATGTGGCAAAGATTCGTTTCTTATCACTCATGGGTGGCAAAATCGTTATGAGTTATCCGCTTACAGTGATTGATCGAGGTTTCGCATTCCGCATTCCGAAATGCCCTACAAATTCTTGTTCACCCAGGCCCCCACGCGATCGAGGGCTTTCTCAATGTTCTCGATCGAATTGGCCACGCTGAAACGCAGATAGCCCTCGCCGAAATCGCCGAAAGCGGTCCCAGACAATCCGGCGACGCCGGCCTCGTCGAGCAGCACGTCGGCCAGTTTCTTCGATGGCCATCCCGTTCCCCGGATGTTGGGGAAAACGTAGAACGCGCCCTTGGGCAGGCGGCACGAGAAACCCTTGATACTATTGAGACCGGCGACCATGACGTCGCGCCGCTTCTTGAACTCGGCGCACATCGCCTCGACCGAAGCCTGGGGTCCACGGAGCGCCTCGATGCCAGCGATCTGCGTGAAGCTCGCCGTGCACGAATTGGAGTTGGTCATCAACCGGGCAACATGCGTCGCCAAATCCGCGCGCATTACACCGTAACCCATTCGCCAGCCAGTCATGGCGTACGTCTTCGAGAAACCGTCGAGCAAAATGCAGCGATCCTTCATGCCCTCCACCGACATGATTGAATGATGCTCCCCCTCGAAGATGAGGCGGCTGTAAATCTCGTCGGTCAGCACCATGATGTTGCGGTCGCCGATCGCGCGCGCGATGCCGTCGATATCCGTCTTCGTCAGCACGCCCCCCGTGGGGTTCTGCGGCGAATTCAGGATAATGAGCTTCGTCCGGTCGTTGATCAGCCCGCCGAGTTCACCGACGTCGAGCCGGAAATCCATCTCCTCGCGTAATTGGATCGGCACGGCCCTGGCGCCGACATAGTTGATCATTGATTCATAGATCGGGAATCCGGGATTCGGATAAATCACCTCATCCCCTGCCTCCGCCAGGGCGAGGATGGCGAAAAAGATGATTGGCTTCCCGCCGGGGACAACAACCACCTCTTCGGGTGTGGCATTTACCCCGCGCGTTTCACTCACGTACTGCGCAATGGCCTCGCGCAGCTGCGGCAAACCGGCGGAGGGCCCGTAGTGGGTGAAGCCTTTATGCAACGCGTCGGTCGCCGCCCCGATGATGTTGCCCGGCGTATCAAAATCGGGCTCCCCAATCTCGAGATGAACAATGTCGCGGCCCTTTGCCTCCAGCGCGCGCGCTTTCACCAGGACTTCGAAAGCGGTCTCGGTGCCGAGACGCGCCATGCGCCTGGCGAGGCGGAGTTCGAGGGCCTTATTCATCACCGTGAAATCGCATTATAACGCGCTCGCGCAATTTGTCTTTTTTTCGCTACTCCACTTTCGCGACGGCCTTCAACAGACCGCCGGCTTCAGGAATTGCCTGCTCTTTCCAATGAACCCGCACCCGCCGTCCTTTCAACTTCGCGGAATGCTCCAGGTATGGTTGCACGGACTTGTCCGGACGCAGAATGATGAGGGAATCGTCGCGTAGTCGACCTGCTCGATCCCGACGAACGTGGCTTCGGCAGTCCCGGTCTTGGGCAAACCTCCCCAAGCCGTGGGCGCCACCGCGAGAAGACACACAAGAAGAGCGGCCGCCGCGAGGGATCGGACCATCGTCATGCCTAGATCGCATCAAATGTCCGCCCACGGGGCAAGGAAGTTCGACGAACTTTCGGCCGCGGCGCCTTACTCCATTAAACCTGAAGTTCGCGTGGCGGATCGATCCGCCGGTTAGCCGTTTCGGCGAAGGCCGCTGCCACCGATCACTGACAACGGATAACCAATACCGCTGAGCTACTTCTTCGCCGCTTTCTTGGCCGATTCCTTCTTGGCTGCCGCGAGGCGCTCCGTCTTTTTGCGACGCGATAGACGCTTCTTCACGTTGTCTCTGCCTTGGCTGTTTCCCATAAGACCTCCACCCTCCCCCTTTCCCAGCCGATACCAAGTGATTTCGATAACTCTCTCCCTGCTCGGTTTCCTACTTTCTAATTTCCACTTTTTAATTTCTTCCTGATCCCCGACCGAGAATTGGAGCGTGACAAAGCTTTCGGCGCGATTTGCAATCATTCGCTTCCAGAAGGTAATTGCTTCGCGCTGCCCGTATGAATGGAAGTTACTTCTTCGCTGTCGCCCTCGGGATTGGAATCGTCGCTGGCCTTCGTGCTTTTACCGCGCCGGCGGTCGTCGCGTGGGCGACACATCTCGGCTGGTTGAGCTTGCAAGATTCACGGCTCGCTTTTGTCGGATCGACCGTCGTCGTAATCATTCTCTCGCTGCTCGCGACAGGTGAACTGGTCGCGGACAAGTTGCCGAAAACTCCACGGCGCACTGCGCTCATGCCGTTGCTGGCGCGCATTTGCACCGGGGCTTTTTGCGGAGCCTGTCTAAGCCTGGCAGCCAAACAATCCCCCCTCTTCGGCGCCCTCTCAGGAGGAATCGGCGGAATAATCGGCGCGTTCGTCGGCTATGAAATTCGCCGACGCCTGGTGGCGCAGCTTCACCTCAAAGACTTCGTTGTGGCGGGTGGCGAAGACTTGATCGCCATCGGCTTCGCCTGTTTCCTTGTCTCGCTTTAGCCTGCGGTGCATTTCGAGGTCAATTTCTTTCATCTCGTCACACGTCACATGTCACTGTTTTCAATCCGCGATTCAGCGCGTAATATGCGGAAGTGACCCCGGAGGAATTAGTCGACGAACAATTTTATCGCGACACCGAGAGTGTCGCCTTTCCGAAGCTGGATGATCACCAGCTATCGTTGCTGGAACCATTGGGCGAACGGCGCCTCCTCAAACGCGGCGACCTGGTTTACAAGGCCGGACAGCGCGACCTCGGTCTCACCATTATCTTGCGCGGCGAAATCCAGGCTTTCGAACAGCGGGATGAGGCCGAACAAATTCTCGCCACAGCCCACGAGCGCGATTTTCTGGGCGACGTCGCCATGTTGCAGGGCACATCGGCTCTGGCCAGCGCGCGGGTGACCTCACCGGAATGCGAGATCCTTTACGTTCCGGCGGAAAACCTTCGGCGCGCCTTTGCCGAACTGCCCGGGGTGAGCGCGACCATCGTGAATGCACTCATCATGCGTCGCCGCCGGCTGCGGCGCGATCGGGAATTTGCCGGATTGCGCGTTCTCGCCGCGAGCGGCGCCCGTGAAGGGCATCAGCTCGACGACTTCCTCGACAAAAATCACATCCCGCATCGGCTGATCGAATTTGAAAGCGAACAAGGACAGGCCCTGAGCCAACGCCTGCACCTGACCAGTCGCGATTTGCCCGTGCTGATCACGCCGGCCGGCACTCCCATGCGGCGGCCTACGTTGCGCGAAGTCGCCCACGTCGTGGGCCTCCTTCGTCCGCTCGCGTTCGAGAACGAAACGGAAATCCTGGCGGACCTGGCAATCGTCGGGGCAGGTCCCGCGGGTTTGGCCGCGGCCGTTTACGCCGCCTCCGAAGGACTAAAGACGGTTGTTCTGGAAAGTTATGCGCCGGGCGGTCAGGCGGGTTCCTCTTCTTTAATTGAAAACTTTTTTGGCTTCCCCACCGGAATCAGTGGCGGCGATTTGACCTGGCTTGCCCAGCTTCAGGCGTATCGGTTCGGCGCGCACTTTTCGACGCCCGCCCAGGCGCTCTCCCTTCATTTCGATGACGTCGACCAATACCGTGCCTGTCTTCACGTTGATGGCTGCTCCGCAGTGCTCCGAGCTAAGAGCATTCTGATCGCGACCGGCGCGGATTACCGGCGGCTGAACGCGAAGGGGCGTGAACAGTTTGAGAATATGGGCGTTTACTATGCCGCGACCGCGCTGGAAGGCCAGATTTGTCGCGGGGCCACTGTTATCGTCGTGGGTAGCGGCAATTCAGCCGGCCAGGCCGCCATGTTCCTTTCCGAAGGCGCCGCCAAAGTATTGCTCGTTGTCCGAGGCGCCGATCTCTCCAAAATGTCGACCTATCTTTCCCGACGGGTGGAAAGACAACCGAACATCGAGATCCTCTTTTGCACGGAAGTCAGAAAAATGTCGGGTGGGAAAATGCTCGAAGAAGCAGAGCTGGAAAACACCAAAACCGGCGAGCGGCGTGTTGTCCGGACACCGGCGATTTTCTCCATGATCGGCGCTAATCCTTGCACCGAGTGGTTGCCATCGGAGATCGCGCGCGACGAAAAAGGATTTATCAAGACCGGAGCGGATGTGGTCGATGCGTCCGCCTGGAAAACGAGCAAACGACTGCCCGGCCCGCTCGAGACCAGCCGTCCCGGTGTTTTTGCCGCAGGCGATGTCCGTTCCGGTTCGGTCAAACGTTGCGCCGCCGCTGTCGGCGAAGGCGGCATGGCCATCGCCGGCGTGCAAATTGCACTCACCGCGCTGGCTGAGTCCGGTTAGACGGCCAGTCATTGGAGAACGGTTCGACGTTTGATCACACGCGACTCAAACGCGCCGCTCTTTTTCGCGACTCCGGGCGCATTCCGCACATGGCTGCTCCGGAATCACAACCGCGCCGATGAATTGTGGGTCGGCTACTTTCGCAAGGCCTCCGGCCGTCCGAGCATGACCTGGCCTGAATCGGTCGACGAAGCGCTTTGCTTCGGTTGGATTGATGGCATTCGCAAAACAGTGAACGAGGCGAGCTACAAAATTCGCTTCACGCCGCGGCGGGCCCGGAGCACCTGGAGCGCGGTAAACATCGCCCGCGTCGCCGTCCTCACCCGCGACGGCCGCATGCATGCCGGAGGCCTCGACGCCTTCGCTCGGCGCGAGGAAAAAAACTCCCGCACATATTCCTTTGAAAATCGTGAAGCCGCGAAGCTCATGCCGGCGGACGAACGCGAGTTCCGACGCGATGCGATCGCCTGGAAATTCTTCCAGGCGCAGCCTCCCGGCTATCGCCGTCTCGCCGCCTGGTGGGTAATCAGTGCGAAGCGCCCCCCAACCCGCCGCAACCGTCTCCAACGCCTCATCACCGCTTCACACGCGGAACGACGGATTTGAATTTCGAAACGCCGAGGCTTGCAGGCCGGTTACCGCCCCCGCGCACCGTCCGCGATCCGTTTCGCTTCGGCGTCCTCATTCGCGCCTTCGGTGTGGCCTACGACCGCCGAACGTTCCCGATCCAGCTTGATGATAATAAGTCGGGTATGAATTTTGTGCGTCTCATCGTTACCCGCCGCGATCCGGTAAATAATCGCGTAAGGCGCAAAGTGGCCGTCTTTTTCCACTCCGCGCCACTCCACCACGTCGTTTGCCTTGTGCGGAAAAGTGCCGCCACCGGCGATCATGGTGTCGTGATACAAATCAACGGTATGCTTGCCGAACTTTGGATTGATCCAGCTCCGTTCATCTCCACCCAGGAACTCCAGCTGGTACCCTCCGAGCCCCGGAAAGAGTCCGTGAAATCCCGGATCTCCTTCCATCCCGTCTTCCTTGAAGGAAAGGCTTTTTGCGCGAGCCGTGCTCGTATACTTCGAAACGATTCGCTCATCGCCGGCGTGCGCCGAACCAAACCCAGTCACCAGAAACAGGCTGATCCATCCCGCAATAACTCGATCTACCGGCTTCATTCTCCTCCTGATTTTGATATTAGTCCGCCAAGAGGACGGATCTCACGCGAAGATTTTCAGTAATCCGGCATCTGACAACCAATAACGAGTAACTCGCGCCGACAGGCGCGCGCTACCTCCCGAAGACGAGCGTGATTGTCTGCGCGTTGTTCCTGCTGGCACTGAACTTCGGACCAAAGGCCACGATCGAGAACCGGAGCTGGCCACCCGCACCAATCTTCCGCTCGACGCCGAACGTAACGGTAACGGTAATTTCATCCAGGACGAGTGAGCCCATCTTTGCCAGTTCCTGCTTAAAGGCCTGATCGATGGCTTTGGCCAGATCGGAATCAAGCGTAGGCGGCGCCAGCATCGCAGTGATTATGGGCCTTTTGTAACTATACCTGATTTCGTGAGTTCTCTCCTGGGAAGCACCGACACCAAGGTTCAGGACCAAGATGTTGAAGCCTGCTTCGGCGCCGGCTTTTTCAACCGTCTTGAACGTGAACGCCGCGGATTTCAGATGCAGCGGTTCTTTTTTGGCCTGATCGCTGGCCTCGTAATCTCCTATGGCAGCGTTTGCGGCCTCTAAGACCGTCTTGACCGGCGCCACGTCGTTACTTGTGTGACCGGAGCTCGCAGGATTGTGAGAGTCGGACGAACGAGGCGGACAAGCCCTGGAGAAGGAACGCCGCAAGAAGACAGACCGGGAGAGCTGGGAGAGAACTTTTTTTCATGGCTGGCTTGTATGTCTGTGTCGTTTGCGCGTCGAGACTTTTTTGCCCTGCGTCTGTAAGAACCGCGAGCGAAGCGGTTTCCCCGAAAGGTTCTCGTCACTGACCGCCCCTTCTTCGTAGGTTTCCACCATGAGCTTCATCAGTCTCGAGCAGTTGCCCTTTGTTGGAATGTCGCATCAGTTTGTCGGCGAAACTCAAGGCGCGCCCTTCTCGGCCTACATCGTCAAGGCCAGACCCGGTCAGGGCCCACCGTTGCATAAGCATCCGTACGTGGAAGTGGCCTTCACCCTCGAAGGCTGCGCCACCATCACGGTCGGCGACGAAGAGCGCGAGGTTAACGCCGGCGGCATCGTCGTTATTCCGCCGAACACTCCCCATCGCTTCGTTAACTCCGGCGACACCCTGCTTCGTCAAATTGACGTCCACGCCAGTCCGAAATTCATCCAGACGAACTTGTAATTCCACTCTGCGCAATCGCTGCTCGTCACGCCCGCAATTCAGCGAAGGCGAATGGCTAGCCTGCATATAGCATGGTAGGGCGAGACTCTGTCGAGCCGTCGGTTCACTCGGTAACGGAAAACCATTTCTCGCCCACCCCAGGTCATTTAGCGTTTGCATCCGGCTCCATCAGTCCGAAAACGTTGCCGGCCAGATCTTCCGCGTACGCCAGCCAGCCCATCTTTGGAATCGCCATTTTCGGCACGCAGATTCTTCCGCCCCCCTCCTCGATCTTCCTGATCGTCTGATCGAGCGACTCCACCGGTATCGTATTAATCGTGCCGGGACTCTGGCCTTCGCGCGGACGAGTTATTCCGCCGTTGATTCCCGGTTCCTTCTCAGCGCCGGTCGTGATCAGCCATTACTCAACCGGTCCACCTTCGAACTTCCAGCCGAAAATTTCCCGGTAAAACGGCTGCACCGCTTCCGGATCATCCGTGTAAATCTAAAAATGAAAAACGCCATTCATATCGCCAGGAATTAACTGCCCTCACAGCAATTTGCCAATCCGGCCAATACAATAACCCGCGCCAAAAGCGCGACCTCTGCCCTTCCCCACTCGTCACCCGTCACGTGTTCGCATTAGACGAACCCGCCGTGGTGGGTCACACGTCACTTTCCCTACGTACCCGGCGGCCCGCGTCGACTGGACGGTGGCGGAATAAGATTGGGCGGGACACCCGCGGCTTGAAGCATCGCGTTGCCATTTGCCGGATCGCGCCACATCACGTCGCGACTGATTCGTTGCAAGGCCTCGTTGCGCGCGGTGACGTCGGAGATGCTTTGGGCCAAATTCACCGCATTTTGTGGGTCGGCCGCCGCCATGGATGAGGCCAGCGCGCCGAGGGCAGTGTCATGAGTCCCGCCGGGGGACATGGCGCTGACCCAGTTCGCCGCCGCACTCGCGTCGTCACGCGCCCATTGCCGGACCACCTGGGAAAGGGAGCGCGACTGCGCATCGCCTGCCGGGAGCGAGAGCGACCAGTTCGCTGCTGCGGTGGGATCCTGGCTGGCCCATGTTCGCACCACTTGGTTGACCGGAGAACGCCAGCCCCCCTCCGTGTTATCCTGCGATGCTTGCAACGCGGCCGACGCCGGATCGTTCGACGCCCACTGCCGGTAAATCACCGAGCTCAACGGCTCGTTCCCGCGAAAATCGCCCAGGGTCGGCGCAAGTTGGAGCGCCCCGACAGGATCAGTGCCGGCCATGAAGCTGAGCACGCCCCGCAACGCCATGTAACGAAGATTCGGATCCGGAAGCGCTTTCGCCCGTTCCAGCGCCGACTGCAAATCAGTCGTCGCCGCGCGTTGGAAAACATCATCAGCCACATATTCGAAGCCACGATTCGAGGCCGCAAACTGTAACGCTCCATCAGGATCGCTCTGCACCCAGCGCGCAATCAGCAGACGCGACGCGAGCTCGCGATCGTTGTTTCCGGGAATCTTGCGGATCCGTTTCAGAGCGTCGGCATACTCCGTGGGTTGCAGGCCGTTAATGAACGCCTCGAGATTGCTCATGCGATGCTGCGGGTCGCGATCGGCCAGAATCGCATCGAGAGATTTCTTCAAAGCCACGCTGGACTTCGACGACCACAGTTGTTGGGCGCTCGTGCTTTTGTCCTGCACCGTCTCGACCATCGGCGACATGGATACCGAGGGGAGAGAATCAGCCGTCTCTGGCGGTATCGACAATGGCTCACTCTTCGGTGCGAGAAAACCGCGTCCCAGGATTGCACCGCCGATAAATGCCGCCGCGATAATCAGAATCTGCGTGGACGAAGTCCTCGTCATCATCGAGCCCCATCTTGCGGCAACTACACCCAATATGCGATCCTAAAATATCGGCATGAGCTTTGCAGGCCGCATGCCCCCGCATCGCTGAGAACCAACCACAAAAAGCGCGACTTGTTGTTCCGGCTGCCATTCAGCATATTTGGACAAGATCGACTCGATCACGGACGCTCGAAATAATGGACTATGTAATTCACCCACTGACCGCCGCGGATGAACCGATCCTGTGGGAGATGCTGTATCAGGCTTTGCGAATCTCGCCGGAGACGCCACGAGACATTGTTCGTCAGCCCGAATACGCCCGCCATGTCGAAGGATGGGGACGGGCGGGCGACACCGGCTTCGTGGCCTACGACGCCGAGCAAAAAGATGAATTGCTGGGGGCCGCGTGGTTCCGCTTGCCGCCAGCGACGCGCGACGAGGAGCCTACGCCCGAACTCGCCTTTGCCGTGAAATCCGGGCATCGCAAACGCGGCATTGGCGCGGCGCTGCTTACCCAATTGGTTAAGGCGAACCCGCAATACAGCGCCGTTTCGATCGCAGCCTCAGCCAATAATCCCGTCGTGCGTCTCTACGACCGGTTCGGTTTCAAAATCGTCCAGCAAAGCGACCATGCCGTCACCCTCCGCCGCGAGATCTAAGAAACTTCAGCCCGGCGCTAGGGACTCGGCAAATTTTGACACGCGCTACGCCGGCCGCAAGGCCTCCGTCTTTTTCTCGTAACCCTGGATCAACTCAGCGATCCGGGTGTGAAACTGATCCTGCGTGGCGTAAATATCGCCGATCGGCCCGGAAAACTCTTTCTGCTTTAGCTCATCCTCAATCGTCAGGGTCAACTGCGCGAGCGTCTCGATGTTTGCACGCGAATGGAACTCCATCTCCTTGAGCTTCGAGAGAACGATCTGCGATTTCTCGTAATCGCCCGGCACCAGCTCGACCGGAGCTTTCTCCGGAGCACCCGCTTCTGAATTTGCCGCATCCGTCGCTCCGCCTCCCTCATCCTTTGGCGCGCGCTTCTTCTTCAGTTTCGCGCCCGCTCCAGACGCATCTTCATGGTGTGCCTTTTCCTGCTTTACCTTCTTATTGTGCGCAACGTTTCGTGGATCTGACATTCGTTACTCTACACCCGCTTCGCCCGTTCCGCTGCTGGCCTCCGATCTCCCTGGCACGCCGTAGCCTTGGCGAAGGCGGCCGCCCCCTGACAACAAATGACCATTAACCAATAACTCGCCCCGCGTTACGGCGCCGCCTTCCACTCATCCGCCTTTTCCATGACGGTGCGCGGACCAGCGCCGTTCAACCACGCGAGCGCCTCCTTGTTATCTCGCAAATACGCGTCCCAGAACGCACTCGAGAGCGCCAGGATCACCCGATGATGGTTCGGATTGCGCGGCTCGCGATCGTCAGGCAGCGCGCTCTCCGTGAACGCGGAGTGCTCAGCCTTGTCTAGCACCACTTCATATTTCGGCGCCCCATGCAGCGCTGGATAAACCGCCAGCCGAGAATTCAGGTCGGCCGGCCCGATCGGCGCAGTGTCCAGCGTCCCTGTCATGAGCAGCCAGGGAATCCTGACGTCACCGAACGCTCGTTCCGCACTGGTCGATCTCGGTGTGCTCGGACTGAAGATCACCGCCGCACGAATTCTGGGGTCGGTCAATTTCGTGCCGCTCGCCGGAAAGGTCTCCCCACTCACCGCCTCGGTCGTCACGGCGCCGAACGAATGACCAGACATTCCGATTTTCTTCAGGTCCATTCGACCCGTCAGCGCGCCGCTCTTGTTCCAGTCCTCGAGTTGATCAAGCACCGACGTGACGTCCTTCACCCGCAACAGAAAATTCTCCAGCGACGCCGCCTCACGCAGCGCGGCCATCCGATTCTCCGGCGCTGCCTCCTTCCAGACTGCTTCATCGCTCCCGGGATGCTGCACAAAGACCGCCACATAGCCGCGCTCCGCCCAGTGCTCGCCGAGAAATTTGCTGCCCGCGCGGGACCCGCCCAGCCCGTGACTGAATAACACGACTGGCTCCGCCTTCTCACTGGCCGGCAGATAAATCCGAACCGGAATATCGCGGTTCCGCGCCGCGTCATGCACCGTCAAATCCCGCGGCTGCGCATGAAACTGTGGATCGACTGCCAGCGGATCGTAGCCGCTCCCGCTCGCCCCACTCATCCCGGCGAGAGCGAAAACAATGAAAACGAGAATGCCTCTTAACAGCCGCGGTTGTGCCTTCATGAGGGTTAAATCCGAAACCACAGCATTAGTTCCAGAATATTTCTACTTCGAGAGTGCGCCCGTCTCGACGGGAGAGCAGATGCTCAGGTGCGCGATCGTTAGGGTCTCGTTCGGAGATCCAAAAAACAGAAGCTAACGAAGGAAACAAAGGATATATCCCGGCCCGACGCTTCGTTACCTTGGCCAATTGATTACGTTTGGCGTTTCAGCGTCATCCGCCGTGCCCGCGCGCAAAGTAAGATTCATAGCCCCAAACTACGTGCCCGGGAAGTTTTTCAACTTCTCCCCCGCCTTGCCTCCGACATCCGATCTCCTGAATTTCACATTCGGCATTCGTCATTTGACATTCGACATTCGCTTCGTCCCTCCCTCTCCTGATCCTAGCCCAGTACTTTAGCCGTCCTCCGATCTCTGATCCCCGTACTCTGTCTTCTGTTTTCCGTCTTGCATCCTCCCCCATTCCCCATTTCGCATTTCACATTCGACATTTCTTCCGCCTTCTCTTCCATCCCCACCAATAACAATTAACAAATAACCCATAACTGCGAGCGCTAGCTCGCCTACTTGAGGGCCGAATAACTGGTCGGGTCCATGAAATACCGGTCGATATGGTCAACCAGGACCCCGTGCGCTTCTGATTCGGCCTTCACCTTCTGCCATTCCGGGTCCGCTTGGAACGCGGCCCAATTCTTCTCGCCTTCCTGACGGCTGGGATGCTCCAGAATGTAAACAAACAGGTTCTGCGAACTCGGCGCATCCTGAGGCGACCAATAACCGATGCTTTTCATGTTATGCCGTTTGAAGATCGTGTCGGTATAATTGCCAAAGCGCGCTTTGAGAGCGTCCATTTTGCCCTCGTTAACGTGATACAGGCGCAGTTCGTAAACGTGGCCTGAAGACTCCGCATTGGATCCTCGGAGCGTGCTGAGGCCGAGCATCGCCGCGATGCCGCAAAAGAAACATAGAACGCAGGATATTTTCATATCCCAAAATATATTATCGCGATCCGTCGGTGTCGAAAGCAGGAAACGAGTGCCATCGCGTTGATGGACCGGCGGGCCAGTCCTTAGGATTGCTGTCACCCACGCGCAAATAGTTTTCAGGCCGCGACCTAATTTCAATCCTACGGCCTGACTCTTGTAGGATTTGCAAACTATGTGCCCGGAAAGCCTGACTTCGGACTTCCGGAGTTCGCCGTCCTATGGCTTTTCAGGCCAGTCGCAGTTTCGCCCAGGCGGCTGATCTTTATGATTCCAAACTTGTCACTCGTCACTTGTCACTGACTTCGTCTCGCCGCCGCCAACGCGATAAAAGTAGGAGCGGTCCTCGAAAATAATGCAACCCGAGCGCGTCGCGAAGTCCACGTTTTCTTTGGCTTCAGGATCTGCGACGAGCTTCTTTCGGTATTCCTCATAGGCCGCAAGGCTTTCGAACCCGATCAGCGTCATCGCGATATTGTCCGCGCCGCCATAGCCTTTCTTGGGAAGAAAATAACCCAGCGGCTCGCCCCCGCAGCGCCGGATAATTCCGCCGTCCATCCAACGCCGGGCGTAGGTCTCAAAGTCCGCCGCCTTCTGCGGATCAATGGTGTAGCGAATGCAATGGTAAATCATGGTGGACCCTAACCGCCAACTCTCGATTTGGCGATCTTCTCCTAGGCGGATTTTTCTTGTCACGGGTCACATGCCGCTCGTCACTTCCGCCATGAGCTTCATCAATCTCGAGCAGCTGCCATTCGTTGGAATGTCGTATAACTTCATCGGCGAACATCATGGCGGCCCTTCTCGGCCTACATCGTCACGGCCGGGCCCGGGCAAGGACCGCTGCTGCATACGCATCCATACGTCGAAGTCGAATTTACCCTCGAAGGCTGCGCACGATCACGCTCGGCGACGAACAACGCGAAGTGAAAGCGGGCGGCATTGTCGTCATTCCGGCGGGCACGCCGCATCGATTTGTTAATAGCGGCGACACGACCCTGTGCCAGATCGGCATCCACGCCAGCCCGCACTTCATCCAGACAAATCTCACCTGACGAATTTCAAATCGTCTGCGGAAATCCTGCCTCGTCCTGTTTCCCCCACTTCCGCCGCCGCCGCGTCTCTGTTACGGCGACTGGGGATTTTTCTGGGACGCCGAATCTCCCACGGCCGAATTCTTTTGCGAATTCGCAGCGGCTGCAGCTCTCCTGGCAGCCCAGCGGGCTTTCATCGCAGCTGCGAGTTGCGCCCGGCGTTCCGGCGAAAGATTGAGTTTTCTCTTCGCTTTCCTGGCAGGGCGTCGTTCCGGCGCGACAGCCGCTTTCGTTGGCGGCTGCGCCGTTGAGCCGCTCTTTTCCTTTTTGGTCGGGACCGAAGCCGTCGTAGTCCGGCGAGCGGCTGCAGTTCGAATAGCCGATTTCCTCTTCGCCTTTTGTGCCTTTGCTTTCGTCAGCGCTTCCAGTTTCCGTTTCAGCTTGGCCAGCTTCTGCGGACCCTCTTGCAGGCGAGTCTCGAGCTTACGGATCTTTTTGCCCAGGGTCTTAAGGTTCATGAGATCAACCATGCTCCGATCGACCCGTCTTGTCGATCAATCCCGGCTTTTGCCGCTTCGCACCCTAAAGACAGCCTAAACGGGGGAATGGTTACAAATTTCTCCGCGATGAACACAACGCGCGATTCGGCGTCGACGTTCATCGTCTGCACCTTTGAACGCGGGAGGCAAGACTGCGTCCAATTAGGTATGAAACATCTCGGCTGCATTCTTCCGCTACTGCTCGGCGCCATGCTCATGGTGGGATGCGCCGCTGACTTTCAATCGACCGGATCAGGATCGGGCGCGACCAGTGATTCGGTAACGTCAAACGATTCGCCATCGGTTTCCTCGTCGCCGGACACATCTGCTCAGGACGCGATTGATCGGGCAAACGCGCAAGCCGCCAGTGACGCATCCAATGCGGCCGCCCAGCAATCTTTCATCGCCGGAATGGCAGCCGCCCAGGAAACGATGAATAACGCCAACAATCAGGCGCCTTCGAACTGACAACGCAGCTTTCCTTTTCCAGTTTGGCGTTCGGCGTCTTCTTCCTCCTATTCCCACTTGTAGTGGCAGGCGTGCCGCCTGCGAGACCTCAGAACCGCGGCCGGCACGGCCGCCACTACAGGAAAACTCTGTCCTCGGTTTCTGAGAACGAACAACACATAAACTCGCGTTGATCGGCAGCGAAGCAGCGCTTTTCGGTCGCCCCGCTCCGATCCTACTTTCTAATTTCTACCTCTGCTGCGCCGAGATTGCCAGACCGGCCCGTTACCCTTCCGAAATGCTCTTCAGGGTTCAATCGTAAGGACTGCCCCTCGGTCCCGGCCGCGCAGTTCTCAGTCCTGACTCAACCTGAGACGCGGCGAACAGCGAAATCTCGTCACGATTTCCGGCTCCCAACCGCGATGCGGCAGCGGAACATTTCTCGGTTTTGCGCCACGCAGCCGGTTGATCGGTTGTTCCAGCAATCGCCATGATAGAGCAGCGGTGAACAGGGTAACGATCCCGAACACCACCAGACGCAGAGCGGGTATCGTAATGATGAATCGCAGCTGAGGCGGCAGCCAACGGGCCAGGACCATCGCCACGAGGATGTGGTAAATGTAGAGGCCGTAGCTGATTCGCCCCGCGAAGACGAGACCGGTGTTGTTCAGTACGCGTGCGATGTTTCCGTCGAATCCTGTCGCGGTGCGCGCAACCAGAATGACAAAGGCGCCGGCCTCGAGCGGTTCAACCAAAACCGATTTCAGTTGCGTCGGGTCGCTGTTTCGCAAGACCGCGGCGACAATTAGCATCCACAAACAGACGAATCCGAGGAGCCAGCCGCCGCGCGACGCTTTCAGCCGTCCGCCACACCAGCCCAGGGCTGCGCCGGCAGCGAGTGAGTCCAGGCTGCCAAACGGCAACACCCATCGGGCTATGAGCGGCACGGAGAAGAGCACACAGCCGATTCGAAAGGCGATGCCGGCCAAGGCGAGAGCGATGATTGCGGAGAGAATCCAGCGGCGTGGGAGCAGCAGAATGAGGAGCGGCCAGACCAGGTAGAATTGTTCCTGCACGCAAATCGACCAGAGATGCGAGATCGCCGGGGGCCATTCATTGGTGGAGGCAATCAGCCAGTTCACCGTGCCGGTGAAAAGCCATGGCCAATTGTGACGAACCTGGCCGAGACCGAGCAGCAGCGCGATCGCCACGAACACCAGATAGGCCGGAGAGATGCGAAGCAAACGACGCCAGTAAAACGAGGAAATGGTTTTGGTCGCCGATAACGCGCCCGCGTCCATCCGATCGCGCGCGTGGCGGAGCGACGCGGTGATGAAGTAACCGCTCAAGACCAAAAAGAGGCGCACGCCCGTTGCGCCTAGATGAATCCAATCGGGCAACGGAAAATTCGGAACGTCAGCGCTGAAATGATCCACCATGACGGTGAGGACCGCGAGGGCTCTGAGTCCGTCGAACTGCGGCTGGTAACCGGCGATCGCCGTATCCTGAGCCAGGGCGCGCGCCGGCGTGCCAAGATGGACCCTACTGAAGCCGGCACCCCACCAGTAGCTCCCCCTGCCCATAATGGTAGAACAGCGACGGCGAGATTTAGTTCCAAATTTTAGGTGGCGAACCTCTTCTGCCCGTTTGTAGGGCGGGCGTATCGCCTGCCTCGATTGTGGTCGCGGCGTTCTTTTGTCTCGTTCTTCCCCTGAAAATAGCCCAGCGCTAAAGCACTGGACTATTTTCGAAACCACGCGACCGCGTGACTAACTAGTGCAGTTAGTGCAATGCGTACACTTCTACTACCGCAATCCCAGTCAGGTTGCCCGTGCCGCGTACGATGGCGGTGAAATTGGCATTGCCTGCCGGTAACGTCGCCACAATCGCCGATTCCAGCGCATCCGTCGGTGGGATGGTGCTATCGATGATGGCCTGCTTGTTCGGGCTATCACCCCAATTGTCGTTCGCATCGATCAATCCGCCGTTTGCGTCGCGCAGCTCGAGGGTTGGATCGGCCAGCTTGCCGGGTAACGATAACGAGGGACCTATCGCGCGAATAATGACCTTCTGCGGCGTGGCCCCCACGATGATCATTCCCGCGATCATCACGTTGTCGCCGGTTTGCACCAAGCCGCGCGTGGAAATGTTCGCCAGCTTCGAATCCGCCGCGGCCCCGAGATCGTAAACTTCCACTACGCCGATCCCGGTCCCTCCATTCACACCGCGGACAATGGCCGTGTAAGCCGCTCCGTTTGCCGGCAGCGTCGCCACGATGGCGGATTCCAGGTCGTTCGTCGGCGGAATCGTGCTGTCGATAATCGCCTGCTTGTTTGGCGAGTTCACCCAATCATCGTTCGAATCCAGAAGCGTCCCGCTCGAGTCACGCAGCTCCAGCGTCGGATTATCCAGACGCCCGGCGAACGGCAACGACGGGCCGATCCCGCGAATGATCACCTTCTTCCCCTGCGTTCCGGTCACGATGAATCCAGCGATGAGAACATTATCCCCTGATTCCACCCGCAGCCGGGTGGAGATGTTGCCCAGCGCCTTTGGACTGCTGCCGAATTCGTACGCGCCGATATCGCTGTTGTTGCCGCCTCCATTCACCGACGCCGGATCATCGATGGGACGCGGGAACCCTCGCTGATCGGTCGTCAGGCTGGTATTTCCCTTGTCGATTGCCGGACTGCCCGGAAGCAACGCGTGCGTAGGAGTGGAGCCGCCATTGTCCTGGAGCTGCCCCAGCATCGGGTTGGTGTTATTTCGGTCTCCTGTCCCGTTGAGGATGGCGACATTGTTTTGATTGCTCAGGTTAAAACCCTGCGACACGTAGACGCCCCCGTTGCCACTCACAAAGTTTGCTCCGGTCGACGCGATGATGGTGTTCTGGACGAGGATGGTCGCCTTCGTCGGATCGGCGACTGAGGTCTGACGAAAGCCACCGGTGTTGCCGCTCATCGTCGTTGAGACCAGAGTCATCGTTGCTGTTGAATTCTTGTCATCCGATACATTCCTCACGACGGTGGGGCCGTTGTTGACTGTGTCGGTCGTGGTATTCCCGCTGATTGTGCAGTTGATGATCGTCATGGTGGAAGTCCCGCCATTAGACGCTTCGTTACCGATCGCGCCGTCGCTGGCCGCTGAATTATTGGAAATGGTACAGCCGTCGAGCACGACCGATGCATTTGTGCCCCAAAGCGCCCCGTAACCGTTGGCGATGTTTCCGGTCAACACGCAACCCTTTACGGTAAGGTTGGTAAGAATAACAAAAATCGCTCCGCCTCCCCCACCGTCGCCATTGGCCAGGGTCAGCCCGCTGATAACCACCGGGTAAGAAGTCGTATGAAGAAACTGTCCTACAGAGAAGATTTGAAACTTGGGAACGCCGGCTCCACTTGCACGGTCTACCGCCAGTAGGTTCGCTCCGGGGCCGAGAATGGATTGGATTCCCCCGATCACCGGCAAGGCAGATTGCAGCGTAATGGTTTGTGGGCCGTGGGGTTCACCAAAGACCTGTGAATCGAACGTGATAACGCTCCCTTTTGTGATCGCATCGCGCAGGCTGCCCGGTCCCGAATCAGCGGTGTTGGTGACCAACGCCGGACCGCGCAGAACCACGCTCAGGTTATCCGCGTATCCGTCATTGAAGGTCCCCCCCGCGAAGACGCGCTGCATGGCAAGACTCACTCTGATGGAGCGGGTATTGGCCGGAACCACGACACTGCTAAAGCGGAGAAGCAATTTCGTCTGCGAAGATCGATCAGCCGCCGTCACCGGACCGATAGCCGCATTGCTGATCTGCGTCAGGTTCGCGGCGTTAAAGATCACCGTCATCACCGCGTTATCCTCCTGGTCGGTAAACCCACCGAGCCAGGCGGAGAAATCGCAAACCACATTTCCGGCATCGATGTCGGCAGCGTTAGCCGAGACATCGATGTCCTGGGTCGCCGTGCTCGAAGCGGCGTTGCCGCCCGCGAAGAATTGGTTCATCCCATCCGGCGGCCCCTGGCTTGAGGTGGGAAATCCCGGCGCTCCATAGGGCACCACGGTAAAGGCGCTGCTTACCGTCCACGGCGGCGCGGCCACCGGCGCTCCGGTTGCTGAAGAAGGGCCGGCTTCAGCATTGCCATTAACAAGGAGATTCATCCCGTACGCTGCCGCGAGCGCCCTGCCCGGCATCGCCGAGAACGCTACGCAGGCAATCGCGAGACAACTCGTGAGAACGCCCAATCTGTTCCCCTTTGGCGACACTAACTGGATATACGTGTTTGCCCCCGCGCCAGCAAGAACAATCGGGATTCTCCACGTTTCCCAGCGCGTCCGGAGAGGGCTCAGTCCTTAAGGTTTTGGACCAGACGAATGCAAATACGTTTCCAAGCGGTCACTTGTTTTTAATCTTGAGGACTGACCCCGCCTCCATCTCCCCTTTTCCTGGATCCCGGGCGTGCCGTCGAATACCTACACGAAGGATTACGTGGAACTGGCCCGCGCCGCCGGGCGCGGGTGTAACTTCAGTTTATTGCTTCTTCCAAACGACACCGTCTGTCCAAGTGATCTTTGTGCCGTCAGCAGACAGCTTTCCGTTTTGGGTGGCAAAGTCTTGCGCAAAAACTTTATCGCCTTCCACGCGTCCTTTCGACTTGGCGCTCTTACCCCCGACGTTTTCGATCAAGAGAGTCGAACCCGTTTGGTGGATCGCCCAAACATATTCCGATTTACTGCCGTCTTCGTAATAGCCAATCCACTTTCCGTTAAGCTCTGCAACGGCTGACTTTTTCCAAATGACGCCGTCCGTCCAGGTAATCTTTGTGCCGTCAGCAGACAGCTTTCCGTTTTGGGTGGCAAAGTCTTGCGCAAAAACTTTATCGCCTTCCACGCGCCCTTTCGACTTGGCGCTCTTACCCCCGACGTTTTCGATCGAGAGAGTCGAACCCGTTTGGTGGATCGCCCAAACATATTCCGATTTACTGCCGTCTTCGTAATAGCCAATCCACTTTCCGCTGAGATTTGGAACATCGGCTGACCGGGCCGTTGAAATTGCCGGAAAATAAAACAGACCGGTTGTAAACAACGCCACCAACACACGACACATAATTTTTCTCATTTCGTTCCTCCGATTTGTTAGCGCATCACACCGACCGTTGCGGTTTCCTGCGACAAGAACAAGCCTTTTCTGCCCGCGCACCTCCTAAACAGAATTACGGATCCTCACGTGTCACTCGTCACTGCTTCAGACCTCGATCAATCACGGCCCGCGTCGGCGCTGACTTGATGTCGACCACCGGCGTTCCGTCGAATACCTCGCGATCATGACACCCGGCTTGAGCCTGTCCGTAGACTCGGTATCCTCGCCAGTCATGCACCGCGAACATCACCGTTGGTTCTCACACCGTCTCAACCGCGACATGGGCATCGCCGTTTACGGCAATTACGGAGCGCCTATCATCGCCTTCCCCACCAGCATGGGCGACGAACAGGAGCAGGAAGGCCAGGGCATGATTCACGCCCTCGGCCCGTACCTCGACCAGGGGCGGATCAGGATTTTTTGCATAAACGGAGTCCAGAGTGATTCGTTCAATAACAAGGGAGCGCACCCCTTCCATCGCAGCTGGCTCCAGGCGCAATACGACGACTACGTGGCGAGCGAAGTCTTCCCCTTCATCGACTCCCAGTGCCAGACGCCCGGCATCCCGATCACCACCTACGGTGCGTCACTCGGCGCCTACCACGCGGCCAACACGCTTTTCAAGCACCCCGACCGGGTGAAGCGCTGCTATGCGCTCTCCGGCGTTTACGATTTGCGCGATTCCATGGACGGGATGTATGACGACAACTTCTACTTCAATAACCCGGTGGACTACATGGCCAACCAGAACGACCCATGGTTTCTCCACCAGTTAGCGAGCTGCGACATCCACCTCGCGACCGGCTGTGGCCCGTGGGAAGTGCCCGGCCCGACCTACCAAATGTCCGCCGTGCTCGCGAGCCGCGGCATCGCTCATCATCTCGACGACTGGGGCCCGAAGGGCGGACACGAATGGCCCTACTGGCATCACCAGATGTGGGAGTACGTCGGCGCGCACTTCTAACGAGCGTCCGAGTCGCAGGCGCGGCATCACCTTTGGAACCTTCGTGGCCATACTTTGCAAAGTATCACCAATCATCTAACGGCGTGCTAAACGCGCTAAGACACGACCGAATGGATGCTGGTGGATCGTGGCCACGTATAGCGCCCCCTCATCCTTCACAAAGCCTCTTGCCTCCAGTTTCGCGAGATGCCGGGAGAGCGCTCGCGCCGGCGTATTGGTTGCCGCTTGGAGTTTAGCAAACGAATCCCCTCCATTCGTCAGGGCGCGAAACACCTCGATT
>PLCM01000017.1:0-67722 GCA_003134765.1 Spartobacteria bacterium | reverse complement strand
AAGCTCATGCGCTCGGCGACAGCCGATACGGTCTGGTTTGGCTGCCGGATCAAGAGAGCAAGAGTTCGCAGGCGTTTGCGGTTAGCCAGGACACGGCAGGTGCGCCAAAGCGTCGGCTGACTAGAAGGCGACATGGGGTGGAGTCATATCCCCACACTTTGCAAAGTGTGACCAATTGGTCAACGTCCGATCCTGGCCGGCATGACGGACGCTACTTGCTCCGTGTTGCAGATGTTCGTCGCGCCGGGGCCTTCCTGGCGGGGGCGGGCGTCTTGGCGGCCGGTTTGGCTTTGCCTTTTCCCTTGCCCATCGCGTCGCGCATGGCCTGATAGCCTGCGATGTAGTCCTCGACCGGAAGCCGGGCCACGGTGCTCTCAACCACATCCAGCGCGAGCTCCGGCAACGTCTTGAAACGGAGACAGCCCTGGCCCATGTCCAGCTTTCTGCCGCTCTTTCCGTATTGCGCGGTGAACCACTCCCGCAACGCTGGCTGCCCGTAGAAACATATCATGTGTAACGCCATGTACGATTTCTGTGACGCCACGCTGATGAGTGTCAGGGGTTCCTTTGGGTTGCCGCCATAGCCGGCGGGGTAGGTGGACAGCGGAACGAACCAGCTGATCATGCCGAACTGGATGCCTTCCTTGTATCCCGGTGGCAGGGCCCGGTTGATTCCCCGGCGAACTTCGTTCAACGCGTCCCGGCGATCCGCGGGGAGCGCGGCAAGATACTCAGTCACGGTGGATGCTGGCATGGGGCAAGTCTACCACGAGGGCTTTTGCCGGGGCAACCGCGTCCGGATACACGGAAGCGCGCATATCAAGGAGCCGACGCGGCGGGTGCGCAAAAGCGTCGGCTGACTGGAAGGCGAGGTGCCTGAAGTCATGTCCACACTTTGCAAGGTATGACCAATTGGTCAATGCTGCGGTTTTGAGAATTCATGCTAAACTGGATGCCTTCCTTGTATCCCCGGTGGCAGGGCCCGGTTGATTCCCCGGCGAACTTCGTTCAACGCGTCACGGCGATCCGCGGGGAGCGCGGCAAGATACTCAGTCACGGTGGATGCTGGCATGGCGCAAGTCTACCATGAGGGCTTTTGCCGGGGCAACTGCAACGTCCGAATACACGCGGAAGCGCGAAAGCGCGCATATCAAGGACACGCGCGGCCTTTCGCTCGACGAGCACGCCCCTTTCCTTCTTCAACCGGCAGGAAAAGAGAAGTGGATCAACACAATCTCAAGTCCAGAAATATCGAGCCGCACGTCAAGGATTTCCTCGACGCGTTCGCGGAGGATGCCAAGCACTTGCGTGCTGTCGATTCGAGGTCCTTGTTCAAGCGGCACCCATTCTCGCTCGCGATTGAACAGGGCAAGGACATAGATGCCATAGCGGGCATGGAAGTCACGCAGATAGGTCCCGACCAACTGTTCCTCCAGACCTTCCAGGAGCTCCTGAAGGGTCCAATTGTCGGCAATCTTTAGCTCAAGCGAAACCGGCGAAGCATCCGGAATGACCAAGCGAAGATCTGGCCGTCCGCCGACAATTTCCCATTCGGGTGGCACGACGTAACGTCCTCGCGCGGTCTCATTCAGCTTTCGCCGCAGCCAATCGCGGAAGCCCGACTCATTGTCCTCGACATGGACTTCGCGTCGTGGACTGTCCTCGCCTGTCTCAATCCACCGTTTTAGATCGAACAGCCGTCGGCAGCCGATTCTGAACAAGTCCGCATCGGTTTGGGGATCGCGTTCATATTCGGTCGCGAATGTCCGCACATCCCTTGCTCGCCAAGACGGGCCGTCGGCCAACTGTTCCCGGTGTTTCTCAAGAAGATGCCTTATGTAATCCGAAAGATGCGAGAGCAGTGGCTCGGACAAGAACTCCTGTAGCACCGGTTCTATCTCCGGATCGCCCGTTGCAACCAACCGCTCAAGCAGCCCGCCGCGAAATTCCTGGGCATCGTCGCGGGCGGTCGGGGAATACGCGCTTCCGCCTGAACGATCGATATCATCCTCTCTGCGTATGTAACGGTAAACTAAAGGAATGAATCGCCTCATGGCTGCTGGCGTCAGCCACGAAGGCTTCGGCAAGAGCGGCAGTCGATAGCCAGAGCGACTGCTGATGTTCGCGCAAATCGATGTCATCGTTACAGTGGGATCGGTCGCTGAACCTAGCCGGGACTCTAAGGCATCGATCGCTGCGGGGGCATCGGCCTGAAGCCATAGCGCCATCCACAATGGAAAACTTGGCGCGGATATGGCAACCGCCGTTAATCGGCTTTCTGCTAAAGCCGCAAGCGTCGCCAAAAGCGGCGATGGTGTCCTAACGACAATGCAAAGCATGTCTCGCAGCACGTGCGGGTTTTTGGGCTCGCTGTCTGCAAGGCGTTCCATGAGAGTCGGCTTGATCAGATCGCCAGCGGGGCTTTCGATCCACGCGAGATTGGAGAGGACCAGATGATGCTGCTCGGAATCTGCAGCGATCTCCCATTCACCGGAAATGCACTGGGACAAAACGAAGCGGACTGCTTCTGGGTGGGCGTGAATCAGATCATCAAACCAGGGCGCGAAGCCATTCATTTCGCTGAGTGCATACCGCGTCGCGCGGAGAGCGTCGTCGAAGGAGATATCCTCGAAACGAAGCGTCCCTTCTTGCCACGCTACCGTAATTCCGACCATACCGGCGATAATGTGATAACCCGTTCCTTCGTTCGGTTTCTTCTCGTGCGGTAACGGTGGTTGGTAACGTTTCCAAACGCGCTTGCAGCCTTCCTTCACTGCCATCGCGCATTTCTTGCCCCATTTCTCTTGCAGCGAAGACAAGTCCTTCGGCAACCACCGGCTGTATGTTTCAGGGTGCGATGACAAGACAAGTCCGCCCAATAGTCCGGCATACTCGCCCGAACGCATTTTGCTGCGATAACGCCACAGTCGCCACACGTCTCGCAGCTTGAAGAACGGCTTCTTCATTTTCCGCCAAGCCATGCGCAATTTGTGGCGGTAGAAGCGGTCGCGAATCCGTCGATACCAAAACGCCTTGGCGCGAGCGACAAGGCCGGGATGGAGGTACTTCCATAGTGCCTTTCGCGTATCGGGAAACGTTCTTGCCGCGTCTTTGATTCGAGCCAAGTCCGAACGCGAAAGTCCTGTCTGCTGCCAAAGGTCTAAACCCCATTCAAGGGCGCGTTGCCGTTCCGAGTCAGAGGGCGCGGTCTCGAGCCACGCCAAGATCCACGACAGATCATCGGCCGTCGGGCTTAACATTTTGTGGAAAATGAAGACGCTGAAAAGCCGAGCGTCCGTGTAACCGTGTTCCTTTGCGACCTGTTCTGCTGCTCGTCGAAAATAGCGCTCTCGAACCTGGGGGTGTCGTTCGGTTCGCTCAGAGACAAAATCATCCTTGCTAAGGTGTCCTCTGCGATCGCCCACGCGAACAAGAACCTCAACCACCGCCGCTGCTTCCTCTCCCGAAAGAGCCGGCCAGCCAAGCATAACGTTAGAAACGACCAGTGCTGTTCGCACACTGGATGGTGGCTCGAATCCGTCTTCGTCTTCGATGTCTTGGATAGGGTTGCCTAGAAGGCCTTCTAGCAGGGCGAGCCCGTTCTCCTTGTTCGTAACCGAGGCGAGATTCGCGGAAAGAGTGTAATCCCAGCCCATTCCACCGCGTACGCCCGGCTTCATTCGGTTCAAGACATAGAACAACTCCGAGACCGACCAGATTCTCGGAAAGAGCAGCTCACAGAGAGGCACGCAGACGCGACTTGGATATTGCTCCACGGTTTCCGCCGCGGTTGCCAGCGCCCGCAGGGCCGATTCGTCGGCTACCGCTTTCAAGGCCCGCGCCGCCGTCGGGAAAACCTCTCCCTTCAGCAAATCGGCAATGGCCACTGTAAGAACAGCTGGCGCACACTCCTTCAACCTTCCCGCGATCACGATTTCCAGCCCGAGCTCTCGAAGTGTTCGCCCGCTGGCAGGAGCGGTCATGAGGTCACTGATTTCCGTAGCCAGCACTGGGTTTGCAAGGCGCGACAAGGTAGCTTGATCGTAATCCCACCAAAGGTGCTGACGTCCATCGGCCTTCTGCAGAAGAGCTTTCAACAAAGCGCGCCGGTCTTCGACGGTCAGCGCCGCAGGGTCCCCATAGCGGAGATGGATTTCTGGAGCTACCTCGATTACTCTACGGCATACTAATACGTTCCACCTAGCGGCTCCTCCGCATAGCCACGCGGCCAAGGGAGCGAGCGAAGGACGTAGGACGTAGTCGCTGCCTCGCGCGTCAAAGAGTATGTCTTCGAGCTCGGCGACAGGGCAACCTCGGACCATCAAACGTTCCACCCACCGACTTGCTAGAAACTCGGAAAGTCGGCGATGGTGAAATCGGATGTGTCCGTAACTCGCACCATCAAACACGGCATGATTTAGCAATGCCCGAACCTCTTCAGTGCGCCAGTCCTCCGGAAGACAAGCCAACGCATCAATTGCCTGTTCGGCTGGATTCGCTTCACCAGGTATTTGAAAGATAAACCTTCGGCAGAGAATGGTTGTGGCGGCGAGACACTCTGCGCCACTTTGTGCCTGCTCCAGCGCCAGCACTTCGCTCCGCTCGCGGTCTGAGGTCTTCTTCAGCTGGCTTTCGCAGACAAAGGCAAGGATTTGCGTGAGCGTTCCGAGGCCACCAGATTCGCGCCAGAATGCGAGGAGGTCGTTTACATCCGCAGGACGCCTTGCGAGTTCCCATGCGTGCGCTCTCTCCAGTTCTTCTAGGAAATGTTGCGTATCTGTGATTCCACGCGCTATCGCGTAGCTCTTCACCGCTGCTTCATCTAGCGGTAGCAACTGAACCACGAATGGATGTGGTTCTTCCGATTTGCCCTTTTTGCGCTCGTTCTCGGCGCCGGAGCTTTGCCGCGGAAATCGAACCTTAACTTCGTGACCGTCGGTCGTGGGGAGCCACTCCGTAATTCTAGAACTGATCACGATAGTCGCTCGCGCCAGGTTATGGCGCCGAACCAATTCGAGGAAACGGTCGAGGGCCCGATAGAAATCCGTCGCTTGGCGGATTTTCGCCTCGTCCACCGAGTCCAGGAAAAATACCGCCTTGGCGTCAGATTCCCGCCATTCCCCTAAGCGCCGCGTATCGTCATCGCCGAGGTGGAACTGCGCTCCGCTCGCGGCTAATTCATCCAAACGAAAGTAAAATCTCGGATAAAAAGTCGAGGATAGCGTTGCCTGATACTGCAATTCGTAACTCTTGCCGCTACCCGGCTCTCCCAACAAGATGACCAAGGCATGCTTCAGTAGCTCATCCCAGGTCAGCGCGTTACGCCGCAGCAGCCAATTCGAATGAGATGCATAGCTTTGGAGCGCGGACTCCTCGGCTCCGACCTTCTGCGGCACAGGCGCAAATGTTCGACTGAGATCAATATAGTTAGGCGGAGAAACCACGCTTGAGAATCCTGTTATTCCTAACTCTACTATCGTTGGGGTTTTATCTCATTATCAAACTTTAGAGTTGAAGTAGCCGGAAGGACCTGCCACTCGGAGCTTACTCTCGCGCGTGATCTGCGGGGCGCGGGTGGCGGCGGAGGAGGGAAATAGGGATCAGTCTGTGAATCTCGTCATCAGCCGCCTCTGGGGCATGCGAATCTTTTAGCGAGATCAGGCGAACCTTGACAAGAGAAAGCGGCGTGAAAAACGGCGCCCCGATCTCAATCCGCAGCAGCTCGAACAACGGGTTGCGGTCGGGTTGCCACTGCAGTCTCTTGGCGTAGATGGTAAAGACGAAACCGCGTAAACAGCTTCGCCCACGCGGTCAGGCCCGCGTAAAAGGGTCCGGCTCACGCGGTCTGATCCGGCGTTGGAAATGGATTTTGATCGCGCTCGTGGTTTTGCTCCTCATCCCGGCGATGCAGGTGGCGGTGGTGCGATTCGTTAATCCTCCGCGGACGCTGCCGATGTGGATTGAGCAGATGTCCTCGAGCGCGCCAAAGGCTCCGCTCCGCTATCACTGGATCCCGTTGCCGCAGATTCCTGAGATGTTCCTGAAGCACCTTTGGATATCGGAAGATCAGCGATTCTTCCAACATGACGGCTTTGACTGGACGGAGATGGACCTCGCGGTGAAAGAAGCGGAGCGGAAAGGGAAACCGGTTCGGGGAGCGTCCACGATCACGAACCAATGCGCGCGGTCGATTTTTCTTTGGCAAGGCCGGTCCTGGATCAGGAAAGGATTGGAATCGTATTACACGATCTGGATGGAGATGCTGCTGCCGAAGCGACGCATCATGGAGCTGTATGCAAACGTGATCGAGATGGGGCGCGGGATCTACGGGGTCGAAGCCGCGTCGCAGCATTATTTCGGGGTCACCGCGCGCGGTCTTACGCGGGAGCAATCGGCCATGCTGGCGGCGGTCCTGCCGAATCCGAAAGGCTGGGATCCGACGAATCCGGGGCCGATGTTACGATGGCGTCAGCAGCGAATTCTCCGACGGGAACAGAATGCGCATTTCCCGGAGCGGTTGCTTCGCTGAGCTGACGTCTTTTTGCAGACCGGAAAGTGTAGTGGTGCTCGCCGCGGCGAGCGCCTCTACATCCTCAAGCTCGAAAGGCGCGCGCGAGCAATCGGTCATGCTCGCGACGGGAATAGACCGCGCATTTCCCGGAGAAGTTGTTTCCCAGGCGATTCGTGGAACGGATTCTAGTGCTCGGAGTATGAGCCCGACGCGCCGCCCGCCCAAGTATGGACGATTGCGCCACTGTCATCGAGGAGAGAGATGCGGTGGGCTCGAACTTCGTCGACGCTGATTACATTCGGGGCCCGTTTCGTCGCTCCCAGCGAAGCGATTCCGATCGCGGCGCAAAGGAAGGCGATGAGAATGCGGTTTTGCCGTTCGACGCGTTGGAGGCGTGTCTGGATTTGGGTGAGAGTGGGATCGATTATGGACGATGGTAGGTCAGGCCATTGTGGAAAGGCGAAGCGAAAGTCGGGACCCAGCCTTCGCCAAGGCTACGGCGTGGCAGGCAGGAAAACAGAATCTTGGGACGCGACGGAGCGCATCCCTCCAACAGTTAGGAACGCCTCGACATGGCGAGGCAAGACCCGCGGCTCGACAGAGTCTAGCCCTACCAAGTCAGATTTTGGGACGCGACGGAGCGCATCCCTCCAACAGTTAGGGACGCTTCGCCCATCGGAGCTTGGCGGAAGAGGAACGAGGATTGGCATTCAGCTCGGCGGAGGTTGGGCGGATGACTTCGTCGGAAATTTGCGAGTAGAGACCTTCTTCTCGCCCACTAGCGAAGGATTTTTTTACGCGGCGATCTTCGCCGGAGTGGAAGGTGAGGATGGCGACGCGGCCGCCTGGATTCAGAGACGAAGGGAGCTGGCGCAACAGGGAGTCGAGCGCGGAGAACTCGTCGTTCACGGCAATGCGGAGCGCTTGAAAAACGCGGCGGATAGTAAGTTCAACGGCTTCTTCGGAAAAGCGGGAGAGCTCGGCCCGGATGGCGGAAGCTAACGAGAGCGTGGTCGGGAAGGATTCGCCGGCGAGCGCCGCGGCGAGTCGCTCGGCCTGCGGTTCGTCGGAGTTTTCCTCGAGGAGCCGGGCGAGCTTCGCGGCAGCGATGCCGCGCAGGAAGGCGGAGGCAGATTGGCCGCGAGCGGGATTCATCCGCATGTCGAGTGGGCCCGCCTGTTTCGTGGAGAAACCGCGCGAGGGATCGTCGATCTGCATCGAGGAAACGCCGAGGTCGGCCAGGATGAGATCGGCGCCGGTCAATCCGGCTGCGGCCAAAACCTTTTGCAGCCCGGCAAAGTTACTGCGATGCGCGCTGAACTCTTGTGGGCCGTAACCTAACGAGCGCAGGCGCGCTTCGGTTTTGGGGAGTTCGATCGGATCGGCATCGAGGCCGAGTAATCGGCCGCTTGGCGAAATCCGGGCCAGAATTTCCTGGGCGTGGCCGCCATAGCCGAGGGTGCAATCGACCGCGATCGCACCGGGCGCCGGAGCAAGGACTTCCAGGATCTCCTGCACCATCACCGGCCGATGCGTGCCGGCGGGGGTTTTCCCGGAGGCGAGAACTTTCGCGATCGTCTCGCCGTAACGCTGCGGATCGCGCTCCTTATATTTCTCTTCGAACCGGCGCGGGTTCTTTCCGCGATAACGCGGCCGCCGCGGCGGACGTGGAGGAGATGGGGCGCTAGACATAATTTCGGATTGCGGAAACCGGATTGCGGAAAGATCGGGAAACTTGCAGCCGACACGGCTGCCACTACAGAACGAGGCTACGGCCGAATCGGATGCAGGGAGTTAATGATCTTTTCGAATTCAGCGACGGTAAGGTTGGTGGTGGAGAAGCCGTGGTAGCGGCCGAGGGTCGGATGCACCAGGGCTTTGGCGTTTTCGGCTTGCATGTTGGCGTCGCGGGCCCAGTTCGCTTTGATTTCTTTTTTCCGGCCGGTTTTGACGAACTTCGTCACCCCGCGAATTTCGCCCTGCCGGTGACTCTTGATGTCATCTATCCGGCCGCTCCCGCTTGAAGCCGGATTCCCCTACCCTTTCGGCGTGTAGATCAAATACATCTGGCCGAAGGGTGACGGGATCGTGGTCTCTTCGCTGTCCTCCGTTTCCATGATGTTGCGATCGCCGATTCCTTCCCGCGACATTCATTCCGGCGGCGATTTCGGAAGCAGCCAATCTGCCCCTATACTGAGCAAGCTTTTTGTGATTCACGCCTTGGCGTAAACTTCGGCTCCTTTTTCAGCGAACACAAAACGATTTCGGAAAGCGGCGACCGGTAATATTCAGTCCGAGTGCGACTGACGGAGGACTTCCTGAACTGGCGGAGACAATTTGTCGGCGTTGCGCAGGAGGAGGCTCACTTGCCAGATCTCCGCGTCGGTCAGTTTTCTCTCAAACGCGGGCATGGCGCTGAACCGGATCCCGTTCTTTACCAGCCAGTGAGTGGTGCCGACGGGGTCGTCGGTCACGCCTTCGCCCGGCGGAAGCAACTGCGGCGCATGCGGGTAAAATCGTTTCGCCACGTCGGGGGCGGGTTGATCTAGCCGGCCGTGACACATGACGCAGTCATTTTGCAGATAGACGTGAGCGCCCGCCAGAAGGTTGGTCTCGTCGGCGGGAAATGGCGACTGATCCCCGGAGCTTTGCCCGATCGAGGCGGCGAGGGCCTGATGCGCAAGGAATCGTTCCATTGGCAACGGGCCGCCTTTCGTCGCCAAGGAGATTCCGCCATGGGTAGCGAAAAAATAACCTGTCAGCAGGAGCAGACCGATTCCAACAACGAGACCGAGTAAAAATTTGATCATAGATTAGTTAAATGAGGCGGACTCAGCCGGAAAAGTGAAGGAATTTCGTGCACATAATTTACGGTGACATGCTTTACCCGACCGCTCGCGCTCGGAATTATAAAGAGGAAAGTTCGTTTCGGCGAGTCGCCGAAAGTCCGAGCCAGACTGGCATCAGGTCGCCGCGGCGACCGATCCCCAGGCATTACGTTTTCGAATTCTTCGGCCCGCCACGGCGTGTGAACTTCTCTGGATTGTATCTCGGCACCTCCCGCTGCGCTCGACCGCTACAGCACTCCTCCCAAGTCGTGATCCCAGCCCACCGTCATGTCGCCCATCCCGTTCGCTCCATTGCGGAAAGCGTCGGGAACAGAGTCGCAGCGGACTCACACGAGAACGCCTCGATTGAGCCCGTTCGGCTTTGCTCAGGGCAGGCTTATTGGCGGCTACCCAGCCTTCGCCAAGGCTACGGCGTGGCGGGCAGAAGGAGGCTAAGGGCGGATTGGCCTGAGCGAGTTAATGATCTTTTCGAATTCGGTGACGGTAATGCCGGTGGCGGAAAAGCCGTCGTAGCGGCCGAGGATGGGATGCACCAGGGCTTTCGCGTTTTCGGCTTTCATGTTCGCGTCGCGGGCCCAGTTCGCTTTGATCTCCTTTTTCCGGCCGCCTTTGACGAACTTCGTCACCCCGCGAATTTCGCCCTGCGGGTGACTTTTGATGTCATTTATCCGGCCGCTCCCGCTTGAAGCCGGATTGCCCTGCCCTTTCGGCGTGTAGATCAAATACATCGGGCCGAAGGGTGACGTGATCGCGGTCTCTTCGCTGTCCTCGGTTCCCATGATGTTGCGATCGCCGATTCCTTCGCGTGCGGAATCGATCGTGAACGAGGCGCCGTGGTCATTGCCGTATTCAAGATAGTAAAGTGGGAAGCGGCCGACGCTGCCTTGACTCGTTCGCTCCCGCTCACTCGGCCTGTCGGCTTGCCCATCTATGTCGCTCGATTCCCATCGGTTCCATTCATCGGGGCCAGGCTCGTCGTAGGTCATCGTGACACTCTTTAATTTGAAGCCTTTCGGCAGCCAGCCGGGGACGTAGCAGAGAATCTCTAGCTTCTTGAGGTCGGCGAGCGTCGCATGCGGTTTGATGCAGGGTGCGGTCCGCGGACAAAGGACGAGGATGGAGAAGACCAGGATCGAGGATACGAAGCGTGGCATCTGGGATCGGATCAGATGCTTGCGGGTCGGGCAAGCAGTTGGTGCCGGCGGGTGCAGCTGACGTGTAGAGGTGCTCGCCGCGGCGAGCACCTGATCCAAAACGACAGGCGCTTGGCACAAGCGCCTCTACATCCCGAGAGATTAGCCGGTAGGGATGTGGAGCTTGAAATGGTGCCAGACCCACAAGACCAGGATCGCGCCCAGGATGGACACGATGATGCCGGCGGGGTGAAATGACGCCCCTTCTTTGGGCCGGAAAATCAGGTGCGTGATCATTCCGCCGACAACGGAACCGACGATACCGAGCACGATCGTCCAGAGAAACGACATGTGCATGTGCATGGCCGATTTCGCTACGACGCCCGCGATCAAACCAACAATGATGTACCAGATGAGATGAAGCATTTTTCCTCCTTGAGATAAGAAACCGCAGAGACAGTTGAGAGGGATACCAAAGAGTGATTCCGGAAAGCGACTTAAATCGTATTGTCGGACTGGAGACGGCCTGCCTGCACCCCGTTTGGGGACGCAGTCTCCGGCACCCAGCCTTCGCCAAGGCTACGGCGTGGCAGGCAGGAAGACAGAATTTTGGGACGTGACGGAGCGCATCCCTCCATAATTGGGAACGCCTCGACAAATCATTGCACGCTCTAGGAACGGCGCTCCGTCGCCGTTTAGGCAGGACTCCGCGGCTCGACGGCGTCTCGCCCTGCCAAGTCAGATATTTTGGGACGCGACTGAGCGCATCCCTGCAAATGAGTGCGAAAAAGCTGGCTCGGGGGTTCATCTTTGTTAGACCTCAGGAAGAGCGGGACGCATGAGCAACCACGTTTTCGTAAGTCATTCGCACAGGGATGCGCCCGCTGCGGAACTGATTGTGCAGGCGCTCGAAAAGCGGGGGGTCACCTGCTGGATGGCGCCGCGGGACGTGTCCCCGGGCGGCTCCTATGCCGAGACGATCCTGACTGCCATCGAGACCGCCAGCTGTTTCGTCCTGATTTACAGCGAACATTCCAATGTCTCTTCGCACGTCCTCCGCGAAGTGGAGCGGGCCCTGAAGTTTGACCTTAACATTGTGCCGGTCCGGTTCGATGATTCGGCTCCATCGAAAAGTCTCGATTACCTTTTGGCCACGGTGCACTGGCTGGCCATTGCGCCGGAGTCCCGGGATCGATCGATCGTCAAAGCCGCGGAGCAAATCGCCGCCTGGATGGCAAAGTCGAAGAGCACGCCGCATGGCGTTGAACCGGCGCGACTCCCCTCTCCCCAACCGGCCGCGATTGCGCCGGTCGCACCCCGACCGAAGCGATCTTTCGTTTGGATAGCGGTCCTGCTCGTGATCGTGGCGTCGTTGATCTGGTGGCTCGTTTCCAAAAACTCAGCGCCCGCCCCGAAGAAGAAAGTGGCCGCGAATACGCTCACTTCATCACCGGCAGCGACAACCGCTACGGCACCGACGACATCTGCGACAATCACACCGGCGGTGGAGTCGAACGAACTCCCGGTGGCGGTGACGCACCGTTATTTTTCGTTGTTAGCCAAACGCAACGCGACTGGAGCCTATAACCTCCTCTCTCAGGATTTCCGCCTCCATCTCTTGATCGCGAGATACTCCCGAACCGTGGGCTCCAAACCGGAGGTGAAATTGGTGGAATCCACCCAGGTTTCCAAGACGGATCGGGCTGCAACGGTCGCGTGCGTATTCGAGGATACCGATCCGGCCGCAAATCAGGCTCGCTGGAAGGGAAACATCGATTTCGTCCTGGAACCCGGGGCTTGGCGAATTACAAGCATGAAAGGGCTTTATCCGGCGAGCGGCCGGCCCATTCAAAACTCGACCAACGGGACCGACGAAGAAACAGCGCAGGATGTGAGTCAGCCCAAATCAACGCCGCCCCCAAAACCAACGCCAACTCCATCGCCATCGCCATCGCCATCGCCTGTTCCGTCGCCAACGCCGGCGCCGCAAAAAATGCATGGCATTGTCAGCTGGCGTAGCGGAGGCGCGGCCCTTCACGAACAGCCGTTTGCCAAGGCGAAAGTGGTGACGCCGCTAAAAAATGGCGATCGCCTCGAGATCGATCGGATCGAAGGCGACTGGCTCCATGCCACGACGCAAGGAAAAAAGAGCGGCTTCGTTCACAAGAGCCACGTGAAGATTAATCCATAGCGATCGGGCCCGCTGTGGCAACGGTCCTGCGACTGCGCGATCGCCGTTTCGGCAAGACCACGCGGCTCGACAGAGTCTCGCCCTACCAAGGAGAAATTTTGGGACGCGACGGAGCGCATCCCTCCAAATTGGAGACGCCGCGACCGAGTGGGCGGCTACAGCAAATTTTGGGACGTGCGGAAGCACATCCCTCCGAGTTGTGGGAATCCCTCGACACAGCCCATTCGCCTTCGCTCAGGGCAGGCTTATTGGCGGCTACCCAGCCTTCGCCAAGGCTACGGCGCGGCGGGCAGGAAGACAGAATTTTGGGACGCGACCCGTTCGACTTCGCTCAGGGCAGGCTACAGCGCATTCTTAACCGCGGATTTCGCGGATGACTCGGATTGAATAAAACTAAAGACAGGCTCACGCCGCTTTTCCTCTTATCCGTGCCATCCGTGCTCGCCACGGCGTAGCCCGTCCGGGGCGAAGGCGGGTAATCCGCGGTCGTAAATTCATCGCCCGGGAGGGTGACGCACGTGAACGATATTGAGGTTCGCGCAGCTTCTTCAATATTGATCATGTCGGACATTCACATGATCCATTTCGACGAGGCACATCGCGCGGTCCATTATCCGGACGATCGCCGTTTTCGGGTCTGGATTCGTCCCTCTGTCCTGATTGTTTTGTTGGTCCTCCTCCTCGGTCCACTCGTTCTCGCCTGGATGCAGACCGCAATCTTCGCTTCGACCTGCTGCCCAATATCTAATCGAAGAGCAAGACTGCAGTCGCGAATGTCTGCCCTCCGATTAATCCTTCTCACCAATAGTTTGGGCGTAGGTCTTGCCGTATGGATAGAAGAGTTCTTTGCGACCTTGCTGCCACGCCGCTTTTAGCTCGGGCGCTGTGATGTCCCAGTCGGGCCGGCATTTCTTGAGAACGGCACGCAGATCCTGGCGGAGGTCTTCGATTGTCGGCCGACCGAAGAACCAATAGCCCATATAGATCTTGTAGATAACAAGGCCGGGCTCGAGGACGATTACGTGCGGGATCATTGGATTGTGCCCGGGATCCGTGTACTCCGCGATGTCGAGATCCTTTTGGATTTTCCGCGCCGGGTCCGAGAGGAAAGGCCAGTGAGCACCGACCCCGACGCGATATTCATTCGTCTCAGTGATATTGTCGGTGGTAACCGTCACCAGTTTGCAATAGCCAACCTCGATCTCACGGTGGAGTTGGACCAGTCCTTCCGCCTGCCGGCGATCCTTCGGGCAGTATCCTCCGCGGCCGAGGACCAGAATCATTGGATCTTGTCCCTGTAATTCGGAGAGTTTCCGGTGCTTGCCGGTGTGATCGGAAAGCGCGAAGTCGGGAAAAATAGCCCCTGGAAGAATGTCAGATCTCATAGGAGAGAAGAAGTTGATACCTCATCCTGGTATATTAGTTGGCCCGTTCCACCGCATCCATCGCTTTCGGAGAAAATCATGACCCAACCCATCCGCGGCGTCCTGTCGCCGGTTGTCACCCCGTTCCGAGCCGATTTCTCGCCTGATAAAGAACGTTTCATCGCGCATTGCCAATGGCTGCTTTCGCAGAACTGCGGGCTCGCCGTGTTCGGCACCAACAGCGAGGCGAACTCGCTCGCGGCCGAAGAGCGCTCGACGCTACTCGATGAGCTGGTCGCGACCGGGGTCGACACGTCGCGCCTGATGCCGGGCACCGGTTGCTGCTCTATCACGGAAACCGTCAGGCTCACCTCGCAGGCGGTAAAACATGGTTGCGCGGGTGTCTTAATGCTGCCGCCTTTCTATTACAAAGGTGTCAGCGAAGAAGGCCTCTACCGATATTTCAGCGAGGTCGTGCAGCGCGTCGGCGATGCCCGGCTGAGAATTTATCTGTACCATATCCCGCCGGTTGCGGTGGTCGGCATTACAGCGGGCCTGGTCGAGCGCCTGCTCAAGTCCTATCCCACCGCCATCGCCGGGATGAAAGACAGCTCAGGCGATTGGAACAACACCAGGATTTTCCTCGACGCGTTCGCCAAATCCGGTTTTGACGTGTTTGTCGGCAGCGAATCGTTCCTCCTCGCCAACCTGCGGAATGGCGGCGTCGGCGCTATTTCCGCGACCGCCAACGTTAATCCGGCCGCGATCCACAAGCTCTACACAGAATGGCAGAATGCAGACGCCGACGACCAGCAGGCCAGGTTAGATGTCATACGCGACGCATTCGGCAAGAAATACCCGATGATAAGCGCCCTGAAGCAAGGCATCGCCATTTACGCGAACGATCGAGCGTGGGCGAAGATGCGACCGCCGCTGGTCGAACTCACTGCCGAGCAGACAAAGACACTCGCCGCGGAACTCAAAGCGATCTCCTTCACGATACCAGGATTGAAGCGAGTGGACGAAATGCCATAACCGGCGAAGGAGAACTTCGCGACCACCGCGGGGTTATGGTCTGCAGTCATGGACTGCTGGCGCGGACGCCCGTTCCTACTTCATGAAGGCCCGCACGAGCTGTGCAATCTGGTCTGCCGCGGTCTCGCGATTGCGTGGTTCGTTAGCATCACATTGTCAGAACGACACGGAACTGCGCCTTGCCGCTCATCATTCTAGCGTAAGCTTCGGCCGCTTTTTCGAGCGGATAAGTTTCAGTCATGGGGCGCACGCCGGTTAATTCGGCGAAGCGCAGGGTGTCCTCGGAATCGGCTGGTATTCCCGACGACCAGCCCTCGATGGCTCGACTTCCGGAAATAAGCTGTATTGGTGTAACTTCAATCGGATCGAAGGCCGCGCCTACCACCACGAGTTTGCCGTTCGGCCCCAGACCGTCGATCAACTCGGACATCGCTTTCGAGCTTGGAGCCGTTGCCAGAATCACCTGGGCGCCACCGAGTTTTTGCAATTCCTCTGCCGCGTTGGTCGACTTGCTATCGATGTACAAGGTCGCTCCGAGTTTTTTGGCGAGCGCCGCCTTATCGGAACCACGCCCGATAGCGGCAACCTTGTAACCGAACTTGTTCGCGAATTGAATTCCGAGGTGACCCAGGCCGCCGACACCGGTCACCGCGACCAGGTCGCCGGGGAGTGCACCACTGTGTCGCAAGGCGTTGAAGGTTGTAATTCCGGCGCAGAGCAGAGGGGCTGCTTCAACGTCAGTTAAGCTTTCCGGTATCGCCGCCAAAGCCTCCACGGGAGCGACCATGTATTCCTGGTACCCACCGTCATAACTGATGCCCGCGATTTTCAGATTGCGACAATTGCGAAAATCTCCGCGCCGGCACGAGGGACAGGTGCCGTCCTGGCCGCCGTGCCACCCGACACCGACGCGCTGCCCTTTTTTCCACGCGGAAACACCGGCACCTAATTCATCGATGATGCCCGCGACCTCGTGTCCTGGAACGCGCGGATACTGAATTCCGGGCCAGCCGCCTTCTTTCGTCAGCACGTCACTGTGGCAAACCCCACAGGCTTGCACCCTGATGCGCACGTGCCCCGCATCCGGCTTGGGAATCTCGCGTTCGACGATCTCGAAATCGGCTCCCGCTTTTGCTATCTGCGCCACCTTCATTGTCGTTGCCATAACTCCTCCTCTGAATTCTCAACCCTGGTTAACCTCTCACCTCGAAAATGATGTTCAGCTCGACCATGAAGAGTTCCGGCTGCTTCCACGCTGCGAAGTGCAGCCAAGGGCTGCGATGATTATTGGAAGCGCGATTTTCATGACGACCTTTCTTGTTGAAATGAAAGAGGCTCATCCGGAAACCCGGGCACCCTGTCAGGGCGCACCGTGAAGCGCTGGCCTCGCATTTGTGTCTAGTTCAGGAAAAAATAAGACGCGACGTTGGCGAGTCAAATCGCGTTCCGGCGGACACCCCGTCGCTTCGCTATAGCAACCAGGGCGAAATCTATTCTCTCGGCCAACCCCGCGATCTCGGCTAGCGTCGTTTCGAATGCGCTGGGTGATATTTCTTCGCGCCGTGAACGTGGGTGGGACAAATCGATGCCGACCGGCACTGATCGCAAAGCAGCTAGCCAGGCTCAATCTCGTCAACATAGGTGCGGTCGGCACGTTCGTTGCCGGTGGCAACGTGAGTGAGTCGGCCCTGCGCTCGGCGATCGCTCGGAAGTTGCCATTCCAATGCGAGATCATGATCTGTCCCGCGCGCGACATTGTTAAGCTCGCATCAGAGAATCCATTCTCTGGACAGCCCTCGGGACCGGAGATAACCCGGTTCGTGAGCGTGCTGGCCAAACCGCTTCGACGAGGCAGTCACGGCTTGGATCAAACATCGAAAATCAAATCCGCCGAAGGACGGATTCGCTGCGGCGAACCGCAAGCATTGCAAGCGCCTCCTCTTCCTCTCAGTCTGCCCTCGGAAGACGACTGGCTGGTGAAAGTCATCGCGATTCAAGGGCGATTCGTCCTGGGAATGTATCGACGCCAGATGAAAGCAATCAGCTACCTTGGCCAGATCGAGAAGCGCCTGGGTGTGCCGACGACCACGCGCAACTGGAATACGATCGCGAAAGTGGCGAAGATTCTCCAGGACAACGCCTGAGCTTCGATGTTTCCCCGGCACGCCCGCCAGGGGCTCCCAGGAAGGCAACTCCTTTAGGCTTTTAGGCTTCGGATTTTTTCTGTCCCACCCCAGCCCGCGATTTATCAAAGGCGCATCGCGATCTTCGTTTATTCTCGCGTTCGTCGAGTGCAGTTGGTTTTTACGATTGGTCATGAGCATCGTCGGAAAAGTTGAGAGCCTTTGGCGGTATCCGGTCAAAAGCATGCGCGGCGAGGAGATGAATGAAATGTTCGCCGGCTACGCGGGAGTTTACGGCGACCGGCTTTTTGCTTTTGAAAGCTCAGCCAATCCGAAAGGGTTTCCGTTTTTAACCGGGCGCGATCAGCGTCAGATGATTCGTTACCACGCGCGCTTCCGAAACCCGGAGAAAGCAGCGCGGCCGGTCAACTTAGGTGAAACCGAGAAACTGGGATCGGGCGTAAATCCGATCTCAGCCGGCGTACCCGAGTTAATGATCGATGTCGAAACGCCGAATGGGAAAGCTTTCCCGATTGATGACCCGGCTTTAATCGACCATCTGCGAGCAAGCATCGACGGAAATCACGAGCTCAGATTGCTTCGCTCGGACAAGGCTATTACCGATTGTCGTCCAGTGTCGATCTTCTCCGTGCAAACGGCAAAAAAACTGGGCGAGGAAACCGGCGTGGCCGTCGATAAGCGTCGCTTCCGCGCCAATGTTTATGTCGATCTCATATCATCCGAAGGCTTCGCCGAAGATGAATTCGTGGGTCGCTCGCTGCGGATCGGCTCAAAAGTAACCGTCGCGGTTCTCCAGCGCGACGGGCGTTGCATGATGATCACACTCGATCCCGACACGGCGGAAAAAACGCCGGCGATATTGAAATCCGTCGCGCAAGCACACGAAGGCATGGCTGGTGTCTATGGCGCCGTGCTCGCGGAAGGAATGATTCGCAAAGGCGACCCCGTCGAGTTGCTGGATTAAGATCCCAACATGGATATTGGAGGGTCTAAACAGAAGAGAACGAAGGAAGCGAAGTCTCTGAGAACCAATCTTTGTTTTCTTTGCTTCCTTCTGTTCGATTCTTCTCCCCAATCCGAAACCTCCGCCCGCGCAGTCGCTTGATCCCTCAAAAGCATTTTGAATCGACGGGCCGCCCGCCGCAATTTCAGCTTTTCCCAAGCGCGTCCTTACCCCACCCACGATGGGCGTTACTCCACTTTCGGGAGGAACTCTTCCCGGACGATCTTCCCCTCTTTTACGGTGTAGACCCCGACTTCTGACAGTTGGAATCGTTTCTTGGCTTCCCTGTCCGTCACATCAATATCGAACTGCACTACGAATCGGTCGTGGGCCACAAACGGACCGCTCACTTTGGAATCGTGCACTTCCATCGCCTTGATCCACCAGTCGACTTTCCCCCGGACCGCATCGATCCCTTTCATCTCCGGGGATCCGCCGTCCATGCTTCGCGCTTCAACGCTGACAATGTCATTCGCATAGAGCGTATCGATCGCTTCCTTCCAAGCCTGCTTGCGGCACAGCTCCACGACCTTTTTTGCAACTTCTTCGGTAGTCATAGTCTTCTCCTTCTTTGCTAGTTATTTACTTGCTCAACCATTTCTCGAGCTTATCGAGAGCGCTGTTCCAGCCTCTGGTGTGACCGGTTCGTGAATTTTCATTAGGTAATTTCTCATGAGTCAGACGGAGATCAGTTCCGCCGTCGCGATCAGAAAGCTCCACCGTCACGACGCTGTGATGCTTTGCCCAGTCCTCGTCGTCCTGCCATTGCCAGGTGAAGACGATCTTCCGACCTGGGAGCAATTCCCGGTATTCCCCGCTCACCGTCATTTCGTCGCCTTCGGGTCCCGTTAGGTCCCACTGGAACTTTCCACCCACTCGCGAGTCCGCCGTAAGGCTACGAGTCTGGACCTGTTCCGGGCCGAACCATTCCTTTAGTTGCTCGGGATCCGTCCAGGCGGCGTAAACCCGGTCGCGCGGCGCTTTGATGAAGCGATTGATCGTAAGGATTGGAGTTTCGTCGCTTTTCGTTCTCATGAGTCTTGGTCTCTTAGTCTGGTCAAGGGTTACGCCGCCTCATACTCGTCGTGCCGGCGGACCCAATCCATCGTCGAGTCCGGGTTTTCGTCCCGCCCTTTTGGGACCAGGTCAAGGAACTGGTAAGTTCCGACAAGCGCATCCAGCCCGCGGGCATAGGTGGAATAGGTGTGAAACAGATCGCCGTCATCGTTTTTGTAAAAGACACTCAGACCGGGAAGCTCTTCCGACATGAACTCGCTCGTGGCGTAGTTGTATGAAACTTTGTTGTTGGCCTGTTCCTCCTTCGTGAAGGAGACATGGTAATCAAGATTAAAGTCGCTGGCATTCGATGACACCCACTTGAACTTCCAACCCATCCGCTTCTGATAAGCCTCGATCTCAGCGAGCGGCGCTCGCGAGACACCCACCAGCGTCACATCGCGGTGCGGCAGATGCCGATTCGCGCCGTCAAAATGGTCTGCGAGATAAGAGCAGGCCTTGCACCCCTCTTCCCAGCCCGGCCCCAGCATAAAGTGATAGACGACCAGCTGGCTTCGTCCGTCGAAGAGATCCGCCAGGGTCTCCTTCCCGTCCGGTCCGTCAAAAACATATTCTTTCTCGATCTTGACCCGTGGCAGGGCGCGCCGGGCTGCACTCAAGGCATCCCGTTGCCGGATAAATTCTTTTTCGCGCGAAAGCAAATCTTTCCGGGCGACGAGCCATTCAGATCGCGTGACCACTTCCGGCTGTTTCACTCGTTTCGCCTTGTTCTTGGTTTCCATCTCTTCTCCGTTCATTTTTCTCTCCTCCAGTTCGGTTCGTTGTTTTACGTCGAAAAATTTTGCCAGCTGCGAGCGCGATCACTCCTCCACTCGATATCGCGCCGGCGGTAGTGAGCGCCATGTTTGCCAGACACGCGGGGCACATCCTGTTATCTGGCCTCCTTCTTCGGCGACTGTTTGGCTCTGTTTTCCAAATAATCAGCGAGCCGATCGAGCGAGCCCTCCCAGAACTTGCGGTACTTCTCGACCCATTGCGCCGCCTGTCTCAGCGGCTCGGCCTTTAAGTGAATCTGATGGACGCGTCCGTAACGACGCCGCCGCAACAGTCCCGCTTTTTCCAGCACCCGAAGATGTTTCGAAACCGCCGGCAACGACATCTTATGCGGCCCGGCCAAGTCCGTGACGCATTGATCGCCCCCGGCCAGATGCGCGAGAATCCGGCGCCGCGTCGGGTCCGCCAGCGCGGCGAAAGTTCGATTGAGGGATTTCGAAGAATGCTTAACCATCTGGTTAACCATTTAAACGAAACCTCGCGCGAAGCAAATCTTTTTTTTGTTCCCTCGCGGCGACCTCGAGCCCTGAAACAATCTTCTACGGCGAATTCGACGGCGGCCGCAAAAAACGGGCACTGGCAAAGATTTTCGGCGAGCAGAGATCCGTTTTTGAATTCGCGCGATTCATAGATTGACCTTTTTCGCCGCGATTCCGCATTCGCCACTCCCCATTTCGCATTCCATCTATCCATCAGCCTGCGTCGAGGCTGACTTGATATCGACCACCGGTGTGCGTCCCGCGGCTGGGGGATCGGCCCGACACGCGGGTGCCGCTTGTCGCGCCGTAGCCCTCGCGCGAAGGCGGGTCAATCTCACGCACCGTCACGGGATGCAGCCCGAGCTTAGGCCTGCTGATTAGCGTTTTGTTATTGTGCTTCCTTGGAACTTGATGCCTGGGATTTGGAGCTTAACCCCAAGGCGGTTTCCTACGCGAGCAGCTCTTCGAGTTCCTCGGTGGTGAGGCCGGTCATGAGCGGTTCCTCGCTGTCGATGGCGGCGTCGATCGCCGCGCGTTTTTTCTCCTGCAGTTGAAGGATTTTTTCTTCGACGGTGTCGCGGGTGATCAGCTTGTAGGCGGTGACGACACGGGTTTGCCCGATGCGATGGGCGCGGTCGGTGGCCTGCGCCTCGACCGCGGGATTCCACCACGGATCGAAATGAATGACGGTGTCGGCAGCGGAGAGATTCAGGCCGACGCCGCCGGCTTTCAGGCTGATCAGGAAGACTGGAATCGCGGAATCGCTCTGGAAGCGATCCACGATTTCCTGACGATGTTTGGTTGAGCCGTCGAGATAGCGAAATGGAATCTCGAGTTTCTCCAGGCGTTCGCGAATGAGGTGGAGCATCGAGACGAACTGGCTGAAGACGAGGACGCGGTGTTCGCCGTCGATCGCTTCCTCGAGGAGCTCGTCGAGGAGGTCCAGCTTTGCGGAGGTCTCTCCCTTATCGATGCCGACGAGGCGCAGGTCGCAGCAGACCTGCCGCAAACGGAGCAGACCGGTGAGCATCTTCATCCGTTGTGCTCCAGCATTCGCATTCCTGGCCGAGCCGCCGAGCCCTTGCTGGATCTCGCGCAGCAACGCGTCGTAGGCGGCGCGTTGATGACTCGTTAGGCTGCAGGGCACGACCTGCTCGATTTTCTCGGGCAGATCTTTCGCAACATCGCGTTTCCGCCGGCGGAGCAGGAAAGGCTGGAGCCGGCGCGAGAGCCGGCGTTGCACCTCGGGCGCGGAGCCGCGCGCGATCGGTAGCTCATAGCGCTCGCGGAAGTCACTCCTATTCCCGAGATAACCGGGCAATGCAAAGTTCATGATCGCCCAGAGATCGCGCACCGAATTTTCCATCGGGGTGCCGGTCAGCACGAAGCGATGCGTCGCGCGGAGCGCGTAAGCGGCTTGCGCGTTTTGCGTTTCAGGATTTTTTATGTGCTGGGCTTCGTCGAGCACGGCGGTCGAGAACTTGATTTCGCGCAGGGTGTCGATGTCGCGTCGCAGCAGGGCGTAGCTCGTGATGACCATGTCGGCGTCTGCGATCGAATTGAAGCGAGCGGCGCGCTCGGCGCCTTCGAGCACGAGCGTCTTGAGTTCGGGAGTAAACTTCCGCGCTTCGTTCTCCCAGTTTGTCACCAGCGATGTCGGGCAGACAACGAGAGCAGGGCCGCCGCCCTGGTGGGCGCGGAGAAACGCGAGTGTCTGCACCGTCTTACCAAGACCCATCTCGTCGGCCAGGATTCCGCCGAGATTGTTCGCAGCGAGGCGCGTGAGCCATTCAAAACCGGCGAGTTGATACTCGCGCAATGTCTCCGCGAGCGGGCCGAGTTTTGTCTTCGTATCCGGCGACGCGTCGCGGCCAGTGATGAACTTCTTCAGCGCTTCGCGACGATCGGCGACGGCGGAGCCAAGCTCGCGCGCGGTCTGTTCGACATACCCGGCGTGGGCGCGGTTGATGCGGTAAAGCCCGGGCTGGGTTTGCGCCGGATCGCAGTCGCGGATGACCTGCTCGAAATCCTCCAGGCCCGCAGTGTCGATCACAGCGAGGTGGCCATTTTTTAATCGCGTCTGTGATTGGCCGGAGCGAAGCAGCCGCTGGATGTCGGCGTTCGAAAACACCTCCCCGCCGGGCGTGGTGAGCGAGTAACGCACCTCGAACCAATCCTGACCGGAGCCGACAATCTCGAGCTTCGGCGTTACCCGCTCGATCTTGCCGGTCCAGTTCTCGACCTGCTCGGTGAGGATTACCTTCCAGTCGCGTTGCACTCTCGGATAATCGGTCGCGAAGAACCGGACAACATTGGGCTGACCGTGCAGCACAAAGCCGCCGGCGTCTGTTCGGGCAAATCCAATCTGCTCGAGCCGCGCGACAGCCGCATTCTCGGCATCGAGATTCCGCATCAGCACCCGATCAGCATTTTGTGGATCGCGAAAAACGAACTGATCCTGAGCATTGGCCAGGGCTTTGATCGGCCCGCGATCGCCATAGGTGCACATCAGCTCGCCGGTGACACTGTTGAGCGTGCCCGCCAGCCGCAGCTCAAAGGCTGGCAGCGCCGTTGCGATTTCCGGCAGGCAAACGCCTTCGTCGGCGCGCACGGCGAAGGCCTCGCGCAGCCGCGGCAGATCGAACGCGAGGAAGTGCAACGCGCGGTCCCCATCGAGCAGCAAAGGCCGCTCGAGCAGGTGCATCGAGCCGGCCGGCAACGCTTCACCGCAGCGGACGAACTCGTTGTTCCGCAGCAGCCATGCGTCGGTCGCGTTCCAGAGGAGCAGCCCGTTCTTCTCTTGCTCGTCTCCGCCGTCGGACGGACTCGCCGTGGTGAGCCTGTGATCGATCTTTCCGCTGCGGTTCGGCGGAAAGTTCGCTTTCACCACGATGTGCCCGTCACCGCGCGACTCGACCACAAGCTCGGGACGGAGCGCGGCCGATGAGATCGTCGCCCGAGTGGCTTTGCCGAATGTGACCCGTGAATGATTCTGCAACGCCGGGAGCAGCCGCAGGAATCCGTCGCGTGACAAGGTCGCCATGCCGCTCTCGAAGATCGCCGGGACCGCGCGCAAGCATTCGATCAGCGCAAGATCGCCTTCGTTGGCTGCGTAGGGTACGTCATTCGAGACTGCCGACTTCGACGGATCCTCACTCTTCTTCCTCTCCCAATCGGGAGAGGAGTGAGGTGACGGCATCCGTTGCTTGAGTGCGAACAGGAGGGAGCGTTTCCCCAAAACCTCGGCTTCGACCACGATCATGATCTGCCCTTTCTGCCATGAGCCCGTAAAGTTGGGCGGCAGGATCACATGCAGTGTCGTGGGGGTTGCGTCAGCGGTCCCAATGGCGACAAACCGCGGACCTGCCGGAGCCTCGGAAATCGCCGGCTCGACTGGTGCCGCCGCCGCGGCAGTCGGCGGATTCAGAAAGCCAAGGCCTACCGCCACCGAGTGCGCACAAATTTTCCCCGCCGAACGCGACTCCCAACAGCTGCACAGATTCTCGACGTCGAGCGCGCTTTTGATTCGCAGGCCGGAGCGGTAATTCTTCGCGCCTTCGCGCACATAGCCGCTCAGCAACGGCGGCTCGTATTTAGCCTCGGAGACGCGGCCACTCTTGAGCAGCTCGCGCGCAGGCTTCATCGCCTGCCATCCCCCTGCGTTGAGGAGGAGTTTCTCAGTAATCGGAATAGCGCTCAAGAGCGAGCAACGTCGCCCATTCGGTGCATTTGCAAAAATGCGCGCCGGGCGTCACGCGAGGAAGAAGCGACGATCCGAAGATCCAAGAACCGGTTGATCGGTGTGGAGTCCGACCGGCGAAACTCGCACCGCACGCGCCTACCAGCGCTTACCGCCGCAATCGAGTCAAAATGGGGTCAGTCTGTGAATCTCGGCAAGAATCGTCCCGCGTCATTTCTTCTTAGAATCTTCGATGCCGCGTGACCGATGTAATTCTGGAGTCATCTCACATTTCTGCTTCCATTTTTTCGGCAGCTTCATGACGGCTCGACAGCGTCTCGCCCTACCAAGTCAGGCTTTGGCGTAGAGCTCGGCGCCCTTCTCCGTGAACTCTTTCGCCTTTTCTTCAAGCCCACGCTCGATGGCAATGTCTTCCGCCAGGCTTTGCTCCGCAGCATATTTGCGGACATCCTCAGTAATCTTCATCGAACAAAAGTGAGGGCCGCACATTGAACAGAAGTGGGCGGTCTTCGCTCCCTCTTGAGGGAGCGTCTCGTCGTGGAATTCACGCGCTGTCTCAGGATCTAGCGAAAGGTTGAATTGGTCTTCCCAGCGAAATTCGAAGCGCGCCTTTGAAATCGCGTTGTCGCGGTATTGGGCGCCGGGGTGGCCTTTCGCTAAATCGGCGGCGTGGGCGGCGATTTTGTAGGCGATGACGCCGTCTTTGACGTCCTTTTTGTTCGGCAAACCGAGATGCTCTTTCGGGGTGACGTAGCAAAGCATGGCGCAGCCGTACCAGCCGATCATGGCGGCGCCGATGGCGCTGGTGATGTGGTCGTAGCCGGGCGCGATGTCGGTGGTGAGCGGGCCGAGGGTGTAGAAGGGCGCTTCGCCGCACCACTCGAGCTGTTTCTCCATGTTCTCCTTGATCATGTGCATGGGGACGTGGCCGGGCCCTTCGTTCATCACTTGGACGTGCTGTTTCCAGGCGCGTTGGGTCAACTCACCCTGCGTGAAGAGCTCGGCGAACTGCGCTTCGTCGTTCGCGTCGGCGATCGAGCCGGGCCGGAGACCGTCGCCAATAGAAAAGCTGACGTCGTAGGCGGCCATAATCTCGCAGATCTTGTCCCAATGGGTGTAGAGGAAACTTTCCGTGTGATGGGCGAGACACCACTTCGCCATGATCGATCCGCCGCGCGAAACGATGCCAGTGGCGCGCCGCGCGGTCATCGGAATATAACGCAAAAGCACCCCCGCGTGGACCGTAAAATAGTCCACACCTTGCTCTGCCTGTTCAATTAACGTGTCGCGATATATCTCCCATGTCAGTTCTTCAGCGCGTCCCCCAACCTTCTCGAGCGCTTGGTAAATCGGGACGGTGCCGATCGGCACGGGCGAGTTACGGATGATCCATTCGCGGGTGGCGTGGATGTTCTTGCCAGTGCTGAGGTCCATGACGGTGTCGGCGCCCCATTTGGTGGCCCAGCGCATCTTTTCGACCTCCTCCTCGATCGAGGAGGCGACAGCGCTGTTGCCGATATTCGCGTTGATCTTTACCAGGAAATTGCGGCCGATGATCATCGGCTCGGCTTCGGGGTGGTTGATGTTGGCCGGGATGATGGCGCGGCCCCGGGCGACCTCTGCCCGCACAAACTCTGCGGTAATCTTAGACGGTGTGTTCGCACCAAAAGAATTCCCCGCGTGCTGCTGGCGGAGATCGTTGCGGGTAAATGGGGAATGCGGAATGGGGAATGCGGAATCATTGGAAGCGGCTCGGGATTCTTCATTCCTCATTCCGCATTCCGCACTCCGCATTTGTTCGCGGATGGCGATGTATTCCATTTCCGGCGTGATGATGCCGCGCCGAGCGTAGGCGAGCTGGGTAACGGCATTGCCGGGCGTTGCGCGGAGTGGCTTGCGCGCGGGCGAGGATGGAGAATGGAGGATCGAGGATGGCGCTCCGTTCTTGCCGTTGCGTCCGTTTGAGTTGGACGTTGGACGTTGGACGTTGGAGGTTGGACGTTGCGCGGCGATAGCCGCGTGCTTCTCGGAGAGGTATCCATCATCGATCGGGGTAACGCGTCGTCCTTCGATTTCTTCGACGTCGCCGCGGGCGCGGATCCAATCGGCGCGGAGGGGTGGCAGGCCGCGTTCGACATCGCCATGAAATTCGGTGTCGCCCCAGGGGCCGCTGGTGTCGTAGACGCGGACGGGATCGTTTACTTCCATCTCGCCGGACATCGTTTTCGTTGGCGCGAGGGAAATTTCGCGGAACGGGACACGGATGTCGGGATGGAGTTCGCCCTTAAGGTAAATCTTTCGGGAGTTCGGAAGCTTGTCGCCGCGATCGTTTATCGCGGTCGGAGCAGCGCTGTTGGAGTTTCCGTTGGTCATCGCGTCAGCGAGTGCGGAGCTGCTCATTACGCCACGGGGTTCCTCGGCTTCGCTCGGGATGACGGAAGGCGCGGCGGCGTTTTTGGGTTCGATGGGATCTTTCGGTGCGATCATAGCGTAACGGGAGAAAAATTAGAGGTCCTTCGACTTCGCTCAGGATGACATTGGTAAAAGTAAAAAATGAAAAAACCATGCGCGGGAAAACGCATGGCTGAAAATCCTGCCGCTACCTCGCTCCCTTCGGCGGAATTACCCGCATCAGGTTCAAGGGGTTCGTCTAGGACGTCTCAGCCGTGTCGGCTCCCCCGCTCTTTCGCTACGCTAAAGTCAAAAGTACAAAGTAGAAAGTAGAAAGTAGCGAGCGAATCAAAAGCAGAAGGTGAATTGAGAATTGTAGGGCGTCTGTGTCAGCCGCCATCCGAACCGCGGCGCCTGACACAGACGCCCTACAAATGCTGTCGAAAGCAACGGAGTTGCCGAGACAAATGCGTTCCCAAACGGAGTTTAGGAACGGGGATCTTTTCTAACCTCTGCCCTATGTGCTCGCGGTCGGGCTATTTCTTCGCGGGTGTCTCCTGTTTTACGTTGGTGTGAAAGATGGCCAGCCACGTGTCCTTTTCTTTTTTCCAGACGGAACCGCAGTTGAATGTGCCGGAATGGTCCTTCCCCTCGTACGTGCCTTCAATCCTGACGACGTAAGTGGTCACGATCACATCCGGTTCATCTGAGAAGGCGGTGAAATCGCTCATCGCAAACGATTTCAGGTCCCACTTTTGCATGTCGTCCAACTCTGTTTGCAAGGTGGAGATGCCTTCGGCGTAGGCTCCGCGGAAATCCTTATCTACCACTTTCTTGAAGTCGTCCGGCTTCTTATCCTTGAACGCCTGCCAGGCTGCTTTCTCTTTTGCCTCGATCGCGTCCTTATCCGCGCCAGCAGCGAACCCGACAACGGTCATGGCGAAAAACACCGCTACTAAATAAGTGATGCATTTTTTCATAAGTCCTTTCGGTTAACTTTGTTAACCCTAAGACTGAGAAATGGCGCTCACTGGGTCAATGCGAAAGCGATTGAGTAGATGTCAACCTCGGCGCAGGCCGCGAATTACGCCCCGACATAACGGGAAAGAATCCAAAAACAGAAGGCAACGAAGGAAGCAAAGGATTTGGCCAAAACCTGCTTCGTTACCTTCGCTTCCTTCTGTCAAATTCCCATTCTTACGGTTCCTGATTTGGATCGGGAGTGGCGGTTGTTTCGGGGTTCGTGACCGGGATAATCGCGGGAGCGGGTGAGGCATCGAGCTTCGCGGGAGGCATCATGAGATCGACGACCGTGATTTCGCCGGCGTTCTGGGCGCGATATTCGGCCACGAGCATCGGACGCTGCTTTTTCTCAACCAGGGCGCGGTAGCTCTCGATGCCGGTGCAGAGCGATTCGGCCAGTTGTTTGCGCCAGGCGGGATCGTTGATCTGTTTGCTGTCGGCGGTTTCGCTGAGGAAGCCGCCTTCGACGAGGACCGAGGGAATCTGGGTTTGGCGCAGGACAGCGAAACGGGCGCGCTTAATGCCGCGATCGAATTCCTGGATGTGGCCGAGCATGGAGTGATAGACGGCGGCGGCCAGTTCGAAGCTTTGTGCTTCCATCGGACTTCCGGCCTGCATGTTGACAAAATGCAAGGCGAGCGCGTCATCGTTGGTGGAGGGCGCGCCGCGCGGGGTGAGCGAGAAAATTTCGAAGCCGGCTGCGCTCGGGTTCGAATTAGTGGCGTTGAAATGGATGCTGACGAAGATCGAATCCTTGGTGGCGTTGGCGATCCGGGCGCGAACTTCGAGTGGGATGAAGACGTCGGTCTCCCGGGTCATGACGACTTTGAATCCTTTGGCCTGCAAGAGCGGGCGGAGCTGGCGAGCGACATCGAGCGCGTAATTCTTCTCGTTGCCGAAGGTGCTGCCGGCGCCTTTATCGAACCCGCCATGACCGGGATCGAGAACGATGGTCTGGACTTTGCCGCTGCGCTGGATCATTTGCGGACGGAGCTGCGGCTCAATGGTTTTCGCCAGGTCGATGCGGGAGACGAGGAACTTGTTTTCGTGCGCGATGACCGGGAAACAAAACCAGTTCCGGATCCCGTTCACGATGGCTTCGCGGCTATCGATGGTGACCTGAAGCATGTTGCGGCCGTTGTTGAGGACAACGGTTTTGCCGGTCGAATCGACGTTGCCGATGAGGCCGTAGAACTTCGCGATATCATCGACGCTGAGGTAATCGCGCGGGCCGACCTTGACGACCTGCCAATCCTGGGCCGGGGTCGGCGATGGTTTGGCGGCGGGGGTGGCGGAAGGCTTGGCGGAGGGTTTCGGGGAAGATTTCGATGACTTCGATTTCGCAAAGGAGAGCGAAGCGAGGCCAAAAGACAGAATGCCCGTGAGGAGGAGGGAGCGGACTTGCGGGGCGTTCATTGTCTATAAAGGTGCAGGATAGATGCCATAAAGGTATCGGATACGGGATTGGAGACGGCCTGCCCTTAGGGCGTTCAATAATGGCCGGACATTTCCCCCAACTGCACGGGGGCGTGCCGGCTCCAGTCCTTGTCCCTACCTGTTGGCGCATTCGCTTACCGGCACGAGGGCGTGCCAGCTCCAGAGCAGGATCACGAGTAAGATCAAGAGCAGGAAGGGAGTGGACAACATACGCGTTTCAACGTTTCGTGTCCGATGCTTAAGCCGATCTTTCTCTTCCTCACCGGTTTGCTGGCCGCTGGCACTTTGCTGGCCCAGACCGAACCGAACAAATCGCCCGCCAAAGACGCCGACAAACCACCGACCGTGCGCGAGCCGGCGAAGAAACCGGCCGAACAGAGCCCGCCACCGGCCGCGGGCCAAAGCCCGGCCACCGCGCCGAACGCCTCGACCGACGCCTCGGCGAAGCCGCAGGTAAACAAGAATCCGCCACCGCTCGATCCCAAGAACATGGATACATCGGTGAAACCCGCCGACGATTTTTATCTGTTCGCCAATGGTAGCTGGATCAAGAACAATCCGATCCCGCCGGAGTTCTCGCGCTGGGCTTCGTTCAACGAGCTGGCGGAAAAGAACAACGACGCGCTGCACGAGATTTCGGAGAAAGCGGCGGGCGGCAATGCGCCGAAGGATCCGAAGAAACCTGCGAAAACCGACAAGGCTGCGTCGGCTGATGTGCAAAAGGTGGGCGACTTTTACTCGAGCGGAATGAACGAATCGGCGGTCGACGCGGCGAAGGCAACTCCGCTCGAGGATGAGTTCAAGAAGATCGACGCGATGAAAGATCGCAAGGACGTGCTGAAGGAGATCGGCCGGTTCCATTCGATGGGACTGCACGCGTTCTTCTTTTTCATCTCAGGCCAGGACGATAAGGACAGCACGCGGATCATCGCCCAGGCCTACCAAGGCGGACTCGGGCTACCGGACCGCGATTATTACACGAAGGAAGACGAGGCCTCAAAGAAGCTGCGTGAGCAATACGTCGAGCATGTCACGAAAATGCTGACGCTCTCGGGCACCCCAGCCGACCAGGCGGCGGCGGACGCGAAGAAGATCATGGCGCTCGAGACTTCTCTGGCGAAACCGGCCCGGACCCGGGTGGAGCTGCGCGATCCGCAGAAGAATTACAACAAGATGAAGCAGGCGGAGCTCCAGGCGATAATGCCGGACTTCAGCTGGGCGGATTACTTGAAAGAGTTGAAGCTGACAAATCCTGGCGATATCAACGTTGGCCAGCCGGATTTTTTCAAGGCGGCGAACGAAGTATTCAAGACAACCTCGGTTGAGGACTGGAAACCGTACCTGCGGTGGCACCTGATTCACGACATGGCGTCGTCGCTCTCGAGCGATTTCGTGAACGAGAATTTTCGGTTCTACCAGGCGACGCTGCGCGGAACCAAGCAGATCAAGCCGCGCTGGAAGCGGGTCGTGACGAAGACCGATGAGGAGCTGGGCGAAGCGCTTGGCAAACTTTACGTGGCGGAAAAATTCCCGCCGGAAGCGAAAGCGCGCGCGCTGGAGATGGTGAACAACCTGAAGGAAGCGCTGGCCGACCGAATCAAGACGCTGGATTGGATGGACCAGCCGACCAAAGACCAGGCGTTGAAAAAACTCGCGGCGTTCCAGGTGAAGATCGGCTACCCCGACAAGTGGCGCGATTATTCGGCGCTGAAGATCGATCGCACCTCCTTTGCGCAAAATGTCCTGCGCGCGGACATGTTCGAAGTCGACCGGGAGTTGAAAAAGATAGGCAAACCGGTTGACCGCACCGAATGGGGCATGTCGCCGCCAACCGTAAACGCTTATTACAACCCGAACATGAACGAGATCGTATTCCCGGCGGGCATCATGCAGCCGCCCTTCTTCGATCCGAAAGCCGACGACGCGGTGAACTACGGCGGCATGGGCGCGGTGATCGGACATGAAATGACGCACGGATTCGACGATCAGGGCCGGCAGTACGATGCGGTCGGTAACCTGCGTGACTGGTGGACGAAAGCTTCGGCCGACGCGTACGACGCCCGGCGCAAGGTGGTGGTCGCGCAGTATTCCGCCTACGAGCCGCTGCCGGGGCAGCATATCAATGGCGAGCTGACCCAGGGCGAGAACATTGCCGACATCGGCGGCGTGAAGCTCGCGTTTACGGCGCTGCAAAAAGCGATCGCGAAGAAGGGCCCTCAACCGAAGATCGATGGCTTTACGCCGGAGCAGAGGTTCTTCCTTGGGTTCGCCCAGATCTGGCGGGACAATCAACGCGAGGAAGACCTGAAGCTGCAGCTCAACACCAATCCGCATTCGCCAGGGCGTTTCCGCACGATCGGGCCGCTCTCGAACTTCGTGGAATTCCAGAAGGCGTTCGATATTCCGGATGGTTCGCCAATGATTCGCCCGGCCGACCAGCGAGTGAATATCTGGTAAGAGCGCAGCCGCGAATTCCAAATGGTAGGGACGCCGCGCGGCGGCGTCCGGTAAACGCCAAAAAAGGAGTTAACGCGCTTCGTCGTTCGCGGACGCCGCAGCGCGGCGTCCCGACCCTGGCGTTCTGGAGCGATCAGCAATCAACCGCCGTTCGCCGCGATAATCGTTTTGCGGGAACGGCGGCTTTTTTTGACATGATCGCTTTTGGTAGGGCCGCCGCGCTGCGGCGTCCGCGGATTTGATAAGAGGCCCATCCACGACGTAGTTTGGCGGACACCGCAGCGCGGCGTCCCTATCGTGTCTTCGGGAACGACCAACAAACTGAAACCAATATGAAGCCTATGAAAACTCTTCTGATCATTGGAACGATGATGGGTTGCGCCTTGAGCGCCAACGGCCAGACTTCGCCAGCCAAACCCGCCGAGGAAAAACCATCAAGCGAGCAGGCCCCTCCCCCGCCGATCCCGGCGACCTCGGCCGCGGCCAACCAATCCGCCCCGGCCTCAATCGAGAAAAGTTCGCTCCCATTCGATCCGAAGAACATGGATACGTCGGTCAAACCGCAGGACGATTTTTATCTTTACGCCAATGGCGGCTGGATAAAACGAAACCCGATTCCGCCGGAGTTTTCGCGCTGGGGGAGCTTCAACCAGCTGGCCGAGCAGAATAACGATGCCCTGCATGTAATCGCCGAGAAGGCCGCCACGGCCGCGCCGAAAGTGGCCGCAAAACCAAATCCGGAAAAGGCTGCCGGGATCGATTTGCAAAAGGTCGGGGATTTTTATGCGAGCGGCATGAACGAAAAAGCCGTGAACGACGAGCGCGTGAAACCGCTGGCCGATGAATTCAAGCGAATCGACGGATTGAAAGATCGCGGGGACGTCCTGAAGGAAGTCGCGCACCTGCACTTCATTGGGCTGGCGGCGCTGTTTCGCTTCAGTTCAAACCAGGACGCGAAGAACAGCACGATGGTCATCGCGCACGCGAACCAGGGCGGACTCGGATTGCCGGACCGGGATTACTACACGAAGGAAGACGCGGCTTCGAAAAAAATCCGGGACCAATACGTCGAGCATGTGGCGAAAATGTTCGCGCTTCTGGGCGAGCCGCAGGACCAGGCCGCAGAGCACGCGAAGAAAGTGATGGCGATTGAGACGTCGCTGGCGAAACCGGCCCGCACGCGCGTGGAGCTGCGCGATCCACAAAAGAATTACAACAAGATGAAGCAGGCGGACCTCCAGGCGATCACACCCGACTGGAGCTGGGCGGACTATTTCAAGGAACTCAAGCTGACCGATCCGGGCGATATCAACGTCGGCCAGCCGGAGTTTTTCAAGGCAGCGGATCAGGTTTTTGCGAGCACCCCGGTGGAGGACTGGAAGATTTATTTGCGCTGGCATCTTCTTCACGGAGTGGCGGCAAGTCTTTCGAAGGATTTCGTCGAGGAAGATTTCAACTTCTTTACCAAGACGCTGACGGGCGCGCCGCAAATAAGACCGCGCTGGAAACGGGTGGTGGCGAAGACCGACGAGGAGCTGGGCGAAAGCCTCGGGAAATTGTACGTCGCGGACTACTTCCCGCCGGAAGCGAAAGCGCGCGCCCTCGAGATGGTTAACAACCTAAAGGAGGCGCTCGCCGATCGGATCAAGACAATCGAGTGGATGGACGAGCCGACCAAGCAGGAAGCCTTGAAGAAGCTGGCGGCCTTCACGGTGAAGATCGGTTACCCGGATAAGTGGCGCGATTACTCGCTGCTCACCATCGACCGGGGTCCGTACGCGTTAAATGTTCTGCGGGGGGAGACGTTCGAAAAAAAACGGCAGCTCGAAAAGATCGGTAAACCGGTCGACCGAAGTGAATGGGGCATGACGCCGCCGACGGTGAATGCCTACTACAATCCGAATCGGAACGAGATCGTATTTCCAGCGGGCATTCTTCAACCGCCTTTCTTTGATCCGAAAGCGGACGATGCCATAAATTATGGCGGCATCGGAGCGGTGATCGGACACGAGATGACCCACGGGTTCGACGATCGCGGCCGGCAATATGATGCCGTCGGAAACCTGCGGGATTGGTGGACGCCGGAATCGGCCAAGGCTTACACGGAACGCTCGAAAGCGATCGTGGCGCAATACTCGGGGTACGAGCCCTTGCCCGGTTTGCATATCAACGGCGAATTAACGCAAGGCGAGAACATCGCCGATATCGGGGGTGTGAAGATTGCCTATATGGCGTTGCAAAAGGCGATCGCGAAGAAAGGTCCGCAACCGAAGATCGATGGTTTCACGCCGGAGCAGCGGTTCTTCCTTGGGTTCGCCCAAATCTGGCGGAATAATCAGCGCGACGAAGACCTGAAGCTGCGGCTCAATACCGATCCGCATTCCCCGGGACGTTTCCGCACCATCGGGCCGCTCTCGAACTTCGTGGAATTCCAGAAGGCGTTCGATATTCCGGATGGCTCTCCGATGATTCGCCCGGCAGACCAGCGGGTCAATATCTGGTAGCGCGCGGACGCTGGCGCCAATTCAAAATGGTAGGGACGCCGCGCTGCGGTGTCCGCAGAGGTTGATAAGAAATCAGCGCGATATGTAGTTCGCGGACACCGCAGCGCGGCGTCCCTACCCTGGCGTCCTCCTGGAGCGATCAACAATTAGCAGCCGTTCGCCGCGAAGAATGGTTTGAGCGAAGGGTCGTTTTCTGTAGCCGTCGCCCTGCCTGCCACGCCGAAGCTATGCGAAGGCGGGTGGGCGACGTGGGGGAATGCCAAGTTGCAGGCCGGCCTTGCGCTTCGCACAGCGAAGCGGCTACAGAAGAGGCTGAGCAACGCGCTATGCTGAATCTCCGAAAACTTTTCATCGACGTGTTCGATCCGGAGCCGGGAGAAACGGCGGCGGTTTTCGTCGATTTGCCGCATCCGGAGATGCCGGACAACGATTCATGGAAAGCGCGCCGCGCGATGGCGGAGCGGTGGCATTCAGCCTTGCACGAGTTTGGTGTGGAAAAGCGGTTCGAGGTTTTGCCGGTCGTCGGGTTCGACGCGACGGGAATGAACAACGGACAGTTGCCGCTCCGCGGCACCCAATCCGGGGCGCCGGTTGTATTGGAAGAGATTGGCGCGCGGGCGACACTTCTTCTCGCGATGACCGAATTTTCGGCGTCAGCGCCGCTCATTGGCTGGACGAAACGCCATTCGCAATTGCGCGCTGCCTCGATGCCGCGGGTGGCGCCGGAAATGGAATCGACCGCGCTCGCCGCGGATTACGCGCTGGTCGCGCGCTCATGTGAGCGAATACGGGAGCGGCTCGCAAAAGCGGAATCAGCCGAGATCGAATTCTCGACCGGTGATAAATTCGTTTTCGATTTCCGGTTTCGGGTGGCGGAAGTGGACGACGGCTTCCTGCACAGCGACGCGCCGGAACCGCGCCAGATCAATCTTCCAAGCGGTGAAACGTTCACGGCGGCCTACGAAGGTGAGCGAGGCGTTGCCAGCCGAACCGCGGGCGTCCTTCCCGTCTGGCACGGGAACGAAATTGTTCGACTGCGGGTGATGCAAAACCGGGTGGCGGAGGTCATCGGCGAGACCGCCGGCGCGCGGGATCTGCGCGACTTTCTTTTTCGCGATCCGGCCCGAAGGAATGTGGCTGAGCTTGGGCTCGGTTGTAATCCGAAGGCGCGCGTCTGGGGAAACGTTTTGGAGGACGAAAAGGCCGGCCCGCATATTGCGCTGGGACGAAGCGAGCATCTCGGAGGCGTGACCGGTCCGGATGCGTTCAGCGATCCGCGGCATGTCTGGCATGAGGATTTTGTCTACGCGCGAGAATCTCCGATCCAGATCCGGCGGCTGACGCTGGTTGATTCAGACGGCAATCGTGAGCCGCTTTTCGAGAACGGGTCTTACGTGCCGGAATTGGAGATTGGAATTTAAACGTTCCGATCCCTCCTTTCTTTCATCCCGAGCTTGTCAAGGGACCTGTAACTTTGCCTTCCTCGCTGACGCTCGCGAAAGTCAGAGGTTCTTCGACTCCGCTACGCTCGCTCAGAATGACAAAGTTGGGATGGCGAAGCTGCGTATCAACTCCCACTGTCGCCGCGCAGCAGACGCTTCGACTGAGCGGGGCGACTACAGCGCGAAGAAGCGTCTCAAGATCCAGTTGTAGCCGCAGGCGCTTCGCACAGCGAAGCGGCTACAGAAGTCAGTAGGACCGTCCGCGGATGAAATCGGTGAAGGTGCCGTGATCGGTCTTCAAACGGAAAGGCAGGCTCAGCACTTTCTTGCCGTCGATGGCCTGGAAAACCATGAAATGCAGATGAGGCTTGCTGGCGAATCCAGTCTGGCCGGAAAGACCGATCGGCTGGCCAACCTTCACTTCGTCTCCGATTTTCGCCATCGCGCCGCCGGTCTGGAGATGGTGGTAATCGGCAAACGTCCCATCCGCGTGCTTGATGATGACGTAGTTTCCGAGCGGCTTAAACTTCGGGTCGACCCCGCTGACCGTTGAATCGTCGCGCACTCCGACAACACGCCCTTCGCGCGCTGCGCAGATGATGGTCCCTTCCGGAACGTCCCAATCGACCGCGTTCTCGCTGCCGGAACCGGCGAAATGACTGAAGGTCCCGCGCGGACCCTGCATGACGACATAGCGCCCAGGCCCGAAAGGCATCGCGTAATCCGCATCGTTGGTGGTGGAATTTCGGCGGCCCCCGTATTCCCAATGGTAGTTGTACTCGTAATGCCACGGCCGGGTTTTGTCTGTCACTTTGAACCGGGCGAGCACGAACGATCTGCGGCCCGCGGCGTCCACCGTGAACGGGACGGCGCGTGATGGCGTCATGTTTTTCAACGTGGCCTCCAGGGTAACGGTGTATTCGATGCAGTAATCGCTCTTCATGATCAGGGTGACGGAATCGTCCGTGCGTTCCTGAACGACGCGAAAGCCGGTGTGGTTGTCTTCGGCGGCAAAAGCACGGCCGGGCAGAAGGGCGAAAAGTGCGACAATGAGCGCAGGCAAGTCGCGGCGGATACGTCCCGGCACAAGTGTTCTCATTGTTTTATTTGTCTTGCCCTAGGCTATCACGGGGCTTCGCAAGGACATAGATGTCATAACCGTCGCTTGTTTCGATCCGCTCATAATCATCCAGATTTCCTTCATCAAAGGAAGTCTGAATTCGTGGCTCGTTGTGCAGCACAACAGTTTTAAAGTAATGGTTGCGAATAAGCCCACCCAAGCCGCCCGATTCAAACCCTTTTCCGGCCAAGCGGTTATCCGAGTAAGCGAAGCTATAGACAAAGTGGGGAGGTTTACGCTGTATCCAGGGTAGGTTATCGAATCTTTCGTCAACCAGAATCGGCGCTTCCAGCGAATCAAGCTTGTGCGCAAGATTCCGATGTCGTTGCTGCTCAGCCGGTGCATGATTAACGCGCAGGTGGGCAGCGAAAAGAAGCCCGGCCTCTAGGAACTCAAGGGAAAAAGCGGCTGCAATAATTCCGTTCAGGATCGGGGATGATCGAGGGTTGGCTATTGCGTCCCAAGATCCGATTAGCCAAAGCATCGCCAAAACAGAAGGAGTAATGAAATAGTTGGCGCCGGCTCCACGCTTCATGGAAATCGCCGTGTAACAAAGGAAACAAACGAGAAGCACCACACCCAAAAGACTGCGCGCTTGATTCCGCCACTCGCTCCTGCGCGAGAAACACGCGATAGGCCAAGCCACGATCGCGAGTAACAAAAAGGAGGATCGTTGCAAGGCTCGGATCAGGTTGCTAACCGCGTGGGAAACACGAAACTCGCAAGTGTTTTGCGAGCTAAGCATCGCATAAGAGTAGAATGCGCCGCCAACAAGAAACACTACCGCGTATAGAGCTCCGCTGACCAGCCCAACTACAGCCCCGTCGTTAAACCTTTTGGATAAGGCCAGCCAAAGAAGAACTCCAGCCAGGACAAAAACCGACGTTTGTTTAAAAGACCAGGCACAAAACAATACGAAGGTAGATAGGACCAGTAACGAGCGCGTACCGGTTCGAACATATCGAAGGAACAGAGCTAGCCCGAGGAGCTCGAAAAACAATGCTGCCATATCGGGCCTGGCAGAAAAAACAAAGAGCCCGGTGAGCGGATTCCAGATCGCGATCGTTGCCAAGCAGACTTTTTCCAAACTGCGCCAATGGCGCGGCCAAAATCGCGCCTCTTTTGCAAGGTACCAGAACGCGAAGCTGCATGTAGCGGCAAGGAGTAACGTTAGGAGACGCGTAATAGTGGGTAACCACTGACAGTCTAATCCCAGCCCCGTTGTAAAGAATGTTCCGACTGCGCCATAACTGGCGTAGAAGAGCCAGTTATAAATGGACTCCGCGTAAGGTATCTTAAATGGGTCGACGTAAACCGGTTGATGCTGGGTAACTTTCCAAATAGCAAAGAGCGGTTCTTCTTCTAAGCCGGTCGTCGGCCGATGCAGAGGACCTGAGAACGACACTTCGTCTGCGATGCGCGTGAATGACAGGAGGAGACAGGCAAAGGTTGTAAGAACGAGCAGGCTCCTCAGGCTTACAAAACGTCGAAGCATCAAAGTAGGACTCGCGACGGTGCGAGGATGGCGTCGCGCATCCCGTGCAGCAATTTCTTATCGGCAGGAACAATTGTAGCGAGCGCGCCGCGCAGGGTGACCTTTCCGTTGTTTCCGACGAAGAAATACGGACAAAGCCGGACGCGGCCGCGCATCGTCTTCACTTCGCCGCTTTCTTTGTCCCAATAGCGGTGATCGAGCAAGCGCGCCTTGTGAAAGCGTTGCATGATGCGCGGCGCGGTCTGAAACGTGGCGAGCGCCTGCTCGATTTCGCGCTCCCATTCCACCTGCGGAACGTCGGAGCCGACGACGATCCCACGGCTCCCCCACCCCAGCGGCGAAAAGCCGCTCACTTTAATTAGGAGGTCGCGCTCTTTCTGGCTGAGCTTGCCGGCTTCGCGCCAATCGTGGATTTCAAGCCGCGGAATCACGGCGTGCTGCGGCAGCGGTGTCGGATCGAGCGGCCAGCTGTAGGGAATGACCTCCTGTAACTTCAGGAAATATTTTTCGCCGAGCTCGCGCCGCCAGAATTCGCGGAGCGGCTGCATCCAGAAAAGCGCGAACCACATTTTCTCCTCGAGAAACGGTTTGATCGGCGGCGTGATCCGGATGGCACCGTCGCGAACGGCGTCGAGAAGAGCCGAAATGCGAGGAAGATTAGGCAGGTCGAACAGCTCAAAAAAGCGGTAGGCGTTCCGGCCGGGGGTTGGCTGGTAAGTTTCGGCGTCGACGACGCGCCATTGGAAATCAGGATGTTTTTGGCCGAGCTGCGCCACGACCCAGTTCATTTCCGGGCGGTAAGTGGAGGCCTCTGCGGAGATAACGATGTCTCCCCCTTCGGGGAACAAATTGCGAAAGCCTTCCAGCATTCCATCGCTGCCGCCGAGCACCTCGCGGCCGAGTCCCGCATAAGTTTGGTTCAGCCACCCAGTCAGTCCGATTCCACCCGGGACGGAATCGATTTCGGCAATGGCGTACCCGTTCTCCGTCAAAATGAGATCAGGCCGGATAACCAGCGGAACGTCGTCGCGGAACTGTTTCTGCCGTGAGAATTCGATCAGCTCGGCGGGCTTGCCGGCATCGAGATATTGCGCGATCCAGGCCGGCTGTTTGCCTCTGACGCTCCGCTGGTAAAGCTCATTGCACGCTCGCTGGAAAACGAAAAGCCGATGGCCGAGCTGCTCGAGTTCCTTCGTGAATTTTTCATCGATCGGGAAAGGATCAGGCGAGAAAAGAAAATCCTTCTCGGCGAAAAGACCCTCCGGAGGGAAGGCACTTCGGATCGAGGCGAGTTGGTCAGGGACGGCGGGCATTGGCAGTGAAAGAGAAGAGGCGCTGCGCGCCTAACGTCCAACGTCCAACGTCCAACGTCCAACGTCCAACGTTCAACGCCAGAGACGCTAGAACAAACCGCGTTGAGTTGGATTCAGCACGAACGGTATTCTCTTCCGTTGGATGTTGAACGTTGAGCGTTGGACGTTGGACGTTCCGCCGCAGGCGGCCCCTCATCTTCCGGCCGCCATTTTTTTTAGCGCGCTCTTTACCAAGTCTTCGGCCATCTTAATCGATGGCTCGCGCTCCTGTAAATCGCGCACCGTCTTGTGCGCATCGACCTGTTTGTATCCAAGGGCGATGAGCGCGAGGACGGCTTCGTTGGCCTGGCTTTGTTCCGGCGTCGGCGCGTGGCCGGCGCTGGCTGCCTCCCAGGCGGCGACGACCCCCAGTTTATCCTTGAGCTCGAGCACAATTCGCTCCGCCGTTTTTTTTCCGAGCCCGCTGATCTTCGACAACGACGCGATGTCGGCGTTGACGACCGCGGTCTTGAAATGGCTCACGCTCATCCCGCTCAAAACTGCCAGCGCGAGCTTGGGGCCGATGCCGCTGACATTATTAACCAGCAGTCGAAAGAGATCGCGCTCGGCCGCGGTCATGAAGCCATACAAAATGTGAGCGTCCTCGCGGACGTGAAGATGGGTCAGGATCTGAACCGGCTGACCGGCGGCGGGCAATTTGTCGTAGCTGGAAAGCGGAATGAAAACTTCGTAGCCGACGCCGCTGACATCTACGATCGCCTGGGTCGGCAGGGCGGAAACGAGCTTGCCGTTAAGAAACGTGATCATATAGAAGGTTATAACTTGGAAGCGTGAAACGTTAAAACGGTTCGCCGATTTAACAATTTAACGAGTCACGATTCACGTTTCTGTGACTCATTGCGACTGTTTCAGGATCATGGTGAGATCGGTCGGCTTGCCCTTTGCGATGTTGAACCCACGGGCACGATATGTTTTCCAACTCGGATCGATTTTCGCCGAGAAGGCCTGCGCCAAAGGAGTCGGAACGATGGCAAAGCGAGGCCCCGGAAAGTGCATGAACTTTTCCAGCTGATCCGGATTCAACCCCCGGGAGTATCCGTGAACGCGACCACGGAAATACCAAACAACGCTCGGTTCGAAAAAATCGACATTCCCAAAATCCATGTCGGGAAGAAGATCGTTGCGCGAAAGCTTAAACAGTTGCGCGGCGGGGAAGAACGGCGCGATGAGCGGGAAGACGATGAGGGTGACCGCCAGGGAGACGACGGTCGCAGTCACGGCCACCCGCCGGGCAAAGTGGGGGGAGCCGCGCAGATCGAAAATGTGCCGCGCGAGAAGAAGGGAAAGCAGCGGAAAGGCCGGCAAGGTGTAGTGCGGCAACTTCGTCATGACCCCGGTCATGATGATGAAGATGATCAGGATTCCCGAGATGAGATAATTGTCGATGGCGTCGCGTCTTCGCCAGAGATGCCTGGTCAGCGCGGGAAGTTTGATCGACCAGGGAAAAAAGCTGATGAAGACCATGAAGAAATAGAACGGGATGGCGGCGAGATAGGTGTTCCAGGAGTTGGCGCCATGGCCTTCCATGACGTTGAAACTGCGCTCGACGACGTGCCGGCCGATCCCGACCCGAAAATAATCGCCACTGGTAAAATTCAGGGCTGGAATTCCCCAGCTGCAAACGATGGCGGACGCCCCGAGTATTCCGGTGACGAACCAAAAACGCCGGGCGAGCGGGACGTCCCTTACGAAAAGTTTTGTGCTGATGACCGTCAGGAGCGGAATCCAGGCGAGTGGACCCTTGGCGAGGAAACCAAGACCGAGAGCAACGTAAAAGACAAAGCGCCAGTATTTATGGTCGGGGTCATGATTCGTCTCGACGGCACGAGGGCGTGCCATCTCCAGATCGGCCATCTCCAAATCGATGGAGCCGGCACGCCCCAGTGCCGGAGATCTGCGACCCAATGAATCAGCGAGTAATTCGAAGCCGGCCCAATGCGCGGCGGTGACGAAAAAGACCAGCCACATATCGGCCACGGCCGCCTTCGCGTGCATGAATGTTTGCAGGCAGAGGATGAAAATGATTGCCGCCCACCAGCCGATGCGCTCTCCCCCAAGACGGCGTCCCCAAACGAAAAGCAGCAGGGCCGTCAGCGCCGCCGCCACCGCCGAGGGCAGCCGGGCAGCGAAATCGTTTTCGCCAAAGACGCGATAACTCGCGATTTGCGTCCAGTAAATCCAGGGCGGTTTATCGAACCGGTATTTGTCGTTGAAGTACGGGATGACGTAATCGCCTCTCTCGCGCATCTCGCGCGAGGCCTCGGCAAAACGGGGCTCGTCCCGATCGATGAGCGGGATCGTCCAGGTGCCGGCGACGTGGAGAAGGAGCGCGCCGAGGAAGACAAGAATGAAATTGCGGATTGCGGGTGACAGAGGCCAGACTGAAAGATAGGGCCGGGTGAAAGACAAACGGGAATTTCAGATGATCGCGGCGTTCCGCTGGTGGTACCTGGTCCTGTTGGGCGCCGGGCTTCTGCTTCTGGCAAGCTTTTACATGGATGCGGGCGCGCAAACCTGGATGAACCAGCATCAGAATCCGAGCCTGCGAAGTTTCATGCAGGCCGTGAGTCGATACGGCGACTGGCCGGAACATCTCCTCCTCGGACTCGTCCTGGTCGCGACTGCCTACTGGCGCGGCCACAAGAAATGGGTGCGAATCTTTACGGCGATGATTCTCGCCTGCGCTCTCGCCGGAGCGGTTGCGCGCGTGGTGAAGATCTCGACGGGACGCGCCCGGCCGAGCGTCCAGGCTGAAGCCGGTTGGAACGGGCCGCGGCTCAGTCCGCGCTATAACTCATTTCCTTCGGGGCACACCGCCGCGTCGACGGCTTTTTTCGCGACGCTCGCCTTCGCCAGCTGGCGCATCGGTCTCGGACTTTTGGTATTCCCGCTGGTGATCGCGTTTTCGCGAATGTATGTGGCAGCGCATCATCTCTCGGATGTAGTCTTTGCCGCGGTGATCGGCGTGCTGGCGGCATATTTCATTACTCGCTGGATGCGACCCCACTCCGAGATGCCTTAGGGGAAGGAGCGTACAGTCATGGGGAGCGCAGGCTGCCAGCCTGCCGGCAACACGAAGCGAATCGCGCTACGCATTAAACCCGGAAGCAGCGTCTCGGCAAGCTGCCGAGACGGACAGGCTGGCAGCCTGTGCTCCCCGGAAAAGAGTTCGAGGCGCTTTCAAATGGGAACGCGCTCTTTCCCGCGCTCGGAGAGGCGTTGAATCGTGTAATACGTCACGGGAATAAGAAAAATTGCGAGCAAGGTCGCGGCCAGCATTCCGCCGATCACGGTCGTGCCCATGATCCGGCGGGCGGCGGCACCGGAACCGGACGCGCGCCAGAGCGGAACGCACCCGAGAATGAAGGCGAACGAAGTCATGATGATCGGGCGCAAACGGAGGCGCGCGCCTTCCAGGGTCGCCTCAAGGAGCGGTTTGCCGCGTTCGTATTCGAGCTTGGCGAACTCGACGATGAGGATGGCGTTCTTCGCCGCGAGACCGATCAGCATGACGAGTCCGATCTGCGCGTAGATGTTGTTTTCCATTCCGCGCGCCCAGAGCGCGGCAAAGGCGCCGAAGACGGCGATCGGCGTGCCTAACAAAACGCTGAAAGGGAGCGACCAACTTTCGTAGAGCGCGGCAAGGATCAGAAAAACAAAGAGGAGCGACATGCCGAAAACAATCAGGGGTGAGACGCCTTCCTGCGCTTTCTTTTCCTGGAACGACATCGCGGCATAGTCGTAGCCCATCTCGGGCGGCATCGTTTGCGCGAAGGTCTCCTCAAGGGCCTTCATCGCCTGGATGGAACTGAAGCCGGGGGTCGCACTCACGTTGACTTGCGCGGCGCGGTAGAGGTTGAAGCGCATCGTGAATTCCGGTCCCGGGCGCGATTGGACATCGGTGACAGAGCTCAGCGGGACCATGTCGTTGTTCGCATTGCGCACGAAAAAGAGGCCGACGTTTTCGGCCTTCGTCCGGTATTCCCCTTCCGCCTGAACGAAGACCTGCCATTGCCGGCCGAACCGGTTGAAGTAATTGACGAAAAATCCGCCCATGAACGTCTGGAGGGTCTGGCTTACCTCGGTTAGATCGACGCCCTGTTTGAGAACTTTGTCGCGATCGACGTCGATGAAGACTTGCGGCACCGATGGAAGAAAAGTCGTGGTGGCAGATGCGATCTCCGGGCGTTTTCGCACAGCTTCGAGAAATTTGTTGAGATTTTCGCCGAGGAAGCCGACTTCCCGGCCGGCTCGATCCTCGAGCATAAAAGTCACGCCGCCGGATGTGCCGATGCCGGGAATTGATGGCGGCGGGAAGGCAAACCCAATGCCTTCGGGAATGGCCGAAAGACTCTTATTGATGCGCTGCTTGAGCTCGCCGTATTGCTCCTCGGGCTTCGTGCGATCGCCCCAGGGCTCGAAGGTGATGAAAAAGAATGCGTTGTAGGTGCTCTGGACGGTGCTGAGCAAACTAAACCCGAGCACGCTGGTGACATGTTTCACCCCGGGAGTCTTCAAAAGCACATCTTCCACTTTCCGCGCGGCGTTCCCAGTCCGCTCCATCGAAGCGGCGTAGGGTAAGGCGAGCGAGGCGTAGAGATAACCCTGGTCTTCTTCCGGGAGAAAACCCGAGGACAAGCGCGAGCCGAAGAACGCAGCGACGATCGCAAAGATAAGAAGTAACGCGAGACTGCGTCCGCTCTTGCGAATTGCGAATCGCGAAGTGCTGACGTAGCGCTCCGTCGTCCGCTTGAAGACGCGATTGAATTTGCCGAAGAACCAGCCAAGCGGACCGCGCGCTTCCCTGGTGGGGCGCAACAGCATGGCGGAAAGCGCGGGACTGAGCGTAAGCGCGTTGAAAGCGGACAGGATCACTGAGATTGCGATGGTGAGCGCGAACTGCTGGTAGAGCCGGCCGGTAATTCCCGGAATGAATGCGGTCGGCACGAACACGGCCGAGAGCACGAGCGCGATGCCGATCACCGGGCCCGACACTTCCTCCATTGCGCGGATGGTCGCGTCGCGCGGCGACATGCCTTCATCAATATGATGCTGGACGGCTTCGACCACGACGATGGCGTCATCGACCACGAGGCCGATGGCGAGAACGAGACCGAAAAGCGCGAGGGTGTTGATGGTGAAACCGAAAAGCGGAAACACCATGAAAGTGCCGATCAGGGAAACAGGAACCGCGCAAAGCGGAATCAACGTCGCGCGCCAGCCTTGCAGGAAAACGAAAACGACAATGATCACCAACACCAGCGCTTCGAGCAGCGTGAAAACAATCTCTTCCATTCCAGCGGTGACGGCTTGCGTCGTATCGAGGGAGATGGCGTAGTTCATGTCAGACGGGAACTGCTGTGAGACGCGCTTCATCAGCGCTTTTACGCCGTTGGCGGCATCAAGCGCGTTTGTGCCCGGGAGCTGGTAGAGCGCGAGAATCGCCGATGGCTTTCCATCGAGGCGTCCTGCGAGCGTATAGGTTTGCGCGCCCAGTTCGATGCGCGCGACGTCCTTCAGCCGCAGGAGCGAGCCGTCCGGATTCGCCCGGATCACAATTTCGCCGAATTCTTCGCTGGACGTGAGGCGGCCGGGCGAGCGCACGGTGTAGGTGAATTCCTGCCCGGGCGGCGCCGGTTCGCCGCCGATCTGGCCCGCAGGGTTCACGGTGTTTTGAGCACGAATGGCGTTCGTCACATCCGGAACGGTGACGTTTAGCTTCGCGAGCTGATCTGGCTTCACCCAAAGCCTCATCGCGTACTGACCGGCGCCGAAGACCTGGACATTGGAAATGCCGGGAACGCGTGTTAGTTGATCGATCAGATTGATGTTCGCGTAGTTCGCGAGAAAAATATTGTCGTAGGTGCCCTTCGGCGAATTCAGCGCCACGAGCATGAGCGGCGCGGTCGTCGATTTCTGAACGGTGACGCCGGCGTTGATCACATCCGTCGGGAGCTGCGAGGTCGCCTGGGAAACGCGAAGCTGCGACAGGATCTGGTCGGTATTCGGATCGGTCGTGATGTCGAAATTAATCGTCATCCGGATCGAGCCGTTGGCATTGACCGACTGGATGTAGTTGCTTTTATCGACGCCGCTCATCTGCTGCTCGATCGGGGTGGCGACCGATTGCTCGATCGTCTGGGCGTCGGCGCCGGTGTAATTGGCGCGTACCTGGATTTCGGGCGGCACGATGCTGGGGTATTGAGCGATCGGCAGCTGGATCAGCGCGACGGTACCGACGATTGTCGTGAGGATCGCGATGACGATCGCGACAATCGGGCGGTTGATGAAAAACTTCGACATCGCAGGCGTTAGTGCGGTGCCGGGCTCGGGGAAGCCGGTGGATTCCAAGGCTTCGGTGAAACCGTCACGCCGTCGCGCGCTTTCTGCACGCCTTCGACCACGATGCGATCGCCGGCCTGCAATCCGGATTCGACGATCCACATCTGGTTGATTCGACGTCCGACTTTTATCGCCTGGACATGCACTTTGTTGTCCGGCCCCACGACCGCGACTTGATAACTGCCCTGTAACTCCACCACCGCTCGCTGCGGCACGAGCAACGCGCCTTTTTTCACGTCCGTTCGCACACTGATGCGCGCGAATTGACCGGGCCGCAGAATATTACCCGGATTCGGAAACATGGCTGCGATGCGGACCGACCCCGTGCGAACGTCCACCTGGTTCTCGGCCGCGAAAAGCTCGCCTTTGTGCGGGAAATGCGAGCCGTCGGAAAGGATCAACTCGAACTCGAGTTGCTTCTCATGTTCGGCCCGCTGGGCGGGATCGGCGTAGCGTTGTGAATACGCGGTGTAGCGCTGATCGCTCACGGTGAAAAAAGCCTTGATTGGATCAACCGTCGAAACGGTCGTGAGGGGCCCGGTGCTTGGGCCGACAAGATCACCCACCTGCGCCTTCACCAAACCGGCGATGCCATCGATCGGTGAGGTGATCGCGGTGAACTCGCGATTCAGTTGCGCCTGCTCCACGGCGGCACGCTGCGCTTCCACCTGCGCCTTCGCGGCCAAGGCTGCCTGCACAGTGTTGTCGCGGTCCTGCTCGCTGATCGCCTTTGTTTTGAAGAGCTCGAGATTGCGCGCTGCGACAAGATCAGCCTGGTGCGCGGATGCTTCCGCTTGCGCCAGGGCCGCCTTCGCCTGGGCGAGCGCCGCCTCGAACGGACGCGGATCGATCTGGAAAAGGAGATCGCCCTTCTTCACGGCTGTTCCCTCTTTGTAATTCTCGGAGGTGAGATAACCCTGCACGCGCGCCTGGATGCTCGCGTTCACCGAGCCGTCGAGCGTTCCGACAAACTCATCGAGGATCGGCACGTCCTCCTGTTTCACGCTAGTCACGAGAACTTCCGGGGGTGGTGGCGGGCCCGCAGCTTTGCGCGAGCAGGCTGCCAAGACGGTGGCGAGACAAAGGGCTGCCGCCATTGGCGCTCCCCAAAAAATCTCCAAGATCCGAAAGTTATTGGACCGTGACATCGACAGATAATACGCAGGGCAGCGGGCTTGTGAATGCCCCGAATGCGCCTCTAAGCGCTCCCCCTCACTCGAAAATCAAGAATCGCAAATCTAAAATGGAGTGGCGGAGGGGTCGGGCTTTATGGCGATGAGTCTACTTGACGGACTTTTTCACCCTTTGGCGGGCGTACTGCAGGTTGTTCCGCGCCAGTTCAAAATCCGGTTTATATCGCAGCGCCTGCTCACAAGCGGCCGCTGCTTCATCGTATCGGCCTAGTCTATTGGAGGCAGCGCAAATATTATTCCACGCTTCGGCGTAGCCAGGCCGCAGATCGAGGGCGCGCCGGCTGGCGACGATCGACTCGGCGTAGCGCTCTTCGCGATAAAACTGAAGGCTGAGGTTGAGATAATACTCCGGAGTTTGCGGCGCCAATTGATTGACCAGCTGAGCATTTGCCTGCGCGAGAAGGGCGGGAGCGGTGAGATCGGTTGGGCTCAGTTCCAGCGCGCTTTGCAGGCGCGCGCGCGCTTCATCAAGGCGCGAGTGCGATATCAGGTAGCGCGCATAATAAGTATAGCTGTCTGGAGACGACGGGGCCAGGCGCAACGCTTCCTTGAAATGTTGCTCGGCTTTCGATGACTGCTTCGTCGCATCTTCGGCGACCGCGAGGTTGATCAAAAGCACGGAATAGTGCGGCGTGAGCTGTTCGGCGCGATGGAAATAATCGAGCGCGCCGGCGAAATCGCCCTTGGCCATGAGCGTGTTGCCATAGTTCATCAACCCGCGTCCATTGCGCGGACTCTTTAACACGACATCGTGCCAGAGCGTTTCCTCACTTTTCCAAACTTTGTTCCGCTGAAACGTCGCGTAACCGTTTGCGCAGAGTAATAACGCGATCGCGCCGAGCGCCGCGATTCTGGCCGGTGCGCCGTATGCGACTCCGCGATTGATCAGGAGCGACGCCGCGCCCGCCACCGCGATCACGAGGCCGACGTAAGGAAAGAACGTGCGATGATCGTTCATCACTTCGGCGAGCGGCAGGGACGAGGTCGAGAGAAGCGCGATCAGAAACCAAAGCAAACCGAACCCGATCACGCGCGTCTTCTGGAAAATGGCAGCTGCGATCGCCCCCGCAGTGATAATGACGGCGAAGGCGAAGCCGATCCAAAAGCGGGCGTCGTCCGTGGTGACAAACGGATTTAAGTCGTAGTCGGCGGAAAGACCGCTCGGCCAGAAGAACGTCTTGAAGTAAAGAAGCCCCGCATAAGGTTGCGTGATCAGGTAATCGTGTGCGTTGGCCGCGCCGGCGATCCAGCTACGTGGCGTCATGTGTTGCACGAACCACAACATCGCTCCGCAGATCGCAAATCCTGGAATAACCTCTGTGACGCGCTGGAGCCGCGTCTCTGCGAGACGCGTCTTACGATCTGCAAAAAGAAGGCAATAAATCGCAAAGAGGACCGGAAAGATCGCCGCCGGCGGTTTCGCCATGATGGCGATTGCCGCTGGGAGAACGTAAAGGTAGGAGCGGCGCAGTTGCGGAAACGCGAAGTAGATCGCGAACGCCGCGATCACGCCGAGCGTCGAGATCACCTCGGACGACGCGATGATGTAGTTCACCGTGTCCGCATTCGCCGGGTGCATTCCATACAAGGCCGCAGCGCCTACCGCGATCCAGAGATCGTCGACCAAGCGGTAAACGACGAATGCCAGCAGTAACGTCAGCGCGACAAAGAGCGCGAATATCGAAAGATGAAACGAGAACGGTTTCAATCCACCGCCGAGCCCATAGTCGATCGCGAGTAATGTCGAGACGACCGGGCGGTACGATTGGTTGCTCGGGAGCGAACTGAAGGTTGTCGCGTCGCGAAAGAAGAGCGGAATGTTGCGCAGCTCCCGGATGGACGCGTTGTTTACGATCGTGTGCGCGTCGTCGAAGTGGAAGCTGTTTTGAAAATGGTTGGCGTAAGCCGCGACGAGAGCGATCAGCAACAGCGCCCCGCCCAGACCCGCCATGGATTTTCCTCGCGCCACGCTGACCTTGGCTTCAGGCATGGGACAAGTTTGTCCTGAAAGACCGCGGGGACGCAATCACGCTGCTTGCCCTGTAGCGGCGGTCTGTGACCGCCGGACTAGTTTGTGTCCTCAGTCACAATAATCGAATTGGAGGGACACGCGCCGTCGTGTCCCAAATATCACGGCGCCGACAGCACGGCGCTCCGTCGAGACTCTTCACCGGGACGACGAACAGTTTGAGTTGCATTCGGACGTTGCGGCGAATAGCCGGATTTGCAGGAAATTTCGCGACCGCTGCGCAGGGCTTTCTACTTTTTCATGCTCGCCGAGTTTGATTCAATGACACGCTACACCGCCTCTGCGCAGTCAGGCTGCGCTCGTCCCTCGCTCCGCCTCGCCTGCTCCGGGCAGCTCACGGACCTGGGGCCAGGACAGCCCGGAAACCAATAAAGTCGCCGGCGAAGTCCGGTTTCATAGGCATCGCGAGACGATATAACCGGTTACTGGAGTTGCGTGATCACCAAATGTGCTGAGACAGGACGAGTCCCGCCGGCCAAAGGCGCAACCGTCAACGCGATGTTGTTACCGGCCGGATTACGAATCGTCATGATTGAATTGATAGCCGTGGTTTGAACAAGGCAGGTTGCGACAATCTGCGTACTACCCTGGGCCCGACCTACAACGGTATAGGCCAGGTCAGCGCCATTCAGAGTTACAATCAGCTGTCCAGATTCAGTAACGCTTACTTGGAAGGTGACCATATAGGTACCGATCCCGGAGAGATTAAATGAGCTCGGCCCAATCCGTGCAATCAAGCCGCCGGAATTTGGACCGTCCTGTGGAAACGATACATCGGCCCCGACCGCGACGGTAGCAGCGTTGTCAGGCGGCATCAGAGCAAAGAAATCAGCAAAATTCGAAACGGTGGACCCAGTCGCGCCGGGTGCGCCAGTTGCTCCGGTTGCTCCGGTTGCTCCGGTTGCTCCGGTTGCTCCGGCAGGACCTGTCGAACCAGTAACGCCCGTCGCCCCTGTCGTGCCAGTAGATCCTTGAGGTCCCGTTGAACCGGTAGCTCCGGCCCCACCGGTTGCACCAGTCGGGCCGATGGCACCCGTAACACCGGTTGTCCCTTGCGGGCCGGTCGAACCAGTAGCTCCGGCCACGCCCTGTGGACCGGTCGAACCGGTGTCGCCTTTAGCTCCTGTGACACCCTGTGGACCTTGCGAACCAGTTGTCCCCTGCGGCCCAGTTATTCCTTGCGGTCCAGTTGGGCCTGTTGCCCCCGTTACGCCCGCGACACCTTGAGGCCCTGTCGTTCCTTGGGGGCCCGTCGCTCCAGTCGCGCCCGTTGGACCCGTCGGGCCGGTGGGTCCCGTCGCCCCCGTGCTGCTCATCGGCGGATCCAGATCGTACATTTCCACCAATCCGATCCCGATGGTGTTATTTTTCCCGGCGATAATGGCGGTGTAATCGGCGTTGGCTGCCAAAGTCGCGAGAATGGCCGCTTCCCGTGGATCGCTCGGCGCGAGTCCACTGGCCCGGATGGCATCGGCGTTAGGTGCATCCATCCAGTTGTCATTGGAAGTGATGAGCACGCCGTTGTTGTCACGCAGCTCGAGGGTGGGATCCATCAATCGCCCGGACACCGGTACGCCGTTCGTTTGAAGAGAAGGACCAAGTCCCCGGACGACGACGCGTTTGGTCGCGCCGGGCGCTGCTCCCGAATCGCTTCGGATGATGAATCCGCCTATCCCGACATTGTCTCCCGTTCCTACCGCACTGCGGGCCGAAAGATTGGCCAACCATGTCGCTGTCGCCGCGGTTCCGCTGGTCTTGAGATCGGCCACCGCCTTATCGACCGCCGGCGCCTCCGCGAAGGCGAGAGATGAAAAGGACGATAGCGCGCCAATGAGCAGGATAGCTTTGAGAGCCTGAACGTTCATAGGGTTCAGAAACTCAAATCAGGTGAACCTGGTGCCTGAGGCTTTCATCCTATGGCCATTTTGCAGGCTTTTCTGCGAACGCGCCTGGCTCGAATCTGCATTGAAACATAGGATGCAATCGCGAGCGATTGAATCAGATGAAGTTTTCACGTCAATGTTTTTTTGTAATTTGTGCGACAACTCCGGGTGGGATTATCCAGGCTGCGCTTTGGCTCTGGAGAATGATCCCGCAGAAGCGGGATCGTAACCCTCGCGCGTGACGCGCCCCACCAGTCGAACTGCGTTCTCATCCCCTGGCTCGTGCGCGCCATAACTGGGCGGGTTCAAAGACTTCGAAAGGTGATTATCTGGCGGAGGGGGTGGGATTCGAACCCACGAGGGCTTGCGCCCTGCCGGTTTTCAAGACCGGAGCCATCAACCGCTCGACCACCCCTCCAGCGTTTCTTGATTTCGCGAGAATTGTGCCACCGTCGTGGCGGCGAGCAAGATGGATCGAGCGCGAGCCCGCCCTGAGCGAAGTCGAAGGGCCGCTCGATTCCTATTTGGCGGCGGAGCCGCATTTCTTTTGGCATCGCCCGACCGAGCGGCCGATCCACCCCTCGACAAACAGATATGTTCATGTGAACTTGTTCGGTGACGAATCCGAGGAAACGAGTCAAAAAGAAGTTTGTCCCTATCGTGGAGGAGGCTCCCCCATTCTCACCTGCGATCCACGGGCGAAGCGCTTCGTGGAACCCCGCGAACCGCTTTGAGAAGCTGCACGTTGATCTCGGGGACGCGGATGTCGTTCAAATCGATCCGACGAGCGAAGAAGAAGAGAAGCCGCGACCCGAGACGCAGTTCTTTCGCGACCTCACCAAGACGATCATCTCGCGAAACGACAGTCCGGACGTCGGCTTTGAAACGAGCGTGAATCCTTATCGCGGCTGCGAACACGGCTGCATTTACTGCTTTGCGCGACCCACTCATGAATATCTGGGAATGTCGGCCGGGCTCGATTTCGAAAGCAAGATCATGGTGAAAACCGACGCGCCAAAGTTGCTCGAGGCAGAATTGTCGTCGCTGAAATGGGAGCCCAAGGTGCTCGTCATGAGTGGCGTGACCGATCCCTATCAGCCGGTCGAGCGAAAGCTGCGGATTACGCGCGGTTGCCTCGAGGTGCTGGCGAAATTTCGAAATCCGGTCGCGATCATTACGAAGAATCGGCTGGTGACGCGCGATCTGGATCTGTTGGGAGAACTGGCTGAACACAAGGCCGCGGCGGTGAATGTTTCGGTGACTTCGCTCGATCCGAACCTCCAACGGGTCCTCGAGCCGCGCACTTCATCCCCCTCCGCCCGACTTGAGGCCATCGCGAAGCTGCGAGCCGCGGGAATTCCGGTTGGGATGATGGTGGCGCCGATTATTCCCGGCCTGACCGATCATGAAGTGCCGAAGATCGTTGAAGCCTGTGCAAAAGCTGGCGCGCAATTCGCCGGATACACCATTGTCCGTTTGCCGTGGGCGATCGCTCCGCTCTTCGAGCACTGGCTCGACGAGCATTTCCCCGAGAAGAAAGAGAAAGTGCTATCGAGGATCCGGCATATCCGGGGCGGGAAGATGAATGATTCTCGCTGGGGCTTGCGGACCAGGGGCGAAGGAATTTTCGCAGAGCAAATCCGATCGATGTTCGAGGTGGCCTGTCGCCGCGCTGGAATTAACGGGCGGCCGGAGTTGTCGACCGCGGCGTTCCGCAGATCGCGCGAACAGCTGCAACTATTTCCTTCCTAAGATCGAGGGACGACCGCCGTATCGTCCCATTATTCCCCAGTCAAAATGGGACGCAAAAGAGAGCGCCGGCTACTTGGCCGGCTTCGCGAGGGAAACTTTGCCCAGGATCGAGACCATCAACAGGCCGCCGATAATTCCGAACGGCGCCATAAAATAGAAGTAATAGTCCCAGCTTTTATCGAGCAATCCGCCAAGGACCATGCCGGCCAGGCTGGCGCCGAAATATTGAAACGAATCGATCAACCCCGAAGCGAATCCCGCCATCTTCGCCCCTCCAATATCCATCGCGGCAGCGGTGCCGAGAATCGAATGGGTCGCGTTGGCCGTCAGCGAAATCAGAATGAGGAAGACGATGGCGGCGTTGGCTGAATGGAATTGCGCCGCCGTCAGGATCAGGGTCGTCTCCAGGAAGTAGAGTCCGGCTGCCACCGGGGCGCGCCTTCCGCCGAAAACAACATCGGAAATGTAACCCGAAAGGAGGGACCCGAGCGACGCGACCAGCGGCAACATGAAACCGATCAAGGCGAATCTGCCGGAGTCGAGATCAACATGATGCACGTCCTGCAAGAAACGAGGAAACCACTGGTCGACTGCCTGCCGCACGGGACCAGTGCAGGCGTACGCGAGAGCGACGATCCAAACGACCCGGTTACCGGCGATCGCGCGAAACACATCCTTGAGTGGTGCGGTAATCTCATCCTTGCTCGCGTCCTCCGGATTCACTTTCGGGAATCCCGCTTCCTCGGGCGTCTCCTTCACCACAAAGGCGAAGACGAGACCGACGACCGTGGCAATTCCCGCCGGGACCCAAAACAGCCATCGCCAATGCAACGGCGGCACCTGCAACATCCCGAGAAAAGCAAAACCGCCGAGCAATGCAGGTCCAAGCCAGTTAATCCCGAAGCGGCCGAGATTAATCATGAAACCGAAAATGCCTGCGAAACGGCCGCGCTCTTTCGGGCGGAACCAAGCCGCATTGATTTTGATCATGCCCGGCGCACCAAAGGCCTGGGAATATTGGTCGATGCCGCGAATGACGACAAACAACGGAAGCAGACCCCAGAAGGAAGCAGTCCCAAACGCGAGGTTGCCAAGGACGGTGCCGGCAGCCCCGATCAACATCGCACGTTTCCCTCCGATCCGATCCGTCAGGAGCCCGTTGATGATCTGTCCGCAACCATACGCCAGCATCACCGTTGTGATGATGTATCCCATCTGCTCCTTCGAAAAATGGAACTCTTCGCTGATCGATTTGTTCGCGATCGCGAAGTTGTAGCGGCACATGTAGAACGACGTGTAGAGCAGGCCGATGGAGACCCAGTTCAGGCCGCGGCGGGCGCGGAAGCCGGGCGGATGCGGCGGATCGATCGTGCTAGTCATCCGACAGGGGCGAGCATGAGTTTGCCTTCAGGGGGGGACAATGAAAAAGCGTAAGAGAGGTGGATCGAGCGCTCCGTCGCTCGATGGCAAACAATGCCGGCGAAGCCGGGAAATAAAGCATCGAGCGACCCATTCGATTTCGCTCACGGCAAGCTCGCGCTCGATCCACCATTGCACTTCTCGCGCTCATCTCGCAGGTTGATCCAATCGTGAACATCGAATCTCTCCACATCGGCATGAAGGTGCGGCATCCGCAATACGGCACGGGAATCGTCCGGTCGTTGACCGAGCACACGGCCGAGATCGCATTCGATGACGCGCCGCGGACCCTCGCCCCGGCTTCAAGCGACCTGCAACCCGCCGAGCCAACCGCGACCCTGAGCGAGCTGCAAATTCCACTGACGAATCTGATCCGGGAAACGGCGCACGCGACGGTGGAGGCGCTCGGGTTGGAAAAGAAAGACGTTATCGTTGAAGGGCTCGCGAACCGCTGGCAAAACGGGACGCTTCTGATGCAACCCGCGGACAGTTCGTTGCAACCGAAGGATGTGCCGCTGGAAACCTTCTTTCACAAGATCGTGACAATGTATCACCTTTCGCGTAAGGTGCGGGAATGAGCAGTCAATCGCCTAAAATCGCGTACTCCTTTATTCGTTTCTCCTCGAAGAAGCAGGAGCTTTCTTCATCCGTTAGGCGACAGACTCAAATCACAGAACAATACGCAAAAGACAACGGCCTTATTCTTGACGAAAAAACGCGCATCACTGCGTTAAAAGTTTCAGGCTCCACAGGAAAGCACATCCAGAAAGGCAGCGCCCTAGACGGCTTTCTGCAACTGGCAAAGGCAGGGAAAATTCCTCGTGGCAGTGCGTTGCTCGTGGAGAAGTTAGATCGCCTCTCACGTCTAGAGCCTAGCAAAGCTGTGCGACTCTTTCTCGATATCCTCTCCTACGGGATCGAGATCCACACAGTTTATGAGAGGCAAGTTTTTACAGAGCAGAAAGTAAACGAAGAAATCTCGCAACTGTACATCAGCGTCGGGGGTCTGTTCGCCGCCAATCGCTTCTCGAAAGATTTAGGCGCTAGGCTCGCGTGGATTTGGAAGGAGAAAAAAGAGAACGCAGCGGCGGGCGAAATAGCGACCACGAAGGTTCCTCTCTGGTTGCGCGTCGTCGGACGGCAAAACATCAACGGCAAAATGCGCGGTGGCCACTTCGAAGAAAGAGATGGTCGCTACGCCGTCCTTAGGGAAATCTTCAACTTGAAGGAGAGAGGCCTCGGCAGAAAGGCAATCGCTACACACCTAAACGGCGGTGCGACTCGTAAAAAGATTCGAATCGCAGCGGAATTAAACAGCAAACAAGTTCCAACGTGGGGAAAGTCGAAGACCTGGCAAGACACATACATTCAAAAAATCTTGAAAAACCGCGCGGTACTTGGCGAGTACCAGAGATACAAAAAGGTCAACGGCAAGAGGGTTGAAGATGGCCCCGTAATCGAACACTATTACCCGGCAATCATAAAGCCTGAGCAGTTCCTTCAGTGCAGCGTGGTACAGACAAAGAACACAGGAGCAATCGGACAAGGCATTTCAAACCTGTTTACTCACATTGCCTTCGATGGTTACTCAGGAGCGAAGATGAAATTCGTTAGGAGTGGGAACAGGACGTATCTCTACAGCGATGCTCCTAGACTACAGAAGAACGCGAGCGTGTGCGGCTGGAGTTATAGCGAGTTTGAAGACCTGTTTCTCGAATATATAACGGAAGCGGATTGGGAAACCCTGACGGAAATGTACGAAGACAAGAAATCGTCGGCATCTGACACGGTCAAGGCTCTCGAAGCGTCGTTAGATAGTCTGAGGAGGATCGAACGCAATAACGCTCGGAGCTTCAGTGCGGGCGTTCTAAATGCCGAACTTGTTAGACTCGACAAGGAGAACGCGAACGCGATTGCTCAAAAGAAGAAAGAGATAGACCGAGCAAAGGCGCAAAGCGCTACAAGTTTTGTCGCAAAGAAAGACTTCAAAAAACTCGTTAAGGGAAATGACCTAGAGACCCGCGCAAGCTTACGGAGTGAAATCGCGAAGATCGTTGAAAGGCTCGATTTATTCCCTAACGGCACAAAGAAGCCTGTAAAGAGTCAGAAGGGATTTCTCGTGACATTCAAAAACGGAGAAAGAGCGTTCGTAGACGTTAACGACGAAAATATTAAGGTGCTGATTTCCCCGGTGGCGGTCGGCTCGCACTACACAAAATAGTTGGTTGCGTAACTCGGAATCCGTACGAATAAGAAAGGGAAGGAGGAGATAACCATGATAAAAAACAATGAATATAAACGAAAAAGAAAAAAGGTATCCCTCCGACGTAGACCTAGCGAAGGGCTCCCTAACTCCGACAATAATATACTTGACAGACCGTTTCACTCTGGTATTCTCCCCGTATGCAAGCACCGGAAACCCTTTTGGAAGCGGTAACGTATTTCAGCAATCCCGAGAACGCTTTTGAGTTCTTCAAACAGATTCGCTGGCCTAAAGGAGTGCGTTGCCCGCGCTGCAATTCGGACAAGGTGACGTTCCTCGAAAACGCGAAGGTCTGGAAATGCCGCACGCCACACGCGAAGCAAAAGTTTTCCGCCAAGGTTGGGACGATCTTTGAGGATTCCCCGATTGGCTTGGACAAGTGGCTGCCTGCGATGTGGCTGGCGTCCAACTGCAAGAACGGAGTCAGTTCCTACGAACTGCACCGCGCGCTTGGCGTGACTCAGAAAACCGCGTGGTTCATGCTGCAACGTATCCGCCTCGCGATGCAGGACGGGTCGATAGATAAAATGAGCGGGCGCGTTGAGGCAGACGAGACGTTCATCGGAGCCAAGGCTCGCAATATTCACAAAGGCAAGCGGAGAGCCAAGGGCACTGGCTATGCCTCCATGACGGCTGTTCAGGGCTTTGCTTGAACGAACCACGAACGAGAAGGCGTCTCGCGTGAAATTGAAGGTAGTAGGCAACATGCGGAAGGCCGAATTGCAGGGTAACGTCCGCGAATACGTATTGAATGGATCGGAAGTCTTTACCGATGCGTTGCAGTCTTACACCGGCTTGCTCGATGACTATGCGCACAAGGTTATTGACCATGCCGAGTGCTACGCGAAAGGCCACGTGCATACGAGCGGACTTGAAAACTTTTGGAGCCTTCTGAAACGCGCCCTGAAAGGGACGTATGTAAACGTCGAGCCTTTTCATTTGTTCCGGTATCTGGACGAACAAGCGTTTCAGTTTAACGAGCGCAAGGATGATGACCAAGGCCGGTTCATTAAGGCGCTCGCTGGCGTAGTCGGCAAGAGCTTGAAGTATGCGAAGCTCATCGCGGCTGAGGGCGGTGATGGTCCCTACCCGACAACGGAGACGTGGCAGACGGTGTAAGCGCATTTAATGAGAAGTAAGAAAGACAAGGCACATGCCCACAAGCACGCCCGCCATAAAAAAGAAGGCGACAATTTAGCCGACCACCGGAGGAATGCTTTGAGTAAAGTGTTTCATGATCTTCTTGCCGGTTCATGGGTGCAAAACATCGTCTGCGGCCTCGCCATTGGGCTAATACTGCTTTTGGTCGCGTACCTTCTTAACAGAAGCTTGAGAGGAGTCATGTTCGGGGCTGGAGTAGGAATTACCCTTCTCTTTTGGGTAATTTGGCTCACGCTCATGGAGCATGTCGCCCCCTCTGGTCGCTTTACAGTATCACCACCTCCAAAAGACTTAGACAACCATCCAGCCCCAACGTTAGAGCCAACCCCGACGCCCATGAATAAAGACGACAAACCCAACATCAACATTAGCAACAATGCGCCTAACAGGGGTTTTGTTGGCATTAATGAAGGCGGAACAGTTAATCTTGGACCAGCTCCGCTCGTGCCGATTGCTTTTCCTGACCAGAAAGCAGAATTGCTTAAGACCCTGTTAGCAGCGCCAACACAGGAGTCGATTGATCTGGTAACGTATGACGACGCCGATTCCATGAATCTGTGCCAAAAGTTGCGATATGCGTTCGGGAGTTGGAAGATTACGGAGATGAATCTAGTGGGAACCTCATTCCCTCCTTTTGCTCCCGGCGTGACGGTTAGATATTCGAGCGAGCAACAATCAAAACAGGCGGATGCAATCGTTAAAGCCTTCCGAGATGTTGGACTGCCATCTCGGAAAGAGAGCAGTTCTCGCGTTAGAATTACGGTCGAGATAAATGGACGTAAGACAGACGAATGAGTAAGAACATTGAGACGCTGGAAGAAACGCTTGCGACGTGCCAAACGGCGTAGGCGTATCCATGAAAAAGCAGCTTCTGCTGACACTGATTCTCGCCAGCCTAACCGCATTGCTAGTGGCGCAGTCACAACCACCACCCCCAACTCCATCGGAACCGGGTAACAAAAACCAGCAGGTCAGCGGCGATGAACAAACTAACGCCAAACCAACCGAGACCCCATCCGAGCACATACCACCCGTGGTCAACCAGTCGCAGCCCCAACCAGCAGAGAAAGCACGCGATCGGGATAGCGGCGAGCGCGGTTATGAACCGCCGTTTAATCGGTGGAACGCTGCGCTCGTCACTTTGTTTACTGGGATTCTCGCCATCCTTGCGTTCCTGCAATATCGCGCCATGCGGCAGCAAGCCGACTACATGAGGGATGGCTTGAAGATCACCGAACAAGCCGCCGATGCTTCGACAAAGTCCGCAAAGGCGGCTGAAGACGGTGTGCGACAAGCCCGCGAAACTGCGATAATCGACCAGCGCCCCTGGGTTCTGGCGAGAGGTGCCACTTTGCAAAGGCCAATCAAGGCTGGTGACTTTGTTGAAGCGCATATCACGCTTACCAATGCCGGCAAAACTCCGGCGAATAACACGCGCGTTAAAACTTGGATAGTGATAACTAACGAAACATCGGTAGAGAAGTTCTTGAAAGCCGAAATAGGCGGAATCGACTCTGCTGGCGTTGTGGTTCCCAGTGCTCCAATTGAGGAGAAAGTGATTTCGGCAATTCCTATGAAGCAAGAAAACGTTGACTGGATTATGAACGGAGTAGTTACCGTTTACGTTTTTGGAACCATTACCTACGATGGTGGTAGCACTGATTTTTGTTACGCTTATATCCCCAGCGCGGCTAGTTTCGTGACATACAAGGAAGGCAATTATGCTAAGTGACCAATGAAGAAAACTGAAACACGCGAAGAAACGCTTGAGCGGCTGGCCCAAGACGCCAGCGAAGGCTCTAGCGCTGCAAAGCGCTTTGAAGCGCTGGTAAGGCGCGTCGCCAAAACGCCTAGTCCAGCGGCCAAAGCGACCGAAGAAGAATCGACAGAAGCGTAAGCTTCTGCTGTCACGGCGGAGGCAGTAAAATCGACCTCGGCCACGGTCTGTCAAGTATATTGTTACCCTATTTTGGGATCATCACGTCGATTCCGTATTGGGTTTCGTAGTGTTCAGGAAACTGTTCTTTCACGTATTTGGGGCTTTGGCCGAATTCGAGCGCGAGATAATTCGTGAGCGAACGCGAGCCGGGTTGTCGGCGGCGCGCGCTCGGGGTCGACGAGGTGGTCGACCTCGCCTGATGACCGACAAGAAAATCCAAATGGCTGCTACCTTATTAAAAGACGGTCGTGCGCGGCTCAAAGACGTGTGCGGAACTCTCGGAGTATCGAAAGCGACGCTGTATCGCCACTTGCCTGTGGGCTTGTGATCGGCCACCCGCTCGGCAGCACAAATTAGTTGTCCGATGGGAATTCCCTGCTCAGACCTCCCGGCCCGTTCTGATTAATGGAGAAAAAGCTCGACTTCAAGAGTCTTTTTTTATTACAACGCCGACCGATTACGTCACCCGACGTTTCAACGCATCTTCGGCTGGGCTGAATTGAGCCCAAGGGGCTGAACCTTCGCTGGAAGGCCGCGTTACGCGATCTGTAACGCTCTGTTTGAAGCAGTTAAGAACAAGCAGGCCTAAACTACGAAAATATTGCATTCCCTTTGCGCCGGTCTTCTGTCGGCTACCTCAATTCTTGCGCGGCGGGTGGCGTTCCCGCTGCTTTTTCTCGGGGCGGGGCTGGTGCTCGTGCAGCCGTGCGCGGGCGCCCCCGTTGTTTTTAGTAACACCGGCAGCCTCGGCGCCGCACGCTATGATCACACGGCGACGTTGCTACCCAGCGGCAAGGTGCTTGTCGCAGGAGGTGTTGGCAGCAGCGGCAACGAACTCGCGAGCGCGGAACTGTACGATCCGGCGAGCGGGACTTGGACGGCCACCGGCAGCCTCGGCGGCGCACGCTTTTATCACACGGCGACGTTGCTGCCCAACGGCAAGGTGCTCGTCGCAGGAGGACGTGGCACCAGCGCGAGCGCGGAACTGTACGATCCGGCGAGCGGGACCTGGACGGGGACCGGCAGCCTCACCACCGCACGGGAACTTCACACGGCGACGTTGCTGCCCAACGGCAAGGTGCTCGTCGCAGGAGGTAATGACAATAACGGCGTCCCTCTCGCGAGCGCGGAACTCTACGATCCGGCGAACCGGACCTGGAAGGCGACCGGCAGCCTCGCCACCGCACGCAATGGTCATGCGGCGACGTTGCTGCCTAACGGCAAGGTGCTCGTCGCAGGAGGTTTTAATGGCGGCACTCTCACGAGCGCGGAACTCTACGATCCGGCGAGCGGGATAAACGGGTCCTGGACGGCGACCGGGAGCCTCGGCCACGCACGCGCTAATCACACGGCGACGTTGCTGCCCAACGGCAAAGTGCTCGTCGCGGGCGGAGCTGACAACAGCTTCAATGCTCTGGCGAGCGCGGAGCTATTTGATCCAGCGAGCGGGACAAACGGGACCTGGACTACCACCGGGAGCCTCGGCGCCGCACGCATTCAGCACACGGCGACGTTGCTGCCCAACGGCACGGTACTCGTTACAGGAGGTTATAACAGCAGCGCCGCTCTCGCGAGCGCGGAACTCTACGATCAGACGAACCAGACCTGGACGGCAACCGGGAGCCTCGGCCAAGCACGGGATAATCACACGGCGACGTTGCTGCCCAACGGCAAAGTGCTCGTCGCGGGAGGTATTAACGGCCCCTCTCTGGCGAGCGCGGAGCTGTACGATCCGGCGAGTGGGAGCTGGACGGGGACCGGCAGCCTCGCCACGGCACGCCAGGTTCACACGGCGACGTTGCTGCCCAACGGCAAGGTGCTCGTCGCAGGAGGAGCTGGCAGCAGCACCGGCAGCCCTCTCGCGAGCGCGGAACTGTACGATCCGGCGAGCGGGACTTGGACGGCCACCGGCAGCCTCGGCGGCGCACGCTTTTATCACACGGCGACGTTGCTGCCCAACGGCAAGGTGCTCGTCGCAGGAGGAAATAACAACACCAACGCTCTCGCGAGCGCGGAACTGTACGATCCGGCGAGCGGGACCTGGACGGCGACCGGCCCCCTCGCCACCTCACGCTTTGAGCACACGGCGACGTTGCTACCCAACGGCAAAGTGCTCGCCGCAGGAGGACTTAGCGGCGGCAGCCCTCTCGCGAGCGCGGAGCTGTACGATCCAGCGAGCGGGACCTGGACGGCAACCGGAAGCCTCGGCGCCGCACGCTATTTGCACACGGCGGCGTTGCTACCCAGCGGCAAGGTGCTCGTCGCAGGAGGACAAGGCAGCAGCAGCCTCCTCGTGAGCGTGGAACTGTACGATCCGGCGAGCGGGAGCTGGACGGCCACCGGCAGCCTTGCTACCGCACGGCAAATTCACACGGCGACGTTGCTGCCCAACGGCAAGGTGCTCGTCGCAGGAGGACTTAACACCACCAGCAGCACTCTCGCGAGCGCGGAACTGTACGATGTGGGCCTTGGTTTCAGTGGTGCGTGGCAGCCTCAGATCGCGACAGCGCCCTCAACACTCCAATCCGGCACTCGCCTGATCCTCACCGGTTCGCTTTTCAAGGGTATCTCGCAAGCTTCCGGCGGTAACTTCCAGGATTCCTCGAGCAATTACCCGATCGTACAACTGCGCAGTCTCGAGAGCAGCCAGGTCGTATTCCTTCTGGTGGACCCGACCGTTGGCTGGTCGAACACGGCCTTCACCTCTCTCCCGGTGAGCGGCTTTCCTTTCGGCCCGTCTCTGGTGACCGTCTTTACCAACGGTATCCCGAGCGCTGCGAAGTATCTGGTGTTCGGGCAGCCCAAGATCTCGGTCGAACAACCCATCGACACTCCCCTCGTGAACAACACGAGCACAGTGGACTTCGGCAATGTCATGATCGGGAGTAGCTTGACCCTGGGTTTCGCGATTAGGAATAATGGCAGCGTGGACCTGACTGGAATCGCAATTACCGTGGGCGGAACGAACAGCAGCGACTTCCCGCTGGATACCTTCCGCACGAGCAGCACTCTCGCGCCCGGCGCAAACACGACGTTCAATATCGCGTTTCAGCCGAAGGCGCCGCCGGGGTCGCGTAGCGCCGCGCTTCATATCACGAGCAATGACGCGACTAACAGTCCATTCAACATCGCGCTTACCGGAGCAAGCGTAAAGGCAAATCCTACTATCAACACGACAGCTTCCCCTGCAACCACCGCAGGCGGCACCATCTCGGACAGCGCTACCCTCTCCAATGGAAACAATCCAACCGGTACGATTACCTTTACGGTTTATGGACCGGACAATGCGAGCTGCGTGGGGACTGCGGCCTTTACCTCGATCACGCCGGTTAGTGACAACGGGCCTTATTCATCCGATTCCTTTATCCCGACGTCGCTCGGCACATACCGATTCGTGGCGAGCTACAGTGGCGACGCCAACAACAATGCCGTCGCGGGAGCCTGCGGTGATCCGGGCGAGTCGGTTGTGGTCAACCCTACACCTACACCTACACCAACACCTACAGCCACGCCAACCCCGACCCCGACACCGACGGCTACGCCTACGCCAACACCGAGCACCTTGCTCAACATTTCCACCCGCATGCGCGTTCTTACTGGCGACCAGGTGCTGATCGGTGGCTTTATTATCACCGGAACCGATCCAAAGACGGTCATCATTCGCGGGATCGGTCCTTCCCTCAGTGGTGTTGGCGTTGCTTTGTCTGATCCGACTCTGGAGCTACATCAAGGCAGCACGGTAACGACCAACGACAACTGGAAGATCAACGATCAAACCGGCCAATCGCAGGAAGCTGCCATCCGCGCCACGACAATTCCACCGCCGAACGATTTGGAATCGGCCGTTATCGCGACTCTTGCTCCTGGCAATTACACCGCCATCCTTGCGGGTAAGAATGGTGGCACAGGAGTGGGGTTAGTGGAGGTTTACGATCTGGCGCAAGCCGCCAACTCCAAACTGGCGAACATCAGCACCCGGGGATTTGTGGACACAGGGAACAATGTCATGATAGGTGGGTTGATCGTCGGCGGAGGAAGCGGGGGCGGCGCGGCCAAAGTGATCGTGCGCGCACTTGGACCATCCTTGAGTGGCGCTGGAGTCGCGGGCGTTCTGGCCGATCCAACTCTTGAGCTGCACGATGGAAGTGGAACTACGCTTGCGACCAACGACAACTGGAAGATCAACGATCAGACCGGCCAGTCGCAGGAAGCTGACATCCGTGCTACGACAATTCCACCTAGCAACGATTTAGAATCTGCAATTGTGGCTACTCTCTCGCCGGGCAACTACACCGCCATCGTGCGAGGGAAGAACAATACGACAGGGGTTGGGTTAGTCGAGGTGTACAATTTACAGTGATATACCAAATGGCGCAGTAGGATGGCTCTGCCGGGGCGGCGATTCGTAGTCGCTTTTCTTGTCCTATAGAAGTACATAACTCAATAATCATTTCTGATACTCCAAGTAAAAATACCTGCGATAAAAACGAATACGACTCGGACCAGATGAGGATTAGAAAATGGGATTATGGACAGCCGCCGTACCGAATTCGGCTATACGATTCGACGAACGCCCCGCACGACCTTACGTCGTGGACGAAGGCGGATCTGAGGCTTTCCTTTTGGCGTGCTGGTCGGAAACTGAGCTTGCCACCTTGCAGTGTTTCACGGCAAGATGCTCCGATGCGGCAGGAAATAGATTGCAGATGCCGTCTAATTCTCGTTAGGCCCATCATATGAAGCGTCTTCTCGTTACTGGCTTGGTTATTGTTGCGGTGCTGGTGGCGGCCTTTGGCCTCGCGATAGTTTTCGGTGGGCCAGGTGAGCCGCCGCCGATGTCGAGTATCAATGACCCATTCAATAACGTGGATTTCTCGGATCTACCGGAACGCAATCATTTCACGGCTCGCGATGGCGCAAAGGTTGCCTTCCGGGCGTACCCGGCAGTAGGCGACGCGATCAACGGTAGTGTCGTGCTGGTACACGGCTCCTCCGCCAGCAGCAGTAGCATGCATGTGATGGCCAAGGCGTTTGCCGCGGCTGGCTACGCAGCCTACTCGTTGGACATGCGCGGGCACGGTCAATCCGGCGTCAAAGGCCACATCGCCTATATCGGACAGTTGGAGGACGACATGGAGGATTTTGTCCATGCAATCAAATTAACTCAACCTTCCACCCTAGTTGGGTTCTCTTCTGGCGGAGGTTTTGTGCTTCGCTTCGCGGGCAGTCCACGACAGGAACTATTCTCCAACTATCTTCTTCTTTCTCCTTGGATCAGTCAGGACGCAGCAACGTCGCGTCCGGATAGCGGCGGGTGGGCCACGGTGGGGGTTCCGCGCATCATAGCGATCTCCTTTCTCGATGGGTTCGGAGTGCACGCGTTCGACGATCTGCCTGTGATCAAATTCGCGCTCGATGAGGAGGCTAAAGGTTTCCTCACGCCGCAATACTCATTCGCCCTCGCGCAGAATTTCAGGCCCGAACGCGACTACCAGGCAAACATTCGTGCGGTCAGGCAGCCGCTTCGGGTTCTGGCCGGTCAGAATGATGAAGTGTTTTACGCCGATAAGTTTGCGAGCGTCTTCAAGACAGCGGGTAAGGATGTTCCTATTACGCTTCTCCCGGGGATCGACCACATCTCACTCACTCTCGATTCAACTGCCATCCAAGCAGCAATAGCGGCCATCGAAAGCATGAATCACGAGAGGCCTAACCAGGCCGCTGCAGCTAACCGCTGGCCGCTTGATGCCTCGCATTACATTATGAAAACACCTCCATTGCAATCCACGCTCGCCCCCGCCAGCGGTAGCTGAGCTCTTTCTCGTTAGAGCGTGAGACCACTGATCCATATCGCAGCACTTTCTTTTACGGCGTTAGCAGCATCTGCACAGGCGCAAGACGTCCACATATCGCAAAGCGACCGCGACGAAATTCGTGCGGTGATCCACGCGGTCACACGAGAGCCGATCCTGCGCATGAGTCCGGTCTACGACTCACATCGAGTTCCAGGTTCGATTCCAGTGAAGATGTGGCGGAGCGATGGATTTAAAAACGGAAAAGTGCAAACTACGCCAATCGTCGAATACGAAAGGACAGATCAGGTCTCCGTCCAGACTGGCTCTGACGCAAATCTCACCGGAGGCTCATACGGCGTGCAGAAGCTCGGCGGTAAGTGGAAGATTTTCGGCAAAAAGACTTTTTGGATTCATTGAACGAATGATCTAGCCAGACGACGAGCGCACGGCTGGCAGCCTCGGCTCCTCACTTGCATGAAATTCCGCCCTCAACCCGCAGCCAAACGCTCGCGCGCCTGCCGTCGCTGATCTTGCTCTCGCTAACATCCTGCGGTGTGCTAAGCGGTGCGGCCCTTGTCCTTAAAGAAGTACATAACTCAATAATCCCTCCTCTAGAACAATCCTGGTAATTCAATCTTCGTCACTGATACGCAGTCATTTCCCGATTTCTCTAAAGAGACGTTTCATTTCCCCAAGGGAGAACCCATGGGGTTCCGATTCACGAAATGGCACTTGCCATCTTGCAGTGTTTGAGAGCACAATGCTCCGATGCGGCAAGAAATAGATTGCAGATTGCCGTCTATATCTAGTTAGATGCTGTCCACGATTCGCGCGCTGTTGCTTGCAGCCGTTTGCACATCAGGTCTTGGGTGTAGCCGGTCGCCCGATTCTACGCTTGCTGGCGAGTGGACGCAGCGCCGCCTCGACGCCGTTGATCATGTAACCGTGCTTACGGACCACATCACATATCGAGCCGATCATACATTCGTTCGCGTATTCGAAGACCCTCGACGCGGTGTCACCAACCAATCGGGCACATGGCGCATCGAAGGCCAGCGGATCATTTGGCAAAGCCGCGAGTACGGAGAAAGCAGAGCGGAGATTCTTAGACTCACGCGGGACGATTTCCAAGTCACGGCACCCGGTGGCGTTGTCGGTGAATACAAGCGCTGAGTGATGTTTACGCTCGCATCTAACCATGCGCTGGAGCTAACGGCCGCCCGTCGTATGTTCACATTCTGGATGGCTATTTCCATTTCACCGCATTTGACGCTCGGTCTCGGCGGCCGTAGCTCAGCTTGTTCTCGTTAGATGCTATGAAGCGTTGTCTCGTTATCCTCTTCGTCATTTGTCTCGCGCAGACCGGGCTCGCGGATTCGATTCCCGCGCCACGCAAGGAAGACGTGATCGACGCGCCTCGGCCGGAGTACCCGTACGAGGCGCGCCGCCGCAATCTCCAGGGCAGCGGCATGTTCATCATTCGAGTTCGGCCGGACGGCACAGTGGCACGCGTCGATGTAGAGGACAGCACAGGCGCGCCGCTGCTCGACCGCACTGCGATCGCCGCTTATTCGAAGTGGCGCTTCAAGCCTGGCAGAGTCAAGGCCGTCCGAGTTCCGATCCACTTCACGATGGCTCCTTACCCATACAAGCCCCGCTATGTTCCACCCAAGACCCACTAGCAGCACGAACAGGCCTAACCAGGCGAGCGAACAGCCACCCGCCGCGCGTTCACGTTTTCGATGATCAAACCACTTTCGCTCCGGCCCACGTTCGCCCTCGGTGGCCGTCGCTCATCTTGTTCTCGTTAGGTCTTCTTTCCGCACCCGAAAATCACGGATGAACTTAAAACTTGCCACACTCATTGCGATTGCTGGAAATCTGATCTACCTCATCGGGAGCCAGGTGATGCGCTTCGGTGACTTCCAATGGAACGAAAAGACCGGAGCGGCGACGATCAACATCATCTACTGTGCGCTTGATACGCTCAGCGTCGGATCGCTGCTCCTTTTCCTCTTCGTTCTCTATTCCAAGCAGAAATAATCTATGGCCGACGACATCAATTCTATACTCGAAGTCAGTGACGATTCCCCATCGCCGCAACCAACTCCAGGGCAGTCTCCCAGGAGCACGTTCATTTTGACATCCATCATGTGCATTATCCACGCGGCTGCATTGCTCATGTTGGCGTTCCTTTTAGACCGTGACACTATCTTGAGTTTCGGCGTTTGGTTTTGGTGTGTGGCAGCATGGCCCTTGTGGTATATCGTCGTTCCCTTGGCCAGTCGCGGATACAAGTGGCGCTCATTCGCGCTGCTGGTACTGGGAACAGTCATTTGGGCCTATCCGGGCTTCCTTGCGGCAGCGACGATTTTAGTGGCCGGACTAGACCCTGGCCCATGGTGATGCCGATCACCGTTCAAGGCCTAACCCCTATGTAGGGA
>PLCM01000037.1 GCA_003134765.1 Spartobacteria bacterium | reverse complement strand
TTTGTAAACCGCCGCTCCTTGGGTTTTGACTCCGGCTTTCAAAAAGTGAACACGCTTAAGAACGCGACCTCGACGGCGAGCGCTTCCTGGATGTTGCGGCCGAGGTGGTCGCGCATTTCTTCGAGATTGCGAATCCGCCGGAGGATTTCCGGAGTTTTGAGGCGCGCGGCAAGACCCTCGGTTTGCTTCTTTGCGCTGGGGATTTCGCGTCGCGCCACGCCGGTGTTCGCGCGAAGCACGTCCGACCACCAGAGAAAAAGAATCTCCACCAGCCGCGCGCGCTGCCGGACATACTGACTTTCCGTGAGCGCCTTGTAGTAATCTTCGCGCTCGTCGAGCCAGGCTCCGTCAGTGGTGTTCCGGTAACGCGCCTCGTCGTGCTTGAGCGCCGCCGCGTTCATTTCCTGGATCGCGGCCCTCATCTGGGCGAGCAACCGGTGAAAGCCACGCGCGAGCTGATAAGCCGGCTGGATCCCCTTTCCTTCGGACCTCACCACGTCGCCGAGCAATTCCACCAATTCTTTTTCCTCCGGCGAAGCTTCCGCTTTCTCGCTCGCGGCCAACGCGACAGCGACGCAGCGCGACAGGATGGTATCGGGCAATACCTCCGGCATCGAAGTGAGAAGAATCAACAACGAGTCGTTAGGCGGTTCTTCCAGCGTCTTGAGAAACGCATTGGCGGCCTGCGGCTGAAGCCGGTCGGCGTCGGCAATGATCGCCACCTTTCGGTGACCATTTGTGCTCCGCATTTGCAGGGCGTGCTCGAGGGTGCGGACCTGGTCGATCACGATCCGGCGTGATTTTGACTCCGGCTCCGCCACGTAAACGCCGGGCGGCGGCGAATCGAAGACATCCGCGGACGTCACACCCGAAACGAGATTGGAAAGATCCGAGGCCAGCCCGCGCTTGCCGCTCCCGGGCGGGCCGGAAATTAGATAGGCGTGGCCAAGGCGGCCGCGCTGGTGGGCCCGGCTCAAATATTCGAATGCTCCGATGCGAGTGAAAGCCATCGTTACCTTTTCGATTTTGGATTTGCGATTTGCGATTGCTTCACCGATGCGATTGCCGGAAGGCGGTCCGTGAGCAGATCCCAAATTTGCGTCTCGATCTCGTCGGGCGTTTGGGAGCCGTCCATCAGCACCACCCGGTCCGGCTCGCGCCGAGCCAGGTCGTGATACGCTGCGCAGACGCGTTCGTAAAATTCGACTGGCTCCTGTTCCATCCGATCAAGGACCGCGACGGGCCGGACCCGCCGCAACATCCGGGCCCGCGCCGTGGGGACGTCTATATCGAGAAGGATTGTCAGGTCGGGGCGATCGGGGCCGACCGCAAATGCGTTCAGTGTTTCGACAATTTCGGGCGAAAGTTTGCGAGCGACACCCTGGTAAACGGTGGTGGAATCGAAGAAGCGGTCGGAAATCACAACGGTTCCCTCCTCGAGCGCCGGGCGGATGGTTTCGCGGACGAGCTGGCTGCGGCTCGCTGCGAAAAGCAACAGCTCTGTTTCCGGCGCCATCCCAAAACTTTCCGGCGCGAATTGGAGGAGGTCCCGAATCTTCTCGCCAATGGGGGTGCCCCCGGGCTCACGCGTCACCAGCGTGCGCACCCCGGCCTGTTCGAGACGCGCGGCCAGTCGCACGACCTGCGTCGATTTCCCGCAACCTTCCGAGCCTTCGAACGTGATGAATGCGCCGCGTGCCATTTGAGCGAGTGTGAAACAAAGCCACGCAGTTGTCGAATCAGCCGGCGTCATCCCGAGCCGCGCAGACGGCGAGGGATCTCCCGGTCGCAGGCACCGCTACCGCGAAACATTCAACGCGATACGACGCATACGCTTACAGAACTCTCGGAAGCGCCAGACCGTTTGTGAGGTCCCTCGGCGTGCTCCGCCAGCCTCGGGATGACAACAACTCTCAGCACGCAGTTGTCGAATCGGCCGCGCTGTTCTACCTAATTGTTGCGTGAAACAGTTCTGGCTCTTGAAACAGGAACCATCGGCCTATTCGTGGACGAATTTTGTCGCAGACGGGAAAACGCAGTGGACCGGAGTGCGGAATTACACCGCCCGAAATAATCTGCGCACGATGCGCAAAGGGGACGCCGTCCTTTTCTATCACAGCGTCACCGACAAATCGGTGATCGGAACCGCCAAAGTGATTCGCGAGGCCTATCCCGATCCTACCGCGACTGAGGGCGACTGGAGCGCAGTCGATCTGGCGCCGGACAAACCGTTAGCCCATCCAGTCGCGCTCGACGCCATCAAACGAAACCCCAGGTTGAAGGAGATGGCGTTGCTGCGCCTGTCGCGATTGTCCGTCCAGCCCGTGACGAGCGCGCAGTTCGACGAGATCTTGCGGATGGGTGGGTCGCATAATCCTTCCAGGTAGGGACGCCGCGCTGCGGCGTCCGACCGCAATAATCAATATAGCTGCCAGTGCATCGGCGGACGCCGCAGCGCGGCGTCCCTACCGCGAGACAAGCGCCGAGACGATCCAGTCAGGGCTCCGCTCAGGGGCCGCCAGCGACAGTGAACGAATCGAGATCTTGCGGATGGGTGGGTCGCATAATCCTTCCAGGTAGGGACGCCGCGCTGCGGCGTCCGACCGCAATACCAATATAGCGCTGTCACTGGATCGGCGGACGCCGCAGCGCGGCGTCCCTACCACGAGACAAGCGGACACCGATTAGGCTTGTTTGCGGTGTGGTTGAGACCGAAAATCCGGCGTGACCGGAGCCAGTGCGACGTCGTTGTCTTCCATTTTCGCGCTTTCGGCGGAAGTGGAGCGGGCCGCACTCGTCGTTTCGGTGCACGATGTCGCCCCCGCGACGCGGCCGGCGGTGGAAGAAATCGTAACCGAACTCGCGCGCCACGGCGTGTCGACTTGCTCGCTCCTGGTCGTGCCGAATTATCATCATCACGGCTGCTTCGCGGAAGACCGGAGCTTTGTCCGCTGGCTCCAGGAATTGGAAGCGAAGGGACACGAGATCGTAATTCACGGCTACTTCCACGAAAGGCCGCGGCGCAACGGCGAGAAACTCACTGAAAAACTTTTCACCCGTTTCTACACGAAGGACGAAGGCGAGTTCTACGATCTCGGCTATGACGAAGCCTTCCGGCGGATTAGCCAGGCCCGCGAGGAATTTGCCGCCGCCGGATTAACGCCGCGCGGTTTCATCGCGCCGGCGTGGCTACTCGGCGCTTCCGCAGAGCGCGCCGCCACCGATGCCGAGATGGAATACACAACTCGATTGGCGAGGGTCCGCGACCTGCGCTCAGGGGAAAATTATTCCGCCCGGACGCTCGCTTACAGTGTTCGGAGCGGCTGGCGGCGGACAACCAGCCTCGCCTGGAACAATCTCCTCATTCGCCAGCTCCTGGACGCGCCCCTGGCGCGCGTTAGCATCCATCCGCCCGACCGAAAGCATCCCGAAATCTGGCACCAAATCCTCCGACTGACCGATCGCCTCATGGAAAATCGGAACGCCACGACTTACCGCGATTGGATTGCGGAGAAGCGCACGCGCCAGCGCAATTAACGGACTGCTTATGAGTCGGTGCGATCTCCATATTCATTCGCGATTCAGCGCGCGCTCCGAAGAGTGGCTCTTCCGGCGCTTCGATTTCCCGGACAGCTACAGCGATCCGCGCGAGCTCCATCGGCTCCTGCGCGAACGCGGGATGGATTTTGTCACCATCACCGATCACGACACGATCGACGGGAATCTCGAGATCGCGGAGCTGGAAGGAACTTTTATCAGCGAGGAAGTGACCACCTATTTTCCGACCGATCCGTGCAAGATCCACCTGCTGGTGTGGGGCATTTCCGAAGCGCAGCATGCGGGGATTGCCGCTCGGCGAGAAAACATTTTCGACCTGCAAAGCTACCTCCAAAGCGAGGGGATCGCCCATTCCGTGGCGCACCCACTTTACAGCATCAATGGAAAACTGGAAGCGGAACACCTTGAGCGACTTATTCTCCTTTTTAAGCATTTTGAAGGAATCAATGGACTGCGCGATGCGCTCCTGAGCGTGCTGGCGCGCGAGCTTTTCTCCGGCCTGACTCCGCAAAAAATCGAAGAGCTGGCAAACCGGCATAATCTCACCCCGACCCACCCGGAGCCGTGGCGCAAAATCTTCACCGGCGGCTCGGACGATCACGGCGGGCAGTTCGTGGCCGGCGCTTACACGGAAACGCCAAAGGCCCGGACGGCGTCGGATTTTCTCGGCCTTGTCCGCGCGGGCGAATGCGAGCCCCGAGGGGAAGGCGGAACGCCCCTTGCCTTGTCCCACGGATTCTACAACACCGTCTCCTGTTTCATCCAGGACCGGTTCACCGAGCGCCTCGGCCCAACCGGCCCCCTCCTGGAAACAATGTTCTCGCGTTTCATGGAGGGGCGCGACCCGACGGAATTCACGCTGCGGGAGAAAGCGACCTTCGTCGCACATGGAGTGATGTCCGGGAAAATCTTCGAGCTGGCGAAGCCGCGGAACGTTTCACTCTGGAAAGGGCTCTCGAAACATTTCTCGCGCCCGAAGGTCAAGGCGCGCCTCGCCCGGGAAATGAAAGGCGTGACCGAGCCGGAGCGCCGCACGTTTCTGATGGCGAACCTGGTCTGCGAACAGCTCGCGTTTCGGCTCTTCGAGAAATTCGTCCAGCAATTGCGCACCGGGAATGTGATCGAAAGCATCCAGGCGTTGAGTGGGATCGCGCCGATCATCGTGCTGCTCTCTCCTTACATTTACGGGTTTCACAGCCAGGCGCCATCCCGCCGCTGGCTGCGCGACATCTTCTCGAAAATGACGGGGACGGTTCCCCTGGTTCTGCAAAACCAGAAGCGAGCCTGGTTCACCGACACACTCGACGACGTCAACGGCGTCGCCACCACGATCCGCAAAATGACGGCGGCGGGGGTGGCGGCCGGTGAAAAACTGATGGTGGTCACGTCCCGACGCCGGCTCACCGTTCACGATATCCCGATCAAGAATTTCCGGCCGATCGGCGAATTCGCGCTGCCCGAGTATGAACTGCAACGGCTGAGCTTTCCGCCGATCATGCAGATCCTCGATTACATCCAGCGGGAGCAATTCACCGAGATCATCATCAGCACCCCGGGTCCGATGGGCCTGATCGGGCTGTTGGCGGCGAAAATGTTGAACCTGCAAACCAGCGGGATTTATCACACTGACATCCCGGAATACGTGCGCATCCTGACCGAGGACCGTTTTCTCGAAAGCCTCGCCTGGAGCTACATGCACTGGCTCTACGGCCAGGTCGACACCGTTTTCGTCAACTCCGAGCATTACCGCAAATGCTGGATCGACCGGGGGTTTGCGCCGGAGAAGTTGCAGATCCTGCCGCGCGGGCTCGACACCGATCTTTTTCATCCCTCCCGGCGCGACCTCACGTTCTGGCCGGGTGCCGGTGCGAACGGCAAGGAAGTGCGCCTCCTCTATGTCGGCCGGATCTCCCGTGAAAAAGATCTGGATGTCCTGGCGACGGCTTATAAGAAACTTCGCGAGACGGGTCACCCGGTGAAGCTGTATCTGGTCGGGCTTGGGCCGTACGCCGAAGCTTTGGCCGCCGCGCTTCCGGATGCGGTTTTTCTCGGCTTTCTCAAGGGCGAGGCGCTGGCGAAGGCCTATGCTTCGGCCGACGTCTTTGTCTTCCCGAGCACAACGGACACTTTCGGAAACGTCGTTCTCGAAGCACAGGCTTCCGGGCTGCCGGTCATCGTCTCAGATTTGGGCGGGCCGAAGGAGTTAGTCCGAGACGGGACAACCGGTCTGGTTACGAAAGCACACGACGCGGAAGATTTCGCGCGCGCGATTGACCGGATCAGCCGCGACGCGCCGTTGCGAGCCCGCATGGGGGAGAAAGCTCGGCAGAGCGTGGTCGACCGGAGCTGGCCGGGGGCGTTCCGCAAGTTCTGGCAGGCGACCGAACTATAAATTCCATACGATGCAAAGGTGGGATGATACGAGTGCTCCTTTGTCTTTTTGGTCTTTTCGTTTCCACCCTCGTTCAGGCGGATGAAACCGTGCGGCAGGTCCAGGAAGAACTGCGCAAGCGCAATCTCTATTTTGGCAACATCGACGGCCAAAGCAGCCCGGTGCTGGTCGACGCTCTGAAGCGTTACCAGACACGGAAAGGATTCGCGGTCACCGGCACGGTCGACCCGGACACTGCGACCTCCCTACACATCCAGCCCGCCACCCTCGCGGCGTCGGCACCGTTACCCGATGTCCCTGTGCTCAAGAGCGACATCGAGAGTGCATTGCCCGAGTCGCAGCGTCTTGCCTTGCAGAGAGAGGCGGAGGCGAAACCGGACTTGTCGCCCAGCCCACCTCCACCCGCGGAATCGCCCCCGGCTTCGCAGGATCTCACACCGGAACGGGTGAACAAGTTTGTGCAGGATTATCTCCGGGATGCCGAAACTGAGGACGTGGCGGCCCAGGTAAAGTATTACGCCTTTCCGGTAAGATATTTCGATCACGGCACGGTTTCGCAACCGTTCGTGACGCAAGACACCAGCAACTATGTCAAACGCTGGCCGGAACGGAAATATACCCTCTCCGAGCCGGTGAGCTTTTTTGCCTCGGGAAACGAGGGCGAAACCGACATCGAGTTTACGATCGCTTTTGAGCTGCAGAGCAGCGCTCGAACAACAAAAAACAAGGCCCGGGGGCACACCAAAAACTGGTGGGCCATTCGCCCGGAAGGTAAGGAGTTGAAAATAGTTGCGATTCGCGAGGAGCGTTTGCACGAATAAGAAGATAGTGGAGCCGTCTGATTGAGGCCTATATTGCGCGGCCGCGAAGGGAGGCAACGGGATGTTGTAAGATTGAAATGAAAGTCCAAACCAAGATCACGCTTTTGCTGCTGGCTGTGGTAGCGATTTTCATAGCCGGCCTCTGGGCCTTTCGCGCGTTTGACCAGCGGAAGTTCCGCGAGATCCGGACGAACCGGCTCGTGGAAGCCAAACGCTCCTTCGATGCTTTTCTGGCCAAGGACGGCGAGCCATTGGAAACCCTCGCGGATTACGACACGACGTGGGACGCCATGGTCCACGCGATCCAGACCAAGAATACCCGTTGGCTGGAAGAGAATGTGAGCAACGAAAGCCTTATAGGTTACAAGGCACACGCGGCGTGGATCTTCACTCCAGATAAAACGCTCGTCTACTCGCGCTATGCGCTTCTCGCGGACCCGGAACAAGACAAGGCGGTGGCGGAAAAACAAAAAGACATTAAACCGCCCGATCTTCCCCTGCCTCCTGAAGCGTTCGACAAGCTTTTCGCGCAACAACCGACCGCTCATTTTTTCATCAAAGTCGCCGACTACTGGATGGAGATCCGCGGCGCCACCGTTCACGGTTCGAAAGACTACTCACGCCAGACTCCCCAGGAGGGCTTCTTCTTCGTCGGCCGGCTCTGGAATGAGCCGGAGCTGGAAGGGATGGCCCTCTTCTCGAATACCAACCTGAGCCTGGTATTCGGCCGCCAGCCGCCGCGGGAAATCGTGGAAGATGGTCTGATCTCCTTTTCAAAACCTTTGCCGGGGTGGGACGGCCAGACGGTCGCCTACCTCGTGGTTCGAAACGAAATGCCGGTCGTCGGGCTTTTGAACCGGTCGAACGAGCGCCTGATCATGTCGCTGTTTATCTTCGCGTCCGTCCTGCTCCTTCTAATTTACTGGTCGGTCGTGCGCTGGGTAAGCCACCCGCTTCGCCGAATCATGGACACCTTGAAGCGGAGCGACCCGAAACCGATCGAGCGCCTCTGCTGGGACCATTCCGAGTTCGGTGAGATGGCCCGGGCGACGAAGAAATTTTTCGAGCAACGCGACAACCTCATCCGCGAAATGGAGGAACGGCGCGTCACCGAGGAAGCGCTGCGCAAAAGCGAGGAAGAGCTCCGCCATTCGCAAAAAATGGAGGCAGTCGGCCGGCTGGCCGGCGGCGTGGCGCACGATTTCAACAATCTTCTCACCGCGATCATTGGCTACGCGGAGCTCATCGCCACGCGAACGAGCAGCAACTCGCTGGCGAAGCAAAACGCGGAGCTAATCCGCAAGGCGGGCGAGCAGGCGGCGGCGCTAACCCGGCAGCTGCTCGCCTTCAGCCGCAAACAAATCCTCCAGCCGCGAGTGATCGACCTGAATACCCTGGTCGGCGAGATGGAGAAACTCCTTCGGCGGGTCATCGGCGAGCGGTTCGATTTGCAGTCGCATCCCGATGCCGAGAACGGGCGCGTGAAAGCCGATCCGAGCCAGCTCGAACAAGTCGTTTTGAATCTCGGCGTAAACGCGCGCGATGCGATGCCGCGCGGCGGCAAACTGATTATTCGCACCGAGAACGTGCGGCTTGATTGGATCACCGCCCCGCAGATTGCTGCGTCGCTCGCCCCGGGCGATTACGTCATGCTTTCGGTCACCGATACGGGAGCGGGCATGGATGAAGCGACGAAGTCGCACATCTTCGAACCGTTCTTTACCACGAAGGGGCCCGGCAAGGGAACCGGCCTCGGGCTCGCCACGGTTTACGGAATTGTTCGCCAAACCGGAGGCGGCATCTCGGTGGAAAGCGAACCGGGCAAGGGCAGCACCTTCCGGATTTATCTGCCACAGGAATCGGCGCCGATCGATCTTAGCCGGACACTACCCCTGCCCGTGGAAAAATCGGCCAACTTCGAGACCGTCCTTGTGGTCGAGGACGAAGAGATCGTCCGCGAGCTCGTGTGCGAAGTGCTCGAAGACCAGGGCTACAATGTGATGTGCGCCAGCGACGGGATCGAAGCCCTCAATCTGGCCGGGGAATTCGATGGACCGATTCATCTGCTCGTGACCGATGTGATCATGCCCCACATGAATGGCCACGAACTCGTCGGAAAACTCAGCGCCCTCCGCGCCGACATGAAGGTTCTTTACGTCTCTGGTTATTCAGACACCGACATCGGAAACCACGGTGTCCTCGAGCCGCAGTACGAGCTGCTCCAAAAACCTTTCACGCCCCAGACTCTCGCGCGAAAAATCCGCGACGTGATTCGCGAGGGCCAATATGCCGTTCCCGCCAGGTAATTCCGGACGCAGGTTTCGGCGTTTCGGTCTTGCCATCCTGTCGTTAGGTATGGCGCTCAATTCGTCCGCCCAGGTGATGAATCCCAAGAAACCGGACGTGAAGAAGCCCGTAACGTTGGAAGGTTACGCCGTCTGGTACAACGTTCCTCCGAATTCGCTCGCCCGGCGACGTGCCGACAAAGACGAATTCACGGCCGCCAACAATCGTCTCCCCCTCGGCACCAGAGTTCGCGTGACCCACCTCGGCAACGGCAAGAGCGTCGTCGTCCGCATCACCGACCGTGGAATTACAGATCGCCACTCCCTGATCGATCTGTGCAAGGAAGCGGCCGCAAAATTGGGAATGCTGAGCGAAGGATCGGCCCGCGTTCGCCTGGAAATCCTGGCGGAAGACAAGTTCCCTGCTTTGAAAAAGGGACCGTCCTGGTAATCAGGCCGATGACGGGGGCGGCAAGGAAGGCCCCGGAGGCTGGGCCACCGCCGGCTGGACTTGCGGGAATCCGACAGCTGCCCAGACGTCATACTGCTCTCCGAATTGCCGGAGGAACAAGAGCTTGAAAGCGGCGAGCCAGACGATGGCGGGCAAAAGCAACACGGTGCTGATGTAGGGCAGCCCGCCGATGCAGCAGGTGAGGCAGGAAATCATGGCGCCGACAATGCCGACAGCGAGCAGAAGCACAATGCCGAACAAGACGAACAAAATAAACGGTCCCGGATTCCGCAGCATGAGCCGGGATGCGTCCAAAAATGCTTCGCGCGCCGAGCAACGGCGCCGGTACATGACAGGAACCATGAACTGCGTCACGAGGGCAAAAAATAATGTGACCGCCAGCCAGACCAGGCCCAAAACGATCAAGCCCAGAATTACCACGACGAAAGGCCCCTCGTGGTGCGAAGACAATTTGAGCGCGCCGACGATCATGAGGATGAGGATCGCCGTGAGAAGAATCATGGCGAGAGCGACCACGAGCGAAAAGAGAAAGAAGCTGTTTCCTTCGCGGCGAAATTCCCGCCACGGCTCAACGATGGCGCCGCGGTTTTTCACCACGCAATCCGTGAAAATAAATCGGCCGCGAGCGGCCACCCACATCAAAACAAACGCGAGGATCACCACGACGACCACGCCGGCAACAACCAGAGCGATTGCCCACGCCGGGACGTTCCAATCGCCCGGCAGGTTGCCGTCACTCGTCACCCTGTATTTCCAGTCTCCTCCACCAAGGCGGCCGATTCGGCCGAAATTCAGTCCCCCACCCCAGCTCCCCGCGAGAAAGGCGGCAAATCCTATCGTGAGCCATTTCGCGACATCAAAAGGACGAAAGAGCATCGCCTTCATCCATTCGTAGGCGGCACCGAATGGAGCGAGAATTTCGATCTTTGATTGCTCCCCGTTCATTTGCGGACATTTCACAAGGTCCCGGAACTAAATTCAAGCACGCAGGACGCGACGGTTTGGAAATCATCGCCGCCTGGGCTTTACTCGGGAATGGCCCGTTCGAAGCCCGAAGCGCCCGACCCATGCCCCGTCTGTGGCGAGCAAGTCCCGGCTGGTTCTCTGGCTTGCCCCGAGTGTGGAGCGGATCACAATTCGGGATGGCGAATCGATGCCGACGCTCAGGATGCGCTTGATTTGCCTGATGGCGACTTCGATTACGACGAATTCATCCGCCGCGAGTTTGCGCCCCAGGCGAAACCGGCCGGGATAAAAGCGATCTGGTGGATTACTGCGATAATCCTCGTTGCTCTCTCTATTGCGCTCTACTTTTTCGAGAGGTGATCTGCCAGGATCCGCCGCGGAAACGGGAGGATGCGTTGACTTGATTCGGTTTGATTCTAGTTTGTTTTGCCGGCACGCGCCGGCGTTGAAATCGTGAAAAGCGTCCTCTTCGTTTGCACGGGAAATATTTGCCGCAGCCCGATGGCTGAGGGGTTGTTTCAGCGTTTGCTCGGCAATCGCAAGGACATCGAGGTCGCTTCCGCGGGCGTCCACGCGGTCCGAGGCCAGCCTCCGAGCCTCCACGCGATCAACGTCTGCGAAGAGGAAGGCGTGGATATCCGCGGCGTCCGCAGCCAGCCGCTGACCGCGACCCTGGTCGATCGCGCCACCCACATTTTCGCCATGACCAGCGCGCATCTCGAGACGATTCACACCTTCTTCCCGCACGCAGCGGAAAAGACCTACCTCCTCCGGGAATTTGAGGAGCCCGGAATGACGGTGTGGCGCGATGTGCCGGACCCGATCGGGTGCAGTCGCGACGTTTATACCATCTGCGCCTCCACCATCAAAAACGCTTTACCGACCGTGCTGGCGTTCGTAGAACAAAGCGAACTCGCGGTGCCGGCAAAATCGCGCGGCGGCGGAACTTCATCTTTTACCATGGCAGATCAGCCTAACGACATCCGGACCTCTTCGAATTCTCCTGGCTCCTCCAGCTCGATCGGCGGGGGCGGCTTGCGCAAAGTCGACCCGGAAGTTTTTGAAGCCGTCGTCGCGGAAGAAAAACGGCAGCGAGAGAACATCGAGTTGATCGCTTCGGAAAACTTCACCAGCCGTGCGGTGATGGAGGCACAGGGCAGCGTCCTGACGAACAAATATGCCGAAGGTTATCCCGGCAAACGCTGGTATGGCGGCTGCGAAAACGTCGACACGGTCGAACAGCTGGCGATCGCGCGCGCGAAACAGCTTTTCGGCCCGGACCATGTCAACGTCCAGCCGCACAGCGGGGCGCAAGCGAACATGGCCGTTTACTTCGCGATGCTGAAGCCGGGCGACAAGATTCTGGCGATGAACCTCGCCCACGGCGGCCATCTTACCCACGGCCATCCGGCGAATTTCTCCGGCAAGTTTTACGAGGTCTCACAGTACGGCGTGAGCGCGGAAACCGAGCAGATCGATTACGACGCCTTGCAGAAACAAGCCGAAGAAGTCCGCCCCGCGATGATCACTGCGGGCGCGTCCGCCTATCCGCGCATCATCGATTTCCCGCGGCTCCGCCAAATCGCCGATTCGGTCGGAGCGATCTTGTTCATCGACATGGCGCACATTTCCGGCCTCGTCGCCGGCGGCCAGCATCCCACTCCGATCCCGCACGCGCAGTTCGTCACCACCACCACTCACAAGAGTTTGCGCGGCCCGCGCGGCGGCATCGTCATGTGCACCGCCGAACACGCGAAAGCCATCGACGCTACTGTTTTCCCCGGGGTCCAAGGCGGCCCGCTCATGCACGTCATCGCGGCCAAGGCCGTTTGCTTTCACGAAGCGCTCCAACCGCAGTTCCGCGATTATCAGCGGCAGGTCGTTGTGAATGCCAAAGCGCTCGCCGCCGGCCTAACGAAGCACGGCTACCGCATCACCTCGGGCGGCACTGACAACCATCTCATGCTCGTCGATCTTCGCCCGAAGGACATCAACGGGAAAGTCGCTCAGGAAGTCCTCGACCGCGCCGGCATCACCGTGAACAAAAACGGCATTCCCTTCGACACCTACCCGATTTTCAAACCGGGCGGCATCCGCGTCGGCACCCCCGCTGTGACCACCCGCGGAATGAAGGAAGAAGAGATGCTCGACATCGCCGACCTGATTAACGACGCCCTGAACCGCCGCGACGACAACGCCGGCCTTGAAGAGATCCGCGGCAAAGTTCGCGAGCTCACACGCCGATTTCCGCTGCCGTCGTAACTTGAGATGGCAGGGACGCCGCGTTCGCCGCCGGACGAACTCGCCGTGGCGAGCTGCGGCGTCCGCGAACGGCGTTAAACCTGAACCCCGAAGCGGACGGCGCAGCACGCCGCCCCTACCATTAAGAAATTTTCCTCTTACTTAATTGCGGCGAATCTGCGTAAATCTGCTTTCCCGCATGAGCAAAACTTCGGATACCCAAAAGGCAAACCCACTCCGCGAAGGTCTCGCGACCAGAACGGTTCCACAGGCGTGCAGTGTCGTTATTTTTGGCGCGACCGGCGACCTGACGATGCGGAAGCTGATTCCCGCCCTCTACAATCTCGCCGCAGATGGCGAATTGCCGCCTGCGGTTACCGTCATCGGTTTCGCGCGGCGACCAAAGACGGACGACGAATTTCGCAAAGAGCAGGGCGAATCGACCCGAAAGTTTTCCCGCCAAACGGTCCGGGATGAAGTCTGGAACAGTTTCGCCCAGGCGCTCTTCTATCATCAAAGTGAATTCCACGACGCCGCCGGCTACAAGAGTCTGGCGGAACGGCTCGACAAGATCGACCAGGAGCGCGGAACCGGCGGCAACCGGCTTTTTTACCTCGCCGTGGCGCCCGACCAGTTCGAGCCCATTATTAAAAACCTGAAAGAGGCGGGGCTCAACAAAGCCCGCGAAGGCAGTTGGGCCCGCGTCATCGTGGAGAAACCGTTTGGAACCGATCTCGCGTCGGCCCGGGAATTGAATGCCGTTGTCCACACCGCCTTTGCAGAAGACCAGACCTACCGGATCGATCACTTCCTCGGGAAGGAGACGGCGCAGAATATTTTGGTCCTGCGCTTCGCGAACGCGATCTTCGAGCCGCTCTGGAATTCGCACTACATCGACCACGTCCAGATCACGGCGGCGGAAACTCTCGGCGTGGAGGGTCGCGCCGGTTACTACGAAGGCGCCGGCGCGTTACGCGACATGGTCCAGAACCATCTACTCCAGCTCCTTTGTTTGGTGACGATGGAAGCGCCGACCGACCTGAGCGCGGACGCCATCCGCGATGAAAAAGTGAAAGTGGTGCGCTCCCTCCGGCGAATCCCCTGCGAAAAGGTGGCGGAGAATGTCATCCGCGGCCAGTACGCGGAGGGCGCGATTAACGGCCAAGCGGCCCCAGGTTATCGCGCGGAGAAGAATGTGAACCCGAATTCGCAGACGGAGACGTTCGTTGCCCTGCGTCTTTTTGTGGATAGCTGGCGGTGGGCGAACGTCCCGTTTTTTGTCCGGGTCGGCAAACGGTTGCCAAAATCCGGCACGGAAATCTCAGTTCATTTCAAGAAGGCGCCGCAGGTCCTGTTCAACAAGGAGATGAGCGCGCTCGATCAAAACGTGCTCGTGATCCGCATTCAACCGGACGAGGGAATCTCGCTGCGGATGCAGGCAAAAATGCCAGGAACCAGTTTTCGAATCGAACCGGTCAAGATGGATTTCCACTACGGAACTTCCTTTGGGAAGGCGAGTCCGGAGGCGTATGAACGTTTGCTCCTCGATGCGACCAGCGGCGATGCGACCCTTTTCGCGCGGCGCGACGAGGTGGAGGAAGCCTGGGCCTTCATCGACCCGATTGAAGAGGCCTGGGCGTCGAAGGAAGAGCCGCCCAAACTTTTCGAGTACCCGGCGGGGTCGTGGGGACCCGACGCCGCGGACGAATTCCTGGCTCGCGACGGCCGCGCCTGGCGGCGTTTGTGAACACCGAAGTCATGCCAACCGAAACTTTTTCGCCGGGAATGCCTGTCGAAATCGGCAGGATCGATCGGGAACTGAAGAGGCTTTGGGTGGAGAACGGTGGGGTCAAGACCCGCGCTTCCCTGGTGAATCTCGCGGTTTACAGCGAAGCGCCCGATTCACTTCCCATCAATACTCAAATCATTTCCAAGATCACGGAAAACCACGCCTGCCGCGCGATTGTGATCGGAGCCAATCCGGGCGCAAAAGAGAATCGCGTGGAAGCCTGGGTGACCGCGCACTGCCATGTCAGCCAGTCCGGCAACAAACAAGTTTGCTGCGAACAGCTTTCCTTCCTCCTGGAAGGTCCCTGCACCAGACTCCTCCCCAATATTGTTTTTTCGCACCTCGACTCCGACCTCCCCTTTTACCTTTGGTGGCAGGGAGAATTTCACGATTCCATGGACCCCCAACTTTGGGCGTGGGTCGATCGCGTCATCTACGACAGCCAGCGCTGGAGTGATTTTTGCGCGCAGATGGAGCGCGTCGAAACCGCCCAGGCCGAAGGGAAACAACGCATCCTGCTGTGTGATCTAAACTGGACGCGGCTCGTCCAATTCCGTCTGGCCATCGCCCAGTTCTTCGATCCGGCGCCCGCCCGGGCCCGTTTTGAAGAAATCAAGACCGTCGAGATCGACTTCGGGGCCGGCTATCGTTCGACGGCGTTACTTCTTAGCGGCTGGCTGGCGTCGCAATTGAAATGGAAGGTCGAGGGCAGGACCCGGGACAACAAACTCACCTTTCGCAGCGAGTCCGGAACCGCCATCAGCGTCTCGCTGCAAGAGCGCGGCGAAACACCGATCAGCCGTTGCACTTTGAAATGCAATGGAATGGAATTTCGCGTCTTGAATCCGGAAGACTCGGATTTGTTGCACGTTACGGCCGCGGCCCCGGGCCAAACCCCGCCTCCGCAGCTCATGCCTGCCGGCAGCAACGATCCGGCCCAACTGATGGAGGAGGAATTGATGGGCGTTGGCCGCCATCGGGTTTACCTGCGAGCGATGAATTGCGTTCGCGATCTTCTGTAGGCCTGGACTCTGTCGAGCCGGTGCGTTTATGTTTCCGCCGCGTGCGCGACTTCCGTCTTGCTGAACACCTGCGGCTCTTTCAGCAGCTCGGGATCGTTCAACCTTCCATCGTAAACTTCCGACCACGTCTGCTGGTTCATCGAACACATCGGGACCGCAACCCATTCGCCGTTCTTCTTCACGGCGCCCTTGAAGACACAGGAATCCAGCCGCGCCCGAATCACCGGATCGGTATCGGCCTGCGCCACTTGTTTTGCGTCCATGAAGTTGTGCATGCCAACGCCAAGCGTGTGGACCTGGCCACGGAGCAGCGAACGGAAAATTTCGGGCGGCGCTTTTCGCGAAGTAACGTAACGCAAAAGTTTGGAAACGAGTTTCGCCGCCAGAAGCGGGTGGCGGAACAAGACGCCAGCGAGCCGATACGGCGGCGTACCGGCGTCGTCATTCACCAGGGATAGGCCGCCGATCTTTTGCAACACCTCGCCGAGGAGCGAATCAAATTTCTTGTCATCGGGGAGCAGAGGGAAAATTTTGCCGGAAGGCCGGGCGATCAGGAGCGATGCCCAGCTGTTGCAATCGGGGTGACCGAAGATCGAGACGTCGCGCCGCAGCGGCAAGCCGACGCCGGCGCAGATTTTTTCCCAGACATCGGCAGAGGTAATGGGCCGCTGCGAGAAAATCGTGCGGCCCGTGTCGGCTTCCGGCTGAAAGCTGAGCATGCGCCAGATATAGCTGCGCTGCGGATCGGCCAGGTACCACCGGATCACTTCGGGAACATCATCGATGTTGCGGCGCGTAACCGTAAAACTCAGTGCGTACTCCAGGAGAAGCCCGGTCTTTTCCCGAATCTGAAGGGCAAGATCGGTGAAGGCCTGGCGCACTGGGTGCAGGTCCGCTTCGCATTTGATCCGACCAATCGGATATCCATGACGGCCGGCCTGGGTCATGTCGACGTGCACGGAAATTTGCCGCAACCCTCCTTCCACCATGAGGCGCTCCAGGAATTGCGGTTGCTCGATCAGGGTCTGGCCATGCGTCATCAGCATGGGGATGGACCCGACCGAAATGGCGTAGCGCACGATCTCGATCAGCTCGTCGCCACGCCCCGACTTCCAGTAGGCGTCCGCGACGTCGCCACCCGTGATCTGGAGTCCACCGCCAGGTCCTTGCAAACGGCGGTTGGCGTCGATCTGTTCCTTTACCTGCGCGAGCGAAGGGATCGGAATTTCGTTCGCGTTCTTCGGCAGGTAACAATGGGTGCAATGAAACGAGCAGTAGCTCGCGCCCAGCGTGAACCCGCAATGGGTGAGATGCCGGCCGGAAATCTGGTTATTGGTCCGCAATTCCAGGGGCAACGATTCCCACCGCTCCTTCAGCACCCGCGCTTTTTCGGGATTGATCGGGGTGCGGAATGCCCGCCAGCGGTCGCGCCACTGTCTTTTGGAGGGACGGGCGCTGTCCCGTCCCACAATTTGGGACGACACGGCGGTCGTCCCTCCAGGGGAATCGTTTAGCGCGACCATCCTGCTACTTAGCCTCGTTCAGGCCCCAATCATAGTCCTGGTAACTAATCTTCGCATCGGCTGGAAGCGGGGAGGATCGGCGTTTATTGATGAAGGCAATCGCGCCGCCCTCCGCCTTGAAGTCGTCCTTATACCAGTCGAAAATTTTCGAGAGCTCGGCCGATTTGGTGGCGGCATTGAATTTCACGCCGTGCTCCGAGTTCACGTACCCCTTCGCGAGCGCTTCGAACTGTCCATCGAGCTTGTCGCCACTAAACGCCGTTCGATTCAGCGGCGGGCAGCTCCGGCTCGCGCAGTTGAGGGCGAAATGCACCCGCGGGTCGTTGAACTTCGAACGAATGGTGTCTTTCTCGAGGGCATTGAAACTCATCTGCTGACCGGCCACGGTGATCCGTTTACCGGTGAAGAAAGTGAAGAGCGCGTCTTTCACACTTTTCGTCGGATATTTGCCCAGCGCTTCGTGCAGGATCCAGGCGTTATAGGCGTTGATGTAAAAGGCGAGTTGCTGCTGTTTGCCCATCGCCGAGACGTTCTCTTTCGAAATGCCGTCGACGACTGCCTGAATTGCCTGCATGTCCCCGGCATTCGCTTTCCATTCAGCGTATTTCACTCCGCCCGAGGTCACATACTTCCCGAGGAGAGTGTTGTAGCTCGAAACCCAGTCCGACTTCTGGCCGAACGTGGTCGCGGCTGCGGCAATTGAAAGCGTGAAACAAAATAGGAGGCGCACCAGTGTTTTCATGCGCCCATTTCGCACCCACGGAATTGTTCAGGCAAGAGCAAAGTGCTGCGTGATTCGTGTCCTGGGGAGCGCAGGCTGCCAGCCTGCCCGTCTCGGCAGCCTGCCGAGACGTGTCTTTCAGCTCCGTTAGTCCTCACAACAAAACACGTCCGCAGATGTTGCGGCAAGCTGCCGACAACTGCAGGCTGGCAGCCTGCGCTCCCCAGATCCAACGGATCGCGCTAAATGCAGTCGAAAAGTTGCTGTAGCTGCCGCGCGCAGGCCTCGATTGAGAATTTTTCCCGCGCGATTTCCCGGCCGCGTTTTCCGAGTCCGCGCGCCCGGTCCGGATCAGCGAGCAAACGCTCGATCGCGACACAAAGGGCCTCCGGATCGCGCTCGGGCACCAGCTCTCCGTTCACCCCTGGCTCGACCATTTCGGGAATCCCACCAAGGGGTGTCGAAATCACCGGGAGCCCGGCCGTCATCGCTTCCATGATGACCGTCGGCAAATTGTCCATGCCGCCATCAGCTTCGCGCGTGCAGGGCAGAACAAACATCGTCGCGTGCGCCAGCCGCGACGCGATTTGGGCCTGCGTTTGCGGGCCCGCCAGTTCCACCCATTTCTCCAGACCATTCGCTGCAATCTGGGCACGCAACGCTTCTGCCAGCGGGCCCTCTCCGATGATGCTACAGGCAAAGTCCCGATCGCGCGTCCTGAGCAGGGCGCACGCACCGATAAGGTCGGCGAACCCTTTTTTCTCGATGAGCCGGCCGATCGAAACAATCGACGGCGGGCCGCTGCCGAAGTCCGATGGTTGAAACCGCGACAGATCCACTCCGTTGTAGACGCGACGTATTTTCGCGGCATTCGTCGGGAAACGTTCCTGCAAAAGACGCACGGCGTAATCGCTTACCGTGACAACAGCCGCCGCATTCTCGATCAACTTCGCGAGCGACACGACAAACTCGCGCGGAGCAAAAATATCGTTGGCGTGCGCCGTGAAACTGTAGGGAATCGCAAAGAATTCCCGGATCCAATAGACGGTGCGCGCGGCCATCCCCGCGAAATGGGCGTGCACATGACACAGGCCTTTTTCTCGCAGACGCAGCCCGACGTAAATTGCCTGATAGAGCCGGAGGAAATCCGCTTGCCTATCCCATTTTTCCACGGCCGAGCGCGTATCATCCGACACCGTTTTGCCTCGCAGAACGCGGTCTACTTCCGCGACCAGAGTCTTTTCCTCGGGCAGATAATGGACGCGTTCGACCAGTCGTTTGTCCCAGTCTTGCTCCGGTTCGTTGACCGGGCGGCGGATCGAGAAGACGTGGACGGTCGTCCCCTGCCGCTCCAGCTCCACCACTTCACGATAGGAGAACGTTTGGCCGAATGACGGGAACCGCTCAAACACGTAGGCGACTGCGGGCATCGCCGAAGACTGAACGCCAGACGCGGCCGATGCAACTGCCTCCAATGTGGGAGGGGCCTTGTGCCCCGCGCCTTCCCTCGTCGGGGCACAAAGGCCCCTCCCACATTGGAGCTCCCCGCGGAGCACAACTCCTGCTTTTAGAATGAGGATGTTCGACCAGGATTTCTTCGCCTTTTGCACGGGCCTGAGGCTTTTGGAGCTGAAGGCCATCGGCGAGCTCTCCCGTGTCCGCCATCTTGGGGAAGGCGAAACAATTTATTCCACCGGCGATCCGGGCGATGCCCTCTTCATCATCAATCGCGGGGTCGTCGAGATTATTCAACCGTCGGCGCAAAAATCCGCGCCGGCCGCTTATCTCTCCCGGGGCGATATTTTGGGCGAAGTGGAGACGTTATCCGGTCTTCCCCGTAAACATGTCGCGCGCGCCTGTGAACCGGTGAGCCTGCAATGTTTTCAGCGCAAGGATTTCCCTGAATTGGTCCGCCGCGTGCCGTCGTTCTTCCATTTTCTCAGCAGCCAGCTCGCGTCGCGCCTCGCGCAGGCCCGCGACCTTGCCCTGACTCAAAGTCATTGCCTGGAGCTGAGCGGGAACCTCGCGAATTTCGACCTCATCACCGTTTACCAGACCATCGCGAATTCCGCCCAAACCGGTCAGCTGCGGATTTCGAGCGCAAACTCCGAGCTGGTCTCGGCCTTCTTCTTCGAGCAGGGCCAGCCGCGCGGCGGGCAGTTTGATCATCTTACTGGCGAGGAGGCTTTCTGGCAGCTCTTCGTGAACGAACATCTCGTGGGCACATTCACTTTCGCGGCGGATGGGCTGCCCGAGAAGGACTGGATTCAGTCGGAACGGATCACGAAAAACGCGAGCGAAATGCTGATCAACGCGCTTCAGGGGCGGGACGAATTCGCGGAACTAAAGCAACGTTTTCGGGACAGCAAAGCGACATTGCAGCGCACTAAAGCCAACCTGGCGTGGCCGGCGGCGGGAGCGCCCGAGTTGCAGCCGGTGGCCGAACAAGTTTGGCAATTCGCGGCGAACGGGCCGGTGACGCTGGACGCGCTTTACCAGCTTTGCGCTTTCTCCGAATTGAAGATTTACCAGGTCGTGGACGAATTGATTCAATCGCGCCAGCTTGTCTGGTCGCATGACGCTGCGAACCAGAAAGTCGCCTGAAAGCCTGCCGTTGATGAAGTCCCTCTGCCTGGTCCTTCTCCTGGCGCTGAGCATGCCGTCTTGCTCAAGATTTTCGAAGAGCGGCCGGACCGAACGCGCCTATTCCAAGTACATCAAACAGTCGAAGGCCGCTCGCGAAAAAGAGAACCAGCGAGTGGTTAAGCAACGAAACAAAATACCAAAGCGGGACACCCCGCCGCCCCTTGAACGAAACTTTCAGCCGATGCCGGACACGCAGGACACGCCGAAACCGGACTAACGACTCACGATCCGCGCTCGACCGGGATCGGCTTTCCCGCGCTGTCGAGGGCGACGTAGGTGAAGACACCCTTTGTCACCAGCACTTCCTCGCCAGACATGTAGCGCTCGACCCACACTTCCACCGGAATAACCATCGACGTGCGGCCAATCTTTTCCACCCACGCATAACAGGCCACCCGGTCCCCTACCTGCACCGGGCGGAGGAACGACATTCCCTCGATCGCGACCGTCACCACGCGGGTCTTCGCCACTTTCGCGGCGAGAATTCCGCTCCCCAAATCCATCTGCGAAATGATCCAGCCACCGAAGATATCGCCGCTCGGATTGGTGTCGGCGGGCATCGCGATCGTCCGAATGACCAGTTCGCCCTTGGGTTTTTCCGCCGAATCCATGGTCCAACGGTAGCATAATGTTTTGGAGACGGCCTGCCCTCAGGCCGTGGGAGCAAATTGCCGCGAAGTTTTTCATCTCCCGGCACGAGGGCGTGCCGGCTCCAATCACAGGATCAACATGCAATCGCCGTAGCTGTAAAAGCGGTACCTTTCCCGGATCGCTTCTCCGTAGGCCTCGAGCAGAAACTCGCGCCCGGCGAATGCGCTGACCAGCATGAGCAGGGTGGACCGGGGTAAATGGAAATTGGTCAGCAGCGCATCGACCCGGCGAATTTCTGCCGGCGGATGAATGAAAATATCGGTAGCGCCATCCTGGGCAAGGAGGCGACCCTGGCTGTCACGCTTCGCCGATTCCAGGACGCGCACCGTCGTTGTGCCGACTGCGATGGCTCGGGTCGCGGCGTTGATCGCGGCGGCGGCGGATTCCGAAATTAAAAAACTCTCCCGATGCATGCGGTGCTCGGAAATGTTTTCCACCTTCACCGGCTGAAATGTTCCAGCGCCGACATGCAGAGTGATGAAGGCGTGCGGCAGTGCGGCGAGCATTTCCGAGGTGAAATGCAATCCGGCCGTCGGCGCCGCCACTGCCCCGGAAATTTTCGCGTAGACCGTCTGGTACCGCTCGAGATCTTCGGGATCGCCCTGACGACGAAGATAAGGCGGCAACGGGACCATCCCTCCTTCCCAGGGATCGAGGTCGCGCTCCAGCGAAACGATCCGCTCGCCCTCGGGACAGATTTCTTCCACCGTCACCGCGACGCCGTTGATCGCAGCTTGGGCCCCGGCCCTCATTTTGCGACCGGGACGAACCAGACATTTCCAGCGCTTGGGCCCCCACTGCTCGAGGAACAAGAACTCAATCTTCCCGTCATCGGAAAACCGGCGCGCATTCACGACCCGTGTGTTGTTCAGCACGAGCGAATCGCCCACCCGCAAAAATCCGCCCAGCTCCGCAAACGTCCGGTGTTCGATCCGCCGTTCGCGCCGATGAAGAACCATCATGCGCGAATCCTGACGATTCGGCAGCGGCCGCGAAGCGATCAGCTCCTCCGGCAGGGCGTAATCGTAATCTGTCAGGGCGAGGCTCACCCGGGACCGTACTTGGAGGGACGGGCTCTGTCCCGTCCCATTATTTTGGGACGACACGGCGGTCGCCCCTCCAAGCTTGCCGAACCATGCAAAACCTCAGATGGTCGGCAGCGTGGCGACAGAATTTTCTCCGGCCCTCGATCTGGTGGTGAAGGCACTCGAGCAAATGAGAGATCGCGGAGGCAAATTGCCGCGAGCATCGCGAGTTTCGCTCGCTGAATTGCAGCGCCCGGGCAGGGAGAAAAAAACCGAGCCGACCGGCTTTGTCGACAAAGCAGCGCTCCTTGCGCCGATTCAGGCGCGCGTAGCGGTCTGCGTGAAATGCCCGCACCTGGCCGCCTGCCGCACTCAAACCGTTTTCGGCGTCGGCAATCCGGATGCGGAACTGATGTTCATCGGCGAGGCGCCGGGCGCCGACGAAGACGCACGAGGCGAACCATTCGTCGGGCGCGCCGGACAACTGCTCACCAAAATCATCGAGACGATGGGGTTCTCTCGCGCCGACGTTTACATCGCGAACGTACTGAAATGCCGCCCTGACATGCCGCCGGGCAGCTCAGGCAATCGCCCGCCGACACCGGTCGAAATGCAGACCTGCCTGCCGTATCTCGCCGAGCAGATTGACATTATTAAGCCGAAAGTGCTCGTCGCCCTCGGTGCGACAGCCGTCGAGGGCCTCCTCGGGACTCGCGGCACCATGCGGGAAATGCGTGGCCGATGGCATTCCCACCACGAGACCCCGCTCATGATCACCTATCACCCGTCCTACCTGCTGCGGAACCAGGCACCGTCGGAAAAACGCAAAGTCTGGGAGGACATGCTCCAGGTCTTGGAGCGATTGGGCCGCCCAATCACAGAAAAGCAGCGGAATTATTTCCGGTAGGTCGATCGCGCGCTCTGTCGCCCTCAAGGAGCTGCGATTTCCAAATCGCCGACCAACTAAGACGGCGGTTTCAAACCGCCGCTCCTTGAAGTTTTTGGAAAAGGACACGCACCTCTCGCGGCGAGGCGAGCGCACTCGACAGAATCATTTTCCGTACTTCGCCGCGCGACACTTTTACTTTCCACTCAAAAATCTTCGGACCCGCCTCTCGCAAAAGGGCCAACGTGCGCGCTCCGATCAATGCCGGCAGTGCGGTCGCAAAGCGAACCCGGCGATTTCGAATAGCACACGCATACTCGATCCCCGACTCAAGGCCGCGTTGCGCTTTCTCGCGCCATTTGTCGACAACCAAGATGGCGCGCCCAGGATTCTGCAGGATTTCGCCGGCCGCCATGCCCGAGGAATGCAGTTCGTCGACCGGTAAATAACAGCGGCCGTGCCGCAGATCGTTGCCCGCATCGCGCAAAATATTGATCAGCTGCAATCCCTGGCCATAGCGCCCGCCCAGCTCACCCATCTCGGCCTCCGCCCGGTCGCTGAAATGCTTCACGTGCGCGAAACAAAGCCGGGTCCAGAATTCTCCAACGCACCCGGCGACAAGGTAGGTGTATTCATCCAAATCAGCCGCTGTCGGGAGCGCCCGTATGCTCGTGCTCGTGCTCGTGCTCGTGCTCGTGCTCGTGCTCGTGCTCGTGCTCGTGCTCGTGCTCGTGCTCGCTTCAAAGCGTTCGAGATCGAGCATCTGGCCCCGGTTGATCCTGGCGAGAACTTTGCGGACTTCGGCGCGATCCGCGGCTTCCAGTTCTTCGAGCCAATCCAAAAGCGCGGGAAGCTGTTCGATCAGCGTTCGCTCCGCTTCATCGCTTTGCAGAGGAGCGAACGATTCTCGCAACCGCGCCGTCGTTTTTTCCACTGCGGTTCCCTGGATGGCGGCGGCGAGCTCACCCAACGCTTCGGTCCGAAGCGCGGCCGGCGGCTCGGGCGTGTCCGCGATCGTGTCGGTCGCACGCGCGAGAAGATACGCCAGCGACAACGGATCGCGCAGGGCTCCGGGCAGGATCCGCAGGGAAAGATAGAACGAGCGCGAAACGGAGCGAAGCAGGCGCACCCGGAGATCTTTGCGAGCGAGCAGCTTTTTCATGGTCCGACGTTGCGCAGTTCGATCACCTCGGCGTTGCCGATCCGAAGCTGGCCGGCAGCCTGGACGTGCTGCGCGAGCGGGGTGATCGGTGCCAGGCGCGCCTTCGCCCGCCATTCCTCGATCTGGCGGACGGTGAGCGCATCGATCGCGACCGGATCTTTGCTCGCCAGGATGGTGGCGTGGTGCACGGCATAATTCGGCTCGGACTGCGGTCCGCCCGCGTATTGCGCGACCAATCCATCCATGATGTTGAGCACCACCTTCGGACCAATCAGCGGCGTGCGATAGATTTCGGCAATGGCTGTATTGCCGAAGCGGCTCTGGGTAAAACGCCGCCAGTTGTCGATGTTGGGAATCGTCATGTTGTAGAGGCAGCCGGCGATGCCGCATGTCGCGCTGTCGCTCATCACGGGAACGTTAATGATTTTTGTCACCTCACCGGTGAGGATTCGGGCGAAGTGGCTGTCGTCGCTGGTCGTTTCCTGGTCGGAGAAGATTGGCACCATCCCGCGATCGGACCGAAATTGCAGATCGCCCCAAATCAACTTTCCAGTGATCGGCGCAGTGAAGACCGCCTTGGGGTCGTAGCCGTCGCGCGGCGCAATCGACTGAATTTGATAGCCCTCCTTGTCCGGCCGATACCCCGCTTCCTTGATGCCGCCGAGGCTGCGGTCCCAAACGACGATGCTATTGCGTGCGTGCCCAGCCGCGACGAGGCCATCCACGATGGCGTTCACAATATCGCGATGGGTGGTAAACAGTTCGCCGCCGGCCGCCGAAATCTTGATGCCGATTTTGTCGTCAGGCGAAACGAGCGAACCCCAGGCGCGGGCAAGATCCGGCTGGGAGGTGGCGGCCAGGACGAGGCGGTTCACCATTCCACGGACAATCGCCGGATTGGTTTGGTATTGCTTGATGGCAGAAGGGTCGTGCGCGGCGTAAACGATCGACTGGGAGGGAATCACCTGCGCGCGAGCGGAAAGGAAAGCGCAGAACAGAAAAGAGGCTAGGATTGGAATCCGCACGATGAAAGGCGAGAGCGAGCTTAAGAGACAGGGGGAAAACGTCCAACGTTCAACGTCCAACGTCCAACCCCGAACTTCAGAGGTTGTTTCGCACCTTTATGTCCATATTCCGTTTTGTGCGCGGATTTGCCCGTACTGCGCGTTTTACAAAGAACGCGCCGACAGTTCGCAAACCCAGCGGTTTTGCGAGGCGTTGCTTCGGGAAATTGAAGAGGTTCGCGATCGGTTCCCGTTGAAACCAGAGACGATCTTTTTTGGCGGCGGGACGCCGACGGCGTTGACCACGGTGCAACTGGAGTTCCTGATCGGCGGGCTGCGCGATCGCCTGGATTTATCCGGCCTGGTCGAATGGACGCTCGAAGCAAATCCGGGCAGCGTTTCATCGCGCAAGGCTGCGCTGTTGCGTGAGATGGGGGTAAATCGAATCAGTCTCGGCGTGCAATCGTGGGACGACGAGTTGCTCAAGCTGCTCGGCCGTGAGCATGACGCGGCGCAGGCGGTGGCTTCCTTTCGCATTTTGCGCGACGCCGGATTCGCCCATGTCAGCCTCGATCTGATGTTCGGATTGCCCGGACAAGCGCTGGCGCAATGGGAAACCGACCTGGAGAAAACCATCGCCCTCAAACCGGACCATATCTCGACCTACTGCCTCACTTACGAAGAGGACACGGAATTTTTTCTCCGCCATGCGAGCGGGGAATTTCGCGAAGACACAGAGTCCGACGCGCAATTTCTTGAAACCGCGATGCGCATGCTTGAAGCCGCCGGCTTCGAGCACTACGAGATTTCGAACTACGCGCGTCCGGGATTCGCTTCCTCCCACAATCGCGGCTATTGGGCCGGCCACGATTATCTCGGCATCGGCCCGAGTGCGTTTTCCACGGTCGGTCTGCGACGCTGGATAAATGTTGCGGATTACCGCGCCTACTCCGACCGGATTCTGGCCGGTCAGTCCGCCGTGAGCTCAACAGAAATCCTGACCCTCGAAATGAAGCGCGCGGAAAGAATTGCCCTCGCACTCAGGACAGGAGACGGCATCCCATCGAACGAGCTCGGTTCTTGGCCAAACGAAAGCCGTGAGTTCATCGACCTTGGATTATTGCGCGAGGTAAACGGTAATTTCGTTCTCACGCCTCGCGGAAAGCTTCTCGCCGATTCCGTGGCGGAAGCATTTGTTTAACTTCACCCAAAGCGCTGTAGCCGCGGCGCTCCGTCGCCGCGCCCCTCTTCGTCGACCATTTATCGCGTCCTGCGCCCCGACAGAGCGGGGCGACTACAGCGCATTTAGCCACGCTTGCCAACCAACCCCACACTCACACCGCGCCGTAGCGGCGATTCCGCCTTCCGAAATCTTCGACGGCATCGAAGAGGTCCTTCTTGGTGAAATCGGGCCAGAGCTTCGGAGTAACGTACATCTCCGTATAGGAGAGCTGCCAGAGGAGAAAATTGGAAAGACGCATCTCGCCGGAGGTGCGGATGAGGAGATCGGGGTCGGGATAATAGCGGGTGTAGAGATGCTTGCTGAACATGTCGACGTCGATCATCGCGCGATCGATGTGGCCGGAATCGATCTGGCGGAGCAGGCTTTTGATACCGTCGATGATCTCGAGTCGGCCGCCGTAACTTAGCGCCAGGATCAGGGTCAGACCGTTGTTTCCGGAGGTGCGCTCGATGGATTCGTGCAGTTGTTTCTGGCAACCGGCCGGCAAATCGGTCAGGCGGCCGATGGCCTGGAGCCGGACGTTTTTCTCGAGCAGCTCCGGCGTTTTTTCTTTCAGGAAACGTTCGAGCAAACGCATCAGCGCGTAGACCTCGGTCTTCGGCCGCTGCCAGTTCTCGGCCGAAAAGGCGTAGAGGGTGAGAAACTCTATTTTCAGTTCGCCACAGGCCTCGACACAGGCGCGCACGGCATCAGCCCCTTTTTCATGGCCTTTGATCCGTGGCAGACCGCGGGTCTTCGCCCACCGGCCGTTGCCGTCCATGATGATGGCGATATGTCGCGGGACGAGTTTAGGAGCGGCAGCCATGGCCGTTCAAAGAATAATCGTTTCGTCGCGCGTCGGGCCGACGCTCACGATCCGCAACGGCGCGCCCGTCAGGTCGGCGATCGCGCGGACATAATTTCGAGCGGTGGTCGGCAATTCGGAAAGCTTCTTAGCTGGCTGAGTCGATTTTTTCCAGCCGGGGAATTCACGATAAATCGGCTCGCAGTTTTCCAACTGCGCAGCATCGCACGGTGGCACCTCGAGACGTTTCCCGTTCAGCCGATAAGCCACGCAGACCTTGATGGGATCGACACCATCCAGACCATCCAGATTCGTCACCGCCAGCTCATCGATCCCGTTAATCATCGTGGCGTAACGAGTCGCGACTGCGTCGAACCAGCCGCAGCGGCGCGCCCGGCCGGTCGTGGCGCCGAACTCGCGTCCCATTTCGTGCAGCTTGCACGCGAGCCCCGCGTCTTCCGTCGGCAGTGCCCCCTCGCCTACGCGGGTCGTGTACGCTTTCATCACGCCGACCACCAGATCCATCCGGTGCGGCGGAACTCCGGACCCGGTGCAGGCGCCACCAGCCGTCGTATTCGAGGAAGTGACAAACGGGTAAGTGCCATGATCGATATCGAGGAAGGTTCCCTGAGCGCCTTCGAACAGGATCTTCTTTTCGCGCTGCAGAGCGCGATGCAAATAGACCACCGTGTTCGTAACGAACGGCCGCAATTTCCGGCCAGCCTCGAGATATTGCCTGTTTACCTCGGCGAAATTGATCGGCCGGGCCCCCAGCGCCTGGAGAATGCTGTTGTTCTCGCGCACCTTGGCCTGCAATTTTTTCGAGAATAAAACCGGCTGCATCAGGTCCGACATTCGCAATCCGGTCCGCGCGGCTTTGTCGCCGTAGGCGGGGCCGATCCCACGCTTCGTCGTTCCGATTTTCGCATGGCCCTTGCGCAGTTCGCGCTGTTCGTCGAGGAGCCGGTGATACGGCAGCACCAGGTGCGCGCAGTCGCTGATCAGGAGGTTCTCGCCAATGTGGACGCCTAACTTGCGCAATCCTTCGATCTCGGTCACGAGCGCCACCGGGTCGATTACGACGCCGTTGCCGATGACGCATCGCTTTCCCCGCCGCAAAATGCCCGAGGGAATAAGGTGCAGAACGTATTTCGTCCCTCGATGAATGACGGTATGGCCGGCATTATTGCCGCCCTGGCTGCGGACGACGATGTCCGCCTTCGCGGTGAGGACATCGATGATTTTGCCCTTGCCCTCATCGCCCCACTGCGCGCCGATCAAGATGGTGTTCGCCATGAGAAAAGAAATGACAACAAATTGTCCCGACGCATCCGGCTGGACACATTCGGGACTGCGCAAAAGGATAGGATGCGCGGGTACCGCTGCAAGAGAATTTGCGAAAGACAGCGATGTCATCCCGAGGCTGGCGAAGCGCGCCGAGGGACCTCGCAGGCGCTCAATTGCATCCGCGCAACAAATGGCGTCTTCGGCAAGCAACGCACGACCTTTCTCGACGGCGCAAATTGCAACCGTGAGGTCCCTCGGCGTCTGCGCGCCTCGGGATGACAGCATTGACGATCACATCCAAAAAATAGGCATTGTCAGCCGCGACAGCTCCGTTCTACTCTTCTCCTATGCGCACTATTCTCCTGGTTATCCTCATTCTGCTGCTGGTCGGAGCTTTTCCGGGCTGGGGTTACAGTTCCGGTTGGGGCTACTACCCGTTTGGCGGAATCGGTTTGGTCCTGCTGATCGTGCTGATTCTCGCGGTAATGGGAAAACTGTGAGCCGCTAACGCGGCAAGCTCCAAAACCCAATTCCCAAATCCCAGGGAAGTTTCAAATCTCAACGCTCAAATGAGAGCGTTCAAGACACCCGCTTCGTTTTGACGTTTGGGACTCCCTGGGGTTTGGGCCCTTGGGATTTGGGATTTCGAGCGATAGCGAGCACTATCTGCTCGTCACCGCCCGCCGCAGCGCGGCGGACGATTCACTCGTGCTTCGTTTCCGCGGCCTGAAATTTCGATTCTTATCGAAATGATACTCCCAGTCGTGGGTGAAGGTGTTCATCGCCACCTTGTAGTTTGCGCCGCCGCCGGAAAGATGCCGGTGCGAATTGATGAACTGAGTGGGATCGTAGTAATTGCTGAAATCCTTCTGGAACTTTGAACGGCTCATCCCGATCTCGAGGTTCTTGCGGATCTCGAAATGCAGGTGCGCGTCGTATTGGCCATGCGCATTACCCATCGTCGCGATCTGCTGGCCCCGGGTCACGCGCTGGCCGCGGCTGACTCGCATCGAATCAAGATGGCCGTAGAGGGCGTCGATGTATTTCACCATTCCGCCTTCGCGATAGGCGTGCCGCACGATAATGACGTTCCCCCACCCCAAATGAACGTCGCGCGCAAAGACCACGATCCCGTCCCCGACGCTGTAAATCGGGTCACCCAAATCGGTGTCGCCGCCGCCAACGCCGTCCCAATCCTCCCCGACGTGGCCACCTTGCCGGAAGCCACGGGCTTTGTAATAACCTTCCGCTTCCGGTTTACCGACCGGGAAATCGAAACCGTCCGCAATCTTGACGAACCCGGTATCGAACGCGCCGCCGACTGCGGGAATAATTTGCGGCGCATCGTTTTGCGTCGGAACAGAAACCTGCTCGGATTTCGCGGGCACCTTCACCGGCTTGACGGGCCCCTCACGCGGAGGCGCCTGTTCGATCTTCGCCACCGGTGCCTCGGACTTGGCGGCTGAAGGTTTTATGGGAGCCGTAACCGATTTGTCTTTAGCCGGCGCAGGCTTTTCATTTTTCGCGACCGCGTTTTCAGATTTGGCGGTTTCTGTTTTCGGTCCGGGCTTGCTGGCCGGTTCTTCTTTCGCCGGATTCTTCTCTTCCCGCAGCGACTTCGACGCGGCCACGGTCGCAGGTTTTTCTTTGACGGCGGGTTTCTCCGTGTTCGCAGTGAGGGTTTCGACCTTCACGCTTTCGCTCCTGGCAACGCTCTTGTGGCCTGGTTCGTCTTTGGGCGGCGCGGCCTTCTCAAACTTCACCGTCTCGCCCTTCGCGGGCCCTGCCTTGGCCAAGGTGGTGCCGGCAGTCTTCTCCTTTGGGGCCACCGCAAGTTTCTCAGCTTTCTCTTTCGACAGGTCAGGCTTCGCAGCGTCGCTCTTTGCTATTGCCTTGGGCGAGGAAGATTCTTTCGTCGCGGCCAGCTTCTCGACCTTTATCGTCGGAACCTCGCTGTCGGATTTTTCTTTCGCCGGGGCTTTGTCCTTCTTTTCCTTCGTTGACTCCGTTTTGGCCACTATCTCCGTCGCTTGCGGTTCCCGGGCAGCTGGCGCCTTTTCCACTTTGATTGTCGCTGCGTCGTCGCTCGCGGTCTGAGTCCTGGCTGCCACCGGTTTTTCTTTCGGCGCGGCGGTCTTTTGCCCGGGCGTTTCTGCTTTCGCGATCTTCTTATTCGCAGCCTGATCGGCGGCCGCAGGGGCCTTATCGCTCTTCACGACCGGAGCGGATTTCTCCTTGGGCGCGGTCTTCTCGGTTTTGGCGGCGGCGGTTTCAGTCTTGGGCAGTGCTTTCAAATCCGCGTCAGTGACCGGCTGGGCGCGACGCACCACTTCCTTCGGCTTCGGCGGATGCACGGCTTGCGCCTTCAATTCGCGGGGAACAAAGACATCCTGACTGAAAGCCGGTGAGACGAGGGCGAACGAGCAAAACAGCGTGGTCAGGGCCCTTCGTAACATGAGGGCGACCTTTGTAGAACATCAGCCGCCCCCGTGGCAAGCGTTCTCTTCTGAATTTTACGGAGAATTATTGCGGCTGGACCAACCCGATCTGGACCACCGGCAACGGAAACCGCAGCCGGAGCTCGTTCTCGAGGAAAATCTCGACATGGTGCAATCCGAACTGCTGGAACTGGACGCCACCAAAGTAGTGGACGTTCGTGGCGTGGCCTTCCATCTCCTTCAGCTCGAATTCCACTTCGGCCTGCGCGAGCACCTGCTGTTCGTCCACGCCGATGATCCGCGATTTCTGCCGAAACTTTCCCGAGCCGCTGCACCAGCGCGACCAGATGCAGAGGCGCATGCAGTTGATCGGAAGGGAGTGCGCCGGAATCACGTTGATCACGCCCACCAGCGTCTGCATGCCGTTAATTTCGCAGCGAACATCTTCGCAAAGCACGCAGCTCTGCAAGTCCGGAAGGATTACGGTGGTTTCCATGCGCACCTAAAGAACTCCGCGGCCAATCAGAACGAGGAGGGCGATTCCCAAAATGATCCGGTAAAGGGCAAACGGCGCGAACCCGCGGGCGCGCACCCAGCGTATGAACCAGGCCACTACTCCGAGGGCGACGACAAAGGAAACGACAAAGCCAATCGCGAGCACGACCCAGTTGTGCGAGGTCATGATGAGCGGCGCGAGCCCCGCTTCCGCCGTGGCGTCGTGATGCGGCCATAGAGTCTTTAGCAAATCGTAACCTGTTGCCACCACCATCGTGGGCATGGAAAGAAAGAACGAAAACTCGAGCGCGGCGGGACGGGACAAACCCGCGGTCTGCCCGGCCGCGATCGTAGACATGGACCGCGAGGTCCCGGGAAAAACGGCCGAGAGAATTTGGACCGCGCCGATCCAAATTGCCTGCGGCAAGGTCATTTCGTCCATCCCGGTGGTGCGCGGGCGCGTGCAGAGGATGTCGACCACCCACATGATGACACCGCCGAGAAGAAGCGCCCATGCCATCACGCCGAGGTTCTCGAGATTCTGGCCGATCTGTTTTTTCAAGAGATAGGCCGGGATCGCAGTCACGACAAAAGCGATCAGGGTGAGTCCAAGCGGATGGGTGACAATGGTGCGATCACCGCGCTCTCCGCGCGGAAATGTTGCCAGGAGAGTCAGGATGCGCTCCCAAAAATAAACCGGGAGCGCGAGGATGGCGCCGAGCTGGATGACGATCGTGTACATCTTCCAGTAGCTGTCGTCCAAGCTGATGGTCGCTAACCCGAATTTGGTTAGCAGCACCTCAACGATCCGGAGATGGGCCGTCGAACTAACCGGCAAAAATTCGGTAAGTCCCTCGACAATGCCGAGGAAGAACGAGATGAGAAAGTCATTCATAGCTTTTGAAATTCACACTTTCGCCTGGCCCTCATCCTAACCTTCTCCCCCAAGGAGAAGGAACTTATTGAGCCGCGAGTCGTTTTCGACTCGACGGAGTCTCGCCCTCCAGTTTGTCGGCGAATGGCCACCTCTCCCATTCTCTCCCCGTGGGAGAGAAGGACGCGACAGCGCCAGGTGAGGGCGAATTTGTTTTTTGAGTTCACGATCTTGCCCTAAGTATCCTTTCCGGCATCGACCGTCGCGAGCTCCGCTTCCACCATCTCGCGCACGAGATCAGTGAACGAGCCCTGTGGCCGCCAGCCCAACTCCACCCTGATCTTTTCCGGTGAACCGACCAACCGAGCCGGCTCGGTCGGCCGGTCGAAGGCCGGATTATGTTTCACATATTTTTTCGACGGCAGATTCACCACCGCGAAAGCAGCTTCGACAAAATCGCGCACGGAATGGGTTTCACCAGTCGCGACAACATAATCAGCAGGCTTGTCCTGCTGCAACATCAGCCACATCGCAGTGACGTAGTCCTGGGCCCGACCCCAGTCTCTCCGGCTCTCGAGGTTCCCGAGCAAAAGCTCCTCCTCGAGTCCCCGCGCGATCCGCGCCACCACCCGGGCGATCTTGCGGGTCACAAAATTCTCGCCGCGCCGGGGCGATTCGTGATTGTAGAGGATTCCGTTGGCGACAAAGAGCCCGTACGACTCCCGGTAGACCCGCGCAAGCTGAGTGGCGAAGGCCTTGGCGCACCCATAGGGACTCGCCGGCCGCAGTGGGGTCAGCTCTGTCTGGGGCGATTCCGCCGCGTTCCCGAAAATCTCGGAACTTGAGGCGTGATAAAATTTCACCGACTGCGGCTGGTCGCGCACGATCTCAAGCAGTCGCAGCGTCGCCATCCCGATTTCTTCGCAGGTTGATTCCGGGATTTCGAAGCTCAAACCGACGTGGCTTTGGCCCGCCAAATGATAAAGTTCGGTGGGCTGCACCTCGGAAAAAATCCGGCGCAGCGTCGTCCCGTCGGAGAGATCGCCGTAATGGAGAAAGAGCGATTTCCCGTAAACCTTTTCGTCGCTCCGCAGATGCTCGATCCGGGAACGCAGGAGATTACTCGTGCGCCGGACGACTCCGTGCACCGCATATTCCTTTTCCAAGAGCAATTCCGTCAGATACGAGCCATCCTGGCCGGTAATGCCGGTTATCAGCGCAGTTTTCTTGTTATCAGCCACGATTCGGGAAACGCCCGCCACACCATTCAACGAAGCCATCCCTTTCTACAAGACCGAACGTGTCGCCTCAAGGAGCGGCAGTTTGAAACCGCGATTTATTAAAAGGGCGATTTCAAATCGCCCCTCCTTGATTTACATCGAAGTGATGACACGCGTTTCGTCGCTCCTGTTCGCGTTCTTTGCGACCAGCCTCACTCTCGCCGCGCCGCCACCGCCGGTTTACAAAGGCATGATCGTCTCGTGCCAGACGTGGGGTATCGAATGGCAGACGCCGGAAATGGCAGCAACGCTCGACGAGTTGAAGTCGTTAGGCGTGAACAGCATCGCGATTCATCCTTATGCGCAAATCGGGGAGGACGGCCACGTCTCGGGGGGTCGGCGTTCCGGCGCCAGCACCACCCATATCACCACGCCCCTCCATTGGGCCCACGAGCGCGGGATGTCGGCCATGGTTATCCCCCACATCGCGTATTGGGGCACGAAGTTCAGCTGGCGCGGCGAGATCAACTTTGTCACTCGGGAAGAATGGGACCGGTTCTTTTCCGATTATGAAGCGTGGATTGTCCAGATGGCGACCCTGGCTGAATCCGAGCATGCCGAGATTTTTTGTGTCGGCCTCGAGTTTACCTACCCGCAGAAATACGACGAGCGCTGGCGGAAGATCATTGCGGCGGTGCGCGCGGTTTATCATGGCAAGGTCACCTATGGCGCGAACTGGAACGAATACACCAACGTGAAGTTCTGGGACACGCTCGATTACATCGGCGTCCTCGCTTATTTCCCGCTGACGAAGACGACCGACCCGGGCACTTCAGAAATTTCCACGGCGTGGGAAAAGCGTTGCGCCGAGCTGGAAAAATTCTCGAAACAAAACGGCAAGCAATTTCTCTTTGTCGAGATCGGCTACAACGAAAGCGCCCGGGCTGCGGCTGAACCCTGGGGTTTTCAGACCGGTGGCGAACATTGCACTGAGATCCAGCAGCGCTGCCTCGAGGTGGCTCTGGATCTGCCGGCACGCCATCCTTTCCTGGCCGGAATGTTCTGGTGGAAATGGTTCCCCGAGATTCCGCATCACCACGAGGAGAATTACCGGTTACAAACTCCCGCGATCAAAGCGCTAATCGCGAAGCATTGGAAGTAATGGAGCCGGCACGCCCTCGTGCCGGTGAGAGGAAACGATGCCGGCATCCCACCGGCCTGAGGGCAGGCCGGCTCCAGTGGGGAAAGGCCGGCTCCAGTGCGTCGCGACGCTACACCTTTCTTCCGAACTTTTTCTCCAGCTCGGCGTGTGAAATCTGGATCATGGTCGGCCGGCCATGCGGACAGCAATAGGGCAATTCGCATTCGAGCAGGTCGGTGATCAATTTTTCCACTTCGAGATAACGTAACGGGTCGTTCGCTTTCACGGCGTGACGGCAAACCGTTTTCGCGATCATCTCCTCGCCCAGCCGCATGGCCGAGCTGCCGTTGCTGGCGCTCTTGAGCCCGTCGATCACCTTGCGCATGAACGTCACCGGATCCGACAGATCGAGAAACGTCGGCAGGCTATCGATCTTGAACGCGTTCTGACCAAACGGCTCGATTCCAATACCCATCTTCTGCAGGGTCGCCGCATTTCGTTCCACCCATTCCGCATCGCGCGGCGCCAGCTCGAACGTTTGCGCGAGCAGCAACCGTTGCGACGGCACACCCTGCTCTTCCATGCGCCGCCGCAATTCCTCGAACAAAATCCGTTCGTGCGCCGCGTGCTGATCGACGAGAACCAGTCCCTTCTGATTCTCCATCAGCACATAAAGTTTGTTCAAAACCCCGATGATCTGGAACTGCTGCGAAGGACTTGCGACCTTTATCGCTTCCTCGGGCCTGTAGCCGGGGTCGCCGACCCCGGCCGACGCCGGCAGCTTCACAGCTTCCTCGCCACCTGAACGGCTCGGGACGACCCGGCTAACGGGAGTTTCGACGAAATGCCGCTGCTCAATCGGCTGAGGCGGCGACTGTTCCTGCGGGACCGGAACGATCGGCGCGGGCGGCCGTTGAAATTGTTGCTGCCAATCACGCCGACCGCTTTCCAGGGTCCGGCGGATTGCTGCGACCACGGCTTCTCGAACGGAATTGGGATCGCGAAACCGGACTTCGCGCTTCGCCGGATGCACGTTCACGTCCACCGCCGCCGGGTCGAGGTCGAGAAAGAGGAATGTGACTGGAAACTGACCTTTCATGAGCGCAGTGTGATATCCTTCCCGCAGGGCCGCGGTGAGCACCGGGCTTTCGATCGCGCGACCATTCACGACGACGAGTTGCTGGGCGCGGGTCTGCCGGCTCACCCCCGCCTGCCCAATCAGCCCACGAAGGCGGATCGTCGTAGAATCACTTGCCGGGTCTTCGACGGCGAGAAGGCGATCGACAAGCTCCCGGCCGTGGAGATCGCGGATGCGGTCGAGCAAATTCGCCGCCGCCGGGAGTTGAAAAACGACGCGCTCATCGCGCACGAACGCGAACGCGATTTCAGGATGCCCCGTCGCCTGAAGATGAAGTTGATGTTCAATATTTCGGCTCTCCGTATTTTCGGAGCGGAGAAATTTCCGGCGTGCCGGCAGATTGTAAAAGATCGAGCGCACCTCGATCTGCGTGCCGGGCGCTTCGCCGCCATCGCGCACGGTTTCGATTCGCCCGCCCGCCACAATAATTTCCGTTCCCGCGACCGCTTCCGGCTCACGGGTCGTCAGCCGGAAACGCGAGACGCTGGCAATGCTCGGGAGTGCCTCGCCGCGAAATCCAAGGGTCGCAATCGCCGCGAGGTCGGCCGCCGTGCGAATTTTGCTGGTCGCGTGCCGCTCGAGGGAAAGAAGGGCGTCGTCGCGATCCATTCCGCAGCCGTCGTCCACGACCCGGACCAGCGAAATGCCGCCGCGCCGGGTGCTGACCTCGATCTTCCGCGCTCCGGCATCGATGCTATTTTCGACCAGCTCCTTCACCACCGAAGCCGGCCGCTCGATCACTTCGCCCGCCGCCACCTGGCTGGCGAGAATTTCCGGCAACAGGCGAATGCGACTCATCGTATTTTCGATTTTAGATTGTCGATTTGCGATTGCGAAGGAAAAGCACGGGAACTTCCTCGGAGGGACGTGCTTCGGCGCGTCCGACTTCGACCGCATAAAGACGAGTTGGACGTGCAGAAGCACGTCCCTCCGACAGGCGCCTGGTTTGACTTGACCCACCTGCGCGATAGTTTCGCTCGACCGATGATAACCGTGACGGATAACGCAGTCCGGCAGTTGCGCAGCCTCCTGGAAGGGCGCACCCAGGCCGATCACCAAGGCCTGCGCGTGGGGATCGCCAAAGGTGGCTGTTCCGGACTGCAGTACGAGATGTCGCTGGGCGCGCAAAAACCCGGCGACGCGATCGTAACCCAGGACGGCGTCGAATTTTTCGTCGATGGCGAGAGCGTGGATTATTTGCGCGGCGCGACCCTCGACTATCGCGACGGTCTCACCGGTTCCGGCTTTCACATCGAAAATCCAAATGCGGCCCGGACTTGCGGGTGCGGTACGTCTTTCGAAGCAGCCCGCCCTGCTTGAAAACGAATCGTTCGCGAAGCAGGCGCGTTTAGATGGATCGGGATTACTTCCGCTACGAGCCGGCGCATGCTTATGGGCGCTCACGGCGAAAGAAAACCAACGTCTTCGGCTGGTCGGTCGCCATTCTTCTGCTGACCGGCCTCGCCTTCGCGGCCTGGCTTGGCAGCTTCTACATCTTCTGGCAACCGGAACGGCCGCAGAGCTATCGGATCCTGAAGAAACTCCACAAGATCGAACCGACGAAACGGTTCGAACTGACGGCGGCGCCGGCGGGAGAATTCCTCACTTCGAAACAGCTTTACGATCGCTACATCGCGATGAGCCCGACCGAGCTGGCCACGCTAAACGCTGAGCTGACGCGCAATTACATCCGGAATTTCCAGCAGGTCCGTGGGCTGGTCCCTTACGTCGTCGGGCGTTTTAACATCATGGAAGCGCGCGAACTCACGCCTAACGATTTGTTTCTCTCCGGGATGGTCGCTCTGACGAATGCGGTCGATCACGGCGAGTTGCTCATGGAGCATGTTTATCCGGCCGATCCCCAGGCCCTGCCCTTGATGAAGCAAACGCTCGTGACAGGCCTGGAGATCAAACTCGAGCGGACGCACGACCTCTCAGCGGTCCTCCACGCGGAACGACTCTCCGATGGCCGGATCATGATTACCACGATGCCGTTGCTCTACGGAAGTTACACCGTCACGCGGGGGCCGGGCACTTTTACTCTCGAGCCTCCTCTCGATCTGAATCTCGCCGCCGGCTGGCCGCTTTTCAAAGATGCGGCGCGCAAAGATGCGGAAACGCAATACGCCAGTTACAAAGATCGCGTGTCACCGAACCGGACGACCGAATCAGTCGCCGGTCTCGCACCGACTCCGCCGCCGCCCGCCGCCAACGAATTGATTCGGGTGGAGCCTGCGGCCCAGGTCGAAACACCCAAAGTCGCCGTTGTCACCCCGCCGCCCGCACCGCCTCCGTCGCCCACGAAGCCGACGAAAGGAAACAAGAAGAACCAGAAGGCGACGCCGACGCCTTCGCCCACTCCGGCGCGAACGCCGACCATGGTCGCCCAAAATTCCCCGCTGCCGAAGCCGACCCCGACGCCGGCCGCCACCGCGGTTGCGATGGCGAAGTCACCTGCGCCCTCGGTCGCACCGCCGGCTCCCCCAACGCCGCCGGTGGTCGCCGTCGCATCACCACCGCCTCCCGCGGCATCGCCGTTGGCGTCAGCCACCGCGCCGGATAATTTGCTCGCCTCGACCGCCGGCGGTGGCAATTGGAAAACGTTTCCACCTGGCAAGATGCCGGTCGGCCGTCTCATCACCCCGTCTGATTTACGCGATCTCGCGGACCGCGGTCTTGCGGGCGAACGCGTTTATCTCAAGGGCCACTTCGTCGTCAATTTTACCGAGCCAAATCGCGCTGTGCTGCGTCTGAAGACAGGATTGACCGATGCGGTCCTCAAACTGGCGGGCGGCGGCCAGAACCTGCGGATCATCGTGGATTTTCCAACCGGCTACACCCCGCCAACCCGCGGCTCGACCGTCACCCGCGATGAAGCGCGTCCTTACGAAATCACCGAAGTGCGCAAGCAGAGCGACGGCCAGCTCAACGTCTTCGTTCGAGAGATCATGCAATAATGCGGAGGGACGTGCTTCGGCACGTCCCATTCTTTTCTGTTTTGCCTATGGACGTGCCGAAGCGCGTCCCTCCGAAACTACCGCGTCACGCCGGGGATCGGCTTTCCGCCGTTCTCGATAATGACCTTATTGTCTTCGATCGAGAAGCTCGTGATGTCGTATTCCGTTGCGTATTGATCCGCGTAACTGCGGAGCGAACGGAATCCCAAAAGCGAGTTCAGCACTTTCTCGGAGACGCCACCCAGGGAAACCTCGGTGACCTCGAGGTTGCGCGGATTGCGGTCTGGCGCGGAGCGCACCTGAAGCTCGCCGTTGAGGAAGCGCCCCCGAAATCCCACTTTCTCCAGCGGCACGCTCACCTGGACACGGGCAACGTTATTTTCGATCGAAACGAAAGCCTTGCCGCGAAGCTTCCGGCTCCCGGCAATCAACTGATTGATGTCTGAAGCGGAAAGCTCGATTCGATTACTGGAAGGAGTAGGAGTGGGCGCGACCTCGGTGGTGGTTGTGGTTGTCGACGGAGTAGTCGCTTCGACCGGCGCGCTTTGAGGACCGGCCTTGAATTCTTCCCAGCGATGCTGGACCGCTTCCTGTTCGGCATCCGAAGTTTCTACCTGCGGAATTTCCTTTGGGCTGGTCGAAGTGACGACATAACGCACGCCGACGTAACCGCCGACGAAAAACGCCACCGCGAGCAGAATGAGAAACACCACGAGCATCATGCAGCCTTTGCCCAGGCAACCGGTTCTTCTTTGTTTTGGCGGTGGTTCGATCCAGGTAGGCATAATTTACGGTGCGTTATTTTCTTCGATCCGTTCCTGGGCGGCCATTAATTTGTCGTAGAGCCCGCGCAATCCTTCCGAGAGCATTCGCGTCCCGGCCAGGACCGGCATAAAATTCGTGTCACCGTTCCATCTCGGGACGATGTGGAGGTGCAAATGATCCGGCACCCCGGCGCCGGCGGATTGGCCAAGATTCAAGCCGATGTTGAACCCCTGGGCCTTCATCGTCTCCCGCAAAAGCCGCTGGCCATGGAGTGCGAGGTCCCAAAGCTCGAGCACTTCATTTTCTCCCAGCGAGGAGGCGTCGCCGGTTTTGCGGTAGGGCACGGCCATGAGATGGCCGATGCTGTAGGGATAGCGATTCAGCATGAGGAACGCGTTCTTACGCCGCGTTACCACCAGATGAGCGGCATCGTCGCTCGCTCGCGCGGCGTCGGAAAGAAAATCGGGGTTCGGCGTTTCCTGTTCGAAATACTCTACGCGCCACGGGCACCAGAGCGCCTCGATTTCCGACTTCGGGAAATGCATCAGGTCCTTCAACTTGGACGCGAGACTACAAATCGTCGGGGCAAAGTCGAGCGGCTTTTCGCCCGGCGCGCCGACTGCGACAAAGGCTACCGGACCAACAGAAAATAGCGCTTACCGTAGCGTCCGGCGGGCCTCGAGGCCTGCAGTTTCTTCGGCTCCCCTCCCTGCAGGCGCGGAAGCAGTTCCTCCATCTCGTCATCCGGCACCACGAGCGCGTTTACTCTCGCCGCGTTCCAGAGCGCGGCCGCTTCGTCCGGCTCGATGAATTCCGTCGCGCGTACGTACAACAACATTCCCTCGTCTTCTCCTCCCAGCACGCCATAGCGCCAACCGTGTTCCGCCACCTGCTTCACGACCGCACGACCAAAGGAAGCGAATGCGTCCCAATGTTCGCGATGGGCGATGAGGATTTTTCGCCCCGTGTATCCGGTTATCATTACCGCGGCGAGAACGATGATCGCGACACAGCATCGATCGATGAAGAAGCGGCGCTTTTCGTTCTCACGAAATTCAGCAATTGCCGCCGCCAGGATCAAACAGAGCGGCGGCACAACCGGAAAGATGCGATCGATTCGTTTGGAGGGAATGCACGACATCAGCAACAGCCCGCCGAGGATCCAGGACACGAGCCAGAATGTTTCCGGCGATAGCGTGACCGCACGAGAGTCTGTCGAGCCGCGGGGATTCCTCTTCAATTCGGCAAACGCCAACCCGATCAGAAGCAAGCTCCATGGCGCAAATCGATGGAGCAGGTGCGCCAGGTAAAAGTAAAAGGGCTGCGGCCGATGCATTTCGTCGCTGAATCGCCCCGCGAACTCGCGCAGAACGACGTGTTCTGAAAATTCCGGCGCAAAAAGAACGCCCCCGGCCACCCAGACAAGGAAGACCAGGAATGACACCAGCCATGGCAACCAACCGCTCCACGCGGTCCCAGCGGCATCGGTTTTGCGCTGTCTCCATTCGAACGCAATGATGCCAGGCAACAGGAACGCGTAAACAATCGGACCCTTGATCAGCATCCCCGCGCTGAGCAGGAGAAAAAGCAGAATACGATCTCTCGTCGTCCAAGCGGCGCGCTTCCGAATTTTTTTCCAGATGAGCCAGCCGATCGCAAAGAGCACGAGCGCGAGCGGCATGTCCGTCCGGACGAGCGACGCCAGGCGCGGGACGAACAAATTGAAGCTGTAGGCGCACGCTGCGATCAAGGCCGCGACGGGCCCGTAAACCGAGGCCGCCCGCGTAAGCAACGCGAGGAGCGCCACTGCCGCCAGGAACGAGGGAAGCCGCCAGGCCACTTCCCACGATCGGGTGATAGCGAAAAATCCCGCGGAGATCCAGCCAATCAATGGAGGCTTGGTCGCCACCCACCAATTCGGAGTGTGCTGGTAGAACCAATGCCCCCGCTCCACCATTTCGAAAGACGTGAACGCTTGCTTCGCCTGGTCGTAATCGTCCAAATGCCAAGGAAGATTCGCGATCGCGAAGAGCACGATCGCCAGAGCCAGCAAACTCCAACGCGTTGTTCGAGAGTTTAGGAAATCAGTCACGCCACAGGACGGCCCGGACGGGAGCGGCGTCGCCACCGGTGATGCGCAGCGGCAGCGCGGAGAAACGGTACGTGCCAGCTTCGACTCCGCTCAGGTCGAGCGATTCAACGATCGCGACTCCCGCCCCCGCCAGCGCGTGATGATTCAGCAGCACCTTGGCATCGATCGAATCGACCGACGGCAAATCCAAGCCCAATAATTTCACGTTTCGATTTCCCAGCCATGCCGCAACATCACCCGCGATCACCGGGATCCATTCCGGAAAAACCCGCGCATCTTTCCACACGCCGGTCTTGAGCAAAAGCCGGGGCGCTTCCGCCGCCGGTTCGAGGTCGCTAATTGTGATTTGGCGCGACCGATCCGTTCCGAATTTTGCCGTGAGATCAATCACGACACAATCGCCGAGATAAATCTCGAGTGGCATTTGTTCGATCGTGTGGGCGCCTGGTTTGAAGTGGAATGGCGCGTCGGCGTGGCTCGCATTGTGCACACCCATTTCAACGGCGCCGACGTTGACCGTCGAGCCTTCGGCCATTTTCCATTTCAACGCGAAATGAAAGGCGGTGTCGCCCGGCCACGGCGCCAGCCCGTTAAATAGGGGCCGAGAAATATCAAATATCTTCATCCGGTCTTGACGTCGGAGATTACTGTTCGTCGTGCGGCGACGGAAGCATCAACTGGCCGCGGCTCTCCGCTCAAAGATCACCAGCGCGATCCCGCCAAGCACGGCAGCCGAAGCCAGCGCAAGTCGCAGGGTAATCGACTCACCCAGGAAAAGAATTCCTCCCAGCGCGGCCAGCACCGGCACACTCAGTTGAACCGTAGCTGCGCCGGACGCTTTCAAGGCCGGCAGAGCCGTGTACCAAATCGCGTAGCCCACTCCCGAAGCCAGCGCGCCCGACGCAATCGCGTAGCCCAGGCCGGTCCGATCGAAATTCGCCGAACGCCACATCACCACACCGAGCAGTGCCGCCATCGGCGCCGCGCGCAGGAAATTGCCGGCCGTCGCGCGCAATGGATCCCCACCGCCTTTACCGCGCAACGAATAGACGCCCCAAGCGATGCCAGCACCGAGCATCAGGACCGCCGCACCCAGCGGCGGCGCGGACAGTCCGGGAAAGACGAGCGTGACGAGTCCGGCGATCGCCAGGGCAAGACCGACGGTTTGCAGCGGCCGCAATCGTTCTCCGCTTCGCAATGCCCATGTGATCATCGTCGCCTGGACCGCGCCAAACAAAAGCAGGGCGCCTGTGCCGGCCGTGAGACGGATGTAGGCAAAGGAAAAAAGCGCCGCGTAGGCGAAGAGCGCGAAGGCGGAGGGCCAGCTCCCCGCGGCGCGCATCGGCCCTTTGCACAGCCGGACGAGGATCCACAGACAAACCGCGCCGGAGCCGATGCGAATTAGAGTAAAACTCGCAGCGTCGATCGCCGTTTGTTTTAGCGCCAGCCGGCAAAGCAGCGAATTGCCGGCAAACGCGATCATGGCCAGCGCGGTAAGAACCAAAACCTTTCCTCTTGTCATTCTGAGCGAAGCGAAAGCGGAGTCGAAGGACCTCTACGTTCTCTCCTGTTGTTTCAACGCCGTCTCAGAAGACAAATCAAGAGATCCTTCGACAGCTCAGGATGAAAGGCAGGGAACTGGCGGTCGAGGGAGTTGACGCTGCCCGGCGCAGGAAATACGCTCGATCATCGAAACATCCACTCTTTCTCCATCGCCATCATTAGAATCAGGAGCTCGCGGCGCGACGAAAGTCCAGCCGCCGGTAAATCTGGAGACTTGGATTGAAGAGAACCGCGAGCTCTTCAAGCCACCTGTGAGCAATCGTTACCTTTACGATGGCCGCGACTTTTTCGTGATGGTGATCAAAGGACCGAATGCGCGAAACGATTTCCATCTCGTCGATTCGGAAGAATATTTTTATCAGCTCCAGGGCGACATCAAAGTCCGCATCCGCGAAGGCGACCACATCGTCGATCATCTGGTGCGCGAGGGCGAGACGTTCTTCATTCCGCCGAACGTGCCCCATGCCCCCGTCCGCCCGCCCAACACCATTGGGATCGTCGTCGAGCGCCGGCGGCCGGCCGGCGAACATGAGCACGTCATTTTCTACTGCGATAATTGCGGCGCGCTGGTCGAGGATATCGATTTCGATTGCGCCGACATCGTCAATCACTTCAGCCAGGCCATGCTGGATTTCTGGAACGACGATGCCCGCCGCACCTGCAGGAACTGCGGCCATAAAGTCCCGCAGCCCGAGCCGGTGAAGCCGTTCTAGGGTAGGAACACCGCGCTGCGATGTCCGCGGACGCCGCAGCGCGGCGTCCCTACCTTAAAAAAGATGAAGATCGATCTCCACACCCACATTCTCCCGCGCGAGTGGCCCGATCTCGACGCGAAATACGGCTATCCTGGATTCGTCAGGCTCGATCATTACCAACCCTGTTGCGCGCGAATGGTGATCGGCGATCGCGTCTTTCGCGAAATTACCGATAACGTCTGGGAACCGACCCGCCGCCTCGAGGAAATGGATCGCGCCGGCGTTTCCATGCAGGTGCTCTCAACCGTGCCCGTGATGTTCAGCTACTGGGCGAAGCCGGCCGACGCGCTCGATCTGTCCCGCCGCCTCAACGACCACATCGCCGAGGTTGTCCGCGCTCATCCGGCGCGTTTCTCCGGCCTGGCGACAATCCCGTTGCAGGATCCCGATCTCGCCGCCCGCGAGCTCGAGCGTTGCGTGCGCGATCTCGGCCTGCGGGGCGCGCAGATCGGCACCCACGTCGATGCCAATCAGCATTTCGGCCGCATCGACACCTTGAATCTCGACAACGCCGCCCTTCAACCGGTCTGGAGCGCAGCCGAGCAACTTGGCGCCGCGCTTTTCGTCCACCCGTGGGACATGGTCGGCAAAGAACGCATGCTGAAATACTGGCTTCCCTGGCTCGTCGGCATGCCCGCCGAGACTTCACTCGCCATTTGCTCCATGATTTTCGGCGGCGTCTTCGCGCGTTTCCCAAAACTTCGCGTCGCCTTCGCCCACGGCGGCGGCGCCTTCCCCTTCACCATCGGCCGGATCGAGCACGGCTTTCACGTCCGTCCCGATCTGGTCGCGATCGATAATCAATCAAATCCGCGATCCTATCTCGCCCAGGGCGAAACTCCCGCGCGCTTCTACGTCGACTCCCTTGTCCACGATTCCGACGCCCTACGACTTCTCATCAAACTTTTCGGTGCTTGTCGCGTCGCACTTGGATCCGACTACCCCTTCCCTCTCGGCGAATCCCACGCCGGCGCCCTCATCGAATCAATGAGCGACCTGTCTGATAGCGACAAAGCGCAGCTCTTCTCGGAAACCGCTCTCGAATTTCTCGGTCTGCCGTCTTAGTTGGACGTTGGACGTTTTCCGCTTCCCATTCTTCGCAGGTATTCCCGATCCCACGCCGCCGGAATAGTCTCGCGTGTCGAGTATGGCCCCGGTTTATACGCGCGCGATGCGATCCCCTGCTGGCTCAGCTCGCACACATGCCAATCCTGCTTGTTCGTCACGTCCCAAAACTCGATCGCGTCCTCCGGGTTGTAGCGGGGGGCGGTGACCCCGGCTGCGTCCGGATGGAAAAACCAATCGCACACGATCAGCGTCCGCTCCGGCGATTGTGGCCAAAGCTGATGCACCATCACGTATTCCGGATGCATGCTGAGGAGCATGTTCGGAAAGATCGAGTAATAGAACACCCGCTCTTTCCCCTCTTTCTCTTCTCCGCCGCCGGACGGACTCGCCGTGGCGAGCTCCTTACCCGCCACCGGCAGCGCGCACGCCTTCCCACTCATCGTCAAACTCTTCCCCTTATTGATCTTCATGAACCCGCCGAGAAATGGCCCTTCCGTGAAATCATTCTCCGCCGAATCGTAAGGCGAAACCTTCGACAACATCGGATGCACCCCGGGGCAGTGATAACACTCCGAGTAGTTCTCGAACATCAGCTTCCAGTTCGCCTTCACGTCGTACTCGACCCGTTTCGCCAAGCGCAAATTCGGCAGGTTCCACTGGGAAAATTTCTCGCGCAGCGGCGCGAACCATTCCTCGATCGGCATCGCATCATTGGCCAGATTCACGAAGATGAATCCCTCCCACACGCCGACCTTCACGGGATGAAGCGAATATTCATTCCTATCAAACCCCGGCACCTCATCCATGTGCGGCGATCCGATCAACCGTCCATCGAGCCCGTAGGTCCAGGCATGATACGGACATTGGATCGCGGCTGAATGTCCGCTCCGCTCCTCACACAACCGCGTTCCGCGGTGCCGGCAAATGTTATAAAACCCGCGAATCTCCCCATTCCGGTCTCGAATGACGATTAGCGATTCGCCGGCACCTGTCGCGCCGTAGCCCCTGAGCAAAGGCAGAACTTCCGGAACAAAAAAATCGCCGGCCTGCGCGATCTGACCTTGATGTCCCACCAACACCCATTGCCGCGAAAAAATCTTCTCCTGCTCCTCTTCGAAGACCTCCGACGAAACAAAATTTTTCTGCGGCAAGGTCTTCGCGCTGTGCCCAAACGCCTCAGCCGTTCTTCGAAACGCGTGGATCACCTTGGCTGCCATGTGATTTAGCTGCCTTTAGCTCGTTATTCGTTATTTGTCACGCGCCTGCCGCGCCGTAGCGCCCGAAGGCGGGTGGCTTTCTTCACACTCGCAACGCCCGAACTGGATCGATGCGGGTGGCCCGGCGGGCGGGAAGGAAGCAGGCGATGAAGGCGACGGTAATCATTACGACTAGCGCCAATCCGAAGGAAATCGGATCGTGGGGGCTGACCTTGTAGAGGAGATTGCCCATCAAGCGCGTCAGCGACAACGCGGCGATCGCACCGATGCCAATTCCCGCCACCGTTAAGCGGAGACCGCGCGAGACGACCATCCTGAGAAGATCGCTGGCGCTGGCGCCCAGCGCCATGCGCAGTCCGAGCTCGCGCGTGCCTTGGGAAACTGAGTACGACATCACTCCGTACAATCCGATCGCGGCCAGGAACAAAGCCATCGCTCCAAAGATCGCGATCAAAGTGGTGGCGAGTCGCTGCGTGTAACCCTTCCGGTCCACTTGTTCTTGGATGCGGAATGGAGCAGTCGGCGCGAGAGTAGGATCGAGCGCTTTCACTTCGCGCGCGAGCGCATTCCTGATCGCGCCGGGAGTCTCGCGCGTGCGAATAAGGAGGTTATTGCTGACAAAGAAGTTCTGTCGCACCGGGACGTAGAAGAATGACCTGGGTAGCTCCAGCTTGTTCTCGTAGTTCACGTTTTTGGCCACGCCGACAATCTGGAGCCAACGATCCTTAAGCCGAAAGCGCTGCCCGATGGGATCTTTTCCCGCCCAATACTTTGTCGCCATCGTTTCATTGATGATAGCTACCGGCACCGCTTTCTCGTCATCCGTGCGTTGAAACTCGCGACCGGCTGCAATTGGAATACTTAACGTCTTGAAATAATCCTCAGCTACTTCGTTGTAGGATAAGTTGAGTTGCTCGTCCGGCGCGGGTTGATAGCAATCAATCTCGAGCGGCGCGGACGAGAAAACCCCGTAACTAAACGGAACTAATCGGGCCAGGGTTGCCGATTCGACACCAGGAATGTCGCGCACGCGATCGAGGAGCTGAACCTGGAATGTCCTGGCACGTTCAAGATTATATCCGGCGGAGAACAAGTCGGCGCCGGATACGATTACATCAGTAGAGAAACCAGGGCTAGCGTTCTGCATTCGCTGCAGGCTTTGCAAAAGTAAGCCCGTGCCGGCTAGTAACACGAAACTCAATGATACCTGAACCAGAACCAGGCCTGAACGCAAGCGCGACCGGCTACTCCCGCTAAGCACACCGCCGGCTTCCGTTTTCAAGGCTCCGGAAAGATCGACATGGCTGGCCTGGATCGCCGGGACCAGCGCAAAACCCAGCGTGGCCAAAATGCAAACTGCCGCGCTGACCGCGAGCACGCGCCAGTCAATTTGTCCTGGAAAATCAATGACGATTCCCGCCGCCGGGGAAGGGAACGAAAGCACGAGCGCGTTGCGACACCAATAGGCGACCGCGATTCCGCCGGCGGCGGCGATCAACGCCAGAAGCAATCCTTCCGTGAAGAGTTGTTGGATCAAACGGCGCCGCCCCGCGCCAAGGGCAAGGCGCATCGTCATCTCGTGCCGGCGCAGAAGCGAACGCGCGAGCAAAAGATTGCTGACATTCGCGCAGGCGATCAAGAGAACAAAAAACACGACCGCCATCGTGATGCCGAGCGTTGAGGACATATTGCTGGCCTGATTGAATGGCGTTTTCCACAACGGGGAAAGCGCGAGGTCGTGACCCCGATTTGTTTCCGGGTAATCCTTCTCCAACCGTTGCGCAATTGCGTGAAGCTCAGCGTCTCCCTGCTGACGCGTCACGCCCGGTTTGAGAAAGGCATAGCCTTCGATCCAACGCGCGCCGCGGTCTTCCAATTTGTAACCGGTCGTATCGAATGTCTCCTGCATCGAAGCAGGCACCCAGAAGCTGAAGGAATATCCTATGAAGGTGCCGTGGAATTGTTCCGGTGCGACCCCGATGATCGTGTGCTGAACGCCGTTCAGGATCTGAGTGCGGCCAATGATGTCAGGGTCACCGCCATAACGATCTTTCCAGGTCCCGTAACCGATCACCGTAACTGGATGCGCGTTGCGCCCGGAGCCTTCTTCGGGTCTGAACCCGCGCCCGAGAATCGGCTGCACTCCAAGGGCGTCGAAATAATTTGCGGAGACAATTCCACCTGTGGCGCGTTCGGCGCGATCTCCCACACTAAGGGTCGTGCCCATGATTCGATCGATGATGAACGACTCGAAGAGAGTGGAGTCTTTTTCCAAATCGAGGAATTCGGGATAGGAGAGTCCGGTATATCCGGGCATCCGGCGCGTGGTGGCATTCAACGCGAACATACGGTCCTGGTGGGCGACCAATGGATAGGGCCGGATCAAAATTCCTTCGATCCAGCTGAAGACGGCGGCGTTCGTGCCGATGCCGAGAGTCAGACACAGAATCGCCAGCGCGCTGAACCCTGGACTGCGCAGAAGCATCCGCGCGCCAAAGCGCAGGTCTTGCCAAAACTGATCGGCCGAAAGCCAGACGCGTTGTTCGCGGGCCGCTTCCTTGATTTGTTCGAGGCCGCCGAATTCGCGTAGCGCCGCGGTCCGCGCCACTCCCGGCTCCATTCCCTCGGCCATCTTCCTCTGCGTCAACAACTCGAGATGAGCCTGCATCTCGTCCCTCATCTGCTCGTCGCGCTTCCTTTTTATGAAGAGGCCGACGAACCGAGAAAACCAGGCGCGAAAATGCGGCATAAAAAAGTTACGTGCCCGCCAGCACGAGATTGATCCCCTTTGTGATCCGCGACCAATGCTCCTTCTCCGCCGTGAGCTGCTTGCGTCCGGCCGCAGTCAATTCGTAATACCGCGCCCGGCGATTGTTATCCGAGACACCCCATTCCGCCTTGATCCACCCCTGCGCCTCCAAACGATAAAGCGCCGGATAAAGCGATCCCTGCTCGACGCGCAGAATCTCTTTCGACATCTGTTGGATCCGGTCCGCGATCGCGAGTCCATGCCGCGGATCAGGCTGAAGCGATTTCAGGATCAACATGTCGAGCGTCCCGTAAACAAGGTCAGGTTTTTCCTTTGCCATAGGGTGGTGGGTTGTCTTGCCTAGACAGTCTCGGTCACGTCAGCGTTCAATCTTTTCCCTAGACTGTCAAGAGGAGACCGCGCGGTAAGCGTCAGTATTCAATCGGGGGTGATGTCTGGAATGCGAGCGCAACCGCGATAGCGACCGGGACCGCAACCAACGCGGTCCGGAAGGCCAGCCCTCGCCACGGGGAGTAATTCTCTTTGCCCAGGGGAAGCAAAACACTGGCGGGGGCGAGGGCAAGAAGAAGCGCGCTGGCGGGCGGCAGTTCCGCATAAAAGAAACCGCTGAGCCATAAGCCAGCGCAGATGAGACTAAGAGGAGCCGCGGCGCCGCTCGGATGGAAAGGTGCCGTCACGGCGACAATTAGAAGAAGGCAGGTGGCGGCGATAGCGGCCAGAACGCAGGCAAGTTGTCCAAGCAACAAACTGCCGGAGAGCACGAGGGCGAGGCAAGTGCCTGCGCCGAGAACGGTCGTTACGGAAAACAGCGTGGCGGGGCCAAATGGCTTGCGCTCGATGAGATCGAGACAGCAGGTCAAAACCACGGCCCCGAGCGCGATGGCAAACACCCGGAGCCAGCCTTCCGCAGCGCTCCAGGCATAACTGAATTTCGGTTGCAGAATTAACCGACACGCGATCGTGCAGATGATTGTCCAGGCGATGAGGCGAATCGGCCCTTTCGGCCTGACGAGTGCATCGGCCGCAGCAGCGATGACTCCAATGATGGCGAACCAAAACAGCCAGTGGGTTGCGGAACGCGGCGGGAAAGGCGACCAACCGGCAGAGAGGACGTGTCCTGCAATGGAGCCGGCTCCGATCGCGATCGCTCCCGCGCAACGACTCGCGCTTTTCCACCACCGCGCCAGGACGAAAAGAAACGCCGCCGCGACCGCCCCGGCCAGGGCGGCGGACAGCAGCATCTGTTTCAACAACTGCATCGGATGGGCCGTCGCCAACGGCCGCTACTTTTTAACGCCTTCCAGGCTCAGGATGATGGTGACCTCGTCGCCAACCTCGCCGAGCTCGAAGTTCATCCCGAAGTCGCTTCGCTTGATCGTGAAACGCGTTTCGCCGCCGCCACGCATTTCTCCAAATACGCCTTTGCCTTCGCCACCTTTCTTGAAGTCGACGGTCACCGGCTTGGTCACCCCCCGGATGGTGAGGTCACCAGAAACTTTGAGCAGGTCCCCGCTGCCTTCGACTTTTGTGCTCTTGAAGGTCATCGTCGGAAACTGTTTCACGTCGAAGAAATCCGGACTCTTCAGGCTCCGTTCGCGAATTGAATTGTGAGTGTCGAGGCTTTCCACCTGCACCGACAATTCGACCGAACTCTTCGAAGGGTTGTCTCTGTCGAAGACGACAGTGCCCGAGATATCGTTGAAGCGGCCGTAAGTGTTCGCAATGCGGAGGTGTTGCACACCAAAGAGCACGAACGAGTGAACCGGATCGATCTTGAAGGAGTCAGACGCGTTTGCGGAAAGAGCGAATGCACTGACAAGTGCGACGACGAGGGTGAATGGTTTCATGAATTTCTACCTAGACAGTCTTGGTAAGTCAACTGTTCAATCTTTTCCCTAGACTGTCAAAGGGAGCCACTGGACGGATTAATCTTTGTTTCGGGGGCGAAACAAAAGCACGGCTGGCTGCCGATCCGATGCAGCTCTGGAACCAGCGCGGCGAAAGAGCACCGCGACTGCAGCTGTCTGGCTAGCGCGAGACGCTTACCTTCACGGCCTGCTGGGCGGCGGCGATTTTCTCCGGGGCGACGCGGCGAAGTCCGGAGGTGATCCCAACTTTTGAAAGAACCCAGATCAGCCATTTCGTCGGATCCCATTGCCAGGGCTTGACGCCGTTCCGGTAATCCTGCTGAAATTCGTGGTGATAGTTGTGGTAACCCTCGCCCAGCGTAAAGAGGGCGAGAAAGAATGAGTCGCGCGCGGTGCAACGCTTCGAGTACGGTTGCCGGCCTATGTAATGGCAGGCGCTGTTAATGAAGAAAGTCGTGTGTTGCGTGGCCACAACCCGGGCAATGCCGCCAATCAGAAAGCCGCCGAGGGCGCCGACCCAGCCGTCGTAAAGAAATCCAGCAAAAGCTGGCAGGACAAAACCGACGAGGACGGCGAGGAGAAAAACGTGGCGATGCTGCCAGCGGACGAGCGCGTCGCGTTCGAGATCCGGGACATTATCCAGGGGTGGCTCGGGATTCAACTTGATCAGCATCCAACCCATGTGGGCGTGGAAAAAGCCTTTCGTGATGTTGTAGGGATCGTCGTCGTGATCGGTATGTTTATGATGCCGGCGATGATCACTCGTCCACATGAGGACGGAATTCTCGAAGGCGGCCGCACCGAAAATGAGCACCATCAGGCGAAGCGGCCATTTCGCCTCGAAGGTTTTGTGGGCGAAAAAACGGTGATACCCGGCTGTGATACTGAAGCCGGTGAGAACGAACATGACGAAAAACATTCCGACGTGGAACCAGTCGAAGCCGAAATACCAGAGATAGACCGGCAAAGCGGTCACGGTGAGTAGTGCGGTTCCGATGAGGAAAGAGCTGGAGACCCAATTAATGCGCTCAACTGGAAGAGAGAAAATTTTCATACCGATCCTATGTTCCAAAACCAAATTCACTGCAGAATCTGCCACGCTTTGAAAAAAGCGTTCCTGCCTCGACCCTTCCTAACGAGCCAGAACGACGTCTTTCTTCGTCCAGCTGTGGGTTTCACCGCAATGCGGGCAATTAAGCCGCGGGCGATTAAGCTTTGTGCCGTCCCAGGCGGATTCTTCCACAGTTTTGCCTGTGGCAGTAAGCCGACCCGTAGAGGGACAACGGACCAGAATCCGTTTGATAACCGAGCCAGTGGCGGGTTTAACCGCGCGTGTCAGATCAAATTTACTCATCAGAGTCGATAAACGATGCGGGCTTTGTCCATGTCATAAGGCGACATCTGCATTTTCACGCGGTCGCCGATGGTGAGGCGGATAAAACGCTTGCGCATCTTTCCGGAAATGTGGGCGAGGACGAGGCGGGCGTTGATCCCGGCGCCACCGGCGCGGTTCAATTCCACCCGAAACATCGTGCCCGGAAGAACCGAGGTGATCGTTCCTTCTACTTCGATCGCTTTGGCTGTATCCATGGTGAGTGACCGCGGGAGCCGGCCCGGATTTCCCGGGCCGACTCGGCGCGATCAGAATTAACTACCAGCGTCCCTGGGCGAACTTGCGGTTGCCGCCACCGGACGGGCGAGCGCCACCGCCACGCTCTTCGCGCGGGCGGGCTTCGTTCACCGTCAGGGCGCGACCGCCCACTTGCTTGCCATTAAGGGCTGCCAGAGCGGCATCCGCCTGGGCTTTGTCGTTCATGGTGACGAACGCAAAACCGCGCGACTTGCCGGTCATGCGGTCCATCATCAGCGCGACTTCGCTGACCTGGCCGTGTTGTTCAAAAAGATCCTGAAGATCGTTTTCAGTGGTCTCAAAAGAGAGATTTCCAACGTATAATTTCATAGTGACTGTTGACTTGTTTTGGAGCGATACTGTCAGCTTCAGAGCTGTTCCCGGGAATCGGGTTTCAAATCACCACTGAGGACAACCTCACCTGACGATCTACCAAGCAACGAACGATACAGAGTGTATCCAATAGGTCGCCAGTATCGCCTGGTTTGAGATTAACTCAAGCGATCTTTCCGAAGCTCGCCTCCTGCGGCTTGCTGAGCCGCTTTCTTCGCCTTCGCCCTTTTGCCAATCCAGCCTGTAATCCCTCCTCGGATCACCTGCCCGGCTGGCGCGTCACTCTCCACAATCCTCCGGGGGCACTCGACGGCTTAAAGCCGTCGAGTTTGCTTTTACGGTCGCGGAAATCGATGCCAGGTCGTTGGTCGGCCCGGAGGAAGAGGTACCGGGTTCCTGGGGCTTTTCTTTTTCCCCGAACGGAAGCGAACTGATGGTCGCCGTAACCCGGAGGGCTTAATTGCCGGGAGTTTTTCATGGAGTTGAACCATCTGCAGTAAAGGCTTGGAAAGCGGGTGCGCACGATCCGCTTCATAAAATCGATGGTATCCGTTCGACCAGGTTTTGAGCCGGCGGAGGGCAGTGAGTTTCCGTAACTCGTCCTGGACCGTGTGCAGGCTAAGAGCGCTTAGATCCCGGAGCTCTCGCACATAATGCGCTCTCGTGGGCGTGGTGAAAAGAAGTCGCAACAGTCTTGCTCGAACCGCCGGGAACAAGACATCCAGGACGCCATGTTTCGACTCCATTCGACCGCATTCTGAGCTCGACGGCTTTAAGCCGTCAAGTTCCGGCGAACAACCGCTGCAAGTCATTTCGATCCCGGCCAATCACTCTAAACTCGACGGCTTTAAGCCGTCGAGTTTTCGCCCCCAGCCTCACCAGTTGCAGCTTTAGCAACGTCGACCGACCGCCGTGTCTGCCCTTTTTTCTGAGGCGAAGAACGGTCGCCATTATCCCCGTAGGCAAACGGGAGGGCGAGCGAAACACTTAAGTGACTACTGATAGTGCAACGGATCGCCTTCCTGAACTCAGGCATGCTGAATTCCCGTGATCCGGCTGATTGCTTCCACGAACTCACGCCAGCCTTCCCGTTGGGCCGCCAGAATTTTCCCGCCGGCTGGAGTGAGCCGATAATAACGACGGCGACGCTGTCCCGCCTTTTCAACCCAGCGGCCGCGGATCCACCCGCGCTTCTCCAGCCGGTAGAGCAGCGGGTAAAGCGACGCCACATTGAAGCGGAGAGTCCCGCGGGAACGCAGCTCGATGAGCTGCCCGATGTCGTAGCCATGCCGGGGCCGGTCTTCCACGAGTGAAAGGATCAACAGCTCGGCGCTGCCCTTCTTCAATTCGCGATCGAGCATTGGTGAAGCCATATATGCCATAGACATATATTATTTAAACGCAGCTCAAGGCAAGATCTGTCTAATTTATTTTTTGTTGGACCCGGGGCGTGGGTGCCGGAACGCGGGATCTCAGCCGGGATCAGCGATCCCGGCTACAACTACTCCGTCCGCAACGCCGCCATCGGGCTGATCCGCGTCGCTCGCCGGGCCGGCAGCCAGGTAGCGATCAGCGTCGCCACCCCGAGGAGAAGCGGGGCGGTCGAGAATGCGATCGGATCCAGCGCCCCGACCTGATATAACATGCCGGCGAGCAACCGCCCGGTCGCCGCCGCCAGGAGCAAGCCGATGACCACACCCCCGGCCAGCATGATGATTCCTTCGCGGATAATCATCCATTGCACACCTCGAGGCCGCGCCCCGAGTGCCATCCGAATGCCGATCTCACGGGTGCGCCGCGCCACCGAGTAGGCTTTGACTCCGTAGACGCCGACGATCGCCAGGGCGAGGGCCAAGGCGCCGAAGACCGAGAAAAGGGTCGCGCCGGTGCGAATGATCCAAATCTCCATGTTCGATTCAAGATGCTGGGGAAACGTCTTGAGCGAGAGCACGGGCAAAGTCGGGTCGGTTTCGCGCACGGCTCGACGGACCGCGTCGGCCATGCCGGGAAGCGTGGTCTTATTGACCGACGAAAACTGGATGAAGAAAAACGCGTTGTTCTGAAAGCCGCGCGCAAACGGCAGGTAGATGGTGCCGCGCGGCCGTTTCTCGAAAACCGTTCCGCGCGTGACCGCAGCGATGCCGACCACTTCAATTGGTTCTTCCTGCTTGATATTGGTTTTGCCGCCCTGCTGGATACCCATTCCTCCCCCGCCATCATCCCGTTTCGCCCTCGGCGCAGCATCGGAAGCGAACTCAAGGCGTTGGCCGAGAGCGTCACCCTCCGGCCAGAGTTTCTTCGCCAGCGCTTCGTCGATGATGGCGACCGCGGGGCTGTTTGATTGCGTCGCCTCCGAAACCGTGAAATTGCGGCCGCGCAGGATCCGTATTCCCGTGGCCGCGAAGTAATCGCAGCCAACGCTGATATAGCGCGAACTGAAGGCAAGCCCTTCCGCAGCCGAGCCCGGTTTGTCCTCTTTGCTGACGTGCAGGCCCGCCCGCTGGATGGCGCGGGAAAGTGAGAGCATCCCGAAGGGCGCCGTCGCTGAAATGCTGACGTGCTTGACGCCAGGCAGCGCCGCGAGCCGATCGTTGAGGGTGCGGTAAAGCTGCTCCGCGCGTTGCGAATCGAACCCGCCCAGGCTCGCGTCCACTTCGAGGAGGAGATCGTTCTCCACGTGCAACCCGGTATCGAGCCCGGCGGCTTTGTTTGCGCCCCGGATGAAGAGCGCCGCGGCGGTGAGAAGCGCCAGCGAGAAAGCAATCTGCACCACCACGAGCGGGTTGCGCGGCAGGAAACGCCAACGGCGCCGGACAACATCGTCGCCCGCGTGTTCCTTCAAATCGCCAATGACGCTGCTGCGCGACAGCTTGAGCGCCGGCCCGAGCGCGAACGCCACCGTTCCAAGAAGGCAAAACCCAAACGTCGTCGCGAGAATCGGCAGGTTTGGTCCCGCGTTCCAAACCAGGTCGAGCGGGAGCAGGTTTCGCATGGAGAGCGCGAGAATCTTCGAAGCCCACAAGCCGACGACGAGGCCCGCGGCACCGCCGATCGACGCGAGGAGCAATCCCTCCGTGAGCAATTGTCTGACGACGCGCCAACGGCTGCCGCCCAGGGCAAGGCGAATCGCGATCTCTTTCCGCCGGGCCGTGCCACGCGCCAAGAGCATGTTCGCGAGGTTCAGGCAGGCGACGAGCAGGACGACCGCGGCCATGCCGAGGAGCATCGGCGCGATCGCGCCGAACTGGCTGTCATCCGGCGGGTCATCGCTGATGGAAAAACGCGAAAGGGGCGCGGTGATGAACGTCTGGTCCTTCTGTTCCACCGGATAAGCTCGCTCGAGATTGCCGGCCAGTGTCTTCAAGGCCGCGCCGACAGCCGGTGCAGTTACGCCGGGCTTGAAACGCGCGATGGGAAGGAGCTGTTCGCCGGCGCGGCTGCTCAAGGTCTGGGTGGGATCGTTCGCGTAATTCGGTGTGACGAATTCAAGCGCGCTGAGCGGCAGCCAGACTTCCGGGGATAAAACCGCCAGGGTCCCCGTGAATGTTTTCGGCAGCACGCCGATGACCGTGTAGGAGCGGCCATTGATCAGGACCTGCGAGCCAAGAACGGAGGCGTCGTGATTATGCCGCGTCCAATAGCCATAGCTGACGAGCACCACCGACGCCGCCCGGCCCGGCTGTTCTTCTTCCAGGGTAAACGCCCGCCCGATCACGGGCGCCACGCCCAGGACGTCGAAGTAGTTTGCCGTGACGATCGAGACAAACGTGCGGCGGGTGTTGTTCTTCTCCCCGATTCCGACCATGCCGACGTTGAATCCCGCGACCCCGGAGAAAACCGAATTCTGCTGCCGGATGTCGTTCAGGGTCGGATAGGAAAATTCCCGGAACGTCTTCGGGTTTTTGGTGTCCTGCGAAAAAATCTGGACCAGCTCGTCGGGCCGCGCATAACCGGGCGGCGCAAACAGCATCGTGTGAACGAGACTAAAGATCGCGGTGTTGACGCCGATCCCGAGGGTAAGCACCAGCACGGCCGCGATCGTGAATCCCGGTGCTTTCCAGAGCTGGCGGACCGCGAAACGGAGATCGTGGAGCATCTACTGGTGGGATGCGGCAAGGGGCCGCACCGGATTCAAATTTCTTGCGGACCTGAAGCGGCGGGCCGTGCTATCCACGCCCAAGGCTAATCTTTGTAGGGCGTTTCTGTGAAACGCCGACGACGAAGGGAGGCGTCTGACACAGACGCCCGACAATATCGGGATCGCCCCTTAAGCTGCCACCGATGGCTGCTCGGAGGATTGGGTCACCCGCAGACGCTGGGAGACAATCACCATGTCGGACGCGGCTTCGCCGATCTGGAAGGTTTCCTCGAGTAAAGGAGCGTTAAAGGACGCCTGGAGATCGAGCCGGAAGAGCGATTCGGTCAGGGCCTGGCGCACCTCGTAGAACAGGCGGTCGAAGATTTCCCCAAACTCAGAGGCAATGCGATCGCGGAACTGTTGTTGGGAATCGCCCAAGCGTTGTTTGAAGTCTTTCATCACGCTCGTCCGCCGCCAGAATAACCCGACAGCCACGAGGAAAATGCCGGCGCCGAGGAATATTCCACCGGTAACGTCGAGCCAGAGAATCGGCGACAAGGCCGCGATAATCACTCCGAGCGCGACCAACAGGCTGCCCGCCACCGTAAGTTTTCGCACGTCGGTAGTTTCAGCCGCTTTGCCGCGCAGGATGTTTTCGTCCACGCGGACGCCATCGAGCTTCGCCTGGAGCCGTTGCAACGTTCCGACCTGATCGGCCGCCTTCGGAAACGTCACGTCGGCACGGATCCGTTCCTGCCGACGGGCGATGCTTTGGGTCAGGTCGTCCATCATCGTGCGCATCTCGTTGAATAAATCCATCGAGACTTGGGCGGCCTCCGTCTTGATTTCCCTCCGCGCCGATTTCTCGAATCCCGATTTCAGATCCGTGAGCCAGGCCTCGGTATCCTTGTCCCGCAAAAATGGAACGGCGCGCCGGAAGAGATTTCCGACTCGCAGCCCCTTGGCGAATTCATCCTCCGATTGCCGCGCGAGCGTATCGTAGGTGGCGGCCAGTTTGTCGACGATCAGCAGTTTCAAGCCCCTCGCCTTTTCCTCGCGGGCATCGACCTGGCAAAGGAGCCCTTGGTAAAAAGCGCGTTCGTCATCGACGGCGGTCTTTTCCGCGCGGAGATGCGCGAGTAACCGCGTCATCACGGACCGGATCGTCTGATAGGAACCTTCCACCTTGATCCGCCACGCTTCGCCGCAAGCGATCGTGGTCTGAAGAAAATTACGAAACTCGGCAAACGCCTGTTCGGGAATCCCCTCCATCTCGCGCTTGGCCGAGAGCGTGAAGACGATCGGGTTCTCGACCTGCCGCTCGCGCGCGTATTGCCGGACGTGTTCCAGGTTGGTGGTCAATTCCTTCTGGCTGGCGCGATCGGATTGCTGGAGAACGAAGACCATTTTCCGATGCCACTCTTTCTTGATCAGGGTGAGCAGCTCCCAGGCTGATTTCGTGTGCGGATTAACGGCCGAAAAGACGAAAACAACGAGGTCGCTCTGCGGAATGTAATTCTCGGTTATGGTTTGATGGTCGCGGACGATCGAGTTCGTCCCTGGCGTATCGACCATCGAGATTTCGCGCAGCACTTCCTTCGGCAGCCAGACGCGCTGCCACGCATCGCCCAGGGTCTCGACTCTGCGTTCAGCTCCATAAACGAGCTCCTGGATGCGGACCGTGCAGGGCCCGGGCGCGACTTCGCAGACGTCTTCCCGCAAAAGCGCGTTGATAAAGCTGCTCTTGCCGGCCTTCACTTCGCCGACAACGACCAGTAAGGCCGCCGCCTGAAGATTCGTCAGGCGCGCCCGCAGGATTTGGGTCGCCTCAATGTCGGCGCAACGCTCCACGAGCCACAGGGCGCGCTGGAGCAAATTGCGCAGCGTGTCGAACTGCTGCTTCAGTTCCGGGCTGAGAATGCGCGCCGTCGGATCCCGGCTCTCTGCGCCGGGCTCGGGTTGCAGCTGTTCGACCTGGTTCATTCGCGGCGCCGATCTTATCGCGCCGGCTTCGCGCTGCCCACATATTTTCGATCGGAAAACCCGAAATTTGAATTTTGGTCGCTACGCCTCCGCCGTCGTCGGATCGATGACCTGCTTCACCTCAGAAACTCGGTTTGCCGGGAAGCCCCCCTGGCGCGCATGTTCGCGCACCATCTCTTCGTTCGGAGCGATGTAGACGCAGTAGATCTTGTCGTCGGTCACGTAGCTCTGGACCCATTGGATCTGTGGACCCAGTTCCTTCAAGACCCCGCACGATTTTTGCGAAATCGCGTGCAGTTGTTCCTTCGAAAGTTTCCCAGCGTCCGGAATCTCTCTTTCAATCACATATTTCGGCATGTTGTTCTCCCTCGAATTGTTTAGATCAGCGTTCGGCTAACCTTGCAAGGCTCGGCGCAATCGCAAGATTCCATCACGACGAAGCGTCGAAAATCCCAAATACCAGGCTCCAAATCCCAGGGAAAATCCAATACCAAAATGGGAAAAGGAAGAAAACAGTACCGCGTTTTGGAATTTTCGACTTTTCGTTTTGGGGATTTGCCTGGTGATTTGGGTTTTGGAGCTTGGAATTTCGAATCCCTAATCACTTCCCGGCGTTGCCCGGCGACAGACTCTCAATCGCCTTTGCGTAAGCTGCGGTCGTTTGTTCCGAATGGCCGACCGTCATATTAAGGTCCCGCAACAACCCGCCGTGGAGCCCGTAAATCCAGCCATGGATCGACAACTCCTGCCCACGTTCCCAGGCATCCAAGGCAATTGTCGTGGAACAGACGTTGGTCACCTGTTCTACGACGTTCAATTCACAAAGCCGGTCCACAGCCTCCGTTTCGGGAAAAACTGCCAGCGTTTTCTCGTGCTTCTGCCGGACATCCTGGACATGGCGAAGCCAGTTATCACTCAGCCCCAGGCGATCGCGCCGCAGCGCCGCTCCCACCCCACTGCAACCGTAATGCCCGCACACAATGATGTGGCGCACCTTCAGAATATCGACGGCGAATTGCATCACCGACAGACAATTCAGGTCGGTGTGGACGACGAGATTCGCGATATTGCGGTGAACGAACAATTCGCCTGGCGCGAGTCCGACGATCTGGTTTGCCGGCACCCGGCTGTCGGAGCAACCGATCCAGAGATATTTCGGCGACTGCTGTCGCGAGAGTTCCAGGAAAAACTCCGGCTTTACCTGCCGGATTCCCTCCGACCACGCCCGGTTGTTGTCGAAAAGATGGCTCAGCGTTTCCATTCCGAAGTCCGCAGATTACGCAGATTTCACCGACAACAAAACGGCAATCCGCGCTCCCTCCTCCGCTACCCGGTCACACCTGTCCCATCTTCCGAAGTTATCCAGGAATCATTGCTGGACTACATTGTGCGGCAAGTAGGCGCGGATCTCGACGCCCTTCACAGCTCGAGTGTCAACGAGCGGCTTGCCCTGATCATCGACGAGCGTAAAGCGTTGTGTCCGAATCTCGGTGGCGTTGATGAAGGCTCCGGACTGTTTTGTGGCCGCGATCAAGGCGATGCCAAGCAGGGAGCAAAGCATCATGAGCAGGATTCGATTTTGCCGTTCAAGGCGGCGAATGCGGACTGGAATATCCGAGTATGCAGGATTCATATGGGTCTAACGAGACCAGGATGGGATTCTTGCAGTTGTTCCTGAGTTTTTTGCGGCATTGAGCGAAGCGCGAAAGATGTCTCAGCGTCTCATTTTAGAGACCACATCATTTTCGGATGCCAGGTGAGTTGAGAGGCGAGGATTGAGAATTGAGGAGCGAGAATCGCGGGTGGAGACGGAGGAGCGAGGATCGCCGGTGGTGGCAGAGAGCGAGGATTGAAGATTTGACGCAGAGCGCCCGCGGGTTGCCCGACCCAGCTTGATAAGCGAGCGCAATCTGATACGTCCCTCCTGCCCTGACGCCACGCCCGCTAATCTTCATTTCCGCAGTCAGTCGTGAGCTGAAAAGCGCGCGGCAACTCGTGGCGAATACGTTGACTTTTCTCGGCTATCAGCCGGTGTGGCAAGACGTTTTTAGTACCGAAACGGGCGATCTCCGGGTTTTGCTTAGCCAGCAGATCGATCAGTGCAAAGGAGTCGTCCAACTCGTGGGACAATGTTATGGCGCCGAGCCGCCCACCACGGATGAGGAGTTCGGTCGAACAAGCTACACGCAATACGAAGCCCTTTACGCCCGAAAGCGCGGGAAAAAAGTCTGGTACTTGTTCATCGATGAGCGCTTTCCTGGCGACGATTGCGAAGTCGAGCCTGACGAAATGCGTGAGTTGCAAGCTGCTTATCGTCGTCGTTTGCAATCTGAGACGCACGTGTTCCATCCGCTCAGAAGCAGCGAGGCGCTGGAGGCAGGAGTTCTCAAGCTCCGCGACGACCTCACGCACCTGCGCCGCGGAGTCAAACGATGGGCGTTCGCCGTGATTGCGCTTCTCCTTTTGGTGGCAACGACCACGGTCTGGCTGGTTCAGGCGCAGCGCCGGCAAACTGGCGTGATCCAGAAGCAGGGCGAGCAAGTTGGCACGATTATCGATCGCTATGAGAAGATGCAACAAGCCCTCGTGCGCCTGGCTGATGTTGAAGCCCAGTCCAAGGCGCCGGGTTCGAAAGCGTCACCAGAGGAACAACGAGCTAATGCCTACGGTCTCCTGGAAAGGGAGCTTGGCCTTCCAGCAGGTTCGCTGGCGAAAGAACTTCCTGGGTTCGCGCTGGAGCTTTACAATCGCAGCGATACCACCCCTCTCATGCGCGCGCGGGCCGCTTACGCCCTCGGCCACTTTGAGGAAGCTGAGCGACTCAGCCTGGAAGGCGCGACGAAAGACCGGCAAGGGTATGAGGCTGCCCAGCGCGTGCAAGAGGATCGGCGCAAGCAGGCAATCCAGGGCTATGAGTTAGCCGGCCAATCGGCCCAGAAGCGGATCCAGTATGCCGAAGCCCTGGCACACTTCCGCGAAGCTGAGAAGCTAACCGATCGCGATAGGACTCCGGAAGATTGGGCGGAAGTGCAATACGCAATTGCCGATCTGTTAATTGACCAGGGACATTACAATGACGCGGAGAACATATTGCGAACTGTTGTTAGTGTTCGGACTCGCGTCCTGGGGCCTGAGCATCCCGACACGCTCAAGAGCCGGGGCCGCCTGGACGGCGCTCTTTGGAAAGAATACAAATACGTGGAGGCGGACGCGGATTCTCGTGCGCTGATCAAGCTGGAAGAGAAAGTCCTGGGGCCAGAGTATCCGGATACACTTTCAGCTCGAAGCGTCCTGGCCAATTTGCTGCGTGACCAGGACAAGTTTGCCGAAGCGGAAAAGGAAGACCGAGAGCTGATCAAGCTGAGAGAGAAGGTGCTGGGGCCCGAGCATCTCGACACGCTGAGGAGCCGAAACAACCTGGCCGCTGAGCTTAATGATCAAGGCAGATTTGCCGAGGCGGAAGCGCAATATCGCGAGATCATCAAGGTGAGAGAGAAGGTGCTGGGACCGGAGCATCCCGATACGCTTTTTACCCGCAATAACCTGGCAGGTGTTCTTGATGATCAAGGCAAATACAGCGAGGCGGAAGCCCAAGACCGCGAGTTGATCAAGATTGAAGAAAGAGTAATGGGATCCGAGCATCCCGACACGCTTTGGAGCCGTAACAACCTGGCCGTTGCCCTTAATGACCAAGGCAAGTATGCCGAGGCAGAAGCGGAAAGCCGCGCGCTGATCAAGATTCTGGAAAGCGTGGTGGGACCCGAGCATCCGGATACGCTTTTGGGCCGCGCCACCCTGGCGAGAGCGCTCTACGGGCAAGGCAAGTATGCCGAGGCCGAAGCAGCTTTTCGCGAGGTAATCAGGCTCCAGGAAAAGGCACTTGAACCTCAGCATCCCCAAACGCTGGATTCCTACTACTATTTTGCCTCTGGATTAAAGAGCCAGAACAAGCTCCAGGAAGCGAAGGAGTTGGCCCTGCGAGCAACCGAAGGTGCGCGCAAGGTCCTGGGACCTGATCATCCCTCCACTCACAAATACGAAAAACTCCTGGCAGATTTGGAAAACAAAAAATGACGGCGGCTCTTCGTCGGCAACGGCCGTCGAGTTCGACAGGGTGAGATACGCCGCGTACGGCACCTACATCATTTTCGGATGCCAGGTGAGCGCGAAGAGCAGAAAGAAGAGGAGAAAACCAATCGCAATGAGGACCTGGACGAGGCAGAGAATCCACATCAGCCGATAAAGAGAAAGTTTTCGCCCAACCCAGTAGGCAATTACGCTGAGAATCGCGATCGGCTCAAAGATGGCCAGCCCGAGGTTAACGATGTTGGGATCGTTAAGGTGGTATTGGTTCGTTAGCCAGCCACCGCTGACGAGATATTTGTAAACCGCCGCAGCCGCCACCACATGAACCGTCGAAAACAGGATCACTTTCCACCGCCGAGGGGCCATCTTCTGAGATTGCGGGGCGGACATCAATGACAGGTAATCTATTGTTATGGGTCCGCTGGACAGAACAAAAATGTCGAGACGCCGCGCCGCCAGCGTAATCGCGGGCGGCGCCGCGGGTTTGCTTGTGACTGGAGCAATGGCGAGAGCGCGAGCGGACAGCCCCGTTTTACTGCAGAGACCAATCCCGTCATCGAAAGAAATGATTCCGGTCATCGGGCTGGGTAGCTGGCAGGTCTTCGATGTCGGCGCGAGCGCCGCGGAGCGACAACCGCTCGAAGAAGTGATCTCGCGCTTCGTCACCCTCGGAGGCCGCGTCGTTGATTCGTCGCCGATGTACGGCCGTGCGGAACAAGTAATTGGCGATCTGGCGGCGAAGCTCAGTCTTCATTCCGCCCTATTCCTCGCCACGAAAGTTTGGACGACCGGCAAAGACGAAGGGATCGCTTCGATGGAGAAATCGCTCTCCAGGCTGCAGACCAGGCGGATCGACCTGATACAGGTGCACAACCTGGTCGACGCGCGGACGCATCTCGCCACTTTGCGCGACTGGAAAGAGCAGGGCCGGGCGCGTTACATCGGGATCACCCATTACAATTCAAGCGCGTATCCTGAAGTGGCCAGACTCCTTCGAACCGAGAAGATCGATTTCGTCCAGATAAACTACTCGTTAGGCGAACGCGAGGCGGCGAAGGAAGTTCTTCCGCTCGCGCAGGATCGCGGTGTTGCTGTGCTCGTAAATCGCCCTTTTGGCGGCGGCGATCTGTTTGCCCGCGTCCGGCAGAAGCCGCTTCCCGATTGGGCCGGAGAGTTCGACTGCCACTCGTGGGCGCAATTCCTCCTTAAATGGATCATCGCGCATCCAGCCGCGACCTGCGCGATTCCAGCGACGGGCAACGTTCGTCATTTGGAGGATAATATGCAGGGCGGGATCGGACGTCTGCCCGATGCGACGCTTCGCCAGCGGATGGTCGAGGCCATCGCGCAGCTTTGATCCCAACGCAGAAAACAAAAGGCCCCGCGCCGGGATCGACGCGGGGCCTTTGTTTCCGAGGTTAGCTGGTTTAGTCGTTGCCGATCTCGTAGACTTCCACGAGGCCGATCCCAGTCGTGTCGCCGACGCCGCTGACAACGGTCGTGTAGGCGCCGGGCTCGAGCCGGATCAACAGCACCGATTCCAAATCATTGGTGGGCGCAATGCCGCTCGCGATGATATCTGCGACGTTCGTGTTGGTTTTCCAATCGTCATTCGAAGCGAGCTGAGTTCCCCCCGCATAAAGCGCGAGCGTCGGATTCGCAAGGGCCGGCGAAACACCAGCCGCCGCCAGCGACGGCCCCATGGCGCGAACCATCACCAGCTTCGGACCGCCGGTGATAATGAAACCGCCGATGAGCTGGCCTTGTCCTGTGCCGACCAGGCCACGCGTCGAGATATTCGCCATCCGGTTAAAGAGCGAATTCTTAAACGTATTAACCGTAAACGTCCCGGCGCTGGTTTGGAACGTGCCCGTAAACACGCCATCGACGATGGTGAAATTGCCTGTAATCGGGCTGCTGCTTCCGACCACATTGGTAAGCGTGAACGTGTAGGGAGCCGTGGCCGAAACCGGCGAGGTGACGGTTCCAAAACCGCCAGTCAAGACCGAGCCCGTGCGCTGGATCATGATCATGTGCTTGCTCGAGTCGATGATGAACATGACCTGGCTTTCACCAGTCGGTCCGTTCGCGACGCCGAAGTAGCCTCCGGCGATTGACGAGTCGGTGCCGAAGGTCGAAAACCGCGAGGCTTGGAATGGCTGTCCGGCGAGGTTGAACGTAATCCCGGTCTCAGTCGCCTTGCCGACGATGCTTTGGCCGGTGGTCAGCACCAGCGAGAAATAACCGTTGGTCAGAGCCCCTTCCGCGAAGCCAATCACCTGCCCGGTGAAATCAAGCATGTGGATTTGGACGTGCGTGTTTTTCTCGATGTAAAAGACCACAAGCGATCCTGGTGCCGTGGTTCCGTAAAAGCCCCGCAGGCTAACGTCGCCATGATCGCCGTCAGGCGTAGCGGAGGGAGACGGCGTCGGCGTTGGCGTGGCCCGCGGGGTGGCCGTGGCGGATGGCTCCGTATGGGGAGTCGGAGTCGGCGTTGGGTCGTGCGGGGTGGCCGTCGGCGACGCAGAGGGCTCCGTATGGGGGGTCGGAGTCGGTGACGGGGTTGGTTCTGCAAGGGCTGTCGCTGCCGCGCAGAGGGCGAGGCAACCGACGGCTCTGAAGTATCGGGCAATAGTTTTCATTGTTTTGTTTTATTAATGTTTAAGTGCAATTCGGCCTGGAGAAACGGCTTGGAATTATGGAAATTATAGCAGGATGCGTTCCAGAACCCGCTCTCTTTCAGCCAGTTTTGCTCCCGGCACTCGTTAGGCCGGCCCGCTCCCCTTCCCGGCTGAAGCGCCGGTAATTTCCTAAGCCGCCGGGAGAATCTGCCCGGTCACTTCCCCGAAACCGACGCGATAACCGTCGGCTTGAGCCCACCCCGTGATCGTCAGGCGATCGCCGTCTTCGAGCCATTTCCTGGTCTCGCCATTCGGCAATGTAAGCGGATTCGCCCCGCGCCAGGTCAGCTCCAGCATGCAACCGCGCGAATCTTCCGTAGCTCCGCTGATCGTTCCGCTCGCCAGCAAATCGCCCGGCTGAAGGTTGCAGCCATTGACCGTGTGATGCGCCAGTTGCTGCGCGATGCTCCAGTAGAGATTTTGGAAATTCGTTCGTGTGATCGTGTGCGGAGCCGTGAGCGTTCTGGTTTGCAAATGGGCCTCGAGCTGGATGTCGTAGGTGAAGTCGTCGGGCGCGCGCAGATACGGCAAGGGCTCCGGGTCCTGCGTTGGCAGCGGTTTTCGAAACGGCTCCAGCGCCTCCAGCGTCACCACCCAGGGCGAAATGCTCGTGCAGAAATTTTTCGCGAGAAACGGCCCCAGCGGCTGGTATTCCCAGGCCTGCACATCGCGCGCACTCCAGTCGTTCATCATGACCAGCCCGAAAATGTGGTGCGCGGCCTGGTCGATCGCAATCGGACTACCGAGGGGGTTTCCGGGCCCAATGAGAAACGCCGTTTCGAGCTCGAAATCGAAGCTGCGGCTCGCCCCGAAAACTGGCGCCGCGGAATCCGGCGGCCTGGTTTGGCCATGGGGACGCCGAACGTCCGTCCCGCTGACGACGATGGAACTGGCCCGCCCGTGGTAGGCCACCGGCAGCCATTTCCAATTCGGCATCAACGCGTTGTCCGGGCCGCGCAACATCGTGCCGACATTGTGCGCATGATGATACGAGGAATAAAAATCCGTGTAGTCGCCGATCCGCGCGGGCAGTTGCATCGTCACGTCCTTTTGCGCGTGAAAAACGCGGGCGCGCAGCTCCGCGTCGTCGCGCAGGATTGGTGTTTCGCTGTTGAGAAGATGCTGGGTCACTGCGCGCGCTTTGCGCCAGGCCGGGCGGCCCAGAGCGAGGAACGAATTGAGTGAGTCGGCGGAAAAGACATTCCGTCCGTCGAATTCCGGCACTCGAAAATGGCCGCGCTCCTCCAGAACTGCGAGGTCGAGAACCAATTCGCCGATTGCGACGCCCACCCGCGCGGAGCCGTTTGCCGGCTTGAAGATCCCGAAAGGCAGGTTCTGGATCGGAAAATGCGAGGCGGGCGCGACGTCAATAAACGATTTCATGGCGGACGCTTGGAGAAGCGTTCTACCTTACAGGAGTTTTAGCGTGCGCAAATCGTCGCGCGGTTCATCGAAGCTGCAGCTTCCGAGCGATGTCACCAGTTCGCGTTGGATGCGAATTCGCTCCGGGGAAATTTTCCAGTCGCGCCAGGCGAAAAACTCCTCGGTGACCGAAAATGACGCTAGCTCTTCGTCCTCGAGGAGTTGGGCTATCTGCGTTTCCGTCCATCTGTGCTCGAGCGCCAGCACCCCGCCCCCGATGACGTTAAGAAATCCATGCATCTTCGTTTGAACGCTTTCATGAAAGAGCCGCACTGGATGGTGCAATCCGGCCGTGAACTTGATTGGCACTCGCTGTTTCCCTGCCGCCGCCAGAGCGGAGGCGATTTGTGCCGAGGAAGGGAACGCGTCGGCGGTAACGCCCCCGGTTCTCAGCTTGAATCCAAGAGCGCGCTTTGGATTCGCAGCGTTACTTTGCGCCAGCAACTCGATCGCGTGAGGGGCACGATCCGCAGGCGCCTCCCAAAACGTCTTCAAATTGGAATTGCCCAACCTCGCCTGGATTGCCCCGAGAACATCTCCATTCGCATCCGGCGGCAGCGGCATTTCCAATTGTTCGATCGTGGCTGCCGAGCCGAGCCTCGACTGAAACGATTGGACCGAATCCATCACGATCGACAACGCTTGGAAGAAGGCGTCCGCCTCGTCCGTCCGCGGCCCGAGCGCGGAGATCCGGCCGCGATGCCCCGGGTCAAACCTGGACAGACCCGTAGCCGCCACTTCGAACTGCGCGACCGGGAGAATGAATGTTCCCAGCATCCAGGCATCGGGCAGCAAGACGTAGTTGGCGTAATTCCGCAACGCGGGCTCGAGCGCCAGGCTCGCCGGCGGGAAAAGCCCCGCGTAATCGATCGCGTCGGAAAGCAACGCGCGCAGTGAAGCCGCTGGCATGACCTGGCTTTGTCCGCTGTCTACTTCTTCGTTTTGCCCTGGACCCACGCGATAAATTCGGCGGGCTTTTCTCCATCGTACCCCGTGAACTCTCGCGCCACCTTCCCGGCTGGATCGAGCAGGACAATGGTCGGGTAGCCCTTCTCATCGATGCCGTATTGTTTGGCCAGCTTCTCATTCTGTTTCTTCAATTCGGCCGACTGTTTTTTTCTCTGGGGATAATCGATCTCCACCAGAATGAGATTCTTCTCGGCGTAAGCGGTGAATTCCGGCCGGGAGAAGACCTGCTTCTTCAACTCGATACACGGCCCGCACCAGTCCGAACCGGTGAAATCGAGGAGGACACGCTTGTTCTCAGCCTTCGCCCTCTCGAGTGCCCGGGCATAATCCGTCTGCCAATCGGCGGCGACGGCGCCCACCGAAGTCGCGAGCAAGGCAACGAGAGTCAGGAATCGATTGCGATGAAACATGGAGCGAAGTTAAGCACGCGGAGCGGAGCGGACAAGTACGCGGCCTGCGCAAGTGCCTTCCTGCGGCGGCGAAGCAAAACCGACTAGGACCGTCGACTGGCTCCCGCGCCAGCCGCGTAGCCGCTCATTTTTTTAGCCACGAAAGCCTTTATCGTCGGCTTGAGCATGGTCGCCACCAGTTTCAAAGCGCCCAGGGCCAGCCCCGCCCCAAGGATTCCTTCCTTCTCGGCTTCGCCTCTATTCCTGGTCTTCGTCTTTACCCGCACTCTTTTTGTCCGGGCCGGCATCACGGCAAAAACGACGCCGACAACGATGGCTGCTCCGATCCACAAAACCGTCTGGCGCTGAAACGATTTCCGAAGCTTGAGCGGAAAATCGAGCTCGTAACGGAGACCGCCCAGATCGCGCGCCAGTCGATCACGCGAATGCGCTGCCTCCTGCCTTAGTTCGTGGAGTGACTTTGCTTGTCCAGGTTTTTGAGCCATTCGCGATCTTTCTTCAATTCCTCGCCCGTCACTTCGAACATCGATTTATGCATCCGGCTGCGCGCGATCATCACACAGACAAAGGCCAGGACAAAATGCAAAACGGCCGCCAGGAGGGTGATCTTTATCCAGGACAGGTGAAACGCATGCGCCAGCCCCGCAATCGCGCTCGCCACCAAAAAGAGGTAGCCGAAGACCGCGAGAAAGGCTGCCGCCGCCAAACATCCCACCAGCATCAGGAGATGGACGAGCGCAGTCTTGGATTCCTTCGTGAAGAGCGCGATCCGGCTCTCCAGGAATCCGGCCACGCTGTTCAAGAGCGAGACCAGATTATGGAGCAAGCCGGCGTGTCCCGCGGGGTTGCGGAACCGCATCGTATCGCCAGCCATGCGGCCCGATCTCTAGCGGCGGAAAATCAACCCGAGAACGAACCCGATGCCGAGGGCCGTGAAGACGGCCTTGGTTGGGTTTTCGCGGACATACTGCTCGCCGTCATCCTGCAAAGTGCGGACACGCTCGCGCGCATCTTCCCATGCCTGCTCGGCTTTGCCCTTGTATTCTTCCGCCATCGCGCCGGCGGCCGATTTCAAATCTCCCGCCATCATGCCAGCGGCGGACCGAAGATCCTCCGCGGCTTTGCGCACATGGGTCTTGCTGCTTTCGAATTTATTCTGGGCGGCTGCCGGAATAGTGCCGCCACCTGGTGTCGTTGTTTGGTTTTCTTCAGCCATGGTATTTTCCTGTCGATTCTTTTTCGGTCTCTTGGTTCGCTGCGTTTTCTTTGCCGAACGCATGCGTTAATGATAAGTCCTCTTCACCAGAAACGAAACTCGTGTTTCAAATGCGTGTGCGAATCGTTTTCGATGCGTCCGATCCTCATTTTTCGCGGAAGATGATGCGCGCCTTGGTCAGGTCGTAGGGCGACAGTTCCACTTCCACCTTGTCGCCCGGCACGATGCGGATGAAATGCTTGCGCATCTTGCCCGAGATGTGGGCCAGCACATTCCGCTGACCCGGCAGATCCACGCGAAACATCGTCCCCGGGAGGACCTGGGTCACCGTCCCTTCGGTCACGATTTGTTCTTCCTTCGGCACGAACCATCATAGGCAAAAAAATGCCCATTCTCAACTGCGCGAGCGGTAAATCCTGCTCCTGCTCATGATCTCTGCTGGCGGCCTTCACTGTTCCAAGGATCAGGAGCAGGATCAAGATCGGGAGCAGGAAAAAAGAATGCCCGCTTAGGGCCGCACCACCACCGCAGTCCCGATGTGCGCAGCCTCGTAAAACTGGCGCGCTTTCCAATACGGGAGTCGGATACAACCGTGCGAGGCTGGCACGCCGGGTAAATAACCCTGGTGCAACCCATATCCCGGAGAAAATTCGACGAAGAACGGCATCGACGCGCCGACAAAATGCGAGTGAGGCGGCCTGGGATCGCGCCGGCTATCCACATTTCCCTTCACCACCCTGCCCGAATCGTCGACGTAATTGCCGTACAAGCTCGAACGATGACCTTCGTCCTTCCGGATCACCTGAAAATGCCCGATCGGGGTCCGGTGCCCTTCGCGACCGCTGGAAATCCTGGAGGAAGCGGTGCGATTCTTCCCGCGGTAGAGATATGCCTGCTGTTCTCCAAGGTCGACCACGATAGAGGCGCGCCCCGCATGCCGCTCCGGCACATGCGAGGTGACGAGGTCAGTCACCGTGTGATACGTGCCACAGCTGCTTAACAACGCACCGAGCAGAGCCAAACTGAAAAATGTCGCGAGCCGATTTGCCATTCTTTTACCTCAAAACGAACTTGAAAGCGGAAACGGATAATCAGTCGATGTCCACCAGCAATAACGGTTCAACCCAATCTTCATCCGTAACGCGCCTTCTTTTGCTAGTCATCGTGCTCGCTCTCCTCGGCGGCTGTGTCTCGGAGGGGCCCGTTTTCAGCAATACAGAAGCCCACGACCCGATCCCGGGCGAAGCAACTCCGGCGCCGCAGAGTGGGCCACACGGCGGATGGGCCTGGTAATCAGCGGCGCTCGAAATTTTCCAGAGTCACCGCTGACAGATATTCGCCGCGCTCCTCGCGCTTCCACCAGGCCCCGGTGGAGCGATATTCGGCCCAGGTGGCGAAACGATATTCGTAAAGGCGGGCACGGATATATCGGGGAGGATTTTCGGGAAATGGATTCTGTGCGAGCAGGCGTGTGACCTCAGGTGTGTTTCGGAGAAGGCGCTCAAGCAAGCTGATGAACCAGGAGTTTTGGCGGTAGGTTCCGAGCGCGGCGAACCACATTTGCCAGTCGAGACGAGGCTGGTGCGGCGCGGCCCATCGCGGCGCCGTCTCCAGGGCGCCTGGCTTCCAGTGGAATTCGTAGGGCAGCCATTCGATCCCGTCTGCGCTTCCTTCGATTATGATTTCCGGCCGCGATTTCGTCATCACACGAAAGAGGCCATAGCCATTCACCACTCGAATTGGCTCGATGTAGCCGTAAATCGCGGCGATCGGCCGTGGCCATTCCGCGCCCGGCCTGAAAGCGGAGAAGATGAACATCCCGTTAATCGGCAGGGTAATGACCAGCACAAGAATCGCCGCGATTGGGAGGGCCCGCGCGCTGCGCGGGCCGCGGATCCCGGAATGGCTGGGCGCCGGTCTTACCCATCGCGCCCATAAGGTATCGTCGATGAGCAACAGGCAGAGCGCGATCGTCAAAAGATTGAAGAAACAATAGTTTCCCGTCGCGGCGATCGCGATTTGCAGCCCAATGAGAAGACCGGCCGCGCAATGCCGCAATCGCCGCGGCGCCCAGATGAAAAACGGCGCGATGATCTCGACGGCCAGACAGAAAGCGACCGAAAATTTCTTAAACCATTCCGGATGCTGATCGGACCACCATCCGATCACGGTAGGCAGCGGTTGCGTCCAGTAATGGTAATCGAGCGCGGTCAGGTCCCACCACGATTCGTCGCCGCTCATAAGCTTCACGACACCCGACATCAGCATCAGCTTGAAAAGAAGCAGCTTCAGCAAGAAAAAGCCCACGCGCGAAAAGGGCGCGTCGCCCTTCGCGTTCATGCGCCAGCGACATGGCGCAAAAAAGATGGCGAGAAAGCCCGCCTCGAGCAGCAGAATGTCCCATTGAAAACTGAGGAAGGTTTGCCCGGCGATCGCGAGCGACAAATAGAGAAGGAAGAGGAGGGCGAGCGACAAGAAGGGCGCCAGGCCGGCCATCAACAAGACGGAGACAAGCGCGCCTGCCCCGCAAAGAAAATGGAGGAATCCGTTGCTTGAATTGAACCAGCAGAGCGTGGGGAAAAGGGCAAAGGCATCAGACCCCAACTGCTCCCGGGCGAATTGAAGATGCCGGCCCACGGGCAAAATACCTTGCTCGCCGATCAGTCCATCCACCTGCAGCCAAAGCGAAACGAATGCGATCAGGTAAATCGCACCGAGCGAACGGACAAAGAGGTCGCGACTTTTGAAATAAGCGGGCCGCCGAACGTCGTTGCCCCAAAAGAGCCGCGTGAAGAACGAGGCCAGCATGCGGTGGCGCGCTACCACTCGATAGGCGGCTTCCGTGATTGGCGCGAAGCCTGGGACGTGGTCGTAACACCAAATCAAACCGCGCCCCGCGCGCACTCTGCCTAACGAACGGAAAACGGCGTCCGCGCCGCAATGCACCGTTCCATCCACATCAATGAAGTGAAGCGCCTGTTCGAAGTCATCGCGTGGAATTTCCGGAAAGCGCTCCGCCGCTTCCTGGAGCGGCGCATACTCGACCGCCCCTCGGGTGAGCTCGCGCCAACGCTCGATCCAGCGCCGGCAAAAAAGGCAATCGCCGTCGAAGATCATGAGCGGCTTATCTGGCGGGTCGGCCACCCGAGTCTGTGCCATATATCAAGTTCTCCTCTCCAGCATGGAACGTCCATTCCGCCTCAAGGAGCGGCGGTTTGTAAACCGCCGCTCCTTGATTTTGATTCACAGCGAAAACTCCGCCCAGACCGGGGCGTGATCGGATGGCTCCTTGCCTTTGCGCATGTCGCGGTCTATTCCCGCGGCTGGGCACCGGACGGCGAGCGATTTACTCGCGAGGATCACGTCGATCCGCAATCCACGGTTCTTCGCAAACGAAAGCATCCGGTAATCCCACCAGCTGAAAAGGCCGGACTCGGGATGATGCAGGCGCAGGGTATCCACCAGTCCGAGCCCGCACAATTCGTCAAACGCGCGGCGTTCGCTTTCGGAACACATGATCGCCCCGCGCCAGAGATCGGGATCGTAAATGTCCTCGTCTTTCGGCGCAACGTTGAAGTCGCCACAAACGACCAGGGGCCGATCACCGTTTTCCCGTTGCAGGCAATTTCGTAGTCGTGCGTACCACTTCAACTTGTAATCGTAGGCTGCCGATCCCACCGCCTGGCCATTCGGGGCGTAGATGGAATAGATGCGGAGAGACTCGATCGTGACCGCAATGACGCGCGCCTGGGGATCTTCTTCCTCGTCGCAAAGCGATGGCCGCACATCGGTTGGCTCGCTCTTCGAGATGATCGCCACGCCGTTATACGATTTCTGGCCGTGAAACGCGGAATGATATCCGGCCGCTTTCAGATCGACCACCGGGAATTGTTCGTCAGTGCACTTCGTTTCCTGGAAGCAGACGACATCCGGCTTGGTCGAAGCGAGCCAGGCGATGAGGCGCTCCTGCCGCTTGCGAAGCGAGTTGATGTTCCAGGAGACGATTTTCATCCGTTATTAGTTATTGGTTAATGGTTATTAGGAATCGATGCGATCTCGTCCTCACCAATAACTAATAACTAGAGTTCCAACTCCACTCCCGGTGCCGGCACAATCACTTCCGATCCCGGCAACTCCACTCTCAACTGCGCGCGCGTCCATTCCACTGCTGGCACGTCGCCGTGCACGAGCACGATTTTTTTTGGCGCGAGTTTTTTTACGTAGCTAAGAAGCGATTCGCGCGAGGCGTGCGCGCTGAATTGAAATTGCTCGATGTGGCAGGCCAGACGTTGCGGCGGTTCGTCCGGGTCCAGAGTGACGAGATCGCCCGGTCGCGCGGTTCGGAGACGGCCCGCCGGCGATTCCGGGTCGGCATAACCGACAAAGAAAATTGAGTGCTGCGGATTTTCGATGACCCGGCGCGCGAAAATGTTGGAAAGCGTCTTAGGCGTCATCATTCCGCTCGAGAGCGCGTAAAGCCTGCCAGCGCGCGCCGGCGAATCGTGAATGGTCTGACCGTTAAGGACAAAGGGCGCGACTTCCTCGAGCAATTGCAGGCGCGGCAGCAACCGACGGGCCGTCAGCGCGCGTCGATCGTAGATTTCGGTCATCTTCACGCTCAATCCACCGATGTAGACGGGAAATTCGCCGAGCAATTTCTCGCGGCGAAAATTATGGATCATGCCGAGAGCCTCCTGGGTTTTGCCGAGCGCAAAAACCGGCATGAGGATGCAGCCGCCCCGCTGGAAAGCGCGACCGATCGCTTCCGCCAGGCGCCGCTCCTCGGCGGCGCGCGTGAAACCTTCCGGCAGAGGACTGTCACCGCGCGTCGTCTCGATGATCAGGACATCGACGCCTGATTCTGGAAAAACGGCCCCAGCGGTGATGGTCTGGTCGTCGAAGTTGACGTCGCCGCTGTAAAAAATGGTGCGACCCTCGGCGCGCAGCAGGACTCCAGCTGCCCCGAGCACATGTCCGGCGTCGACAAACTCGACGGTCACACCCTGCTCGCCTTCGCGGCGGGCGCGTTCTCCGCCCAGAGTAAATGGCTGGCGCAACGGGCCGGAACGCCATTGATCGCTCGCCCGATCCGTCTCGCGATGGGTGAAAAGCGGATATATCACCACGCCCAGTTCCTCGCGCTGCCGCGTCATGACGTTGACGGAATTATGCAAAAGCGCGTTGCCGATTTCCGCCGTCGCTTCGGTCATGAAAATGCGTGCGTTCGGCTGGCGCCGCATCAGCACCGGCAACGTGCCGATGTGATCGAGATGCGCGTGGGAAAGAATGATCGCGTCGAGCGGTCGATCGCCGGTGGCCCGGAAATTCGGGAGCGATTCCTCGCCCTCCTCCTTCGGATGCATCCCGGAGTCCAGGACGAAGCGCTGGCCCGCCGCTTCGAGGTAATAACTGTTCGCGCCGATTTCAGTTCGGCGTGTGAGATTGATGAATTTCAACAGCCGGAAGATGAGCGCGCCAACCTAACCAGGGCAATCCGAAAGTGCGCGGGAGATAATGGCAGGGACGGCGCGCTGCGCCGTCCGCCGGAGGACGCGTTCATAGCAGTTCGCGGACGCCGCAGCGCGGCGTCCCTACCCGCTCACAACCACCGCTCGAAAATCCGCATCCAGTTTCGAAAGAGAATCGCTTCGATCTCTTCATCGCCAAAGCCGCGCTCAATCAACCGGCGGGTGAGTCCCCGGCTCTGCGAATGTTTCGCCAGCTCGGGAACAAAGTGCGCGTGCGTAAGCTTCTTTTGAAACTCGATCTGCTCCGCTGGCGACCACTGCCGGAAAATGAATTCAAAAAAATCGAACCCGATCGCGACACCGCTGATCCCGATCAAATCGCGGACGTGCTCAATGTGGTCGATGTAACGATCGAGCGTCGCTTCTTCCTTATGCGGGCTGACGAGAACGGCATTGATGCCGATGACCCCGCCGCGCGCCCCGACCATCCTGATTTGCTCGTCGCTGACGTTGCGCTCGATGTCGAAATATTTTCTCGCGTTCGTGTGCGAAATGATCACCGGCTTCGTCGTCAACTCGATGATGTCGTTAAATCCTGCCGGGCTGATGTGAGCGAGATCGACGATAATTCCAAGCTTCTCGCATTCTCGAATAACATCGCGGCCGAACGCTGTCAGGCCGTCGCGCGGCGAACCGCCGGGGGCAAAGAGTCCGCCGTCGCCGGCGGCGTTGCGCCGCCCATGGGTGAGACAAAGCGAACGAAGGCCGAGCTCGTAAAACACCCGCAGAAGATCGAGGTCGGCCCCGAGCGGTTCGACGCCTTCCATCGTGATGAGCAATGCGACTTTGTTTTGCTCCCGGGCCCGCAAAATTTCCTGGTAACTTCGGCAAATGGCGAACCGCTCCGACTGGTCCACTTCCAGGTAAAGCCGCGCGACCTGATCCAGCGCGACGCGCAACCCCATCTCCGGCAGATAGCGATCATCAAGGTAAAGCGCGACGCCGGCGACGCCGATGTCTCCCGCTTCGAGGTCATCGACGAAATCCGTCACGAGGACATTTTTGCGGGCGCGTTTGTCGTACAAATCCATCAGCAGATCGAAGTGCATATCGATCACGCCATGGCGATGGAGCCGCGTGATTCGTTCCTCGGTCGCTGCGCTCACGGAATCGGCGGCGGCATCGCGATCACATCCCGGTTCATCCGGAAACGATGGGGAATCACGATGGAAACGACGACCAGCAGCCAGACCGCCCCCAGGGGGAGGCAACCGGGGAGCCAGATCAGCCAACGCGAGACGATCCCGAGGGCGGCCAGGCAATAGGCCGCCGTGAAAGCGATCGCGCCCAGCACCAGATCGACGCGCGGAATGTCACGCAGTTTTCCCACCACGGCCGCGGCCAGGAGAAGAATGACGCAATCGAAAATCCAGCTGACGCGGCGGACATAGGCGCTCGATTGAATCGTGGCGATGGTCGCGGCGAAAACATCCGGAGGCGACAGCGGATTCGCGGGCGTCCGCGCGAGAACAATCTGATCTCGCAGCGAATCCACCTCGGGTTTTCTTCCCGTATCACGTTGCTGGGCAGCGACGAGCAAATCGCTCAGCCCGATATGGCGCGCTTTCCGGCTGGCGTTCGGAGAAATCAGCAGAGTGCCATCGGAACGGATCGGGATTTTGCGGCCATGCGGTAGGGAAATGTGCGAGTCGAGATCGATCGACACCTCGCCAGGTGTCACGCGAAGCCAAAGCAGGATCGCTTCGAAGGCAAACGAGGGAATGACTTCGCCACGGTAACGAAACAGCAGCGGCACATGAATCCCATCGGAGATTTCATCGGGAAGATTTACGAAGCCGGCGGTCGCAATAAGCCGCATCTCCTCGCCCGGCTGGCGGCCGATTCCGGAAAACTCGACGAGATCGCCGCGCTTGCCGGTGACCTGGGTGAAGCCCTGCATCTCGGGACCCGGCGCATCGAGATCGGGAGTCGTGGTTAGCTCGGCGGCGAGCAGCAGCCGCGGTACTCGCATCGCCTGGTCGACGAAAACCTGTTCCTGATCCTTTTCACTGTCGCGCCATTTCAAAATGTTCTCGAACGCCACGACCGTCGGCTGGAATTCAAGGGCGGATTGGAGAAAAAGGGCAAACTCCATCGGCGAAACAACGTTCGCGCCGGAATGCGGCGAGTTTTCGTCCCCTTCCTTCGCCGGCGCGCGTTCCATCAGATTATCGTGGCCAATATCGACCACCGTGAGCGAGGCCGCCGGGCCGTGCGGGTCGGAATTCTTCAGGAGCCAGCGCAGAAAAAATTCCTCGGACCGTTCCAGGCGCGGCTCGCGCAGAAAAAGAATCCCGAGAAGCAGGACCACGAGCATTAGCCAGAGAGTAGATCGCTGCATCGCGCAGAAGTGAAACGGGGATTGTGACGAGTGACAAGTGAAAGCTGGAGCCGGCACGCCCTCGTGCCGGAGAGAACGAATGCATCGATTGCGCCCGACGGCCTGGGGGCAGGCCGTCTCCAAAGCAACTACCTGCTCAGCTCCAGCATGCGTTGAATCGGCGCTTCGGCGCGTTGGCGAATCGGCTCGGGTAAGGTGATCTCAGGCTGCATGCTCAAGAGCGCGGCGTGCGCTTTTTCGAGCGTGTTCATTTTCATGAACCGGCATTCGCCGCAGAAACAGTTTTCCGTCGGGCCGGGAATGAAAAGCTTGCCCGGGATTTCCTTCTTCAATCGATGCAGCATTCCTGCCTCGGTCACGACGATGATTTCGCGCGCGGGGGATTCCCGGCAGAATGTGACCATTTTTTCCGTCGAGCAAACTTCATCCGCGAGCAGACGGACAGCGTAAGTGCACTCCGGATGCGCGACGACGGGCGCGTTCGGGAACTCTTCGCGAATCTTGTTGATGCTCCGCGCCGTGAACTCGACGTGGATATAACAATTCCCCTGCCAGAGGTCCATCTTGCGACCGGTGCGCTCCATGACCCACGCACCCAGGTTTTGGTCCGGGACGAACAGAATGTTGCGGTCGGCCGGCACGCTCCGCACGATTTTTTCAGCGTTGCCGCTGGTGCAGATCACGTCGGAAAGCGCTTTCACGCCGGCGCTGCAATTGATGTAGGCGATGACGTAGTAATTTTTCGCGGCCTCCTGATCGAGAAACGCCTTTAGTTTTTCCGGCGGACACGATTCTGAAAGCGAACAGCCCGCGTCGAGATCGGGCAGCAGAACCTTTTTCGTCGGGTTGAGAATCTTGGCCGTTTCCGCCATGAAATGGACGCCGCAAAACAGAATGACATCCGCGCCAGTCTGCGCGGCCTGGTAACTCAGGCCTAACGAATCCCCCACGTAATCGGCGATGTCCTGGATTTCCGGGACCTGGTAATTATGGGCCAGGATCACGGCATTTCGCTCGCGTTTCAGCTCCGCGATTTCCTCCGCGAGATCGAGACCGAAATTTACACCGACGCTTACCATCGGTTAATATGCGGCAACCAGATGGAATCTCAAACCTCAGCCGGCGCGATTCGCCTCGGTTTCATTGGCGGGGGCAAGCTGGCCGGTTCCGTGATCCGCGGCCTCGTCCGGGCCAAATATTGCGCGCCATTTGCGATCCTGGTCAGTGAACCGAACGAAGCGGCGCGGCAAGTTCTCGAAAACGAACTGGGAATCTCGGGAACCAGCGAGAACGCCGCGGTTGCGGAGCAAGCCGGGGTCATCTTAATCGGCGTCAAACCGGCCGTGGTCCTGCCTGTTCTCGCGGCGATCGCGCCGCAACTGGAAGGCAAGCTCGTCGTTTCGCTCGCGGCCGGGGTCCGGATGAACAGCATGGAGAAAGTCGCCGCCGCGCACTTCATGCGCGCGATGACCAACACGCCTTCGGCAATTTGCCGCGCCGCTACTGCGGTCGCAAAGGGCGGACGAACGACGAACAGCGAGCTGTCGATTGCCCGGGAAATCTTTAGCGCCATCGGCGTCGTCGTCGAAGTCGGAGAAGAACAGATCGATGCGGTCACCGCCCTGGCGGGAAGCGGGCCGGCGTTTGTCTACACCGTGATCGAAGCGCTGGCCCGCGGTGGAGAAAAGACTGGGCTCGACTGGGAGGTCGCGCTAACGCTGGCCACGCAAACCGTGCTCGGCGCGGCGCAACTCGCGACCGAAACCAAACTTTCGCCGGAAGAACTTCGAAAAATGGTCGTCACCCCGGGCGGGACAACGGCGGCGGGCCTCGCTGCGATGGAAAAAATGAAAACGTCGCAAAGCTTGATCGCCGCCGTCGAGGCCGCGGCGAAGCGCGGCAGCGAAATGGCGCGGGAAAATCTGTGATCTTCGCCGTCATTCTTCTGTCGCTGCTTCGCTGTGCGAACCGTTGAAGGAAACCGAACCGCCCTCGCGTCGCCTACCCGCCTTCGCGTGGCTTCGGCGTGGCAGGCAGGGCGACGGCTAAAGAAGAGCTTTTCGCATGACATCAACCGGCGCGGCGCGGTCGAACCAAATCTCGAACGCAAGCGCGCCCTGATGAAGCAACATCGATAAACCGCTGGCCGCCCGCGCCCCGGCTGCGATCGCGCCGGAAACAAAAGCGGTGGGGCCTTTCGCATAAACCGTGTCGTAAACCATCAGATGCGGCGCCAGCAATCGTGCCGGGATTGGTGCGGCATCGCCACGATTCAACCCGAGCGGAGTGGCGTTCACTACGAGATCGATGTTTCCAATCTGGAATCGCAAAACGGTTTCCTCAAAGCCGATCGCCTGCAATCGAGCCACCGGACCCAGGACCCGTGGACCGGAAAAAAATCCGCGAAGCGTTTCCACGAGTTGATTCGCTTTTTCCAGATCGCGATTCGCAATCACGAGCCGCTCGCAGTTTTCCTTCGCGCACTGCAGGGCAATCGCGCGGGCCGCGCCGCCCGCTCCAATCACGAAAATGCGCAGATCGCGAAGATCGACCGAGAACTCCTCGCGGATCGCGCGGGCGAACCCTTTCCCGTCGGTATTGAACCCACGCAATTTTCCGTCGTCGACCTTGATTGTGTTGACGGCGCCGACCCTGCGGGCGGTTTCATCCGCCTCGTCCATGAGGGCGAGAGCAGCGATTTTGTGCGGGATGGTGAGATTGATTCCGACAAAATCGAGTTGGCGCAGCGACTCGAGCGCGGATTCCAATTCAGCGGAGTCAATTTCGAAGCGCGCATAGCGCATCCCGAGCCCGCACTTTTCCAGGGCCGCGTTTTGCATTTGCGGCGAGAGCGAATGCGCGACGGGGTTCCCGAGAACGCCAAGGCGGATAGGGGCCTTAGTGTGCGCCTTCCACTTTTGCAGATCTGCCAGCGTGTAAATCTCTTTCATCGCCCCGCAAGACATTGCTCCAAAGGAGCGTCGGTTTCCAATCTGTTGCAAGTCATCCCGAGCGCAGTCGAGGGATCCCGAAGCGAAACCTTTAAGGTTAGTTCACGGGCTCCCTCGACTGCGCTCGAGATGACAATGAAACAGGAGCAAGCGCGTCTCTTGTCGCGCCCTGGCTTCGTCGCTACTGTCGCCAACGAAGATGACCACGCCGAACCAGAACGAGCATGCGCCAGCCCCATCCGATTTCATTCGTGATGTCGTGGCCGGGGACGTGAAGTCCCGGAAACACGCGCAGATTCACACGCGTTTTCCGCCGGAGCCGAACGGCTATCTCCACATCGGTCACGCGAAAGCCATCTGCCTCAACTTTGGCATCGCGCACGAGTTTGGCGGCGTTTGCAATATTCGCATGGACGACACCAATCCGGCGAAGGAGGAAGTCGAATACGTCGATTCCATTCTCGCCGATACGAAATGGCTGATCGATGGCTGGGCGGACGACAACCTTGGCTTAAAACCCCGCGGCAAAACTCCAGATACGAAAGTTAACGGCAACAAGACTGACTTCGAGCTTTCCGCAATCCGAAATCCGAAGTCCGAAATTCCCGTCGAACCTTTCCACGCTTCGGACTATTTCGACCAATTCTACGAGTACGCCCTCCAGCTCGTGCGCAATGGCAACGCCTACGTCTGCGACATGACTCCGGAACAAACGGACGAATTTCGCCGGCTCGGGAAGGAAAGCCCTTTTCGCGATCGGTCCGTCGAGGAAAATCTCGATCTCCTCGTCCGGATGAAGGGGGGCGCGTTTCCCGATGGCGCGCGGACCTTGCGCGCGAAAATCGACATGAGCTCGCCGAACCTCTGGCTGCGCGACCCCGTTCTTTATCGCATCCGCCACGCCGAGCATCATCACACCGGCAACAAGTGGTGCATTTATCCGATGTACGACTTCGCGCACACCCTGAGCGATTACATCGAAGGGATCACTCACTCGGTTTGTACGCTCGAGTTCGAAGTGCACCGGCCGCTTTACGACTGGCTCCTCGCTTCGCTCGATCTCCCCCGTCCGCTCCCGCATCAATACGAGTTCGCGCGGCTCAATCTTACCTACACCGTGATGAGCAAGCGCAAACTGATGCAGCTCGTGAACGACCGCCTCGTCAACGGCTGGGATGATCCGCGAATGCCAACCATCTCCGGTCTCCGGCGCCGCGGCATGACCGCGAGCGCGTTACGAAGTTTCGCTTATCACATCGGCATCACAAAATATCCGAGCATGACGGACGTCGCTCTACTCGAACACACCGTCCGCGAAGAGTTTAATCGGAGCGCCCCGCGCCGGCTCGCAGTTCTGCGACCGCTCAAGATTGTCATTACAAATTACCCGGAAAGTAAGGTCGAAGAACTGGCGGCCGTGAACAACCCGGAAGATCCGGGTGCCGGTTCGCGGAAAATTCAATTTGGCCGCGAGCTCTTCATCGACGCGGCTGATTTCACGGAGACGCCGCCGCCGAAATATTTCCGGCTCAAACCCGGTGGCGAAGTGCGGCTTAAGTACGCCTACATCATCAAGTGCGACGAGGTGGTGAAAGGTGACGATGGCGCGGTAATCGAATTGCGCTGCACGGCTGATCTCGAGAGCAAATCCGGCGGCGCCACCTCGAGCCGCAAAATAAAAGGGACGATCCACTGGGTGAGTGCGGCCCGGGCAATCGATGCCGAAGTGCGCCTTTACGATCGCCTTTTCACGGTGCCGGAGCCCGACGCCGACGGTGATTTCAAATCGTTCCTCAATCCGAACTCACTCGATGTCGTGAATGCGAAATGCGAACCGTCGCTGGCAGACGCCGATCCCCAGGTGAGCTATCAATTTGAGCGACTCGGTTATTTCGCCCTCGATCCGGATTCAAAACCCGGTAAGCCCGTTTTCAATCGCACGATTACGTTGAAAGACACCTGGGCGAAAGAGACGAGGAAGCATTAGTAACGCTTCTCAGCCGTCATCCCGAGCGCAGTCGAGGGATCCCGTGAACCAACCTTAAAGCTTACGCCTCGGGCTCCCTCGACTTCGCCCGGGATGACCTCGTGGCTACCCAAACCTGCTCAATGCGCGATCGAGGCGGGCGAGCACTTTCTCTTTCCCCAAGACCTCCAAGAGATGATACAGACTCGGGCCGGCGTTGCTGCCGGTCACGGCGAGGCGCGTCGGATGAACCAGCGCGCCGACCTTGATGGCGCGACCAGACGCTGTTGCCTTCAACGCCGCCTCGAGACTTGCCGCATCAAACGTGTCGAGCGCCGCAAACGCTTCCCGAACCGCGAGAAGCAACGGCTTGTTTGCCGGCACGAAATGTTTCGCGACACCGTCGGCGTTGAACTCGAAATCGTCCTTGAAATAGAAACCGCCGTAAGCCGGCAGCTCGCTGAAAATCCTGAACTTGCCTTTGCAGGTCTCCAGCGCGGCGCGGACGTAATCCGGCAAGAATTTTCCGAGATCGATTCCCGCTTTCGTCAGGGCTTGCCGACCCATTTCCTGAAACCGATCGTCGCTTAGCTCACGGACATATTCCCCGTTGAGCCAGGTGCACTTGTCGAGATCGAACGCCGCGTTTTTGCGGTGCACTTTCGCCAGATCGAACAGTTGGACCACTTCCGCGAGGTCGAGTTTTTCCCTGTTATCCTTGGGCGACCAGCCGAGTAAACAAAGATAATTGCGCACCGCTTCAGGCAGGTAACCGCCTTCGATGTAGGTGTTCAGACTCGCCCCCTGGTCGCGCTTGCTCATCTTCGAGCCATCGCGATTGAGGATGAGTGGGATGTGGGCAAAACGGGGCGGTGGAACGCCGAGAGCGCGATAAAGCTGCACATGCTTCGGCGTGTTCGAAAGATGGTCCTCGCCGCGAATGACGTCCGAGATTTTCATTTCGATGTCGTCCACCACGTTCACGAAATGGAAAATCCACGAGCCGTCCGGCCGGCGAATCGTCATGTCGGGATTTGTCTCCGCGCTGGTCATATCGAATTCGATATGACCGCAGATAACGTCGTCGAAAACGACTTTCTCGCGGGTGAAACGGAAACGGACGGAGCCATTGTCGTCATAAACGCGATCCGCGGCGCGGAGGCGGTCAAGGTAACTTTGATAGATCGTTTCCCGTTCGCTTTGAAAATAGGGACCTAAATCGCCGCCGGCCTCGGGGCCTTCGTCCCAATCCAGTCCAAGCCAGCGCAGCCCGTCGTAAATGGCTTGGGCGGCTTCGGCGGTATTGCGCGACCGATCGGTATCCTCAATGCGCAGCACCAAAACGCCGCCGGTATGTTTCGCGTGGAGCCAGTTGAACAAAGCCGTCCGCGCACCGCCGATGTGGAGATAACCGGTGGGCGACGGGGCGAAGCGAACGCGAGTGTTGGAGCTCATCGGGACTCAGACTCTAGCCACGGATGAACAGGGATGAAACATGGATTGCTCGATCTTCTGTAGCCGCTTCGCCGCGCGAATCGCGGGGGGAAACGTTCATGAGTTGAGGACGACGCACCAAAGGACGCTTCGCACAGCGAAGCGGCTACAGGGGCCCGGCTCTTACTCCAAAAAGAGTTTTCCCGCGCGACGGCGGGCATGCCGCCCGTGCGGAAGATTCGTCTTGGCCTCTCGCGTGTTGAGGTCGAGAAGCGCTCGCACGCGCTCGATCGTTTCAAAATTGAGGTCCGGGATATCGTGCGATTGCAGCCAGCGATGAATGGTCCGGCGCTGCAACGCGCGCGGCTCCTCGCGGAGGTCTTTCACCGCCAGCTCGCCCGCTTTCGTTTTTTCCGAATCGAGCAATCCCGTCAGCCAGTCAGCCTCATCGGCGGCGATGACGGCTGCGCGCCAGAGAGCGGCGCGGACTTTGCGACCAAATTGTTTTTCGATGTAAGGAATGATCCGGCGCCGCATCCGGTTGCGAAGTGCGCCGAAAGTCCGGTTCGTTTCATCGTCACGAAACTTCAGTCGATGCGCTTCGACGTAGGCATCGATCTCGGCGCGCCAGACGTTGAGTAAAGGACGGACCACTTCCAGTTCGACGCCGTCCACGGTTTGTCGCGCGACTTGTCGGATTCCGCCGAAACCGGTCGGTCCGCTCCCGCGAAACAGATTGATCAGGAAAGTCTCCACCAAATCATCGGCGTGATGTCCCAGGAAAATCGTGCGACACCGGCGCCGCCGTGCGACCCGGGCAAAGAATTGATAACGGGCCATTCGTCCCGTGGTCTCGATCGAGCGTTTGCTCCGGCGGGCGAGCCCGGCCACATCGGCCCGATCGAGCTCGCACTCAGCGTCCAGCTTTGCGGCCAGCCGCTTAACGAACTGGGCATCGGCCCTACTCGCACGACCGCGGAGCTGATGATCAAGATGGCAGACCACAAGCCGCCGATACCCGAGATGTGTGAGCTGATGCAGCAGCGCCACGGAATCGCGACCTCCGGACACGCCAACCAGGTAGCGGCGGGAGCACGGAAAATGGGCGACGATGTGTGGATCGAAGGCGAGTTCCTTGGGCGGAGGAGACTTCACGCAGTCACCAGGCCACTGCGCGGGAGGCCCGTCAAGATTCAAGGAGCGGCGGCGATCTCCTTCCCTGTCATCCTGAGCGGAGCGAAGCGGAGTCGAAGGATGCCGTGGTGCTGAAGAGCGGCGTGGGTCACACGGAAATCCACGGGATCCCTCGACTTCGCTCGGGATGACGGGTGCGGATTTGACAATGAATGAACGTTCATTCATTGTCCTCCCCATGCCGCAAATTCCACCAGAACCGTCCCTCGATCGGCGCGCCCAGATTCTCGAGGCGGCCATCGTTTGCTTCGCCAAGCGCGGTTTCCATCAGACCAGCATGCACGATATCAGCGCCGAAGCCGGGATCAGCGTCGGCCTCATCTACCGCTATTTTGCCAACAAAGAGGCGGTTATTTCGGCGATGGCAGATCGCCACACTAAGGAAATTAAGGATCTGCTGGAACGTGCGCGCCAGGCTCCTTCACTGCTCGAGTCACTCGAAATCCTGTTCACGGCTCACTGCTGCGAAAACTCGCCGAAGGTGCAGTCGGCCTTCGTCGTCGATCTTTATGCAGAGGCATCGAGAAATGTGGCGATCGCTGATCTGGTTCGCGATGTTTTGCAAACGTCCATGGATGGCGTGACGGATTTGATCGCGCGGTCTCCCGAAGCGAAGGAGGCGGCCACCCATGGTCTGACTCCTGAGGAGCTGTCCGAGCTGATTTTTGCGGTCGCCCGGGGGATGTTAATGCGTGACGTGCTTCAGCCGCAGGAAATGACGGCGGCGGATCGCCGGACGCGGCAGCTCGAAGTGACGCGCCGGCTCTGGCGGCTTCTCTTTAAAACAGAAAGCGAACCAGCTTATGCATGACGTGGCCAGACCTGTGAAAAAAACAAACGTGAAAAGCCGCTTCGCCAAACTGTTCCGCGGCCGTCCGGTCCTTCTCGGCGTTGTTGGATTGCTCCTGATTTTCGCGCTCCTCGCCGGGATCAAGTTCATGCAAATCCGCAAGATGATGGCGATGCCAATGGTGATGCCGCCGACGACTGTTTCGAGCGTGCAGGTGAAACAGGAAGATTGGCCGCCGATTTTCTCGTCGATCGGCACGATCTCAGCGGTGCAGGGGGCGACCGTTTCCGCGGAATTGGCCGGCACGGTGGCAGAAATCAAATTCGAAAACGGCGGAATCGCGAAAAAGGGTGACGAGCTGATGCGGCTCGACGCTTCCTCGGAAGAAGCGCAATTGAAGAGCGCGGAGGCCGATCTGGAGTTGGCGGGTTCGGATTTGGCGCGGGCTCGCGGCCTGGCAGCGCGCAGCGTGCTTTCGAAAGCGGACCTCGATGCGGCGGAATCGAAGTTCAAACAAAAAGAAGGCGTCGTTAACAACATGCGGTCGATGATCTCGAAGAAGGAAGTGTTGGCGCCGTTCGACGGGCAGCTCGGGATTCGCCAGGTCAACGTCGGCCAGATGATCACTGCCGGCCAGCAGGTCGTATCGCTCCAGGCGCTCGATCCGCTCTACGTCGACTTCGCGCTGCCCCAGCAGGATCTGCCGAAATTGTCCCCCGGTCTTGACGTGCGCGTCCACACGGATGTCGTAACCGGACGCGAGTTCACTGGAAAATTGACCGCGCTCAATTCCGCCGTCGATCCGGTGACGCGCAACGTGACGTTGCAGGCGACGATCGAGAACAAGGACCACGCGCTGCGGCCGGGAATGTTCGCGACGATCGACGTTCTCCTGCCGGACAGAGAGAAGATGGTGGTCGTGCCCGGCACTGCCATCTCCTATGCGCCCTACGGCGATTCGGTTTTCGTGATCGAGAAAAAGAAGGACGAGAAAACTGGCCAGGAATCTCAAATTTTGCGGCAGCAATTCGTGCGAGTCGGAGAGGCGCGGGGCGATTTCGTTTCGATCACGAAAGGGCTTGAGGGCGGTCAGCAGATCGTGAGCACCGGAGTGTTCAAGTTGCGCAACGGAATGCCGGTGGTGATCAACAACGATCTTGCGCCAAAACCGGAATTAAATCCGAAACCGGCGGATACCTAGGGTAAAATGACGAAGCACGAATGACGAATGACGAAACAATATTCGAACCGCGAATGACCAAAAGGACCATCGAGCGCGAGACCATCTCCGACTTCAGACTTCGGACTTCGGACTTCCTTCGTCATTCGTCATTCGTCATTCGTCATTTCGATCCCAGATTGTCATGAAATCGTTCACGGACATTTTCATTCGGCGCCCCGTCCTGGCGCTGGTCGTCAGCTTCGTCATCCTTATCGCCGGATCGAAGGCATTGCTGCCGATTCTGTTTCCACATCTTCAAGGCCTCGGTGGTCTGGTCGTTAGGCAGTATCCGCGCAGTGACATCGCATCAATCACGGTTACGACCGTGTATGTCGGCGCGGATGCGGAGCTGGTCCAGGGGTTCATCACGACGCCGCTCGAGCGCGCAATCGCGGCGGCGGACGGCATCGATTACATCCAATCATCCAGCACGCAGAGTATTTCCACGATCACCGCCCGCCTGAAGCTGAACTACGATGGCAACAAGGCGCTGGCAGACATCAGCACGCGCGTCGATGCAATCCGCAACAATCTGCCGCCCGAATCGCAGATCCCGGTCATCGCACTGAATCCTGCGGATTCGCAATTTGCGGGCTGCTATCTGAGCTTTACCTCGACGATTCTGCAGCCGAACGAAGTTACCGATTACCTGGTGCGGCTGGTGCAACCACGCCTGACCGCAATCGCCGGCGTGCAGAAAGCGGACATTCTCGGCGGCCGCACTTTTGCCATGCGCATCTGGATGAAACCGGAACGCATGGCCGCGCTTAATATCAGCCCGTCGGACGTCCGCAGCTCGCTCTCGAAGAACAATTACCTAGCCGCGGTCGGGAGTACGAAAGGCTCGCTGCTCCAGGTAAACTTGACGGCAAATACCGACCTGCACACGGCCGACGACTTCAAGAAGCTGGTCGTGAAGCAGAGCAACGGAACACTCGTTAGGCTGGGCGACATCGCCGACGTCGTGCTCGGCGCGGAAGACTACGATACCGAAGTGCGTTTCTCCCAGCAGAATGCCGTCTTCATGGGTGTGTGGGTTTTGCCAAATGCGAACGCAATCGACGTCATCAAGCGCGTCCGCACCGAGATGGATCAGATCCAGAAGGAGCTCCCCACCGGGATGACGGGGGTGATCGCCTACGATTCGACCGCCTACATCAACGACGCGATCAGCGAAGTCGTGAAGACGTTGATCGACACGTTGCTCATCGTGATGATCGTTATCTTCCTCTTTCTCGGGTCCGTCCGCTCGGTCATGGTGCCGATTGTCGCGATTCCCATTTCGCTGATTGGCGCGCTGTTCCTGATGCAGGCGTTTGGCTTCAGTCTGAACCTGCTCACGCTCCTGGCGATCGTGTTATCGGTCGGTCTGGTGGTGGATGACGCGATCGTGGTGGTCGAAAACGTGGAGCGCCACATGCGCGAAGGGATGTCGCGAATGAACGCCGCGTTGAAAGGCGCTCGCGAGCTCATCGGGCCCATTATCGCGATGACAATCACCCTCGCCGCGGTCTACACGCCGATCGCGTTGCAGGGAGGATTGACCGGCGCGCTCTTTCGGGAATTCGCCCTCACCCTCGCGGGGGCGGTCACCATCTCTGGTGTCGTGGCGTTGACGCTTTCACCGATGATGTCCGCCTATCTGCTGCGGGCCGGCCATTCGGACAAAGGGTTCACCGGTTTGGTAAACCGCGCGTTCGATCGCTTCCGCGATTGGTACGGCGCCCGACTCGATCGGACCCTAGCGGCGCGATCCATGGTTTACACGGTCTGGATCGGCCTCTCGCTGCTCGCCGTTCTTTTCTACCTCCAATCACCGAAGGAACAGGCGCCGGTCGAGGACCAGGGTGTTATCTTCGGCATCGTCACGGCACCGGCCAATGCGACCATCGACGACACGATTCGTTATGCCGATGCCGCGGGGCGCATATTCCACAGCATTCCCGATACACAATTCAGTTTCCAGATCACAAGCCCGAGCGGCGGGTTCGGCGGAATGGTGCTAAAGCCGTGGGGCATCCGCAAAACGCCGACCGGGGCTTACGTGCCGGTAATGCAGCAGAAACTCGGCGCGATTCCAGGAATCCAAATGTTCCCGGTCATGCCACCACCGTTACCGGGAGGCGAGACGATGCCCGTCAGCTTCGTCATCGCTTCAACGGCTGACCAAGAGCGCATTCTCGAGCTGGCGAAAGAGCTGCAGGGGAAAGCCATGCAGGCCGGCATGTTCCGCTTTTCCGACATCGACACCAAGATCGATCAACCGCAATCGCAGATTGTTTTCGATCACGACAAGGTCGGGTCAATGGGGCTCGACATGTCACAGGTCGGCGCTGACTTGTCCGCAGCCATCGGCGGCAATTACGTCAACTGGTTCAACATCGCCGGCCGCAGCTACAAGGTCATTCCGCAGATCAAACGCGTCGATCGCCTTAATCCCGAACAGCTCGAGAGCATCTACGTCACGGGTCCGGACAAGAAACTCATTCCGCTCAGCACGGTCGCGCACCTCGAACGCAGGACCGTTGCGCGCTCTCTCAATCGAATGCAGCAGTTAAACGCCGTCACGCTCAGCGGCGTGCCCACGCAGTCGCTCGACACTGTGCTCAGGTTTCTCGAGACGGAAGCCGGGAAAATTCTCCCGAAAGGCTACGTGATCGATTATACCGGCGAGTCGCGTCAGTTGCGGACTGAAGGCAACAAATTCCTGCCGTCATTCGCGCTCGCAGTCGTCCTGATCTTTTTGGTCCTGGCGGCGCAGTTCAACAGTTTCCGGGATCCATTCATTATCCTGCTCGGCTCTGTGCCGCTGGCGATGTTTGGTGCACTGCTGTTCACGTTCCTAAAGATGCCGTTCGGGAAGTTTTGGACGGATGGTTTCACAACAACGCTGAATATTTATTCGCAAGTTGGATTGGTGACGCTGGTCGGACTGGTGGCGAAGAACGGCATCCTGATTGTGGAATTCGCAAATAAGCTCCAGCGCACCGGTCTAACGAAACTGGACGCGGTCGCGCAAGCGGCGCGGATTCGGTTGCGCCCGGTGATGATGACGACCGTAGCGACAGTGGCCGGTCACTTCCCTCTCACTCTTGTCACAGGGGCAGGAGCGGCGGCAAGAAACTCGATCGGTCTCGTGCTCGTCGGCGGGATGACGATCGGGACGATCTTCACGCTATTCATCGTTCCGTCGCTCTACGTCCTGATCGCGAAAGAACATCACGAAGGCCGCGACGATGAAGTCGAAGCCGAAGAGACGTCAGAGTCTGCCGATACTCGCGAATTACCGGAACCCGCTCTCGCTCGCGACGGCGATCTCGACTGGCGACCGGCGTAGGCATTGTGGCAGTCGGCGTGGCGCGTCTTTAGTTAGTGGCGGAGCGCACATCTCCTGGGGAGCGCAGGCTGCCAGCCTGCCCATCTCGGCAGCTTGCCGAGATGACGTTCGCGATCCGACACAACACGTCTTCCGATGTGTTGCCGGCGAGCTGCCGGCAACTGCAGGCTGGCANNTGGCAGCCTGCGCTCCCCAGAACAACTCGATCCACCCCTTGGAAACAAAGGCTCGGACCGGAATCGCGGCCCAAAGGCCGCTCCCACCTTGGTTCTATACCGCCTGACCTTCGCCTAGCTTCTCCCATTCGGCGGTCAATCGCTCCAAATCGGCGGTGATCGTCAGCATCTCGCGATTCAATTGCGTCGCGGCGCCGCCACGCTCGTAGGTTTCGGGCTTTTCCAATTCTTCAGTCAGCTCTTTTTGGCGGCCTTCCAGTTTGAGGATTTGCATCTCGAGATCGCGGGCCCTCTTCTCATGGTCACGCTTGATCTTCGCTTCCGCTTTTCGCTCCTCCGCGGCCGCGCGGCGTTCCTCCCGCGATTCGCGCAAGCCGGGTTTGTTGTAGCCGGGATCGGAGATCCCGGCCTTCGCGTTGTTTGTATTCCCGTTTCGGCCGGGATCACCGATCCCGGCTACAGTAAGGGCTTCACGCGCGGAGGTTGCGCGAGATTTATCCAGGTAATAATCGTAGTCGCCGGCATAAGGCGTCAGCTTTCCCCCGTTGATGTGCAGGACCGTCTTCGCCACGGCGCGAATGAAATAAACATCGTGGCTGATGAAGATCAGCGTCCCTTCGTACTGGCCGAGCGCGCCCACGAGCGCATCGATGCTTCCGACGTCGAGGTGCGTGGTCGGTTCATCCATCAGGAGAAGGTTCGGCGGATCGAGGAGCAGCCGAACAAGGGCGAGCCGCGTTTTTTCCCCGCCACTCAGGACAGCGGTCGTCTTGAAAACGTCATCGCCCCGAAAAAGAAAGGAGCCAAGAACGGTGCGCGCGACCTGTTCGGAAACCGGGTTCGCCATATCGCGCGCGGTTTCGAGCACGGTCATTTTCGGATCGAGCATATCCACTCGATACTGCGAAAAATATCCAACCTTCACGTTGTGACCAGGCTCGCGCTCTCCGTTCTGCACCGGCAAGACTCCCGCCAGCAATTTCAGCAACGTCGATTTGCCGGCGCCGTTCGGCCCCACCAGGACAGTTCGCTGTCCCCTCTCCGCCTCGAAATTCAGCCCGCAATAAACTACCAGATCGCCATAAGCGTGATCGACCTCCTTCAAGTTGATCACGCGATGCCCGCTGCGCGGCGGCTGTGGAAAGCGGAAATGGACCGTCTTCTCTTGCGCAACCGGCGCCTCGATCTTCTCCATTCGATCGATCTGCTTCAGCTTGCTTTGCGCCTGCGACGCCTTGCTCGCCTTGGCCCGGAAGCGATCGGCAAATTGCTGGAGCGAAGCAATTTCTTTCTGCTGGTTCTTGTAGGCCGAAAGCTGCTGCTCTTCGCGCGCCGCCTTCTGTTCGACGTAGCTGTCCCAGTTCCCGCGATACCGGTTCAACCGCCGGTGCGCGATCTCAATGATGGAACCGACGAGTTGATTCAGAAACTCGCGATCGTGCGAGATCATGAGGATCGCGCCCGGATAACTCGTGAGGTAATTTTGAAACCAGACGAGCGATTCGAGATCGAGATGGTTCGTCGGCTCGTCGAGCAGCAGCAGCTCTGGCTCCTGGACAAGCAGACGCGCGAGATGCGCCCGCATTACCCAGCCGCCACTCAGCGTTCTTGCCGGCCGGTCGAAATCCGATTCGCGAAAAGCCAGGCCCGCCAGGATCCGCTTGGCCTTCGGTTCGAACTGCCAGCCGCCGTGCTCATCAAAGAGATGAAGGGCTTCGTGGTGTTCCGCCGAATCTTCCGGCGTCGTTTTCAGGATTCGTTGCGCCCTGATCAACTCTGGCGAAACCGCGCACGCCAATTCGAGAACCGTTTCGTCGCCAGCCGGTGCGTGTTCCTGCGGCAAATATCCAACCGTGGCCGATTTCTCCAGGGAAACCTTGCCTTCATCCGGTGACGCTTCTCCGAGAATAAGAGAGAAGAGCGTCGATTTCCCCGCGCCGTTTGGTCCGACGAGGCCCACCCGGTCGCCACGATTCACCTGTAACGACGCCTCTTCAAAGAGGACGCGTCCGGCAAAAGCCTTCGTGACTTGGGAAATTGTGAGCATGCAAGCGGCCGCGAATCTCGCGAATCCAAGCCCCGGCGCAAGCTAAGGCCGCAAGGGTTCAAAACTCGAAATCCGAAATCCGAACCTATGCGCCAGCATGTTTTCGTCCGCACCGCGAGAATTACCACGCTCCATGTTGGTGCCATCGTCGAGCAAGACGGAGAGTCGCGCTGACCGGTACGCGAGCGAATTGGTCGGAGGGATGTGCTTCCGCACGTCCCAAATTTAACCGCGGATGACCCGGATGGCGCGGATGAATGCTCCGGAACACAGACTTGCAGTCTGTGCGGCCAGCGGAGTTGCACTCCGCTGAATTCAGACGCAGTGAAAATCAAGAACAGCGGACAACATGTCCGCTGGCCGCACAGGCAAAATGCCTATGTTCCTTCTTTTGATTTTTCGAAAGTTGTTTCGGATTTCGCGCTTCGAAATTCGAACTTATGCCTCAACCCTTTCGCTCATCGTCCCACGCCTTTGAAAGGCGCGCGGTCGGAACCGCTGGAATCGCCAGGCCGGCCGCGGCGTAGTGCGAAGTATCGTTAAACAAAGTCAGGCGAGCGCTCACCGCATCCTTGAAATCGACAATGTTCAGTGCCGCCGGGTTTTGATCCAGAGTGTCACGATAGCGGCGCGGATCGAATCCGATCATTGAGCTGACCAGAAGCCGGATCGTGGCTTTGTGCGAAACGATCAACACACTGTCCGCCGCGTGTTCGCGCACGATATTCATCAACACCGGCAACGCTCGCGCGGTGACCGCGAGGCCACTCTCGCCGCCTACGGGAGCGAACGTATACGGATCTTTTTCCCACGCCGCCGCTTCATCGGGGAAAGCTTTTTCGACCTCCTTGCGCGTCATCTGCTCCCAACGGCCATGCGAAATTTCCCGCAACCCATCACGCGTCTTCACTTCCAGGCCGTGAGGCTCCGCCAGGATCTGCGCGGTCTCGACGGTCCTTCCTAAAGGAGATGCATAGATCGCAGCGATCTTCTCGCCGGCCAGCCGAGCCGCGAGTCGCCGAACCTGTTCGCGACCTTCATCCGAAAGCTCGACATCCGTCGCGCCGGCAAAGCGATCTTCCGCCGTGAGCACCGTCGCGCCATGACGAACAAGAAAAATTCGAGCGTGCATATTTTTGAAATGCGCTCGCGCCACCGCGAGCCGCTTCCTTGAATTATCGGCCCACGCCGTCCGAAACAAGGAAAACCAACCAAGCGCCTAAATCCTATCGCCAGCCCCAGAACCAGAAACCTTTCCGGTTTCCCCCAATCTAGTTTCCGAAATTCCAGTCTGTCCCCGGCGGGAATGGAGCCGGCGGGAGCCGTGCGACATGGACGAAGCCCGCCAGGGTGAGCGAGTGGGCGCGAGCGAATCAATCGAACCAACGCGTCGAGCTTCCTTCATGTTCCCAATATCGGAAGGCCCGTCTTGTTATGTCCCCGGCGGGAATCGAACCCACATTTAAGGTTTAGGAAACCCTCGTTCTATCCGTTGAACTACGGGGACGCTGGCGAAACGGATTGTCCAACAACCGGCTCCGAAAGTATTCGCGAGCAAGCGCCTAACGTCCAACAGACAGTTTCGCGCGGGGGCGGCGCGCCTTGAATCGACGACACGTCTCCTTAAGTTGTTTTGTGTCGAATCGAGGCCGCCGGGGTTAGGCAACTAATATCAGAAGAGGGCTTTGGATATTCCCGCTCGGGTGCGGGATCGCGACCCTGCCACTCATCCTGTTAGGAGGAGGCAACGCTCGCACATCGCACACTGCGATCCCGGCGGGAAGCGTCCCTTCTTTCGCAGGCAATGCCCAGCACACGGCCATCTATTCACCCACCGTCCCTAACCTGAACCGAATTCGCTGGTCCACGACGATCGATGCGGCGGTTCGCGTTAAAGTCGAGGGGAAAAATTACGGTCCACGCGGAACACGCCGAAGGCGAAAACGGCCGCGGGCCCCAGAAATTATACATCACGCGCGATCGCGCGAGTCAGGAACTGCGAAAGATGGCCCTGCGCTTTATGTCGTATAAACCAGAGCCCCGCAACGCCAGCAGGTAAACCATTCCCAGCCCGGCTCGACGAAATTCGAAGCGCCGTCATTCCAGCAAATGTACGCCATCCGCTTCGAGCGCAACTCGGCTTCGACGCCGGCGGGTGGGTCGCTTTCCATTCCAGGGCCGCCTGGTTTGTCCGGTCGTTTTCCCGATTGTTCGCCAGCCATATTCGTCCTTCCTTGCCTGGGCTCGTCCTCCGGTTGGGAGTTTTTGAGGCCAGGCCAGGAAGCGCAGGGCATTGAACCCTGCTCTTCCGCACAACTGGTTGCTTAGGTGTAGTTCAACGCACCGCAACGCCAGCAGGTGAACCACTTCCAACTTGGATCGATGTAGTTCCCGGCGCCGTCATTGAAGCATGTGTAAAGCAGCTGTCGCGAACGACCGCCCGCTTCCCCGGCATCCGCGCCTTTTTCTGCGCCGCCGCCACCTTGATCATTGGGCTTTTTGCCTGTTTTTTCGTCAGCCATAACTTACTTTCCTTTCGTTTCTTTGTTGCTTTTTAACTCGCCGTCACATCACTCGATGCACAGCAAATTCTCATTTTCTTTCGTGGCGATTCAAGAACCTTTTTTTCTCCGCTTGCCTCGCCAACCTTGATTAGACTGATCCATTCCCGCTTCTTGCGAATTTTTTTCCGAACGACAATTCCTCCCTGGCCATCGAAACAAGGTCCGCCTCTCCAAAATCAACCGCCCGGCCCGCGTTTGCCGGACATGGCCGCCATCTGGGGCGGTGGAGCTGCCCCCTGGGCTTCTTCCGAGCTCTCCGGCTTGGCATCTTCGGCGTGATACAGCTCATGAAATAATCCGCGCCGCGCCAGCAACTCTTCGGAAGTCCCCTGCTCGGCGATCTTTCCGTCATCGAGCACGATGAAATAATTGCAGAACGGCACCAGCCACCGCAGGTCGTGATCGACCACCATGACGGTGTGGCCCTTGAGCGCCTGCTTAATGATGTCCAGCATGGCAAACTTTTCCCGGTTATCCATGCCGACGGTCGGCTCGTCCAGGAATAGGATCGCGGGGTTTCGCAGCAAACAGCGGGTCAACGCCAGGAGCTTCTTTTGTCCTCCGGAAAGCCGCTGCGCCGAGGCGAATTCTCCATCGAGCGGATTGCCCTGCGCGCCCGCCTGCAAAATCTTCCAGACGCCGGTCTTTTCGCAGATCGCCCGGATTTCTTCGTCGGTGGCGTCTGCCTTCGCCATCTGCATGTTCGCACGGAGGGTGTCGTAAAAGAACGCCGGGAACTGCGACATCATCGCGATGTGTTCATAAAGATTATCGGCGGCGTAATCGCCCACCGGCCGGCCTCCCACCAGGACCTCGCCTTGCTGCGGATCGTAGAAGCGCAGGGCGAGCTTGAAAAAGGTCGTCTTCCCCTGCCCCATCCGGGCCACAAACCCCGTGATTTTCCCCGGCGGAATCTCGAACGAAATGTCGTCGAAGATTTTTCGCGTGCCGGACGAGTAGGAAAACGTGACGTTTTTCGCGGACAACGTCGGCTCGACCGAATCGACCTTCACCGTCCCCGATTTTTCTTCGCGCCGCGCCTTCGATTCCATCATCTCGTTCACGGTTTCGATCCGCGGCCAGGCGCTTCCAGCCATGATGATGTAAACCGAGAGCGCCTGGATCGGGCCCATCAATTGGGGCGTGAGAAGGAAAATGGCAACGACGTTTCCAGCCGCCGCCGGGTTGCCCGACCGGTAAGCCGCAAAGACGGCGAACGCGAGCATCACCACCTGCACCAGCCAGCTCGGCAAACCACTGATCAGGCCCATGTATTCCATCGTCAGCGTATTTTTGATCCGCGAGCTCAGGAGCGACTGGAGTTGCTTGTCGTGCTTCGCCACGAACATCGGCTCCGCTTCCATCGCCTGGATTTCCTCGGGCGACTGCATCGCGCCGGTGACCAGGCTGTTGAGCGCGACCATTTTTTCCTGCAGATCACGGGAGACATCGCGGACCTTGTTCGACAGTTTTCCAGTCACCCAGGGCGAAATAAAGGCGAAGAGCACGATGGCGAGCGGAATCCCCCACGGCGGAACGGTCACGCCTCCTATGACCGGCGGCGGACCCTGCATCTGGAAGTTGTAAATGAGGAGGCCGACCGTGATGCCCAGCGTCACGATCTGGAGCAACATGTCGAGACTGACCTGCCGCAACGTCATCGACGCCTCCACCGTGAACTGGTTAACGATCGCGTTCAGCTCGCCGGACTCGTGGGTGTGATAAAATTCAGGCGATTGCCGGAGCAGGCGCGCGAAGAGCTGGCTCCGTAATTTATTCGAGAGGGCGAGATCGAGTTTCGTCGAGATGGCTCGCATCGGAAGGCCCATGGCCAGGGCCGCCAGCGCAAAGATCGCCCACAAAACAGAGACGAAGAGCAACCGGCTCTTCGGGGTCGCTTCCGGCGCTGCTGGAACGTCCGAGGGCGCTTTTTTCGGGGCCACGGTGCTGGGATTTGCCGGCGCGGTGGCGGGAGCGTTGGCCGGCGCTACACTGTCTTCAGGCGCCGCGTTCGCGGTGCTATTGAGAGCTTTGGTCACCTCGCCGATGAGCTGCGACATGCCGAGGTTGACGCAGTTTTGCACCAGCATCATCAGGCAATAGGCGAGCGCGAGAAATTTGAAAAAGCTCAGCAATTTCCACCCGAGCTTGAAGATCTTGCCCCAGCCGACATCGCTGAGCTGAACGCCCGCGCCGCCGCGGCCTCTGCGTTTCAAGAGGTCGGCGCCCGCGGGCGGCGGCAACCCCTGCAAAGCTCCCGGCGCCACTGGCGGAGGTGGCCCCCCTTGCGGCCCCTGTGCACTCTGCGGCCCCGCGCCACCCGGCGCTTGCGCTGCTTTCGGTCCCTGGCCCGGCGGTGGTTTTCCCTGCATAGGAGCGTTATTGCTAACAGGGCTGCCCGGGAGCGAGCGAGCAATTTCTTTCGTTCCCCGACGATAAATTGCCCACCGGTTTTGTAGGGCGTCTGTGTCGGACGCCGGTCCCTTCAAAAAACCTGTCATCCCGAGCGAAGTCGAGGAACCTCTAACTTTCGCGAGCGCCAGCGAGAAACAGGCAAAGAAGAAGGCAAAGCAAATTCTTCGAGCGAGACAATAAATTAACGAGCGGTTTTGTAGGGCGTCTGTGTCAGACGCCGGTCCCTTCACAAAATCTGTCATCCCGAGCGAAGTCGAGGAACCTCTAACTTTCGCGAGCGCCAGCGAGAAACACGCAAAGAAGAAGGCAAAGTAAGAGGTTCTTCGACTTCGCTACGCTCCGCTCAGAATGACAATGGTAGAGGAAAATCAGGAAGCTTCGTAGCAGTCCAAATATTTGATCCCCGACCCCGTATTAAATATGACGACCCGATCTTCGGCGCCGATCTTGCCTGCCGATACCAGGTCTCGCAGCGCCACGAAGCACGCGGCCCCCTCCGGCGCCACGAAAAGTCCTTCCGCCGCGCCGACTTCGCGCGTCATCGCGATCATCGCTTCATCCTCCACGGTGACCGCGCCGCCGCCCGAGTTCCGCAGGATGTCCAGCATCAGGAAATCGCCGACCGCTTTCGGCACGCGCAACCCCGAGGCAAGCGTATGCGCGTCCGGAAATTCCGTGGCAAATTTTTCTCCCGCCTCGAACGCGCGCACAATCGGCGCACACCCGCTCGCCTGCACGGTAAACATCCGCGGCCGCGCCGAACCGATCCATCCCAGCGCTTCCATTTCCTCAAACGCTTTCCACATCCCGATCAGGCCCGTCCCGCCCCCTGTCGGATACAGGATCACGTCCGGCAATGTCCAATCCATCTGCTCCGCTAGTTCGTATCCGAGCGTCTTCTTCCCTTCGACGCGATACGGCTCTTTCAACGTCGACATGTCGAACCAGCCTTCCGCCGCCTTGCGTTTCGCGATCTCCGCGCCGCAATCGGTGATCAGGCCGTCAATGAGAACCACATGCGCGCCCAGTTCGCGGCATTCGATGATGTTCGCCCGCGGCGTATCACTCGGCATGAAAATGTGCGCCTCGAGTCCCGCCCGTGCCGCATAAGCCGCGAGCGCGCCGCCCGCATTTCCCGCCGATGGAACCGCAAGCTTTGTCGCGCCGAGATGTTTCGCCATCGAGACGGCCGTCGTCATCCCACGCGCCTTGAAACTCTGCGTCGGGTTCTGCGCTTCATCCTTCACCCAGAGATTCGTCAGGCCGGAAACATCGCCGAATTTTTTCGCGCGCAGTAGAGGCGTTCCCCCTTCGCCGAGCGACACCGGCTCGACCTTCGGCGGCAACGGCAACACCTCGCGATACTTCCAAAGTGATTTCTCGCGCACCGCGAGATCCTCTCGTTTCAACGCGCGTCCCACCGCCGCCAGGTCGTAAACCGGAAAGAGCGGTTTCTGGCAGTTCGTGCAGAGATTCTGCAACTGCTCCCATTCATGTCGTAACCCGCAAATCGTGCAGCTCAGATGCGTTAAGAACATGAGCGCTAATGGAGCGCATCTTTCTGCATCGCGCACCTCCTGGTAGGGACGCCGCGCCGCGGCGCGGCGTCCGCTCTTGCATCTGGGGAGCGCAGGCTGCCAGCCTGCACGTCTCGGCAGCTTGCCGAGACGCTTGGAACGACTCATTCACACGCCGCGCATGTCACGTCACCAGAATGTTGCCGGCAAGCTGCCGGCAACTGCAGGCTGGCAGCCTGCGCGACGCGATGGTAGGGACGCCGCGCTGCGGCGTCCGTGGGCGCACCGGGATCCTCACTGGACTCGTTCGGACGGCGCAGCGCGCCGTCCCTACCAAAAACTGCGCACCGCCTTCGGTGGATCGCGCGCTCCGCCGCGCGATGTTTTTATTGTGCCCCGAAAGCGTTCGGGGCCATTCTTTAGCATCGAGCGAGGGACCGCTCGATCCACCATGAACCCTAACCCATCCACCGCTCTCCCTCGCCGCCCCTGGTATCGCCCCTCCCTCACTACCCAGATTTTCATCGGCCTCATCGTCGGTGGGGTCATTGGCTACTTTCGGCCCGATTGGGGGAACGCCGTCTACTTCCTGCGCGACATCTTCCTTAACCTCATCAAGTCCATCATCGCGCCGTTGGTTTTCTCCACCATTGTCGTCGGGATAGCCGGCGGCGGAGCGTTGAAAAAAGTGGGACGCATGGGCGCGAAAGCGCTTATCTATTTCGAGATCGTCACCACCGCCGCGCTCTTCATCGGCCTGGCCGTCGTCAACTTCACCAAGCCCGGCATCGGCGTTACCCTCGCCGCCGCTAACACCGACGTCATTAAGACCATCGAGCAGGCGCATCCGAAGACCTTCGTCGAGACCGTCGTCCACGCCTTCCCCGCCAGCGTCATCGACTCCATGGTGCGCGGCGACGTTCTCCAGATCGTCGTGTTCGGCGTCCTGTTCGCGCTCGCCCTCTCCGCCATCGGCGAGAAAGGCCGGCCGATCGTGCGCGCGATGGAAAGCCTCTCCCAGGTCATGTTCAAGTTCACGAACTACGTCATGATGTTCGCCCCCATCGGCGTCGGCGCCGCCATGGCCCACACCGTCGCCACCCAGGGCCTAGGCGTCCTCGTCAATCTCGGCAACCTGATCCTCTCCCTGTATCTCGCGCTTATCATTGTCATCGTCCTCGTCTTTGGCGCCGTCATCGCCATCGCCCGCGTGCCGCTCCGACAGTTCGTACGCGCCGTGCGCGAACCCGCCGTGCTCGCCTTTGCTACTACCTCGAGCGAATCCGCGTTGCCGAAAGCGATGCAAGCCATGGAACGCTTCGGCGTTCCCCGTCATGTCGTCGGCTTTGTCATGCCCACCGGTTACAGCTTCAACCTTGTCGGCTCCACTCTCTACCTCGCAATGGCCAGCGTCTTCGTCGCCCAGGCCGCCGAGACCACGATGGGCTTCCACATGACCTTCGGCGCCCAGCTCACCATGATGGTTACCTTCATGTTAACTTCGAAAGGTGTCGCCGGCGTCCCCCGCGCCGCGCTCGTTATCTTGTTAGCTACCTTGAACAGCTATCTCCCCGCCGGCCTCGGCCCCATAGGTGTCGCCGTTATCTTCGGCGTGGACGAGTTAATGGACATGGGCCGCACCTGCGTAAACCTCATCGGCAACTGTCTCGCCACCGTCGTCGTCGCCCGGTGGGAAGGCGAGTTCGACGACACCCGCGCCAAAGTCTTCGGCACGCCGGCGGAAGCAGAGCTGGATCTCAAATCTGGCGACATCGCTTTTGCAGAAGCGGTCCGCCAAGATTGAACCGGTGCAGGGGGATTGAACCGCGAATTACGCGAATGAACGCTAAAAAATAGGTGACTCCGACCGGAAGGTTGCCGTTTTCTTTCAGGAACTTTCCCAATCTTTATTTGCCTGATCTGCTTCTTTCCCCATTTCGCGTCTATTCGCATCCATTAGCGGTTAACATTTTCCGCCCTCCCAGGGGCTGACGGCCGGTGCAGTGCGCGGGAACTAAGAGTTTGCAATTGGCGTTCGATAAAGCCTTTTTCGTAGGCATGCGATTCATCATTTGTGCATTTATAGCGGCGTTTAGTTTCATCGTCTCGACAACCTCGGTCTCGGCGCAGGATTCGACGGTCATCAAGATCGCCATGCTCTACCCTTTCGACAGTGGTGTGGGCAGGGTCTTTCACAGTTGGGCGAAGGCTGTGGGCTTCAGGACCAATGGTGCTGTTCAACTCGACTTCGATTCGAACTCGGGCGATGAAGGTTCTCTTATCGACCGGATGAAGGACGGTAGTCTGGACGGTGCCTTATTGACCTCAAGCGGTCTAGGCAAGGTCTCTCAACCGATTCAACGCTTTGAGATACCGGGCAACGGTGGTGGGATTGTGATCTCGTCGAAGAGCTTGGCGAAGCTCTCCAAAGAGCAGCGAGCTGTCCTCGTGGAGACGGCGAATGTAGCCGCCAAAAATCTCACGAGAGCGTTGCCACATTGAACCGGTGAGGCGAAGGGGGTCCGTCTTAGAATCTCGGCATTTTTTTTGTAGGGCAACCGCACCGGTTGCCTGGATCGCCTCGGCAATTTAGTTCGCCATTCTGATCGAGGCTTGCAATTCGCTTGCGAGAAAGGCTTTTTCGTAGGCA
>PLCM01000035.1:120004-166794 GCA_003134765.1 Spartobacteria bacterium | reverse complement strand
GTCGCCGTGTGACCATAGAACCGCGCGGTTGCGAGGCTGCCGGTGGCGGTCCATGTGCCGCTCGCCGGATCGTACAGCTCCGCACTCGCGAGAGGGCTGTTGAAGCTGCTGTCACGTCCGCAAGCCACGAGCACCTTGCCGTTAGGAAGCAACGTCGCCGAGTGTTGAAAGCGGGCGGTACCGAGGCTCCCAGTGGTAGTCCAGGTCCCGTTCGCTGGATCATAGAGTTCCGCGCTCGCGAGAACGCCGCCAGTGCCAGTTCCTCCTGCGACGAGCACCTTGCCGTTGGCCAGCAACGTCGCCGTGTGATCGGAGCGCTCGGCGATGAGGCTCCCGGTGTTACTCCAGGTCCCGCTCGCCGGATCGTACAGTTCCGCGCGCACAGGATCGCCGTTGTTACTTCCTCCACCAGCGACGAGCACTTTGCCGTTAGGTAGCAATGTCGCCGTGTGAGCATAGCGTGTGATCGCGAGGCTGCCGGTCGCCGTCCAACTCCCGCTCGCCGGATCGTACAGTTCCGCGCGCGAGAAAATGCTGCCGCCGTTATAGCCTCCTGCGACGAGCACTTTGCCGTTAGGTAGCAATGTCGCCGTGTTACTACCACCGGGGGTCGCGAGGCTGCCGGTGGCCGTCCAGGTCCCGCTTGCCGGATCGTAAAGCTCCGCGCTCATAAGACCGCCGCTGGTGGTGTTATCTCCTCCTGCGACGAGCACCTTGCCGTTGGGTAACAACGTCGCCGTGTGACTCTCGCGTGGCGTGCCGAGGCTGCTTGTCCCCGTCCATGTCTGGCTCGCCGGATCGTACAATTCCGCGCTCGCGAGGTAACTGCTCTTGCTACTATAACCTCCTGCGATGAGTACCTTGCCGCTGGGCTGCAACGTCGCCGTGTGAAAAGAGCGTGCTGTGGCCAGGCCGCCGGTCGATGTCCAGGTCCCGCTTGCCGGATCGTACAGCTCCGCGCTCGCGAGATCGCTGATGCCGTCATAACCTCCGGCAACAAACACCTTGCCGTTGGGCAGCAAGGTTGCCGTGTGTTGCTCGCGTGCGGTGGCGAGGCCGCCGGTGGCAGTCCAAGTCCCGCTCGCCGGATCGTACAGTTCCGCGCTCGCGAGAGTGAAGCTGGTGTTAGAACCTCCTGCGATGAGCACCTTGCCGTTGGGCAGCAAGGTTGCCGTGTGATTAGCGCGTGCGGTCGCGAGGCTGCTTGTGGCCGTCCAGTTCCCGCTCGCTGGATCGTAGAGCTCCGCGCTCACGAGATAGTTGCTGCCGTTATAACCTCCTGTAACAAAGACCCTGCCATTGGGCAGCAACGTCGCCGTATGACGGTCACGTCCGGCACCAAGGCTGCCTGTCGCGGCCCATGTCCCACTCACCGGATCATATAGTTCCGCGCTCGCGACATAATTGCTGCCGTCATAGCCTCCTACGACAAGAACCTTCCCGTTGGGCAGCAACGTCGCCGTGTGACGGTCACGTCCGGTACCGAGGCTACCGGTTGCGGTCCAACTCCCCGTAGCCGGATCGTACAGTTCCGCGCTCGCGAGAGAGTTCGTGTTTTGGTCAAAACCCCCTGCGACAAGAACTTTGCCATTGGGTAACAACGTCGCCGTGTGAGAAGTGCGTACGGCGGCGAGGCTGCCGGTCGCCGTCCAGGTCCCGCTCGTCGGATCGTACANNCGAGATAGCTGCCGTTATAACCTCCTGCGACGAGCACCTTGCCGTTGGGTAGCAATGTCGCCGTGTGATCCTGGCGTGCGGTGCCGAGGCTGCCTCGTGCGACCACGTGGCTGTCGGTGTTATTAAAAACACTGGAAGCGTCCGCGCACGGCTGCACGAGCACCAGCCCGGCGCCGAGAAAAAGCAACGAGACAGCGACTCGCCGAGCGAGAATGGAGGGACGGCGATACGCGCCCCCGTTAGACAATGCAATGACCCTCATGAGCATTCCTTTCCGTTTTTGCGGAGAATCCGCTCCGCGTTTTCCCGGCGAGAAGAGAGCAGGTGCTTGGGACGCCTGACAGACCTGACGTCACGCAATTTGTCTCAGAATCGATGCTGTATGTCAAGCGTGGGAGATCACAGAGGAATCCTCCGCAGATTTCACAAATTATCTATGTTAATCGGGGGCGTGGGAATCTTCGTGTCCGGGAGGTGCAAGCTCGATCGTGTTCGGCCGAAACCACGAATAGTGTCGAGGGGTTGGGTCGGAAGATGGATTCAACACACCGACTGGCTTTCCACTTGCCGAATCCCGCTCCGCCTCGATACTTTTCGCTCGCGGTTGTGCGTTTTGAGGTCAGCGCAGGCCGATTCTCACATCGTTCAACAGCGACTTTTCTGGACAGGAGTGGACTGGCGGAAAATCAGCAGGGGGGCAAAACGGGTGGGGTGGCAGGTTTTTGACGAGCCTGAATTCACGCGTTAAGTCTCAGCGGTCGAAAGGCTTTGGAGGTATAGCTCAGTTGGTAGAGCGTCTCGTTCGCAAAGATTTTTTGCGGTTTCGTGACTCGTTAGGCCTCAGGTGAACGGGTCTGGACACGTGCGGACGCTAAAAGAAATTCCAATGCCGTAACTCCGCGCAATCGTGTGGACATTTCTGGACCGGAGCAGACCGAATTTCCAGCGCCAGGAGACTCCTGTTGATCAACAACTCATTGCTCGTGAGGGTAATTTCCGTAGTGCCCGACGGCAGCGAGAAGTTGATCGTGTCGCCAGAAGCTGCGTCGAGGATCGCCTGACGCAACGTGCCCGGTCCGCTGTCGGCGGCGCTAGTCACTGTAATCGTCGCAGCCAGCGCTCCGACGGCATGGAAAAAGAGAGTGCTGAAAGCCACCGCCACGAACAGAAAGTGCTTGCGCAGCCGAACGCGAAGCAAATGGCGATTGGAGCTTTGGAAATACATAAACACTTGAAGCGACGATCGCTTTCCCTTTCCAAAGGAATTCCGGGAGCCGTGCTGCACGAAATCGCAATTTTTTTGTTTTTTTGCGATTATACGATCGCGAAGCTTTCGGACACGGCTGCACTTCGCGGAAAGCATGAAGCAGGGTAGAACGGGCCGGGCGCGCCCATCCCAACGCCTCGACCCACCGCTCGACCCATCCTGACCTTCGTCGGCGCGGAGGAGGGCTGGTCTTGACGCTTCCTGACGACTGTCTTTCGGTCTTCGTACCAACCGGCCCGGCCGCATTAGGGCCGGATCGATTGCGAGCTTGGCTGCGGGTGGTAGGGTTCTAGTCATGTGAAATCTAAGTATACGACGGCCCGGCGTCAGCTCCGTCGTTTTTCCAGCGCAGCACTTCCTGGCCGCTTAGCGTGCCTCTGCTTTTCCAGCCGTCAGCTTGCCCGTGTCCCATAGGTAAATGTTAAATGCGCCGCCGAGCGAAATAGCGCCATCCGCGCTCGCGAGCGTTTTGCCGTCCGGGCTAAAAGCTACTGCTGCTACGTCGGCGTTATGGCCGCGGTAGATGGCAACAGTTTCGTCGGTCGCGACCAGGACCATTCGGATCTTGTGATCTTCGCAGCCGACGGCAAGAAGCTTGCCGTCCGGGCTAAAGGCGATCGATCGAGCCCGAACCGGCAGCCGCAATGTCGTGGCAGGTTGATACGCGGTCGTCTCATACATGTAAATCTCACCACCGCTGTTCAGCCGCGCTAACTTCCTGCCGTCGGGGCTGTAGACCAACGATTGCACCGAGTCATACTGGCCGTCCCGGGCAACCGTTGCCTTGAGCCGTTGCGCCGTGACATCCCAAATCTCCACCGTGCCGTCCTTGTTCCCAACCGCCAGCAGTTTGGAATCGGGACTAAAGGAGAGAGAAGGCACAGCTGAAAAACTCGTTGCTACGTGCGCGAGCGGCTTAGCTTCCTTTGTCAAGTTGGTTGCATCCCATAACAGAACCGCCGGATTAGCTTGCTTAGAGCGGTCGAAGACATCCTGCCTGGAAGTAGCGAGGAGCTTTCCATCGGGACTAAACGCGACGCTACCAACGGCGTCTTCGTGTCCATTCAACGTGGCAACCTCTTTCCCACTCGTCACGTCCCAAATTTTGACGGACTGGTCATAGCTACTGCTTGCCAGCACGGCGCCGTCAGGGCGAAAGTTCACCGCCGTAACCCGCTGCGTATGTCCCTGTAGAACCCATTTTTCTTTCTTCGCCGCCACATCCCAGACCCTGATCGTCTTGTCGTCGCCCGCGCTTGCCAGGAGCTTGCCATCCGGAGCGTAGGCGACGCCTATTATGCCGTCGGTATGGCCGCTCAGCGTTGCTTTAAGGTCGGACGTTTGCATACGCGCCACGAGCAGGACACAGGCCCAGACAAGGCCGGTGTAGCCGGCGAAGGCGGCGCTAACGCGCCAAGGCTTGGGCCGTGACTCTCTTGCCACATCTTGATATGACGCGCTAACTTCTGCCGGGCTGGGTCCCGGGGTTTGCGTTGCATCAAAGACTTGGGGTGCATAACGCCGGAGCAACTCGCCAATGGCGCTGTGTTGCCAGTCACCACCAGCGAAAGCGCTTAATGGCATCACGTTAGTCGCTGCGCGATTCTGAAGGGGATAGTAGCGGCGTCCGGCAAGTGCCATGGTGAACAAGAGAGGCCGCAGCGCGAAAACTGTGCTTAGCCAGCCGCTCAGCTTTGTCGCCGGTTGGCGCAGGAATAAGGCTACACCGGCAACCGCACCTGGCATCGGGCCAGCCCGGGCAACATTGTTCCAGTCGGACGCAATGCTGTAACCGACGGTATAATACTCGATGCGATCGGGAGCGATGATTAAGCGCATTCCGGCAAAGGCGATGTAGGTCATCAAACCGAGCAGGAACAGCAGCGGTATGAAGATGACATCCTCAATCAGCGTCGATGGATAGAAAAGCATCTGCGGCGTTGAGGCAGACATCAGCAGACAGACGGCAGGCCAGATCAAAATCAGCAGGCCCGCAAAGAACGTTCCTGTTAGTCTTACCCAACGGCGCGGTTCAAACACGCGTACGTCGTCTTGCCCTCGTTTTGCCCCTGACGCTTCCACTCGGACCACGCTTCTACCAATCCTTCTACCAAGTGGCAAGTCTGAACTCATGTCCAACGCAGGTAATCTTGGCGGCCCTTGGGATCGGAATCGTCGTCGGTTTACTCTACCGCCGCCGCTAAGAACGGGCCCGGCGTTTCCTATATCCGTGCGCTCGGGGGGTCGGTTCACAGCGCCGCCGGGATTTTTGTCACGCCTTCATCCATCCCTCCGAAAGGAGATTAGCCGGTGGGAATGGGGAGATTGAAATGGTGCCAGAGAGCGCTTTGAGGTTGCGCTACAAGCTCGCGACTTGTTGTAATACAAAAATCCGTGGAGCCTAGGGGGTCCGTTCCCCTTTTGTCATTTGCGGCTGAATATACGCAGCTTAAAAGAAAGCTGATTCGGCGGTTGCTCTTTCGACCGTTTCAATCGGTCGGACAGCCGTTCATCCGAAAACGGGAGCTCATCAACAAGCTGGACCTTTCCCTTTACTATTAATTTAGCGTATAAGCTTCCACCACTGCGACGCCTGTGGTTCCGCTGACGCCGCGCACAATCACTGTGTAAGCTCCGCCCGGAATAACCCGAACGATGGCCGATTCCCGATCGTCGGTCGGCGGAATGCCGGTAGCTTGAATTTCGGCCTGTTGAGTGTCCTTCCAGTTATCATTAAAGGCAATCGTGGCGCCGTTACCATCATGCAATTCAAGAGTTGGATCCTGCATCGCGCCGACGACGCCCACGGCTGTGAGGCTGGGACCGATCGCGCGCACGATCACCTTTTCGCTGCCGGTCCCATTGTTGCCGAGACCTGCCCCAACAATGAACCCGCCGATCATGACGTTGTCGCCTGTGTCCACGAATCCGCGTGTGCTGATGTTAGCCAGCTTGACCGCCCGGTTCGAATCCAAGTCATAAGCTTCCACTACGGCTACGCCCGTGGTGTTACCGCTGCCCCGAAGGACGGCGGTGTAAGCCCCGGGCGCCAACGTTTTCACGATCGCAGGTTCCCGATCGTCAGTCGGGGGAATTCCCGTCATTTGGATGTCGGCCTGTTGCGTGTCCTTCCAGTTATCGTTAAAGGCTATGACCCCGCTGGCGTCGTGCAACTCAAGGGTCGGGTCCTGCAAAGCGCCGGGCACTCCCACTGCCGTCAGCGAGGGCCCGATCCCGCGCAGGATCACCTTCTTCGGGTTCGTGCCGGTAATAATGAATCCACCGATGAGAACATTATCGTCGGTAAGCACGCGCATCCGCGTCGAAATATTTAAATGACGCGCGCTATGGACAACGGAGTTAGAATCGGTCGGATTCGTTCCGGCGCGGTATTCTGCAATGTTGCTTTCGCCATCGCCATCTGGGTCGGCGTTAGGATCCACCCCGATGTGGCCGAAGTAAGTATACTCCCAGGCATCGGGCAAACCATTGCCGTCCGTGTCCACGCCGGGATCGATCGAGTCGGTCGCGACGAAGACGTTCAAGTCATCCAGATTGATCCAGCCAGTGTTAGCCGACCAGACAAAGCCGCGGAGCTGTCCATTTGAGATAATGACATAGGGGTTGCCGGTAGCTTCGAAGTTAATCCACCCTATGTTCGCGCCGTAAGCATAGCCGCTCAGCAAGCCGTGCCCGGAGTTATTTGGATCGATCGTAAAGTTAACTCCGAAATCCGTCGCCGAGTTATTTTGATATTGGATGTGATTCGCGGGATTACCGTTGCCCATGTTAATCCAACCTACATTCGCGCCGTAGATATACCCCTGGCAAATGTAGGCGCCGACACTTACTCCGTTAGTCGGATCAGGCCGCCAGTTTAAGTCACCGATGTTTGCGCCCCACGAGTAGGCGTTAGTGCTGTTGATCGTGCTCCCCGCGTGCGCGGCGGAGACAACCGATAACGCTAACACCAAAGCAAGGCGCTTCATGGGATAAGATAGGTATTCGTTAGGTAGCCGATTGTTTGTTGTCTCAGTAGGAAATGTTTGCCCACGGACTCGTGGAAGTGGCTGCCGAACCGATTGGACCCACGTCGTTGCCAGGGGAGACGAGGTAGTCTTGGTTCGTGTTGCCGCTGGCGCTGTTGCGGATAATCAGATTGACGCCGCCGATCACGAAAATGCCATTACGATTGCGGGTGAGGTTATTGGCCTCGATGCGATTTCGAGCGCCGGTGACCACGATGCCATCGCCGCCCGCACTATTAGTGTAATCGACGGTGCAATCCCGCACTATCGAAAAATTGGTGACCCCGATTCCAAGACTTGCGGACGCGTTTACATGGCAGTTTTGGATCAACGCGTGATCGCTGACGATGATGCCATTTGTGCCATTGCTGCCGAGGACGCAGCCGTTCACCGCGACGACCACGCCGCCATTGATGCCGTCGCCGGTGTTACCAAACACCGTGCAGTTTTCGACCTTGCAGGCGTTGCCCACCATAATGCCGTTCCCGGAGTTACTGCGCGCAACACACCCGGTCACGAGAGCCGCCCCGCCCACCGAAATACCTACTCCGTCTTTGCCCGTGGTGGCGATAGCCTGGCTGTCCTTAACGATGGAATTGTCCATGGCTTTGATCCCAGTCCCAACGTTTGATTCCGCAACGCAATTGAGCACTTCCGCAGTCCCGCCTGCGGCGATGCCGTTGCCGCCGTTCGATATGACCCGCAGCTTTTCGGCGCGCACTTTCGAATTGCCGGAGCCATTGAGGCCGTCACTGCCCCAGTTGCGGATCGTGCCGTTGCGGATCGTGACGTTCGATACGCCGCTTGCAATAAAAATGCCTGCGCCGGACGAGGTAGCCGAGCCGGCAAGGTCGAAACCGTTCAGATCGATGGTGACGTTGCTGGCATAGACGGTGATGCCGTTGGTGCTACTACTTACGCTGAAGATGCTCACGTTGCCCGTGAGATAATAAGAGCCCGGACTGTTGATGGGGACAGGCGCCGTGCCGCCTGGAATCGGCGTGCGCGCTTCCACCTGATCGAGCGACTTCATCGTCGGCGCGGGCGGGCCGGGTGGAGTAAGACTGCCCTGGGGAAAGGCGGAAGTAGGAAGGAGGAAGTAGAAAAGAAAAACTCCGACTGAACGCACGCGTTTCATTGGAAGTTTGCCCACGGGCTGGTGGCGGACATTGGGACGGCGAGCGGTGCGACTTCGTTGTTTCCGGCACCCGTGAGTCCATTATTTGAAACAAGATTTGGGACGCGATAATTGAAGCCGCCGTTGTTTCTAGCAACGTTTTTGAAAACAAAATTGTCTTTTGTGCCGGTGTCGAAGAGGATGCCATCGAAGTGATTATTACTTGAGGTGTTGCTTTCGATCGTTCCGCCGTTGCCGTTGACGTGGATGCCAGCTGTGCCCGATCCGGTTCCATTCGCTGTCGCGTTGTTGCCGACGATACGGACGTTGGAAGCAGCTTGAATTCCGTCGATTCCGTTGCCGCTGGCATTGTTGCCCATGACGAGAGAGTCGTCCCCGGACACGATCCCGTTGATTGTGTTCTGCAACACCGTGCAACCGACGATCGACGACATCGCGGCATCCCCGGCATCAATGCCAGTGCCGTTCAATGCAGCGGTGCAATCTTTGATCGTGCAATTGCCGGATGGATAGATTCCTATGCCGCTATTCGAGACCGCGGTGCAGCCGATAATCGTGCAATGGTTCTGAATATTGAAGCCATATATGTTTCCCGCCGAGGTTGAGGCCGTGATCGTGCAGGATTCGCCGGTAAGAATTCCATTGTTAGTATTCGCTTCGGCGCTGATCTCGCTGAGCACGTTGCTGTTCCCGCAGGCAAGCCCGGCCCCGGAGTCCCCGAGGTTCTGCGAGACGCGCAGGTGATCAAACTGACTGTTCGTCGCGTTCGTGCAATTGATGCCTGAGCCGCCCCAGCTTTGTGCGCTGCCGTTGCGGATGCGCAAATTCTGGTGCGCTGCCGGCACGGTTATCCCGCTGAACGAACCAGTCACACCGATGAGGGCAAACCCGTTGAGATCGAGCGTGACGTTATCGGCTCTGATCGAGATGCCGCTCTTGCCGCTCACGCCGGTGATGTTGCCGGTGAGATAATACGAGCCGGGCGCGATGATGATGAACTGGTTGGCGCTGTCACCGGGCGTATTAGCGGCATTGACGATCGTCCGCGCCTCGATCTGATCGAGCGACTTCATCGTCGGCGCGGGCGGGCCGGGAGGAGTGAGACTGCCCTGGGCGAAGATCGACATGGTGGATGTAAATAAAAAAGCGCACATCAGTGCACTGAAGCGGAGTGAGGTTTTCATAAGCGTTGCGGTGCTGACGCCTTTTACCAAAAAGGCGCCTCGCCGACAATTCTTTTCGTAACGCCTCTGGTCTTGATCGCGCTCGGCTTTCCCATCGGGTTAATTTTTACCTAGGCCTTCGAGCTGAACCCGGATGCAATCAACCCGACCGAGGAGAGCGCGCCGGGGAAATCGATCAAGCGGGCGACCCGGCGGAAGCTGACGGCGTTAATCCTGGTCGTCGCGCCACTGCCGCCCGACTCTATTTAGGAGTTTTTTGTGAATCGCAGTGGCCTAACGAATGATCAATCCGTGGAGCCTAGGGGGTCCGAACCCACTGTACTCACTCATTTTCGTCCGAGCTAATTGATATAACTGATTCGAGTTCAGTAGCCTGGGTGGGCGAAGGAAATCAAACCCCGTCTTCAACGGAGTCGGCTATTTTCGAGCGAGAGAGAACCTCGCCCTCAAAGGGCGTTGCGGTTATCTGAATTTCAAACCAGCGGCAGGCGGACCCATTATTGTACTCAAGGTCGCTCCGTGTTTTCTTCCGCGATGAAGAAACACACGAATGCTCGTTCGCCTGTTACGGAGCAGGCTGTCGGCCGACCTTCGAACCCGTCACCCCCAGGATGGCAAGCCCTCTTTCAGAGGACAGCCCTTCTCGCTTGATAAATCCCGCTCCACCCCGATACTTTTCGCTCGCAGTTGAATATTTTGAGGTCCGCACGAGCCGATTCTCACAGCATTCAACAGCGACTTTTCTGGACAGGAATAGACTAACGGAAAATCATCGGGGGGGCAAAACGGGTGGACTTCGGGTTGCGATTTAACTGTTCAATCGGATCAGTTGAGCGCGTACACTTCCACCACTGCGACTCCGCTGGTATTATTTACTCCTCGCACTATCGCAGTATAGCTGGCCCCGTTCGCCGGCAAAGTTTGGACGAGGGCTGACTCCAAATCGTTGCTCGGCGGAATACCGGTAGCTCGGATTTCAGCTTCCTGACTGCTGCCATCGGGCCGTACCTTCCAATTGTCGTTTGCGGCCAGCGTCACGCCATTGCTGTCCTTTAGCTCGAGAGTTGGATCGGCCAGTTTTGCGGGCACCGGCAGCGACGGACCCAGCGCGCGGACGATCACCTTCTGGGGATTGCTTCCTAAGATGATGGTGCCGGCGATAAGAACATTGTCGTTCGTCTGGACGAAGCCACGAGTGGATATGTTTGCGAGCTTCGAATCGACGGTTCGATCAAGGTCGTATGCTTCCACCAGACCTATACCCGTCGTGTCGTTCACGCCGCGCACAATCGCCGTATAAGTCGCGCCATTAGCGGGCAAGACTCGGACGATCGCCGACTCAAGGTCGTTGGAGGGCGGAATACCGGTGGCGCGTATTTCCGCTTCCTGGCTTGTTCCATCGCTACGCAACTTCCAGTTATCGTTTGATTCAAGCAAAGTGTTGCCGCTGTAAAGCTCTAGCACCGGATCAGCCAGTCTGCCTGGCACTGGTATAGATGGCCCGAGGGCGCGGACGATGACTTTCTTGGGCTGTGTCCCGGTAATAATGAATCCGCCGATGAGTGCGTTATCACCGGTAAGGACTGGGAGACGGGTGGAAACGTTCGCCAAGGTCGTCGGCGGTGTGGGTGTTGCAGTAGCGGTGGCGGTAGGAGTAGCCGTTGCAGTCGCGGTAGGTGTCGCCGTTGCAGTCGCGGTAGCTGTTGCCGCCGCAGTAGCAGTAGCCGTCGCGGTGGGAGTTGCTGTAGCTGTCGGCGTGGCGGTAGCCGTTGCAGTTGCTGTTGCGGTTGGAGTGGCGGTAGCTGTTGCCGCCGCGGTAGCAGTAGCCGTCGCGGTGGGACTTGGTGTCGCGGTGGGCGTCACTACCGGGGTTGCGGTCGGAGTGGGTGTCGCAGTCGGTGTCACCATCGGGGTCGCGCTGGGAGTTGGTGTCGGTGTTGGTCCGGGTGAAAGGGGGAAAAGCCGGATTCCCAACGGAGTTTGAAGGGCAAGCCAGTGACCGTCCCCACTGGCTACTAAGACTCCAGTTCCAAACTGTGTCGAACCGCCGGACATGTCTTCGCCAATCGTGAGACGGAACAATTCGGCGAAGGTTTGTGTGCTATACGCGATGATCTCGTTCGTTGTCGTGTTAACTCCGTAAAGAATGTCGGACCGAGCATCAAAGGCGACACCTCCATCTATTTCAGTGAAACTATGAACAACATTCCAACTCGGCGGAGTGTAAAGAGACGCTGGATTGCCATTATTTCGAAAGGCAACTAGGCCGCCGGAGCGGTCGGCGGCTCCGCTGGAGGCGTCCATAGTATTAGCAAACGTTTCCAACCGCGGCCCAAAACTGTTAGTGGCGCTGTAAGTAAAAATATTTCCATCGGAGCCGTAATCCCCTTCCATAATGAAAAATCGGGTTCCATCGGAGCTGCGATGGATCTGCGTATCCATGCTTACCTCCCCAATTGCTCCGGACCCAGGATCATCATGCCGAATGCTCACTGCGTTTGTCGTTAAATCAATCTGACGAAGGGGAACCCAGCCAAAGCCATTGTATTGCGTGGTAAATAAAGCCAGCCCGTTTGAAGCTATGGCTACATCCCAGGCTCCGGTGTCACCACCGAGGTTCCGACTGTAACCGATATTACTCACCGCCCCCGTCGCCAGGACGACCTTTTGGACTGCTCCCTGAGCAATCCCGTAGGCGTTTTGCGCTACCAGCAAGAACGAATTATCGCGCGCGATATCCAAACCTCTTAGTGAACCTCCTAAGTCATAGCTCGCCCCAAAGGTAAGCGTTGATAGATCGAGAGTTTGAACAATGCCGGTAGAGTTTGTGATGTACAGGTTTTGTCCGGCATAATCGAACACCACATCCCGACGAGTCGTGCTTGGAATAAGTATGCTCGATCCGGGCACGATACTGGGAACCGGGGTTGGTGTCGGAGTCGGAATCGGCGTCGGGGTCGGTGTAACTCCAAGATGGAAAAGCCGTACGCCCAAGGGAGTCTCCAAGGCAAGCCAGTGGCCATCGGGGCTGGCTACCAGCACTCCACTTCCAAACTGAGTCGAGCCTGCTGACATGGGCTCGCCAATAGCAAGACGAAACAACTCGGCAAATGTTTGCGTGCTATAGGCGACGATTTGGTCGGTCGACGTGTTAACCGCGTAAAGAATGTCGGCCGAACCATCGAACGCGACACCTCCGTCGATTCCATCGAAGCTATGGACATAGTTGAAATTCGGCGCGGTATTCAAGGAGGCCGGATTCGTCAGATTTTGAAACGCAATCAAACTGCCGTTCCGGTTGACGGCACTACTGGCGTTGAATGTAAAATTTCCGGTTTGGGCGCTAGGCCCAAAGCTGTTTGTCGTAGCGCTATAGGTGAAAACTGGGCCATTGGAAAGATTGCCTTCCACAAAGAATAACCGGGTTCCATCAGCGCTGGCATGAATGTGCGTTTTGTCGGTCACCTTGCCGTTGAACCCAGAGCCAGGGGCATCTGACCGAATGCTTATCACGTTGGTAGTCAGATCAATTTGGCGGACCGGTGGGCGACCGTTCGTCGTGCTCACCGATTGCGTTGTAACCAAGGCCAGCCCGTTCGAACCAATCGCTACATCCCACGCTCCATCCTCATCAGAATTTCGTGTGTATTTGATATCGGTGACCGTTCCCGTCGTCAGGTCAACCTTGTGAAAGGTACCCTCCGTAGCAGTGGAAGTGTTTTGCGCCACCAGCAGGAATGAGTTATCCAGCGCGATGTCCAGGCCGTTGAGCGATCCCCCCAAATTGTAGCTCGTCCCAAAGGTAAGCGTCGATAGGTCGAGCGTTTGGACGGTCCCGTTCGAATTCGAGATGAAAAGTTTTTGTCCGGACCGATCGAAGACCAAATCACGCCGCGTCGTGCTCGGAATAAGCACGCTCTGAGCTCGCACCGAGCCTAATCCGATCGCCGTCCAGGCCAGGGCGAGCCCACAATGAATTATTCGTTTTCGAAGGGAACTGTCCATACTGCAAAGAGAGAAGGAGCCCGCCCGGGCGGCACTACCCAAGGTTCTACGCTGACTTATCGAAAATCAAGGATGGAACGGTCGTATCGGACCGACGACCGGGATCGCTCAACGGCCTTGGAAATCGACTGAAGCAATTTACCCTCGGCCCTCTTTTCAGTTGATGAATTTCTTTCTGACCGTGATACTTTTCGCTCGCTTATGGCGGCTGAGGCGCGCGGCGAAGGCTGCGTAGCCGAATTCGTTAAGCCTGACTCGAGTGGACAGAAATGGACTCTCCGAAAAGTGTCAGGGGGGCAAAACGGGTGGGGTGGCAGGTTTTTGACGAGCCTGAATTCACGCGTTAAGTCTCGGCGGTCGAAAGACTTTGGGGGTATAGCTCAGTTGGTAGAGCGTCTCGTTCGCAATGAGAAGGTCAGGGGTTCGACTCCCCTTACCTCCAGTCTTCGCTCGCTGCGAAGACTGCCGCGCCGTAGCCGTTGGCGAAGGGGGCCTGTGCATTTCGTCACATGACTGCGAGCTACGACTCGGCGGGCCACAGATTTCGGCGCTTCCCTGCTCATGGTCTTAATCATGATCCTGCGCTCTCCTTGAGCGTGAACCAGTCTCAAAAGATCAGGAGCAAGATCATGATCAGGAGCAGGAATGAAGAACGGCCTGGGGGCAGGCCGTCTTCATTATCGCGCGAGCTAATTATCCAGCTTGTAGGCTTCGGATAAGGCGATGCCGGTGGTGCGATTCACGCCGCGAACAAGCGATGTGTAGTTCCCAGCCGGCAGGCTCATCAGGATAGCTGACTCCTTGGGATCGGAGGGAGCCAGGCCAGTGGCCTGGATGTCGGATGCGTTGGAGGCCTGCTGCCAGTCGTCATTCGATTGCAACTGCGCGCCGTTGGCATCGCGCAACTCCAAGGTGGGATCCTGCAACGTTCCCGGAACCGGGTTGCCGTTCGATTGGATGGACGGCCCGAGGGCGCGGAACAATACGCGTTTCGGATTCCCGCCCCGGAGAATGATGCCGTCGATCAGGATGTTGTCGTCCGTCTGGACATTGGCGCGGACGGAAAGGTTCCCGAGTTCAATAGCAGCCGCGGTGACCTCCGGTTGTTCGATTTTTTCTTCCTTCTCGGCCGACGCGACGGTGCCGAGATCATAAACTTCAATCAAACCGATTCCGGTCGTGTTATTGGCGCCACGAATGATCGCGGTGAAATTCCCGGCCGGCACCGTGCGAATGATCGCCGCTTCACGATCGTCACTGGGCGCCAGCCCGCTTTGCTGAATCTCGGCTTCCTGGCCGCCGGTGCGCCAGTTGTCATTCGTGATCGTTTGTCCGTTGCTGTCATGCAATTCCAGGATCGGATCCATGAGACGGCCGGGGACGGGCTGGCCGTTGACGGTCATCGATGGACCGATGGCCCGGGCGATGAAGCGCTTGAATCCCGAGCCTTTCACGATAAAGCCGGCGATACCAACGTTGTCCCCGGTTTGAGCTACGACGCGGCCGGAGATATTCAAGAGCTCAACGTCGGCCGGGGTAGGAGTCGCAGTCGGGGTGGCCGTAGGCGTCGGTGTGGCTGTAGCCGTAGCGGTAGGTGTCGCCGTCGGGCTGGCGGTGGCTGTAGCCGTTGCTGTCGGACTAGCTGTCGCCGTGGCGGTCGCTGTCGGCGTCGGCGTGGCGGTAGCTGTAGCGGTAGCCGTGGGAGTAGGACTCGGAGTGGGCGAGGGCGGCGGAGTGCTCGCCGGATCGAAAACGTAACCCTGTGCGACGTCGATGAGATTAAAGAGCGAACCACCAATCCCGCCGAAGGATGGCGTGCTGTTAGCCGGCTGGGCCAGCGTCATCGTGCTCGCGGTCACTTCGTGCAACTTGTTGTCGATCGGGCTCGCTTCGCTGACCGCGGACAAGGGCACGTAGATCGTAATGGTGCCGTTCGCGCCCAGGGTGGACTGACAATTTGCCGCGGGCAACGTCGTCGCGCCCGGGTAAGTCATCACGCCGCCGCCACCCACCAGCATGACCGCGTTTTCGCCCACGAAACATTGGAGCGCACCGCCGTTGGTCGATTCGGCATAGGCGTGGAAATTCTTGCCGCCGTTCGGATCGGTCGTGGACGGAACAAACCATTGCGTGAGCCAGACAAGGTCCGGATCGGGATCCTGCGCGGTCGTTGGGGCGAGACTCAGGTCATTCAACTGCATCGCTATTCGGTAACAGGGATCGGCGGCCGAGCAGGGTGAGGAAGTGACCTGGGTGATGCTCGAACTCAGAATGTCCAGCTGCGGCATGTTCGCGCTGCTGGTTCCATTTACTTCGTACTTCCCATCGCCGGACGGATCGGAGACGCCGTTGAACGGGGTAAGGCCGGGAAGATTCACCGGCGACAACGAAGCGATCAGGCCGTCGCCGCCATTTTGCCGGACATACATCGCGTGGCCGGCGGCGGTGCCGATGATGTTGTTGGAATCGGCGTATGCAATCTGCGCTTCGCCTTGCGGGCCGATGCGCAACTGCATGAAATCGCCCAGGGACCGATTTCCACATTGCCCGCCCAGAAGGGTCTGAACTGAACCGCGATGGATGAAATGCTCGCTCGCCAAAAGGGGCGCGGTGAAAGTGGGAGCGGCAGCGTGTCCGTTAAGCGTCTGCACCATCCACAGGCTCCAATCGCCATTCACTGAGTCAGGTCCGTTGATGTTCTTGCCCTGAGCGGGAGGCAATGGGGCGTTCACTCCGCAGGTAGGATCGTTGGGGTTGCTTAGTCCCGGCGTGCCGTACCAGACGATATTAACTCGCCCGTCATCTCCTGCCGCGATCCAGGCAAAGACATTGTTGTGCAAGGTGCCCGCGGGCGAAGCTGACGTGTCGATCGCGAAAGGCGTCGCCCAAGTGTTACCCTGGTCGGTGGAATAAGTGTACCGTAGAACGGTGTCACCGATCACGTTACCGCTGGCATCGATGGGTGCCTGCTCCCACACGGCGTAAAGGTTGCCGGCTTTATCGATCGCCAAGGTCGGAAAATCGCCGCCGGTCTTCGCGTTCGCGCCGAGATCGGCAACCGGAACGTCGGTGCAATTGAGGCCGCTCGGATCGCTGACGTTTGCCACGGGCGCACCGAACGCTACCGGGAAACAACGACCGACCATGATCTTGTTCAGCTGCGCGTTGTCGTGAACCACGAAGATGTGTTTCACCGCCGCCGGCAACGTAGCGAAACCGCCGGCGCCATTCGGCTGACCGAGAGTGGTGGCGATCGGGCTGACCTCGTCGTTGCCCATGATCGCTTCATCGCAGCTTCCGACCGCGGTGATCTTGTTGGCCGGACCGAACGCGACGCCGGCAGTGGCGCCCTGGCCGAGAAGCGGCGAGCGATACATGACGAGGACATTGTTGCCTGCGCTGCTGCCACACATCACGCCGCCTGGCCCGATCTCATCATTCACCAAATAGAGGCTGCCGCCGTTGGTGGGATCGCCGTCGATCGCATACCACTGGCGATCGACCGCGGCATCGGGCACGCCGGTATTGCTGCAGGTGAACGTCGCGCCGAAATCATCCGAGCGTGCGGTACTGAAATTCGCCAGCGTCAGGTCATTGAAATAAAGATGCCCGGCGGAATCGACCGCGATCTCGGTGTCGCCGCCGCCATGGCAGGTCGTCGCTTTTCCTTCAAACGCCGCCGCGCCGACGACCCATTTGAAAGTTTTGCCTCCATCGAGCGAATGCCAGATCCAACTCGTATCGGCGGAGGCGGTGCCGGGCGCGCTGGTGTAAATGCGGTTCGGATCGGTCGGATCGGTGCGAACCGATTCTTCGAAACCAGTCCCGCCGATTCCGCTGATGACGGGATGGCCGAAGGTCGGCGTCGCCGCAGTTGCGGCGACTACGCCCGGCCGCTGCGCCGAGGGTCCCGCGAAACTGAAGACCGCGAGAAACGCCGCGATAAGACAAAAGACGAACCCGAGAAAAATCCTCGGATGAAAAATGCCGGACTCAGACGTGGGCCTTTTTTGCATGCCTCCCAGTTTCGCTGTTATATCCTACTGCTGCACGTCGTAAATCTCCACGAGGCCAACTCCAGTTGTGTTGTTCTTGCCCCGCACGATGGCAGTGTAAGGACCCGGTTCGAAATTGGTCAACACAATAGCTGACCCACGCGAATCGCTCGGCTGCAAGCCGGTCGCTTCGATCGCAGCTTTCTGGTCGGTCTGCCAGTCGTCGTTGGACGCGACCAGGTTCCCATCGCGGTCGCGGATCTCGAGCGTCGGATCCTGGATCGGCTGCGGAACATGAAATGCCGAAAGGGACGGACCGATCGCGCGAAAGACCACGCGCGTGACCGCGGCGGTTTGCGGGCCGGCAAAGAAACCGCCGATGAGACCCGCCGGTTTGGATGTCCCACCCGGTCCACAATATTTCTGGCAATCGCGCGCCAATCGTTTTCCTTAGGCTCTTCCATGAGACGATATTTGCCTTTTGTCATTGTCGCGATCGTCGCTCTCGCTACCGTTGGCACTGGCTTCGCTTTGTATCGAGCCAAGCGGCTCACGGCTCCCAATGCCCCAAAGAATTCCGCGGCTTCGGGAACTCATGTTCGCGGTAAGGCGGAAGCGCTCGTGACGATTGAAGAGTTCGGTGACTTCCAATGTCCACCCTGCGGGATCATGTCCGGCGTGCTCCGCAAGATTGAGGAAAAGGAGGGCGACCGCGTGCGCCTCATCTATCATCATTTCCCCCTGGCGGTCCATGCCCATGCCCGCGAGGCCGCGCTCGCTGCGGAAGCCGCGGACAGGCAGGGCCGCTTCTGGGAAATGCACGACCTGCTGTATAGAGAACAGGCGATCTGGTCGAAGGCGCCCGACGTTCCCAACCTGTTCAACTCGTATGCCGGGATGATTGGCCTCGATCTTGATCGCTTTAAGAAGGATCTCCAAAATCCCGAAGTCGCGGAACGAGTAGACGGCGACCAAAAACTCGGCACCTCGCGTGGCGTGACGAGCACGCCGACTTTGTTTGTGAATACTGTCGCCTTGCCGCCCGCCGCCATTAATCCACCCGGCTTGAATAAAGCGGTCGAGACCGCGCTCAAGGAAAAATCGAAGCCGTGAGCAAAGGTTCCCAAAAGAAACCAATCCAGGCCGAAGGACAATCGCGTGGACGCATGATCCTTTACGGCGTGGCGGGTTTGTTCTGCCTCTTCGGGTTGGCGGACGCAACCTACCTGACGGTGCTGGCGTTAACCGGTGAGACGGCCGCCTGCGGTGGGCAGACGGGATGTTTCGAAGTGCTCGGCAGCGCCTATGCCCGGGTCGCCGGGATTCCCGTGGCCAGTTTTGGCGTGGCCGGTTATTTCAGCGCCTTCACCTTCGCAACGTTTGCTGCTTTCAACTACGCCCGCGCCCGGATGTTTTTCGCACTCACCGTCAGCCTCCTTTTCGCCGTCACGCTCTGGCTGCTCTACGTCCAGGCATTTCTGCTGCACGCGTTCTGCCGCTATTGCCTGTTCTCCGCCGCGATCACGTTCCTGCTCATGGGGATCGTGGTGGCCAGTCCTTCACCACGCACTTCCCGGAACTGACCGCCGGGCCTGTCCATCCCATGGATTTGAAGCGCTATCTCATCGCCCGGCAAAAGGAGGTCGACCGCGCTCTCGACCGGTTTTTGCCGAAAGCGTCAGTGCCGCCGGTGACACTTCACAAAGCAATGCGTTACAGTTTATTTGCCGGCGGAAAACGGCTTCGGCCGGTGCTCTGCCTCGCCGCAGCGGAAGCATGCGGCGGTAAATCCGGTGCGGCGCTCCCCCAGGCCTGCGCCGTGGAATGCATTCATACCTACTCGCTCATCCACGACGATCTCCCGAGTATGGATAACGACGATCTGCGCCGGGGCCGCGCGACGTGTCACAAAGTTTTTGGCGATGGCATCGCGATCCTGGCGGGCGATGCCCTGCTGACGATCGCGTTCGAGATCGCGACGCACACGAAAGCCGTTTCTCGATACGATCTGCGCGATATTTTTCATGAGATTACGGTCGCGGCCGGCAGCCGGAAACTTATTGCCGGGCAGGTCGCGGACCTGGAAGCGGAGGGACGCCGGATCACTCGCGCGCAACTGCGTTCGATTCACGAGAATAAAACGGCCGCGCTGCTGACTGCTTCCATTCGCCTGGGGGCGATGGCGGCAAACGCAAACGCGAAACAACTTGCCGCTGCGACCGCTTTCGGCCGGGCGCTGGGCCTCGCGTTTCAGGTCATCGACGATATTCTCGACGTAACCCAAACGTCGGAAAAGCTGGGAAAAAGCGCGGGCAAAGACGTGGCGGCGAAAAAGGCTACTTATCCGGCGGTCATTGGATTGGAAAAATCACGCGCAGAGGCGCGGCGGTTGACTCACCAGGCGCACACCGCCCTCGAACCTCTTGGGAAGAAGGCCGTCGTCTTGCGGGCACTCGCCGATTATCTCCTGGCGCGCGAGTACTGATCCGGGGGAGCGCAGGCTGCCAGCCTGCACTTTTCGGCAGCTTGCCGAAAAGCCGGAACGACGCTCATCTCAGATGCCACGATGCGCCGGTAAGCTGCCGGCTAATGCAGGCTGGCAGCCTGCGCTCCCCGAAAACAAATCAGACCAACGCAAGATTCGGATCGATCTCTTCCGCCACCGCGGAACGATGTCCCGCCTTAAATCGCAAGGCTGCCGCAAACGCGATCATCGCGGCGTTGTCCGTGCAGAGCCGCGGCGGCGCCGTCAGCAAACGCAGCCCGGCGTTGCCGCACTGCTCCGCCATTTCCGCCCGCAACGCCTGGTTGCAACTCACGCCCCCGCTCGTCGTCACCAGCGCTGCGCCGCATTCCCTCGCCGCCCGCAACGTCTTCTTCACCAGCACTTCAACCACCGCGCGTTGAAACGACGCGCACATGTCGTTCACCAATTCCGGCATTCCGCGTTCCTTTTCAAAATCCGCCAGCCGATAACGCACTGCTGTTTTCAAGCCGCTGAAGCTAAAATTGTGATCGCGCGAATCGAGCATGCTGCGCGGGAAATCGAAACGAGTGGGCCGACCGGATGCGGCCCGCCGCTCCACCTCCGGTCCGCCCGGATAACCAAGTCCCAGCAGCTTGGCCACTTTGTCGAACGCCTCCCCGGCCGCGTCATCAACCGTCCGGCCGAGGATGCGATACTTGTTCACACCGCGGACTTCCACGAGCAGCGTATGACCGCCGCTCACGATCAGCGACACATTCGGCTCGATCTGAAAATTCCCGCTGAAGAAGGGCGAAAGCAGGTGGCCTTCAAGGTGATTGATCGCCAGGTAAGGCCGGCCGGTGCCGAGCGCGAGGCCTTTTGCGATCGAGGCCCCGATCATCAGTGAACTGGCCAGGCCCGGACCGGAGGTCGCGGCAAAAACATCGATTTTTTTCAGAGCAATCCCGGCTTTCCCGAGTGTCTCCTCGAGCAGCCGCGGCGCGTGCAAGAGGTGGTTCCGCGAAGCGACTTCCGGCACCACTCCGCCATACGCTTCATGTTCCGCCTGCGACGCGACCTCACTCGCGAGCAATTCATTCCCGCGCAGAATCGCGACCGCCGTCTCGTCGCAGGACGTTTCGATGGCGAGGATCGTCACAGCACAATTGTAGGGCAGGCGCACCGCCTGCCAAATCGTAGAACGCGGCAAGCGATGCGCTTGCCCTACAATTCATTTCTTCACCGGGTCGAGCTTCGGCGTGGTTTCCTGCGCGTAAATCATTACGCCTTTGAGCGCGTCGATCGCGCGCAGCATTTGCGGGTCCTTTGTTTTGATGACGTTCTTCTCTTCGTCCGGCTTCAAATTATCGTTGCGCGACGTGAACAGGGCGCGCTCCTGTTCCGCCGTCATCGGCACGCGAACGTTGGGCACGACGCCATTGCCGTGGATCACCTGCTTGCTCGGCGTGTAATATTTCGCCGTCGTAAAACGCAGGGCCGATCCATCCGGCAGCTGGACCACATTCTGAACCGAGCCTTTTCCAAACGTCGTCTCGCCCACCAGCACCGCCCGCTTCAAATCCTTCATCGCGCCTGCCACGATTTCCGAGCCGCTCGCGCTTCCTTCATTCACCAGGATCGCGAGAGGAAAATGCGGCCGCTCCTTGATGGTCGTCGAAGTGGAATAATCATGCTGCTGGGAAGCGACGCGTCCCTGCGTCGACACCACCTTGGTGCCCGGTGGAAGGAACTGCGCACAAACATCGACCGCGACATTCAAGAGGCCGCCTGGGTTATTCCGCAGGTCCAGCACCAGCGCCTGCATCCCCTGCTTCTGCAAATCGTCGAGCGCCTTCGCCAGTTCCTCCGCGGTCGGTTCATTGAACTGAATAATGCGGACGTAGCCGATCTTGAACGGGCCGCCCAAATCGGCGTCGAGCAGCTTCGTACCCTTGACGCTCTGGACCTTGATCTCGGTCCGCTCAAGCGGGAAATCCTTAATCTCCTTGGTCGATGGCCGCAAAATCGTGAGGGTCACTTTTTGCCCGGAAGTGCCCCGCAGAAAATTCACGGCGTCCTGCAAGTCCATCTTCTCCGTGGAATTGCCGTTGATCCGCAGGATCTGGTCGCCCGAAAGAATTCCGGCCTTTGCCGCCGGCGTGTCTTCCATCGGCGTGATCACGGTGAGCAGCCCGCCCTTTACCGCGACCTCGATGCCGAGGCCGTTGAAGCGGCTGCGGGTGTCGTCCTGCATTTCCTTGAAGTCGTTCGGGTCCATGAACTGGCTGTGCGGATCGAGCGACGCCAGCATTCCCTTCATCGCGGCATAAATGAGGTCGTGGTAACTGGTCTTGCTGCCGTCCACGTAATCCTGGCGCAGGAGCTGGACGGCTTTCGCGAAGACCGAGATTTGCGAATAGCCGCTGTCGTCGTCCCCACTCGCGGCGTGGGCCGTGTAGAAACGGACGCCGAGAAGCACGTTAAAAACGATCAGGCACGCAAACGTGCTGAATAAAAGGCGGCGCTTCATAGGCGAAATTCCGTTGGCAGGCGAAGACGATGATCGCCCATGCGGAAATTTTTGGCAACGCGCAAAGCGTCGTCTAAGGTTGGCGCGCCGCAGCTGCCATGAGATTACGTCGCTTCATCTTCGCGCTGCCGTTTTGCCTGGTCGCCTCGCTCCTTTGGGCCGCGCCTTCGCCCAGTCCGACGCCGACGCCAAAACCCGGGCCGCCGCTAAAGCCAACCGGACCAGTGAAGCCGATGCAAAAGGCGTCACCCACCCCTTCGGCGAAACCCGCCCCCTCCGCACCTTCCAAGCCAAAGTCCTCCCCGTCGCCTTCCGATTCCGCCTCCCCCGCTTCCGCTTCCTCTCCTACCCCAAAACCAAAATCCTCGCCAAAGCCGACCCCTGCCCTCAAACCCGACGCCGAGCTGGACGGCGTCGCCGACGAATACATTCGCGGCTACCTCGCCGCCCGCCCGCTCCACGCCACCGCCCTCGGTTTCCACGAATACGATGGCCGCATCAACGAGGACACCCGCCTGGCCATCGATGCCGAGCTCGCCCGGCTCCGGCGGTTCGACGATCGCCTCACAAAATTCGATCTCGCCAAGCTCGGTCCGCGCGCCGCGATCGATCTCCGCCTCCTCCAGGCAGCGATCAAAAAAGAGCTCTTTTTTATCCAGGACCTGGCCATCTACGACCACAACCCGATGACCTATGCCCGTGCGATCGACGTTGGCGTTTACGCGAAGCGGAAATACGCGCCCATCGAGGATCGCGTCCGCAGCATCATCGTGGTTGAGAACCAGGCGCCCAATATCATGATCGCCGCCAAGACAAATCTGGCCGAGGTGCTGCCGAAGCCGTACGTCGAGCTGGCTATTCAGACCGCCCGGGGGGCGTCGGAGTTCCTCAAGAAAGACCTGGTCGAATCACTGGGCGATCTGAAAGACGAAACCCTGCGCGGCACCTTCCTCCAATCGAACCGGCGCGCCTCGATTGCTCTGGCCGACTACGCCGGCTGGCTGGAGAAGGAAAAACTGCCGAAAGCCACACCCGAATTCGCGATCGGGGAAGAGAAATACCAGCGCTTTTTGGCGGAGTCCGAGTTCGTGAACATCCCGCCGGCGAAATTGCTCGAGCTGGGATTATCCGAGTTACAGAAGGAGCAGGACGTTTTCTCCGAAGCCGCCAAGAAAATTGATGAAACCCGGCCAGCCGACGTCGTCTTCAAGCAAATCCAGAGCGACCATCCGACCGCGGAAAATCTGATCCCGGAAGTGGCGAAGCGGCTGGATGCGGTAAAAAAATTTGTTTCCGAACGGAAGCTGGTCACGATCGCGGCCGATGCGAAAGCACTGGTAAAGGAAACCCCGCAGGATCGTCGGGCGACGAGTTTTGCCTCCATGGACACGCCGGGCCCGTTCGAAAAACGCGCGAACGAATCGTATTTTTATGTCACCCCACCCGAGAATGACTGGACGGAGTTGCAGAAGGAGCAATGGCTTACTTCGTTCAATTACTTCATGAGCGATCTGGTTTCGATCCATGAAGTTTATCCCGGCCACTACGTGCAGTTTCTGCATTTAAACGCATCGAAGGCGACGAAGGTCGAAAAAGTTTTTGGCGCCACCTCATTCATTGAAGGCTGGGCGCATTACTGCGAAAAAATGATCGTCGACGAAGGTTTCGGCGGCGCCGCACCTGGCACGAAACCATCCGAAGACGAAGTCCAGCGGGCCGCGAAATATCGGATGGTCCAGGCCCAGGCTGCGATGGCCCGGCTCTGTCGCCTCTGCGTATCAATCAAGATGCACACCCAGGGGATGTCAGTCGAGGACGCGACGAAATTCTTTCAGGAAAACTGCTACTATGAAGAAAAGCCCGCCCTCGCCGAAGCGATGCGTGGCACGTTCGATATTGGTTATTTCAACTACACTCTTGGCAAGCTCGAGATCCTGAAATTACGCAGCGATTACCAGGCCCAGGAAGGGGCCCGTTTTTCACTCAAAAAATTCCACGACGAGTTGCTCAACCACGGAATGCTGCCGATCCGGCTCCTGCGCGAGGTGATGCTCAAGGACAAAACGAAGTGGGACGAAGTGCTGTAGCGGCACAATTGATACATGTCATCCCGAGCCGCGCAGACGGCGAGGGACCTCGCGATGAATGACGAAGATCGAATGACGAATGCCGAAGATCGGACAGCGACGCTCGGCGCTTTCCTTTTCGCATTCATGTTTTGTCATTCTTTCGACATTCGACATTCGGAATTCGTCATTTGGTGCGGGGTCCCTCGCCGTCTGCGCGGCTCGGGATGACAGACGCTTCGAACAGCGAAGCGGCTACAGGTCGTCGCCCGATAACAGATCGGGCAGAAGCGGCTGCGGATTGGCTGGGAGATTGTCCACATTTTGCAGCTGCTTTGAGATCGCGCGCGACCGTACTTCCACTTTATCCATGTCCCGGGAAGCCTGATCGAGTTTCTCCCTGACCTTTGACAATGCTTCCCCGAATTTTCCAAATTCAGTTTTCACCCCCGCGAGCAAGTTCCAAACTTCGCTCGAGGACTTCTGGATCGCGAGAGTGCGGAACCCCATCTGCAAACTGTTGAGCAACGCCGCGAGGGTCGTAGGCCCGGCGAAAACCACGCGACAATCCCGTTGCACCTGTTCCGCCAGGCCGACGCGCCGGATTGCCTCGGCATAGAGGCCCTCCGTCGGGAGAAACATCAGTGCAAAATCGGTCGTGCGCGGCGGGTTGATGTACTTCGCGCAAATATCCTTCGCGTTTTTTCTCAACTGCGTCTCCAGGCCTTTCATCGCGCCTTCAATCAAATCGACATCGCCCTTGTCCTGGGCCGCCACCAGCCGCTGATAATCCTCCGTTGGAAATTTCGCGTCGATCGGCAGCCAAACCGGCGCGCCATTTTCATCGCCGGGCAGCTTAATTGCAAAATCGACGTTCTCGCCGGTGTCGTCGCGCGTCCTCACATTGCGCGCGAATTGATCGGACGTGAGAACCTGCTCGAGCAGATTGCCGAGCTGCACTTCACCCCAGCCACCGCGCGTCTTCACATTCGCGAGGACTCTTTGCAAGCCGCCCACGTCGCTGGCCAGTTGCCGCATCGCGCCCAGGCCCTGGTGCACCTGTTCGAGCCGATCGCTCACCAGCTTGAACGATTCGCCGAGCCGCTTCTCCAGGGTTCCCTGCAATTTCTCGTCTACCGTCGCCCGCATCTTTTCGAGCTGGCCCGTGTTCTCCTCGCGCAACTCCTTCAGCCGCGCATCAACGTTGTCTGTGAGCCGCCGCGCCTGCCCCGTGACCTGATCGAGTTGGTCGCGCAACATTCCGCTTATTTCCGTGAGCGATTTTAAGGTCGTTTCGCTCACATTCTTCAACGCCCCGCCCAATTCCTCGCGCTGCGCCCTGGCCGACCCGGACGATTCCTCCCGGACCCGCCCAAATTCGTCGCGGAACATCTTCTCCTGCCGTTCCTGGGCGCGGTCGAACGCCTCAAGGCGGCTAAGGAATTCCGAATCATCCACGCTCCGCTGGCGCGTGAGAAAAAAGATGATCGCGGCAATCGTCGCGCCGGCAACCAATCCAAGCAGCGAGTAGAGCAGAGGGTTCACCCACTGCGACTAACAGAAAGCGGACGTATATTCAAGGTAGGGACGCCGCGCTGCGGCGTCCGCCGAGTTTTCCAGTCGATGATCAATGACGCTCGGAACGGACGGCGCAGCGCGCCATCCCTACCAATTCTGTCATCCCGAGTCCGGCAGCTGCCGGATCGAGGGACCTCTGGCTTTCGCGAGCGCCAGCGAGAAAATCGCGGCAAACGAAGGCAAAGTAAGAGGTTCTTCGACTCCGCTCCGCTTCGCTCAGAATGACAAATGGCAGGGATCGTCGCCCGGCAGCCTTACCCTGTAGCCGTCGCCCTGTGGGCGACGCGAGGAACGCGTGGTAAGCGATAGAACGATTCGCGCTTCGCACAGCGAAGCGGACAGCCCCTTACTGCAGATTGTAGGCTTCCACGACCGCGATGCCGACCGTGTCGTTCTTGCCGCGCACGATCGCGGTGTAATTGCCGGCGGAAAGCGTCGTCACGATGACGGATTCGCGTGGATCGCTCGGGGAGAATCCGTTGGGAATCTCATTCGTGTTCGGCGCCTGCTGCCAGTTGTCGTTCGATGCCACGGACGCACCGTTTCCATTGATTAATTCGAGGGTCGGATCCTGCAACGCATTCGCGATCCCCGCATTTTGCAGCGACGGGCCGATCGCGCGCACGATGACTTTCGCGCTCCCGCCCGTCATGATCAGGCCGCCAATCATGGCGTTGTCGCCGGTTTCCACGAAGCCGCGGGTGCTGATGTTCGCGAGTTTGGAACTGGCGCTTTGCGTCAGATCGTAAGTCTCGACGATGCCCACGCCGGTCTCGCCATTCGCTCCCCGGACGACGGCGGTATAACTGCCGGGCGCGAGGGTCGTCACGATGACGGATTCACGCGGATCGCCGGGCGCGAACCCGTTCGGAATTTCATTCGTGTTCGGCGCCTGTTGCCAGTTGTCGTTTGTGGCAATGATGGCGCCAGTCCCGTCATGAAGTTCCAGGAAAGGATCGGTCAATGCACCTTGCACTCCGGCCGCTCCCAGCGAAGGACCCATACCTCGAATGATCACCTTCTTCGACTCGCTTCCGGTAATAATGAACCCGCCGATCATCGCGTTATCACCGGTGCCGACGCGCATCCGCGTCGAGATGTTGCCCAGCGTGATCGGCTGCTGCGACGCGGAGGTGCGCGACCAGGAGGGCATGCCGTTTCCGTTGCCGCGCAATTGGGTCATGCCAGTGCCGTTGACGTTCACCACATAAATCTGGTTCGTCGCCGGCTGTGCGCGCTGCAGCAGTCCAACCACGCCGCTATCGACTTGCAGGCCCAGATCGAAGACAAGCTGGGTGCCATCAGGCGACCAATCGAGACTGGAGACGTATCTGCCAGCCGGAAAGGTGATCACTTGCGTGTCCGCGCCGGTGTTCACGTTGAGGATGTGGAGGGACTGAATATCGGGATTCGGAGTGAGCGAGGTGAGAAGTGCGTGCGCCTGGAAGGAGCGCACATAGGCGAGCCCGACGCCATTGGGCGAAAACTTCGGCTGGTAATCGTGCTCGGTCCAAAAAAGTCCGGTCGAGATGTCCGCGTCAGCGCGTGGAAAGGTGACCTGACGGGCGCGACCTTGCAGCACAGCGGCATTGACCGGGTCGATCAGGAAAATAGCAGTCGTTTCACCCGGACCACCGCCGCTCAAGAAGGGCGCGCTCGATTCGAGCGGCGCCGCCAGGACGTTTTGCGTCGGCGACCAATCCACGCCCTCGCCGCCGTGATGTTTTCCATCGCCTCCCTTGTCCGTATGCACCTGGATCGGATTCGCCGTGCCGGTCAGTGAATGAATTTCCAGGACCGGCAAATCGACCACACCATTGCCCCCACCGCCGGTCTGAGTGAGGGAAAAGGTCGCGAGAGCGCTGCGGTCGGTGGAGAACGCCTTGTAGTAGGGAAAGGTGTAACTCAACGCCACGTTCGCCGGATCGAGGATGTCCAGGTAGTTGGTGAGCTTCTGCACCGCGCCGGTAGCTCGACTGATGGAATAAACATTCTGCGTGTGCAGACCTTGCAGCGCCCCATCGAACGCGGTCACGGCCAGCAACGCTCCGTCACGCGACCAGGTGGGAAAGCCGGGATTGGAGAAAGGCACCCCGATCAGGGTGTCGCCGCTCCCATCCGCATTCATCTGATGAAGCTGAAAAGTCCCGTTTGGCCCGACGCTGACGTACGCGATCTGCGCCCGCAGCGGCCCAGCGATTCCGATAAGAACGAGCAACGAAAGTGCGAAAATGCGCGGTGAAATTTTCTTCATGATTTGCCTCCACCAACACAAAGCGGAGCCAGAGACAAAAAGGGGCCAAAAATTTCCGAGAGAGACTCAGACTTCGACCAATCCCTCCCCGGTCGTGTTCCCGACGCCGTCGGCGGCAGGTCCACCTTGTCCCGCGTCGCCGCCAGCCGGTGATAATCTTCGAACGGAAATTTCGCCTCGAAAAGTCGGACGGTTCGGAGAGCCGTCCCTACCTGACGGCGCTACTGCAGATTGTACGCTTCCACGACTGCAATCCCGACCGTGTTATTCTTGCCGCGAACAATCGCGGTGTAGTTGTCAGGCGGAAGCGTGGCCACGATGGCCGATTCCAAATCGTCAGTCGGTGGAACGGTCGTGGCGCGGATGTCGGCTTCCTGAGATTGGCCGGTTTGATCGTTGATCTTCCAGTTGTCGTTGGTCATAATCATAGTTCCACTTGCGTTGCGCAGTTCAAGGGTTGGATCAGCCAACCGCCCGGGAACGGGGGTGCCGTTCACATTGAGTGATGGGCCTATCGCGCGCACAATCACTTTGGTAGTCCCGCCTCCGGTTCCTCCGCCAACGATCAACCCACCGATCATGACGTTATCGCCGGTATCGACAAAACCACGGGAACTGATGTTGGCTAGTTGTGAGTTCGCGCCTTGCGCCAGGTCGTAAACCTCTACTAACCCCACGCCCGTTCCGCCATTCTTACCCGCGAGGACTGCGGTGTAGTTGCCGGGAGGAAGGGTCGCGATAATAGCCGATTCCAAATCGTTTGCCGGTGGAATTGTCGTGGCGCGGATGTCAGCTTCCTGCGATTGGCCGGTCTGATCGTTGATCTTCCAGTTGTCGTTGATAATGACCGTGCCGTCCGGCTTATGCAGCTCCAAGGTTGGATCAGCTAACTGGCCGGGAATGGGGGTGCCATTCACATTGAGCGAAGGTCCCATCCCGCGAATAATCACCTTCTTTGGATCCGTTCCGGTAACGATAAAGCCACCGATCAGCACCTGGTCGCCGGTAAGAACGCGCATGCGGGTAGAGATGTTGAGCAAGGTCGGCGGTGTTGACTGCCCGACGTAGAGTTCCGCGCTCGCGAGAGCGCCGCCGCTGTTACGACCTCCGGCGACGAGCACCTGGCCGTTGGGCAGCAACGTCGCCGTGTGGAGAGAGCGTGCGGTCCCGAGGCTGCTGGTAACACTCCAAGTCCCGCTCGCTGGATCGTAGAGTTCCGCGCTCGCGAGAACGCCGCTCTTGTTAATTCCTCCGGCGACGAGCACCTGGCCGTTGGGCAGCAACGTCGCCGTCTGTACATCGCGTGCGGTCCCGAGGCTGCCGGTGGCCGTCCAGGTCCCGCTCGCCGGATCGTTCAGTTCCGCGCTCGCGAGAGCACCGCTCTTGTTAACTCCTCCTGCGACGAGCACCTGGCCGCTTGGCAGCAACGTCGCCGTGTGATTCAAGCGTGCGGTCCCGAGGTTGCTGGTAACACTCCAGGTCCCGCTCGCTGGATCGTAGAGTTCCGCGCTCGCGAGAGCGCCGCCGCTGTCCTCTCCTCCTGCGACGAGCACCTGGCCGTTGGGCAGCAACGTCGCTGTGTGTGCATCGCGTGCGGTGGCGAGGCTGCCGGTCGGCGTCCATGACCCGCTCGTCGGATCGTACAGTTCCGCGCTCGCGAGATCGCCGCCGCTGTTAATACCTCCTGCGACGAGTACCAGGCCGTTGGGCAGCAACGTCGCCGTGTGACCAAAGCGTGCGGCCCCGAGGCTGCCGGTGGCCGTCCAGGTCCCGCTCGCCGGATCGTACAGTTCCGCGCTCGCGAGAGAGCTGAAGCTGTTGTCCTGTCCTCCTGCGACAAGCACCTGGCCGTTGGGCAGCAACGTCGCCGTGTGATAATAGCGTGCGGTAGCGAGGCTGCCAACAGCGGAAGCGCCCGTGCACGGCTGCACCAGCACCAGTCCCGCGCCGAGAAAAAGCAGCGAGAACGCGACCCGCCGCGCAAGAATCGAGGCAGCCGACAGAAGACCGACCCAAAGGGGATGCAATATTTTCATAGGTTTAGGCTGTTTTAATAAAAGTGTGGCTTAATTGCAGGTTGAAGACTTCGCATTTTCATTTTTTCGTAGATTGCCCTTCTCATCGACCTAAAGCGGAAACGGCCAGGAGATGAGGCCAGATATTTCCGCGAATTTGTCGGCGATACTTTGGGAGGGCGAGGCTCCGGCGCAGCCCGTCCCTGTATTCTCCGTTTTCAATCGACAAAGCTGGTGCACGCAGCTCTCCAGAAAATACATCGCATGATATCGCCGGCCCCCCGAGAGCACCGTTGATGGGTCGCGGATCCGGCTGGGTCGACAGAGTCTCGCCCTACCAGTGAGATGCGTGACACGTTAGTTCAAACCATGCGCCTCGACCACTGCCACACCGGTCGTGCCGTTCATGCCGCGGACGACGGCGCGCTACGGAATATGATAAACTTCCACCAGCCCGACACCGGCCCTTTCCACGCACGTCCCCTTTCTCCTTCCATGGCTATGCTTACGGCAAGCTGTAGACTTCCACGAGGGCATTGCCGGTGGTGTTGTTCACTCCGCGCACAATCGCTGTGTAGTTCCCCGGCTGCAGCGTGGCGATGATGGCTGATTCCGCTGAATTAGTGGGCGCGAGCTGGCTGTTCTGAATCTCCGCGACTTGGTCGCTCGTAATGATTCCGAATATTTGGGTCGTCTGCCAGTCGTCATTCCGGGCCAGGGTGTTATTGGCGTCATGCAACTCCAATTGTGGATTCGCCAGCGCGTCAGGCACGCCGAATTGGGTCAGCGAAGGGCCTATGGCTCGAATGATCACTTTTGTCGGCTGAGTCACAACAATAAATCCACCGATCATGGCGTCGTCTCCGGTCTGCACGAATCCTCGGGTGGCGATGTTGGCGAGGAGGGATCCGCTGGTTGCGTCTAAATCGTACGCTTCCACGATCCCTACCCCAGTCCCGCCGTTTACCCCCTGCACAATGGCCGTGTAGCTACCCGGCGGCAGGGTGGCGATAATAGCGGACTCGGCCGGATCGCGCGGGGCAAGTCCGCTGCTTTGAATCTCTGCTACCTGATCCGAGGTAATAACGCCGCCGATCTGGGTAGTCTGCCAATCATCGTTTGTTCCAATAGTGTTATTGGTGTCGTGGAGCTCCAGCCGCGGATTAGCCAGCGCATTGGGAACTCCGAACTGGGTCAGGGAAGGACCGGCCGCTCGGATGAGCACCCTCTTGGGAGCGCTTCCTTGCACAATGAAGCCGGCGATCATCACCCTGTCAGCGCTTCCTACTTGGAGCCGAGTCGAAATGTCTCCAAGCGTCGCCGGCCTAGGGGTTGTCGTCTCGATCTTGGTGACAAATACGTCGCTAGGGCCGTTATTAGTCGTCTGAAACGCTCCGGCAGTCGTCGGATAATTGGTTGAAAGGGTGAAGCCGGTCAGATAAGCATTGCCGTTTGAATCAATGGCGATGGCGGTGCCGACATCATCGTTGGTTCCGCCGATGTAGGTGGAATAGATAAGAGCCGAACCGCTGGCATTGAGTTTGGTGAAGAATACGTCGCTAGAGCCGCTACGAGTCGTCTGAAACGCTCCGGCGGTCGTCGGATAAGCTGGCGAAGAAGTGGAGCCGGTCACATAAGCATTGCCGGTTGAATCAATGGCGATGCCGTTGCCGAGATCACCGAGGACTCCGCCGATGTAGGTGGAATAAATCAGAGCCGAACCGCCGGCATTGAGTTTGGTGACGAATACGTCGTTATTGCCGCTATTGCTGTTATTAGTCGTCTGAAACGCTCCGGGGGTCGTCGGAAAATCGACCGAAGAAGTGGAGCCGGTCAGATAAGCATTGCCGGTCGGATCAATGGCGATGCCGTTGCCAAAGTCGAGGCCGCTTCCACCGATGAAGGTGGAATAGATAAGAGCCGAACCGTCGGCATTGAGCTTGGTAACGAAGACGTTGGCACCTCTGTTAGTCGTCTGAAACGCTCCGGGGGTCGTCGGATAAGGGGGTGCGGAGCCACCAGTCTGGCCGGTCACATAAGCATTGCCGGTTGAATCAATGGCGATGCCGTTGGCGCTATCAGTGCCGCCTCCACTGATTAAGGTGGAATAGATAAGAGCCGACCCGGAGGCATTGAGCTTGGTGACGAATACGTCAAGAAGGCCGCCCCCATAAGTCGTCTGAAACGCTCCGGCGGTCGTCGGATAAATGGGTGCTTGGCCACCAGCCACGCCGGTCACATAAGCATTGCCGGTTGAATCAATGGCGATGGCGGTGCCGTTATCATTTCCGCCTCCGCCGATTAAGGTGGAATAGATAAGAGCCGAACCGCTTGCATTGAGCTTGGTTACGAATACGTCACCAGTAGCACCACAGCCGTGACAAGTCCTATTAAACGCTCCGGGGGTCGTCGGAAAATCGAGCGAAGCAGTGGCGCCGGTCAGATAAGCATTGCCGGTTGAATCAATGGCGATGCCGTTGCCGGCCTCACCGCCGCTTCCGCCGATGAAGGTGGAATAGATAAGAGCCGAACCGCTGGCATTGAGCTTGGTTACGAATACGTGCGCCTGCTGCTGATTATGAGAAGTCCTATCAAACGCTCCCACGGTCGTCGGAAAGTCGGGTGAAAGTGTTGTTCCGATAATGTATGTATTGCCAGTCGAATCCACCGCAATCGCATTACCTCGATCCTCGGTGCTTCCGCCGATGAAGGTGGAATAGACGATGGTTGGATCGATCACGAGCGGAAGCGCCGTATCATATTCTCCGACTTCAAAACCGATCCGCCCATGTCCTCGCATTACATACCGGCCTGCTATCTCTTGCCGCGCGCCGTCAATTTCCTGATACACTTTGGGCTGATGTTCCCTCATGACTCCAAATCGCGTGCGCAAAAGCAAATCACCGCTGGCCCGCTCGATCTCGACTTTCTTCGCGCCCTTGAAGTTTAGCTCGATTTGCTTGTAATCGGCATTCGGCGCAACGATGAAATCGTATTCAAGCTGCCGTTGGTTGCCGTAATACGTCAGATCGATTCCCGAATAGACATTCTTATACTGCACGCGACTAAAAGTTGGAATATTCACCTGCCATTTGGTCGAGTCGTTGCCGATAAAATAGTTTGCCTTGCCCGCTTGCTCTTCCAAGCCCTCGGCTGCCAAGATAGAATTTGTGCCCACTAAATTCATTCTCAGCAACGCCGTTCTCGTCGTGGTCCGGGGCAAAGCTGAGTTGGTCGCTTCCTGCGTTTCCCTGTGTTTTGCCGGTTCAAGGGAGCTTGGCGCTTGCTTGTCCCGTCGAGACATGACAAAAACGGCTTCGTTTCCAGTCAAAAAGAGCGAGTAACCAGCGCCGCGCGCGAGGAACTGCGCCGACGGCTCCGTTTGGCCGCGATTGGCTTCGAAACTCAAGGGCAGCTTGCCGTACGTTTCGCGCGCCGCAGCGACGCGCCTGCGGTCCGTGTTCGTAAATGAATCGGCAAAAATGTCGGCCCGTCCCGGCACCACCAGCAGAGTCAGAATAAACAGCCAAAAAGTGACAACTTTTGCTGTTGAGGTGTGCCTTTTCATTTTTCGATTGCCCTTCTCATCTAGCTAAAGCGGAAAGGGCCAGGAGAAGGGGCCAACGATTTTCAAGAAATCTGTGCCGCGCTCCCAGCCTGCCGGCTGGTTTGAAATTGGCCAAGCTCGCGCGCCTGTTGTATTCTCCGTTTGGCGCCCATGAAACAGGTGCCTGCGATATGAGGACAGAAAGCTTCGCGGCATGATCTCGCTGGCGCCGAGGGAAGAGGTCACCCGCATGCTCGTCGATTGGAGCGGCGGTGATCGGGAAGCGCCCGCGAAACTGATGCCGTTGGTCTACGAAGAATTGCGCCAGCTCGCCCGGCAATATCTGCAGCGAGAGCGTCCCGATCACACCTTGCAGGCGACCGGCCTCGTTCATGAAGCGTATCTGCGGTTGGTCGACCAAAGCACCACCACCTGGCAGAACCGCGCCCACTTCTTCGGCGTGGCCGCGCAACTCATGCGACGCATCCTGGTCGATTACGCGCGGAGCCATCGCGCGGAGAAACGCGGAGGCGGCTGGGACAAACTCGCTTTCGAAGAAGCGCTCGCTCCCTCGGCGGAACGCAGCATTGATCTGGTCGCGCTCGATGACGCCCTGAAAGATCTGCTCGCGCTCGATCCCCGGCAGAGCCAGATCGTGGAACTCAGGTTCTTTGGCGGCCTGACGAACGAAGAAGTGGGCGAAGTGCTCGACGTTTCTCCGCGCACCGTGAAACGCGAATGGAGAATGGCGAAGGCCTGGTTGCGCCGGGAAATGGCCTGAAACCGCCAACGCCTCCAATGCCCCTACTTCCCTCCTTATTGGCGTTTATTGGCGTTCATTCGCGGTTAAATTTGTGAAACCGCCAATGAACGCGAATGCGCGCGAATTGATTCTCAAAGAGGAGGTTTATGCTGTGGTTGGGGGCGCTATCGAAGTGCTGAATGTGCGAGGGCACGGACTTCACGAGAAGATTTATGAGAACTGCCTTTGCGTGGAGTTCAGGCTCCGAGAAATCCCTTTCACGCAGCAGGAGCGTCACTGTGTAATGTATAAAGGTGAGGTCGTGGGAGAGTATGTTCCCGACCTCGTGGTGCAGGGCAAATTGATCGTGGATACGAAGACCATCGATCGGATCACAGACCACGAGCGGGGGCAGATGCTGAATTATCTCCGAATCACCGGACTGCCGGTCGGCACCATCCTGAACTTCAAGCACGCGCCGCTCGAATGGGAGCGAGTCGTCCTAACGAAGGAACCGCGAATGGACGCGAATGAACACGAATCTGAGATAGCGGACTTTCAAGCTGCGCCGAAATATCCATGACGGCCCTGCTGCTTCTCTTTTCTTCACATTGGCGTCCATTCGCGTTCATTCGCGGTTAAGTTGATGCTGTCCGCAAGTGAACGCTGGGCCAGGGTCAAGGAATTGTTCGAGGCCGCGGCGGACCTCGCGCCGAACGAGCGCGCAACTCTGCTGAAAAAAGAGTGCAACGGCGACGATGCGCTTCGCCGCGAAGTAGAATCCCTCCTCGACTCGGACAGCCAGACCGACGGCTTTATCGAACAGCCTTCTTTCGAAATGCCTCGGGATCTATTCCCGGAACCGCCGGACGAATCGCTCGTCGGCCGTCAGTTCGGCGCTTACAAGATCATTCGCGAAATCGGCCGCGGTGGTTTGGGCGCAGTCTATCTCGCGGCGCGCTCGGACGATGAATATCGCAAGCAGGTAGCGGTCAAGCTCGTTCGGCGCGGGCTCGATACCGAGGACATTCTCCGCCGCTTTCGCAACGAGCGGCAGATTCTGGCGCAACTCGATCATCCCAACATCGCGCGCCTCATCGACGGCGGGACGACCGACGACGGCCTGCCTTATTTCGTCATGGAGTATGTGAACGGCGAACCGATTGGCGCCTACTGCGATGCGCATGCGCTCTCCACGACCGAGCGCCTCACGCTCTTCCGCAGAATATGCGCGGCGGTCACCTACGCGCATCAGAACCTGGTCATTCATCGCGATCTGAAACCGTCAAACATCCTCGTGACGCAAGAGGGCGAACCGAAGCTGCTCGACTTCGGCATCGCGAAACTTCTCAGCGCCGGCGACGAATTATTTACTCAGACGATTCCGGCCTTGCGCGTCATGACGCCGGAATATGCCAGTCCGGAGCAGGTCAAAGGCGACAAGATCATGACGACAAGCGACGTCTACTCGTTAGGCGTGTTGCTCTACGAGCTCCTGACTGGCCGGCGGCCCTACCGATTGAAGACGCGCACAGCCGGGGAGATAGCGCGTGCCATCACGGACCAGGAGCCGGAACGGCCGAGCACAGCCATCGCCAAAGGCGATGGAAATTCGAAATTCGAGATTCGAAATTCGAGATTCCTGAAGGGTGATCTCGATAACATCGTGCTGAAGGCGATGCGCAAGGAGCCGGCGCGCCGCTACACATCGGTCGGGCAATTTTCCGAAGACATCCGCCGTCACCTGGCGGGGTTGCCGGTGGTCGCGCGTAAAGACACCGTCTCTTATCGCGCCGGCAAATTTGTGAATCGCCACCGGATCGGCGTCGCCGCGGCCGCGCTGATCCTGTTGAGTTTGGTCGGCGGGATCATCGCGACGCTCATTCAAGTGCGGACCGCGCGCCGCGAGAGAGCTAAAGCGGAAGCGATCAGCATGTTCCTGCAAAAGACGCTGCATGCCTCCGATCCGTCCCTGAACCTAAGCGGCCAACCAACCGTCAAAGACATCCTCGATGACGCATCGAAGCGCCTGGCTACCGAAGAATTATCGGAACAGCCGGACGTACGAGCGGAGCTGCAACGAATCATCGGCGCCAGTTACTTCTCCTTTGGACAATACGACCTGGCCGAACAAAATCTGACGGCCGCTCTCCAGACCCAAACTCGAATCTTCGGTGAAGACGGGGTTGAAACGCTAAAGACTGGCGTCTTATTGGCGAGCCTGTGGGCGGGAGCAAAGGGCGATTACGCGAAGGCAAACAAATTCTACCTCGCGAACCTTCCCCGTCTGCGCGCGGAGCAAAAGAAAGGGACAGTCAGCGCGGATTATTTGGGCGCGGCCCTGAATGGCTTCGCTCTTTTGAGCCGGGCGCAGGGCGATTCCAAGGAAGCCGAGAGCCTCTTGCGGGAGCAATTGGCTTTACTACCTTATGTTTCACCGGAACAAAAAAACAGCCCCGGAGTCGTCCGGGCCATTCTCGCTCTAACCCAGGCCGACCAGGGAAAATTCGACGAAGCGATAAAGATCGTGCGTGGAAAAATCGCAGCGATCCGCGAGAGAAAACAGGAGGCCACTCCCGAAGTGGCGGCGAACCTGACCGGGCTCGGCAGTTTTCTTCTGGAGAATGGCCAGGCGGCAGAATCCCTCGAAAACCTGCGCGAGGCCGAAGCGATTTATCGAAAGCTCTACAGCGCCGCCAATATGCAGCTCGGCGACAATCTCCGTTTGCAGGCGCAAGCGTTCTTGGCCCTGCGGCAATACGCTGAGGCCGAAGCCAAAATCAACGCGACGCTGGAGATTTATCGAGCAGGCGGCAGCCCCCAATATGTTAATTATGCCACGGCTTTGATGGTGCAGGGCATGATTTACAGTCAGACCGGGCGAACGGCGGAAGCTGAGAAGCTGTTGCGCGAAGCGGTGCGAATTCGCACGGAGAATGTGCCGGAAACACATTTCCTGCGAGCCAGTGCGAACGGCGCGCTCGGCGAGTTTCTCACCACCGAAGGTCGTCTTCCTGAAGCTGAAACGTTCCTGCTCGCCAGCTACCAGAGCCTGAAAAAGTCGCAGACCGAGAACAGTCCGCGCACGAGACTCGCAGTTCAGCGCCTCGCGAATCTTTACGAAGCCTGGAACAAACCCGAGCAAGCCGCGCCTTATCGCGCGTTGCTATCCGGCCCCACGTCGTCGTAGTCGTAGAGTCCCCGGTTGTCATCCCGAGCTAGTCGAGGGACCTCTAATTTTCGCGAGCGTCAGCGAGAAAATTGCCGCAAATAAAGGCAAGGTAAGAGGTTCTTCGACTCCGCTGCGCTTCGCTCAGAATGACAGAATGGGACACGATCACGTCTTGACGAGTGCGTCTGACTGAAAGGCATACCGCTCCCAGGCTACGCCTTCCCAACTCTTTCGGGCTCGGCGCCCATGCAGAATTTCAGCGATGATCTCGACCGTCTCCACAATCGTCGTGCCGGAGCGGTTGAAGAATTTGTTCCCATCCGCGAAAACGACTTTTCCATTCCGGACCGCTCGCAGTTCGAACCATCCGGGCAACGCTTCCAAGGTTGCCGCTTCGCGCCTGCTCTTCTCCAGATTGAAACCGCAGGGCGCGACGATCAGATAATCGGGATCCGCCGAGCGAACCGCTTCCCATGGGATTGCAGCCGAATGCTGGCCGACCTGGCCTAACGAAAGCTTGCCATTCGCGGCTTCGACCAATTCCGGTCCCCAGTTCCCCATTGAGAAAATCGGGTCGGTCCATTCCAGCATCACCACGGTGGGCGCCGATCTGGGCCGCACTTCATCACCGATGGCGGCGATCCGGCTCTGCATCTCATCCACGAGCGTAATTGCTGCCAGGTCCCGCTGGATCGCTTTCCCGACGGCGAGAATTCCATCATAAATTCCGCGCACGGTCCCGGCGCTCAAGGCGATCACTTGTGGCGCCAGAGTCGCGCAGCCCGTCCGCGCAATGTCATTTGGTGTGACCGCACAAACCTCGCAATGCTCCTGGGTGATGAGGAGATCCGGCTCGAGTCGGCCGATCAATGCCGTGTCGACGTGATACAGCGGCTCTCCCGTCTTGAGGCGGCGCCGGACTTCGGCATCGATTTCGCCGCTGGAGACTTCGACATCGAACGCCGGCCGGGTGCAGACCGGCAGCTCGCACACCCATTCCGGGTTATCGCACTCATGCGAGCGGCCAACCAAATTTGCGCCGGCGCCCAGACCGTAAACAATTTCGGTCCCGCTCGCCAGCAATGAGACAATCCGCATCCCTAAATGCCGCTAGGAATAAAGCGGCTTCGGTTCGCGCACAGAAACCACGGACTTTTCCAGGAGCGCAAATCCTCCGAACAGAATCACAGCAAAGCAGAGATCGCCGGCCACGCTGTTGCGGAAAAACGGAAGCGCGGCGGTGTAGCAAGCGATCAATCCACTCCCACTTTTTGGATAAAGAGATTCGAACGCCCAGACACCGAAATTGGTGACGAAGAAAAACATCACGGAGCTAACGAGGCTGGCGACAGCAACATTCCACCAGGATTTGCGGGAACGGATCAATCCGCCGATTGCCACCGTTGCAAGCAGGCAAAGATATACGACCGGCTGAGAGAGGAGCAGAACCTTACCGTAGATCGTTAGGCCGAGAGCCAAATCGCTCAGGAGCATTGCCAGCAGGGGAAGGGCAAAAGCGAGTTTGCGATTGGCCAGATAGGCTCCGCCAAAAAGAGCCATCGCTGCAATCGGGGTGACATTCGGCGGGTGCGGCAGCAAACGAGCGAGGGCCGCGCCGCCCACAAACAAGCTCACTGCCAGCAAGCGTTTATTCATATTTGATTTCCTCTTCTTTTACACGGGCGGCATCTGCTCCGCGACGCATTTTTCCGACGAGTTCGATCCGCGAGGCAGAAGATCAGCGTAGTACCTTCCATCGCGGACCACAATTTCGCCTATTTGTACCTCAATCGGCTTCCGGAAAATCGGGCCATCGTAAACGAACGAATGAAATTCGCCGTTCTCGCCGCACGGATCGACTCCGGACGGCAAATCGTCGAGCAGCTCCGCATCATAAGCTCGCCCCGCGAAACCGGCCCCGACTCTTCCTTCGACGCACGACAGATAAGCCTTATATCCGGCGCCGATCACCTCGCGAGCGAACGCGGCGGTGGCGCGCTGCCAGATCGGAAAGACTCCGCGCATTCCCACTTTCGCTAGATTCGCTTCGCGCCATTCCCGGAGATCCTGCAAAAACAAATCACCGAACCCAACCGTTAGGACTCCTCGATTCCGATAGGCCTTCATCGCTCGCTCCATGATCGCTTCGTAAACTTCGTTCGTGCATCCGCCCGATTCCCCGGAGGGCAGGTAAACCTTCTCGAGCGGAATTCCGATGGCGTTTGCCTGCTCTTCGAGGAGTTCTTCGCGCACGCCGTGATGACTGATGCGGCGAAATTCCTCAGACACTGTCGTTAAGAGAGCCACGACTTCGTACTGATCGGATTTCAGTAGTTCGTGGAGCGCAACTGCGCTGTCCTTTCCACCGCTCCACGACATCACGACGCGTTCTTTCATTCCCTCGACGGATCGGCCCCGGCGGCCATACGAATGCAATCGTTTGGAGTTCTCATTTCGAGGTCTCCTGCTCCGAACGCGTGATCTGAGTCTTGTTGTCTTCTTCGCTGCTTTGCGCAGGATTGGGTGTCGGCCCCCAACTCAGGCGCACGCCACCGAAAACGCCGAGTCCCGGTCGCTGAAATCCCGTGGGACTTTCGTAGCGGCGATCGAGCACATTATCGATCCGGACGAAAAGGTTGACGTTCTTGTTGACACTGTACTCGGCGGCGAGGTTGACGACGAAATATGGATCCGTGTTGAGGCGTTGGATCGAAAAGCTGCGGTTCCCGTCGACTTGCGAGCCCACGTATAGCAGGGTCGCGGAGAACGAGAGCCGATCGCTCGGAAGCCAGCTCGCGGTCAGGCTTGCCTTGTGTTTCGGCCGGCGCAACAGCTCCAGACCGGTCGTATCGTCAACGGCATTAGTGTAAGTGTAATCGCCGCGCAATTTGATGCGGTCCGTCACGGCCACGAAAACGAATGTCTCCACGCCTTCGGTCGTGGCTTGGTCGACGTTTATCAGCGAGGTGAAGGTCGCATTCGCGTTGATCAGATTCCTGATGTCGTTGTGAAAATAGGTCGCGCCGAAACGAACCCGGTCTCCCGCCAGCGGCTGCTCGAATCCGAAATCGTACCCCTCGCTCTCCTCGGGCTCGAGGTTCGGGTTCGCGAAGAAATTGAACGCCGGAAAGCTGACGAAGAGCTGGGTGAGGCTCGGCCCTTTGAAGCCGGTGCCATAGCTTGCCTTGAGCTTCGTGCCGAGGTTCGGAACCAGGTACGCGGGCGCAATTCGCCAGGTCGCTTTCCCGCCGAAGCGATCGTTGTCATCGTAACGACCGCTGACCGCGGTGAACAAACCCGGGGCGATTTCTGATTGCAGTTCGGCGAAGCCGGCGACGTTATCGTTTTCAGCCGAGATCGGGCTCTCGAGCAAACGATCCTCCTGATCTTCCACGCCGAGAATCAAAGCGCTGCCTTTCCAGAGCTCGATGTTCCCCTGCCAGTCGAACTTGATCCGGTCGCCGTGATTAATATTTTCCGGCGGAAGACCAAATCCGGTGTCTGGCGCCTGGATCGTGGTGCGGTAATTCGTGTAGCCGACGCCAATGCGATTCTTGAACGCGCCATCGAAGAGCGCGAGGTGCGCTTCGCCCCGCGCGAAAAGTTGCCGGGCGTTCTGTTCGCTCTGGCTTGCGGCTGGAACACTGGGAAAAACCGAGAAGTCGTCGCCGGTGAAGAATAAAGTTGAGTCCGTGTAGCGCCCTACGAAATCGAGGCCGAACGTATCCGTCACGTCCACGCCCAGCTTCGTCGAGACGGTCGTGTTTTCGTAACTGTCGTTGATCCGCTTCCGTCCCGGCGGCAACAAATCGAGCGGCGTTACCGGCGTGTCATCGGTCAGAAAATGCGCAACGTTGAATGAGTAGTTAAAGCGCGAGACCGATCCTCGCACACTCGCGGATTGGTTGAAGGTCCCGAACGAACCGCCTTCCAGGCGTGCAGTGAACTGCGGCGGCCCTTCTCCTTTCTTCGTCACGATATTGACCACGCCACCGATGGCGTCCGACCCATACAAACTGCTTTGCGGACCGCGAAGCACTTCGACTCGCTCGATGTCCGAAGTAAGGACCTGGCCGAAATCGAACGCGCCGTCCTGGCTCGGGTCGTTCGCATCGATCCCGTCGATAATCACCTTGGTGTGATTCGAGTTACTCCCGCGCATGAAGACGGAGGTTTTGCCGCCGGGGCCTCCCGTCTGGACGATGTTCAGGCCGGGCACCGTTTGGAGAACGTCCGGTAAAGTGCGTCGCTGATTGCGCTCGATTTCCTCGGCCGGAATCAGCGTCACGGAACTGCCGATCTCGTCGACCGGGGTTTCGATCCGCGTCGCGCTGACAACGATTCCTGCTGTTTCCGCTTCCGAATTGGAAAGCGCCGTTGATGTCGCGTCCTGAGCGCGACAGATGAATGGCGCGGCCAAAAGAACGGCCGCCACCAGAAGCCATGAACGATTCCGCATAACAAGTTACCTCCAACTATTTCGAGAGGCAGACTCGCTCCCGCCATCGCGGGACGCCGCGTCCACAGCTCTCATTCTTCTTTTTCGCGAAGAAGTTTTTCCGAGCCGCCGCCCGCAGAGAGTCCGCGATCAATGATCACGGCTACAGGCACGGCGCGAATGAGGTGGAGACGGGCAAATATTCTGGCTTCTGGCTTCTGAAAAGTTGAGGGTTTTTGGTTGAGAGTTGAGAGACTCGGAAAAGCCGACTCGCTTCTCTCAACTCTCAACTCACCGTTCTCAACTGTTTCGACCTCTTTCCCGCCTTCACCCCCGAAATGCTTTCGGGGACTGGCCCTGGGAAATCGTATCCAGTCACAGCAGCGCAACTGCTCCCGAATCTCACGGGAATTCCTCGCACCGCTCCACAAAACCGAACTGACAAAGAACTGCCGCCAGAAGTAGCGGCTTGCGCTTGCCCGCTCAAGATTTATTTCGCTGCGAATGGCCGAGCAACTTCAAGGAGCGGCGATTTGAAATCGCCGACGCAATTAAATCGGCGGTTGCAAACCGCCGCTCCTTGATGCACAAGCCGCTTGCGCTCCTCGGCTCTGGATTTATTTGTCTGAGACGCGCATTATCGCGCCCTGTTCGCTGTGTCTTCTTCTCCATCTTCCATTCTCGTCACTGGTGGCGCCGGTTTCATCGGCTCCAATCTTGTGCTCACGCTCCAGGAACGAATGCCGGATGCGCGACTGACGGTGATTGATGATTTCCGCTCCGGCGATTTCAAGAACCTCGCCGGTTACAGAGGCGATTTGGTCGCCCAAAACCTGGCGACGCTGGATTGGCAACAGCAATTCGGCGATGAAACATTCGACGCGATCTTCCATCTCGCCTCGATCACGGACACGACGTTGCACGATCAGTTCGTCCAGACCCACGACAACGTGGAAAGCTTTCGCCGGCTCCTGAACTTCGCGAAACCGAACAAGACCCGGGTGATCTATGCTTCGTCCGCCTCGACCTACGGCGCCGCGAGCGCGGCCAGCGTGGAGACAAACGGCGCCGCGCCCGCGAATATCTACGCGTTCTCGAAAGCGATCATGGACAATCTTGCGAACCGCGCCGCGAACGACGTCAGCGGCTGGATCATTGTCGGATTGCGTTACTTTAACGTTTACGGGCCGCGCGAGGGGCACAAAGGCGGCCCCGCCAGCATGGTCCTCCATCTCTCGCGCCAGATGAAGGCCGGCCAGCGACCGCGCATTTTCAAGCACGGCGACCAGAAACGCGATTTCGTTTACGTGAAGGATATCGTCGAGGGCAGCATTCGCGCGCTCCAAGCGAAAGAGAGCGGCATTTACAATCTCGGCACCGGCCAGGCCCGCTCCTTCAACGAGCTGGTCGACGTCCTGAACCGCTCGTTAGGTACCGATTTCAAGCCGGATTACATCGAGAACCCGCACGCGCATTACCAGAATTTTACCCAGGCCGATTTGACGAGGGTGCGCGACCGCCTCGGTTACGAGCCGAAATATCCGCTCGAGACCGGCGTCGCCGATTACATGCGCTGGCTTTATCCCGCCTGACACAAGTTGCCCAAACGATGAAAGCCAAACGGCGGTCAAAACGCCCAGAAGAGATCAATGCCGCGCTCGCGGCAAAAAAAGGTCCGGTCTCGAAATTCATCGCGAAGAGTTATCGTCACTTTAACGCGGCCGCGCTGCTCGACGCGGCGAAGGGCTACGAGGCACACCTCGCTGCCGGTGGTAAGATGCTGATGACGATCGCGGGCGCAATGTCGACAGCCGAGCTCGGCATTTCGTTGGCGGAGATGATCCGTCGCGAAAAGGTGCACCTGATCGTCTGTACCGGCGCGAACCTCGAGGAGGATGTTTTTAATCTCGTCGCGCATGACCACTACGAGCGGGTGCCGCACTACCGGGAGCTCACGCCACGGGATGAGCAGCAACTGCTCGCCCGGCACATGAATCGCGTGACCGACACGTGCATCCCGGAGATGGAGGCGATGCGGCGGATCGAGAAGGTGGTGCTCGAAGAGTGGATCGCGGCGGACCGCGCCGGAGAGCATTATTTCCCGCATGAGTTTATGTATAAGATTCTTCGCAGCGGTAAGCTGAAGAAGAGCTATCAGATCGACCCGAAGCATTCCTGGATACTGGCGGCCTGCGAAAAGAATCTACCGATCATCGTGCCGGGTTGGGAGGATGCGACGCTCGGTAACATGTTTGCGGCGGCTGTGATACGCGGTGACGTCAGGAACGTGCACACCGTGCGCACGGGCATCGAATACATGACCTGGCTCGCGGACTACTACACGAAAAACGCGAAGAGGCTGCGCAACCGAGAGGGCTCAATCGGTTTTTTTCAGATCGGCGGCGGCATCGCCGGTGATTTCCCGATTTGCGTCGTACCGATGCTGCACCAGGATCTCGGGCGCGTCGGGGTGCCGCTGTGGGGTTATTTCTGCCAAATCAGCGATTCGACGACGAGCTATGGCAGCTACTCCGGCGCCGTGCCGAACGAGAAAATCACCTGGGGGAAGCTCGCGGCCTCAACTCCGAAGTTCGTGGTCGAAAGCGATGCCACGATTTGCGTGCCTTTGATCTTCGCCTGGGTGCTCGGGCAGTAAGGAATACGACAAGCCACGCTTGGTCTGTCGGTCATCGCCGGCTACGCCTGCCACAAGGACAACTGGAAACGCGCTGCAAGAGATTGCGCGCACTGCTGAATAAAAAGCGTTGACGCAAACCAAGGAGCGGCGGTTTGTAAACCGCCGCTCCTTGACGCTACCCCTCCCAGAAAAATTTCGTCGGGCGCTCGATTTCGGGCGGGAGACTCTTGTGGACGGGGCAATTGAGGGCGGCGCTCTCCAAGAGCGCGCGCTGCGGCGTATTCGCCGGCAGCGGAATGTGGACCTCGGACGGCAACGCCACGATCCGGCGCGGCGCATCCTTCGACATTTCCTTGCTGACGTTCACGGTCATTCCTTTCACATCGAGGCCATGGTCCTGGGCCGCCATCGCCAGAATCGTGCTCATGCAAGTCCCGAGCGCGGTCGCGACGAGATCGGTCGGTGAAAAGGCTTCGCCCCTCCCCTTATTATCCGTCGGTGCGTCCGTCGCGATCTTGGCGTGCGATGGGCCGTGGACCGCATCGCAATGGAGGTCGCCCGTGTATTCGATCGAAATATTGACCATGGCTTAATATGAGCACACGCGGAGTCGGCGCAATAAACCCGTGTCATCCCGAGCGCAGCGAAGCGGAGTCGAGGGATCCCGGGATGTCACCTTAAAGGTTGCACGACGGGATTCCTCGACTGCGCTCGGAATGACAGACTACCGCTCCACCGTAATCGGCGCCGGCTGGAGTTTGTCGGCGTGTTTCGCCAGTTCCTCGCGAAAGACCTTCGTCAATCCGGCGTCATGCAGAATGTTCATGTCGGTGTCATGCGCGCGAACATTGTCGTTCTCCCACGATTCATTCCACCAGCAGAAGCCGATCACGGCGGGCCAGCGCCCGGAAAATAAATCCTCGAGCGCCTCCCGCGCCCACGCGCCCGCATCCACCTTCCGATGGTGGATGTCGCAGCCGAACTCTGCGATCACGACCGGCTTCCCCGGCGTGATCTTCGTCAGGCGCGGATAGGCATCGCGCATCTTGAATCGGAAGCTTTCGGTCCCGTCCACCTCGCGCGGTGTTAGCGGGCCGTAGGCGCTTAGCGCGACCCAATCGCAGTAGTTTTCTCCCGGATAATAATTCTCGAACCGGTTCCAATTCGCTTCCGGCTGGTCGAGCCAATTCACATGCCAGACCCATTGCAGATTATCGGCGCCTTCCGCTCGCATCAGATCCACGATGTGATGCCAGGCGGCGATGTAGCGCGCGGGCCCTTCCTTCGCGCCTCCGTTCCAACTTCCGTTCCAGGAAAACCATTTTCCGTTGGGTTCCGTTCCCCATTCCACCAGGAGCGGTGATCCGAAATCTTTCGCGTCGCGGGCCCAACCTTTCAGATCGTCGTCGAACTTGCCGGCCAGGATGCTCGCGAGAGTGAAGGTCTTCTCGGCGCGGTTCTGTTCCGCATCGGAGCGCAACATGAGGCGGACGTAGGGTACCTTGCCTAATCCGTGAATCCAATCGCAGGTCTCCCGCGGAAACTTTCGCGATTCGAACCAGTTGTCTGAAAAGAAGACCCATGTTGTCCTGGTCCCGAGCGCTCCGTCAAAACGCTGCACATCAGCGGCCGTGACGTCGTGCTCGGTGGGGTCGTGCCCTGCCGCCGGCTCATCGAAATAGAGGCCCTGATACAACTTCCCCGCGAGCGGCGGCGCCACGATTTGTCCTGCGCGGGCAAAGGACGCCGCGAACACGGCCAGAGCGAGGACGCGGCCAAACAGCATCGCCGAACTTAGCACATCAAGGAGCGGCGGTTTACAAACCGCCGACCAACTAAAACGGCGGTTTGTAAACCGCCGCTCCTTGAAAAGGCAGCGCGCTCCGGGGCGGCGACAGAGCGCCGCCGCGACCGCGGCTAGTTATTCCTGGTCGCGTCGCGCAAAGCTTTGATGCGATCGTGCGCGTTTTTCACGTCGGTGTACTGCCGCGAGATCGTTTCGCGAACGGGCGACGAAAGATCCTTATCTTCCATCGCTTTCTTGTATTC
>PLCM01000035.1:116806-119984 GCA_003134765.1 Spartobacteria bacterium | reverse complement strand
TTCAAATTGATCCAGGCCCGATGCATTGCACCGGCGGTGCTGCTCGTATTTTCCGGATTGCTTTCGCCGAGGCCGATGGCTTCGTTTTGCAATTCGCCGGCAAACTTCGAGCGCTGAAGCGAGTATTCACTGAAAAGCGATTTCAGCTGCGTATCCTTCACGGCTTCAGACGCCTGGCGGAAGCCCTCCTGCCCATCTTTGAGCGTTTCGATCAAGTCGTTGATCGTCGAGATAATTTCTTTTTGTTGACTCATATACAGGCAATACGGATTTCGCGGGAAATCGGGCGTCTTTTTCGGCGCGAAGTTGGCAGCGACGCGGTTCGGCCTTACCGTCATTCATGAACAACAAGGTGAAGGGAAAAGATCTGACGAAGGAAGCGCCGCGCAGTCCGCGGGAGCGCATCGGGGGTTACGCAATTTTGGCGCGCACTTATGACAAATGCAGTGCGCTCCTGGCCGGGAATATCGGCGAATACCATTTCGATTGTCCGCTCGATAACATGCTTTTTGGCTTCAAGGGCGTGAAGGGGGACGATTTCAAAGCGGAAGTGGAGAAGGGCGCGACTGACCAGGAAATGGCGCTCTGGCTGGATAGCCACGGCGACAAGAAGACACCCGAGGAAGTCAAGGCGTGGAGCGACGAGGTCCAGGCGACCAATCCTTACGACAATCCGGAAAAGCGCGAGTGGTTCGAGGAGCAGGTGAAGCCGTACAACCTTGATCCGGCGAAGACGACGCTCTTCGATTGGCTCGAGGTGGACGACAAGGCGAGCTACCAGAAGGCGGCGTAAGGCCGCTGGTAGGGACGGCGCGCTGCGCCGTCCGCAACGAGCAAGTATCCGTTCGCCACGGGAGACGGACGCCGCGGCGCGGCGTCCCTACCACCATTGTGCCCGCGAAATTCGTTTTAGAGATGCCATGGCGATCTCATTGAAACCACAGCACCTCAACCGTTACCGCCAGATCGCGTGGCTCTTCGTCAAGTATGGCCGTTCCGACCTGGTGAAGGAAGCCGGACTTGAGGAAACGCTCGACGCCGAGCAGCGCGTTACGCCGAAGGAAGCCGCGAAGGCTGGCGAGCTCGCGGACGATCTGGAGAAACTCGGACCGACTTTCGTGAAGCTCGGCCAGTTGCTTTCCACCCGCGTCGAGCTGTTGCCGCGCGCGTATCTCGAAGCGCTCGCGCGTTTGCAGGATAAAGTCGAGCCCTTCCCTTTCGACGACGTCGAAAAGATTGTTACCTCGGAGCTCGGCGTCCGGATTTCTAAGGCGTTCTCCGATTTCGAGGTGAAGCCGATGGCGGCGGCTTCGCTCGGCCAGGTTCACAAGGCCCGTCTGCGCGACGGCCGGCAGGTGGCGGTGAAAGTGCAGCGGCCTGGGATTCGCGACGCCATGCTCGAGGATCTCGATGCCCTCGAGGAGATCGCGGAGTTTCTTGATAACCACACCGCGGCCGGAAAGCGCTACGAGTTTTCCCAGATGCTCGACCAATTCCGCAAAAGCCTTTTGCGCGAACTCGATTACCGCCAGGAAGCGTCGAACCTCATCACCATCGGCCAGCATCTCAAAGAGTTCGAGCACATCGTCGTGCCCGAGCCGATCGCCGATTACACCACCTCGCGCGTCCTGACCATGCAGTACGTCCGCGGCAGGAAAATTACCGACCTCAATCCCCTCGCCCGGATGGAATTCGACGGAGCCGCCCTGGCCGAGGAACTTTTTCGCGCCTATCTCCAACAGATCCTGGTCGATGGTTTTTTCCATGCCGATCCGCACCCGGGCAATGTTTTCCTCACTGACGATTATCGGATTGCACTGATCGACCTGGGGATGGTGGGCAAGATCATGCCGGGATTACAGGAACAACTTTTGCAACTTCTCCTCGCGATTGCGGAAGGACGAGGCAACGACGCGGCGGACACTGCAATCAAGGTCGGCGACCGCAAAGAGGATTTCGCCGAGAAGGAATTCAAGCACGCCATTGCGGAAATCGTTGCGAAGCAGCAGGGCGCCACCGTCGAGCAGATGCAGGTGGGTCGCCTCGTGCTCGAAGTGACGCAAGCGGCCGGAGAGAACGGCATTCGCGTCCCGGCCGAGCTGACCATGCTGGGCAAGACTCTTTTGAACCTCGATCAAGTCGGGCGGACGATTGCACCCGAATTCGATCCGAACGCTTCGATTCGCCGCAACGCCGCTCAGATCATGCAGCAACGGTTGCTGAAGAGTTTGTCGCCGGGAAATTTGTTTAGTGGCGTGCTGGAGCTCAAAGACCTCGTCCAAAGATTGCCCGCGCGGCTCAACAAGATCATCGACGCGATCGCGAACAACGAGATGAAGATTTCAGTCGACGCGATCGACGAAAAGACACTCGTGATCGGTTTTCAAAAGGTGGCGAACCGAATCACGGTCGGACTGATTATCGCCGCCCTGATCGTGGGCGCTGCCATGATGATGCGAGTCCAAACTACGTTCCGGATTTGGGGTTATCCGGGTCTGGCGATCCTGCTTTTTCTCGCTGCTGCCGGTGCCGGCGTCTTCCTGCTCATCAACATTCTTTTCTACGACAAGAGGCATGGCGATTGATGGATCGAGTGCTCCGACGCTCGATGGCAAATAATGCCGGCAAAGCCGGGACAAAAAAGCATCGCGCGACGGAGCGCACGATCCACCTGCCATGAAAATTGATCCCGCTGTTCGCATCGGCCACGTCCACCTCAAAGTGTCCGACCTCGATGGTGCGCTGGCATTTTACTGCGGCGTGCTTGGGTTCGAGCTGACCCAGCGATACGGCACGCAGGCAGCCTTCATCTCGGCCGGCGGATATCACCATCACATCGGACTCAACACCTGGGAGAGTTTCGGGGGCCCCCCGCCGCCGCCTAACTGCACGGGGCTGTTTCATCTCGCGATTCTCTATCCGACCCGCGCGGCCCTCGCGGACGCCCTCCGCCGATTGACCGCGGAAAACATTCCACTCGATGGGGCGAGCGATCACGGAGTAAGCGAAGCACTCTACCTGCGCGATCCGGAGGAGAACGGCGTTGAACTCTATTGGGACCGGCCGAAGGAATCGTGGCCGCGCCGTCCCGGAGGCGAACTGGCGATGTTTACCCGTCCCCTCGACCTTGACGATTTGCTGCGGGAACCGTGAGCAAGCGTGTCATCCCGAGGCTGGC
>PLCM01000035.1:0-116742 GCA_003134765.1 Spartobacteria bacterium | reverse complement strand
CGCGGCTCGGGATGACAGCGCGGAGAACGACTATTTAGGTCTTCACGACGGGCGGGACGACATCTTCGGTCGGCCCTTCGTCGACACCATGTCTGAGCTTACTATGGCGAACGCTGTAGCCAAAATAGATGAACAGCCCAAGGACGAGCCAGACGAAAAACCGGATCCAGGTCAGCACCGGCAAACTCAGCATCAGCGCAATACAGAAGATCACGCCGAGGATTGGGAACAAGGGCACCAGCGGCACGCGGAACGGGCGCGGCCGCGCGGCGTCAGTTCGCCGCAAAATGATGACGCCGAAACAAACCAGGATGAAGGCAAAGAGTGTCCCAATATTCGTCAGGTCGGCGAGCGAGCCGATATCCGAGAACATCGCGACGCCGCCCACCGCGATGCCCGTCCAGATGGTTGTGATGTGTGGGGTGCGATAGCGTGGATGAATCCGTGAAAAATAACCTGGCAGCAAACCGTCTCGCGCCATCGCCATAAAGATCCGCGGTTGCCCGAGCTGGAAGACGAGCAGGACCGAGGTCATGCCCGCGAGAGCGCCGGCACTGACCAGCGCCTGGGCCCACCGCGTTCCGCCGAAAGCAGTAGCAACCGCCGCGGCATCGCCGGCGTAGATCGTATATTTCTTCATCCCGGTCAACACCGTCGACATCAACACGTATAGGACCGTGCAGATGATCAGGCTCGCGATGATGCCGATGGGCATGTCGCGCTGCGGCCGGCGCGTTTCCTCAGCGGTGGTCGAAACCGCGTCAAACCCGATAAACGCAAAAAACACGATGGCCGCACCACTCATTATTCCCGTGAACCCATTCGGGACGTACGGATGCCAGTTGCCCGGGTTCACCATGAAACCACCGAACGCGATGACAAATATGACCACCGCGACTTTCAGGATCACGATTGCAGAATTCGTCCGGGCGCTCTCCCGGATCCCGTAAATGAGCACAATCGTCACGGCGACGACGATCAGGAGCGCGGGCAGGTTAAAGGAGATCTCGCGTCCCGCGATCACCGGCAACGTCGTGGAGGAGAAGTTCGCAAGGGCGTCACTATGCTTCGCAATCAAATCGGCCGCGGTGGCGTGATCGTTCACCAGCCAGATGGGGAATCTAAGGCCGGCCAGGCTTCCGCAAAGCTGCACAAAATAACCGGACCAACCGACCGCCACCGACATGTTCCCGACCGCGTACTCGAGGATCAGGTCCCAGCCGATGGTCCACGCGATAATCTCGCCGAGCGTGGCGTAGGAGTAAGTGTAGGCCGAACCGGAAACGGGAATCATTGACGCCAGCTCCGCATAACAAAGCGCAGCGAACCCGCACGCGATCGCCGCGACAATGAAGGAAATTGCGATGGCCGGTCCCGCGCCGGCGCGGCCGAGAACAACGTCGCCGCCGGAGCACCAGGCTTGAATAAAATTCAGCACCGGCGTTTCCAGGCGGGACGAAAAGGTTTGCCCCGCGGCCGCTGTCCCGGTCATCGCGAAAATTCCCGAGCCGATGATCGCGCCGATCCCGATGCAGGTGAGATCGAACGCACCGAGCGAACGTTTCATTTGCCGCTCCGGCGCCGCCGCCTCCTTCATTAAGCGATCGGGACTTTTGGTTCTGAAAAGTTGCGAAGCCACGCGGTTCTTTCGGTTGGGTTACGTTGAGGGGGCGAATCGTGGCACCGCGACGCGAGCAGGGTCAATCTTCAAGTTTTCAACGCCGTAGCCCCGCCTGGTAGGGATGGCGCGCTGCGCCGTCCGCGGATCTTCTCCCAGCATGATCCCTTTTCGCGGACGCCGCAGCGCGGCGTCCCTACCATTACGGAAACTGGCGCGGAAATAGCTCGCAAAACCGCATGCCTGTTTTCACCGGCGCAAATTTAATCGGCGGATTGCTCTTCGGCTCGATCGGTTTCGTCGCGTTCATTTACGGAAAACGGATGCACGTCTGGAAGCCGATGTTTCTCGGGCTCGCCCTGATGGCGTATCCCTATTTCGTGGCGAACGATGTCGCGCTCTTCGTCATCGGCGCGGTCGGAACCGCCGCGCTTTTCCTGTTCCGCGATTAAGAGGAGCCTTTCTTCTGTAGCCGCTTCGCTGTGCGAAGCGTGGACATAGGATAGGTGAATTCGCCGAACTCACGCGGCCCACAGGGCGGCGGCTACAGAAGAGACGCTCGCTTGCTGAGCCGCGTTGCAACTGTTACACCCAAGATATGGGTCGCCAATGGCTCCACGCCAAACGAGAAGTCGCCGGATTGAAGAAAGGCCAGCTTGTCGGCAAGCTCGTCAAAGAAATCATGGTCGCGGCGAAACTCGGCGGGCCCGAGCCGGCGGGGAATCCGCGCCTGGCCGCGGTCGTGGACAAGGCGCGCAAAGCGAGCGTGACGCGTGATGTGATCGAGCGCGCGATCAAGAAAGGCGCTGGGATCGGCGATGACAAGCTCGTGATGGAGCAGGTCGTGTTCGAAGGTTACGCGCCGAACAAAGTGCCGGTGATTGTCGAGGTGTTGACCGATAACAATAACCGGACCGCGCCGGAGATTCGGGTCCTCTTCAAGAAAGGCGGGCAACTCGGCGCGCCGGGCAGCAATAAATTTCTTTTCGACCACGTCGGCCTGGTGGATGCGCATCATCCCGATCCGAGCGCGGACGTCGAGGCGGCGGCGATCGAAGCCGGGGCGCAAAACGTCGAGCCGCTTTCGCAGGAGCAGAACGACGATATTCCGGAAGGTACATCCGGCGCGCGTTTCATCACGGAGCGCGGAGATCTTCATGCTGTCTCCCAATGGCTGGCCGCGAATGGATGGACGATCGTGACCAGCGAGCTCGGTTACATCGCCAAAAATTTTCCAGAATTATCCGACGAGCAACGCGCGCACACCGGCGAGTTTCTCCAAATCTTCGAAGATCACGACGACGTTCATCGCGTCTGGGCCGCGGTCAGATGAACCCCGGAGCTGATCGCCATGGAGGATGAAACATCACAGGCCATCGTAGGGGATTCGGTCGCTTCCGCGCTGGATGAACATCGCCGCAAGCGGCGGTTCAGCTGGCGAAAGAAGCCGAAGAAAGACGAGAAACCGCTGACGCATTGCGAGAATTGCGGCCAGGAATTGCGCGGGCACTATTGCTCGAATTGCGGGCAGGCCGCCGTCAGTTATCACCGATCCTTCCGTCACGTTGTGGTTGATGTGCTCGATTCGTTCCTGAATTGGGACTCCAAATTCATCCGCTCCATCGGGCTTTTGTTTTGGAAACCGGGCTGGCTCACGAACCAGTTTCTTGAAGGACGTCGTGTCCGTTTCGTCCACCCGTTGCGGCTTTATCTCCTGATCAGCATTGTCTTTTTTCTCTGCGCGCGGCTGATCCCGATCAGCGACACGCGAACCATCCGCCGGGAAGATATGACGCCCGAAGCCCGCGCCGTCTTCGACGAGAAGATGGCGAGGCTGAAGGAGAAACAGAAGAAGAAGCACCCGTTCTTCACTTTCACCAGCGGCGACAAGAAAAACGAACAGCCGGCGGGCACCGCCACTCCATCGCCGTCGGAAAGCGTCACGCCCGCGGAACAGACATCGCCAACTGAAGCGCAACCAAGCCCAACGCCTTCCGAACTCGACTCGGCCATCAACGAATTCGTGGATGAGAAGGTAGCCGAAAAGGAAAAGAACAGGCCTCATGTCCAGTTTGGACCCGACAAACACCGGCCGAGAACACCGTTCGATCTCTGGCTGGAAAAGCGGATTAAAGACCAGATTGGCGAGGACGGCGCCAGAGGGAAATTGTTCCTTCAGACGCTCCAGAGCAACCTCTCCACCATGATGCTTTTCTGCATCCCGCTCTTCGCCTTCATCCTCAAAATTCTTTATCTGCGCCAAAAACGTTTCTACATCGAGCACCTGGTCTACGCGCTGAACATCCACGCCTTTTTTTATCTCACGTCCATTCTCGTCGTGTTGATCTCAATAGGGCTCCATCAGGTGATGCCGGGGGCGCTTCAGGTCCTCATCACGATCGGCCTTTCGGTGCTGGTCGTTCTTCAGATCTTCATCTCCATCCGGCGCGTCTATCGGCAGGGCTGGTTCATGAGCCTGTTCAAGTTCGCCTTCGGCGGACTCGTTTACGCGATCGTGCTCTTCCTCGGGGTAATCGCGACGGCAGTCGCGATGCTGGCGCTGCCACCTTGGCTATAACGAAAGTAGCTCGCGCGCTCGGGCGAGCGCGTCGTCGATTTTGCTCGCATCTTTTCCCGCGCCTTGCGCGTTGTCCGGCCGCCCCCCGCCTTTGCCGCCGACAATTGGAGCAAGCTCTTGAATCAATTTGTTCGCCTGAAGTTTTGATGTGAGTTCCTTCGGCACCGCGGCGATCAACGTGACACTTCCATCTGTTGTCCCCGCCAGGAAAATCGGGCCGTCGAACTTTTGCTTCAGCACTTCGACAACGGCTTGGAGTAACTTGGCGTCAGCGTCCGAGATTTTCGCCACGCAAAATTTTTCACCGGCGTGTGCCTGGGCCAGATCGCTTGCGATTGCGCCCGCGCGACTTCTTAATTCCACCTCGAACGCCTTCGCGTTTTGCTTTTCCCACTCGTGAACCTCGGCCTCGATTTTTTCCAAATGCGCTGAGCGCGCATCGATCTGTTCCAGCATCCCCTTCGTCTCCGCGTCGCTTGAGAATGCCGGTAACGCCGCGAGTCCAGACTTCCTCCGGGCGAGCCCTTCAAATTTCTCCTGCTGACGTCCGGCTTCCTGTTCCGCCCAAACTCTGGCCGCATCACCAGCCACTGCTTCAATCCGACGCACGCCCGCTGCGATCGCCGACTCACTTAAGATCCGGAACGATCCGATGTCGCCCGTCGCGCGCACGTGCGTCCCACCGCAGAGTTCCATCGAATAGCCGTTGAGCTGCTCCGGTGCCCCACCAATTTGCACCACGCGGACCGTGTCGCCGTACTTGTCGCCGAAGAACTGCTGGATATCCGAACGCTTCTTCGCTTCCGCGTACGGAATCTCTTTCCAGGAGACGGGCGCGTTCTCCGCGATCTTTTCGTTCACCACTTTCTCGACATCTCGTTTTTGCTGCGGAGTCAGCGCCGCGCTGGAAAAATCGAACGTCAGCTTGTCCGGCCCGACATAGCTCCCTTTCTGCGTTGCCTCGCTGCTGACTTTTTGATGCAACGCCCAGTGCAAGACATGCGTGACGGTGTGATGTCCCTCAATCGCACGGCGACGAGGAGCATCGACCATCACGGTGACGTGCTCGCCGGGTTCCGGGGCCTGTTCGCTTTCGAGCAAATGCACAAACGCGCTACCAGACTTTTGGGTGTTGGTGATTTTCCATTCGCCTCCCTTCCCCTGGATCGCGCCGCGGTCACCGACCTGTCCGCCCATCTCCGCGTAACAGACCGAGTTGTTCAGGACCACCGCGGCATTTCCGTTTGTCGACGTCACCGCGATGACATCGGCCGCGATCTGATCGCGATCGTACCCCAGAAAATTCGTGACTGAATCTCCATCGCCTTGCGAGAGCTCAATCGCGGTTTTCTTCTGAGCGGCGCGCGCCCGGGAACGCTGCTCGTTCATCAGGCTCTCGAAGCCTTCGTTGTCGACTGTCAAACCTCGCTCCCGCGCCATGAGCTCGGTGAGATCAAAAGGAAATCCCTGTTCGTCGTAGAGCCGGAAAGCAAACGTGCCTGAGATCGCGCCAGCATCCGAGCTGTTGGCCAGGCGGGCGACCTCCGCTTCGAAGAGCGCGATCCCCTTGTCGAGGGTCTTGTTAAATCCTTCCTCCTCACGTCGAAGAGTGTCCTTAATGAGGTTCTGTTTCTCGGGTAGTTCGCCGAAAACATCGCCCATCGTGTGAGTGAGAACGTCAACCAATCGGTAAAAAAACGGTTCATGGAATCCGAGCGTCCGTCCGTAGCGGACCGCGCGACGCAGGATTCGCCGCAGGACGTAACCGCGCCCTTCGTTACTCGGCTGGATTCCATCGGCGATGGCGAAACTCAGGGTACGGATGTGATCGGCGATGACACGAAACGCGATGTCGATCGCAATCTGGGGAGCGCGACCGTCTCGGTCGTTGGTCGCGGTGTCTCGCCGCGACGAACTTTCTGAAGATATCGCGTCACGAAAAGCCTGCGAAGGCGAGACGCCCGCGCTCCCCGGAGCCGGCGGCAACGTGCTGGTGTATTTCTTCCCGCTCAGTTTTTCGAGCTCGTCGAAAATCGGACGGAAAACATCTGTCTCGTAGTTCGAGATGATGCCGGTGAAATCGCTGAAATTCTTCGTGCCCTGGATCATGGCGGTGATGCGCTCCAGGCCCATCCCGGTATCGACGTGCCGTTGCGGCAACGGCGAGAACGTTCCATCCGCATTCGCGTTGAACTGGATGAAAACGAGGTTCCAGATCTCGATGCAACGCGCATCGCCCGCGTTCACCAGGGAGCCTTTCGTGTCGCCAGCCGGCGTGAGATCGACGTGCAACTCTGAACAGGGACCGCACGGGCCGGTATCGCCCATCATCCAGAAGTTGTCTTTCTTGTTGCCGTTGACGACGTGCACGGCCGGATTGAGCCCGGCCTTCTCAAACAACCGCGCCCAATGATCGTGCGCTTCCTGGTCGAATTCGCTCGGCTCGTTCGGCCCCGGTTTGTAAACCGTCGCGTAAAGCCGCGACGGCGGAAGTTTCCAGCGCTCGGCCACCAACTCCCACGCCCACTCGATCGCTTCCTTCTTGAAATAATCGCCAAAGCTCCAGTTTCCGAGCATCTCGAAAAACGTGTGGTGATACGTGTCGAGCCCGACATCATCCAGGTCGTTATGCTTGCCCCCGGCGCGAATGCACGTCTGGGTATCGACTACGCGCGGCGGATTCCACGACGGCCTTTGTTGCCCAAGAAAAATCGGGACGAACTGGTTCATCCCGGCATTCGTGAAAAGCAGATTCGGCGAGTCCGGCAAAAGAGACGCGGACGGCACAATGCTGTGCTGTCTCTCGCGAAAGAAATCGAAAAAGGATTGGCGGATCTCGGCTGCGGTCATGGCTTGAACGACGGTAGCGCGCTCTGTAGCGGCGGTCTATGACCGCCGAATGCGGGCGGCTGGGAGCGAAAATCTTCGGCGGTCAGAGACCGCCGCTACAGCCAGCGGTTACTTTTTCTCTTCGTCGAGCTTGGCTTTGACCGCGGTCTCGATCTCTTCGTAGAGCGCGGGATCGTTCTTCAACGCGTCCTTGCCCGCGTCGCGTCCCTGGGCCAGTTGCGTTCCCTTGTAACTAAGCCACGAGCCGCGTTTTTCGATGATTTGTTTTTCGAGCGCGAGATCGAGCAGAGCGCCGGTCGAGGAAATGCCCTCGTTGTACATGATGTCGAACTCGGCTTCGGTGAATGGCGGCGCGACTTTGTTCTTCACAACTTTCACCCGGGTGCGGTTGCCAGTGACGACCCCGTCGGTCTGTTTGATCGCGCCGATGCGGCGAATATCGATGCGCACGCTGGCATAGAATTTCAAGGCCTTGCCACCTGGCGTCGTCTCCGGATTGCCGAACATGACGCCGATCTTTTCGCGGATTTGATTGGTGAAAATGCAGCAGGTCCGCGCCTTGGAAATCAGCGAGGTCAATTTGCGCATCGCGGCGCTCATCAAACGCGCCTGCGCACCGACCGTGGAGTCGCCAATCTCCCCCTCGAGTTCCTGTTTCGTGACCAACGCCGCGACCGAATCGAGGACGATCACATCGAGCGCGTTTGAACGCACGAGCGTCTCGACAATCCGAAGCGCTTCTTCGCCGGAGCTTGGCTGCGAGACGAGCAAGTCGTCCATGTTGACGCCGAGACGGCGCGCGTATTGCGGGTCGAGTGCGTGCTCGACGTCGACAAATGCCGCCAGACCCCCGCGCTTCTGGGCCTGGGCAATGACCGTGAGCGTGAGGGTGGTTTTGCCAGAAGATTCCGGTCCGTAAACTTCGACCACGCGACCCCGTGGAAATCCACCGACTCCAAGCGCGCGATCGATCAGGATGTTGCCGGTAGGAATGACATCGATGTCGACAATCGTCGCGTCTCCGAGCCGCATAATGGCGCCGTCGCCGTAGTCCTTCGCAATCTGCTGCAGGGCGAGATCGAGGTTTTTGTTGCGGGCCGCGATAACTTTGTCTTCGGCGGATTTTTCTTCAGTTTTTGTAGCCATAGGGAGGGGCCCCTTAAGTACGTGCGGTCGCCGGGTACGCCAAGTAGAAAAGCTCGGAGCGCAGTCGTAAAATAACGACAGGCCGCAAACCCCCCGGCTTGCGGCCTGCGTCAACTAACCCAACAACCCGTTTTTAAACGACAGCGATTTTGCGCGGTTTCACCTGTTCTGCTTTCGGCAAAGTCAGGCTGACGACACCCTGCTCAATCTTCGCGCTGATCTTTTCCGCGTCGATCGAGGGATCGAGCTCGAACGTGCGCCGAAAATTTTCCGAGCGCGATTCGCGATGGAGAAGCGTTCCTTCCACGGCCGGCAATGAACGGCGGCCAAGAATGGTGAGCTCATTATTCTCGACCCACATTTCGAGGCTTTCTTTGTTTACGCCCGGCGTTTCGACTTCCAGCGTGTAGCCGTCCGCGTTTTCGAGCACGGTGGCGGCTGGCGTGATGAACTGTTCCGCGGCGCGCTCCCCGTTGGTGGCGCTGCTGCGATTTTCACGAACCAAAGTATTCATTCGGTTTTTCCTTTCTTGAGATTCTTAACTGACGTTGACCTGGATTTGCTTCGGCTTCGCCTCTTCCGCCTTTGGAAGCGTGACGGTGAGAATGCCGTCCTTGTAGATCGCGTTTACCTTGTTCGCCTCGACGCGCGTTGGGAGCGTAACCGTGCGGCGGAATTTGCCGGTGAATCGTTCCGTCCGGGTGGCGCTGTCGCCCTCCTTGCGGGTTTCCGATTTGCGCTCGCCACCGATGGTGAGCGTCCCGTCGTGGAGCGAGATTTCAATGTCCTCCTTGCGCATCCCGGGAAGCTCGACGATCGCGACGAAGTTATCGTTGTTCTGATAGAGATCGAGCGCCGGAGTCCAGCCGGGGAAAAGCGGCGCCTGAGGCGAACCGCCGTTCAAAAACGGCAATTCGAGCAGGCTATCAAGATCGTCCCGCAGGTTTGCCCAGCGATTGAGCGAGGACCACCTGACGGGACCTGGGGTTTGATAACGAATTAAACTCATAGTGATTTCTTCCTTTCAGTAGATTTGTTAGTTAAAAAGGCGATTTCGTTACAGCGACCGAAATGCCACGGCTGTCCAGCTGTTCCAGCGGATATTACAACACACTGATAAACAATATTTTACGTATAGATAGCGCAAATAATAACGCGCACTTACTGGGATGTATTGTCACAGTTTGCCCCCTCGGAGTGCTCTAGCCAATGCGCAAAAATGACTCTTTTCGGAAGATAACAGGCGGTTGCGTTCGCACCCGGGCAGCGATATCTCTGCGGTGATGGCGAGCCGTGAACCCGACGAGCGATTCATGCAAGCCGCGCTTCGCGAAGCGCGACGTGGTATCGGCCTAACGAGTCCAAATCCGGCCGTGGGCGCCGTTCTTGTGCTCAGCCAGGCGATCGTGGCGCGGGGACATCACCGCCGCGCCGGTGCTCCCCACGCGGAAGTCGAATGCCTCACCCAGTTCGGCCGGACCGTGCCAAAGAGTGCGACTCTCTATGTGACCCTCGAACCTTGTTCCACCACGGGAAGAACCGGCCCGTGCACCAACGCCATTATCGACGCCGGCGTAAAGAAATTGGTGATCGGCGCGCTCGACCCAAACCCGAGCCACGCGGGGCGGGGAATCGACCGACTGAAGAAGGCCGGGATTTCTGTCCGCGTCGGTGTCCTCTCGGATGAATGTTGTGCGCTGAACGAAAGTTATAACAAATGGATTCAGACCGGACTGCCATTTGTCATCGCCAAGTGCGGCATGAGTCTTGACGGGCGATTAACCGCCCCTCCTCGGGAAAGCCGGTGGCTTACATCTTCGGCCTCGCGGCGGGATGCCCGGCGCCTTCGGGCGCAGGTCGACGCCATTCTGGTCGGAGCCGAGACCGTTCGCGCCGATAACCCGCGGCTAACGGTGCGTGGACAACGCGGTGCCCGGCAGCCGAAACGCATTGTGCTCTCGCGTTCGGGACGACTGCCGCTCAAGGCGCGGATTTTCACTGATCGGTTTGCCGCGGACACCACGGTTTACGGCAATACCGATCTGAAAACTTTGCTGCAGGAACTCGGCTCCAGGAAAATTACAAGCGTGCTGATCGAAGGCGGCGGCGAGGTGCTGGGCCAGGCGCTCGATCAGCAGCTGATCGACAAAATTCAACTTTATCTTGCTCCCCTCTTCACCGGCGGGCCGAAGATTGCGTTCCCGGGAGGGGGTGTCGGTTCGACTCAGGAAGCGCTGCGTTTGACCCAAATTCGCTATGAAAAGATTGGACCGGATGTCTGCGTCACCGGTTATGCGTCACATAATTCAGGAACCGCCGAATAATTCTTGCGAGCGCCGCGTCTAAATTCGTGTTAAATTGGCAGTAATTCTGAATGGAGGATTGAACACTATGAATTGGAAAAAATTGTTTCTGGTCGCCGTCGCAGTCGGCGCCTTTGCATTCGCCGCGGTGCCTCGGAGCGAGGCGCGCGTCTCGGTGGGAATCGGCTTGGGGTTCCCCTTCGTATCCGCATACGGGTACCCGTACGGTTACGGCTATTCCCGGGCCTACCCGTACGACGACTATTATTATGGATATCCGCGTGCGGTTGTTTACGTCGGGCCGCGCTACCATCGTCACCGTCCTTATGTCCGGCGGGTTAATTACCGATATTATCGCCCTTACTACTAAGACGGAGTTCGGACTTTGAACGATTGAGCTGGCTGGGGAGACCCGGTCAGCTCAATTTTTTCGGGCGAATCAGAGCAGGACCGCGTCGTCGATGGAATTGGGGTCGTCAGACGACACCAGCTCGTCGATGTCGGCCATCAAATCGCTGTCCTGCGCCTCGGACAGCGCCAGGACATCCCCTTGAGCCTTGGCAGGAGTGGTGTGCTGAGGCATTTGCACCCGGAGCGAGAGCGCGGCGATAATGGCCACGGCGACACCGGTTGCCGGAACCAGCCATCGCAAGTTCCACCAACGGCTCAGCGCCGCTTCGCCACGAGCCTCGCGAATCTTCCGCATGACATTCCGAGAGAAGAAGGGTGATACCTTCGGCTCAGCCGAATGACCAAGCAGGTCCCATAGTTTCTCGTCGTCTTCGCGTTTCATGGCGGTGATTAAACTCCGTCAGCCCGCGAAAGTTGCAGTCCGAAAAGTAGACGGGGGAATCATCATGTTTCGGCCGCTTCCAGGAACCCTTCGAGCTGCCGGATCCGGGTCGGATGCCGCATCTTCCGGAGCGCTTTGGCTTCGATCTGGCGGATCCGCTCCCGGGTCACGCGGAACTGCCGGCCCACTTCCTCGAGCGTCCGGCTGTAGCCATCGACCAATCCGAACCGTTGCTCGAGCACCTGCCGCTCCCGGTCGGTCAACGTCTCCAGCACGTCCTTGATCTTCTCCTTCAGGAGCACGATCGCCGTCATGTCACTGGGGTTTTCGGCGCCCTTGTCCTCGATGAAATCACCAAAATTTGTCTCCTCGCTCTCGCCCACCGGCGATTGCAGCGAGATCGGCTGCTGCGCCATCTTCAGGACGGCGCGCACCCGGTCGACCGGAAGCAAAATCTCTTCGGCCACCTCCTCCGGCGTGGGCTCGCGTCCGTATTCCTGGACGAGTTGCTTTTGCACGCGCATCAACTTGTTGATCGTCTCGATCATGTGCACCGGGATGCGGATCGTCCGGGCCTGGTCGGCGATCGAACGCGTAATGGCCTGCCGGATCCACCAGGTCGCGTAGGTGGAAAACTTGTACCCGCGCCGGTACTCGAACTTCTCCACCGCCTTCATCAACCCCATGTTCCCTTCCTGGATCAGGTCGAGGAAGGAAAGGCCGCGGTTCGTGTATTTTTTCGCAATCGAAATCACGAGGCGAAGATTGGCCTCCACCATCTCTGTTTTTGCCCGGAGCGCTTTATGCAGCCAGCTTTTCAGGGCCCGGTATTGCTCGGTGTATTCCTCGAGCGAAAGCCAGAGCGAACTTTCCAAATCCCGGGTCTTGATCCCCAGCGGCGAACGAACGCCGTTGTCGCGCGGATGCTTGCTGATCTCCCCCTGCAAATGCGTCAACGCCTGGAACCGCTCGTCCGCGAGATTCACGAATTCCTCGGTCACCTTCTGTTTGAAATAAAATTTCGGATACAGCTTCTGCAACGTCGCCACCGCTTTCTGGAACGTCTTCGCCTTCCGCGGATCGCGCCGGCCGGGGCCATGCAAAATCTGGGCGTATTGCTGTCGGATTGAGCCGCTCAATTTCTCGACCTGCTTGCAAAGCCGCGGCAGCATTTTCATGTAGCGCTCGCGACTCTCGATTTTTTTGTCCAGAATCACGCGGTCGAAACGCTCGCCGCCTTCGGTGAGTTTCTGGGCGAGATCGAGATGCGCCTGTGAGATAAATCCGAAACGGTTGATCAACCGTTGCACCATGATTTCGGCTTCCTCGATTCGTTTCGAGATTTCGACCTCCTGCTCGCGGGTCAGGAGCGGCACCTGGCCCATCTGCTTGAGATACATCCGCACCGGGTCGTCGAGGATATCCAGCTTCGGCTCGGGCTTTTCCTCTTCCTCTTCCTCGTTATCTTTCTTGCCATCCTTGTAACGATCGACCTCGGACGCCTCGATGATGTCGATCTCCATCCGGCGCAGGCGGGTCAGGATCGCATCCAGCTGATCGGCATCGCTGATATCGGCGGGCAACGCTTCGTTGAGATCGTCGAAAGTGAGATACCCCTGTTCCTTGGCGAGCTTGATCAGCTCGCGAATGCGCGTTTGCACATCGCCGCCCGTGGTCGGCGGCAAAATATCTTCCGCGTCGGAATCTTCCGCGCCGTTTAAGGCCCGCGCCGGCGGTGACGGCCGGGGTGATTTTCTTTTCGCGCCGGAACTTTTACGCACCGCGTTTCGCTTCGCCGGGTTTCGTCTGGCCTTGCTCGCCTTCGCCTTCGGTTTCCGGGCCTTCGGCCGTTTGGCTTTGGCCAGTTTCTTCGGAGAGGGTCGGGCTCCCTTTCGCGCGTGTTTTCTCGGATTGGTTGCCAAAGCTTTGTGCTCTTGAGGTATTGCTGTTTTCAAGCCGGCTTGCGTTCGACCTCACTGCCCCCTCAGCGACAGTTTCAGTTGTCGAGCACGCGGGCAGACGAAAACGCGGAAAGGTCGCGGAGTTGCTCCGTGAGGTCAAGAATTTGTTTCTGCAAATTGACTGCTTCGCCCGTGGTCAGGCGGGGCAGCTTCATCCGGCCTTCCGCGATCTGAAGTTGGCGGCGCAAACTCGCCCGCCGCAGGCCATTCCACCAGCCTTGAGCGACCTCGAGCCCGTTCGGCGGCATTTTCTGGAGAAGCCAGGAGGAAACCAGCGCTTCTTCGCCCGGCGGCAGGCCGGACATGAAAACATTCAGCGAGGCGGAATCGTCGGGCCGCAAGCCACTTTCCAGGATCTTGCCCAGCATCTGGGCATCCGGGGTGTGCGCGAGCATTTCGCGCCAATTCTGGGCCAGGAGGAAACCCCGGGCCTCTTCTTGACGCAACGCGAGCAGGCAAAGCATCGCGATCTCGTGCCGGGGAGCCGGCGTCACTTCCGGCCGCGGCGCGCTGTCGTCGACGGAAAAACGATCGCGGCCGGGCTTCGCCAGGAGCCGTTCGAAATCCCCGCGCGGCACTCCGATTCGAGCGCTGGCCCGATTCGCCACCTCGCCCCGCATCATCGGGTCCTGGACCCGGCCAATCGTTTCGGCGAGCTTTTGCGCCAGCTGCATCTTCGAACCGAGCGAGTCCAGGTCCGTCGCGCTGGTTTCGCGCTCAATCCACCAATCGAAGAAATCGCGAGCCGCTGCCACGCGTTTTTCAAATTCCTCACGGCCGCGTTTTCGGACCATCGAGTCGGGATCTTCGCCGGCCGGCATCTCGGCGACGCGGACCACGAGATTGTTCTGGAGGAGTGCATCGAGCGAGCGTTCCGCCGCCTTTTGCCCGGCGGCGTCCGCGTCGAAACAAAGGACGACTTCGCTGACGAAGCGTTTCAGGATCCGGGCCTGGTTTTCTGTAAACGCGGTCCCCTGCGGCGCGACGACATTCGTGATTCCGGCCTCGAACAGCGTGATCAAGTCCAGTTGCCCTTCGCAAACGATGGCGCAGTCGGCTTCAATCAGTCCCCTTTTCGTTTTATGCAGGCCAAAAAGAACGCGGCCTTTGCGGAAAAGCGGCGTCTCCGGCGAGTTCACGTACTTCGCCGTCTCCGCTTCCTTGTCCAGGATGCGCCCACTGAACGCGATCACTTCGCCGACGTCGTTGTGGATCGGGAACATGATCCGGTTGCGGAATCGATCGTAGCCTTTATCATCGCCCGCGCTTTCGTCCCGGCGCGCGATCAATCCGCTCTCCAGCAGCAACCGTTGTTGGTAACCGCGCTCGAGTGCCCAATTCAAAAACGCGTCCCAGCTCTCCGGGGCGAATCCGATCTGCCACTCCTTCGCGATCCGGCGATCGATCCCGCGCCCTTTCAAATACTCGCGCGCCAGTGCGCCGGCCTTCGCCTTGACCAGATTTTCGTGAAACCACTCGGCCGCTTCCGCGTGCAACTGGAGCAGGGCCCGGCGAGTCTCGTGCTGCCGGTCGTCCTCGCCGCTACTCGGACCGCGCTCCTCGATTACCGGAATCCCCACCCGCGTCGCGAGCTTCTTTACCGCCGCCGGGAAATCGAGATGCTCGTAGTCCATCACAAACCGGAAAACGCTGCCGCCCGCGCCGCAGCCAAAGCAATGAAATGTCTGCCGCGACGGGCTCACGGTGAACGACGGCGTTTTCTCCTGATGAAACGGGCAGAGCGCCTTGAAGGTTGAGCCCGCGCGCTTGAGCGGAAAATAGGTCCCAATGACCTCCACGATGTCGTTCGCGGCCGCAATCTGCTCGATGGTTTGTGTCGGGATGGTGCCCATCTCGTTTTACTTTTCGCTCGTCTTACCGCCGCTCGCGATTCAAATTAAGCGAGAAGCGATTCTTTGATGAGAATATTGTTCCGGTGGTTGCCGTTGGTCCTCGGCCTGGTCGCCCTTACGCCGCCAGCCCACGCGCGCGATATCGTGCGGAACGGGGACACCGTCGTCGTCGCGCTCAGCGGAGAAATTTCGCCGCCGCTCCATCTGTTTTTGCGCCGGGCGATCAAGGCCGCGGAGAGTGCCGGCGCTGGCGCGATCGTCATCGAAATGGACACCTACGGCGGGCGGCTCGATTCCGCGAGCGACATCGTGGGCGCGCTCAACCGGACGACCATCCCGACTTATACCTTCATCAACACCAACGCCGGTTCCGCGGGCTCGCTCATCGCCCTGGCCACACGTCATATCTATATGTCACCGGTGAGCGCCATCGGCGCCGCCGCGCCGGTTCTTTCTACCGGCGCTGATCTTCCCGCGACCGAAAAGGAAAAGACGCTCTCCTACTGGTCCGCCCTCGTCCGCAATTCCGCCACCCGCAACGGCCATAACCCCGATATCGGCGAAGCCTTCATGGACAAGGAGAAGGAAGTGAAGATCGGCGACCGCGTCGTGCACGCGAAAGGGACTCTCCTTACCTTGAACGCCCAGGAAGCCACCGAGCAGATCAACGGAAAACCGCTGCTCGCGGACGGCCTCGCCGATTCCGTCGCGGACCTGGCGAAGAAGGCCGGGCTGAAAGGCGATCTGGTCGCCATCGAACCGAGCGGGTTTGAACGGCTGGCCTTTTGGATCACAGCGCTCGCTCCGCTCATCCTGTTGCTCGGAATCATCTGCGCGTACCTGGAATTCAAGATGCCCGGCGTCAGCATGCCGGGAATCATCGCCGCGATCTGTTTCGCGCTCTTCTTCGCCGGTCATTACCTCGCCGGGCTCGCCGGTTGGGAAGTCGTCGCCCTCTTCGTTCTCGGCGTGGTTCTCGTTCTGATCGAAATTCTTTTCTTCGCCCATTCCACTATTGTCGTCGGCGTGATCGGCGTCTTCCTCATGCTCGGCTCCCTTCTCTGGGCCATGATCGATCGCTATCCCGGAGAAACGTTTTTCCCCACCGGCGACATGCTGGCCATTCCATTACGGAATCTTTTTCTCTCCCTCGTAGCCGCGACCGTCGTTATCATGGTGCTCGCGCGATACCTGCCAAAAACCAACCTCTACCGGCGCTTCGCGCTCATGACGACAAACCCTCCCGGACCTTCGCTCGCCGGTGTGCCGCGTGAATTCGCCACCGCGCTCGATCTCGCGCCAGGCATGCAGGGCACCGCCCAAACCATCTTGCGGCCCAGCGGCAAGGGGCGCTTCGCCGATCACGTGGTCGACGTCGTCACCGAAGGCGAATTCATTTCCGCTGACACGCCGATCACCGTGGTCCAAAAGGACGGGATGCGCGTGGTGGTAAAAGCGCGCTGAGGATTCCCCAATGTGGGAGCGGCCTTTGCGCCGCGACAACGAGTCCAGAGTCGGGACGCAAAGGTCCCTCCCACCCTGGCTTTTCCTAGGTCCGCAGGAACATCGGGCCGACAACGTGCAACATAATGTCGGTCGAAAAGTGCGCGAGCATGGCGGCTTCCAGGCCGCGTTTCCAGCAGAGATAACCAAAGAGAAGCGAGGCGGCTCCGTTCATGAAAAAGATCGCGACCAGGACGATCGGCGTGATCGGCATGAACAATTTCGCAGACGGGATATGTCCAGCGGCGAAGAAAAGAGCAACCGTCACATTCGCGATCCAAAAAATGGCGACACCTGCTTGAGGAGATTTTTCGCGAGCGATTTTTCTTAGCAGCCAGAGGAGCAACGAAAAGAAGAACAGGCGAGCCACGACTTCCTCATTGATCGCGCCGTAAAAGCAGGCAAGGAATCGCTTCCAGATTGGCATCATCGCTTCCAGGGCCATCGGCCATTCTGGGATGCGCGGGAAAAAAATCGTATAGAACGCCAGCACGATCAATCCGCCGATGGCGACGCCGGAAACAATCGGCCCACCGAACGCGCCTTTCGGCAGCGCGAGTTGGTCCGAATAAAGCCAGCGTCGCAAGATAGGCGTTTCGATCCCCACCTTGCGCGCCAGCAGAAATCCCACAGAGATGATCCCGGCAAACAGCAGGCCGTTCTCCATGAATTGGACTACGATCAGCACGGAGAGCGGCATCGGTAACGGCCGCGCCAGGATGATCTTGCCAAAAAGGCCCAGGAGATAAGGCAGAAGGGCCGAGACACCGAGCATGGAAGCGATGAGCAGCAGCCAGAAAATTTTCCACGGATAGCGCGGGCGGTCGGTGCTTTCTCTGCGCGATGCGTTGGTTTCCATATTGCCGCTAAGATAAAATGCTGAAAGACTGAAAAGTTGAAAAGCTGAAATCAACGCCCCCGTTTCAGCATTCAGCATTTCCATTGTGTTTGGAATCCCCGACTCCTTTCAGTTTGTAGGGCGTCTGTGTCAGACGCCGCGTGATCAATCGGCGTTTCACAGAAACGCCCTACAATTATTCATCATGCACCTACCCGCCCGCGACCACGCGCACGAACTCGATCCGATCGCCTTCCGCGAGCGGCCGCTCAGTCCATTCGCGTTGATGCAGCGCGACTGCGTTATGTTCGATCAGGACGCTGTTCTTTTGCAAACCGTAGTGTTTCGCCAGGTCCTCCACATTTAGCGGGCCGTTTATCTCGGCCGGCTCGCCGTTTACCCAAAGCTTCATTTCACCAGCAGGCCGGCATCCCAATCCTTCCAGACCGGCTCGAAACCGCTCCGCCGCAGGGCCGCCGCGACATCAGCCGGTGAGCGGTCGTCGCTGATTTCGAATTGCCCCGTCGCCAGCACGTCCTCGCCGTTTTCAAATTCCGGCGCGACGATTCGTCCGCGCACCGTCCGATGCAGATCGTCGGCGCCCTGGCCGGTGTAACCGCCCGGTTCCGTGTGGCTCCCCGCGCTCATCATCGTCACGCCGAGCGGCGCGAGGGCATCACGCAATGCTGCCCGCTCCCGTGTGCTGAGAACGATTCCGACTTCCGGGAATGCGATCCGAAACGCGCAAATCAATTGGGCCAGTTCACGATCCGTCATCGAAAACGGCGGATGAAATTCACCCGCCGCCGGACGCAAACGCGGCAGACTCACCGTGACCTGGGCCTGCCAGCAATGCTTCAGGAGATACTCGACGTGCGCCGCCAGACTGAGCGCTTCCTCCTGCCAACGATAAAGCCCGAAAAGCGCGCCTATTCCAAGCCGACGAAATCCCGCGTCGTACCCGCGCAGTGCGCAATCGAGCCGCCAGTTGAAATCGCGTTTGGGACCCGCCGTGTGGAGATCGGCGTACGTTCCGCGATCGTATGTTTCCTGATAAACGACGAGGCCCTCCGCGCCGGCTCGCACGATCGGAGCGTATTCCGCCGTTTCCATCGGCCCGACTTCGATCGAGATCGATGAAAAATCCGGCGCCAGCGCGCGCACGCAATCCTCCAGATAGGTTTGTCCGACAAACTTCGGATGTTCGCCGGCGACGAGGAGAACGTTCCGGAAACCTTCCTTAGCCAGGTGCCTTCCCTCAGCCTCAACCTGTTCGAGACTCAGCGTGACCCGAAGAATCGGGTTATCGCGCGAGAAGCCGCAATAACGGCAGTTGTTGATGCACTCGTTCGAAAGGTAAAGCGGCGCGAAGAGCCGCATCGTGTGTCCGAAATTTTTCAGCGTCAACCCATGCGCCTGCTGCGCCAATTCCTCCAGCTCCAAATCCGACTTCGACGAAAGCAAAGCGTCGAAACGCTGAAGGAGCTGCGATTTTTGCAGCGGCAAATTGTCTAATACCTGCGCGAACGACATCGGGAACAATTTCGCTCGCACGGCGCGTTTCGCAATGAGGAGCACCGGCCGCCGAGTTCCATTCCTGCCACCCGGAAGGCATTTACAGGCTTTCGCGCAATGTGATAGGAGGCAACGGCGACGGAGCGCTCGATCCACCCACCTAACGCAGCGACGTCGGAGAAAAGCTCCATTCCATCAGGGCCTTCTCCACCTCGGCGCCGCTTGCCGTAATCCATCCGTCCATCTGTTCCTTCGCCTTGTCGCCATAGATCCGATGGGAATAAACGAACGAGTATCCTTTGTTATCCACGAGCTTGAAGCGCGCAAATGCGACCTCGATGAATTGCGGCCGGACAAACATCACAGAGATAAAATGCTCCGCCGGCCTGTCGTTGGTCATCGGGACGGACCGCGTCTTGAGGATCTTGCCCTGGTGGCTCGTGTAATTCTCCAGCACCGCATTCGCCGTCCCCGCCAGTTTTTCACCTTCATCCACGCCCGGGTAGGCGTTGATCGTGATCATGTCCGACCAATGATCCAGGTCCTCCTGTTTTTCAGGCGTGAATTCATGCTGATCCTCGCCTGACCAGCGGTGAAAATAGCTGACGCCCCTGAAAACGAAGGCCGGCGTTGTGGATTCGTTCGCCGCGCCGCTTAACGTCAATGCCAATGACGCATTGATCGCAATCAGAAAAACGAGCGATCGTTGAAAACGCATCCCCGCGCGATGTCTCATCCGACCTCTGATCTCCGACCTCCGGACCTTACCGCAACTGGAGCGCTTCGATCACAGCGCGGTTGATTCCGCCAGTGACTTCCAGTCCGTGGTCGCGTTGATACCTGCGCAGAGCCTTGCGCGTGGCGTCACCGAGTCTTCCATCGATCGCGCCATCGTAATATCCTTCCCGAGCGAGCGCGCTCTGGACATCGCCGACCTGCGAACCGGTGTCGTTCACCGGCCCATTGGTATCAGGCGCGGTCGAATATTCATTCGGAGCGTAGCTGTCGTAATAAGGAACCTCGTCATAATAGCCACCATATGGGTAGTAGCCGTAGCCATATTCGTAGGGATAAAAGAAAGGATCATAAAGAAACCAGAAGCCATTCTGGAAATGGCATCGATGTCCGTGCCAGAAATGATCGCGCCCGCGGTCCCACTGCCTCTGCCAATTCGCGCTGTAACGAGCAACAACGCGTTCCCGGTTATTGATTCCCTGCGTGCGAACGCCGGCGGCCAGCCGGGCCCCTGCCGCGGAGGAAGTCCGCGAGTTGAAAGCCGTCGTTCGGTTCCCGGAAAAGCGCGTCCGGTTTGAAAAATACGCCGGGTTCCGCAAGGCCGTGGACGACGAAAAACGCGGTCCTGTCGGCGCATAGATTCGACTGTGAAACGATTGCGCCGAATAAAAACGCGCTGGCCCATTGAAACGCGCTCCTCCACTGGAGAAACTCCGGCTCGGCCCGGCGTAATGATTAGCCGGCGCCGAAAAGTGTGGCGCGGACGAGAACGAGTGCGCGCTAGATCGTGAACCCGCCTCCGCCGGTTGTAACAACGCCAGACTCGCGGCCACCGCGACACCGAAAGCGAAAATCTTTTTCATCCCAATGCGCCCTCCCGCGCCGACTCAATCTATTCCTCCGCGCGCCGCAATGAAAGAAAAATCCTGTAGCCGTCGCCCTCAATGTGGGAGCGGCCTTTGCGCCGCGACGGGATCCAGAGTCGGGCCGCCAGGGCCCCTCCCGCTCTTGGCTAGTTCGCCGCCAGCCTGGTCGTGCGACTGTGCGATTCCAGCTTGGCGTGCGCAATCGCGGATCCGAGCCGCGCATTCTCGACATCGATTTTCGTGCCGACAGACACCGATCCAAAAAGCCGAGCCACGTCGCTCGAGCGCATCCGGATGCACCCATAGCTGGCGGGCCGCCCAATCAGCCGCTCTTCCGGCGTGCCATGAATATAAATGTTCCGCGCGAACGCCCGGGCATTCTGTTTTTCCAACCCGCGCAGCCAAAGGATCCGGGTCACAATCGGATCGCGCCCCGGCGCATTCGGGCGCAGGATTTCACCCGTCATCGACCGGTTTTTGAAGACGGCCCCAAGCGGCGCGTTCCCACCAATCTTCGACTCGATTTTCATCGCGCCGAGGGGAGTCGCGTAGCTTCCCGAGCTGTCGCCCAGGCCGAACTTCGACGTGGAAACCGGATACCGCGCGACGACCACCCCATCATCGATCAACGCGAGCGTCTGGTCAGGGACGCTCACCACGATGGATGGCGCTGCCAGCGCGGGAGTTATGATCGCCGCAGTCAGGCAAAACCACAGGACGCTGAGATAGAAAAGCCTCATGTTACCACTCCAATTAGCAGCGCGCGTGCCCATGGGCGGCACAGGAGCCCGCCGGAGACCACTGAGGATCAGAGACAAAACAGTTTTCGTGAACATATTTCCAAAGGTTAGGACGGGGGGACACGGATTAGCCGCGATTGAAGGCGGAATCGATATCGCATGATGCGAATTGATCCAGACAAACAGTTTGAGAACAGAATGCGAGCCGTTCTCAGGAGCCGTACCGACGGGGAGCCGATTTTCGGCCTTGGCTACCCCAAACTGGATGTGAGGTCGGGAAATGGCGCTTTCCCAATAGCGCTTTCGAACTCCGGATTCCCCTCAGCCGTCAGCGAACGGGCTGACCTCCCGCCTCCGCCCTCCCCTCCTACTTCCCAATTTTCTAATTTCTACTTTCTACTTTCTACTTTTTTCCCCCGACCAGCCCTTCTTTCAGTCCTGCGTTCGGTGGATTCTTCCCGATCCAGCAACGAATCAACTGCTGGCTGAACCCCTTGTCTCCGATCGATCCCACCTTTTGCCCCCGGATCAGAACTTCCACCCTGTCCGGAAGAAAATGGTAGGCCATCGCGTCGCCCTTCTTCATGTCCTTCATCAGGCCCTGCAACTTGCCGATATCCGGTTTGAGTCTCGCGCAATCCGCTACGCAATTCTTCTCGAACCCTTCCTGAAACGCGTCCGCCATCTGCTTCGCGCTCACGTCGCGCATGAACACCATCTCGATGCTCTTGGACTGATCCGAATTCGCGATCGCTTCCGCGTCCTTTGATAAATTTTCCAGATAAAGACCGGCCGCATACACGTTGATCTTGAGAATGGTCGCCTGCCTGAGCCCGGTCCCGTTCAATTTGAGCGTCTTCCCTTCCACCGTCACCTGGTCGGGCAATTTCATCCCGCTAATCTCCGCGGCCGAAACCCTGGGCGCGCCCAATGAAAGCGTCGCTACCGCGCAAACTCCCAGAAGCACGCGCTTCCCAGTTTTTCCATGTGTCATCATCGTCAGGTCTCCTTGGTTGCCGCCGCTGACGTTAGAAGGAAGGCTTCGCCCATTTCGAGAAGAATCTTCATTTCTGCACCACGCTCTGGTGTTCGGACACAACTTGCCATTTGCCGCCACGCCGCGCCCACACGTTCGTCACCAGACTGGTGAGAGAAAAGGGTTCGCCGCCAGCGCGCTTGCCGCTATCGATGATTCGCGCCGTATAGATCGCGGCGTCGCCCAACACGCGCACCATGGGCTCTTCCACCTTGGTGTCGGTTTCCTCGCTTTTCTCGACCGAGCGCAACAGGTCGGCTTTGCCCCGTCTCGCTCCCTTGAACGACCAGGATTGAATGTCATCGGCGATCAAAGGACTGATCGTCGCCACATCATGCTTCAACCACGCTGCGTCTGCGAACGATGAAAGCGTTGTTACTAACAGAGCCAGGAGAACAAATCTCGCGCGCATGTTTTCCATTATTCTACAGGTATCGACGCACGCGCAATCGATACTCCCGATAGCTTTCGCCGAACCTACGTTCCAGATAACGCTCTTCCCTTAGGACGACACCAAAATGGATGAATAGGAGCACGGGCCCAAGAAGAAGGAACGCCCACCACGTATTCACCGCCAGAGTCAGACCGAGGTAGATGAGAGTCACAGACAGGTAGAGCGGGTTCCTCGTGAAACGAAACGGTCCCGAGCTCACGATCGCAGTTGTCGGCTTGAAGGGATTGATATTCGTCTCCGCCGCCAGCATCGCCTTCCTTCCCGCAACGATAATCGCGATCCCGGCTACGATGGCCGCGAGCCCGCTCCATCGCGGACCTGCCGAGGCGAAGATCGGCCAGGGCCGCCCCCAACGATCCAGGGCGATCCCGAGCAGGATTCCACCCAGAAAAATCAGCGGCGGCGGCGCGATCACTCCGGCTCGATCTTTCGACCCGTTCGCCAACTCCTGGTCCATTCGATTATTCGTCAAGCACGCTCAATTTGATTTCGACGTCGGAACAACGAAGCGCATAAACTGTAACATGGCCGCAAGGAGATGGACCACGATCGCGGCGAAGAAGGGCCAAAACAAATTGAGCACGATAATATTGTAAACCTGCAGCAACATGGCCGTCACTCCTGCCACCAACAGCGGATAGAACAGCAGTTTGCTGATGCCCTCGAGGTCAGCGGAGCCAAGGCTGCGCATGCTCCCGGCGCTAGCCAGCAGGCCCAAAACCTGAGTGCCAACGGCGATTCCGCTGCACCAGCGCCAGATCGATGCGGGCGCCGGGGCTATCGTAAGCAGCAGGATCCCAAAAATGGAAAAGGCGAGCGGATAAATCGAATTGGTCAGCAGGAGATGAAGTCGAAATCGGTCCAGGGCAGACCAGCGGTGGGCAGATTCCGGACGAAAAACCACCACCACCCCGGCAAACCCGGCCAGCGCCACCGCCACCTGCGCCGCAACGCCAAGAGCTTCGCTCGGTTGCATCGCCGGCCAGTAAAGCAGAATCGATTTCCCACTTCTACTTTCTTATTTTGGGATGGCAAGTCGTGGTGGTTTTCGCTTTGGAACCAAGCGGCGCCGGCGGTTTTTGATTTCCTGCGGAAGATCAGGTTGCGGTCAGGATTTCCGCTAAAAAACTCGGCTGGCATCGCACCATTCAGAGACGATAATCGCCATTCATGTCCGAGCTCACAGAGGATCTTCACCCCACGCGGTACCGCATCGATTCCCCGGACAAGTTTCGACTGAAAGATTTCGATCCCGGCGATACGGGCGAGATCCAATCGAAAGAGGGCGTGTCAAAGCGGCTCAAAAAAAGCGTAACCACGATTTGTGAGTTGCAGGAAAAACTCTACGCCCAGGCCGAATGGTCGCTGCTCCTCGTCTTCCAGGCTATGGATACAGCCGGCAAGGACGCCACCATCAAGCACGTTCTCTCCGGCGTAAATCCGCAGGGATGTACGGTCACTTCCTTCAAGACGCCGAGTCAGGAGGAGCTCGCCCACGACTTTCTCTGGCGCGCGTCGAAGGCAATGCCCGAGCGCGGCCGCATCGGCGTGCTGAACCGGAGCTACTACGAAGAAGTCCTCGTCGTCAAAGTGCATCCGGAGTATCTCGGGAATCAGCGCATTCCGAAGAAGCTGGTCACGAAACGGATTTGGCGAGAGCGCTACGCGAGCATCAACGATTTTGAACGCCATCTCACGCGCAACGGGACGGTCGTCCTCAAGTTCTTCCTCCATCTTTCACCGGAGGAACAGCGCCGGCGGATCCTGGATCGAATCGACCGGAAGGAAAAACACTGGAAGTTCAACAAGGACGACCTGGTCGAGCGGAAACTCTGGGACCGTTACATGAATGCCTTTGAAGAGATGGTCCGCGCCACCTCCCCGGCCCACGCCCCATGGCACGTCGTCCCAGCCGATCACAAATGGTTTACCCAGCTGGTCGTTTCATCGATCGTCATCGAGAAACTACGTTCCCTTCACCTTCACTTTCCGAAGCTAAGCTCCAAGGAAAAGAAGCAGATGGCCCGGGCCCGCGCCGAACTGGCCGGGAGCAAATCCAAGTAGCTGACTTCCACCCATTCGTGAAGGGCCCTGGGACGCGGCGCGCCGTCCAACAATTCTCGACCCAGGGAATGTCCACCGCCGGTACGGACGATGCTAGTTCGTACCTCGACAATGGGCGCACCTCTTCGAATCCTGGCAGTCGATAATGAACCGTCGGTGACGCTGTCGCTGCGATTCGTGTTTGCCGGTCCGCGTTACGAAGTGACCTGTGTGGAGAGCGGTGTGGCCGCCCTCGCCCGGCTCGATGACAGCTCGAAACATTACGACGTGATGATCGTCGATCAAAAAATGCCTCACCTGACCGGTTCGGAACTGGTTAGGGCGCTCAGGGAACGCGGCGACAATGGCAAAATCATCGTCGTCTCGGCGCATCTCTCGTCGGAAATTCGCGAAGCCTACGAGCGGATGGACGTGCACGACATCTTCTCGAAGCCATTTAACATCGCCGACCTCCGTTCCGCCGTCGATCGCCTCGCAGCCTAGACGTTACAAGCTGGGACGAGTGACATGTGACGAGTTGACGCCCCTCTTCATTAGGCGTTAAACATTTGCTTCGTCCCTATTTGTCGTCCTGAGCGAAGCAAGGCGAAGTCGAAGGACCTCTAACATCCGCGAGCGCAGCGAGGTCCTCCGTCTCTATCACTCTAACAACCGATAACAAATAACTGGCGGCCCCAGTTCCGCCCTTTCGCCCAATAACCAATCTCTAATCCGCCAACGGACGGATCGGCCTTTAGGTATTGTTCGCGTGCGAGCCCTTATTACGCCATTTTTCGCCACGCATGAAACTTCCGTCTTACGTTCTCGCGCTTGCCTTGAGCCGCCGACCAAGCTGAGTTTTGCAGCCGATGAAATATCCGCCTGAAATCCCGATCCTGGGGCCACTATTACCTGGCGCCAGGCAACGGCACCTTGTCACGCTTCCCGGTGCTCTGCTGAACGATGAGCCTCGGCCCGTGGTCACGATCACCGGCGCTGAGCCGGGACCGGTTTTGCTCGTCGGCGCAGGTGTCCACGGCGGCGAATACCCCGCGATCGAAGCTGTGATTCGGCTCGCGCGCGAACTCGATCCGAGTGACATCACTGGGACCATCATCCTTATGCCGGTGCTGAATCTGCCGGCGTTCCGGAACCGGAGCATGTTTGTTTGTCCGGTGGACAACGTGAACCCCAACCGCGTTTTCCCCGGCGACCCCGCAGGGAGCTATAGCGAACAGATGACGCACGCGCTCGTCCACGAATTCATCACTTACGCGGACGCTTACATTGACCTGCACGGCGGCGATATTCCCGAAGCGCTGATCCCGTTCAGCATCTGTCGGCAGGGCGACACCGACGTAGATCGCCGGAGTAAGGAGTTGGCGCTAGTTTTCGGGCTACCCTACGTGCTCACCGTTAGTCGTCCGATCCAGCAAGCGAAAGGCTCATCGAGTTACGTCGCCGCCGCGGAAATCGGAGTGCCGGCCGTACTCGCCGAGGCCGGTGGCATAGGTCAACTCCAAGAAGACGCGGTCACGCTGCTGATCGATGGAGTTCGTCGTGTCCTGCGCCATCTCGGAATGAGTAACGATTCCGTTTCCGATGTCTCCGCCCCCGCGGTCCTCACCGCCTTTGATTGGATTTACTCCAGTAACGCCGGCATGTTTTATCCGAACGTCGCTGCCGGCGACCTCGTGGAGCAAGGCGCCGCGATCGGAACCGTCGGGTCATTGTTCGGTGACACTCTCGAGACCGTGTTCGCGCCGGTCACCGGACGCATTCTTTTCCTCACCATCAATCCAGCAGTGAGTGCCGGAGGACTGCTGATGGGCGTCGGAGTTAGTTAAGCTAGTTGATTCGCGGCCTCGTCCGCCCCCGCATCACCATCGCGAGAAAATAGAACGCGATCACGGCGACGAGAAGCATGTGATACCCGACAAGCATGCTGAAGTATTCCAGCATTCCCCCGACCATGATCCCAAGAAGATTCGAGGCGAACGCCACATCCGCCACCTCAGTCTCGCGAAATGAATTCGAGAAAATCACGTTCGCCAGAAAGACGGGTGCGAAGATGAGACAACTCGCGATCACATAACGCGCGATCGCGTTTTGCAGGAGCAGCGCCTCCGGCCGCACCACCAGGTTCAACGCCAGCATCCCGAAGAGCAGAAGGTAGAAAATCCAGATCCGGCGAAAGCTAAACCGCGCATTCACCAGGACCGCGACCAGCACGCTCGTGAGGATGGCGAAGAAGACGAGCGAGTTCACATTCCACGTGCTTCCGAAAAGGAGCGCGAACGTGATCAGCGCCTTCACTTCCAGGAGGGCAAAAGCCACCCCAAGAAAGAACATGTGCCAGTCGAACCGCCACAGCGTGCTGCGTGGAGCTATCAAAAAAATAGCTGCCAGCGAAATCCCCAGGATCACCGCAAGACCGCGGAGATAAAGCATCGGAAATGATTTCTTCGGAAGATAAATGAATGGCCAGTCGTCCGTCGCGGCCGGTTTGTCAGTCACTGCGAAAAATCCTTCACCCGTCACCCGCAGCCTTGTTTCGGCCGGAGAGAAAGTCTTTTCGCGGTAAGGACCATAGGCGCCCGCCGGAATCTCGCTCAACCTTGGGCCATTGATGATGACTGCGCCCCGTCCCTGGCCTCCGTAAGTCGAAACAAACGAATCGCGGGCGAACGTACGCCCGACCATGCTGGCCAGTTTCTCGATCAACCACGGTTCCCGGTAATAATTGTAGAGCACCAGCACACCGTTGGGCGTGAGCGCCTCGCGCGCGGCCGCGAGCGAATCCTGGGTGAAGAGAAAACTCTCGAGCCGCAGATTGGCGATGCTCGAAGTCAGGGTGAGTGAGTCCGGCAACGCAAAGATGATGAGATCGAATTTCTCGTTCGTGTTCCGCAGGAAAACGCGGCCGTCTGCGTTCACCAGTCGCACGCGCGGATCGTCGTAGGGCCGGTCCGGGTGAAACCGCGCGCCGAGCTTCGCGATGACCGGATCGATCTCGACCGCCGTAATCGACTTCACGCCATTCGCCAGTGCCGTCGCGGTGTCGGAGCCACTACCCGCGCCGAGAATGAGAGCGTGCTCGAACGAAGCGCCGGGAAAGAGTTCGTAAACGCGGCGGTAGAACGGCTCCTTGTCCCGCCACGGGATCATGCTCTGGTGGCCGATACTGTTGACGTCGAGGGTATAGCCGGCCGGTGTCGCGGGAGTGAGGGTTATCTTGTAGTAAGGCGACCAATAGGTGCCGCGTTGCAGAAACAGGGCAATGCCGGCCGCCGCGATCGTGAACAAAGCAGATCGGATGAATGCCGCCCTTGCGCTCAAGACCAGGACCAGAAGGCCGAGGACTGCGAACCAGTAAATCGGCGGAAGAGCGAAATAGCCGATGACGAAAAATGCCGCCGTGCCCGCGAGGCTGCCCAGAATATCAAAGGTGTAGGCGGTGAGCGGAGCCGTCTGGGTGAAGAGCGAACCGAGAGTCCGGGCGAGCGGAATGAACGCCGCCGCCACGAAGGTGAAAATCAGCGGCAGAAGGATAAAACTTTCCGCCCGCGCCACGCCGTGGGTGCCGGAGCCGAAGTAGAGAACATCGGTAGAGGAGATATTGAGCTCGAACCGATTGACCGCAACGACCGCGGTGAGCAACAACACCATGAGCGGGAATGGAGGAAACCTGAATGTGGCGCGCCGGGCCGACAGGAGACCAAGCCCCATGCCGAGGAACGAAGCGAGCAGGATGAAGTTAGTGAAATAGCTGAGATACCGCACGTAAGCCGGGATCCAGCGAATGCAGAGGAGCTCGAAGAAGAGGAGCGTGAAGGAAATCAGGAAAATCCGCAGCCTGATGCCATCGATCAGAAACGAGTCCGAGCTTTTCGCCGCCGTTAGCTTCCGTGCCGAAGCTGTTTGTTCCGTGGAGATGCTCAAGCAGTTCTGTTGAATGTTTTCGGCGGACAATATTTCCATTCCGACGAATGAGAACTCCGTCGCGGTTGAACTGATACGCGACATTTGAAATCAGGCAAAAATCTCTGGAACCGGCCGGCCCTCAGACGGGAACCGGTTGGGAGCTCGCCATTGGCGCAATTCTGTCAAAAATGTAATCCTCAGTTTTCCAAAAAAACGTGACTACACTCCGGAACCTCGAATAGCGTAGTCCCGCGGCAATTCATTGCTGCCGTCGCAACCATCTCTTCCTTATGAATCGACTTGGCTCATCCTGCTCTGCCTCTTCCCGGTTTCGTTTCCTGCTGACTTTTCTCCTTTGTTCGGCGGCATTGCTCCTTGCGTTCGGGCTCCTTTCCGGACCTTCTCTTTCCGCGCAGGCTCCGACGGCGCAGCAAAACAGCGTCACGGCCGGGCGCTCCTATCAGAATGATATGTCGCCGCCGCTTCATTCGATGCCACCCTGGTCAGCCGCGGATGGCAAGTCCGAGCACGAAGCCAACGAGAATCCGAAGATCCCGCACCGCCACGTGGACGGGACCGACCCCGTGATTCAGAGCCGGCACGCGTCTTCTGCGCTGGCTATCCTGGCTCCCTCCATTGCCGCCACCCTCAACAACTTTGATGGCATTCCCTTTCCCGGAGTTGGGTGCAACTGTGCGCCACCCGACACGAACGGCGCGGTGGGCAAAACCCAGTACGTCCAAATTGTTAATGAAGGGTTTCAGGTCTTCGACAAGAACACCGGGGCGTCCCAGCTCGGACCAAACAGCATCTCCTCGATCTGGACCGGGTTCGGCGGCCCCTGCGCAACCCTCGGCCAGGGCGACCCGGTGGTGCTTTACGATCAACTCGCCGATCGCTGGATCATCACCCAATTCGCCAAATCCACCTCGAACGGTCCGGTCACCGATGAGTGCGTGGCTGTCTCGGCGACCGGCGACGCGACCGGCAGCTACTATCGCTATGGCTTCCACCTCGGTTCAAACTTTTACGATTATCCACACCTGAGTGTTTGGCCGGATGGCTACTACATGAGTATGAACGTCTTTAACTCCTCAGGGTCGTCCTACCTCGGCCCCCAGGCCTTTGCCTTCAATCGGGCCGCCATGCTTACCGGTGCCTCCGCCAGTTTCGTTAGCCCCGTGGGCCCACTGGGCGGGTCCGTCGATCCCTTCCTCCCCGCCAGTCTCGATGGCCAGACTCTCCCGCCCGCGGGCGCGCCCGCAACCTTCGTCGGTTTCCCCGGCCAGAGCACGAATCCGAATTACACCACCTATCATTTCCACGCCGATTTCGGGACGCCCGCTAACTCCACCTTCACCACTTTTGCTAATCCGCCGGCGGCTGGGTTCACCTCCCTTTGCCCAAACACGAGAGCCTGCGTGCCAGAAACCGGTGTTACTTCGTCGGGTTATCTCGACGGCATCGGCGATCGGCTCATGTTCCGCCTCGCCTATCGCAACTTCGGTGATCACGAATCGGTGATCGGAAACTACACGGTGAGTGCTAATGGCGTCGCAGGGATTCGCTGGTTTGAGTTGCGCAATGTCACCAGTGGCCCCGTGACAAAGTATCAGGAAAGCACCTATCAGCCCGACACCACCTGGCGCTGGATGGGGAGCGTCGCCATGGATGGCCAGGGGAACATGGCCCTTGGTTTCAGCGCCTCGAGCTCTGCCATCCATCCGCAACTGCGGTATGCCGGCCGCCTGGCTACCGATCCGCTCAATGTTCTCGGCCAGGGCGAGGCCCATCTTTTCGATGGGGCCGGCAGCCAGAGCGGTACCGGAAACCGCTGGGGCGACTATAGTTCGATGACCGTCGATCCTATCGATGACAGCACCTTCTGGTATACCAACGAATACTACGCAGCGAACGGCACTTTCAATTGGCGCACCCGGATCGGGAGCTTTAAGATCGCCGCGGCCAATCCAACCCCAACCCCGACACCGTCTCCGACTGCTACACCTACCGCCACGCCGACTGCTACGCCTATCTCCACACCTACCGCTACACCGACTGCTACACCGACTGCCACACCTACCGCCACACCGACTGCTACACCTACTGCAACGCCGACTGCGACACCTACCGCAACACCGACTGCCACGCCATCGCCTAATTTTTCGCTGTCGGTTAGTCCATCGTCCTTCACCGTTCCACGCGGCGGAGGGACGGCGACGTATAATGTTACCATCACGCCAAGTGGAGGCTTTACTACACCCGTGAACTTCACTGTCACAGGCATTCCCTCCGGCGCCAGTAGCAGTTTCAGTCCGAACCCGGCAACCACGAACACCACGTTGACGGTCATCGTCCCAGGAAGCTCAGGACGCGGAACCTATCCACTCACCATCACTGGCACCGGCGGCAGTCCATCCGTTTCCCACAACGTTTCGGCTACCCTGGTAAAGGTCCAGCAAAAATAGCCGGATCTCACTGGAGCCGGCCTGCCCTCAGGCCGGCAACGCTCAGGAAAAAGGCGTTGCTCTGCGCCCAACGGCCCGAGGGCGTCTCCAATACAGCGGCGGTTGTAGACTCCCGCTCCAACCCATCAGGAAACAGGGCTGGGCAGGATTCGTTCTTCCGTTACTATCGCCGCCATGATCTTTGAAACCCGGCGGCATCTTGCGGCGAGTCTCCACTCCCTCGCAATCATTCGCGCGGTTGCGCTCGGCGGCACGCTTCTTTGCCTTTCGAATTGCGGACCCAAAAACCAGACATCCAATGAACCGGTGCAGGAGCCGGCCACCGTCGAGCAGGCCGCGCGTGCGATCGATCTTTCCACTGTTCCACTCGTAACCGGATCCAAACCCCCGTGGCCGCGCCGGGCCGCCGGTCTCTCCTATGCCGCCACGAGCGACGTGAAAACGGCCTTCGAGTTCCACCGAAAAGCGCTCACTTCCCAGGGTTGGAAAGAACTGCCGAACACTTCCGACACCGCCCAATCAGCCAGCGCCAGCTTTGGCAAGAACGGGTTTGTTCTCTCGCTCTCGGTCTTTCCGAATGGACAACCTCGCGAAGTCCTTATCGGCCTTCAAAACCAGGGCAACATCAAGCCGGGACAGCTGCCCACTCCTCCGAATGTAAAGCCTGTCTATGTCGGCGACATGAGCGCCATGTACGTCACCGACGCCACTGTTCCCGAAACCGCCGGGACCGTCCGGAAGCTCCTGCTGGCCCAGGGCTGGATCCCATACGGCGGCGCGGGCGATTCCGCCTATTACAAACGAAACGCCATCCAGGTCACTGCCACCGTCGCGGCTGCGCCGGCGCAAGGAGGCAAAACCATGATCTCTTACTCCGGCGAGCAGCTCTCGGCCGACCTTCCCGCGCCGACCGACGCCGAGGACTTACGTTACACCGATCCAACCCTGGAACTCAGCTTCCAGACCGCCGCGAACAAGGCAACCATCGTCGACTTCTATCGGAAAACGCTGGCCACAACCAAATGGGAACCCACTCTCGATCACCTCGTCCAGATCGATGGCAGGGACACCATGATCTTTCGCAATCCCGGAAAGGACATGCTGACGCTTACCTTCTCCTCCAACCGTGACGGCAAGCTTCCCGTTTCAATGCATTTCCAGAGCGCCGCCGAGATCGCCGAGCTCGACCGCAGAATAAAAGAACAAGCTCCCGCACTTCGGGCCGCCGCCGACGCCGAGCGAGCGAAGGAGACTGCGCGGGAAACCGAAGCCAACAAGCCCTCGCCGAAAGTCGCTGTCACCCTTCCTCCCGAAGCCAGCGACGTGGAAGCGAGCAAGGACGAGATCAACTTCAGCGTCGCCAACGGCAAAGCTAAAGCGACAGTCGAAATTTTGCGGAAACAATTTCAGGATGCCGGCTGGAAAGAAGATCTCGCCGCCCTCGACCCGATGGCCGGCGCAATCTCCTTCTCGAAGGAAACGCAAGAGGTAACCATCCACTATACCGATACCGGCATCATGCCTGCCGAGATCACCATTTCAGCGATGCGCGCCGACCTCGAACGCCACTAGCGGCCGGAGTTAATGGCGGCAGGCAACCTGCCCCACCCCCCTAATAACTAATAACCGATCTCCAATAACCGGCGCTTCGCGCGCGCCTCACCAAAGGAACACTTCCAGCGCCTTGATCCTTTCAATGATCATCCCGGATCTTTGGCCAGTTGGTGTCGCGTCCCGTTTTTTCAGCCACGCGATCTGATCCTGTTTCACCTTCGCAAACCGACCGGGCGGCAAAAGCAGGCGAATCCCCTGGTAAACGGCATTCATCTCCTCGTCGAGATGCTCTTCCTTTTCCTCCTCGGAATTGACCAGAACCCCGGCGAAATCCTTCGGCACCTTGTTCTCATCGCCGTTGGGCACGACGAAAATATCCTGGCCCCCCTGAGCTGAGTAGGCGCTCGACAGCGCCTCCCAATCTTTCGTCCGGTGCGCGCCGCTCGCGGTCCATCTTTTCGAAGCTCGATCGAATGTGCCGGCAAACCAGGCCTGCTTCGTATTCTCATCCATCAATTTAGGATTGCCCGTATAGGTTAGTGCGCGCACCAGGATCTTCTTGTCGGGACCAAATCGGACCCAGGCGCTGCTCGAACCTTCTTCACCGGCCGCGGCCGTGAGCGCTTTGTCTATATGTTTGCCGAGATCGGTTTGCGTGAATTGCGGCCCGTTGAGTTCCAACAACAGAATGACGTCAAATCCGAACCGACCCTCGTAGGTTAGCACGCAGCTGCCGGAGTCCGGCGCCCAGACCACATCGAGGCCGCGATGATTCTGCCTCTCGAAATAGTCGGCATCCTTGATTTTCCCAAGCAGCTCATGGGTTTTTAGATTGGCTACGAAATTGTCGCGATCATCGTTTCCCGCGTCTTCAGACCCTGGAACAACGATCCCAAACTGGCCGTCCGGCGAAGTTGAATGTTCATGCAGCACATTGCCGTCGGGCCAATCGATGTGACCATCCGTGTCCGCCGCGCTCAGCCAGCTCGTCCCGAGCAGGAGCGGAACAAAAATGGAGAAACAAAAGCGCATCGCAGCCCGCATCACAATTTGGATTCTAAGAGCAGCATCCATCCCCGCGCGAGCAAATCCCACCTCTGTCCTCCAGGCCCTTCCGTTTTTTACTTTGATTCGCTCGACTCCGGCCTCGCTCTTCGCTACCATCGCGACTTTGCCATCCATGTCGCCCGGCTCCCGCCGGCTCCATTCTACTTTCCAATGAATCCCACTCATCGTACCCGCACCCGCCGCAACTTCCTTTCGCTCGCCGGCAAAGGCCTCGGCCTGGCAACGCTTTCCTCCGCCACCGTCGCTTCGTTGCTGAAAACCGTCACGGCTGCAACCCAGAGCGTGGCACATCTGACGCCTGAGCAGGCCGCCATGGATGAAGACTACTGGGCCATCATTCAAAACTCTTTCACCGTCACTCGCGGCATCATCAATCTGAACAATGGCGGCGTCTCACCGAGTCCACGGATCGTGACCGAAGCGCTGGTGCGTTACACCTGGCAACAGGAAGACGCCACCGCCTACACGATGTGGCAGATTCTCGAACCTCAATCCGAAACCATTCGGACCGGCCTCGCGGAACTGTTCGGCTGCGATCGCGAAGAGATTGCGATCACCCGTAACGCTTCCGAATCCCTCGAAATCCTTTTGCTGGGCATGGACTTCAAGTCGGGTGATGAAATTCTCACCACCACCCAGGACTATCCGCGCATGCTGACCACGCTGCGTCAGCGGGAAAAGCGCGAAGGGCTCAAGCTCAAGCTGATTCAGATTCCCATTCCGCCCAAGAACCTCGACGAGATTACCGCGGCCTTTGCCAAGGGAATAACCGATCGGACGCGCCTTATTCTGATGGCGCACCAGGTCAACATCACGGGTCAGATCACTCCCGTGAAAGCGGTCTGCGACCTGGCGCGCGCCAAGGGAATTGAAACGATCGTGGACGGCGCCCATTCCTTCGCGCAGTTCGATTTCAAACAGAAAGACCTGGGTTGCGATTACTTCGGCACCAGCCTGCATAAGTGGTTGTACGCTCCCAAAGGCACGGGCTTGCTTTACGTGAAGCGCGACAAGATCGAAAAGATCTGGCCCATGATGGCCGCCGAATCCAAGCAGGCGACCGATATCCGCAAGTTCGAGGAAATTGGCACTCACTCGGCCGCGATAAGGCTGGCGATAGGTGAAGCGCTGGTCTTTCACAACGGGATCGGTGGCAAACGCAAGGAAGCTCGGTTGCGCTACCTGTCACGTTACTGGATGAACCGACTCAAGGACGTGCCCAAGGTTCGCTTCAACACCTCGTTCGATCCGAACCAATCGTGCGCCATCGCGAACGTCCAGATCGAAGGAACAAGTCCGGAGGCCGTCGCCAAATATCTGTTCGACAAACACCACATCTTCACCGTGGCCATCGTCCACGAAGAGTTCCAGGGCATTCGCATCACCCCTAACATCTACACCACACTCGGCGAGCTGGATCGTTTCTGTGAACAGATGGAGCTGATAGCGCGCAAAGGTTTGCCGTCGTAGCGCCGTCGATTTTGCTGGAAACAGCCTATGAATTACCTGGTGCTCGGCGTACTGATGATTGCCGGGCCGGCCGTGTACGCGATAGCCGGCGTATGGTTGAGCCGCAAACTCCTGCACGGCAGGGTCCAGGAAGGACATAACGATGTCTGCGTCCCGATCTTCCTGAACGCCGGCGTGCTCTTTGCCGTGCTCCTTGGCTTCATGGTAGTGGCGGTCTGGGAATCCTTCGATGCCGCCAAAGTCAATGTCGCGACGGAAGCTATCTCCTTCGTGCCGCTCTACCGCTCCTCGGGCAATTTGCCGCCGGAGGCTGGCGAGAAGATTCGCGAATTGATCCGCGAGTATATTCACCGGGTCATTGAAGATGAGTGGCCCACGCAGGCCAGCACCGGCCAGCCCAGTTCGAAGGCTCGCAAGCAAACCGGGGATATATTTCGCGCCTTTGGCACCAACGGCCCGGTCACCACCCAGATGAAGAAGGATTATCCTCTGAGCTGCAACGTGTTGATGCAGGCCCTGACCGAGGTGACGAACGACCGCAACAAGCGCAACATCCAGGCGAATGAAGACATCTCTACGGTGATGTGGATTGTCATTCTGAGCGGCGCCTTCGTCGTCATTACCATGAGTTTCATCATCTACATGGAAAGTCCGTTGCCGCACATGATCATATCCGCGCTGATGGCCGCATTGATCGGACTGCTTTTGTTTAGTTGCCTGATCCTAAGTCATCCATTTCGTGGCCCCATTGCGATTAACTCTGAGGCTTTCGAAAAGACCCTGGTAATCCTGGACGACGTGGACCGCGGAAACTGAGTCCTCTGCGATGTTCGACATCAAACCGAAATTGAAGACATCATGAGCCACGAAAAACCGAGAGCACCATCATTTGTCCAGATGAATGTGAGCACACTTCCCGGCCTCCCCGCCGGCGCGCGTGAGCTTGGCGTCGTCTATGCGAGCGTCGAAGGAGTCAACGACCATTCGTTTGACACCTGTCTGGCCGAAGTCACGCGTAAGGCCCAGGCTCTGGGCGCAACGGCGTTGATCGGAATGCAGCTCGTGCAGAGCCAGTTTCAATGGAATCAACGCACCAGTCTGCTCGCGACCGCCATTCAAACTTCACAGCCCGGTGCTGCGTCGTAGCTCGCCATCAACGCGCTTCGCTGCCACCGGAGTCGGGTGATCCTGGCTTTGGTGGCGATGCACTCGGGAACATTCGTGTGCTCTGTGGGAATGGTAGGGACGCCGCGCTGCGGCGTCCGCTATTTCTGTCCCGCCAACCCGAAGACCGCCACGGTCGGCGCAGCGCGCCGACCCTACCAACGGGTCACGGGTCACTTTCCATCATCACCTCAACTCAGCGAAGAGCGCCCCGATGTAAACGATGAACGAAACGGCAGCGACGCACACATTCATTTTGTGAAACCAATCGCTGCGCGTCGCGGCGGCTATCGTCGCCGTTACGATCCAGAACAAATGGAAACTCAGATCGAAAGGTCCCTGCAAAGCACCGGTCATCACCAGATTCTTCACGAGACTGACCAGGAGCACACTCACGAACGAACCGAAAAACCACCGGGCATGACGGAAATAATTCACCCGCAGATCGACGGTGCCTTCGCCGAAAGTGTTCGGCAGAGCGAGGGCCGCGAGCAGGTAAAGCAGGATCGTCTCGAGCAGAAGGATCGCGAATTGAAGGAAAGTCCAGGTATGCCGCCCGCGATAACCAAACATCGACCACCAGGCCTGGACATCGATGACCAAAAGGAGCAAGGCCCATCCAATCGCAGGCCAGTAAATTCGGACACGGTCCCTTGCATTAATCACGTTGCTCAGGCCCTGGAGCAATTGCGTCACGCTTAGCCCGAGAATGATAGAGAGAATGACCGCGAGATAGCCGAACTCATCCATGCCGCTGCCTCAGCCATATCATGAGGCAAAATCTTTGTCGACGATCGAACCCTGCTGCGGAACCTGGGGGACGACCCCTGCCTTCCGACCAGATTATTGGGACTGGCGTACTCGTTGGAATTAGAGAGCCTTGGCAGGCTCTAACTCTTGCCAGAGCTTTTCATATTTCTTGGTGTCCGGATTATCAAGGCCGAGGACTTTGCGCGCGCCTTCCGCCGCCCGGCGAGCCATATTCTTGGCTTCCTCGAGTTTTCCCTCCTTCCGTAATCCCGAAGCGAAATCAAAACAAGCGTCGAGAGTAAAGGGGCTTTCCGGGCCGAGCACTTTCTCTTCAAGCTTGATCAAATCGCGAAACTCCTCTTCGGCCTCCGCATCCTTGTTCCGCCCATACAGCACATCCGCCAGAAGGCCGCGGCTCGTCAGCGTGTCTACGGTCTCGGGTCCCAGCACCTTTGCCTCCAGTTTGATCACTTCCCTGGCTTCCGTCTCCGCTTCGGCATACTTCTGTTGCTTGCTGAGTGCGATCACCAGGTTGGAACGGGTCCTCAGCGTTTCGGGGTGTTCGGGCCCCAGCACCTTTTCTTCAATCCTCGCTACCTCGCGGCACTGCGCTTCGGCCTCCGCAAATTTTCCTTCGTTATCGAGAACACCCGTTAATAGGTTTCGATAAGAGAGGTTCTCAGGATGCTCGGGGCCCATGACCTTGTCGAAAAGCTTGATCATCGCGAGATATTCTTTCTCGGCTTCCGCATACTTGCCTTCTGCATTAAGGATACTGGCAACGCCAATGCCCGCTCGAAGCGTGTCCGGATGCTCCGGGCCCAGGGCTTTTTCAGACACTGTCGCTACTTCGCGAAACAACGCCTCGGATTCGGCATACTTACCCTGGTTAGCGAGGGCGATGGCCAGGTTGGAACGACTTTTCAGTGTTTCCGGGTCGTCCGGTCCCAGCGCTTTCTCTCGGCTCTTCAGAAGTTGACGATGCTCTGCCTCAGCCTCCGCAAATTTCCCTTCTTCATTGAAAACTCCCGCCAGTCCGTTGCGGCTCGAGAGCGTGTCCGGGTGCTCCGGCCCGAGGACTTTTTCCTGCGCTTTTATAAGGTCTCTGAAGTCTGTCTCCGCCTCCGCCACCTTCCCTTGTTTCCACCGTGCATAGGTCAGGCTGCTTCGAACTTTCAGGACCGCCGGCGCCTGAGGGCCGGACAACGGGGTAAGGACCTGCACGATAGCTCGCAGTGTGTCTTCCGCATTCTTGTACTGGCCCTGATCAATTAAGACGTCAGCAATGGAATTCTGCACGTCGGCCCATTCTTGCGGTTCCCGCCCGCGGTCGGTTAGCTTCTCCGCTTCTCGCAAATGCAACATCGCCTCGTTGTATTGGGCGAGCTTCTGCGCCGATTGACCGGCAAGCTTGTATCCCTCGATCGCGCTCTTGCGCCGATCTTGCACAACCCGTTGCGCCGTTTCGTAGGCTTTTACATCCTCCGCCGCGCCGGCCAGACTCAGCTTCTGAGCTTCGTCGAACTTGCCCAGGGCATAGGCTGCGCGTGCCCGCAAGAGCGAGCTGGTGTCCGCGCGGGTGTAAAGTTCCAGCGCCAGCGCTGGGAGCTCCTTTGCGAGCGAACCCGCTGGCAGGCCGAGTTGCTTTTCGAGGATGGCATACGCGTTCGCCCGCTGTTCTTCCGGCGACAGCTTGGCGCCTGGCGCCTTCGATTGCGTTTCCACGTCGGCAAGGAGCACCAGGGCTTGCTGCATCTTCTGATAACGGTCGACCAGGACCGTAACCTGTTCTCCTTGCTTTTGAATAAGGCCGCTTTGACCGCGCTGCGCGTACACGATCCAGATCGCCAATCCCGTAATAATAACAAGCAGCGCCGCGACTCCAATCGCCCATTGTTTTACTCCCCGGCGCAAACGGGAAAGATCGTCCCGCAGCTTGAGCACACCGGCCTCAAGGCCTTCGCTGCTCGTCAACGGATGGTAGAGGTGGGAATCGGCCTGCAAGCGGCGGCGATATGCCTGCTGCAGTTCGCGAGCTTCCGCGCTCTCGGGGTCGTAGGCATCAATCGGAAATGTTTCGTCGATAAACAGGTACCAGATCTTCTTGCCCCGTTTCCGGGCGTAAAGAGCTTCGTACTGAGTGTAACTTACCCGGCCAAATTCTTCGTCCGGGGCTGGCGGCTCGGCGCCGTAGGCCAGGCCGACAAGTTGAACAACGCCCTGACATTGGTCCACCTGCAAGCGCAACATCGCGCGCAAATCGCCTTGCTCCATGCCGAAGATGTCCTGCCAGAGCGGCTGATAGCCCAGGAATTGGAGCGTGTTGGCGACCAACTGACGCGCGCTCCGCAGTTCCTTGCTCACGGCGGAAATAAAAATTGGCGGGCGCGGCGTCATGCTGAAGAAGAACCGTTACGCTTAAGCCTCAACCCGGATGGCCCGCTCCGACTGCCTGAGGTTTACATGAGTGAGTTCGTTCACTGTCGCTGGCGGCCCGCTCCGATTCAATCTGGATATTGCGCAAGCGATGTCCAGCGAAGGTCCAGTCCCTGCGGTTTGCTCAGCCGCCCCGGAGATGCGTTGAAAACGTCGAATGACGTAACTGACGACTCTCTTACGTCCGCAAGCTCGCCACGTCCAGATATATTTCCGTCGCCGCGACCGCCGCCATTTCTAAATCAAATCTTCGAAGAGTCCGCGCAGAAATGTTGCGCCACGCGATTCATTTTTATGAAATCGAGCACTAAAGACAAAATCGAAGGCAGCATCCGGGAAGCCAAAGGCAAAGTTAAAGAGGAGAGCGGAAAAGCGATCGGCAATCCCAACCTGAGAGATCGCGGTACAGGCGAAAAAGTCGCCGGCAAAGTTCAAAAGAAAGTTGGCGACGTAAAGAAAATCTTTGGCAAATAGCGGCCAACTGAGCGCCCTTCCCTGGCGGCTCGCGCCGACTATTTTTGGATGGCTATAGCCGGGGTCGGTGACCCCGGCCTCTAAGACCACCCGAATCGCCGCGTCCGGGATCCCCGATCCCGGCTACAACAACTTGTAGGAACGACATAGAGCGAATGCGTTGCTGCTACAGGTTAATTCAAACCAAGCGCTTCGATGGTAGGCTCGTCGATCGCTCCGGTAATGATAAGCCCGTAGTCCGCCTGATACCTCACAATTGCAGCACGAGTGTCCGACGTCAGTGAACCGGTTACTGGTCCAGAGTAATAGCCCTCATCTTGCAATGCGCTCTGGACATTGGCGATCATCTGATCCGGCAACAGGTCGCCATAGGTGTAGATGGGACCGGCGTAGTCGTAAGAATCATTCGCCGGATCATAGCCGAAAGCTGGATACCAATAGCCCGCGTCGCAATAGTAATAGCCGTAATTAACGAGCACGATGTTGGTGAAATGTTGTCTCCACCAATTGCTGTCGTGCCGTTCATGTCGCCAGCGCTGGAGAGCGTCGAAATAACTTCGACGATTGTTGTTTGCTCCCTGGAAACGGCCGCCGCTTGTGTTCGCCACCACGCGCTGCCGCGCCGCCTCCGATGCCCGCCTTGCCTGAAAGTTTCCGAACGGTACATTACGCCTCTGCTGCGGAAACATCTGGGGAGGACGACGGACGTTCCCGTTAGGATGGTTAGCTATTCGGATCTGGTTCCCATTAACCGTCGAGGGATGAGAATTGAATGTCGGGCGAGCGACTCGCTGCGTCGTCTCCGCATTCCTCCGCCCGCCATCGTCGGCCGTCGCGACTTGCGCAATCGCGAAAGAGAAACACGCCGCCAGCAATATGAACGGTTTCATTTGCCTGCCCGAAGGTTAGACAATATCAGGCTCTGTTTTGTTCGCCACTTTTTCCGACGCTTTTCAGACCGACCATGTTTGGGCTCGGCTCGCTGCGGGAATTTGTAATTGACCGATCGGGCCGTCTTCCTACCGTCGCTGAATGAAATCAGCATCGTCAGGTAAAAACACCGTTACCTTCCTGTCTCGCCTGGCGGTTGCCAGCGCATTCACCGTCGCTCTACTCGGTTTCGCCGCCGCGTCGGACCTTCGCGCCGAAACTCCAGCCGACCAGATCAAAGCCGCCGGAGCCATTCCGCTCACCACCGAGCTTCTGGACAAGATGGACAAGTTCATTAAGGGCATAAGCACCGACGATGCAGCGAAAGCCGAGATGGCTGCGGTGGGCAAGGATCCCTCGATTACGCCTGAGACCTGGGGCAGTATCATTTCCGCCAAATGCCCCAAGGCCGTTGCAATCTTCAAGGCGGCCGGCCTGGCGCCGGATGACTTTGCCAAGGGAATTTTCGCGATCATGGCCGTGGCGATGAGCGAAGACATGGCCAAGTCCGACAACGCAACGGCCAAGGCCAACGCCGCTTTTCTCGCCGCGAACAAAGACCGCACCGACGCCGTCTTCTCCGGTTTCATGATGTTACAAGAACCCGGCCCCTCCTCCTCGCCCGCTTCCACCCCCTGATCGCAGGCAGGACTGGATCGTCTCGCGACGGCGCTCTAAGAGCGTCGAAATCGTCCGCCATTGTAGGGCGTCCGCCGCAGACGCCCTACAAATCCCGATCAGCGCTCCTCAGCTTTTGCATCCGTGCGTGCGCGGCGGGCGCATTCTGCTAAGATTTCGTATGCGACATATATTTAGCGGGTTTGGGGTTGTTCTGGCCCTGGCGTGCCCGGCTTTCGGGCAGATGGCGCCGATGGCCGAGCGCGTGGCTCAGCAAAACGCGTTATTCGAGGAGTTTTATCAGACGGAGCTCAAGAACTCGCCGGAGCGGGCGACGTCCGTTGGCGACTACCGCTACAACGATAAGCTGGGCCAGTATTCACTCGCCGAGATCGCGCGCCGGCATGCGGAAGCCGATGCTTTCCTGGCGCGGCTCAAAGCCATTCCCAGCGATGGAATGGGCGACAAAGACCTGCTCAGCCATCGGCTTCTCCAGCAGCAGATCGAGCGCGAGGACGTGAACTTCAGCCTGAAGAATTATGAAATGCCCGTGAACCAGCAGAATGGCGTCCACACCCGCCTCGCCGATTTGGCGAACGGCATGCCCTTCGATTCCGTGCCGCACTACCAGGATTACATTTCCCGGCTCCATCAGATTCCGCGCGTCTTGGATCAGGTGACCGAGGTGATGCGGCAGGGCCTGAAGGACGGACTCATGCCGCCCAAGCTCGTGCTCGAGAAGCTCCCCGGCCAATGCGATGGCGTCATCGCCGCGAACCCGTTCCTTCTCCCGGCGAAGAAGTTTCCGGCGGACTTTTCCGACGCGGACAAGAAGCGGCTGACCGACGAGATCACGAAGGCGGTGAACGACGATGTCTTTCCCGCCTACAAGAAATTCGCGGAGTTCCTCCGCAGCGATTACGACCCGAAAGGACGGACGGAGATCTCGATCGAAAGTCTGCCCGACGGCAAACGGCGCTATGCGGAAGCTGTCAAGATGATGACCACGACGAACGTCCCGCCCGCCGAGATCCATGAGATCGGGCTGAAAGAAGTGGAGCGCATCACGGCAGAGATGACGAAGCTGGCCGTAGCACAGGGGCACAAGGACCTCGCCAGTTTCCGGGAGGCCATCAACAACGACCCCAAGTGGAAACCGAAAAGCGAGCAGCAGATTGTGGATGACTTTGCCAAATACATCCACCAGATGGAGCCGAAGCTGCCGGAACTATTCGGCCTGTTGCCGAAAGGGCCGGTAACGGTGGAACCGATCCCGGACTTCGCGAAAGCCGCGGCGACGCACTATGTCAACGGCACGCCGGACGGCAAGCGGCCTGGCCGGGTGGTTGTGGCCGTGTCTGATCCGACAAAGCGCAGCCTGGTCGACGACGAAGCAGTTGCCTACCACGAGGGCGTCCCGGGCCATCACATGCAGATCAGCATCGCCCAGACCTTGCCTGACCTTCCCAAGTTCCGCCTCCACGGCGGTTACTCTTCCTACGCCGAGGGTTGGGCGCTTTATGCCGAAGAGCTGGGCAAAGAGATCGGCTTCTACACGGATCCTGTGTCGGACTATGGCCGGCTGAATTCCGAGCTGTTTCGCGCCGTTCGGCTGGTTGTCGATACCGGCATTCACGACAAGAACTGGAGCCGTGAGAAAGTGATCGATTACATGCACGCCAACGACGTGAACGACACGGTGGCACAGAGCGAGACCGACCGCTATATCGCCTGGCCGGGGCAGGCGCTGGCTTACAAGATGGGCCAGCTCACCATTCGCAAGCTACGCGAGGAAGCCAAGGCGCAGCTCGGATCGAAGTTCGACATAAAAGCCTTCCACGACGAAATCCTGAACGGCGGAGCAATGCCGCTGGACCTTCTGCAGGAACGCGTAGGAGCATGGATAAAAACGCAGGCGTCTGCGCCCGCAAAATCCAGCTAAGACGGGAGAAAGCGGTAATTTAACAGAAGGAAGCGAAGGTAACGGAGTGGCGTCTGAGAACTCCTTTGCTTCCTTCGTTGCCTTCTGTTTTTTGGATTTTTCCTCTGGAGGGATGACATAGAGCGCGGGTGACTTGGGAATCAGGGTTGGGGGTTCGTCTCCGTGTCATCCCACTATTTCGCGCGGCACGGCGCACGCCGAGCCCGGCTAATCCCAGCGAAGAATTACACAGGCGAGAATCGCCACCAACAAGGCGAGAACAATTTCCACCGTCGCGACTACCGACCCAGCATGGGCCGGCTGATATCCGATGGCGACCAGGTTGATCGCTACCCAGAGCAGCGCTCCCGCCACGATCGCTTTGAGTAAACCTTTCATCGCTTCCTTACTAGCGGCCAAAATGCATCTCGTCGAGATCGCTCTGAAAGTCGGTTAATCATTTGCCGAGCTCCGCCTGCCGGGCCGCTCACGCCGAAGCCAGGGAAATATTAGCTTCTCAAAGGCAAAGAGTCCCGCCGGGACGAAAGAACCCTTGGAGGGACGGGCGCCGTCCCGTCCCATTATTTAGGCCTTCTTGTAGCCACGGTCCGGCAGCGGCCGGATCGCCGTGTTTCTGCGAGGGACGCCTCGACACAGCGAGGCGGCTACAGCGCGGGATCACCGATCCCGGCTACAACCTATGGCTCTGCGGCAGGCACGACACGCGGTTTGAGGGCGTCCTGCATAAACGCGGTAGCGTCGGTGCGGAACTGCAGCAGTGACGGATGATTGATGTAGATCATGTGACCAGCTTCGTAGAAGGTCATCCGCAGGTTATCGCGAATAGTCGGGTCGAGCTGCATCGCGTGCAGCACGTGCTCGGCCGCGTAATAGGGTGTGGCCAGGTCGTAGTAGCCGCAGCAAACCCACAGTTTCAAATAGGGATTGCGACTCATCGCCTTGCGCAAGTCTTCGGCAACATCCAGATACTGGTTCTGCGCCACGTTCGCGTAGTTCCACGGGCGCACATCGGCGATCATTTCGTACGGCAAATCGCTCTCGAACTTTAGCTCGCGCCGCAAGTAATCGTTCATCATCCCGCTGTTAGGGCCGAGGACGGCTTCGTAGCTCGGATCGAAATCGTACTGCTCCGTGCCCGGCTCATAGCGAATGCCGGTGAAACGCGCGTCGTAGCGGCCGATGGAGCGGTTTCTATCCTTGAGCAGGTCGAAAAAGAAACGCTGCGCGGGAATGCGGAAATTCCATTGCGCGATGGCGTCTGCCGGTAACCCGGTGAGCCGTGCCAGTTTGCTCGCGAGTTCTTTTCGCTGATTCTCGTCGAGCTGATCGCCGCGGTTGAGCGCGAGCAGGTATTCATTCGACGCGAATTTTTCACTTTCCTTAAGCACGTCGGCCAGCGGTTTGCTCTGTAAATCCGGCGGCAGTTTCTTGTGGTACCAGGCCGCGGCCGTGTAAGTCGGCAAGAACAGCGGAAACGGCCGGTCGTTGCCCGGCCCGAAACGGATCGAGGAAAAATCCAGCACGCTCGAGACCAGGATGATGCCATTGACGTAGAAGCCGTAGCGCTCCTGCAAATAATCGCTCAATCCCGCGGCCCGCGTGGTGCCGTAGCTCTCGCCGATAATGAACTTGGGCGATGCCCAGCGCGTATTACGCGAGGTGTAAAGCCGGATGAAATCGCCTACACTGGCGAGATCTTCCTTAAAGCCGTGGAACTGCTTCGGATCTTCACCAGGCGCGCTACGACTGTAACCGGTGGAAACCGGATCGATGAAAACCAGATCGGTCGCATCGAGCCAGGTCGCTTCGTTGTCCACCAAGTGATATGGCGCAAGCGGCGCTTCGCCACGCTCGGTCAATTCCGTGCGGCGCGGTCCGAGCGCGCCCAGGTGCAGCCACACGCTCGCCGACCCCGGCCCGCCATTGAAGGAATACGTGATCGGCCGCTTGGCCGGATCATTGCCCACATCGGTCCGCGTGTAGGCGACATAGAAAACTTTCGCCTTCTGCTTCGGCTCATCCTTATCTTTGCCGTCTTTGTCTTTCGGTTTGTCGGCTTCTTTCGCTGGTGAGGGCGACGGCGTGCGTCGTCTATCGCCCTCGCCATCTTCCTCCTTTTTCTTCTCGCTCCAATCGCGCATCACCATGTAACCCGCCGTCGCGCGGTAATGGATCGTCTTGCCACCAACGGTGAGCGTGTGCTCGGTCACACTCGGCGGCGGATCTTTTTCCTCGTCTTTGCCCTTATCCTTATCGCGATCCTTCGCGTCGGTCTTGCCCGGCGTGTCGCCTTCCGCGGCGGCTCGCGTCTCCTTGCTGGGCTTCACTTTCAATTCGCCCGGCACCGGTTTGTCCGTTTGCGCGGCGGCAAAAGACGCGGCGGCAAACCAAAGAATGGCAACAAGGGCGCCAGCAAGAGCGCAGGCACGAGGAGATTTCATCATCAGTATCGTCATCATAAGAATAGGTACGGGTTACTTTATCATAGCAGGACGCTTCGTCGTTGGCGTTTCGGAATCGCGCGCTTTCTTTTCGCTTGAGCCTGTCCTGAGCGAAGCCGAATGGATGGCGCTCACATTCCAGGGCCGCACCATCTTTCCTCGCGCGCGCAGGATGGTTGCCGCCATCTCTTGCAGCTGAATCACGGCGCGCACTTTCTCTTGAAATGGAAGCCGCGCCAGATCACGGCGGCGTCTTTCCTTTGCCGCAAAAATTCTGGCCACCTCCGCGCTTACTCCGTCCATCGCTTCCATTTCTCCTCAAGTTGATGCCGCTTCAGAATATCAGCAAGCAGGTTGAGATCGAGCGTCGCCTGTTCGCGCAGCATCGCCACGCGCGCACGATCCTTCGTACGGCCGGTCTGCAAACAGATGGCAATGAGATGCTCTGCCCGCGCGACACGTGTGGGCACGCCGTCGTAATCGATTTCGCGCGCCTCCGCGGCCGCCTCGTCGGTAAGGGAGTTGTAGGCGGGAGGAAATTGAACCGGAATGCCCTCGATTGAGACAGTTTCCGTCTCTTCTTCATAACCGCGCCGCCGCAGCGCTTCATAGATTGGACTGAACGAGATTAGGCCACCGCCGTTTACGGGCTGAAGTAGGACGAAAACATCGAGATCAAACGTCAGGACCGGCTCGGTATAGAATGTAGAAGCCATCGCCCCACCGATTGCATAGCGTGAGAAAACGCCTTGCTTCTCCAAGTCATTCAGCACCTCAAGCGCGCGCTTCATCGCTGTAACGATACAGTATGCGGCAGATCAGATCACCCGGAATCGGCGGCGGGTTTGGGTCGAAAAAGAGGGCGTTGCGGCGGGCCGATGCCGCTTGGACCTGCTGCAGGAATGCCTGCCTCCATGCATGGATTGTAGCCGGGATCGGTGATCCCGGCCCTGGGAATCGCGCTCCCTTGCCCGGCCCGGGATCACCGATCCCGGCTACAACCTGCAGGAAAAACGCCTCGACGCAGCCAGAAGGTTGGTGGCGGTTTTCTAATGAAAGTTTCTTGTCGCGCACCCCAATGAGCCGGCGGAGAGGAGTGGGGTCGCGGAGAGGAGTGGGGTCGCGTCTAAACATTTGACATTTAACGCGGCGCCTACCGGAAAACGGGAGAGCGTCGCATGTGTTCGCGATGTTCGATGCCCATTTGGTCGAGTTTGGCTTTCTGCTCGGGCGTGAGAAAAGGCGCTATCTTTGAATCCGTCTCGGCGATCCGATCCGCTACCTGTTTGGTCGTGGCCTCACGGATCGCTTCAATGTCGGATGACGTTTGCTCAACCAGCGGCTTGATCTGCGCAATCTGCTCTGGAGTGAGCGAGAGCCGGTGGCGGCGTGATCTGCGCAGTCTGCTCTGGGAGATGAGTGGGGTCGCGTCTAAATATTTGACATTTAACGCGTGGAGAGGAGTGGGGTCGCGTCTAAACATTTGATATTTAACGCGGCGCCTACCGGAAAACGGGAGAGCGTCGCATGTGTTCGCGATGTTCGATTCCCATTTGGTCGAGTTTGGCTTTCTGCTCGGGCGTGAGAAAAGGCGCTATCTTTGAATCCGTCTCGGCGATCCGATCCGCTACCTGTTTGGTCGTGGCCTCACGGATCGCTTCAATGTCGGATGACGTTTGCTCAAGAAGCGGCTTGATCTGCGCAATCTGCTCTGGAGTGAGCGAGAGCCGGTGTTGCAGCCGCGCAAGGATATGACTCGACATCTCGGCTGGCGTGGGCGGACTAAGAAGCATTCTTAGCCCATGCGGACCGGCGATTACGCCGATGAACAGACCAGCCACGAAGACGAGCGCCGCGTAAAGAAAGACCTTCCAGGATGACGCCTTGCTCATTGGTCAAGCCCGGCGAGAAAAGCGGAGTCCACGATTCTGGTTTCAGGATCCAAGCGGTGCGAGATCCGCGCGATATCATCAAGTTTCCAGGCACCGCCCGCCACGGCCACCAGGCAGGCAAGGATCGCCGTCCAACGAAAAATCCGAAGCATGCCGATGTCGCTCTTCGCAGATGCGCGCGAACTTCTCCACTGTGCCAGAACAGCGGTCTCCATTCCAAAGGGCAGCCCGGAGGGAACCGAGTCCGGACGGCGTCGCGCGAGCGCGAAGGCATGGTCGAGGAATGGCTCCGTTCCCTTCATGGAACAGCTAACACCTCCCGTTGGCCAAGCATTCTCTTCATCTTCGCGCGCCGATCCTCGGGCGAAAGTTGCGCAATGAGTGCGGCCACCAGTTTCTTTGCCGTGGTTACATCATCGTTGCTGGCAGTATCAATTTCCGTGGCGGCAAGTTTCTCGATACCGGCGGCAATTTGTTCGGTAAAATCGCCGAGCCGCCATTCCGGACGAATCTTTTCGGCCTTCAGCGCGTTCAAGCAGGTGTTGACCGCGATGCGAGAAATCCAATGCTCCAGCGGCATGCGGCCGGCGTACTGGTCTAGCTTGTGAAAAACCTTAATGAAAATCATTTGAACCAGGTCTTCTTCGCTGATCCGTCGCGGCAGATGCGCGCGGACAAGCTTGAGCACAAACTGATAAAAGTGGTGCAATAATTCACGAGCGGCGACTTCATCGCCCTGGTCGATCCGGCGCAGGCAATCCTGTTCGTCAAAGTTGTCATACTGCATTGGAGATCCGGGTGACGTGACTCCAGTCTATGCTAAAGACAGCCCCTTCTCACCACGGTTACACGATTTCGACAAATTCCGACGGTGCCATGTAACCGCTCTGCCGCGCCGGTGTCTTTAGGGCCGACACCATAATCGGCGGGATGAAGATCAAAACTGTAGTCTGTTGGATTCTGTGGCTGGGGAATGAACTCACCTCGCAGACAGTCAGCGACCAAAATCCAGATCCAGCCCCGCCTCCCTCCGTTCCGACCAGCGTCGACCTAGTCCGCCTTGCAAGTGGGACGCCCGGCTTGCCCGGCTGGCAGGAGGCACCGGTGCAGCCGTCGCCCGAAGCGCGCCCATCACCATACGAAATGGTTCGTGGAAGCACCGGTATGCCATTTCACGCTCCAACCAGGTGACCCGCTTGAAAGGTCCTTCGTTCTCGCTCCCACACAACTTCGCGAAAGAGACGCTGCGCAAGACGTTCGGTGCCGCTATCCGGCGAGAGCGGACCGCCCGCCGGATCAGCCAGGACGAACTGGCGAAGCGATGCGGATTACATCCGCGTACGATTGCGAAGATTGAGGCCGGCGAGTTAGGAATCCGGCCGGACACGCTCGATCGGATCCAGCGCGGCATCGGCTGCGCCTTGGAAAATGGCGCGATCGAGAAACCGAAGGTCAAAGGAAAGGAACAGCGACTATGAAACAATGGGACACGCAACACATCGGAATCTTCGATATCAATTTCGATACGGGCGAACGGTACTGGTCGGCCGAGCTTCGGCGCATTCTGCGCGTGCCGGATGGCGTGCCGGCTGAGCTCCTGGTCTTATTGCAGCATGTCCATCCGGATGATCGGCGAATGGTGGCCGCTATCGCGACAGAGCCTCTGCAAGGCCAGTGCCGGCAACACCGCTCGTTCGATCATCGGCTGCTCGATCCCGATGGTGCGGTGCGCTGGGTCCACGTCGAATCAGCCGCAGTTTTTCGTCCCGGCAGCAGGAGCGATGTTATCCGCGTCATCGGACTAGTCATTGAAACCGCTGGCCCAAAAACGCCGGCAGCAGCGATAGAAACTTTCGCACAGGTGACTACAAACGGCGTTGGTGTCTTTAGTCGATAAGAGATCACTATTGAAGAACCTCTTAACAACGCGGCAGGTGCAGTCTGCCGTGAGCGGCTGCCGCGCGGGTGTGACCTGCACCCCGCGGCTGCCCCTAAGGGATTGAAACACAAGAGCGACGGTCGATAAAGGAATGCGCGGCGTAAGCCCTCTTCTGTAGCGGCGGTCTGTGACCGTCGATCTTTGTCTGCGTTTCCCTCTCCGCGCTCATAGAGTGCCGCTACAGAAGAAACGTCCCTGTAGCGGCATTGGGAGGGACGATCTCCGTATCGTCCGACTATTTGGGGACGGCACAGCGGCCAGCCATCCTGTAGATCGAGTGTCGATAGTTAGCTCTGACCCCTTGGCTGACCCTCTTTCTTTGGCCTTCCCCTGCTGGATCCGATATCGAATTTCAAATGTAAATGTCTGGGCGCGACCCCCAACTACGACCCCCACCTCAGGAATACACAGGCGAGGATCGCCACCACGAGGGAGAGCACAATTTCCACGGTGGCGATAACCGACCCGGCATGCGCAGGCTGATATCCGATCGCGACCAGATTGATCGCGACCCACATCAACGCGCCCGCAACGATCGCTTTGAGCAAGCCTTTCATCGAATTCTGACTAACGGACAAAAAGCTCCCCGTCGAGCTCACTTTTTGAAGTTTGGTTATTGGGATTTTTTTGGGATTTGGTGCCTGAGATTTGGGATTTCTCAGGAGAGACCGTCCCTCCTACAAAAAAAAGAAACCGCGGGGAAGCTTGTGCTTCGCCGCGGTCTCAGTTGGCAAGATGTCTGCACGCTCCAAGAAAATCGGGGCGCTGCGCCTCCCTAAGATGGGTGCTAAACGATCTTGCAAGGAACGGGACTGTCCTCATCGACCAGATAGACGGCGCACATTCGGTGATAACCGTCCGCGATGACGAGCTTGCCATGGCTTGGATCTCTGATGAGCAGAAGCGGCGAAAGCTTTTTGCCGGCCACGAGTTTCTTCTGATTCTTGCGCACATGAGAATTGGTTGTCCCCAACAAAGGTAACCGCGAAGCGCGAAAAATATCCTTGGCCTTGAACGATGTCATGGGCGCCTTGGCCAGTGCTTGCGCATATTTCCCGGCGATCTTCTCGTCATAAATCAAACTCAAATAGGATACCGCCGCCGGATAATCGTGTTTTTCAGGTTTGGCCAGCCATTTGTTCTTGGATTGCTTGCTCATGATACCTCCTTTGGTGTTCCTCTTGTTACGCGGCTCCATTCTGCGCAGAAAAACTGGGCTTGGGCGAGAACCGTCTTGCGGCCTATTTTCTCGAACGTCCGGGCGCGCGGCGAGAGCGCCCGCCCAGATCCGAGCCGGCTGATTCTTGAGACTAACGCGTGAAGACCAGGCGTTTTCTACTTTGATTCGCTGGCTCCCGCCCGCTTACCCTTCGGGCTTCGTCCATGTCGCTCGGCTCCCGCCGGCTCCTTTCCCCTCTACCAACCGGTCATGGCCCGAAGGAAAACGATCAGGACGCCGATGGTGACGAGGGCGAGCGGCGCGCGAGCGAGAAACTTCGTCGTCCCGTCAAGACTCTGGCCACGGCGGGATTGCATGAAAGCAATGAGGGCCAGCACGAGCCCCACGGCGTAACATATCAGCGTCACGGTGAGAGCCGTCGATGGAGTCCACCCGAGCCGGGCCTCAGAAGTCCCGCAGAAAAGCCCGAGCCCAAGAAAAAGAAACGACGCCAGCCCGAGTTTGCGCAGGTGATTCATGCAGCCCTTGCTTACGCGATGCCACCCATCCCGGCAAATTCCGTCGGAAAGGAATGGGGTCGCGTCTAAACATTTGACATTTCGCGCCGCGCCTTCCTTAGCGCGGCTGGGTTCGCTTTGTTGATCCGGCGGATGCGTTGGGCCACGGCCGAGTAATCAATGCCTCCAAAGAGTTGCCCAATCTCACGCAGACTAAGCGCGCATCTCTCCCAGACGAGAGCCATCGCAACATTGCGCGCTTCCAATCCGTAGCCACCACGTTCCACCAAGGTGCGTTCAGGCACCGCGTAATTCTTCGCCGCCAGTCGAATCACCTCCAACGGCAACATTCTCTTTGCACCCCGACGCACCGCCGTCACTTCTCGCCCGTGCCGCGTCATTTCTGTTATTCGATCTTGCACCTTCCGCGCGAAACTCTCACTTCCCAGGACGGCCTGTCATTGCACAGCTTCGAAGGGATTCTCGATCTCGCGCACTAAACCTTCCTCCACAAAACGCCGGTACCGCTGTCGTTCCCGAGCCCGCGACGTCCGCATCTCGCCCAGCACCAGGTCTTCCTCTATGAAATCAAACCCCTTGTCTAGACCTGCATATCCACGGTAGCTGCTCCAGCGATACGCCCGCAGGCGATCGCGACGTTGTGCAGGGGTGCCCGTTCCCAAAACCGTTCCGCGCACAGGATTTAGATGCAGATACCGGCTCAGCCCCAGGAAATACTCACCATCCTCCACCAGAAAACTCTTGTAGCGACCCTGAAACAAATGGCCGCTGCGCCCATGACGCCAATTGAAATGAACCGTGTAGCTCACCATCAGCCAATGCATCCACCGGCTCAAATTAGCCCGCCGGGTCTGGGCCAAAAGATGAAAATGGTTGCCCATCAACACAAAACCGAGGACTGCGACATCGAAGCGCTTGGACGATGCTTCCATCAGCTTCACAAACTGAAGTTGGTCTCGCTCGCCGGCGAAAATTCGTTGGCGCGCATTTCCGCGTCCAAGAAGATGATAAATGGCTCCCTCAAACTCCAGTCGCAGCGGGCGCGCCATTCCTTCTCTTTGAATACCTCCTCTGAAATGTCAAATGTTTAGACGCGACCCCACTCACTTTCCACTCACTCCCCCCGCGGTTGAATTTCATCGCCGTAGTTTTGTTTGGACCGGGAAGCCATCGTCCGCTTACTGCAGGGTCACGGGCTCAACGCCTTCAGGCCGACCGCCGCTAATGGCCAGAATATTTCCTTCAAGATGGAGTTCACGAATGATCTCCTCCGGTTTGTTACTATTAATCGGCTGTCCTCTACGGCACGCTGCGACCGACTCTAATATTACTCCAATATCGCAGCTGGCGTTCTTAATCAGATCTTCGCAATCCTTTTGTGTCCAGACGGACATCGGCCCAGACCTTCCGCTCCGAAAGGCAATGGCATCGTCATGCCAAACACACGAAGAATACTGATCCAGTAGAAAGGCAGGCTGCTTTCGAAAAGGAAACTCCACGTAAAACATCTCGAATACCGGGTACGCCGGGGACAGTTGACTTTGCCGATCAAGCTGATCCGAGAAATGCGATAAGCCGGGTGCAGTCTGTGCGTAATCCCACTTGTAATTCGCCAACTTGAACCGCGGCCACTTCGCTTCAAAAAACATGATCTTTGAAGAGGTCTTGTCCGAAATGATGATGGTTGCATCGATTCCGCCGGCTCGTTCCAGTTGCGGAGTCAGCAAGAACGACCTGGCAGAAAGCCCGGTTCGCGAATAGCAATTTACGTTGCGTCGAAACGCGCCTGTGAAGTTCGAGGTGTAGTCATTCTCGGTTACTATCAGCCCCAGGCTTAGGTCGCTTCGAATCTCGCGGTCCGATATCCGGCCAAAACGCACCAATTCCGCCATTTGAGGCTTCGTCAAAAGCATTTTGTCTTTCTTCATGCAGCCGCCTTAAACTGCCCACTCTCGCTTTGCTGCCAGACAAAGCCATAGAGACGTTGGGCAAGCGCCTCAGTTTCAGCGTCCGTAAAAGGAGGGCGGGGCAACGAAGCATAGAGGTTATCCAGAATGAAAATCTTAACGTCAGCCTGGGTGGTAGCGTTCTTGGTCCAATTTGGCATGGACGCGAGACGCTCCTTGAGTGAGGCGAAGAGTCCCTTGCTGGCCCGTTTCAGTTTCTCCCTGTCAGTCTTAGAAATGTTCTCTTTTAAGAGCATGTCGAACAAAGCTAGTTCATCCTCCGACAGACCCTCGCGCACGTGCCGCTGCGATTCCTGGTCCATTTCGGCGGCAAGCTTAACAAGTCTTGCGAGCGTTGCTTCAACGGTCGCGCGATCCTTCTCGCGATTGTAGTCGGCGACGATCGCTTGATACTCCTTATAGTAATCCATTCGCTGGGGGTTCTTCGCGAGCATCTGAGCGAGCTTATCCTCGACGAGCTGGCGGATGTTTTGGAGTACGAGGTTTTTCCTTAAAATCCTCTTTGCGAACTCATCACGAAGTTTTTCGAAATCGATCTTGCTCAGATCGACCTGCAGCCCTTCAGCTTGATCTTCTCCCACCTCCTGCACACGGATGGCCTCGTTTACGATTCGGTGCAAAGATTTGAGCAGTTCCGTAACGTCGGCGGTATCCCGATTCTCTTCGAGTTTCTTGTAGATGGCTTCGATGTTGTCATAGCGAATGTAGTAGTCGCGGATCGAAGGCTCTAGGATTAGAGCCTTCATGCGCGAGAACAGCTCGCGCGCCATGATTTCGAACCGCCGCTTGGCATCGTCGGTGGAATAGAGCGCATTTACGGCGTCACGGAGCGCGCCGATCTTGGCGAAACCGGTCGCGCCAATCAAACAACTCGGTTCGAAGCCAAGATTGCGCAGGTGCTTTTCGATCTCTTCGAGCGCATCAACGAACGCGGGAACGTAATCCTCGAGTGGGATTGCTGGATCGCCGATCTCTCCGGCCCCTTCTTCGCCGGTGGCGTATTGGGCAAGCGCCTCGCGCAGGCTTTTCAACATCCCGTTGTAATCCACGATTATGCCGCAGGCCTTGCCGGGATAAACGCGATTCGCGCGGGCGATCGCCTGCATCAGTGTGTGCGCTTTCATTGGTTTGTCGATGTAAAGCGTCTGGAGACATTCGACATCGAATCCGGTCAACCACATCGCGCACACAATCGCGACGCGGAATGGATGGTTGGCATCCTTAAACGCATCTTCAACGTTCACCCTTTTGCCATCCGGCGTTTCGAATCCAGTCTTCATCACCACACGATGAGGAATGATGTCGAAGCCCCACTTTGCGAAATCACGCACCTCGTTCTGCGCTTCACTGATAATGAGTTCAATGATTGTGCCTTCCATCCATCCCGCCTGATCGCGCAACCTTTGCAACGATTTTTCGCGTTTCTTTCGCTCGTCTGGGTCGATGATTTCGGCCAACTCGGCCTCCTTGATTGGAATCTCTGTCTTCACCGCGGCGAGCTTTGATTCCCAACGCGGTTGGATGCGCTGAAGCATGCGAGCGCACGTGATTTTGTCGATGCAGACGAACATCGATTTGCCTGATTCCCACCGCTCGGTGCAATACTCCACGAAGTCGTCTGCGATTTTGTCGAGGCGTTCGTCCGCGGTAATAACTTCGTAATCCTGGCCCAAAAGCTTTTCCAAGAGAGCGGCTTGATCCGGGTCGAGCTCGGCTTCTTCGATTTTAGCTGCGATACGGTCGTTTAGGTCTAAGCGCGCAATGCCGAGCTTTTCGCCTCGGTTGTCATAGACCAGTTTTACTGTCGAACCATCCTCCTCCGACCGCTTGAAATCATAGCGGGAGATGTAGCCGCCGAAGATGCGTTTCGTCAGATGGTCGTACTTGAACAACGGCGTGCCGGTGAAGCCAATGAAGGAGGCATTCGGCAATGCCAGTCGCATATTGCGGGCATACTTACCAGCCTGCGACCGATGAGCTTCATCGGAAATGACAATAATATCGTCGCGAAAACTGTAGGGCTCCTCCTTTGCAACGGGGATGTTGAACTTGTGGATGAGAGTGAAGATGAAGCTGCGATTCTCTTGAAGAAGGTTCTTCAATTCCTTTCCTGAGCGCGCGCGCGGTGTCGTCTTTGGGTCGACGACTCCGCAACCAACAAACGTCCGCCAAATTTGATCGTCTAGGTCGTCACGATCCGTCATGATGACGAAAGTGAAGTTGCCCGGCACGTGCCGACGGACATTCTCCGTGAACATCACCATGGAGTAGGACTTGCCGCTCCCCTGTGTGTGCCAGAACACACCGAGGCGCCCGAGGTCCGGATGCGCGCGCTGGACGAGCGGAAGGTCCGCCAGCTTCGGGTCATAGAGTTCCGTAGGAGCGTCTTCTCCCGAATGAACAAGCTCCATTGAATCATCCCGGGACTCGCGCGGTGGTGGCTCGTATCTTACCAAACGCTCGCGGACCGGATATTTGGTTTTGAGCTCTTCCTGATGCTCGACCGAATGGACGGCATTGTTCACGCCGAGCACTTGATGATTTCGCGCGATAATCTTGCGCGTTCCGCCCAATCTGCTGTCGTCAAAAAGGACGCCGTTTTCTACCAAGTCGAGCAGCCGGTTTTTCGCTAGCATACCATCGAGCAGAACCTGGGCATCGACGCGCCCCTTTTCTTTCTCGTCATTGCGCTTCCACTCAGCGAAATGTTCCCATTTGCTGGTGATTGATCCGTAGCGAGCTCGGTCGCCGTTACTGACAATCAAAAAGGCGTTGTGGTGAAAAGCGTGGCTGATGCTGCTGTCGCTGAGGTAATCGGTAAGATTGTTATCGAAGCCTGCGCGCATGTTCAGGTACACGGCCTTGAGCTCAATAAAGACGAGCGGCAGTCCGTTCACGTAGCAAACGAGGTCTGCGCGTCGATTATAGTGGGGGACGCGACGGCCTTGAATCTTAAGCTCCCGGACTGCGAGGAACCGGTTATTCGGCGTTCCATCAGCGGATGTTCCATTCTGAAAATCGATCACGCGAGCGCGCACATATTTGATCTCGCCGGATGCGTCGCGCCAGTCGACTGGAACACCGTTCCGGATGAAATCGTAGAAGTCGCGGTTCTGCTGCACGAGCGAGCGCCCGAAATCGACAACGGTCAATTTCTGGACGGCCTGCTCGCGCGCCGACTCAGGTAGGTCGGGATTCAACCGCGCTACCGCAGCGCGAAGATCGCGCACCAGAACGACATCCCGTTCACTTTCCCGTCCCAAAGTTCCCGCTAGTCCGAATGTCTCTTCGTTGAAGGCGTAAACGCTATCCCAGTCAAGGACATCACGCAGATGATCCGCGAATGTCTTTTGGACAAGCCGATCTTCGCTGTTGATGTCGGTAACCGCCATGTGTGTGTCTAATAGTTATCGTGTGCCATGTCATCAACGTTGAAGCGCAAACTGGAAAGGTATTCCCGGAATTGTCCGCTAACTTTATGCTTGGCGTTGGGGTTGAGGTAGGCGAACCCTTTAACGTTTTGGTCTTCGGGATTGGAGTTTTCTATTGATGTATCTTCTAGGAAAAGGACGCCACTAAGCTTGTCGGTCACTTGACTAATGGTCTCGGAGCCCTTGAAGGATTTCAAAAGCGAGTTGGCGGCTGTGACGTCTTTGTTATACTGACAAAAGAACCGCCGGCAAAACGCACGATAAAAGGTTCCGCTGGATTCAAATTGCGTCACCACATTTTCGCTGAACCACGGAAAGAAAACAAAAACAATCAACGATGGCCCAACCAGCGAAAACTTCTTTGCATGCTTGAACAAGAGAGTGTGTTGGTTCTCCGCATGTTGGTAAGGGTCATACGTACCAACCGTGCCGAGAACCCCTGCTTGCCACATCAGTCTGAATTTTAACTCCGGCACAATGACACTGCTCACAAGCGACGTTCGAGCCGTAACGTCGATGGACTGGACGAGCTCGTTTAGGAGTTTGCGTCGGTTTTGTTGAAAAGACTCGAAACCCAAGTCCAGCGGATACTCAGGACTAATCACCACGTTTGGGATGCCAAGGCTTGTCCTGGCCTCGGTCATGATTCCATCGAGAATGTCCCGCGATTTGTCGGCGAGAATCTTTATATCAAAAGAGACATCAAAATCGTCATAGTAGCCGTCGAAGTTGACGTTTTGACTCCCAAACCCTCCTGCAAGAGTGGCCGATGCGGGCACGGTTTTTGAGATTTGGATAGGCGTCGAAAGCCAGTCCTGCTCGGAATTGAGAAAATCCAAGGCCACAATTTCGGCATAGGCTCCCTCCCAATTTTTCTCAGTGGCGATCTCGTTTAGCGTTTGGAGAAGATTTCTGTTATTTGGATTAGCACTTGAGTATCGGGTCGCGAGCCGTTTGAGTCGGCTGAGAAAGGTGGAGTGGAAACTGGAGAAGTTTGTGTGGTTTAGCGCACCAATAACCTTGTTCGTCGCGCCGCTGGCTGCATCGAATGTCGCCGTGCTGTTACCAAAATACCGTTCAAGAAGGGCCTTGTAATTTTCGAGGGAGTTCAATGGTTACCTTCCGTGATCACGCCGCAATCTCCCCGCTCATCAGCCGCGGCAAGAGCAGGTCTCGGGCGGCGCGGAGCTTTTGATTCTGAAGTCGCAGGTTGCGAAGCTGCGCGAACATTGGCGTCACCTGTTCGTCAAAGAGCGTGATGAATATTTGTGCCGGAATCGGCACAGGCACACGATGAACGGCCTTCCGGTCAAGCGTCGGAACGGAGGCGCCACCATTGTATTGCTTCAAATTCATTTCCCGCATCAGAAACAAAGCGAAGAGCGGTGTCACTTTCTTGAACTCCCGAATCCAAAGAGCCGTGTTGTGTGGCCAATAGTCTTCATCAACGTAATTGACCACACCGAGCGAACCGCTGCGGCCCGTGAACACACCCGGTCCTCTGGCTTTCGGTTCCTTATGATGCCCGATAATACCGGTAGACCCGCAGATCGGGAAATCGCCTTCCTCCCACCGGCTCTCCGGTAAATCGAAACCACGCTGCAGGATGAGCGCATCTTCGAAAGGTACGCGCTTCCACCCTCGCGGGAGGCCGCTGGTGACGGGGGTGTGTTCATGGCCGGGGAAGCGGAGGCGGACGAACCATTCCTGATACAGCGATCGCGCCGCGCTTTCCAACAGCCGCATCCGCCGCCGGTTGTTGTCAATCAGCTCGTCGTAGGCGGAGAGGACCGCGGCCACCTCGCGCTGAACTTGTGGCTCGGGAACGCTTACCGGCAAACCGTAGAACGCTTCTCGGTTCGTCGTGGGAATTGCGGCTCCCACATCCACCTGATCAAGATCAACCGTTAATAGCTTGTAGTAAGCCCACCCCAAATCCAGCTTCGTGTCCTTGGGCCGCAGGTAGTAAGCGGTATCAATGACAAAAAATGGATCGGGCGAAAAATGAATCCCTCGATACGCACCTTTTCGCCCTACGATTATTCCAGCTTCATCGGACAGTTTTTGAGCCGTCCAACCAATTGGACCGTTCGTTCCAAACACGCGAAAGCAACTTGTTTCGGTTTGCTCGGGGACATAGTCGCGGAGCGCCTTTCCGTATTCAAGCGTGCATATTTCCCCCCAAGTGGTGCGGGTCATAGGCCCAACTCCTCCAAGTTCTGCTGAATCTTCGCGGCTAACTCTGTCGCCTCGGAGTTCAACCCGGCCAGTTCGGCGTGGATGTCCGTGATGGTCTGCTCGAAATTGAAATCCTCGTCCACTTCCGCCGGGGCGACACCCACATAGCGGCCGGGGGTAAGGCTCCAGTCGGCCGCTTCAATCTCTTTCCGTGCGACGACTTTGACCAGGCCGGGCACGGCCAGCATTTCCGCTTTCGGGAATCGGTCCTGCAGCCAGACGATCTGACGGTGAAAATAGACAGCGTGCTTGAGCTGCTCCACGGCGGCGCGGCGCTGTTCGTCGAGTTGCTTGATTAGCTTGCTGGTCGCGCGGCGGTCATAAGTCTGGGTCACCGCTTCGTCCGCGGCCAAGTCTGCAGCGATGGAGACGGCGCGCGACGCGAACTTGTAGAGCAGTTCCACTTGTCTTGTGAGGCCCTTAGCGCGCTCGGCGATGGGGTCGAAGTATTTGCGAAACGCGTGTTGCTGGTCGTTCGTGGCGGGCATATTTTTGCCACTCTTCTTCCCGAAGGGCGCGATGTCGGCGAGCAGCGCCTTAGAATCGGCGTCGCAAGCTTTCCGGCCGTCGCGGAGTTCGGCCAGCGTCTCGGTAAGGGCCCGCGTTCCCTCCACGTCCAAGTCCGGCAGCGTCTTCACCGTCTTGACGAGAGCGGTGAACGGGGCGTCGAGGGCGGCGAGCGCAGTGTCGAAGGATGCGATTTTCTCCGGAACGGCGGCGCACTCGGCGACTTGGCGTTTGAAATAATCCTGCATGAGCGCGAGGAAGCGATCGCGCCGACCGCGATAGAGCCAGACGATGGCGGTGAGGTTGCGCGTCTGCTCCGCCGTGAACTCATGGACCTTGCGCGAGCCCTTCATGAGCTGGCCGATGCTTCGGGCATCGAGCATCAGGACGTGGTCCTTGCGGTCAGCGGGTTTGTTGCGGTCGAAGTGCCACAGCTCGCACGGCACGGTGCGGGTGTAGAAGAAGCCGCCCTTGATGGAGATCATCACGTCCACGTCGCCGGTCTCGATGAGCTTTTGGCGGACGGTCTTTTCGTCATTGCCTGCGCTAGAGGCCTGGGAGGACATGACGAAACCCGCGCGGCCCTTGTTGGTGAGGTAGCTCCAGAAATAGGAAATCCAGAGGTAATTGCCGTTGGAGACGCGCTTGTCCTTGTTCACGCCGGGTAGGCCGAACGGCAGGCGCGGATCGTTCTTGATACGCTCGGCATCGACGAGATCCACGTTGAATGGCGGGTTGGCCATGACGAAGTTACACTTGCCGACAAGGGTGTGCTCGTCCTGGTAGTAGGTGATGGCCTCCGCAATTTTCCCTTCTAGCCCGTGGACGGCGAGATTCATCTTGGTGATCCGTATGGTAGTACCGTTTTTTTCTTGGCCGTAAAACACGACCTTCTTGTTGGTATCGCCGCCCTCGTGCTCAATGAAGTGGCTAGACTGAACGAACATGCCGCCCGAGCCGCACGCGGGATCAAACACGGTGCCGTGGTCTGGCTCGATGACATTGACGATGAGCTGCACGAGCGACGAAGGCGTGAAAAACTCGCCGTTGTCGTGTGCCTTTTGAATGGAGAACTTGGCGAGGAAGTATTCGTAGATGCGCCCGAACACATCGCCGGTGGCCTTCTTAATTCGGTCGCTGTTGAACAGGCGCATCAGTTCCTCCAGCACCTTTGGCTCGAAGATGCCGTAGTCCTTCGGGAGGACATTCGTCAGCGGCTCGAAGTCCCTCTCGATGGCAGTCATCGCGTCGGTGACAAGCTTGGGTAGGCCGGCGGGGTCGACCGTGGCCCGTGCCATGATGTAATCGAAGCGCGCCGTTTCGGGCAGCCAGAGAGCGCGACGACGGATGTAGTCAGCAGGCTGCACTTTGCGCTTGGGCATCCTGCCCGATGCTTGGTCAGCCTCGATTTGTTTGGTTGCGGCATCGTACCGATTGGCCGCGTGGCGGAGAAAAATAATCCCTAACACGGGCATGAAGTAGGCCGTGGAATCGAGCTTGGAATTCGCGCGGAGGTTATCTGCGGCCTGCCATAAGTCGGCTTCGAATTTGGCGAGACTCGATTTTAAGTCCTCTGGAGGCACACGGAATCTTTACTGAAAGACGCCGTTGCGACAAGAGCCAACCGTTGGCATAGATTTAGCAGCATCGGTCACCGCAATGTTCCCTAAGAAAAAGAGAACGAATCCTCTCCCAAAAGTTCAACGTCTGCCGGGGCAGTCGCTCCGAGACGAGAAGGAGAGGCTGCTGGATAACCGATTTCTCCCGGTGTACCTCGGAACAGCTTTTCTGTGGATCCTCTGGGCACTGGACGAATACAGGGTTCGGACTCACGAGCCGCCGTCGCCGAAAGCCACGCTATGTCTCGCCATTATCGCTACCGGGATCTGTCTTATTCTTTTCCGCCGCCTCTTCCGAGACTTCCTCCGGTTGAATCGCGGAGAACGAGGCGAATTGCGCGTCGCTGAAATCCTCGATGACCTGCGAGGTGCGGGGTATCGCGTCTTTCACGATCTGGTTCGAGACGGTTTCAACATTGATCATGTGGTGGTCGGACCCGCCGGGGTCTTCGCCATCGAGACGAAGTTCCGAAGCGGTCGAGGTGAAATTACGTTTCGCAATGGCGAGGGGTTATTCATCGATGGCAGGCCAGAGGAAACGGATTCTCTCAAACAAGCAGTCGCTAACGCAGCGGAGGTGCGCAGGATCATCAAAGAGGACTGCAAAGTCGACGAATGGGTAAGTGCGGTTCTCGTTTTCGTGGGGGAGTGGCAAATCCGAAATAAGTGGCAGCCGACGAATGCGCGCGTTGTCACCGCAGACAAACTGGTCGCCTACATTGTGGATCAACAGCCGCGGCTCACACGGCAAGAGATCGAGCTGATCGCGTCGCATCTGGAGCGAAGCGCGAAGAGCTGACTCCAGAGGTCAGACGTCGGAGGTCGGAGGTCTGGCGAAGCGGAGCTTCGAGGACAATGGCGTTACCAAACAGAGTTTGGGAACGAGGAGCAGGAACGGAGTCGACGGTCAGTGAAAGTGTGACTAGATGGGGGACGAAGGGCGGGACGAGGGAAATTTAAATGGCGAATGCCCGCCTGCGCTAAAGCTACGGCGCGGCAGGCGGAAATGGGGAATCGACGCGAGGCGCCGGTTATCGCCTCCGTTCATGGTTTACATCTCGCAATTGCAGCCAATGCCTGGCTGGGTACGCTCGCAATATGGCTTACGAAGAATTGAAGCAGCGCCAAAGCGTGATGTGGGGCTCGGGGCCCTATCAGCGCGTCACGGAAACCATTGCAGATATCCATGAGATCATTGTTGACCGTCTAAAGCCGCGGGAGGGTCAGTGCTGGCTCGATCTCGCCTGCGGAACGGGGGCGGTAGCCGAACGGGCGGCGCGCGCGGGCGCAAAGGTGACGGGGCTCGATCTCTCTCCGGCGCTGCTCGAGCAGGCGAAGGCGCGCGCGGACGCGGAAAAGCTCGAGATCGAGTATCGGGTGGGCGATTGCGAACGGCTCGATGGCATCGACGAGGGCGCTTTCGACGTGGTTTCGTCGACGTGCGGGATCATGTTCGCGCCCGATCATGCAGCGACGGCGCGCCAGCTCGGCCGGGTGCTGAAGCCCGGCGGGCGTCTCGGCCTGGCAAATTGGACGCCCGAGGGAGGACTCGGGGCGATGTTCCGGATGATGGCGCCCTTTCAGCCAGCGCCCCCGCCCTCCAATCCGTTTGATTGGGGGAAGGAGGATCGCGTGCGGGAATTGCTCGGCGAGATGTTCGATCTGCGCTTCGAAAAGCATATCTCGATATTCCGACCATCGAGCGGTCAAGAATATTGGGAGATCTTTTCTACGGACTACGGGCCGACCAAGACATTGGCGGACTCGCTCGGCCCGCGCCGGGAAGAATTGCATCGGACGTGGGTCGATTTTTTCGAAAAGAACTACAAGAGCGGCGATGGAATCGCGCATGATCGCGAGTGGCTCCTGGTTCTTGCCACGAGGAAGTAGGGGGAGGCGGGAGGTCGGAGGAACACAAATGCGGAATTCGGAATGCGAATGAGAGGACGGAATGGGGCCGCCTACGCCAAGCCGCCTTTGTCCCGCCATCGCGGGACTACGGCGTGCCGCGGGCTACGGCGCGCCAGGGAAGGCGGACTGGGGAAAACGTCCAACGCTCAACGTCCAACATTCAACGTCCAACTAAAGAGGGAGTGGGGAATGGAGCGGCGCCTCGCGCCGGGTTATTCGTTATTGGAGATTGGTTATCAGGGATCGGCGCCGACTCAGTGACTGCCGCAACGCCAGCAACTGAAAGAGGGGGCAAACAAATGACCCGCCTACGTCCCGCAGATGCGGGACTACTCCGAAAGTTTTCGCGAGCTATGGCGCGGCAGGGAGGGAATCTGCGAATCATTTACATCTGATTTGCGTTGCGATATGATGTGAATCATGAGCACAAAGGAAGTCCTCTTGGAAGTGGCGGAAAAGCTTCCACCCGACGCAACTCTGGTCGATGCCATTTATGAACTTGAGTTCCGTCAGGCCGTCGAGGACGGATTGGCTTCCCTGGATCGGGACGAACGGGTCCCGCTGGAGGAAGCACGCAAACAAATCCCCCCATGGTCACAAAAGTTTTCCTCTCCTCCCGGGCCCTAGGCGATCTCGAGCGGATCGTTGCTTATATCGCTCTCCAAAATGCTGCCGGCGAGCGAATGGGAAATGAGTTGCTCGACGCCGCTCTTTCGCTAACGAGATTTCCAGAGCGCGGCCGCGTCGTTCCCGAATTCAGGCATCCGGAGTTGCGTGAAATCATTTTTCACTCGTACCGGATTATCTACCGCGTAAGCAACAACGACAATAGTTTGGAAATCGTGCGTTTTTGGCATGCAGCGCGCGGGTTCCCGCGGATCCCAAGAGGCTGAAGTCACAGGAAGGGCGGCCGCCTTCGTTGAAACTACTCCGAAAGCGTTCGCGAACGGGGCGGCGTGCCGGGAACGGCGGAATGCGCCCGCCTGCATCGCTATGCGAAGCATTGCGGGCAGGAAATGGGGGACCGCTACTGGAGACTGTAGGCTTCGACCAGGGCGACGCCGGTCGAATTGTTTTTGCCGCGGACGATGGCGGTGTAGTTCCCGGGACTGAGGAAAGGGGCGACGATGGCCGATTCGCGGTCGTCGGTCGGGGCGAGGTTCACGGCGCGCACGGCCTGGATCTGCGGGGTTTTCCAGTCGTCGTTCAAGGCGATGGTGGCGCCGTTCCCATCGTGCAGCTCGATGGTGGGATCGGGCAAAGGATTGGTAATGCCGGAGCTGGCCAGGGAAGGTCCGATGGCGCGAAGCACGACGATGGGACTGTCGCCGCTCCCGATGATGAGGCCGCCAATCAGGACGTTATCGCCGGTGCCGACGTAGCCGCGCGTGCTGAGGTTCGCCAGAGTGGAGCTGGCGCCGGATTGAAGATCATAAACTTCAACCACACCGTTGCCGGTGCCGTTGCCATTGCCGGCGAGTTCCGCGGTGTATTGTCCAGGCGCGAGGGTGGCAATGATCGCGGATTCGAGATCGTTTTTGGGAGGAATGCCGGTGTTCATGATCTCGCCGGCCTGCGGCGAATCCTTCCAGTTATCGTTCGTCATGAGTGCGTGTCCGGTTTCGTCGAACAACGCAAGGGTGGGATCGGCCAGCGGGACCGGGACGCCGTTGGCTGCGAGCGATGGACCAATTCCGCGAATGAGAACTTTCTTCGAGGTGTCGCCAGTAACGATAAAACCGGCAATACAAACTCGCTCACCAGTGTCAACGAAGACGCGGGTCGCAATGTTGAGCGCCCGGGCCGGAGGAGTGAACGGAATGGTCAGGGTGTCGTAGGCGCCTTTCGCGATCCAATAATGGCCGGCGGTAGTGGGATGAAGGCCATCCCAATAGAAGAAGTGATCGGGGTTCGCACTTGAATTTCCCTGGGCGGGATTGCTGGTATCGGTGAACCCGTCCGTTCCGGGGTTGCTGTAAATGCGGATCGTGTTTCTCCAGACATCGACGGGGTAAACGGTGGGCGTGATGCCTTGCGATGCGAGGGTGTTCTGGCTCGAGGTGAGATCCGCGCTGAGCTCCGATCGGTAATTCGCGATGGCGGCGCTGAGCGACTTAACCCTGGCCGAATCTCCCGAAAGCACTGGAGCGACGCCGATCGCCGGGACGTTGGGCACCATGATGGATTTGGCGCCGGCGTGCGCGAGACGGCTGAACAACGCGGTCACGCGGGCGGCCGTCGCCGTCACACTCCCGGCACTGTCATCCTGCAAGAGATCGTTGATGCCACCCCAGAGAACGTAGAGAGCGTTGGGATCAATCGCGTGGGCGGCGAGATAATCGTCGAGCTGTTTGCCCATGTGATCGATCGTGATCGTAACGTCACCGGATGGCGTGGAGACGACCGTCACCTCCGTGGTCCCATCTTTCGTGGTCGCTCCGCCGAACGCGTAATCGGTCCCGCCGCCAAGGCTGTAAGTCGCGGCCGGGATGTTCAGAAAAGTGGCGGCGAGCTGTTCGTGCCAGAGACCCGCATAAGTGGCCGAAGATGGATTGGTGGCGTCATCGTTGGTGAACCGGCCGGTGCTGAAATTGAAACTGTGGCTGGGATAGTCGACGGTGCCGCCGGTTTTTGCGATGACGCGGGCACGAACGTTCCCGGTGTCGGAGTAGCTATCGCCAAACACAATGATCTGGCTAAAGGGCGGAGGCGACTGCTGCTGAGCGAAGGCGGCGTGGCGGACGGCGATTAGGAAGACCGCGAGCGCGGCGGTCTTCGCCAAGGCTACGGCGTGACGGGGGAGGAGCGAGGCTTTCATCGGGGAATGAAATCAAACGTCCAACGTTCAACGTCCAACGTCCAACATCCAATTAAAGAAGGAAGGCGAAGCGAGTGACGAATGCGGAATGCGGCCGCCTACGCCAAGGCTACGGCGCGCCAGGGAAGGCGGAATGGGGAAGTCGGAAGCGGGAATGGGGACGGCGCGAGACGCCGAGTTATCTGTTATTGGAAATCGGTTATTGGGGAGGAGCGCGGAAGCCGGAGATCAGCAATTTCCTCTTTTTCCGATGCCGGGCATAAGTAACAACGGCGTTACTTTTCGCATACGGCCGTCGCAGAAAAGAAGGGCGAGACTACAGTATGAAACCAACACGCAGACCCACCCTGTCGTTATTCACTTGGTCGACCTCAAACCGAAGTCTCAGCAAAAGATCCCGGAGCATGGGGCGCCTCGCAGCATCAATTCTGGTTGGTATCGGTCTGGTCTGGTGCACGGCCGGGATCGCGAGTGCCGCAGGCGGATTTAACCAGCCGGGCAACATTCTCATCACCGATCAGTTCAACAACCGCGTCATTGAGATTGATCCGACGGGCAAAATCGTCTGGCAGTTCGGACACGGTCCGGGCGATACGTCGGCCAACGCAATGGTCGGGACCAATGACGCCGAACGAGTGGGTACCCATACCCTGATGTCTGGGACCGGGATCCCCGCCGGCGCAACGCCGAACTGTAAGAAGGGCTGCACGGACAATCGTGTCGTCCTCGTCGATCAGAGCGGCAACATCGTCTGGCAATACGGTCAGTTCCAAGTCACGGGCTTCGGGCCCAACCAGCTCAACACCCCGGTGCAGAACACCTTTCTGCCGAGCGGAAATGTGCTCATTACCGACCAGGGCAACCAGCGCATTATCGAAGTCAGGCCCACGGACAACGCCATCGTCTGGCAGTACGGACAGAACGGCGTAGCCGGCAACGGCCCCAACCAACTGAGCAATCCCAACGCCGCGGAGCTGCTCGCCAACGGCCATATTCTCATCTCCGACGAGAACAACAACCGCGCCATTGAGGTCACGCACACCAATCCGAGTAGCATCATCGCCACGTTTACCGCTCATGGCACGGCCAGCGGCATGGCCTTCGCGAGCCGGCTCGCCAACGGCAACACTCTGCTCACCGACTCCAACAACAATCGGATCGTTGAAGTGGATTCCTCCGATACCCCGGTGTGGCAGTACTTCACCAACACCCGCGCGGGCAGCAATCCTTCGCCGTTGCCGACGCGGGCAGTGCGGCTGGCTAACGGCAACACCTTAATCAGCGATCAGTTTAACGACCAGGTAATCGAAATCAGCCCATCGAAGGTCATCGTCGCCAGCTTTGGAACAATTAACGACCCTGGTTTCAGTTCCAAGACCGCCGCGGAAATGAATGCGCCCTACAGCGCGTACGTGATCGGCGACTATACCGGCATCACCCCGCCCACTGGCTTTTGATCCTGCAGCCTTGGCGGGCCGAGTAATCGGAAGCAAACGCCGAACGCCGAGGCTACTCCGAAAGTGTTCGCGAGCGGGCGGGCGCGCCAGGGAGGGACGAGGATTTCATCGGAGGTGAAATCAAACGTTCAACGTCCAACTCCGAAAGCTTTCGCGAGCAGGCGTCCAACATCCAACGTTAAGAGGGAAGTCGGACGGGAATGACGAACGGCGAATGGCGAATGGAGCGAGCGGGGCGAGCGACATAGGCGGTAACGCAGCCAGGTAGCTGGCATGAGCGCGGGAGCGCGAATGACCAATGGAGCCGGCGGGAGCCGAGCGAATCAATGCTGAATGTCGGAGCGTTGAGCACCCGCGGATTACTTGGCGGCGCTCATTTCGCCGCGCGTGGCGGCGAGGACCAGGCCAGGTTCTATAAGCAGGTTGATGACGAAATGCGCCACGATGCAGGGAGCGAGGCTGCGCCCGGCCAGGAGGAATACGATGGCGAGCATGCCGCCCAGAAATCCGGTCGCGACCGTGGCGCCAATCGCGGCCCGAAGGCTTTTGCCCATTAATCCCCAGACGCCGTGCGCGAGACCAAAGAAAAGAGCGGCTCCCAGGACTTGAATGATCGGGCCGTAGCCGAGCGCCATGAGCCAGTTCATGGTCCAACGGCGAAAGACCACTTCTTCCAGAATTCCCGCACCGACGGCGACAGCGATGGCCAACAATTTGAGCCCCGAAGGACGGAAGAGATTCGCCCGGACAGACGGAAGTCGCAGCGCTGATGCGACGAAGATCGCGGTGACAATCGGGGCAGCGATCCAGCCGGCTAAATCGCCACTGAGTCCGGGCGCGAACCCGAGATACCGGACGAAACGCCAGCCGCTGAGCTGAAGGTTCAACGCGACCCAGCCGCATTCGATGGCGGCGATGCCGCCCAGGATGAGCGCGCTCTTGCGTTGGCTGGTCATGGGACACGAGAAATTTAACCACGAATGGGGAATGCGAAAATGCGAAATGGGGAATGGAGCGAGCGGGGCGAGCGATATAGACGCAGCCCGAAGGGTGAGCGAGTGGGCACGAGCGAATCAATGGGGAATGGAGCGGAAGGAAGTCGGATCCGCCTTCGCCGAGGCTACGGCGTGACGTCTCGTATCGACCGGTAATCTGGTCGGCGGGGGGAACCGAATGGGCACGCTGGCACGAACTACATCCGTTAGGCGATCGATGCTCCAAGCGGGGCAAAAAACGCCCGGCTTTGAATAGATCGCCGCCCGTCAACGACCAAAATAGATTAACATGAAAAAATTCACCAACTTACTGATAGTCGCTTCGCTGGCGCTGGCTGGAGCCGTGATGGCCCAACAGCCAACGCCGGAAGAATCGCAGCCACCAACCAAAAAACAGCCACCCAAAAAAGAGGCGCCAGCGGAAGTGAAGCCGGCACCGACGCGTGCGCCGAAGTCTGAGGCTCCGGCCGTGAAGGAGCCCGCCGTGAAGGAGCCGACAGCGAACGAATCGCCGGCTGCGACAAAGCCGGAAAAGAAGGCGTCGCCGACTAAGAAGCCTGCGCCACCCGCCGCTCCGGAGACGAAGGCGGAACAACCGGCCACGAGTGCGACGCCTGCCGCGAAGAAGCAGCAGTCGCCACCGCGCAGCAAAGATATGAAGTCGCCTGCCGCCAACGCGAAGACATCGCCGAGTGCCACTCCGGCAACAGCCAAGGCCACCGCCACTCCCGCAACGGCCAAGACGACCGCTACCCCGGCGGCAGCTACGGCGACGGCTACCCCGGCCGCAGTGACCACCCCGGCCGCAGTGACCACCCCGGCGACAGCGACCACCCCGGCAGCGGCGGCGTCGGCAAGTACGGCTCCGTCGGTTTCACAAAACAACCCGACAAAGCCGGTCAATCCTACGGCCGCAGCGAAGAAGCCGGATCCGCAGAAGGTGCAGCAGATCAAGCAGCAGTACGTGAACTTTCATGCGCAGCCGAGACCGGACAAGGTTCCGGCAGTCACGTTCAGCGCGAGTTATCGGGTCCAGGGAAGCGACCAGTGGCAGGGGCCGCAATACGAAGTGTATCGCTCCTACCATCCGGAACGGCACGATCAGGCCTGGTATCGCTCGAAGTACCAGCGGGTGGAGCTAATCAGTGGCGGATACTACTACTTCAACAACGGCTACTGGTATCCGGCGTGGGGCTACAATGCTACCAATGAGTATTATGCTTACGACGCCCCTATCTATGCCGGTAAGCACGCGGAACCGCCAGACAAGGTGATCGCGGACGTGCAGGCCGTGCTCCAGGAGATGGGCTACTACAAGGGTGAGGTGGATGGATTGCTCGGGCCGCTGACCCGGGAGGCGCTCACTAGTTATCAGGCCGACCAAGGGCTGGTCGCGACGGCGGTGATCGACGAACCGACGCTCGACGCGCTCGACATGGGATAAAGGTAAGCCAAACTATTAACGAAAAGCCGCCGGGGCCTGGAATGCCCTCGGCGGCTTTTCTGTTTCTACGGCGGGAAGGCGGAAGTCGGAATTGCGAATGCGGAATGGAGCGAGGGGGCGGCGGTTCTCGCTGCGCTCGCGGATATTAGAGGTCCTTCGATTTCACTCAGGATGACAGGCTTGTGATTAGGGCGGAAGTGGCTTTTCATTTTAAGACATACCGGCCGGTCTTCTTCGTTCCAATCCGCCGGACTAAACCAGCCTTGATCAGAGGTCGCAATAAATCGAGCGCTCCCTGTTTCGATATACTAAGCGCGTCCCAGATTTCGCGCGGCGCCAGGGCCTTGCGTTCGCGCAACAGATGAAGGAGTTGCTCCTGTTTCGGGCGAAGCACCAGCTTCGCTTTCCCCCCGTGCGCCGTTAGCTTTTGGATCCGGCTCCAGACTCGCTCCAGCGTCCCCCGCAATCCTTCCGCGCTGTATTCGAGCCAGGCGGTGAGGTCCCCCTCTTCCTGCTGCACGCTTTGCAAGGCAGCATAATAACGCGGCCGATCCTCCCAATAAAATTCGTCGATCGAGAAAATGTGGTGGTTGTCGAAGCCACGTCGATAAAGTTCCCACAGACTTAGCATCCGGCCGGCCCGTCCGTTGCCGTCCGCAAACGGATGAATCGTTTCAAACTGATGATGCACGATGGCCGAGCTGAGGATGGGAGAAGTTTTCGCTGCATCCTTGTTCCACCACTCGAGCAGGTCGGACATCATCGGCTTCACCTTTTCGGCGCGTGGCGCGATGTAATTTCCCACTTTTACACGGATGGTTCGGTACTCGCCCGCTTTTCCCTGGTCCATCACGTCGCCGGCCATGATCCGATGCAACTTGAACACCTCCGCATGGGTGATGACGCTGCGTTGCGCGTTTTTTTCGACAAAGCGCAGACCGGCGAAGTAATTTGCCACTTCGCGGCGCGCACGCTGCGCGGTAGCCGGAATCTCCCGGCCTTCTTCGATGGCCCGGACCTGTTCCAAGGTGAGTGGATTGCCCTCGATGGCCGTTGAAGAATGGGCATTGCGGATGCGCGTGTCTTTTTGCAAGGCCGGAATCCACGGCACCTGCACGGCCGCCGCTAAAACGCGCTCCCGCAACGCCGCGACCTGTTCCACCCTGGAGAGGAGGAGCGGCGTGATCGTATAAATCGGGTTGTAGCTCACGGTGATTAGTCAAGCGTAAGTCCAGTTTTTAGTCAAGCTGTAAACAGCCCAATCAGCCGCGCGCCCCGCCCAAAGAGAGCCTAGTCCGGCAGCTGCCGGACGGAAGGCGGGTCAAGTATAAGTCAAGTTTTCAGTCTAGGGCCATCGCCTCGGGGGGACGAGGCGAAATGACGAATGACGAATGACGAATGGGGAATGGAGCCGGCGGGAGCCGAGCGACATAGACGCAGCCCGAAGGGTGAGCGAGCGGGCGCGAGCGAATCAATGGGGAGGCGCCGCGCGCCAGTTATTCGTTATTGGTTATTGATTATCGGGGGCACCGAATGGCAATGCGGAATGGGGAACCGTCTCAGAGTCGAAAGTGGAAGGGCGAAATTCGAAGCGGAGAAGAGGGAAGGCGGCGCGACTCGGTTTTTAAGCAGGAAAGAGAGGTAACGGGCGTGTTACCTTTCGCGGGCGGCGTGTCAGCGAAAATGGGCTCAGGATTGGGGTATGAAAGCGAATATTCAACCTCAGTCTGTCACCGATCTGTCGGAATTGCCCACGGCACTTCCTTCACCGCTTCGTGTCGCTCGCCGCTCCTTCCTGCGAAGGCTCGGTCTCGGCGCGGCCCTGCTCGCACCGGGCGCCGCTCTATTGACCACTGCCAAAAAATCCCTGGCCGATAATGGCAACGGTAAGAAACAGGACCGCCTGACCAAAGGCGATGCGGATATCCTGCGATTTCTCGCGGCCGCGGAGATCATCGAGACGGATTTGTGGCAGCAATACACGGAGCTGGGAGGCGTGGATGCGCCCGCGTCCAGCTACGTCGGCGCGCTGGAAATTCTCGACGGGGATCAGCCCCAGTATATTTCCGACAATACGGACGACGAACAAAGTCACGTGAATTTTCTCAACGCTTATCTTCATTCCCAAGGCGAAAAGGGTGTGAATCTGGATGCGTTCCGGACCCTGCCGAGCAGTCAGGCCACCGGCGCTCAGCAAATCGGACGGCTGACGAATCTGACCCAGCTCACAGTGGATACCAGTTGGTGGACGCGTTACCGCAGCACGACCAATCCCGATCTGGGAGCGACGTTTCCAAACGCGGTCCCCAGCCTGGCGACTGGATTGCACACGGCGATTCCGCGAAACAACAGCGACCTCGGAAGCAACGATCCAAATAATCCGAGCGATCACATCAAGGCGATCGCGTTCACGGCAGGGTTTCACTTTGGTTTCATCGAGCAGGGCGGCACGAGCCTCTACGCGGCGATGGCGCAGAAGGCCAGCAGCCTGGAAGCGCTCCAAATTATCCTGAGTATCGGAGGATCGGAGATCATGCATTTCCAGACCTGGCAAGATAAAGCGGGGAACGCGACTCCGGTGACCGACTTTGATCCGGTGAATAATTCAACGGTTACGTTTACGAACCTCCAGGATGGTCAGCCAGAGACCTTGCAGGCTAACTTGATCATGCCGGAACCATGCGACTTCATCAGTCTAAACCTGCCGGCCTGCTCAATCATTCGGCCGACGGGCGCGGCTCACGTAAGCGCGATGGGCGCAGTGAACGCGTTCACGGCGGACGGGTTATTCAGAGGGCAGCCGCAGAAGTTCCTTGATTTCCTGAAGTCGCTGGCGGCGGCAGCGGACGCCGCACGGCGGGACGAGGCGGAATGACGAATGACGAATGACGAATGACGAATGACGAATGACGAATGACGAATGACGAATGACGAATGACGAATGACGAATGACGAATGACGAATGACGAATGACGAATGACGAATGACGAATGGCGAATGGAGCCGGCGGGAGCCGAGCGACATAGACGCAGCCCGAAGGGTGAGCGAGCGGGCACGAGCGAATCAATGCGGAATAGGGAATTGGTGGCGGCCGCATCTCATCCCGCATTCCGCCCTCTGCCCTCCGACCTCCGATCTCTGAATCAGAGGCCCTGTTTCATCTTGAGGGCGGGCGGAGGCTCGACGTGGCCGCCGAAGCCTTTGCGCATGGCGGACAGGACCTTTTCGGCAAAGGTGTGTTCCTGACGCGAACGAAACCGGGTGTAGAGAGCGGTGGAAAGAACCTCGGCGGAGACGCCTTCTTCGAGCGCGGCTTGAATGGTCCAGCGGCCTTCTCCGGAATCTTCGACGAAACCGGAGTAGGCATCGAGTTTGCCGTCGCTGGCCAGGGCGATCGAAGTAAGATCGAGCAGCCAGGAGGAAATGACGCTGCCACGTCGCCAAAGCTCAGCGATGTCGGCGAGATTGAGATCGTAGGAAAGTCCGGCAGGAAGGTTATCGGAATTCGCGCCTCGCATGATGTCGAACCCTTCGGCATAGGCCTGCATGAGGCCGTACTCGATTCCGTTATGGATCATCTTTACAAAGTGTCCGGCGCCGGATAGGCCACAATACAGATACCCTTTCTCGGCAGTACTTTTCATCTGCTCGCGGCCAGCCGTTTTCGGGATATCTCCCGGACCGGGCGCGAGAGTGGCGAAGATCGGGTCGAGCCGCTGGGCCGTCGCTTGATCGCCACCGATCATCATGCAGTAACCGCGTTCCAAACCCCAGACGCCACCACTGGTCCCGGCATCAAGGTAATGGATGCCGGCCGGTTTCAGCATGGAGGAGCGACGCACGTCGTCCTTATAGAATGAATTGCCTCCATCGATGATGGCGTCGCCCGCTTCCAGCAGTTTGGAGAGAGTGAGAACAGTTTCTTCGGTCGGGGCGCCCGAGGGCAGCATGATCCAGATCGCGCGGGGGGCGCTGAGTTTCTCGACAACTTCGGCGAGCGAATGCGCGCCGGTGGGGCCTTCCTTTGCGAGGGCGTCGACGGTTTCGGGGTTGCGATCGTAAACGACGCATTGATGTCCGCCCTTCGTTAAGCGGCGAGCCATGTTCGCGCCCATCCTGCCCAGGCCAATCATTCCAATTTGCATAGTTCATTGAGTCTGAGCGGGGCGGCGACGGGAGTCGAGGAAGAGATGTAGCACGGTCCCGGGCATGCGGAATCGCCGTGGTGAAAGCGGGCCCAGCTCCAGCTGAAGGTACTCCGAAAGCGCCCCTTTCCTGCTCGATGGCTCTTCTGGATCTCCCATACCCATTGGTGATGCGAGACGCGGTCGCGTTCTTGCAAGAGTCAAGGCGCGGGGGCGCGGTTGGAGCGGGGAAAGAGGTGACCCGTGATCGAGACGAAGAAAGTGACGCTCCGGACCTACGGAGCGAGCCACTTCCCGATGGCTCGGGCCGGTGCGGCCTCACCCTCGGCGGCGCACCAATCGAGCTGATCGAGCTGTGCTTCGGTGAGCGGAGATGGCCAGCCGAACGAATGGAGCAGACGCTGCAATCGTTTCCGTCGCGCGCGCTTTGTCGCGGAGCTGGTCCAGACAGCAGCGTCGTCGTTGAATTGACGGACGTTTTCCTGCACGTCGGTCACGGGGCTAGTTGCGAAATCGGTGATTTGTTCGCGGGGAGACATGATCTGAATGACGAATGTGGAATGTGGAGAAAATGGAGAACGGGACCCAGAAATAGCGGGCGGCTGTGAAAGTTGAAAGACCTAAATAGGTGGGATGCGGGATAGGAGGGTCGAGGATGGAAGGCGTGGCGGGCGAGTTATTCGTTATCCGTTATTGGTTGTTGTGAAGAGAGGGAGAGAACGTATTAGCGCGGACCAGGACCGGGCTGGGGAGCAGGGTTTTGGGGGCCGGGAGGCGAGTGAAAAAGATGTCGGCGGTCTGCATGCACCTTGGTTGTCTGGTTCGGTGGAACCAGGCGGAGAAAACCTGGGATTGTCCGTGCCACGGGTCGCGCTTCGACCCGAAAGGCAAGGTTTTCTCCGGACCTGCGGAAACGCCGCTCACGGCGCCATAAAGCGCCGAGTTATTGGTTATTGGTTATTAGCGGAACGAAAGGATCGCGAATGGGAAAAGGAGACGAGCGCGAGATGCCGGGATCAGCCAATCAGTGGGAGAGAGGAAAATTTGTGGCCGAGGATGAGCTCGCTGGGAGCTTTTAGCCAGCGGTCCAGGATCGTTCCGTAAACGCTGCGGAAGTCGGTGTTGAATTTCAGGTCGCCGTGATCGAGATCGCTCAGGCTCGGATATTTTCCAAACAAACCCGGTTTGACCGCGCCCCCCAGAACGAACATGGGAGCCGCAGCTCCATGATCGGTGCCGCCATTTGCATTCTCGGCGACCCGCCGGCCGAATTCGCTGAATGTCATGAGCAGAACGCGATTGAAATTCCCCTGCTCTTTCAGGTCGGCGACAAATGCGCTGAGGGCTGCGTTCAGCTCGGTCATGAGCCGGTCGTGCGTTCCGAGCTGGCCGGCGTGCGTATCGAATCCGCCCTGGCTCACATAATAGACCCGGGTCGGCAGACCTCCCGCGATCATGCGCGCGATGAGGCTCAAGCTCGCGGCCAGCTGGCCCGGCGGATAGGGCATGTTCGCTTTGTATTTGCGCGCGATAGCCAGAATCTTGTCGGAGCTGAGCTGCGCATCGAGAGCGGTGCGCTGGAGAAAATCGACGGCGCTCTGATTCGCTTTTGTGCTGCCGGGGATCGCGCTGATGGAGCCGCCGTCATTCGCGGCCGGCGGAGCGGCGTCTTCGTCGTCCGCGCCGTTCAATTGCCGGAAGAATGTTTCCTCCGCGCTCATCGGGCCGCTTCTTTTCTCGGACGGCACCCAGCGAAATTGTTCCGGCTTTGAAAAGGTAATGCCAGTGGGTGTGCGGGCAGCGAAGGCCTGGGGCATTTGGTCGCCGATCGCAACGCCGACGGTGGGATCCGCACCCGAGCAGCAGCTATCGAAATATCTCCCGAGCCATCCTTCGTTTTCGTTCCGGTCGGAGTCGGAAGCGGTCTGCCAGATTTCGGTGGAGCGGAAATGGGAGCGGTTCGGATTCGGATAACCGACGCCCTGGATGACAGAGAGATGGCCTTCGTCAAAAAGCGATTTCAAACCGGCGAGCTTCGGGTTGAAGCCGGCGTAGGAATCGAGCTTCAGGATTTGATCGGCGGGAATTCCGAGTCTGGGCCGGGAACGGTAGTAGGCGTCATCGGCGAACGGCACGACCATGTTCAAGCCATCGTTGCCACCGGCCATCTGGAGGACGACGAGGATGGTTCCGTCCTTGCCGGTGACCGTCTGGGTAGCGGCTTCCGCGGCCATGGCGTCGAGGGTGAAAAAAGTCCTCTCCAGGAAAAGAGGGAGCGTCCACGAGGCGGCGGCGCCGAGCATCGAGGTGCGAAGAAATTGGCGGCGAGTGTAAAGAGTGGGATCCATGGCGATTCGTCAGGCGAGTTGGAACTGTGGTGTGCTCATCATGAGATGAAGTAATCCGCGCATGGTGGCGTCGCCGGTATCCGGCTCTCGCGCTCTTAAGTATTGGAGGAAAGCCTCGCGTTCCTTTTCGGGAACGGCCGTCTGGAAGAGGCGCGTGCTAAGATGGGCCACGAGCTCGGCTGGTTTCCCGCGCAGTTCTGATGGGATAACTTTGCCAACGTCAATCGGAGAGCGCGGCGGAATATTGGCGAGAAGCGGGCCGCGGCGAAATCCGAGATCGGCGCCCTTCGGTTTTGACGGATCGGCGGTCGGCCGCATCGCGTCGCCGTTGATAAGATAGTTCGCGAAATTGTAACGGAAGAGGAGCGTCGATGTGCTCACCCACGCCTTGCCGCCATCCCAGCCTTTCACATTAGGCGGCGCGAAAAGAATCTGGCCCATTTGCCGCATGGCATTTTGCGCCACCGGCGCGGCGGGCGGGTCGGTGGCGAGCAGCCGGGTGGTCTGAATCAGAAATTGAACGGGGCTCTTGATCTGATTGCCCATGGCTGCGGTGGAAAAAAATTCTTTCGAGCTGAAGATCTCGCTCAGGACCGGGCGCATCTCGAAATTGTGCTCGCGAATGCGGGCGGCGACCGCTTCGACGATTTGCGCGGAGGGATCGTCCTCCGCGAAGAAGCGCCAGAGTTTCCGGGCGAGAAACTGCGCACACGCCGGTTGTTTCATCAGGATATCGATGATGTCGTCGCCGCCCCAGGGCCCTGTTTTTCCCATGAACGTTTTGGGGTCGACATCGGCCTGCCGGGGAGCGAACCGAAATTGCTGGTTCGTCAGATCGAGCCGATAACCGGTGAAGGCGCGCGCCGATTCGCGAATGTCCGGCTCGGAATAATGACCTATCCCGACGGTGAAAAGCTCCATCAATTCTCGCGCCCAATTTTCATTCGGGTGCTCCTTCCGGCTCTGTTGCAAATCGAGGTAGATCATCATCGCGGGGTCGCGCGAGATCTCCTTCGTGAGCGCGGCAAAATTTCCGAGCGCGTGCCGGCGGAGGGTATCGTTCTGCCGCCACATCCAGTAGCCGTCGTTTACTTTCTCGACGCTGGTGGCGAAGTGGCCGTGCCAGAAAAGCGTCATCTTTTCGACCAGAGGCGCGGGCGTCGTCATCATCTGGCCCAGCCACCAGCGACGCAGATCGAGGATGTTCTCGCCTTCCATTTGGCGAAACTCGCGCCTCTTCTCGTTACGTCCTTCGGGCTCGTTCTTCTCCTCGCGAATCGCCATGCGGATCTCGCGAATATTTCGCGGCTGGGCCCAGGCCGGAGCGGGCGGGCTCTCGGCGTTGGCGTCGACCAGCTCGCGGACCACCCTGGCCAGACCTTTTGCGCGGGCTGCTTCGATTTCTTCGGGCGTGCCACCGAACGCGGCGCGGTTTAGCAAATGCGCGGCGGTCGCGTAGTTCCAGCTGCCGGGCGAAAGAGAAGTAAGCACGGGCATTGAACCAGAATTCGCCTGCGGAGTTGCGGGGGCGCCGCGACGCGGCGGGTTTTTGGTTATTGGTTATTGGTTATTGGTTATCAGGGGGCGGGGAACGAAAACGGAACGCCGAATGGGGAATTGGGAATCCGGAGCACAGAGGAAACGGAGCGTCCCTACCATTTTTCGAACTTCAGGAAGCGTGAGTGGTGAGCCACTGGGTGACGTCGGGGAGACGGGTTTGGCGGACGCGGATGCGGTCGCGGATCTGGGCGATGGTGACATCGGCGGCCTTACGGGATTTAGGGGTCATGTAGTGCTGCGCGTAGTCCTCGAGCCCGGCGATCGTGGACGGGTCGGCGGAGCGGCTGGCGAGGCGCGGCAGAAAGCGTGACCGCGAAGAAACGTCCACGAAGCTCTCGACTTTCTCGCGGTTCTTGATGGCGAAGGCGAAGGCCAGATCGGGATTGACCTGGGCCACGGCGCCAATGATCTGGCTGCTCCGCGTAGTCCCGGGTTCTTCGGTAAGGGCGAGATCGAGCGCGCGTTGCGCCAGAGTCTTGTCGCGCGCGGCACCGAGCAGTCGGTAGAACTCGTTACGAACCAGAGGGCTCTTTTCCTCCTGGGCCTGAGTGTGGAGACGTTCCCAGCCGGCGGCATCGGCGTGCCGCGCGACAACCTCCAAAATCGAAGTGCGGAGCGGCCCGCTGATCGCCGAGGGATCGCTGGTGCTGTAACGGCGATTCGCTTCCGCGACGACTTCGGGGTCGCCGAATTCACCGAGCGCGCTGATCAGTTCGGCGCGCAGGATAGCGTCGTTCGGTTTCTCATCTGCGATCGCGGCCCAGGTAAGGCGTTTCAAAACCGGACCGAGTTTCGCGGAAGCGTAATGATTCAGGCGTTCCTGGCCCGCCGCGTCGCCTTCGTAATCGTCATGGATCTCAATGAGGATCCGGATGGCGCGCGACCAGAGTTGGGTGTTGGCCTCGGCGGGAATCGCATCGAGGAGATCGAGCGCGGTGGAAGCGGATTCGTAACCGGCCAGGCCGAGGCCCCAATTGTCCGCCAGCAATCCGATCTGATCGACCGGCTTTAGTTTCGCATAAGATGCTTTCAACCGGTCGAACAAGGCGGGCGGATAAAGGGTCCGGTAATATCCAGTCTGGCCGCTGTTGATGATGAGCGCTTCGCAGCCGGGCACGGTGAGGCTGCCGCTGCCGCCGGTGACGAGAGTTCTTGTTTCGGTTCCGCCAAGAGTCGAAGCGATCACAGGAACGCGCCAGCTCAACGGCTGTTTCTTCGGATTGTCCCGGCTGAATTCTTCCTGGCGCAACGTGACCTTCGTGTTGCCGTCGATGCATTCGGCGCTTTCAACCCGGATCAGCGGAACGCCGGGCTGGAGGGTGAAGTCGTGGGCAATCGCCGTGACGGGATTGCCGGCTGCGTGCTCGACCGCATCCCAAAGATTATCGGTGACCGTATTCTTGAAGCGATAGGTCGCGATGTAATCGCGAACGCCCTGCCGCCAGATATCTTCGCCGACATAATCCTCCAGCATCGTGAGCACAGCGGCACCTTTGCTGTAGGTGATGGCGTCAAAAGCCTGACTCATTTGTTCCACGGTTACGATGTTCTGGACCACGGGGTGGCTGGTGGAAACGGAATCAAGGTTCATCGCGGATTCCCGACTGCCGACCCGCTCGAGGGTTGGGTCCCACTCGGGATGGACCACGGTGGTCGCTTTGTTTCCCATCCAGGAGGCAAAGCCTTCGTTCAACCAGAGGTCGTTCCACCACACCATCGTGACGAGATCGCCAAACCATTGATGTGCCATCTCGTGCGCGGCGACTTTGAAGATGCCTTGGCGCCGCTCTTCGCTCGTGATCGCCGGATCGTTCAGGAGAATGCTTTCGAAGGAAAAGATGGCGCCCCAATTTTCCATTGCGCCAAAGAACTGGCTGCTCCCAGGCCCGGCGATATTGTCGAGCTTCGGGAGCGGGTAAGGCACGCCAAAATAGTCGTTGTAGTAGGGTAGGATCTGCGCGGCCCCTTCAAGCGCCCACCGGCCTTTTTCGCCATCACCTTTCTTGGTCACGACACCGACCTCGGTGCCCGCAACGGTGGTGGTGATGCGATCGAATTCGCCGACGGCAAGGAAGAGGAGGTAACTCGACATCGACGGAGTGGTGGCAAAAGTGATCTCGCTGGCGCCATCCGGTTTCTCCGCGCGCGAGGATTGCGGCATGTTCCCGACCGCGGTTTGTCCAGCGGGCACGGTCACGCGGAGATCAATGGGGGCGCGGAAGCTCGGCTCATCCCAGCAGGGAAAAAAGCGGCGCGCATCGGACGCTTCGAATTGGGTAAAGAGCGCGCGCTTTCGGCCTTCCGGCGCATCGTAATCCAAAGCGAAAAGGCCGGTCGCGTGCCGGTTAATCTTACCGGTATAATTGATGGCCAGCCGGTAGCGTCCCGGAGACACGCTCGAGGGGAACTGGAAGGTGGCCGTCTGGTTAGCCGCATTGAGCGAGGCTCGGCCGTCCGAGTTTTTGTTCGCGCTGTCGGTAAGCACGACCGATTGGAACTCGAGTTCCGCGGCGTTCAACGTGACACTGTCGGTTGCTTGAAGAACCTCCACGTCGGCGACCACTGAACCGGAGAAGCGGAGATTAGGCGCGTCGGGCACGACCGCGATCGAGTACCGCAAAGGGCGAGCGGTGCGCGGAAGTTGGGTGGGCGCCTCCGGGCCCGATGCCTGTTGTTGCGGTTGTTGCTTAGACGGCCGGCAACCAAAAAACGCAGCAATTAGAAAGACGGCAGCAACGCAGAGCGAAAAGGAAAGCAGGCGCATGGGCTAACGTTCAACGTCCGGCGTCGAACGTCCAACGCCGAATGCAGACGCCATGCCGGTCATTCTCAGAGATCGCAGGACGAACGAGCAAGCAGATCGTTCTTGTGCCGGGATGATCCGGCAGTCAGGTTGCGAGGTAGAACCGCAAACCCAAAAAAATGAAAACCACAAGAATCGCTCAGTTCACACTCGTCGCTGCCGCACTCGCTTTCGCCTTGCCGGCACGCGCCGATACAATGTCGGTGCCAACCGCAGCGAATGCTGCCTACACCTTCGAGGTGCCGTCGACCTGGAAGCCGAAGGCGAACACCGGAGATGAAAGCGTGGAGGCGACCGCGCCCAACAACGCTGCATATCTCAGTGCCTGGATGACGAAAACGTCGGACAAAGACGCGGAGCAGGCACTCGCCAAAGACATGGAGACAACCCTGAAGGACGCGATGAAGAGCGTTGATCCCGGCAGCACCCAGACCACGATCGATGTCAATGGAACTTCGATCATCGTCGTGAAGGGAAGCGGCGTCGATAAGCGCGCGGGCACCAAGGTGCAATTCCGCGTGGCCATATTCTCGGCGGGCGCGGACAAGGTGGGGATCGTCTATGCCGATTACGACAATAATGCACCGGACGACGCGATGAAAGAGCTTCAGGGGATCATCGGGTCGATCAAGGTGAAGAAATAGTGACAGGTGACTAGTGAGCAGTTGGGGAGACGGAAGGCAGAAGTCGGAACGCTGAATGCGGAATGCGGAATGCGGAATGAAGCAAACATCAGATACCGGGTCGCTGCCGTACGAGTAAAAAGAAAACGCCGGCCCGCGGGCCGGCGTTCCTGAACTGCGTTAGTTGCCTGAATTAGCGGCGGGATTCGTCGCGAAAGTCGTTCCGACGATCGTCCTGGCGATCATCATGCCGGCGATGGTTGTCGCGAATGTAATGGCCGTGAATCCAATGATGTCCGTAGGTGGACATGTGTCCGGGGACCCAAATCATTTCGGAGTCACCCGCCCAGTAGCGAGGGCCATGGTTGTAGAATGGCCGGTCACCGATTTCGATTTGGATGCCTTGCGCGCGAACCGCGGCCGGCAAGAGGATGCTCGCCACAACGATGGCGACGAGCAGAAGTTTGTTTTTGATCATACACCTCTGATTCGGGCGCGCTCCTCCCGGCACATGGGTTTATCTGACGAAGCCAGTGACGAGTAACGAGTTGGCGGAAAAGGGAGACAGAGTGCATGTCACTCGTCACATGTCACTGCTCCTATCAGGGGACGCGGTAGGCTTCGACCAGGGCGACTCCGGTCGAATTATTCTTTCCGCGGACGATGGCGGTGTAATTCCCCGGACTGAGGAAAGCGGAGACGATGGCGGACTCGCGGCTATCGGGAGGAGCGAGGTTCACGGCTTGGACGGCCTGGATCTGCGGAATTTTCCAATCGTCGTCTGAAGCGATCAGGGTGCCGTTTCCGTCGAACAACCCGAGGGTGGGATCGAGAAGCGGGTTCGCGACGCCGAAGGAGGCGAGCGACGGTCCCAGGGCGCGGAAGACCATGATCGGACTGTCGCCGCTGCCGATGATGACGCCGCCAATCAACACGTTGTCGCCGGTGCCGACAAATCCCCGAGTGCTGAGGTTGGCGAGCGTGGCGTTAGCGCTCTGCTGAAGATCGTAAACTTCGACAACACCGTTACCGGTGCCGTTGTTTTTGCCGGCGAGCTGGGCGGTGTACTGACCGGGCGCGAGCGTAGCGATGATAGCCGATTCGAGATCGTTCGTTGGAGCGATGCCGGTGTTCATGATTTCCGCGGCATCGGGCGAGTTCTTCCAATCATCATTGGTCTTGATCACGTTTCCGCCGTTATCGAACAAAGTGAGGGTGGGATTCGCCAGCGGGGTGGGCACACCGTTCGCGGCGAGCGACGGACCAAGGCCGCGGATGAGGACTTTTTTGGCGATATCGCCGGTGACAATGAACCCGGCGATGCAAACACGTTCGCCGGTGTCGACGAAAACGCGGGTGGAAATGTTCAAGGCCTTGGAAGGCGCAGGCACCGGACCGGTAATTGCGTCGAAAGCGGTTTTGGCGATGCGAAAATGGCCGGCGGTGGTGGGATGAACATCATCCCAGAAGGCGTATTGGTCGGGATTCACACTGGCGCCCTGGGCGGAGTTTGTGATGTTCGTGAAACCAAACCTGGGGCCGTTGCTAAAAACGCGAACCGCATCAGCCCAGGCGTCGACGCGATAAATCGTGGGAGTCAGGCCTTGCGTCGCGAGGCTGCTTTGGAGCGCGGTCAGATCGGCGTCGAGCTCGCCGCGATAAGCCGCCGCCGCCTTATTCGCCGAGGCGACCTTGGCAGGATCGCCGGAGTACCTCGGAACGTCGCCGATCGGCGCCACGTTCGGCACCAGGATGTATTTCGCGCCCGCGTTGGCGAGCCGGCTGACGAGGGCTGTGGCGCGCGCGGCGGCAGCGGTGACGTTCGCCGCGCTGTCGTCATTACGCAGATCATTGCTGCCACCCCAAACGATATAAAGCGCGTTTGGATCCACGACCTTCGAGCCGAGGTAGTCGTCCATCTGTTTCCCCATGTCATCAATCGTAATGGTTACGTCGCCGTAAAATGGAGCCGTGACGGCGGTCTCCTGGTGAGTGCCGTCCATGGTGGTGGCGCCGCCGAAAGCGTAATTGAGCCCGCCGCCGAGACTGAAGGTCGCGGGCTGGATCCCGAGAAAGGTGCGCGCGAGCTGTTCGTGCCAAACGCCGAGGTAAGTGTTGGAGGAGGGATCCGTGGCGGTGTCGTTGGTGAAGCGGCCGTTGTCGTAATTGAAGGTGTGGCTCGGATAATCGACCACGCCGCCGCTCTTCGAATTAGTTCGAACCCGGACGTTTCCGGTGTCGGAGAGGCTGTCGCCGAAGAGGACGATCTGGGAGAAGGCGGGTGGTGCTTGTTGCGCGAAGGCAGCGCTGCCGACGAGCGAAAGACCCCCGAGAGCCGTCAAAAACTTCACAAACCAACGTGCTGAAATCATTCCCTGTGACTCCTTCCCTTTTCTCCTAATTCGGAACACGGGGGGCAAATGCGCGTGTGGATTCCGAAGCAAGGGCAAGTGACCAGGGATCAGGGATCAGGGATCAGGGTGGAGAACGGGGGCTGGAAGCCCAGGCTGAGAAACTATTCGGCGATCTCGCTATGGGAGCCGCACGATCCCACGGAAGGGCCGACGGAGCCGCCCCGCACCACAATACCGTAACCACCGGTGATGACGCGGCGAACCAGTTGCCCCGTTTCGGGGTCGATCAAAAGCGGCTTTTCCGCGAAGCGTTGTTTTACTTCAAAGCGCCGCACCGGCTGCGCCGGATCGGTGGTTTCGTAGACGTAGGTTGGCATCGGAACGAATCAAAAAGGAGCTGTCATTGCCCGGACTTGCCGTGCCACGCGGTCTCTTCTTCGGTCGCGTCCCGCACAATTGACGCCATCATGTGATTGCGACGGTCGTTCTGGAAAATACCGGTGACGAGCAACCCCGTCGGGTGCGTTCCGACATCGTCGAGGTGGAAAAAATCTCCGGCGGAAAGTTCCCTGCCCGCTTTTGGTTCGATAATCATGAGCTTGCCGACGTGAGCGCGATAATAGGCGCGAGCCGGTGTTTCCTTCAAACGTGGAGCGGTTTCAGCGGAGTTCATGAGAGTGGGTGTGCGGGTTGCGCGTAATTGGAAGTGACCACGCCTGCGATCCCGGCAGCGCGCGGCACCGCGAGCGCAATCAAAGCGTCGCGCGTCTCGGCGAAGGTGAGTTTACGACTCTGAATCGCGGGCCCGATGGCATAGGCAATATCGGCGTCGCGCAGGAGCTCCCTGAGGTGAGTACGGTGCATACGTAAGGCGCTGCTGGCTGTGGCGGCCGCGAATCGGACCGTCCTGCTCAGGCTGACAAAGAGAGTATAAGCCCTGGCTGGCATTCTCCTAACGATGTTATTTCGGGACCAGTGACATGTGACGAGTGACGAGCTGGGAAGGGAGACAGAAGGCCGAGGTCGCGATCGATCTCAGGTAGGGACGTTTTTCTCCCGCGGCCGCGGGATCCGATATTTCTGAGTAACGCGTTGCTCGATCTCATAGTCGGACGCGTCGGAAACGCGTCCCTACCCGAGTTGGCCGGCCGCGTCGCTGGTAGGGACGCCGCGTTCGCCGCCGGACGAACTCGCGGTGGCGAGCTGCGGCGTCCGCCGCGTGGTTCGCGACGTTTAGGACTTTTCGCGGACGGCGCAGCGCGCCGTCCCTACCGGCTACAGGAACAGCCACAAAGGCTAAGTCGAGAAGCGGGCACGGACTTCGGGTGGGACGCGGATGGGCTTTCCGGTATCGGGATTAATCGGGACCCAAATTGTGCGGGCGCTCGCGAGCAGGGTCTGACCTCCGGCCTCCGACTTCTGACCTCCGCTCGAGAGCCGGCGAATCTCCGTGAAGCGCTCGAAAGTGATCCGGGTGGCCTGGCCGACCCAGGTGCGGAGCACGATTTCATCGCCGAGGCACGCGGGTATCTTGTAATCGATTTCATGCCGCAAAACCACCCAGCCAATCGCATCGCGAGCGTCCGACGGAGCGGCCGCCTCCCAATGGGCCGTCGCGACTTCCTGGACCCAGCGCAGGTAAACGGTGTTATTGACGTGGTTCTGTCGATCGATATCGGCCAACTGAATCGTCCCGGCGATCTCGAACGGCTGCGGCATGGGATGCGCCATGGCGCACCATTAAGGGAGGAAGGAGGAACTGCAAAGTAGAATGGAGCCGAGGGCTGGAATGACGCATCACGCGTCTCGCATGCTCGCCTAGCTCAGCACCACGGGAGCTTCCGCCATCAAGGCCGGGCCGCTTTGCAGCTCGGTCTCAGCCATCACTTCGTCGGTTTGGGTCACGCGCACAACTTCTTCGATTGTCGTTTTGCCCTGCTCCACCCGCCGCCAGCCGTCGTGCCGCAACGTTTCCATGCCGTGCGTGATCGCGCATTGTTTCAACTCGCCGCCGTCCCGTTTTTGCATGATCAGCTTTTTCAGCGGCTCGTTCACGACACAGATTTCGTAAATGGCCAGCCGCCCCTGGTAACCGGTCTGGCGGCAACTGTCGCACCCTGCCCCGCGGGGGAAACGCGTCCCCATTTCCGACGGCACGCTGATCTCGGCCAGGTATTCTTTCGGATAATCGTACATCTGCACGCAATGGGGACAGATCGTCCGGACCAGGCGCTGGGCGATGAATGCCTTCACGACCGACGACAACAGGAACGGCTCGACGTCCATATCGAGCAACCGGGTGATGCCCCCAACCGCATCATTCGTATGGAGCGTGCTGAAGACCAGGTGACCCGTCATCGCCGCGCGGATCGAAATGTCCGCCGTTTCCACGTCGCGAATTTCGCCCACCATGACCACGTTCGGGTCCTGCCGCAAAATGTGGCGGAGACCTTTCGCGAACGTCAGGTCGATCTCCGGTTTCACGTCGATCTGCGACACCCCGGGCAGGCGGTATTCCACCGGTTCCTCGATCGTGATGATGCGCCGCTGGACCGAATTGATGCTGCTGAGGAAACAGTAAAGCGATGTCGATTTTCCACAGCCGGTCGGGCCGGTGAGCAGAATAATTCCATTCGGCTGCGCGAGCAGATTGCGCACGACATGGCTTTGCTTGTCGCTCATGTCGAGCCGGTCGAATCCGAAATGCTGCTCGGTCCGGCTGAGCAAACGCAAGCTGATAGACTCGCCATTCACCGTCGGGATCGTGGAAACGCGGACGTCGATGTTTTGATCGTGCGCCTGCAGATTGATCCGGCCGTCCTGCGGCAGGCGGCGTTCCGCGATGTCCATGTGCGCCATGACTTTTAGACGCGAAAGAATGGCCGATTGGAGCAGGCGCAATTGCGGCGGCACCGCGACTTCGTGCAGGATGCCGTCAATCCGGTAGCGGATGCGCAAATCGTTCTCCAGCGGCTCGACATGAATGTCCGTCGCCCGTTCCAGGATCGCCTCGCGGATAACCTGGTTCACGAATTTTACGACCGACGCTTCCGGATCGTTCGCGTCCAGGTCAGTCGCGGTTTCGATGTCCTGGACGCCCTCGAACGACCGGTTCGTCTTGAGAATTTCGTCGAACGTTTCCGCGCCGACGCCGTAAACGGTTTTCATCGCCCGCAAAATCTGGCCGCGCGGCACCAGGACCCATTCGGTCGGCCGTTTCAATAATTGCGAGGCGAGCTGGCGCCCGACCGAGTTAAACAAGTCGTAGGTCGCCAGCACGACCGTCTTGTCCCGGGTCTCGATCGGCAGGATGTGATGCTGAAAAACGAACCGGCTCGGGAGAAGGGAGAGGGTCGTGCGCTCGATTCGTTTCGTATCGATCGACACCACCGGCACCTGGAAAAAATTCCCGATCGCTTCGAGGAACCGCTGTTCGTCCACTTTGCCGGAGTCGAGCACCTGCGCCGTCCACGAACCGCCATTCAGGTTCGTCGAAAGCTCCGCCGCCTCTTCGCGCGACGGCACGCCGCTCGCGAGCAACAGATCGATGAGCGAATTACTGATGGCGGGATTCACGCGGTGATCTTACTCGAAAGCGGGCAGATTGTCATGCGGGGCGCAAGGGGTGGCGTCATCCCGAGCCGCGCCAGACGGTGAGGGACCTCGCAACAGCATTACTTGTTTCCTCAAACCTTCGGACGCCACGATCTTCCTCACCTACCAGCGGGGATCAGATTAGGGCGCCGTTGTTTCGTCCGGGGAGCGCACGCGCCTCGCGTGCTGGCGCTGGCGCCTCGCCAGCGCGAACTTTTGAAGGATGAAAACAATTTCGGCCAGGGCGCCGAAATCAGCACGCGGGGGCGCGTGCGCTCCCCTACTTCATCCCCGGCAAGTCAGGTCCGGGGAGCTGAATCTGCTTGTCCTCGCCGGGCTTGGGACAATCGGGACAATCGTCCGAGTCCATTTCCGGGCCGATGTGTGTTTTCTCTTCGAACTTCTGTCGGAGGCGATACATATCGAGTTTCGTCAGAGCCACTTCAGGACGCATTAGAACGATGAGCTCGGTCCGATCGTTATTTCTGACCGTGTTTCTAAAAAGGCCACCGATCAACGGGATTCGACTGAGAAGTGGGATACCGTCTTTGCTTACCTGCTTGTTATCCGTGATCAATCCGCCCAGAACGATGGTCGAGCCGTTCGGTGCCGAAACAGTTGTCTTGATATAGCGGGTCACGATCGTCGGGATCGAATTGCCATCGACTATTGCAGGCGTACCCAGGCTGTCGAGTTTCTGCAGGATATCGAGCGATACCTCCTTTTCGGAGTTAATCAGCGGGACCACTTCGAGTTGAAGCGCCACCTTCTTATACTGAATGCTCGATTGCGTGCCGAAGTTATTGATCGGCGTGGTACCGGTAGTAGCCGTTGGGATGAACGACGAAAGTGTACTAACGGGAACGGGGATTTCCTGACCTGAAGCGATAATTGCTTTCTTATTATTGCTTGTGAAAACGACCGGACGATTAAGGACTCTAAATCGTCCGGTCGAATCGAGCGCACTTACGATCGCGGCCAAGCCATTGTGGCCGCTACTGAGAAAAACGTTCGTGCCACCGGTAGCAGCGGCGGTCGCAACCTGAGAAAAATTAATTAAGCTGGCCGGATCGACCAACGAGGCGCTGGTGTTTCGTGAGAATCCCGCAAGAGTGCTGTTCCCTGTGGTTGCTGGTAATACTACCCCGTTGGCGTCAGTGTGAGGTGTTCCTCCGTTCTTAAACCAATCGACCCCGAATGCTTGATCGTTCTTCAGCGTGAGCTCACCAATCACCGTGCTCAGCGCGACTTGCGGCGCCTTGATATCCATCTCGTCGAGAAGCTTCCCGACTTTGACAACGACCTCCTGGTTGCCGAGGATGATGATCGCATTGGAGCGCTGGTCGGCAATGATCTTGGCGTTGCCGATCGTTACGGCCTTCGGCGTTGTATCGACAGCCTGCGTCGAAAGCTCCTCGGAGAAATTCTGGCTGCCGCTGCTGCTCGAGCTGGAATCTGTGCTCGTACTGGATTGGTAATTCGGCCGGTTCTGATTTCGCTGGGCCTGCTGCTGCGGCGCGGCGGGATTGGTCGTCTCCGCTCCGGCGCCCTGATTGGTCCCGGGCTCGGTCAAGGTCTGGACGATGACAGGCAGGACTTCCGCGGCGCTGATGTAACGCAACGCGCGCGTGACTGGCTTGGCGAATTCAACATTCGCGTCGAATTCGGAAATGAGTTTCCTGATGAACGGCATGTTAACCGGGCGCGTGATGACGTGAATCCGGTTCGTCCGGACATCGGCGGCGATCTTGATCTTGCCGACGACGATCGAATCTTCCGAGAGCGCGGTCAGCGCGCTGAGATCGCCTTCCACCGAAACCTGGGTGTTGACCTGCGGAACGTTGGCCGGCGGACGGACGGGCCGCACCCCCGGCTGGACGGTCGTGGAAGTCGTCGTAGTGGTGCCACCCTTGTCGAAAACGTCCTTCAGCATTTCGACCACCTTGCTCGCATCGGCGCGCTGGAGTTTGATGAATTCACTCACGACCTGGGCCGGCGGCACATCGATCTGGTCCACGATGTGGATCAGGCTGCGGATGACCGCGGAGTTTTCCGTGATGAGAATGCTGGACGATTTCGGCAGGGCCAGGAAGGAAGTGTAGGACTGCGGCGGCGAGAGATATTGCCCGAGGACCTGCTGCAGCTCCACCGGATCGGCATAGCGCAGCCTAAAGAGGAAGGTGATCACGTGTTCGCCTTCCGGAATATCGGCCTCGTCGGAAACGAGCGGGACGCCGGCGTTGCGCGGGCTGCGGCCGGTGCCGATCACTTTCACGATCCCGTCACCGGCGGGCACGAGCGAATAGCCGTTCATGAGAAGGTTCATCTCGATGATCTTGATGGCTTCCTCGCGCGGAACGGGACGGCTGAGAAAAATGCTGACCTTGCCCTGGACGAAGTTGTCCATGATCAGCTTCTGGCCAGTGAGTGTTTCGTAAAGATGGAGGACATCGGCGACGTCGCTGTTCGGATATTGCAAGGTGACCGTCTTGTCCGGGAGCGGGGTGATGCCAGGAATCGAAGGCGGCGGGGTGGCGTTGGTCTGAGCGGGAGGGACGACAGCGGGCGCTTCTTCTGTGGTGGTTTTTGGCGGAGTGGAAGGCGCCGTCGGTGCCACCTGGGGAAGCGGACGCGGAGTGACAGGGGCGACCGTCGGCTTGGTTTGCCCGAAAGCAGGTGTCAGCGCTGCGAGACACAGCGCCCCAAAACAGAGAGGGCGAAGCACGCGCTTTATGTAATAGGTCAAGAGGCTCCGGTCAAGATTATAGGGATTATACGACGGGAATTGAGCCGGCAGGGTAAATGTTGGCCATTACTTGACGTCATCCCGAGCGAAGTCGAGGGATCCCGTGGCACAGTCGAGCGACTTTCACCGGGGTCCCTCGACTTCGCTTCGCTCCCGCTCGGGATGACGGGTGCGCTCAACGTCCAATGAAGAGTATGATTTCATCACGCCCTCTTGCCCGGCTGCCGGCCTGGTTCTTGATGGTAATCGCTTTTTTCACCGTAAATGCCGTGGCGGCACCCGGTGACAGCGCGGCGCAAATCCGCACGGTGATGTCGGCGCAAGTGGCAGCGTGGAACCGAGGGGATATCGACGGCTTTATGGAAGGCTACGCCCGCTCGGGCGCGACCGAATTTGTATCCGGCGACCGGATCACGCGCGGGTGGCAGACCGTCCGCGATCGTTATCGGAAAAAATATCGCAGCCGGGAAACGATGGGCCGCCTGACCTTCTCCGAAATCAAGATCACGCCGCTTGGGGCTGACGCAGCCATGGTGGTCGGTCGCTGGCGGCTCGTTCGCCAGCACGACAAGCCGCACGGAATTTTCACGCTTCTCTTCCGTCGTAACGCTTCGGGCTGGCGGATCGTGCACGATCATACTTCGTAGGGCTCCTCCTGTAGCGGCGGTCTATGACCGCCGGCAGAAGCGTTGGAACTACTCGCGATATTCTAATCGGAACACTTCCCCGCTAAAGGGCCACTCTTCCCAACTCTTAGCCAACCGTGCGCGAACTGGATTCTCGCGAACGTACTCCCATTTCTGACTGTAAGATTCACTACTCCGCAGCACATGGTCGAAGAAACCTTTTTGCCAATGCGGAGCTCGAACATTCAAGCTTCGCAACTCTTTCGATAAGGAATTCTTCAACGATTTCATCCAATTGCTCAGCTCGGCGTGTGGTTCAGAGCGACAAAGAGATGCATGTGATCTGGCATGATTACGTACGCGCCGAGATACGCGCCGTTATCTTCTCCGCGCTCAGCGAATCGCAACAGAGCTTGATTAACCTCGGGGGCTGCGAGAATCGAACGTCGATTGTTGGCACACGCGGTGACAAAATAAATCGGCGACGTATCAAAAACTCGTTCGAGACGCCGGAGTCGTTCTTTGCGCGGTTTGCCTTCTGGCTTCTCTTCGGCGGTCATAGACCGCCGCTACATCGGGAGGCCCCGCAGCCTCGCCAGCAGCTTCTCATGGATCCCGTCGAATCCGCCATTGCTGAAGACGGCCACGACGTCCGTCGCCTTGAGGAGCGGCACCAGCTTCTCGATGATGTGAGCGGCATCCGGTTCGTAAAAGGCCGGCCGGCCCGAAGCGGCGATTGATTCCATAACCGCCTTCGGATCAAGCCGCTCCTTTTCCGGGATTTGGTCCAGGCGCGCGACCTGGGAAATAAATACGCCGTCCGCCAGCTTCAGCGCATCCGGCAAATCCTGCTGAAAAATCGCGCGCCGTGTCGTATTCGAGCGCGGCTCGAAGACGGCCCAAATCCGGCAACCGGGATAACGATGTTGCAAAGCGCGCAGCGTCTCGCGGATCGCCGTGGGATGATGAGCAAAGTCGTCGATCACCCTGATCCCCTGCGCTTCTCCACGCAGTTCCTGGCGCCGGGCGATCCCCTTGAAGGTGGTGAGCGCCTCCTGGACTTTCTCGAGCGACACTCCGTAGAACTGCGCAGCCGACACCGCCATCGCTGCGTTCCGCACATTGAATTCGCCGACGAGCGGCATCACGAACTTGTCCTCGCCCAGGGTAAAACTCGATCCGGTCGTGGAATAGGAAGGTTCCCGGATTTGTCGCGCGCAGTTCGGCGAAAAACCGACCTCCTCGATCTGCGCCATCAACGGCTGCAACTGCCGCGCGACCTCCACGCAGTTCGCATCGTCGCCGTTCAACAGAATCATTCCGTTTTGCGGCACGATGTTGAAAAGCCGGCGGAAACTCAGTTTGATCTCGTCGAGGTTGTTAAAAATGTCGGCGTGATCGAACTCGATGTTGTTCACGATCAAGAGCTCGGGCAGGTAATGGACGAACTTCGAACGCTTGTCGAAGAAGGCGGAATCGTATTCGTCCCCTTCGATCACGAAGAATTTCGAGTCGTTGAAGCGCGCGCCCTGCCCCAGATTCGCGGGGATGCCGCCGATGACGTAACCGGGATCGAGCCCCGCGACGGTCAGGATCCAGGCGAGCAGCGAGGTCGTGGTCGTCTTTCCGTGCGTGCCGGTGACCACCAGATTATGCCGGCCTCGCAGGAACAATTCCTTCAACATTTCCGGCAGCGACACGTAGAAGAGCTTCCGGTTCAAGACTGCTTCCACTTCTGGGTTCCCGCGCTTCATCGCGTTGCCGATCACGATCACATCGGCGTCGCCTGGAATATTTTCGGGCCGATACCCGGAAGAGAGCGCGATTCCCTTGCTCTCGAGAAAGGTGGACATCGGCGGGTAAACGCTTTCGTCCGAGCCGGTGACGATGAAGCCGCCCTCGCGCAACGCCGCCGCCACCGATCCCATGGCCGTGCCGCAAATCCCGATGAAATGAAATTTTCGTGGCCCCGCCATCATCCGAAATCCTTTACGCCGCTGGCAGCGGTTTGGCTAGCCGGCATAAAATGTGGGAGGGGCCTTTGCGCCCCGATCTCTCGCTTGGTAGGGCGAGACTCTGTCGAGCCGAATCGATGCCCACGGCTCGACAGAGTCTCGCCCTACCAAAGAAAGCTAGTCGGGGCACCCGTAACGCAGCCGACGAAGTCGGCGAGGCCGGGCTTTCCAAGGCCCCTCCCACATTAGAGAACGACTACGATTACGATTGGAAATGAGCGTAGGCTGGAAAAAGATTAGCCCTTAACCCAAGTGAAAACGGAGACGCCCAAAATCGTAGCGATCATGCCGGCCTACAATGCCAGCAAGACTCTCGAGCAGACCTATCGCGAGATTCCCGAGGGCAGCGTCGACGAATGCATCGTGGTCGACGACTTTTCCGCCGACTCCACGGTGGAGGTGGCCCGAAAGCTGGGGCTGCGGGTCTTTCTTCACCGCGAAAACCAGGGATACGGCGGCAATCAAAAAACGTGCTACGTGGAAGCGCTCAAGACCGGCGCCGATATCGTTGTCATGCTTCATCCCGATTACCAGTACGATCCCAAAAGGATTCCGGATCTCGTCCGGCCGATCGTGGAAGGACGCGCCGATCTGGTTCTCGGCTCCCGAATGGCCTACGCGATCGCGGGGGGGATGCCTTTTTATAAAAGGCTTTCGAATCATTTCCTTACCTGGTGCGAAAACAGGGTTTTTGGGCTCAGGCTCTCCGAATACCACACTGGTTTCCGCGCCTTTCGTCGGAGCCTGCTCGAGACCACCCCGTTTCTTCTTAACTCAAACGATTTCATTTTCGACCAGGAGATCGTTGCCCAGGCGGTTTGGTTTGGGGCGCGCCTCGAGGAAATTTCGGTGCCGCATCGTTACTTTCCCGAGGCGAGCACGATCGGTTTGGCCCGATCCATCCGCTACGGACTGGGCGTTCTTGCTTTGCTCGCAACTTTTCTGTTGAACCGCAAAGGCCTCATGACCTCCCGGATGTTTCGTCCCTTGCATCATGCTTATGGTGAAATTCCCGCCAACTCTCCGGCTGACAGGCCTGTTACCTGAGATTCAACCATGCTAGCCCTCCTCTATCTCGGCCTCGCCATCTATCTCGGCGACCAGGTTTGCCGGCGGCGTTTCCGTTTCATCTCGGTCGCACAACGCTGCGCCACCGCCGTTCTCGTCGGCCTCCTCCTCAGCTCCTGGTTTACCTACCTGGTGGCCTGGCTCTTTGGGCGGACGGCGCGCCCCCTCCTCTGGGCGGATCTCTCCTTCTTCGCCGGCGTCTCGGGCTTAATCTGGATTGTTCGACGACGAGCGCGGCGCGGAAGGGTTCGCGAAGGCCAGTTCATTCACCCGCGTATCCCCGGGTCCGCTTTCTGGGATTGGATAACTCTCGCTGCTTTTCTCGCCCTCGCTTGCTGGATGATGTTTGCCACTCTCGACTACAAGAATGGAACGTTATTGATCGGCAACAACGAGTGGAGCGACTTCGGGCCGAACACTGCGATCATCCAAAGTTTTGCGGTAGGTCATAACTTTCCCACTCAGTACCCGCACTTTTCCGGCGAGACCATTCGCTACCACTTCCTGTTTTATTTTCAGGCCGGGAACCTGACCTTTCTCGGTCTTAAGCTGAGTTGGGGTCTCAACCTCCTGAGCATCATCACCCTCGTCTCGATGCTTGCGCTGGTGATGGCGCTGGGACAATTACTTTTTGGCTCACGCGCCGTAGGCCGCCTTGGTGCCGCCCTCTTCTTTTTCCATGGAACACTTAGCTTCGTCTCTTTTCTTCGTTCCCAGCCATCGATCACCGCCGCCTATCATTCGATCCTGGGATTGAAGGACTTTCTGCCGTCCGGCTATCCGTATCGCGGCGAGCTCTGGGGAATCTGGACCCAGGTAGTGTTTCTCAATCAACGCCACTTTGCCAGCGGGGTTGGAATCCTTCTCATTGTCCTGCTCTTTCTGATTGATCGTTACCGCCAGCATTCCGCCGCAAGAGCCACGCTCTCTCTGCCGGAAGTCGCAACGGAGATCACACCAGAGGACCAGGCACCGGCGCCTCTCAGCAATGAGCCTTCCGTTTCTCGAGCAGAAACTGACATCGAAGTTTTGCCGCCGGAAAGCGTCCCTCTGCCCGAACCGGGGCCGCGGCTGGCTTTCTTCGCCCGAGTAAAACTGCTCCTTAACCGGATCATCATTTTCGACAAGAGCTTCCTTTTCGTGGGTTGCCTCCTGGGCCTGCTGCCTTTCTGGAATGCGCTCGTTTTTACCGCCTCCTTCGCGATCCTGGCCGGCCTGTTTCTCCTCTTCCCTTGCCGGAGACAAATGGTGGCGATGGGATTGACGACCGCATTAATCGCTCTTCCGCAGCTTGTCATTCTCCATGCGGGTGGCGCCCAGACTTCCACTCACCCGCTCTTACACTGGGGATACATCATCGATCAGCCGACCCTGACAAACGTTGTCCGCTACATCGGGTTCTCCTTCGGCCTCAAGCTGGGTCTGGTCGTCGTGGGGCTGGCTTTCGCATCATGGTTTCACCGCGCCTTCTTTCTCACTGTCTGCACGCTCTTTTTGATGACCTTCTGTCTCGAGTTAAGCATCGAGATTTTAGCCAACCATAAGTATCTCAACATCTGGCTTATCCTAGGCAACCTCTTCGTGGCCTATGGCGTCTGGCGACTCTGGCTTATACAACCACGCTGGTTGCAAGCGATTTGCAGGCCCGCGGCGCTCCTGGTTACGGCAGGGATCGTCCTCGGCGGCCTGATTGACCTCTTTCCGATCCATAACTGCTTCTTCATTCAGATGAAATATGGCGGCGACCCCTTGGTTAAGTGGCTCCGGGAAAATACCAGGCCCCGCGATGTCTTTCTTAGCGACCGCTTCGTGAACCACCAGATCCTCCTGGCCGGCCGCCGGATCTTTTATGGCTGGCCTTCGTTCTCCTGGAGCGCCGGGTACGATACGACAAAACGCGACAACGAATACCGGCAGCTCTTCGAAAGCACCGATCCCTATGCCGTCTTTCGACTCCTCCAAAAACATCACATCGCGTACGTGGCTATCGACGAAGGTGTTCGCCGCGGCGAATTCATCAAGCGCCCAAATGAGGAGCTCTATTCGCTGAACTTTCCGAAGGTTTGGGAGGATAAGGCCAACCAATACGCCGGACTGGTTATCTACAAGGTTCCGAGTCCGCCACCAAAGGAGTTAAAGCGGCCCGATCCAGGACGTCTCGCCAGGTTCCTGCTCCAGATTCCGCCCGTCACCATGTTTCAAGGTGGCAAGGGCGCCGGGAGAGGTCAGCTCGATTTTCCGCGCGGCATCACCGCAGACCGCTCGGGAAACATTCTCGTCGCGGACACGAACAACGCGCGGATTCAGAGGTTTTCGCCAAGCGGCGCTTTCCTGAACATGTTTGGAAGTAACGGCCGGAACCCAGGTGAATTCTATGAACCGAACGGCATCGCCGTGGACAGCAAGGGCAACATCTACGTCGCCGATGTCAGCAACCATCGGGTCCAGAAGCTAACCGGTGACGGCAGATTTATCACTGCATGGAAAGGACCGGCTCCCGGCTTTTATGGGCCGCGCGATGTCTGGGTGACGCCGGACGATTTTGTTTATGTTGTCGATCAGGGCCGTTCCCGGATCGTGAAGTTCGATTCGAACGGCAATGTTCTCGCGGTCTGGGGATCGCAAGGTTCGGCTGACGGACAATTCGACGAACCGACCGCCGTGGCCGTCGACTCAAAGCGGGAGCGCGTCTACGTCGCGGATCCGCATCATCGGCGCATTCAGGTTTTCGATACAAACGGTAAGTTCGTTTCGAAGTGGACGGTAAACGAGTGGCAGGCCACCGGATGGTCCTTTCAAGACCTCTGGTTCGATCCGCAAACGGACAGGCTCTATGCCACTAGTCCCACAACTGACGAAATCCTGGCGTTCGACTCCACAGGAACAAAGGTCGCGGCCTTGAAGCCAAAGCCGCCTTCAAGATTAGAAGGCGCGGCCGGTCTTACTCTGCTCAATGGCAAGCTTTACGTCGTTTGCGCGTTCTCGGATCGGGTGATGACGGTCGACCTGGAAGTTAACCAGAACAACCAGGTGCCATAGGCCATCTCATAAACACAAGCGCACAGCCGTGTAGCCGCCCAACACGGCGACAGAGCGCCGTGGCTACAGCAAGAAATCCTGAGGCGGATTCTTATCTGTCTCCGTTGATTGGCTTACAAGGTATCGCGGCCGGCCCTTCACTTCCCTGTAAATACGGGCGAGGTATTCCCCGATTATGCCGAGGCTTATCATGAGAAAACTGCCGATGATAAGCTCAAGCAGAATCACAGTGGCAAAGCCGCTTACCGCGCGACCTGCCAGTTTCAGGTACAGAGTTTGCCCACCCAGGAAGATCGAGAACACCAGGAACAGACCTCCGGCAAATGTAACAAACTGCAAAGGCATCGAGGAGAACGCCGTGATGCCGGTTATCGCCAGTTTCAGGCGCTTTAAGTAGGACCACGTTGAATGTCCACTTGCGCGCCGAGCCACTTCGAAAGGAATCTGCACGGTCGTGAACCCCATCCAGGCGGTCATTCCGCGAAAGAAAACATTCCGCTCTCCCATCCGGAGCCAGGCGTCCACAACCTTCCGGCTCATGAGCTTGAAGTCCGACGCTCCTTTGAAATCAAAACCGGAAAGCTTTTCCAGGATAGAATAAAAAAGAAGCGCCCCAACTCGGTTCGACAAAGATTCCTCCCCGCGGGTCCGCTTCACCGCCTGGACAACATCAGCTCCGCTCGCCTGCCACAGACGGATCAATTCGGGGAGCAGTGAAGCGGGATGCTGGCCGTCGCCGTCCATGACGATAACCGCGTCGCCCCGAGCTTTCTCGAGACCCGCACAAATGGCCAGCTCTTTGCCGAAGTTCCGACTCAACCGAAATCCCCGAACCGCGGAGGACGACTTCGCTTCCTGCATGATGAGAGGCCAGGTGTCATCGGACGAGCCGTCGTCGACAAGAACCAGCTCGTAGGAAACAGGGCTGACACTTAGGACCTGGCGAATGGAAGCCAGGAATACCTGGAGAACCCCTGCCTCCTGGAAGACAGGAATGACCACCGAAACCAAAGGTTTATCAGAAGGAGTATCAACCATGTGAGACGCGCCCATACGCAGCTACCGTTGTCGCAGGCACCCAAACGTTAATCCGCTCGAGCGGCTGCGGCAGCGAGAGGCCGAACTTTGCGGCCACCAAGCCAAGAGGAAAGGCATGAGGATATGGAAGCCTGCGCACCTCAACCAGACCAGCTCCGGCCAAAAGTCTTTGCAGGGAATCGAAGTCGAAATAGACCACGTGTTCCGGGACCTTGAACGAAGGCCAGCGCCGGCCCATAAGTTTCCGCAACCCTCCGCCGATGTCGGGAGTAGCCAGGACAACGTATCCGCCCGGCTTAACTCGTGTCGCAAGCTCGCCGACAAATCCAATCGGATCATAGATGTGTTCGATCACCTGAATAGCCACAGCACAATCGAAAGATGCATCACGGGGAAGCTGCTCGATCCCTCCGACAAAAACCTCGGCCCCGGTCGCACGGGCGCGGGCCGCACCATCCTCGGAGAATTCCGTTCCCGTTCGGTGGCGGAAATACAGACGGGCTTCGTCCAGCAAATAGCCGTAGCCACAGCCAACCTCCAGAAGATTGCCACCCGTCATCCCCCGGCGATCGAGGTTGCGGAGGAGCGATTTGAAAGTGGCTCGCAAGGAAGTTTCCTGATCGATATAGCTTGTATCTGCGTACCCCGAGCTTCCACCTTCGTAATAGCTGGGGTCACGATAAACCTGATGCATGGCTTGTTCGGTCAGCCGCGGATAGAGGTAATGCACTCCGCAGTCCTGGCAACGGGCTACCTTGTAATCCTGCGATAATTCACACGAAAATTCGCGGCGCTCACTGCGACAAACCGGACAGGCAGGATACTCCAAAGCTGGCGGCACCGCCCCGGCGGATATCTCGGTCCTGTGCTCCACTGATTCGACGCTCACTTTTTCTTAAACACCTCGACTGCTTTCCATGCCGGATCCGGCGGCTCTTCCTCATATTCGAGAGAGCGCTCCAGATACATCTTCGCGAGCGCGTCGTCCGGATAAAATTCAAGGAACTGCGAGAAAAGGATCCTGGCCTCGGCAAAATCGCGCTCACGGAATTTTCGGAAGCCCTCTTCATAAGTTTCGAGTCGCTCCAGGAATTCCCGGTCGCCCCTCTCCTTCTTCGCACCGATCAAAGTAAAGATTTCCACCGGCTGCGTTTTCCCTTTCACCTGGACGAGCGCCACGCTGCGCAAATCGAAATCATCACGGATCAATTCAGCGGCTCGCGCGCCCACCAAAATATCGACGGCATATATGCGCGTCAGCGCTTCGAGGCGGGACGCCAGGTTGACCGCGTCGCCGATCACCGTCGGGTCCGCTTTTTCCTGCGAGCCGATGTTGCCACCCAGCACGTCGCCGTGGTTTAGCCCGATGCCGATATGAAATGGCGCGGTGCCTTCAGCGGCCCATTTTTTATTCAAGGCTTCGAGTTCGCGCCGCATCGCCAGGGCTGCATGGCTGCACGCCTTCGCATCCTCGGCCACACCGCGACTACTGACATTTCCCCAAACGGCCATGACGGCGTCGCCGATAAATTTGTCGAGCGTGCCGTTGTGTTCGAAAACCGCGGCCGTCATGCGGCTGAGATACTCGTTCAGCTGCGCCACAAGTTTTTCCGGATCGGCGTTTTCCGTCATGCCGGTAAACCCGACGATGTCCGAAAACAGGATCGTGACCGGAATGCGCACTCCGCGCAGGCTGCTGTAAAAACTATCGGGATTTTCGAGAATCTCTTTCACGAGGTTCCGCGAAACGTAACGCTCGAGGGTGCGCCGCGTCCGGTTTTTCTCCATCCGCTCGAGCACGTACTCGAAACCTAGCGAGAGAATTCCACCGCTTAGAAAAGCGGACAGGACCGGCACTACCACCACCAGGAGGCCGACGCGGTCGTAAGCCATCCGCGCGAACCCGAGATAAGCGGCCGCGATCGCGATAAGGGCAACAAGACAAACGAGCGGACGGCGAACGAATGCAATCAACATCCACGCGAGCAGGCCTGCGACGCCAACCAGGATAAGCCCGGTCCGCTCCGAGGTGGGATAGAGAAAATCGTGGTCCAGAGCCGCCGCGAGCGCCTGAAGATGCAAGGTGGGCCCGGGCGTCAGCGGGCTCATCGGGGTCGCGAAGAAATCGTGTGCGACCTGCGACGAGGCGCCCACCACCAGGATCTTACCCTTGAAGAAGGCGCCGTCACCATAGTTGGCGTGCCAGAGCTTGGGATCGAACACTTCATAGAGCGGGACCGGCGGATAGGCTTCGTTGGCGCTGAACCGAAATTTATGCGCGCTAAAATCCTGCGGCACGTCCGCGGCGTGCCCCATCTTCGCGAGCATGCGCGCCGACAGGGAATAATAAACTTCCTGGGACGGATGCGGCGGCAGCTGGGCCAGGAGGCGATCGGTAATGGTGTAAACCACCGACCGCACCTTGCGGTCGATGTCGTCGGAGAAAAAAATCACGTAACCGACGCGCTCGTCCTGGAGGGGAGACCCCGGAATGAGCGTGGAATTTGGGACCACGGCCTGCGGGATGTCGCGGGACATGTCGAAGTTCGCGCCAAGAACGACCCGGTCGCGGTAGCGCTCCAGCGCTTCATGGAAGACCGCGTCGCCGTCGTTGGGCGGATTACAAACAAAATCGAACATGACGCCGCGGGCGCCGGCGGCGAAAAGGCGATCGAGAAGGAGGGCCCAGACTTCGCGCGACCATGGATAAGAGCGTTCCTTCATCAGTTGCAAGGCGCGGCTGCTCGCCAGTTCCTCGGGGGAAAATGGAGGCAACTCGAGACTCGTCTGGTCGATCCCAAGAAAAGCAAACTCGGAGTGGGTTTCCGCCTTCCGGCCTTCGCGCTGGAGAAAATCCTGGAAGTTCTGTTCCTGTTCCCAGATGCCGGAGAGAAAGGGAACGTTGGGTGAAAAATGCGCGAGAATAATCACGCCGGCGCAAAAGGCGCAGATCGCCGCGACCACAATCCGACGATGTCGACCCAGCCAGTGCACGCGCCGATTTTAGAAGTCCCGCTGCCGCCGGCCAATGCAATTCTGGTGCTTTCAATGTGGGAGGGGCCTTTGTGCCCCGACTCTTCTCTCGCTTGGGGCGAGACTCTGTCGAGCCGAACCCATCGCTGCTGCCGCATGCCCGGCTCGACAGAGTGTCGCTCTGCGAGGGAGACAGTCGCGGCACCCGTAACGCAGCCGACGAAGTCGGCGAGGCCGGGCTTTCCAAGGCCGCTCCCACATTGGAGCCGAGAAATCAGTTGTGATTCCCGAGGTCCTCGCTACTTTTCCGGCCCGCGAACGCCGATGCGTCGCGTCGATCTGCCCACCTGGTCCCGTAAAGCGGAGCCGAATCAGCGAATGAGGTCGCGCAGATCATTAACCAAAGAACAATTCGCTGAAAGAAGGAGTCCGGAGCAATTCGGGCTGAAACAAAATGCCAAGAGCTACCAATGCTCCCGCCAGCCGGGAGCGACGCAAACGCGTCCTCGATCAGGCCAAGGGTTATCGCGGCCGCCGTTCCAAACTTTTCCGTTACGCGAAGGACGCGACGATGAAGGCCAAATATTGGTCGTATCGGGATCGCAAAACGCGCAAACGCACTTTCCGTTATCTTTGGATCCAGCGGCTGAACGCCGCCGTCCGCGCGCAAGGCCTCACCTACAGCCGTTTCGCCGAGGGTCTGAAGGCGGCGAACATCGGGCTCGATCGCAAGATCCTCTCCGATCTCGCGATCACGGATGAAGCCGCGTTCAAAGGGATTGTCGAGCAGGTGAAAACCGCGCTCGCTGACAAAGCGAAAGCAAAGAAGGCGGCGTAATTTTGTAGGGCGTTTCTGTGAAACGCCTCAGCGCCGCGGCGGCTGACACAGCCGCTCTACAATTCAGAATTGGACGTTCGGCGCCGGACGTTCAACACTCGTCCACCAATGTCTCACGAGCTGGAACAACTCCGCGACGCCGCCCTCAGCGAGATCGGCGGAGCGGGCGACGAGCAAACCCTCGAAGCCGCGCGGGTCCGCTACCTCGGTCGCGCCGGGAGCATTTCGGCCTGGGCCGACCGGATGAAATCCCTCAGCAAGGAAGAGAAACCGGTCGTGGGGAAGCTGCTGAACGAAGCACGGACCTCCGTGACCGCGGCAATTGCGGAAGCCGCCGATCGTTTACGAGCCGCGAAAGAAGCGCGGGAACTGGCGGATATCGATATTTCTTTGCCGGGCACCGCCGCGGAGCTCGGGAGTCTGCATCCCCTCACCCAAATGCTCGACCGAGCCATCAGCATTTTTCGACGAATGGGTTTCGCCCTTGCCGAAGGTCCAGATGTCGAGACGGAATGGCATTGCTTCGACGCGCTGAACACCGCGCCCGACCATCCCGCGCGCAATGAGCAGGATACTTTTTATCTGCCCGACGGCCGATTGCTCCGCACCCACACTTCCACGGTCCAGATTCGCACGATGGAAAAAGCGCCTCCGCCGATCCGCGTAATCGCGCCCGGCGCGGCTTATCGACGCGACGAAGTGGACGCCACCCACAGCGCGCAGTTTCATCAAATCGAAGGACTCTACGTCGACGAGAAGGTCAGCATCGGGGACCTGAAAGGGACGCTGGAGTTCTTCCTTCACGAACTGTTCGGCGCGGAGACGCAGGTCCGTTTTCGGCCGCACTATTTTCCATTCACGGAACCGAGCTTCGAGATCGATGTGAAATCGAAGGCGCTCAAAGGTGGCGAGAAATGGCTGGAGATGTGCGGGTGCGGGATGGTCCATCCAGCGGTGTTCGAGCAGGTGAATTCCGCCCGCGGCGATACGGCCTACGATCCGAAAAAATGGAGCGGCTTCGCCTTCGGGCTCGGGATGGATCGCCTCGCCATGATCCTGTTCGGCATTCCCGATCTTCGTTACTTCGCGGCGAACGATCTGCGCTTCCTGAGGCAATTCGCATGATGATGAAACCTTGCTGTATCACCAGCATGTCATCCCGAGGCTGGCGCAGCGCGCCGAGGGACCCCGCAAGTGGTCTTGCGCTTCCGCGGAGCATTGGACGTCTTCATCAAGCTGCGCGCAGCTGTCGCTGGCGTGGCGCAATTTACAACTGGGAGGTCCCTCGGCGCGCTGCGCCAGCCTCGGGATGACCGCGTTCACACCATGAAATTTTCGGTTAACTGGCTGCGCGAATTTGTGGAGCTGCCGTCGGGCGTGGATGAGCTGGCGGAGTTGCTCACGCTCGCCGGTATCGAGATCGAGGGGATCGAGAAACGCGGGGCGAATTTCGATAACGTCGTCGTCGCCCAGATCAATTCCTCGGTCCAGCATCCGAACGCGGATCGGCTGAGCGTCTGTCAGGTTGACGATGGCAGCGGCCAACCACGCCAGATCGTTTGTGGCGCGAAGAATTACAAAGTCGGCGACAAGGTTCCCCTCGCTTTGCCCGGAGCCGTGCTGGTGAACGATCTGAAAATCAAACCGAGCAAACTGCGGGGCGTCGAATCCCAGGGGATGCTTTGCAGTCCGAGCGAGCTTGGCTTGTCCGAAGACGGCGATGGACTTCTGATCCTGTCGCCCGAGGCACAAATCGGCCAACCGATCGGCTCGCTTTTCCCGGAGGACACGGTCCTGGATGTCGAGATCACGCCGAACCGCGGGGATCTGCTGAGCCATTTCGGTCTGGCGCGAGAGATTGCGGCGCTCACTGGAGCCGCGACGCCCTCGTCGCGGACGGTGACACGTAATGACGCCGATCAACCGGCACGAGGGCGTGCCGGCTCCATCAAAATCTCGGCGCCTAACGAATGCCCTTTCTATTCGGCGCGCCGGATCGAGAACATCAAGGTCGGGCCGAGCCCGGATTGGTTGCGCGCGAAACTGGAGGCGGTGGGTCTGCGCTCGATCAACAATATCGTCGACATCTCCAACTTCGTGATGCTCGAGCTCGGTCAGCCCACGCACGCGTTCGACGCTGACAAATTGAAGGGCGAAATTGTTGTGCGCCGCGCGCGCGAAGGCGAAAAATTTCTCGCCCTCGACGGCAAGACCTACACGCTCACTTCACGAGATTTGGTCATCGCGGACCAGGAACGCGTTGTCGGCATCGGCGGGGTGATGGGCGGCGAAGAAACCGGCGTCACCGCCTCGACGAGAAATGTCCTGCTTGAAGCCGCTTACTTTTTGCCGTCGAGCATCCGCCGCACCTCGCGGACTTTGAATCTTCCGAGCGACGCGAGTTATCGCTTCGAGCGCCGGGTCGATCCGGCGATGATCCTGCCGGCGTCGCAGCGCGCGACCGAATTGATTGGCGAGCTGGCCGCGGGAAACCCCGCGGCGGAAATCGCAACCGCCGGAGCGCTGCCCGAGCCACCGCCGGATGTTTCCTTGCGCTACGAGCGCTGCGACGAACTCATCGGTGTGCCAGTGCCGAAGGAACGCGTCGTCCAGATTCTCGAAGGGTTCGGCCTAAAGAAGGCGCGCGTCACGGATGATGAAACTTCGTGGCGCATTCCCAGTTTCCGTTCCGATCTCCAGCGCGAAGCCGACCTGATCGAAGAAGTCGTGCGCGTGTTTGGGATCGAGAACGTGCCGGTCCGATATCGCAGCCGGTTCACGCCAGAGTCGGAGGCGGACCGCGGCCATGATCTTGAGTCCGAGCTGCGCGCGCGCCTGGCGGGGCGTGGACTTGCCGAGGTGCGGACTTCGAAGCTGATCTCGCGCAAGGCGGCTGAATTCGAGGAAGGCGCAATCGAATTACGTAATCCGCTCAATGAAGACCATGTCGCGCTCCGCCGAAGTTTTTATCCCTCCCTCCTGGATGTTTGGGTCCGCAACGTCCTGGGCGGAACTCACCGGGTCGCCATCTTTGAAGTGGGGCGCGTCTTTATTCCTCCCGAGGGAAGAGAAGAACGCTATCTTGGAATCCTCCTGTGGGGAAACTCGGGACCGTCGGCGCACTGGCGCTCGAAGAATCGCATCCTCGATTATTTCGATCTCAAGGGCGTGATCGAATCGGTCATCCCATCTGCGTCCTTTAGGCGGGTGGAGCGACCCGGCTTGATCCTGGCGGTCGAAATCTGGCGAGGGGCTGAGCGAATTGGTTTCGCCGGCCAGGTTGCTTCCGAACGGACGAAGCCGATTGATTCAACCCACCCGGTTTTATTTGCCGAGCTGAATCTTGCTTCGTTCGCACATCTGGAAGGCGGACTAATATTTCGTGGAATCGAAAAGTTTCCCGCGATCACCCGCGACATCGCCATGATCGTGCCGGAGAATTTGAGTCACGAAAAAATTTTTACGACGATCGCGAGTGCGAACGAACCGTTGCTCGCGAAGGTCGAGCTGTTCGATGTTTTCAGCGGAAGCGAGGGAAATTTCGGTGTCGGAAAAAAGTCGCTGGCATATACGTTGACATACCGCGACAAAACTCGCACACTGACGAACGACGAAATTGCCGTGGTCCACGCGAAGATTCGCGAACGGTTGCAGCGGGAATTGGGTGTGGAACTCCGGGAGTAGTTCTTTGAAAGCGGTCGGGAGTTTTTGATTGAGGGTTGGGATGGAAACCAGAGTTTTCCGCTCAACTCTCAACCGAGAACTTTCGACCAATTTACCCTGCGGTGTTCGAGATTACAGGTGTGATTCCCGAACCGATATTTCATTAGCTATAGGAGGCTTGGCTGCATTGGGAAGATGACATGCCTTAATTGGAAGTCAGACGCTCGTGCGGCGGTCGTCCGCCCGTTACCGAAAGGGAACGGGATATCCACCTTAACGGCATTTGCGGGGTAATAATTTGAAAAGCCCGGACTGCGAAAGTAGTCCGGGCTTTTTTCTGCTCGTGCTCTTGATCCTGATCCTGATCGCAATCCGCAGGGATCACTGAAAGATCAGGAGCAAGATCATGATCATGAGCAGGAGTTGAGTGCACGGCGAAAGCTGCTAACGGTCTGCACAGCATGCGCGCAATTCTCGCCCTGGAAGACGGCCGAATTTTCGAGGGCGAATCGTTTGGCGCCACCGGCACCCGCGTCGGCGAAGTCTGCTTCAACACTTCGATGACCGGCTACCAGGAAGTGCTGACCGATCCGTCGTATCGCGGACAAATCGTGGCGATGACCTATCCGTTGATCGGCAATTACGGGACGAACGCACTCGACCAGGAGAGCGGCGAGCCGCATGTGCGCGGTTTCGTCATCGAAGAACTAAGCCAGGTCCCGAGTAACTGGCGTTCGGAATTGTCGCTCGAAGATTACCTGGCGCGCTGGGAAATTCCCGGCGTGCAGGGAATCGACACGCGCGCGCTGACCCTCCATCTGCGGGAGCGGGGCGCGATGAAAGCGTGCCTGACGAGCGAGGCCCTTTCGGAAAAGGAAGCGGTTTCGCAGGCGAACAAGGGCGAAGGCGTGATCGGGATGGATTACGTCCGTGAAGTCACAACGCGCGCGGCGTATCAATGGGATCCGGACGATCGACTGAGCACGACCTGGTCGGTGGCGAGCGGCAGCACGGAAGAAGTCGTCCGGCATCCGTTGCCCCCGGTTCGTCATCGCGTTGTCGCCTACGATTATGGCATCAAGGAAAACATTTTGCGGCGCCTCCGCCAGAATGGTTTTGGCGTGACCGTTGTTCCCGCCGCGACGAGCGCGGAAGAGGTGCTCGCCTTGAATCCCGACGGCGTCTTTCTTTCGAATGGCCCCGGCGATCCGTCGGCCGTGCCATATGCCCACGAGTCGCTCCGCGGGTTGCTCGGCAAAAAGCCAATCTTCGGAATTTGCCTCGGCCACCAGATTCTCGGCTTCGCCGTCGGTGGGCGGACCTTCAAGCTGAAATTCGGCCATCGCGGCGGCAATCAGCCGGTGAAAGATTTGCGGACAGGCAAGGTCGCAATCACCTCGCAAAATCATGGGTTCGCGGTCGACGCGGATTCGCTCCCACCGGAAATGGAGGTCACGCACATCAATTTGAATGACGGCACGGTCGAAGGGATGCGCCATCGTGAGCTGCCGGTGTTCAGTGTGCAATACCATCCGGAAGCCGCGCCCGGGCCGCACGACGCGAGCTATTTCTTCTCGCAATTCGCCGAGTTGATCGAGCGCGGGCACTGACGTGTCATCCCGAGCGCAGTCGAGGGACCCCGTTGCACGTCGGGCGATTCTCCTCGGGATCCCTCTTCAGCTTCACCGTCGCTCTCGCGCTTCGCACAGCGAAGCGGCTACAGGAGAATTGACGTTCGCCAATTCGGGCGGACGTTTGTTCATGTTGTATTCACCTGATCGAACTGCGAAGTGGTTGAAATTCACCGTGGTCGCGAGCTTTTCGGCGGGGCTCGTGCTTTCGCCTCTGACGTTTGCCCATGAGGAGCACGAAAAGGAAGCGCTCGCAGCCGCTAGCGAGAAAACTCTGACCGGCGAAATCGTCGACCTGATGTGCTATGCGGATCATAACGCCACCGGCGAGAAGCACGCGAAGTGCGCCGCGACCTGCATTAAGGGGGGCGGACCGGTCGCAATCCTGAGCGACGGCAAAACCTACCTGGTGGTGGGCGATCACAAGCCGATGAACGACCAGCTCGCAGAGTACGCGGGCAAGACGATTACGCTCAAAGGCAAGCTCGCGAGTAACGGAGGAATCCCGATGCTCGAGAACGCCGAGATCGTAAAGAAATGAGGTAGGGTCGTCGCGCTGCGATGACCGCGGACGGCGCAGCGCGCCGTCCCTACCCGTTACCGTGTCCGGAGCGCGGCGATTTCGCGCAACATGCGCAGACTGTCGCGGACGAAGCTGACCTTGCTTCCTTCGTTATGATTCCAACGCACTGGAATCTCTCGCAGGCGCAGGTTCGCTTTCCGCGCGAGATACAACCACTCCACATCGAAACCGAACCCTTCGGTTTTCGCTGCCAGTAAAATCGGCCGGAATACAGCGAGGCGAAACGCCTTGAAGCCGCATTGCGTGTCCCAAAAAGGGAGACCGGTCGCAACGCGCACAATCAGGTTGAAGACACGCCCGCCCTGTTCGCGCCGCCAGGGCTGGCGATGACCAATCAGGCTTCGGTCCAATCCGCGCGAACCGAAGGCAACGTCGAGTTCTCCCGCCATGATCGGATCGATGAGCTTGGGCGCTTCTTCGATCGGCGTGGATAAGTCCGCATCCGAAAATAACCCGACCGGGGTGGTGGCTGCGAGCAGTCCCTGCCGCACGGCGGCGCCCTTTCCCCGATTGGGCGAGTGCTCGATGAGGCGCGCGCTGACTGCGGTCTGCGCCGCGAAAACTTCCCGGACGATCTCCGAGGTCGCGTCTGTCGATCCGTCATTTACGACGATTAATTCGCTGTTCGGGCTCGTCGTTTCGAGATAGCCCAGCGCCCCACGCAAAGTCTTCCCGATTCGTTCCGCTTCGTTGAAAGCGGGAATGACGAGGGAAAACGCCGGAAGCATCGTCCGGCAGTTGTAGAGGCGCGGGTCCCTCTGCGCAACTCAGCTTTCTGTCGCAGTGGGGCTACCGTCCCGATTGCACAGAACTCCTGCTCATGATCATGATCCTGCTCATGATCCAATCTTTTGTGAGGCCGCGCTTCTCAAAAAGATCAGGAGCAGGATCAAGAGCAAGAGCATGAGGGAAGAGGAACTGCGTTCCCGCCGATAAAATAGCGGTGGCAGTTTCTCCTTTGCACCACTGGGAACTGGGGCAACTTCCCGTCAACATGGCCGACCAAAACGGCGAACTGGAATCCGGCGGCAGGATCGAGACCAATCCGGTCGTCGTGGTGGCCGGCATTGGCCATAAAGGCAGCGGCTTTCTTCGGGAAGTGGGCGGCCTGTTTTGGTTCATCATCCACACGTTCACGGAGACGATCGAGAACATCCGCCGGGGGCGCGCCCCGTTTCGCGCCGTCAGTTTTTTCCGCCAAACGGAACGGGCCGGGGTCGGCTCCGTCCCGCTGGTGGCGATGGTCTCATTTTTTCTTGGACTCACGATGGCACTGCTGACGGGCTATCAACTGGAGCGGTTCGGAATGGAACGGCTGGTGCCTGGCCTGGTCTCGATCGCCTTCACCCGCGAGTTGGGTCCGCTGCTCACCGGCATCATGCTCGCCGCCCGAATCGGAGCGGCCTTCACCGCCGAGCTCGGCACCATGGAAGTTTCCGAGGAAGTGGAAGCGATCGAGGCGATGGGAATCAGTCCTCTGCGCTTTTTAGTCGCGCCGCGCATGCTGGCGCTTTTCGCGCTCATGCCCTGTCTTTCCGTCATCTCGAGCCTGGCCGCGATTGTTGCCACCTGTTTGATTTCGCGCGCCTATTTCAACATCGCTTTTGTTTACTTCAACGATCTTGTCCTGAACTCGCTGCTTATCCGGGACATCATTACCGGAATCGCGAAGAGTTTTCTCTTTGGGTTGCTAATTGCCGCGATCGCCTGCTACCGCGGGCTCAACGTCACCGGGGGCGCGGCCGGGGTGGGAACCGCCACCACTTCCAGCGTTGTCACGGCCATCACGACGGTGATCGGTTTCGACACGCTCTTTAACATCGTCTACACGGTCTTTTTTCCGACATGAGCGCGCCTCCCCCGCCTGTGGTCGAGCTGCGCGAGGTGCGGCTCAGTTTTGAGGAGAAACACGTGCTCGACGGCGTGTCGCTCGAGGTCGAGCCGCTCGATCGACTCGTCATCATGGGCCAGAGCGGCAGCGGCAAGAGCACGATCCTGCGCCTGATCCTGGGAATTCTGCGGCCCCAAAGCGGCTCGATCTTTTTCAAGCAATTCGAAATCTCTCGGTTGAACCGGCGCAAACTCCAGCAGGTGCGCGCCCAGATCGGGATGGTCTACCAGTATTCGGCGCTGCTCAGCTCGCGGAACGTGCGGGACAACGTGGCGTTACCCCTCGAGGAATTGACCACGAAAAGCCGCCAGGAAATCGACCGGATCGTGGATGAAAAACTGGCCCTGGTGGGAATGGTGGACGCGAAAGACGCGGCCCCGTCGGAATTGAGCGGCGGGATGCGAAAACGCGTAAGCCTGGCGCGCGCGCTTGTCATGGATCCAGAGCTGATTCTTTTCGACGAACCGTCGGCCGGACTGGACCCGGTCATCAGTTCGGTGATCGACGAATTGATCATCAGCTTGACGGAGACGTCGAAGGTGACCTCGGTTATCGTTACCCATGAAATGGACAGCGCGTTTCGGATCGCGACGAAAATGGCGATGCTCTACCAGGGGAAAGTCATTGAGGCGGGCACGCCCGAAGAGATGAAACGGTCCGAGGACCCGGTTGTCGTCCAGTTCTTGAGCGGCAGCACCGAAGGCCCGATTCTGGAAGGAAGCAAAGATGCAATTGCAACGAAATGAAGTCCTGACCGGCCTGCTTGTCCTGGCCACGGTTGCGGTGCTCACGGGCATTCTCATCCTGCTCGGCGCCCCCGGGCTCTTTCGGCCACTAGTGATTTATCGGATCTACATGGACAACGCCGCCGGAATCAAGCTGGGCGCGCCGGTGCTGCTGGCCGGGCGCAAGATTGGTCAGGTCGACAAACTCTATTCGCCAGTTTCCAACGAAGATGCCGCCCGCGCCGAAGCCGCCGCCGCTGCCTTGCACGCGGGCGATCCGAACCCGACCCCGGCCGAGAAGCCGAAATATGAAGCGCGCATCGACGTCAGAGTCGACAAGAACGCGCTCGTTTACAAAGACGCGAAGGCGCGCCTCATCACCCTTGGGCTCCTGGGCGAAACGGCTATCGATATCACGCAGGGCAACGACAGTTCCGGACGCGCGAGTGACGGCGAAACTTTCGGCGGCGAACGCGTCCCGGACTTCGGCGAGTCCATTTCCAAAATACTCGACATCGTCAAGCCGGTTGCGATCGAGGCGACCAATACGTTAAAGGAACTGCAAACCACTTCGGCGAACCTGAGTCGAATCACGGACGAGAACTCGCAGCTGAACATGGGGCTCGCGCAATTCCGCACCTTCGTCGAGAACCTGACGAGCCTGACCGCGCGCGACAGTTCGCTCTCGATCGCGCTCAAGAACATCGAGAAAATCAGCACCGACCTTTCGAGCAACGACAACATTCAAATCACGCTGCAGAATTTTCGCGAGTCGTCCGACAAGTTGAAAGGCATCATGGCGGACCTGGATCAGCTGGGCCCCGAACTGAAGGCCAGCGGAACTAATATCAAGGAACTGACGGAGACGGTGAAGACGCAGCCGTGGCGATTGATCTGGCCGAGCACGAAAAAATATTCGCCGGAGGAACAGGCCTCGGCGGAAGCAACGCCGGCGCGAAAGACGGTGAAGGCGCGTGCGCGTGCGACAGCCACCCCGCCACCCCGGACGCGGTAATTCTGGAGCCGGCACGCCCTCGTGCCGGAGGGCAAACGGATAGTCGCCGGTTGAAGCTCAACGGCCTGAGGCAGGCCGTCTCCAAGAAAAGCACGCGTCCGCGCCTCGATCACTTTTTCAGTTCGACGAGTTTCGCCTGGAGGAACGCCATCACAGCCGCTTCCTCCGCCCGAAGGTCTTCCAGGTTTTCCGAGAGAGCTTCCTCAGTCTTCTGACGAAGACCCTCGATCATGTCCCCGTCGAGATAAGATTCCAAGACCACGGGATGCACATAGCATTTCCGGCAAACGGTCGGGGTGTTGCCAAGGATTTTTGCGACCGCCGCAATCGCATCTTTGATGTTTTTCTTCGCCTGCGCCTTGTTCTCGACCGGCCCCTGGGCGTTTAACGCCATTGCCGCGAGCACTGTCCCCGCCCAGGTGCGAAAATCTTTCGCGGTAAACTCTTCACCGGTGATTTCTCGGAGATAATCGTTCACATCCTGCGAGTCCACATTCCGCACTTCGCCCGCTTCGTCTTCGTACTGAAAGATGTCCTGGCCCGGCAGGTCCTGGAGTTTGCGAATGATGTTGGCGAGGCGCCGGTCGCTCACGTCGATTTCATGTTTCACCCCGCTCTTGCCCTTGAAACTAAAGGTGAGCTTCGCGCCTTTTACGTCGACATGGCGGTTCCGCATCGTCGTTAGACCGAACGATTTGTTCTCCCGCGCGTATTCCTCGTTCCCGATGCGGATGAAGGTGCGCCCAAGCAATTGGACCACCGTGGCGAGGACCTTGTTTCGGGGCAACTCGCGAAGTCCCATGTCTTTGTTAACCCGTTTGCGAATTTTCGGCAGCGCCTGCCCGAAAACCAGGATGCGATCGTATTTGTTTTCATCGCGCGCCTCTCGCCAGCGCTCGTGATAACGATATTGTTTCCGACCGCGCGCATCGCGTCCGGTGGCCTGGATGTGTCCGTTCGGCGCAGGACAAATCCAGACATCGATATAGGCAGGGGGGATGGCGAGCCGCCGGATGCGAAGCAGGCGCGTCTCATCGCGAATCGCCTTGCCCTCCGTGTCGAAATATTCGAAATCGTCGCCCTTTGCTTTCCGCGTGTAGCCCGGCTGCTCGTCGCTCACGTAGCGCAGCCCGGCATCTTCCGCGACTTCTGCCGGATCGATCGCAACTTCGATCTCTGAGAGTTTCTTTTTCTCTTTCCGGCGCTTTGGAGTTGAAGTCGGCACTCAACCAATACGTGCGCGAGTGAGCGTGAGGCTGCAATTGAATTGTTCTGGGGAGGGCGCGTGCGCTCCCCGGAATCCAAACTAATGGGACGGGACAGAGCCCGTCCCTCCAAAAATCTACGCGCCGTAGCTTTTCGTGAATTTCTTGCGCGATTCGGATTCGCTTTGCGCGGCGGAAGGGGGCTCGGTTGTTTCCGATGAAGGAGCTGGCGCGGTGGGTTCGGCCGCCTCGGCTTCGGGTTCGGGCGGGGTCGCTGATTCCGTCGTCCCTTCGCGCACCTGCCGCGATACTTCCACAAACGCCATCTGCAAATTCGACAGGGTGTTCCGCAACACGGCGGCCTCTTCGTTCGTGAGATTGCCGCGCGTCTTGTCCTGGATCATCCCCAACTGGTCGATGAACATTTTCGCCAGCTCGAGATTCACTTCGCCTTTGCCGGTTTGGGGATTTGGGATTTGCCCGAGAAAGAGCGCCGCGTTCTGCGCCTCCATCATGACAAACTCGATGAAGCGCTGCGACAGCTCGCCCGATTGGGTGTTGGTTTGGACTTCGGCCATGGTGATTAAGGTAGTTGAAGCGTTGAAGAGTTAAAGCTTCAACGCTTCAACGCTTCCCTGCCCCGGTGGTCGCACAACCGCCAGAACGTACGGCTGGTTCTGAAAATATTTGGCCGCCACCCGGCGGACGTCGTCGAATGTGATCGCCGCGACCTCGCGCTCCAGAGTTTTGTAATGCTCGAACCCGAGCCCGTAGAGCTCATCAAGGGCCGCCATGTATCCAAATGAGTCGTTGCTCTGGTTGGCGATTTGTTGCTGCCCGATCAATTTCTTTTTCGAGCGCGCCAATTCCTCTTCCGTCAGTCCTTCCGTCGCCAGCTTGTTGATTTCCTCGAGCAAAGCCGCTTTTACCGCGTCGATTTTTTGGGGATCTGTTCCCAGGTAGAAAAGAAAGAGGCCCGGCACGAGGCCCTGCATCTGGCTGGCGCCCACATAGTAGGCGAGCCCCATTTGCTCGCGGATGCGCACGAAAAATCGCGAACCCAGGTCGCTGCTGGCTTCATCGATCAGTTCGAGCGCATACCGATCCTCGTTAAACATGTCCGCGCCGCGATAGCCCACCATGAGAACGCCCTGGGCTTTCTCCTTCAAATTTTCGACCACGACCGTCTGGTCGAGCGGCGCCGGTTGCGGCGCATCCGTCAGGGCCAACGCTCCCGGTCTCAGCTCGCCAAGCGCCTGCTCGAATAGATCCCGGACCGCCGCCGCCTTGACGTTGCCGAACACGGAGATGACGCCGTTCCGCGCGACGAGATAACGATCGCGAAAATCGAGCAGATTCCTGCGCGTTAATCTGGCAACCGACTCCACCGATCCCTTGCCGCGCAACGCGTAAGGATGTTCGCCGAAAAGGGCTTCGCGCAAAATATTACGGGCGACGGTGGTCAGTTGCTCCTCGTCTTCCTTGATCCCCGCCAGCTGCACCTCCCGTTCGCGCTCGACTGCCGTCTCGGGCATCGTCGCGTTGAGCAAAACGTCGGCGAGAATCTCAACGCCGAGATTCAGATCGGGCTCGGTCACGTCAACCGCGACGCTGAAACTATTGTTCCCGGCGTCGCTGCCGATGCTGCCACCAACCGCTTCGATGCTGTCAGCGATCTCTTCGGCGGTCCGTTTTTTTGTTCCCTTGAGCAATGCCTTCGCCATCAGCCGCGTGATCCCGTTGGTTTCCCGGGTCTCGGCCAGGAGACCGCCGCGAAAAACCGCTGCCATCGAGACCAGCGGCAGGCGCGGATCTTCCCGCACCAAAAGACGCAGGCCGTTGGAGAGCTCGATCTTTTGAATGTCACCGGCGGCAATCGGCAGAGACGTTTTGCTCTTTGCGGCAGCCGCCTGCTTGGGATCGAGAGAAATGACCGTGAGATTATCGTCGACCAGGTATTTGCCAGCGACGCTGCGAACACCGTCCGCGGTGATTTTTTGCACGGCATCGAGATAATCGCGGGTGAAATTCAGGTTTCGCGTCAGGAACCAGTTCGAACCCAGGTCCGACGCCTGTCCGCGCATCGTCGTGAGCGCGCCGAGGTGATGGCTCAACGAAATCTTCTTCGCCTTCGCGAGTTCGTCGCCGGTGACACCGGTTGCTTTGATTTCGTCGACAATCTTCAGGATCAGGTCGCGGGTGGCGTCGCGCTTTTCCGGTTCGACGGTCGCATCGATCCCGAGCAACCCAGGGTCGCCCGGGGTGTAGGAAAACGCAGAGACACCATAGGCCAGCCCAGTTTCCTCGCGCACCCGGCGGTAAAGACGCGAGCTCCGTCCGTCGCCGAGGATCGTCGAGAGAAGGTCCAGCGCCGGGACGTCGGGATGGGTGATCTCGGGAATGTGCCAGGCGAGCGAAAGCCGAGTCAGTTCGGTGACAAATTCCTGGTGGATCTCGCGCCGGCCGAGCTGAGGCGGTTCGCCAGGAATGAAAACCGGCTGGAGGGATTTCGCCGGATGGTCCTTAAAGAACTCTCCGAGCTGCTGATAGACCGCCTCGGTGTCGACATCGCCGACGACGATGAACGTCAGATTGTTCGGTACATAACGTGACCGGTAATACTGCATCACCTGGTCGCGGGTGAGTTGATTGTAAACGTCGATCAGGCCGATGACCGGCAGCCGGTAGGGATGCCGCTGATACGCGGTGGCGAACAATAATTGCCCCGCCATCCGGTCGGGATCGTCCATCCCCATGGCGAATTCGCGCCGGATCACCTGCTGTTCCTTCGCGTATTCTTCCGCGGGCAGCGTCGAGTTCATCATCGCGTCGGAAAGCACTTCAAGCGCGACGGCAGTTCCATCCTTCGGCACATCGATCCAGAAAACGGTGCGATCGAACGACGTGTAGGCGTTGATGTATCCGCCCACATTCTGAATTTTCTGCGCGATCGAGTTGGCCGGGTTCGTTTCCGTTCCCTTGAAAAGCATGTGCTCGAGGATGTGCGAAAGCCCCGCGCCGAGATGCTGATTTTCATCCACGCTGCCGGTGCCGCACCAGACCTGCACACTCGCGACCGGGGCGCTTCGATCTTCCTGGACGATAACGGTGAGCCCGTTCTGCAGGACCCGTTTTTGCGCGGTCGTCGGCGGAAACGTAATGCCGGGGCCTTTCTCGGGCGGAGCCGCTTTAAGATGAACGCTTAACATACTGGCGAATCAACGAGCCACGACTGGCGCGGTTCGATCTAGGAAACCTTCGGTGCGGAAGCGGGAAGTCCAGCCGGAACATCCGGATGAGAGCGCTTTTCCGGCTCGAACGGTTTCACAAACGCCTCGTGAAAATCAAAGATATTCTTGAAATCCTCGATCGAATCTTCCTCGGTTTTCCCGAAAATTCCCGCGCCGATCAGGTTGAAAACCATGTGGCCGACGTCTTCGGTCGAACGGATTCCCCAGTAGGACAGAACCGTCACGACCATCGGCCCAAATTCCTTCAGTGCATACTGCCTCACCCCTTCGAGCAACTCCGGCCCCGCGACGTGCCGGACGGAAGCGCCCTTCGTTTTCTTCTGCTGCTTCGTCGTGTAATCGAGCGCATCGCGCAGAAAAACGTAGGCGTCGCGCTGATAGCGCGGGTCGCTGGCCACGATCGAATCGAGCGCTTCGGCGAATCCTATTTTTTGCATTTTGAAACGCCCGGCTTCCCGAGCGCCGCCTATGATAAGCAACAACCCTCGGACGAGCAACTCTTGCTCTCCGCTAGATCGAGCGCTCCGCCGCTCCAACGCTGGTATGACCCTCATCCTAACCTTCTCCCTCAGGGAAAGGAACCCTCTCGCACCCTGGGAGAGACGGACGCGGTGGCGCCAAGTGAGGGCAGAAAGTTTGGGCATGAGGCTGTGTTGGATAAAGGCAAATTCGATTTTGGAAACCTTGAGCTACTCCCTAAGCATTCTTTCCTGCCCAATAACCCGCGCCTGCGGCGCGCAAGATTAACATCGCGCGCGGAGCGCCGATCCACCATGAAAAATCGGCTAGTCAGAGGATCGATCCGTTTTTAGTGTGGGCACGATGAAGGCGTTCCTCCGCGCGTCGATTTTCCTGGCCTCATCGCTACTCCGAGCGCTCGATCGATGATTACTGGTTCGAGGACGATCCGCGGATCAATGATGAGGAGCGCAAAAAAATGGCCGATCAAGGCGCGCATCCGTTTATCGTCCCGCTCAAACGCGACAGTGACGGCGTCTGGCGCGGCGTTCAGCTCCGCCGG
>PLCM01000039.1 GCA_003134765.1 Spartobacteria bacterium | reverse complement strand
TAAAGTGGCACGCGAGCTGGGTTCAGAACGTCGTGAGACAGTTCGGTCCCTATCTGTTGTGGGCGTTTGATATCTGAGAGGCGCTGACTCTAGTACGAGAGGACCGAGTCTGACGAACCGCTGGTGTTCCAGTTGTCGTGTCAACGGCAGTGCTGGGTAGCTATGTTCGGAAAGGATAAGCGCTGAAAGCATCTAAGCGCCAAGCCTATCCCAAGATGAGTTTTCCCTGAAGAGTCGTGGTAGACCACCACGTTGATAGGTTACTGGTGTAAGCGTAGTAATACGTTCAGCTAAGTAATACTAATAACTCGTTCGGCTTGGTCATTTACTTTTCAATTAACCCGTTCCGTTCCGCGCAAGCGGGACGGGACGGCAAATTGAGAGGAATGACTTCTAAAAAATTAAATAAAACGAAGCCTGAAGTGGTAAATACTTCCTGTATGTAGATATCAGAGAATCGGCGGACCGGTTCTTTAACAAATTGGCGACCACCAGAGGTCGTGATCGAAAGGCCCTCGATGCGCAGCATCGAAATGCCCGTGCGGTTACGCACTCTGGTGATCATAGCGCAGTGGCACCACCCGTTCCCATTCCGAACACGGAAGTGAAACGCTGCAGCCCCGATGGTAGTGCGACGATAGGTTGTGCGAGAGTAGGACGTCGCCAGAACAAACACCCCGCTGGGTAATACTCAGCGGGGTGTTTGCTTTGGCGTCGCCTTGCTCGAGCAGAGGACTGCCCGAGCTGGGAAGCCGCCGGGTAGACGGTCAAGCCAGCGCAGGTAGCGGGTGAGCGAACGGGAGTGAGCGAGTCAATAGGACGTCGCCAGAACTAAAGCCCCGCTGGGTTCCAACCCGGCGGGCTTTTGCATTCCCCTCAGGTCACCTTGTTTCATTGACGAAGGCCCGTAGTGGGTTAAGTCAAAGGACCAACGAAAGGTCTTCCATGCTCACCAGCAAAAAAGTTATCAAGGCGATCAACGAACAGATCGGGTACGAGTTCAGTGCGTCAATGCAGTATTATGCGATCGCGGCGCATTTCGCGGCGGAGGCGTTGCCGCAGTTGTCGGCCCATTTCTTCCAACAGGCGGAGGAGGAGAAGGAACACGCGCTGCGGTTTATCAAATATGTGGTCGATGCGGGCGGCTGCGTTGTGATTCCAGCGATCGACGCGCCGCAATCGAAGTTCAAGAACCCGGAGCAGGCGGTGAAGCTCTCATTCGACCAGGAGGTCAAAGTCACCCACCAGATCAATGCACTGGTCGAGCTGGCCCGATCGGAGAATGACTATATTACGATTAATGTTCTCCAATGGTTCCTGACCGAACAGCTCGAAGAGGTTTCGTCCATGGATAACCTGCTGAAGATCGTCCAGCGGGCGGGAGATAACCTGCTCCAGGCCGATGAATACCTGGCCCGCGTGGGAGTGAGGACGATGGCGGCCCCCAAGGGCGAGTGATGGAGGGACGACCTCCGTGTCGTCCCAAACATTGGGACCTGACGGAGCACGTCGCTCCCCATGGAATTTAGGGACCACTTCTCAACGCAGGCGGCAGATTACGCGAGGTTTCGACCGCGCTATCCGAGGGAATTGTTCAAATGGCTGGGGTCGATCGTCCCGGCAAACGAGTTCGCGTGGGATTGCGCGACTGGCAGCGGGCAGGCGGCGATCGAGCTGGCAGAGGTATTCACACGCGTCATCGCAACAGACGCGAGCGAGAAGCAGATCGGAAATGCGGATAATGATCAGCGAGTGGAATATCGAGTCGCGCCAGCGGAACAGAGCGGATTGGACGCGAACAGCGTCGATCTCATCACTGTCGCGCAGGCGTTGCACTGGTTCGACCTGATTCGGTTCTATTCTGAAGTCCGACGCGTGTTAAAGCCGAATGGCGCCATCGCGGCGTGGGCCTACAAGCTGGCGACCGTGTCGCCGGAGATCGATGCCGTGGTGAATCGTTACTATTCCCAGGTCGTTGGACCATACTGGCCGGCCGAACGGGTTTTGGTCGAAAGGTTCGAGGAGTTGCGGTTCCCGTTCGACGAAATTGTGCCGCCGAAGTTTGAAATGGTGGCGGAATGGAAGGTCGAGCAATTGCTCGGATATCTGCGGACGTGGTCGGCGACGCAACGTTTCATGGCGGCAGAGAGAAGAGATCCGTTGGAGAAAGTTGAGGGACAATTACGCGCGGCGTGGGGTGAAAAAGTGAGACGCGTAGTTTGGCCGCTGACGGTAAGAGTCGGGCGTCTTCTGTAGCCGTCGCCCTGTGGGCGACGTGCCTTTTGGAGGGCGTTTCTGTGAAACGCCACGATGGCGTCGGACACGGATGCCAGACAACGCTTCGCACAGCGAAGCGGCTACAGAAGAAGGTGCAACAAAAGCGCGCTACGTCTTTCTTCGCGCCAACTTCTTTAACGCGGCGTGGCGGCGGGCAAACTCGGTGAAAGGGACGGCAGGCGACCCCATTACCTTGGCGTCATCGGGCACGTCGGCAAGGACAGCGCTTTTCGCGGCGACCTGGACGCGATTGCCGATCTTGAGATGGCCGGAGAAGCCACTCTGGCCGGCGACAGCCACGTAATCGCCGAGCTCGGTGGAACCTGCGATGCCCACCTGGGAGACGAGCAGGCAATGCTTGCCGATCTTCACGTTGTGCCCGATCTGGACCAGGTTATCGATCTTGGTCCCCTCGCCGATCACCGTTTCGCCGAGCGCTGCGCGATCAATGGTACTGCCGGCCCCAATCTCGACGTCGTCCTCAATCCGCACGATGCCGATCTGTGGGATCTTGTGATGCCTGCCCCCATGCGTGGCGAAGCCGTAACCATCCGAGCCGATGACAACGCCGGAATGGATGATGCAACGCCGTCCGATCCGAGTGCTGTCGTAGATGGCGACGTTGGGATAAATAATGCAATCGTCGCCAATCACCGAGCCAGCCTCGATCGAAACGCCTTGGAAGATGGTGACATTATTTCCAATGACGACATCGTCCCCAATGACGGCGAAATGCCCCAGGGCAACGTTACTTCCAAGCTTCGCGCTCGGAGCAACCACCGCGTTTGACGAAACGCCTTTGGGCATCGGCCGATGGGAAAACCAGCGAGTCATCACGCGTGCGAACGCAAAGTAGGCGTCATCCACGCGAATCCAGCGCGGATCGTCGCCCGCAAGATTTTTGGGAACCAAAATCGCGCCCGCTCTGGTCGCTGATAGTTCGGCCGCGTATTTCCGATTGCTCAGGAAACTGAGCTGGTCCGCGCCTGCCAGAGCCAGGGGCGCGACGGCCGTGATCGACTGATCGCGGTCTCCCTTGCATTCGCCTCCGACAAAATCGACGATTTCCCCTACGGAAACAGCAGGCATGGCTTCGAGTTTAGAGGGATTAAGCGAAATGGAAAGCAGCTCTAGAGGCGTTCACCGCGGCGAACGCCTCCACATTTCATCGAAAAGCTTGAATAGATTCGGCGTTCCAGCCTTCTATAAACTCATGAACAAAAGAATCCTATGTAGTTTGGTCGCCGCGGGGAGTATCGCTCTGAGCGGCGCGGCCTTTGCCGCCAGCCCTTCCACTTACCAGGTCACCGGACCCATCACGGCCGTGGATGACAGCATGATCACGGTCATGAAAGGCAAGGAGAAGTTCGAAGTCGCGCGTGATTCGAGTACCAAGGTGACCGGCGATCTCAAGGTCGGCGAAAAGGTGACAATCATGTACACCATGACCGCGAAAGAGGTCGAGGTGAAGGCGGCCAAGACGGACAAAACGAAGAAAGACGACAAGGCTGCGACCAGCCCGAGCGCTTCGCCCAAGAAGTAGTTATTCGGCGGGAAAAGGGGAGCGGACGGCGCAGCGCGCCGTCCCTACCCTGCCGGATTCAGCGGATTCGATTTTTCTGAAGATTCGGGCGATGGAGGAGCAGTCGCTCCAGGAGCAACCAGAGGGGCCCCCGGCGTTTCGGATTTCTCAATGGCCCGCGCCTGCAATTTTTCGTCGGCCGATTTCCGATCGACAGTGCTGTAGCAGCGCCGCTCTGTCGGCGCGCACCGAGTGGCGACGAGCGCCGCTCCTACAGCGCTTTGACCGTTTCTTGAGCTTTAGTCCGCCGCGACGGCCTCGGCCGCGACTTCCGTCAATGACGGATCGGGCGGCGTGACGTCGACCGGCGCAGGATCGATCGAAATGATGGCGAACCGGCGCGTGTCTTCGTGATCCGTCAGCGTGACGATTTCGCCGAGCTTGTGGCCAAGCAACGCCTGGCCGATGGCGGTCTGGTAGGAGATGATGCCGCGATCCGGATCGCCGTCCCACGCGCCCAGGAGCGTGTAACTTTCTTCTTTTCCGGTATCGGAATCGCGCAGTCCGACAATGGTGCCGATGGAAACCTGCGACGTGTCCGGGCTTTCGAAGGCGGTGCCTCGTGCATTATGGAGCGCGGTCTCGAGCTCAGACTTTCGCCGCATGAGGACGGCCTGCATTTCCTTCGCCGCCTTGAATTCGAAATTCTCCCGGAGATCGCCGTACGAACGGGCAACTCCGATCTCCTTGCTGTTCTCGGGAATCTTCTTGTTCACGAGCTCCTCATATTCGGACTTGCGCCTTTCGAGACTGCTCCAGGAAACAACGAGCGCCTCACTCTTCTCTTCCTTTTGTTCGCCAGTGATCACGCTTTCCAGTTCCGGATAGAGCTTGATGATCCGTGCCAGGAGCGAGCGCTTCGTCAGCTCGTCGAACACTGGAGTCAACATCAGGCGGCGCATCGCATCGCGCGCCACCCCGACTTCCGCGTCGACAAACATGTCCGGAATCAGCTCGCGATCGTCGAGCAACAGGTCGCGCAACTTACTGCCGCGGCTGTTCTCGTTATGTTGATCACGCTCGAGCGCGGATAGAATCGCAGCGAGCAGGTCGGGCATGACCAGACTGCGCCATTCACCGACGCGCTCCTTGCAGAGCCATACGAGAATTTCGCTCGTGACGGAATGATCGCGAATGCCGCGCTCCAAAAAGGCACGGAGCTCGTCCTGTTTTCCTTCCTCCGCAAAAACGCGCGGTAACTGCATGACGGCGCGCGCGTGATTGCTGAGCATCATCTGTAAGGCGCGCGTCGTCCAGGTCTCGCCGAGGGCGGCCGGCAGCGCCTGTAAAACGCGGCGTTCCTTCGCGGCCGGAAGTTTCGGCAAAATTGCGCCGAGCCGTGCCTGCTCGTCTGCGATCAAACGCGTCAGGGTCAGGGAAAGATTCGTCGTTTTGAGGGCCGGGCTCCGAGCAAGGAGATCGTCCCGCGCCATGACCAGTTCAAAAGTGAGCGGAGCATTCAAGCGCTTGTTCCGCGCCGCCACGTTCTCGATTTCGGTCACAATCGGTTGCAACTGCGCTTCCGGTTTGTCGAATTCGTGGTGAAATTTGATGATCTGCTCCAGCGCAGCCACCTGCTCTTTCGGCTGCCGCGTCTGGTTAAAAAATTTGATCAGTTCATCCGCGCGCGAAACTCTTTCGCCGCGAAGCTGGATCGGCTCGCTCTTTTTCGTCGGGATGGAAAAATATCCCTCTTTATTCAGGAGCTTTTTCGTTGAATCCCACCAGCGCTTCCATTCCGGTTCGGAGAAAATATCACCAATCAGCATCTGGCTGACCTGCGCGACCGTGGCGGAGCCGCCCAGGCTCTCGAGCACGTTTCGCATGAGGGCCACCGGATCTTTTTTGACCAGCGCTTTGACCCCCGGAAGATCGGTCGCTTTCTTTGCGAGAAAATGCGCGGGCGGGATCACGGTCAGGTTTTCCGCCGCGTAGGAGAGTTGCATCGGGTGCGCCTTTTTCCCGGGGAAATCGATCAGAACCTGATTGAGGAGCAGATTCCACTCGGCCACGCGTCCGAATCCCCAGCTTTTGTGCAGGCAAAATGTGCCGGGCTTGAGTTCCTGCAGATGATCGGCCTGGCGGGCGGTCAGTTTTCCGGCTTCAACGAGCTTTTCCAATTCGGCATCCATTAGGGACGAACAAACTACGGAAAAGGCCGCGCTCCGCGAGTGGAAATTGGATGTCGGAGCCAGTTGGCATCACTCTGCGCCTCGCTTCTGTAGCCGCTTCGCTGTGCGAAGCGTGGGATCGATCGTCGCCGCAATCACGTCGCCCGCAGGGCGACGGCTACAGAAGAATGCGGAACCGTGCTTTGCCGTTGCGACGGCGCGCAGGGCGTGGGACGATCTGCGCCGTGCCCACGAGCATTTGGTTTTGGGTCGCCTTTCACGTGGGCGTCTTTATCGCACTGGCGGTTGATCTGATCAGTTTCAAGCGGCGCAATCGCGAGCTGAGCATTCGCGCCGCGATCCAGCGCAGCTTCATTTGGATCGTTCTCTCGCTCGCTTTCAATCTGCTCGTCTGGAAATCGAAAGGGGACGAAGCGGGCCTCGATTTCCTTACCGGCTACATCATCGAATACTCACTGAGCGTCGATAACATTTTTGTTTTCGTTCTCATTTTTGCCTATTTTCGCGTTCCGCCGCGATCGCAGCACCGCGTCCTTGTCTGGGGAATCCTGGGCGCGCTCGTCATGCGCGGCGTGATGATCTGGCTCGGCGTGACCCTGGTCGAGCGGTTCCATTTCGTTCTCTACATCTTCGGCGCATTCCTCGTGCTGACTGGTTTGCGGATGCTCTTCGATCGCGATGCCAAGATGGATTTCGAGGAAAATTTCTTGATGCGCTGGTGCCGGCGGCTGCTTCCGGTCACGAAGGAATTCCATGGGCGCCGCTTTGCCATCCGCCTTGACGGACGGCTGAAGTTCACCCCGCTGCTTCTGGTCCTGCTCCTGGTTGATGTCATGGACCTTATCTTCGCGGTCGACTCCATTCCCGCGGTCTTTGCCATCACCACCGATCAATTCATTGTCTACACTTCGAATATCTGCGCGATTCTCGGACTGCGTTCGCTTTACTTTCTTCTCGCGCGGATGGTGGATCGATTCATTTATCTAAAGACCGGCCTCGCACTCATCCTTGGTTTTGTGGGAACGAAAATGATCCTGGCCCACCCGGTTCCAATCCCAAACTGGATCTCGCTCGTCATCATCCTCGCCATTCTCATCGTTACGATCACGATCTCAATGGCCGCAACGAAACCGTCGAACCCGGGTCCGCCGCCACCGCAAGATCCGAATCAAATCTGAAGGATTGCGTTCTCGCGGAAAAATCGCTTAGCTGGAAGCGCCATGAAACACCTGCTCGCTGCTGCGCTGGTTCTCGGTTTTGCCGCCACTTCTTTCGCTGATATCCAGGATCCGCCTGCGAACGACTACGGCCCGACGCGCAAACTTGGCCGCGGTTTGTCGAATGTCGCCTTCGGTATTGCTGAATTGCCGGTCCAGATCGCACGGGTGAACGAGCGGGAGGGGAATTCCGCGGCGCTGGGTTACGGGCTCGTCCGGGGTTTGGGCCGCAGCGGCATGCGCATCGGGGCCGGCTTGTGGGAGATGTTCAGCTTCCCCTTCCCGGTTAACCGTCAGAGCAACTATTATCCGGTTCTGCCGGGCCACATCCATCACATCCACGGCGGCTACGAAGAGTTCCCGCCCGAGCTCGGGAACGAGTCGAAGTATCCTTACGTCCGGCAATACTAACTCTTCCTCTTTCTCTTGCTCTTGCTCCGTCTGAATCAGTGAGCTGGGGTTCAAACTAGGAAGAAGAGGAAGATATTTTGGAACACTCGGCGCCCAGTAATTCACGACGCTCTCGCGCGCTCCTCGCCGCCGGCCTTTTGGCCGCGGTTTATTTCCTCGCCGGCAAGCTGAGCCTGAAGCTGGCGTTTCTGCACGCCAGCGCATCCCCGGTTTGGCCGCCGGCTGGAATCGCGCTCGCCGCGTTGTTGCTCTTCGGTTTCCGTCTCTGGCCGGCTATCTTCATCGGCGCTTTCCTGGTCAATCTCACGACGGCCGGGAACATTCCTACGTCGATCGGAATTGCGACGGGAAACACCCTCGAAGCGGTTATGGGCGCCTGGCTCATCCAGCGTTTCGCCGGCGGCGTCCGCGTCTTCGAGCGCGCTTACGACGTCTTCAGATTCGCGCTTGCCGTCGCGGTAAGCACCCTAATCAGCCCGACGATCGGACTCACCGGGCTGGCCATGGCTGGCTTTGCCGATTGGGCAAGCTATCCCGACATCTGGCTGACGTGGTGGCTGGGCGACCTCGGCGGCATGATCATGTTCGCGCCGTTGCTGGTTCTGTGGCTGGCTCAGCCGTTTCGCCGGATCAATCCGGCGCGCGACGTCGAGGTCGCCATTTTGCTCCTGCTTCTCACCCTGCTCAGCGAAGTTGTCTTCGGCGGTTGGTTCTCGATCAGCACCCTCAATTATCCGATCGCCTTTCTCCTCGGGCCGATCATCGTCTGGACCTCGTTTCGCCTTTCCGCCCGCGAGACCGCCACCGGGCTCTTCGTCCTTTCCGCGATCTCCTTCTGGGGAACGCTGCAGCATTATGGCCCCTTCGTTCGAGCGGACCCGAATCAATCTCTTCTCATCCTCCAAAGCTTCAATATTCTCACTACCATCACGGCCATCGCGCTCGCCGCCGGAATGACGGAACGACGCCGCGCGGAGACCGCCCTCGAGGAACAGCGTGCGACGGTCGAAGCCGCGAACCGCACCAAAGACAACTTCCTCGCCATGCTTTCGCATGAGCTGCGCACGCCGCTCACCCCGGTGCTGGCCGCGCTCGATGCCTTGAAGTTCGAGCCGCACCCGCCTGCCGACGTGGACGCGACGCTCGCCATGATGCGGCGAAACATCGAGCTCGAAAGTCAGCTCATCGACGACCTGCTCGATCTCACCCGCATCACGAAAGACAAAATGCAGTTGGATTTCGAGCCGATCGACGCGCACCAGGCGGTCCGCAACGTGATCGAGATGTGCGCCTCGGAAGCGAACGCGAAGAAGCTTCGCGTGCAGCTCGATTTTCAGGCGACCGACTTCCGCGTCATGGCCGATCCCGCGAAGTTCCAGCAGATCATTTGGAACCTCTTCAAGAACGCGATCAAGTTCACCGGCGAGAACGGCGCCATCACCATCGCGTCCGCGAACCATCTACCACACATTCTCACCCTCTCGGTCAGCGATACCGGCATCGGCATCGAGCCCGAGGTGATGGAACGGATCTTCAATCCGTTTGAGCAGGGCGAGCGCTCGTTTCAACGGCGCTTCGGCGGGCTCGGGCTCGGCCTGACGATTTCCAAATCACTCGCGCAAGCTCACGGCGCATCTCTCATTGCGAAGAGCGAGGGCACTGGTCGTGGCGCCACGTTCCTGCTCACGATGAAAACCGCGGAGCTGGATGAAGCGTCGGCCAAACCGCGCGCGCTCGACGCGCCGGCACCGCCCACCGGTCTGCGCATCCTCCTCGTCGACGATCATCCGGACACGTGCGCTGCCCTGGAACGATTGCTCCAACTGCGCGGTCACAGCGTGACGGCTGCCCACACCATGCGCGCCGCGCTCGAAGTGGCCGGTGGTAGTTCTTTCGATCTGCTCATCAGCGACGTCGGCCTGCCCGATGGCAACGGCATGGATCTCATTCGCTATCTGCGCATCAAACAGCCGATTCGCGGAATCGCCATCAGCGGTTTCGGCATGGATTCCGATATCCGCAAAAGCCTCGAAGCCGGATTCTCCGAGCATCTCGTCAAGCCGGTCAAGCTCGAGAAACTTGAAGCCACCATCGCGCGCGTGATGGCGGGCTAATGTATTGTAAGGCGTTTCTGTGAAACGCCTTTAAAGGCGCGGCGGCTGACACAGTCGCCCTACAATTTGATATGACGCGCACAATCGAATTGAAAATTGAAGACGTCGCTTTCGGCGGCAAAGGCGTCGCTCGCGATGCGGGCAAAGCTGTCTTCATTCCGTTCACCATCGATGGCGAGCGCGTTTCCGCGCGGATCGTGCGCGAGAAAAAGCAGTTCGCGGAAGCGGAATTAGTCGAGGTCTTCGAACCATCGCCGGAACGCGCCAGGCCGGAATGCCCGTACTTCGGGCGCTGCGGCGGCTGCAGCTATCAGCACATCAGTTACTCGCACCAACTCGAGTTGAAAGCCCGACAGGTCGAACAGGCTATGCGGAGAATCGCCAAGATGCCGGAACCGCCGATGCGCCCGATCGTTCCTTCGCCTTTGCCTTACGGTTATCGCAACCGCATCACCGTCCATGCGCAGGATGACGTCGTTGGCTTTTACCGGCGCGATGTTCACGAGTTGATGGACATCGCGCAGTGTCCCATTGCGATGCCGGAAGCGAATGCGGCGCTCGCGCAGTTGCGCGCGACGCGACCGCGCGACGGTCATTACTCTCTGCGCGCCCACTCCGGCCCGCGCGTCTTCGCGCAGACGAACGACGCCATCGCCGACGCGATCGCTGATTTTATCGCGACGGTCCTTGCCGGCAACAATGGACTCTTGATCGACGCCTTCTGCGGCGCGGGCTTTTTCTCGAAGCGGCTCGCGCCGCAATTCGAACGCGTCATCGGCATCGATTGGGACCGCTTCGCGATCGACGCTGCCCGCAAAGACGCGCGACCTAACGAGACCTACATCGCCGGCGAGGTCACCGTGGAACTGGCGAAAGCCTCAAGGAGCGGCGATTTACAAATCGCCGACCAACAGAATCGGCGGTCTGGAGACCGTCGCTCCTTGGATGAGTGGACCCTGATCGTCGATCCGCCGGCCACTGGCCTCTCCACCGAAATGCGCCACGCCATTCTCGACTCACCGCCGGGAAACATGATCTACGTCTCCTGCAACCCGCCCACCCTGGCGCGCGATCTGGCCGAATTGCAGGCGCGATTCGAGATCGTCTCCGTCACTCCCTTCGACATGTTCCCGCAAACCGCCGAGATCGAAGCCGTCGCCCATCTAAAATGCTTTTAACGGCGAGCAAGGCGGCGCTAGAAACTGCGGAACATTCGACCCGCGGCAACAATCATCGAAATGATTGGCCAGGCTGTGATTAGTCCCAGGAGCGTGAAGAATAGGAATTCCGTGGCCTGATTTCGGCCCGTCTCGGCGCCGAAATATTCCCGGCTGAGGGTGTGGAAGGCGGGAGATCCGCCACCCGCTTGGTTGGTAGTGAGTGGAGATATTGAATTCATGGATTCCAAACAAGCTGGTTGCTTGCCGATTCCGTTCGGGAAAAACCCTTGGGATTACCTGTGGTTACTACCGGGGGCTATTCCACCCGCAACGCTTCCACCGGATTCAAATGACTCGCGCGCCGCGCGGGGAACAGGCACGCGAGCAACGCCGCGAGCGCCAGCACGGCTGCCGTCGCGGCCAGCAATATGGGATTATGCGCCGACGTCTGATAAAGCTGCGACGCGATTAATCGCCCGAGCGCGAGCGCAGCAGCCAATCCAACCACCAGTCCGAAAATCACCGGCTTCATTCCCTGCGCCATCACGAGCCGGACCACATCCATCGTTTGCGCACCGAGCGCCATCCGCACGCCGATCTCGCCCGTCCGTTGCTCGACCGTATACGCCACCGCGCCGTAAATTCCCACGGTCGCCAGCACCAACGCCACGCCGGCGAAAACACCCAGCAGCGTCATCATCAGCTTGGCCTGCCCGAGTGCCTGCGCCATAATCTCGCTGACCGGTTGCGGCAGAATGAGCGCGAGCCCTGGATCGATCGTCTTCAAGGCCGCTTGCACGGACTTTGTCACACTGTCCGGCGGCAACGGACTGCGCACGGTGACGGTGAGAAACGGAAAGTTCTCCTGCGCAAACGGCCGATAGAATTCCATGTCGTTTTGCTGGTCGAGCCGGATCGAACGAACATCGCCGACGACGCCCACTATTTCGACGGGCACGCTGCCGCTCGTGATAAGCAACGTTTTGCCGACCGGATCTTCATTGCCGAAAACCGTCTTTGCGCCCGTAGCGCTGATGAGGACGACATTCGGATGATCGGCGATGTCCTGCTCGTTGAAATCGCGGCCGGCGAGGAGCGGAATTCCGAGGGTCCGAAGCCAACCCGGTTTGATGTCGTTCGAGGGCGCGCCTTTGCGTTCCGCGATTGGCGGAACGTTCCCATCGGCACGCGTATAGAGCGTCGCGCCGGCGCCGCCGAAGAGCGGGAAACCACCGCTGACCGACGCTTCCTGCACACCAGGCGTCGCGCGCAGCGCGCTCGTCATCTGGTCGGCAAAACGATTGCGCGAAGCAACATCCGGATATTGCGCCTGCGGCATCACCGTCAAGCCCACCCAAAGATTTTCCGGCTTGAAGCCGGGATTTTGATGACTGAGCTGCGTGAAGCTCGCGATGAGCAGCGATGCACCCGCGACGAGGGTAACCGAGAGTGCCACCTGCGCCCCGACAAGTAATTTGCGGAAACGCTGTTGCCTCACGCTGCCGGCGGTTCCGCGGCCGCCTTCTTTCAGCGCATCGACCATGTCCGCGCGCGAACTTTGCATTGCGGGATACAAACCCATGACCAGGCCGGTGAGGAGTGAGAGCGAGATCGTGAACACCAGGACCGGAAATGAAACCGCGCTCGCGGCCCCGGCTTCAATGGGCAGGAAGTTTGTGGCGAGCTTCGGGACGAGCGGGACCAACTGCCAGGCAAGGACCGCTCCGAGAATTCCCGCGAGCAGACTTATGAGCATGCTTTCAAACACGAAAAGCCGCAGCACACTCGACCGCGACGCACCCAGCGCCATGCGCAGCGAAATCTCGCGGCGCCGGCCGCTGAATCGCACGAGGAGCAGGTTCGCGACGTTACTGCACGCGATGAGCAGGACGAATGTCACCGCCGCCAGCAGCGTGGCAAAGCCCGGCCGCAGATTTTCCGTCACATCTTCGGGGAGCGTTTTCACCACCGTGCCGGATTTTGCGTCGATCTTTTCCGGATATTGCGAGCGATAGCTGTCAGTGAGCACCTGCAGGGCGGCGCGGGCCTGGTCCACCGTGATGTTCGGCTTCAATCGGCCGACCGCGCGGAGAAAGGCCGTCCCCCGCATCATGCGTTCATGCGAGAAACCCGGAATGATAAACGGCTTCGTTGTCCAGATATCTGCGTTGGGTCCGGTCCACGAAATCGGCAGGGTGGCGATCACGCCGATGATGGTGTGCGCGACGCCATCGAGCGTTAAGGCGCGTCCAATCACATTCGGATCACTGCCCAGCCGCGCTTTCCAAAAGCGTTCTGTGATCACTGCGACATCGGCGCCTTCCTCTTCCTCCGGCAAAAATGTGCGGCCGCGGGTCGCGCGCAGACCAAGCACATCGAAGTAATTCGCCGTTGCCTTGAAAATCGGCACCTGAAAGGGATCGCCCAGTCCGGTCACGGTGGCGGCCAATCCGTTTTCGCCAGCGAAACCGTTGAAGACCTGTTGCCCATCGCGGAAGTGGTAGAAGCGCGGCGCGGAAATCGGAAAATCGACAGTCTGTTCCTTGAAATGCGAGAAGACGTGGAGCACGCGTGCCGGCTCCTGGAACGGGAGGCCGCGCAGGAACAGATCGTTAATAAGGCTAAAGATCGCCGTGTTCAGCCCAATCCCGAGCGTGAGAGTGATTACCGCCAGGAGCGTGAACCCCGGTGATTTCCGCAATTGCCGTACCGCGAAACGAAAGTCAGTCATCATATGGAGTGAAGGGTTGAGTGTACAGGAGGCCGCAAAGTTAGGATGCCCGGAGGTGTGTTGTTGGATTCAATTAATAGACGCCGCGTTGCTTCATTTCCGTCTGCTCGTCCATGTCGTTTATTTGATATATCTGACCGCCGAATTGTAGGGCGTCTGTGTCAGACGCCACGCCACGGCGTTTCACAGAAACGCCCTACAGTCATTCCGCACGTAATGCATCGACTGGATTCAACTGCGTCGCGCCGCGCGATTGTGCAAAATCAACCCGGCGAGTCAAGCGTGATTGCCCCAGGGATTACCTAATAACAAAATTGATTTCCAACGCGATTCTCTCCCGGGAGGGCATTTAGCCGAAAACATCTGTCAACTCGATTTGCCTCCCAAGCCTAGTCCAGCTGCGCATCATTCTTGACATGCGCCGCGGCTTTGAGAAAAGGTGTCCACCGTCAACCTGGGAAAACGCGGGAGCGCTCCTCCGCAAAAATGAAAGGGAATTCTTATGAGGGCTATCCCATTGTTTAACCGGGTTGCGTACCTGCGCCGCGCAATTCTTGTGCGACGAGTGACCGCCTTATTCCTCTTCCTCGGCGCCGGGCTGGGGCTTGCGCGGCCATGTTTAGGCCAAAACTGGACGGCAACCGGCAGTCTTGTCACCGCACGCGATGAGCACACGGCGACGTTGCTTCCCAATGGGAAGGTTCTCATTGCAGGGGGAGCTGGAACCGATGGCATCACTCCTCTCGCCACGGCTGAGTTGTACGATCCGGCTAGTGGGACCTGGGGGGTAACGGGCAACCTCGCAACCCCACGCTATGGTCACACGGCGACGTTACTCCCTAACGGCAAAGTGCTCGTCGTAGGAGGAAATAACCAAAATGACATTTATTTCACCAGCGCGGAACTGT
>PLCM01000038.1 GCA_003134765.1 Spartobacteria bacterium | reverse complement strand
GATTTGTAAGCGGCCCCGTTCGCGACATCGACCGCCACCCGCATTTTTTCCAGCGACATTTTTCTCGGGAAACTCGCTTTCGCGAACTCGACGTATCGGCCCAAGGCGTCATCGATTCGTCGCGCCCGCCCGATCTTCCCCGCCGTCGGCCGAATCGAATCGATCTCTCCACTGAAAACGAGATCCTCGATTTGTTGTTCGATCTGATCGTCGAGCTTGTAGCCATCGTGCCGGAAAAATTTAATGCCGTTGTCCTCGTACGGATTGTGCGAGGCCGAGAGCACGATTCCGGCGTCGGCACGCAAGGAGCGCGTGATGTAGGCCACCCCCGGTGTTGGCAGGGGCCCGATCAGGAGCACGTCCACGCCGAGCGAAGTGATGCCGGCAACCAGCGCGTTCTCCAGCATATAACCGGAAAGCCGCGTGTCTTTCCCCAGGACGATCTTGGGCCGGGCGCCGGCCTGATGTTCGCGCGGATTCAGCTTCGTGAAAATATGAGCAGCGGCGCGGCCGAGCTTGAGGGCGGTCTCCGCCGTCACCGGTTCGACGTTCGCCACGCCGCGGACACCATCCGTCCCAAAAATTTTCTTCGTTTGTGCCACTTGCTTATTGAAAGGCTCGTCGCCGCATCCGTAAACGGAAATGTAGGCGCGATCCTTGATCACGGCCGAAATGTTGCGTCGCTTCGCGGGGTCGCGATCAGCGATCGCGGCTACAGCACTCGTCACATGTCACTCGTCACTTGTCACTTCCCCCTTCATCTCATTGATCTTGCGATGCAACGTGCGCCGGCTGATCCCGAGCTGCTGCGCCGCTTTGGTGATGTTCCCGTTGGTGGTCGCCAGCGCCTGCATGATGAGGCGTTTCTCCGTTTCGTGAAGATCGAGGGCGCTCGATTTTTCTCCGAACGCTTTAGCCGGAGTGATCCCGCCGGGCAACGTCGCCCCCGCGGCCGCACGCACATTTGGCGGCAGATCGCGCAGCGTCAATTTCGTCCCGCGCGCCATGACCACGCCGTGCTCGATCGCGGTGCGCAGTTCACGCACATTCCCCGGCCAGCCATAAGTCAGCAGGGCATTCATCGCGTCGGCCGTCAGCTCGAGCAGCGGCTTCTCGTTTACCTTGCAGAAGTGGCGCAGAAAGCTCCGGACCAGGAGCGGAATGTCCTCCTTGCGCGCGCGCAACGGCGGCATCGTGATGTGCACGACGTTGAGGCGGAAATAGAGGTCGTCACGGAATTTTCCCTCGGCCACGAGTTTCTCGAGGTTCTTGTTCGTCGCGGCGGTAAGACGAACATCGGCGCGCAGGGTCAGGTTCCCACCAACGCGCTCGAAGGCGCGCTCTTCGCTGATCACCCGCAGCAATTTCACCTGCGTGCTCGCGTCGATCTCGCCGATTTCATCGAGGAAAATCGTGCCGCCATTCGCCTGCTCGAACCGGCCGATCCGGCGCTCGTGCGCGCCGGTGAACGCGCCCCGTTCGTGCCCAAACAGCTCGCTCTCGAGCAATTGCGGCGAGAGCGCAGCGCAATGGACCGTGACGAATTTTCCCTTGTTGCGCCGGCTTAAATTATGGATCGCCTGCGCGGCCAGCTCCTTGCCCGTGCCGCTTTCGCCTTCGATCAGGACATTGGCCGATGAGGGGGCAACCTGCCGGACCGTCTCGAGCACCTCGCGCAAAACTGGCGATTCGCCGATGATATTCTCGAGCCCGTAACGCTCGTCGACCTGCTGCCGCAGCGTCCGGTTTTCCTGCTCCATCTTTCGGCTGGCGAGGGCACGGGCGATGAGCATTTCGACCTTGTCGAGATTGAGCGGCTTCGTCACGAAATCGTAGGCGCCCCGCTTCATCGCTTCGACGGCCGTGTCGACCGAGCCATACGCCGTCATCATGATGCAGATCGGCGGATGCGGAAGCTTCAGGGCGCGTTCGATCAACACCATGCCGTCATCGCCGCCCAATCGCAGGTCGGTGAGGAGGACATCGATCGGCTCGCGTTCGAGAACATCCATCGCGCCGCGGATGTCTTCCGCGACGTAGGTGTCGTATTGGTCCTCGAGCAGCCGCCGCAATCCATCGCGCGTGTGCTTTTCGTCGTCGACGATCAGGATGGTAGGCTGCAGGGAATCCATTCTAGCGCGATGCTGTCATCCCGAGGCTGGCGCAGCGCGCCGAGGGACCTCTCAAGCGGGCAATCGCTACCGCGCACCGTTCCGCATTATCGGCGCGATACGCGTAAATCTTCGCGGAAGCGTTATCCACGACTGCGGGGTCCTTCGGCGCGCTTCGCCAGCCTCGGGATGACACCCACAGCGATATGGCACGGTTCAGCCACGGGGTCCTTCGACTTCGCGGCACTCCGCTCAGGATGACATCCATTTCGGGCGCGTCGCTTCCGAAATTCATTTCACCCCGCACCACTGATCGACCCAGTCGTTTACTGTCTTATACCAGAGCCGCGAGTTCTGCGGCTTCAGAACCCAATGGCCTTCGTCGGGGAAGTACAACATTTTCGACGGGACCTTCAGCCGCTGGAGCGTGGTGAAGAGTTGAAACCCTTCGCTAACATCGAGCCGAAAATCGAGCTGTCCGTGAACGACGAGAGTCGGCGTCTTGAACTTGTCGGCCGACAAATGCGGCGACCACTTCCGGTAGAGCTCGCGGTTCTTCCAGGGCGGCCCCTTGAATTCCCACTCGGTGAACCAAAGCTCTTCCGTGGTGCCGTAAGCCGATTCGGTATTGAAAACGCCGTCGTGGGACACGATGCACTTGAACCGATCGGTGTGGCCGAGCACCCAATTCGCCATGTAGCCGCCATAGCTCGCCCCCATCGCCGCCTCGCGGTTCTTGTCGATGAAGGCATATGTTTTCTCGACGTAATCGACACCCTTCATCAGATCTTCATAGGGCTTGCCGCCCCAATCGCCACTGATCGAGTCGGTGAACTTCTGCCCGTATCCGGTCGAGCCGTGGAAGTTGATCATAACCACGACGTAGCCGCTGGCTGCGAACAGTTCGGCGTTCCAGCGATAGGTCCACGAATTTCCCCACGCGCCCTGCGGTCCGCCGTGGATCAAAAATTTCAGCGGATATTTTTTTGTCGGATCAAATCCGGGCGGGCGAATGAGAAACCCCTCGATCGGTTCGTTGTTCGCTCCCGGGAAGGTGAATGATTCCATTGGCTGCATATCGATCTGGGAGAGCGTCGCGTCGTTCACCCGCGTCACCGGCAATGGAGTCAGGTTTGCGCTCCCCGATTTCGAAGTAAGATCGAGCCGCGCGATTTCGCTCGGGGCCAAGATGGAAACGCGACTGAAGAAGAGCGAGCCACCGTCTTTCGAGAAAGCGAGATCGTCGGCATGAACCCGGGCGATTTGCTTCGGCTGTTTCGCGTCGAGCGGCAGCGACCAGATCGGCGCTTCACCATGATCTTCCGCCGTAAAGTAGATGACCTTCGAATCCGGCGTCCACGCCATGCTGCCGACCGAGCGATCGAAGTTGATCGTCGCGTTGCGGCTCTGGCCAGATTTACGCTGGTAGATCATGAGCGATTCCTTGTCCGCCTCAAAGCCGGCGCGCGCCATCGACCGCCATGCGATGTGATTTCCATCCGGTGAATACACCGGCGTGTTGTCGTTCCCGGGGCTCGTTGAAATCTTTTTCGGCGTTCCCCCTGCCAGCGGAACGATAAAAATGTCGTTATTGGTGCTGGTCGCTTCGACCTCGTCGAGATTGCTCGTATAGGCGACTTCCTGTCCGTCGGGCGAAACCGCATACATATCCTGCCCGCCGAGATTGAACGGCGGCACGTCATGATCCCCCGGCGTGAGATCACGCGCGGAATTTGGCTGCGACGCGTCTGCGTCCGCGCTCACCGCGAACAGGTGGCTGCGTTTGTATTCCGTGTAGGCCGTCCAGTGCCGATAGAGCAGTTTTGTGAAGATCTTCGCTTTCACCTTGCTCTTCCCGAGCTCTTCCTCGCGCTTCTTGTTTTCCGCGTCGTCTTTCGCATCCGGATAAACCGAAGAAAGGAACACGATGTTCTTTCCGTCAGGCGACCAGATACCCCCATCCGCGCCCGTGGAAATGTTCGTGACCTGATGCGGCTGGCCGTCGAGCCCGCCGCTCTCGGCGGTAAAGTTGGACATCCAGATCTGGGTTGGATCAGTCGCCTTCGAAGTCCAGATCAGTCGCTTGCCATCCGGCGAAAAACGCGGCCGCTCTTCCGGGTTGGGCGTTTGGTTTAAACGGCGCGCTTCCCCGCCGGCCGCGGGCACGATCCAGAGATGCGAGACTTTCGTGTTCGCATCCAGATCGACATCGACCGCGTCGAACACAATCCACCTCCCGTCCGGTGAAGGCACCGGCCCGCCGAGGCGCTTCAATTTCATCATGTCCTCGAACGTGAACGGGCGCTTGGCGGTCGCGGCCGTCACGCTGGGCGCCGGCGTCTGCGCCAGGATCGAACCTGCGAGCGCGAAAAAAAGAGTCAGAGTTTTCCAGTGCATGTTTGTGTCTCCGCTGAGTGCGCAAACTCCCGCCGAACCTGCGCCCGCGCAATAGCGGCCTGCGCGTTTGCATTTTCGCTCGTCTAACGATGCGCCCTTTTGCAATTATCTCCCATGAAGATTCTCGTCCGGCTTTTTCTCCTCCTTCTTGTCCTCGCCGCGGGCGCCTACTTTTACGCCCGCTCCATCCCGGAGCATCAAACCCACACTCGCATGACCAGGCTCAAGCAAACGCCCGAGGCGATCTTCGCGGTGCTGACCGATTTGCCGAACTTCCCGCAATGGAACCGCAAAATGGTGAGGATCGAGATGCTCCCGCCGATCGATGGAAAAGAGGCGACGCGCCAGACGTTTAAAGGCAACATGTCGATGACGATCATCACGAGCGAGAGCACCCCACCGACGCGCCTGGTTCGTTCCCTGGGCGACGCGGGCGGCCCGTTCGAAGGATCGTGGACTTATGAGATCACGCGCGCCCCGGATGGCGCGCAGGTCGGCATCACGGAACAATCAACGATGCGGCAGCCATTCTTCCGTCTCATGGCGCGACTGTTCGGCGAGACCAAGTACGTTGACGAACATCTTGAGGACCTCGCGAAACATTTTGGCGAGACGGCCGTGATTCGCTGATTACCAGCGCGACGCAACGCTCTCAACCTATATGATGAAACGCTTCCTTTGCTTCTGCATTCTGGCGGCCGCCAGCGCCGCGGCCTCGTGTCTCGCCACGCCTTCCGGCCTGACCATTATCCTCAACGGCACGGCTATTGATCCCGGGAGCGGAAAGATAATTCCGAACGCCGCCATCTCGATCCAGGGGGACCACATCACCGCAGTAACGGAGGCCGGCTCCGAGATCCCAAAGAAGGGCGACCAGGTGATTAATGCGGCGGGCAAATTCATCCTGCCGGGCTATATCGACACCCACGTCCACTTTTTTCAATCGGGCGGCCTCTTCACGCGCCCCGACGGCGTCGACCTGACGAGTATTCGCCCCTACAAGGACGAGGTAGCCATGATCAAGCGCAACCTCCCCGACGCCTTCCGGCGCTATCTCCGGTGCGGGATTACCTCCGTCGTCGATATCGGCGGGCCGCTCTGGAACTTCGAGATGCGCAAGCTCGCCAACGCCGAGGCGAAAGCGCCGAGGGTGGCGGCGGCGGGCCCCCTCATCTCGAGCGTTTCCCGGCCGCAACTCGATCTCGGTGATCCACCGATCGTGAAGATCGACACGCCCGAGCAAGGTCGGGAGATGGTGCGCAAGCTCGCTGCCCAAAAACCTGATTATATTAAGATTTGGTACATCGTTCCGCCGCCCCAAACGCCTGGGTCCTCCCCCTCAGCATCGCCCGCCGCCGGCCAATCCGACGTCGAACGAGCGGCGATTTTTCGGCCGGTCGTCCATGCAGTTGTCGAGGAAAGCCACCGGCTGAAACTGCGCGTCGCGGTCCATGCCACGGAACTCGAGGCCGCGCGCGCTTCGGCTGAGGAAGGCGCCGACCTGCTCGTCCATAGCGTCACTGACAAGCTCGTTGATGACGCTTTCGTCAAACTGCTCAAAGAGAAAGGGACGATCCTCACTCCGACCCTCGTCGTTTTCGAGCGTTATGGCCGCACCTTCGCCAACAAGCTCGAGCTGACACCGGAAGAAAAAGCTTGGGGCAATCCCGAAGTGATCGCCTCGCTTGACGTGACGAAATTACCTGCCGGCAAGGTCCCTGAGCGGATCAAGACCGCGATGGCGAATCCGCAAGCGGTCCTCGATCGCATCCAGCAGACGTATGACATCGCGTTGAAAAATTTGAAAACGCTCGAGGACGCCGGTGTCATCATCGCTACCGGCACCGACGCCGGGAACATCGGCACGATCCACGGCCCCGCGATCTTTCGTGAGTTCCAATTGATGAAACAAGCCGGGCTCACCCCGATGCAGATCCTTCAATCTACCACCGCAAATGCCGCCAGGACTTTCGGCGGCGACATCGGCGCAAAGATCGGCTCCCTCAAACCGGGAAACTTCGCCGACCTCGTCATCCTGAAATCGAATCCGCTCGATGATATCGCGCACGCCTCCGACATCGATACGGTAATCAAGAACGGCGTCGTCTATCCGGCCGAGTCAATTTTAAGCAAGCAGTGATTGTCATCCCGAGCCGATGTTGTCCTCGACACCGTCGGTCGCGATTCGCTTGCGCGTTCCTACGCGGTCGTGAAGAAGGGCGGGATCGTCACGACAATAGCCTCACGGCCCGACCAGGCGCAGCTCGACAAATATGGGATCCGCGCGCACGTCGATCTGGAGCCGTTAACGGACGCCGTGAAAGCTTCTCAACAGGCCGAGACCCATCACACGCGCGGCAAACTCGTCCTCAAGATCGAGGACGAACCCACGAACTAAAAATGAAATCCCCCCACAACGGGCTGTGGCACTGCGCCCTCGCTCTCATTTTCGTCGTGCCGGCGATGGCCCAGAACGAAGAGCCGTCGCGCATACCGACATGGCAGGATGAGATCGCGAAAGGTTTCGTCCCCCATCATCAGCTTACGGTCGATGATTTCCGGATCGACGATAAAACGCACCCGGAAGGGAGCTACTGGGTAAAACCATTTATTCATCCGTACTGGCATTACATCCTGCGAGCGAACGACGGTTGGTATTACGCCTACGTCGATCAGTGGATTATTTTTTCCGGTTTCGACAAGAACGACTCGACGCGGAAGAGCAAGTTCCGTGAGATGCAAAAGTCGTTGCCACATGCGCAGGCTTACCTCGATCTGAACGAGATTTATGGACGCCAGCTCGCTGCCCTGAAACCGGGCGAGCTTCCCTCAGGCCGGGGCGCTACACAGCGGGAAGCTGCGACGGCGCTGAAACAAAGCCTGCAAGCGTTTCTCAAGGAAAAATACAGGCCGCTCGATGCGGAAGAGCAGGAATTCCAGAAAGCGACGAACCACGGCACGAACACGAAGAAGGTGCTGGAGCTGGCGCACGCTATCAGGAAACGGCTGGATACGATTCCGGCGCCTACAGCAGCTCCTTGCGATTCGCTGACAGCGCCACCGAGCCAGAGCCCCGCTCCTCAGCCCAGCGCGACACCGAACAAGTGATTCTGGGGAGCGCAGGCTGCCAGCCTGCAGTAGTCGGCAGCTTGCCGGCTACACCCAAGATCGTCGCCGCAGGTTTGCGATCCGTATGAGGAGACAACATCTCGGCAGGCTGCCGAGATGAGCAGGCTGGCAGCCTGCGCTCCCCAGAGGCTCTTAAAACGCGTGATCTATTTCTTCGCGGCGCGGGGATCGTCGGCGGGATTGACGTAGTTGATCTCGAATGGGCCCATCGAGTGGATCTGGATGATGCATTCGGTCTTGCTCCAGGCGAAGTGCTGCGTTCCGGCCGGCATCAGCGCAAAAGCGCCGACGCTCATCTCGTGACCGGCGGCCTCGTCCAGCTTGGGGCCAGTGCCCATGTTGAACGAACCGGAAATTACGGTGAGTCCCTCCGCGGTCGGATGGGTGTGCGCCGGCACCTTGTAACCGGCGGGCGTCTTGAGGCGGATCGTGAACGGGCCGGCCTTGCTCGGATCGCCTTCGAGGACCGCAATCTTCGCGCCGGCAGGCAAGGCAGGAGGAGCATCGCCCCATTTCAAATCGGCAGCAGAAAACATGACGTGTTCGGATTTCGCCGCTGGTTTTTCGTCGACCGCGAAAGCGAGTGAGCAGATGGCGGCAGCCGCGGCCAGTAAGGTAACGGAGATGATCTTTTTCATAAGGGTATCGGGTTGAGATTCGCGAAACGCATAGCGCTTCGTCGGCGCAAGCTTGGCTGATTTCGTCGGACGCCGTCAAGGCGGTTTGTCGCCGGACGGATTGGGCTACATTGTCGGCGACGCATGAAGAACCTCTCCTGCGCGTTGCTGATTATTTTCCCGTTCGCGGTGATGGCGGAGGAAGCGCCGCCGAAATTCGACGCGAAAGCCGCGGAACGATTCGCTAATCTCGCGCTCGCCTGCGTCGGCAAGGAATACCCGAACAAGATCAGCCATCTGCTCAACAGCGACGCGGACGTGGCGCCACCGCGAAAGCTGACCCCGGCCTTCTACGGCTGCTATGACTGGCATTCGTCGGTGCACGGGCACTGGTTGCTCGTCCGGTTGATAAAAACATTCCCGGACGCGCCGTTCGCCAAGCCGGCACGCGAAGCGTTGCGCAAAAGTCTCACGGCGGAAAACCTGAAACAGGAAGCGGCCTACCTGCGCGGCGAAGGGCGCGCCAGTTTCGAGCGCCCCTACGGGATGGCGTGGCTGCTTCAGCTCGTCGCGGAGCTGGCCGAGTGGGACGATCCGCAAGCGCGCGAGATGCGAACCAACCTCGCGCCGCTCGAAGACGCGGTGCGCGATCGGCTGAAGACCTGGTTGCCGAAGCTCTCGCATCCCGTCCGGATCGGCGAGCATAACCAGACGGCTTTCGCGCTCGGACTCATTCTCGATTACGCCAGGGCCACGAAAAACGAGGAGCTCGGGAAAATCGCGGCGAACAAGACTGATGAATTTTTCCGGAAAGACAAAGATTGCGCGCTGAACTACGAACCGTCCGGCGAAGATTTCCTTTCGCCCTGTCTGGGCGAAGCGGATGCGATGCGGCGGGTGACGAACCCGGATGAGTTCGCGAAGTGGCTGACGCAATTTCTGCCGCGCATTCCGACGACGTCCCAGAGCGATTGGCTCCCGGTGGTGGTTTCGCCCGACCCGAGCGATCCGAAGCTGGCGCATCTCGATGGGCTGAACTTGAGCCGCGCGTGGATGCTCGAGGGAATCCTCTCGGTGCTGCCAGCGAACGACGAGAGGCGACCAGCTCTCCTTGCCGCGGCTGAGGCGCATCGCCGGGCCGGACTCGCAGCGGTGACCGGCGCGCATTACGAAGGCGGCCACTGGCTCGGCAGCTTCGCCGTTTATCTCGTCACCAGGCGCGGCATCGGAAAATAGGCTTCGTCCGCATGCGCCGCCGATCTCGATTCGCGACGAACCTTGGCATTCTCCTGCTGTTGATTGGGGGCCGACTCGCATCCGCCGCGGCCGAAGAAAAAGAACTCACGGCGCTCGAGATTTTCGATCGCACCCTCACCGCGTTCGACAATCAGCGCGTGGCGTTGCGTGAGTGGCAATATTATCAAACGCTCACCACTCATCAGTTCGATGGTTCAGGGAACGTGATGGCCCGCGGCACCTGGCAATCGATCGTCCGCCCCGGCGATCCACGGGCCCTCGAGTACATCGGCGAGCGGATGGAGGGCAAACTCTCCTTCTTCAAACCCGAAAGCTCTTCCTCTTCCGCCGCTCCCGCTCCCTCTCCCTCTTCCTCTCCTTCCTCCACCACGCCACCGCCAAAATCAAAGCCGCACGACGAGACCGAAGAAAAAAACCAGGCGGAATCAGCGGTGGACGCGGTCCGAAAATACAACCTCCGGGACCGTTACAATTGGAAACGCCTGCCGGACGAAAATGTCGCCGGCGAGGGCGCATATGTGATTGCCTTCGAACCGAAGCCGCGCCAGAACGCGCGCTCGCGCGAAGAACGTTTCTTCGGCCTTCTGGCCGGCAAACTTTGGGTGAGCCGGGACGATTTCATCGTCCTGAAAATGGAAGCGGGTCTTCAATCGCCTTGTCACCTGTTTTGGATCCTGGCGCGCGTCACCACCTTCCAGTTCACCTATATTCTTGAACCGTCGCGCGGCCCACGCCTGTTTCGCCTGAGCAAGGCGACGGCGAAAACTGTTGTCTCGTTTCCATTCTACGCCGTGCGCCAAAAGCACTGGCTCACGATCGATAAGTATGAGCCGCGGACGCAGCGCGGAACCGCGCCGAAAAATCCGCGCCCGAGTTTGTCGCCGCGCGGAGAGAATGGTTGACGCGCATTTGTTGCCTGGGGAGCGCAGGCTGCCAGCCTGCACCGCCCGGCAGCTTGCCGGGCGGGAGCTTTTGCGTGGTTCCTGACAAATACGTTACGGATGTTTGCGGCAGGCTGCCGCAAACTGCAGGCTAGCAGCCTGCGCTCCACAGAGTTGATTCTGCATCCATGATTCACGTTCTCGATACGCGTCATCTGGGACGAGCCGGCATCATCGCGTCGACTCTGCTGGAGAGCGACGAAGGCCCGATCCTTTTCGATACCGGTCCGGAATCGACTTTCGAAAATATCGTCGGCGAGTTGAACGCGAACGGTTTCGCTCCCCGCGATGTTCGCCACGTTTTTCTCAGCCACATCCATTTCGATCACGCCGGCGCGGCCTGGCGGTTCGCCGATCTCGGCGCGACGATCTACGTCCATCCGCGCGGCGGGCCCCACCTCATCGATCCGCGCAAACTGGTCGCATCGGCCACTCGGCTTTACGGCCACGAAATGGAACGGCTTTGGGGAACTGTTGCTGCGATCGCACCGGAACGTGTCCGGGTTCTGGAGGATAACGACATCGTCCGGGTCGCGCCGTTCGAGATTCGCGCCATCGCGACGCCCGGTCACGCGAGCCACCATCACATTTATCTTTGGGACGACAATGTTTTTGGCGGTGACGTGGCCGGGGTTCGACTCGGGAACGGCCCCGCCGTTCCCCCATTCGTTCCCCCCGAGCTTGAAATTGAATCATGGCTCGAATCGATCGCAAAGATTCGCGCCTTGAATCCGGCGAAACTTTACCTGCCCCATTTCGGATTGGTCGCGCGCGATATCGCCGCACATCTCGACGCGCTCGGAGAACGCGTCATCCGCTGGTCGATCTGGTTCCGCGACCGGCTGCGCACCGGCGACGACGAACAAAAAATGACGCCGGCCTTCGCCGATTACCTGGCCGCGGAACTGCAGGCGCTCGGTGCCACCGAAACCGAAGTCGCCGACTACGAACACGCCGACCCGAGTTTCATGGCAGTCAGCGCCGCAAGTCGCTACTGGCGCAAGCACCATCCCGATGAAGTTGAATTGCCTGCGGGGCGCGATTCGGCTAGCTCCTAGAAGCACGAAGCCCGGAAAGGAAGCACGTCTAAGGAGCTGACGGGTTTGCGAAATGGATCCGAAAAACTTTTTCGCCGAGCTGAGGCGGCGCAATGTTTACAAGGTCGCCGTCGCCTATGGGTTCGTCGGCTGGCTGCTGATTCAAGTCGCGGCCTCCACCTTTCCCTTCCTCCAAATCCCGGAATGGGGCAGCCGGCTCGTGATCCTGAGCCCCGAATTCGACCTGCTGCGAAGCGACCCGCGCTTCGCGCAACTTTGCCGGTAAAAGTAGAAAGGATCCTTCCTTTAGTCGCCTTTGACCGCTGCCATCCAGTTGTCTCGGCGCGCCTTCCATTCTTCGTCGACGGCGCGCCACCGGACGTTGGATTCGAACTCCAGCAAAAGGCCGGCGACCGCCCGTTCCGTGGTTGCGCCTTTGCAATCGTTCACCCAGCCAGCCCTCCGGTCCTGCCATGCCTTGTCGACCGCTTTCCATTTCACGTTTTGCTCCAGGATTAACAATTGCGCCGCCACGCAGGCTGGTTCATCACACGTCGCGGAGGTTCGCACCCAATCATCCCTCAGGTTTTTCCAGGCGTTATCCACCGCGCTCCATTTGATGTGGGACTCCAAGTCCACCAGTTGTCTGCCTAACGACCCTGCCTCCGCTGACGTCGCCATCACGATAGCCGCTCCCAGCACGATCAATGAAATTCTTAACGCTTTCATTTCGGCAGGCCTAACAAACGAATCGGAACCGGACGAGAAAATTCTGCTCGGAGGGACATGCTTCTGCATGTCCCACTCTTGCGCGCGCGGAATGGAAAATAAGTCGGACGTGCGGAAGCGCGTCCCTCCGAGTGATGATGCGCTACGCCTTCGGCGCGGCGCCCTTGGCCGCATCCGAGATCATCTTCTTGAATGCCTCAGTTGATGCTTTCACCACGGCGTTCGGCCCGGTCATTTTAACAAAAACGTTGCCAGTGGCTGTTTCCAGGATAGCGCCGCAAAGCGCGTAATCCGCCATCGGTGTGGTCGGGCCGCCGGGCATGCCGCTGTTGAAAGTTCCCTCGGTCATCGCAAACGTGATTTTCACCGGACCGATCTGCACATTCTCGGTCGTGCGCTTCTCCCCGCTGCCCGGGAACTGCGCGTACCACCGCGCGACGTTGTCCGCCGCGCTGCCACCCTGCTCGGCGCCGAAGTGGAAGAACGTCACCTCCGCTTTCTCCGGGCCGCGCGCGACCTCGAGCTGCGCCTTGCGCATCGGTGATGATGGTGTGACCGAGCGCCAACCGTCCGGCACCACGAAGGTGAATGCTTCTACCTTGACCGATTCCGCGCGCGTTTCCGGTGAAAACGCGCCGGCGATAATTCCGAAAAAGGCAATTGCGGCAAATCCTGTTCTCATGAGGAAAGATTAATCAGGAACGCAGGAAAACAGGAAAGGTATTTCTTGGGACAAGCAGACCGGAACTCATTCCTGCCAACATTCCTTTTTTCCTGCTTTCCTGATTCATCTCCTGCACAAACGCTCCGCTCGACAGCCCGCCGAACGCCGGGCACATTACAGACCCGACCCACGCCATGCGTTTACGATTTCTCCTGCCGACAATCTGCCTTCTGGTCAGCGGCGTTTGCGTGGCCCAGAACGCCGATATGCCGGCGGCCGACTCTTCCTCGCTTGATTTCAAACAGTGGGGCCTCCTCGCCATTCAGGACGGCGGGCGGCGCAAGCCGGTCGACACCTTCGCCCGCGAGGCCCTGATCAAGATCACCGGCCGCTCGACCTACACTTCGGGCGCGAAAACCTGGCAGGGCACCGATTTCATCCTCTCCATGCTCCTGGATACGCACGATTGGAAGAGCGAACCGATGATCCTGGTGTCGTTAGGCGAATTGAAGCAGCGGCTGGGGTTGCCCGAGCAGCAACGGCGTTTTTCTTTCGCGCAGTTGACGGCGCTCCCGGAATTGAATGCGCTCGCCACCCAGGCGCACGCGCTCCGCAAAGCCGAGAAACCGCTGTCGCGTTTACAAAGTGAAGTGATGAGCGTGAGCGAGCGGCTCTCGCTTTTCGCCCGCGTCATGGACGGCAGCGCCTTTCTCATCGCGCCAGCGCCGGAAAAAACGACGGACGCCTGGATCGTCCCGCCCGCCTTTGCCCAATATTATAATGAGACGCAGTTCGCCCCGGTGCAGACGCAGCTGCAGACCATGGCGAATGCCTACGTGAAGGGCGATACGTTTGGTTTCAGCCGCGCAGCAAACCAATTGCGGGATGGCCTCCGCCAGTTAAGCCCGAAGATCTATCCGGAAGAATCGCAGCTTCGCCTCGAATATTTCTATAATCACTGGGACGGTTTTTACCGCGCGGCGTTGTGTTACGGGGCGGCGCTATTGCTGCTCGCGATCGCCCATTTTCGCGCCACCAACGCTACAGCTGTAGCCGCTTCGCTGCGCGAAGCGCCCGGAAAACGCAGCTATCTCAAGATCGCCGGCGTCGTCCTCGCCTTTGCCGGCCTCCTCTTTCACGCGAGCGGAATCACAATGCGCTGCCTGATCGCCGGCCGCCCGCCGGTGACGAACATGTACGAGTCCATTATCTGGGTCTCGTTCGCCGTTTCCTTTTTCGGTATGATTTTTTTCCTGCGCTACCGCACGCCCGTCTATTTGCTGGCGGCGTTGCCCGTTTCGCTCGTCGCCCTGCTCCTCGTCCATCAAATGCCAATTGCGATGCCCTCGAGCATCGATCCGCTCGTCCCGGTCCTGCGCGATAATTTCTGGCTCACGATCCACGTCCTCACCATCACCCTGAGTTACGCGGCGTTCGCGCTCGCCATGGGATTCGGGCACATCCTGCTTTTCCGTTACGCGCGCAACCCAATCTCCGCGCGCGCCGATCAACCGATGCATTTCTGGCTCTATCGTGTTCTCCAGCTCGGCGTCATTCTCATCGCCGCCGGCACGATTCTCGGCGGCGTCTGGGCAAATTATTCGTGGGGCCGTTTCTGGGGATGGGACCCGAAGGAGACCTGGGCGCTTATCGCGCTCCTTTGTTACATCCTCACCTTGCACGGCCGGCTCGCCGGCTGGTGGACCCAGTTCGGCCTGGTCGTCGCGAGCGTCGTCTGTTTTCTCGCGGTCCTCATGGCGTGGTATGGAGTTAACTTCGTTTTAGGCAAAGGCCTTCACAGCTACGGCTTCGGCATCGGCGGCGAAACCTACGTCGTCTCTTTCGTCATCGCCGATCTCCTCTTCGTCGCCTTCGCCATCTGGCGTTATCGCAGCACGAAGTCCCTGCGACCACCGATCTCTCCGACTCCGGTGGCCGAACACGTTGCGGCCTAGGGGTCGCTGACCTCTGACCTCTAAATGAATAACGATCACTCTTCCGCTGACCTTATTGCAAAAGTCCCGCAGGTAACGCTGCTCTTCTGGATCATTAAGATCCTGGCGACCACGCTCGGCGAGACCGGCGGCGATGCCGTCACCATGTCGTGGCTTGGCGAAACGACGTCCGAAGGCAAGGGGACCGGCTATCTGATCGGAACGGCAATCTTCGGGGTGATTTTCGTAGCCGCGGTGCTTGTGCAAATCAGGGCGAAAAAATTTCGCCCGTTCCTCTACTGGCTTACGATCGTCGCCACGACGACGGTCGGGACCACCCTGGCGGATTATTGCACTAGATCGCTCGGCATCGGCTACACCGGCGGTTCGACGATCCTGCTGATCTTCGTGATTTCGTCGCTTCTGATCTGGCATTGGGCGACCGGGAGCATATCGATCGAAACGGTGAATACGCCGAAGGTCGAGGTGTTTTATTGGGTGACGATCATGTTCTCCCAGACACTCGGGACCGCCCTCGGCGATTGGGTCGCCGACACCAATGACATGGGCTATCTCGGCGCGGCCGCGGTTTTCGGTGGGTTGCTCCTGCTGACCGCTCTTCTCTATTACTTCACGAGCCTATCTCACGCTGTTTTGTTTTGGGCGGCGTTCATCTTGACTCGTCCGCTCGGCGCCGTCGTCGGCGACTTTCTCGATAAGCCGCACGCCCAGGGAGGGTTGGCTCTAAGCCGTTACACGGCATCGTCGGCGCTCCTGGTGGTGATTGTCGCGTTGATTTTGATTTTTCGGCAAAAGCCGGCTTCGAAAGCGCATTGAAGAAATTCGTGGAGGGGCGAGCTACGGCGAGCCCGATCCCGCGGCGGCAGAGCTCCGCTCTCCATCGCGAAGCACGCGGCCATTTACGAAACCGTCAATAAATCAGCTGCATCCCGAAGTAACCAATCGTCGCGAGAGGGTCAGGCGAACTAACCTCCCGACCGAGCGACACGATCAGAATTCGCGTCGCGGAAAATTCGTGATGGATGCCGACGTTAACGGTCAGCACGTCGCTGGCGAAATTCATCCGCGACGTGCCGTGAAGCTCCGCCATTAACAGCGTTTGCTTCGAAACGTCCAGGCCGGCGACGATGCCACCCAGCCATTCGCTGCGGGCGACGCTGCTGACAAGCGGCCCGAACTCCAAGTCGGCATGCCAGCGCCCGAATGTCTTCGCCATCTGCAGGGGAATCTGAAGGCGAGTCCCATCCTGGGAAAGTCCTCGCCGCGCGGAGGAACTGACGACGTTGAAGATCACTCGAGGGAACATCGACATGTCGAAACCGTCGCCGTTCTTTTGTTGGTCCAAAAAACGCCATTTCACCGCGGCCTCGGTCCCGCCGAGTCCACCGATCAGGCCGTATCCTTCGCGTTTCAAGAAGACTGGCGCGGTCTGCAAGGTGAGCTGGATGTGATCGCCGACGCCGTAGTTCAAATCAATCGCGGGCAGATCGAATGACGTTTCCCCCGGCCGATGTTCGAACGCGAGCGCCAGGTTGATCTCCCATTTCTTGTCGCCCGGCGTGCCCGGATCGTCGGTGATCATCGGCGGTCCGCCTTGCCCCCGCGCCTCGTAGGGTGTGGCGAAGGCACATACGGCCAGCGCGATGAAAAGCGATTTCCATTTCACGGCGCCGCGTTCCAGCTTGCGAAAAACTACTTCTTCTCTTTTTTGTCGGCCGCCGATTCCTTCGCTTGGTCTTTCGGCGTCTCTATCTCGACCGCGACGATCTTCCCGGTCTTCGCGTCCACTTGCACTTCCGTGATGTTCTTCGAGCCCGGAGTCGAGATGTCGAACGACCAGACAAGCTTGCCGTGCTCCTTCTCAAGCTCGCTGGATTTGACTTTGCCATTCGGGACTTTGGCGAGCGCGGTCTTCTGCGCGGCTGCCTCGGTTACTTTCGCTTCCGACTGCAACTGCGCCTGCGTCTCCTTTTTTGCCGCGAATACCGAAGTCGTGGAAGCGGCGACACAAATTGCCGCCGCGATGGATAGAACAGTGATTGTCTTCATGGCCACAGGTTACACGCGAAAGCCTGTTCCTGCCTGCAGCTTACTCGCTCGCTTCTTCCGACCTCCGACTTTATTGCGGTCCGTAAACCAGCAGCTTTTGCGTGTTCGGAATGATCGTCGGCCGCCCGGGCGATGCCCCCGGCGATGGCGACGGCGCCGGTTGAAATTGCGCCGTTGGCAAATAGATCCGGTGCGTCGCCGGGTCGATCGTTATCGTTCGCGCCCCGCGCGCGGTCTGGAGCGTTTGGACCACCGTGAGCTTGTCCGGCGATTCCTCCTTCGCGATCGTCGTCGTGCCGTCGCCGCACGACGCGAACGCGAGCTGGCTCGCATCGTCAAACGCCGCCCCGTCCACGCCGGTACCGATTGGCACACTTCCCGCCACCTTGCCCGATTCCGTATCGACCATCTCCATCATCTTGTTGTGGCAGGTCGTAAACAAACGATGATGCGCCGCGTCGAGCGCGATCCCGCTCGGCTCTTCCCCGGGGGCGAGCGGCCAGTGCGCCGTCACCTCGTGTTTCACCGCATCGATCACCTCCACCTCGCTCTTGTCCTCGATGTTGATATAGACCCGGCCGGCCCCGCTATCGACCGCCGCAAACTCCGGGCTGCCCCCGAGCGCGATCGTGGCCACCACCTTCGCCGCCTTCGCATCGATCACCGTCGCTGAGTTCCCCTTATGATTGAACACGTAGACTTCGCCCCGCTTCGGATCGTAAACGACCGCGTCCGGGCCCTCCCCGCTGTCGAGCTTCGAGATCGTCTTGAGCGTCTTTAAATCGACCACGCTCACTTTGTTCTCCTTGCCGTTGGTGGAAAAACCGAGGCCGGCTTCAGGCGCCGCGACAAACCCGTGGACTCCGGGCGTGTCGGTGATCTCACCCGCGACCGCGTTCTTCTCCAGATCGACCACCACCACTTTCGTGGCGTGCGACAGGTAAAGCCGGTGCGCCGGGGAATCGACCGTAAGAATGTCCCAGCCCCCCTCGCCACCGATCGGGATTTCGTTGAGGAATTTGTACTGCCCGTCACCCGCGCCCACCGCATTCTGAAGCCCGAGAGCGCACAACACCGCGAATAAGATTCGAAAACGCATCCGACTCATTATCACAGTTTCCCTCCCCGCGCAGGTCGCGACTGTCGCGGACTCTTCATTGGTTCTCGGAACCTTGGCCGCCGTTTTTCCACCCTCCTCGTTCCCAAGTTGCACTTAGGAACCGACCGCCTGGTTCCGGCAGTTGCACTGCCTCTTCTCACTGCCACGGATCGCACCGCAACTCTACCATTCCGCCTGGCAACCACTCGTGCGCTGACGAATACCGCCAATGCTCGGGTGATGCGACCAATCCGCGCTTTACTGGATTATTGTGCAAATATTCCAGCTTCTGCAGCATCATCCCGTCGCTCATGATCGCTTGCGGATGCGATCCTTCCTGCCAAACCTGATGCTCGCTCTCGGTCTTGTGCGGCGCGCGCTGATGACGCAATTGGCGCAGAAGCCAGTCGCATCTTTCGCCTCCCAATTGCTCGATGATCTGTCGCGCTGTGTGGCGCTTTAGATCGGCGAGGACACGGGCCAGATTGGGCGCGGCGACAATGGCGTGGAAATGCGTATCGAGAATGACCCAGGCGTGGACCTTAAGCCCTTTATGCTGGCGGCAGTATTTGAACGCCTGGACAAGAATGTCGCAGCGTGCCGCGGTGGTGAAGATGGGCAGCCAGGCGACTGTGGTGCTGGTGATAAAATGGGCGAAATCGTGTTCCAGGATGCGGTAACGGCTGCGCATGGGGGGACGCTGAGCCTGGCGAAGCCCAGCTTCGAAGACAAGAGCGTTCCGTTCCCAAGTCCAACTTGGGAACGAGGAGGAAGGCACGAATCTCGCAGCGCTCTTGCAGTCGGAGCCATTCCTGTTGCCATCATTGGTCTCGTCGTCGCTTCACCTTTCTGTTACTCTCTTGCACGTTATGCGCTACTTTTGAGATGACTTCCACACTTTCACTCCCAGCGACGCGCGGTCTCGTCCGCCGTCGCTCATCTTATTCTCGTTAGGCGTGCGGGCCTCGAACAATGCTTAAGGTAGTATCAGTGTTGGGAGTTATCGGAATGGCCGCCGGTTTTCTTGGACTGCTGCATATCCAGGCCGTGTTTTCGCCATCGGTGCTCGTTGTCGCCTCACAAGCCACTGCGCTGGCACTCTTTCTGTGGGCACGCTTTACATTCGGTCGCCGTAGTTTTCACGCTGCCGCAAATCCAACGGAAGGAGGCTTGGTGACGAGAGGCCCCTATCGCTACATTCGACATCCGATTTACACCTCAATATGCGTCTTCGCTTGGGCTGGAATAGTAGCGCACTGGTCGAGTGAAGCATGCCTACTCGGGGTTTGGGTAGTCGTCAGCGCTCTTGCACGCATTTTCGCTGAGGAGAAATTGGTTTCGTTGCGTTATCCTGATTACGCGGACTATTCTGAGAAAACTTGGCGTATGATTCCGTATGTATTTTAGAGTTGTCCGAAGCGCGCCTAACCCCTATGTAGGGAGT
>PLCM01000004.1 GCA_003134765.1 Spartobacteria bacterium | reverse complement strand
GTGCCGAAAGGATACGGTTCGTAAGTTGATTGCGCCTGAATCGTGATCGCTCCGCTTAAGGCGCAACCGATGAGAAGTAGTCTGAGGCAGGAAACGGGGGTGAAATATTTCATATAAATATTATTAGCTGAGGTGGGCGGAGGGGATTCTTGGCGTTGACTGGGGTTTTAACTGATGATTGCTGGGTCATGTGCTTCTGTAGGACAAGAGAACGCGCGGCCGAAATTTCGACGGAACGTCGGTTGACGTAATCGGCTCGGTTTTTACAGGGAACGCGGAGGCGTTGTCGAGAACTTTTTCAATCCCTTGCCTCGCATTCCACCACCTGCATACGCGCGCTTGTTACATATTCGGGTCAGCGGAGCTCTACGAAGTCAAAAATCAGCGAGAGGACACCGCGCCGCTGCGATCAGAGAAATGATCGCTGAGGTGCAAAAGCGCGCTTCCTACGATCCTAGCAACCGTGTGGACATTTTTGGACAGGAGTAGACCGAATTTCCAGCGCCAAGGGGGCAAAAAGGGCGGCCCTCCGTTATTGCAGGTTGTAAACCTCGACCAGTCCTACCCCAGTCGTGTTGCTCTTGCCGGCGACAATCGCAGTGTAAGCTCCCGGAGGCAGTGTCACGAGAATGGCGGACTCAGCGTCGTTGCTGGGTGGAAGAGTGGTGGCGCGGATGGCGGCTTCCTGGGATTGGCCGGTGGTATCGTCCACCTTCCAGTTATCGTTGGTCTTGATCGTGGCGCCGTTACTATCGTGCAGGGCGAGAGTGGGATCAGCCAAGGCGTTGGTGACGCCGAAATTCGCCAGCGACGGGCCGATGCCGTGAATAAGCACGCTGCTCCCCTGGCTGCTCCCGCCCAGGATGAACCCGCCAATCATGACGTTGTCCCCGGTGTCGATGAATCCGCGGGTGCTGATCTCGGCAAACTGGTTCGGGGCGCTCTGATCCAGGTCATAAGCTTCGGCTAACCCGATGCCGGTCTCGCCGTGGGCTCCTTTTAAGATGGCGGTGAAATCGGAGGAGCCGCCGCTGCCAATGGGCAAAGTGGCGATGATGACTGACTCGCGCGGATCAGCCGGTTGGAAGCCATTCGGGATGTCGCCGCTGTTACTGGCCTGCTGCCAGTTGTCGTTGGTTATGACGCTGCCATCAGGCAGGTGCAATTCGAGCAGGGGATCGCTGAGGAAATTAGTCACCCCGCTGTTAGCCAAGGATGGTCCCAGCCCGCGGATCATTACTTTCTTGGTAGAACCTGCGGGCCCTGTGACAATCAAGCCGGCGATGAGCACATTGTCAGCTCCCTGCACTTCCATTCGGGTGGAGATGTTCAAGGGATGAGCGGGGAGACCGGAGGACGTGTTCACCATCTGCCCATTGCTCAGGGTATTGCTGCTCTTGTTGAAGTTGGAATCGCCGCTGTAGGCGCCGGTGATCGTATAGGTGCCCACGCTGGTGAATGAGTGGGTCACCTGGGCGACACCGCTGCCCAGCGAGACCTGCGCGGGCGGGCTGCCGTCCCCGAAATTGAAGTCGACCGTGCCCGTCGGCGTGGCGGTGCCTCCCGGGGAGGAGACCGTGGCGGTAAACATCACCTGCTGCCCGATGCCGGAAGGATTCATCGACGAAGTCACGGTTGTCGTGGTGCTGTTTGCTCCGGTCGATTTCAGCGTGAGCACGACATCGTTCCCGCTGGTGCCGCCTTTGTAGGTAATCTGGGCATTCAGCGAAGAATTCGACCAGCTATAGGTAGAGCCTTCAGGATGATCTTTGAACGTGCCGGCGAGTGTCCCGCCATCGACCTTCACGACGGTGAACATGTCTCCCACGTTCCCGGCGTAGGTCGTCCCTGTAAGGTCAAGCCCCACACTATCCAAGCTCACGCTGCCATTGACGTGGAGTTGCGGGTAATTGTTATCCGCCACGGTGCCCATGATCGGCATACTGAGACTGCCGCTCTCCAGACCCAGTGTGTGTTTGGAAAGGTTGAGGTCGATCCCAGTCGCCGCAGCTTTCAGAGTGGAGTTCGGAAAAAGAAGAATGCTGTCCGGAAAGGTGAGGGGCTGGCTAATCACGATACCGCCTTGCGTGCTGTGAAATTCGATATTCCCCTTTAGACGCGCCATCTCCGCTGCGGGGAAGCCAAGCGTGCCTGCGGCATTGTCTCCGCCCAAGTCGATCGTGGTCGCGGAGATGGTGAAAAATTGGACGAAGTACATTGCTCCGATGCTGGCCGTATCTTGAATCGAGACACTATCAGCGTAGATCATCGCCAGAGGGATATTGTGGTCTGCGCCGTCGAAGATTTCCGCTGCGTCGTAGAGGATGAGACCTAAGCTATTACCGGGCCCGGCGACGGCGGTGATGTTAAGCGAGCCGTTATCGGCAGTAATTTTCGAGGGGGCTGTTGAGCTCGAGTCGTCTCCCAGTTCCACCCCCTCGTTATTATCCCCCAAGCCATTGCCGGTGCCAGTTACCGTTGTGTTAGACGAGCTGCTGATCAGCCCACCATCAAGGACCGAGACGCCGGTGCCGTAGCCGCTGCCCTTCGCGCCAGCGGTGCCTGTAACCGTGGTGGCAGCCGACGAGATAGCCGACCCTGCGCCATACACCAACACCCCCCGGTTCTCGATGCCCTTGCTCACCCCGCCCGTGCCTGTGACGTTTATGTTATTCGCGGAAAGCAATTGCGCTCCGCCCGTCACACTCACGCCCGGCTGGAAACCACCCGAATCATCCCCGCCCGTCCCCGTTACGTTCAGCAAGGCGCTACCGGTTGTCTGCACCACCGTCCCCGAGCCATCCACCGTCACGCCGCTGAAATTCCCCGAAGTCGCCGGGCTCTGCTGGTTCCCAATCAGGGTCACGTTGCCTGCTGCCGTCACCTGGGCGCCGTTGTAGATGTAGACTCGCTGGCTGCACAGCAGGTAGATCGTGCCGCTGCCGCTCGCCGTCAGGTGCGCTCCAACCACGTTGATATTGTCCACGCCGCCCGCGTGGCCGCCGACGCCGCTCTGCAGATCAGCCAATAGGAAGTTGCCGGCGGCAAAGGTGATGTTGCCGTTAAAATACACCGTGTCGTTGCCCGCGCCGCCACGGATGATGAGCGAAGGAAACGATGTGCCGCTGAAGGCGCCGATACTGATAAACTGTCCGTTTGAGCCACAATAGATGGAGATGAAGTTGACGCCGGTGAGCGAAACGGTCGCGCTGTTCTGGGTGAAGCCGTTGCTATTGACCTGAAAACTCCGGCCCTGCACCGCGAATGTGATGCCGCCGGAGCCAGAGTCGGAAACAATCAGATTGTCAGGATTGCCGCTATTATTGAAGATGGACATATTGTCGCCGCTGGCGTCGATGCTGTAGTCCGCCGCGGCGAGCGCGCGGGCAGCCGGCAGGAGGAGAGCCGCGCCGAGCGCACTCCAGATGAGAAGACGAAGCGAGAATGTTTTCATATTAAGCCTCCAGATATTGCGCCGGGCGCCGTTCAGCGAAGGTTCAGCCCCTTTCCTTCTCACTCAGCCGGAGCCGCAGATGCGTTGCCACGTCGATCGACGAAATTAACCGCGCTTCTGACAGAGTTTAGTGACGTCGTCAATCTAATTGCTGCGCGGGGGACTGACGGAAAATCATCAGGGGGCAAAACGGGTGGGGTGGCAGGTTTTTGACGAGCCTGATTTCATGCGTTAAGTCTCGGCGGTCGAAAAACTTTGGGGGTATAGCTCAGTTGGTAGAGCGTCTCGTTCGCAAAGATTTTTTGGGGTTTTGTGACTCGTCCCGACAGTGATGGACACTACCGGACAGGTGCGGACGCTAAAAGAAAGCGCGCTCCCTCCGATCCGCACAACCGTGTGGACACTTCTGGACACAAGTAGACCGAATTTCCATCGTCAGGGGGGCAAAACGGGTGGCCCTCCCGTTCATCAAGCAGAAGCAAATTCTCCGACTATGATCTCCGCCTCCGGACAATCAGGCGCACAGCCGAGGACAAGACTAGCCTATTCAGGAGGCGAACTCGCTTCCTTACTCGGCGTCTCTGTCCGAAGTTTGCAGCGGCTGGAGGATCGCGGATTGATTAGGAGTTCCAAGGCACTCCGCAAGAAAATCTATTCACACCACGAAGTGATGAGGTTTCTCGGCCACACCAGCTACCCCGGACTGAATCTTGTGCCCCGTGGGACAAAACGGGTGGACCCCTCTTCGCTACTGCAAATTGTAAACCTCCACCAATCCGACGCCCGTAGTGTTGTTCTTGCCGCGGACGATGGCGGTGTAGTTACCGGGAGCGAGAGTCGCTACCAAGGCCGATTCCAAATCGTTGGTCGGTGGAATTGTCGTCGCTTCGATCTCCGCTTGCTG
>PLCM01000033.1 GCA_003134765.1 Spartobacteria bacterium | reverse complement strand
AAAGTGTCCAGATATCCACCCGCCTTCGTTGATGCCAAGCGTGGTTGTGCCCAACCCCGGGGTAGTGGATGAATTTGGCACCGTAATGACCGTCACCGTTCCGTCCGGCTGCCGGATGAAGCCATGAAAGATCCCGGAGTCGTCCTCAAAATTTCCGGCCACTACGTCTCGATTGTTCACGGCGATGGCCTGCGTGAAATGGGTGACCGGCGACAGGGAGAATTTCGTGATCTGACCGTGCTTGGTCACAAGAAACGAATTCACAATCGCAAAGTTTGAGGAATCCAGATAGAACCCGCAAATGTCTCCCCGCTCGTTTATGCCCTCAATGCCGGTAGTTGAGCCTGGCGACAGCCCAGGCAGGTTGTAAGTCGTGAATACGCCGTGCCTTTGGAAAAAGCCCGAGTACTGGTTGGCGGAGCTGTCAAAGAACTCACCCACCACGGTTCCTTCGTCGTTGATTCCCAGCGCTTCGGTAAAAGTATTAGTCCTATCCGCCGGATCCGCAATGGGTGTGACGGCTCCATTCCGTGAGCGCTGAAACCCACTGAACGGACCGAGAGTCGGGCTTCCTGAGAGAATGGAGAAGTAGCCGACGATAACTTTGTTATCGCTGATCGACTCCACTCCCAAATTGCCTGAGTTTGCAACGGCGAATGTTTCGAAGGTATAAGTTCCGGAAACGATTCCGCCAGCGCCGAAGGTTCCGGTGGCAAGCAATACCGAGATTACAAACACCAAGATTGATCTGTGCATTTTGTTCCTCCGTTTAAGTTGAGTTAAAGTCCGTTTCACCCATCAGAGTTCAGCTGAAACCCTGGCCCATTCGGATTGGATTCGATGTTCAGTAAACTTAACTAGAGAAGTCAAGTTAATTGTCCAGGCATGATATGAGGCATGCGGCAGCCCAAACCGAAAAAGTAAGGCCCTGAGATCAGAATCTAGATCCAGCGATTTCGAAACAGTCCGTCAAACACACACCTAACGAGACCCGAGCTCAGCGACCGCGCGAGCTAGAAGTTCTAATCCTATCGTGACTTTACCGTCCATCCTCTTTTGTTGCTTCATAAGGCTTCGAGTTTACCGTAGCCAACAAGCTCGGGGCCACTCTCTGCCTTCTCATCTAAATCTGGTTAAACCTTTTTCGACAGTTCGGCAACATACTTCAGGTACTCAGTATCAGTAGTGTTGACGAGTTCCCACGCTCGTTTGTAGTAGCCGCCCGGAAGCGCGCTGTCTACCGCGATCACCTCCTTCAGCGCGTCGGGTTCATTGAGCTTTAGAAGGACTGCCTTTTGCAGCGCCAGCAAGTGCAGATGATCGCGAACTCGCTCGTCCTCCGCGGCATGTTCTTTCAGCAGAGCTGAGTTCTTGATCGGATGGCGAGATAGGAAGATGTGCAGAACCTCGTGAAAGAGCGTGTCAACCTTGTAACGCATCGACACCGGCTCCGGCGTGAAGCTCCTCAGCGCATACCGCATGTTAATCGTGACTCGATCCGTGCCCGGAAAGGACTCCGACGGAGCGTTGCAAAGGGTAAGCCGGGCCGTGATCTCCTGTAAAGGAAAGTCCCGGCCAGAAATCGCCTCCGTCGCTGCGACAAGTTTGGGGCCTTCAGACTGCCAAAGCCTAACGAACTCCGGCTGGCGAGAGAGCAACTCTGTTTTCCATTCATCTTTGATCGGACTTCCGCGAGGTACGGAGCAAGCCAGATCCTCAGAAGGGCTGTACTCTACTCTTATCCGTGGGAGGGTCGCTTGGGATGAGCACCCAAAGCCCAACAACGCTGCGAGTAAGAATGCGTTTCGAATTGTGCGCATAGGCCTAGACTTTATGGCTGTGGACCCGTTGTGGGAGTGGCGGCGCGAACTTGAAATTGGCGGTGTGTTTGCCGTTCAATGTTATCGCGGGTTGTTCCGGTAAGAGAGCAGAGTCGCACGAACGGCTGGGACACAAGGGTTCCGGAGCGTTCCAGTTAAACAGTTCGAACAAGCAAACACACCGATGAAAATTACACTCGATCTTGGACTCGATGTCCACAAAGAAAAGGAACCTAAACCAAAACTGACCAACTGATTAGCACTTACCATTTTGGAACGTGAGGCGTGCCCGGTGTCTCACCTGCTCCGGCCAGTCGGTCCGAGCGACGCCTTAGATTGGGCCGCCTCAAGTTCCTCTGCCAAAAGATCGCATTGCTCAAATTGATGCTCCGGCTGCGGCCAGAGGCACGGATAGGAGTAAGAGCCGCTGGAAAACAAACCCAACGAGCCAAAGGAAGAGGAGGCGCTCCAACACCACCAATTACCCACTAACCATAGCCTAAACCAATGAAATAAAAACTAACCCACACCTCCATCCACGCTTGACTCCCTACATAGGGGTTAGACATCGTGTTTGCTTCGCAACTTGCGCTCAAGCCAATCGAGGGGGGAGAAGATGAGACACGCCAGTTCGGTGTGCTTCCTAAAGAGGAGACCGGGGATCGCCATCAGCTCGCAACCCGGAGCGGCGCGCACGCCAGCAACCACCAACGAGATGCCGAGGAAGGTGACTGCTGCCAGTTCACCCACTCCGCGGCCAAGGATCGGTGACCCGGGGGCGCTTGCAAGACACGGCACGGCGAGTAATCCCCACGCCACGACAGCTCCGACGCGCGGGCCAAAGGCGCTGATTCGTCGCGATATAACGATATGGATTAGGCTGTAGACGCCGATCAACCCAAGCATCAGCAGCAACACCTCCACGGAAACTCGCACCGGAACTTGGAAGTAGACAGGCGCCACGTAAACTATCAGTGCGAGCCCGAGCAGGATGCGGAGCACACGCCCCACGGGCGGGGCGCGGCGGGGTTGTTGAAGCGACGCCTGAGAATCGATGGGATTCTTAGTCACCTTTGTGTAGCCTTGTCGCGCATAGGTCTAACGAGACACAAGCATCGTCTGGTTAGGAACGCTTTCTATCGTCTGCCCCACAAATGACGGCCCTTTTTATTGCAAACTGTAAACCTCCACCAGCCCTACACCGGTCGTGTTGTTCTTACCACGCACAATTGCAGTGTAGTTATCGGGCGGAAGCGTGGCAACGATGGCCGATTCCAAATCGTCCGTCGGAGGAATTGTCGTGGCGCGGATGTCAGCTTCCTGAGATTGGCCGGTTTGATCGTTGATCTTCCAATTGTCGTTAGTCACGATCATAGATCCATTTGCATTGTGCAGTTCCAGGGTTGGATCAGCTAACCGGCCGGGGACGGGGCTGCCATTCGCATTCAGTGATGGGCCGATGGCCCGCACAATTACTCTGGCCCCATTGCCGCTTCCGCCGCCCACAATAAATCCACCGATCATGACGTTATCGCCGGTATCGACAAAGCCACGAGAGCTGATATTGGCGAGCTTGGAGTTCGCGCCTTGCGCCAGATCGTATACCTCGACTATCCCCACACCCGTACCACCATTCTTACCCGCAAGGATGGCCGTATAGTTGCCAGGAACAAGAGTTGCGATCAGGGCCGATTCCAAATCATTTGTTGGCGGAATTGTCGTGGCGCGGATGTCAGCTTCCTGAGATTGGCCGGTCTGATCGTTGATCTTCCAGTTGTCGTTGGTGATCACCGTCGTGCCTTGATGCAGTTCCAGAGTCGGGTCAGACAAAGCAACGCCGACGCCATTGAGCGAAGGGCCGATTCCGCGAATAATAACCTTCTTTGGATCGGTCCCAGTGATGATGAATCCAGCGATGAGCACATTGTCATTCGTAAGAACTCGCATTCGGGTGGAGACGTTGAGCGGCATTCCAGTCGGCGGCTCGAAAGCCAGAAAGGTTGGCACTCCGATGCCGCTGGCAAAAGTTGTTTTCGTTCCTTGGGCGGTGAACCTGAGAACCATTCCGCTTGTGCTATCAGCTTCAAAGAGATCACCGACCGAGTTGAAAGCGATACCCCACGAACCGCTAAGGCCCGAAGCAAAGGTGGTCATCGCACCACCAGATCCGAATTCAAAAATTGAGCCCGTGGTGAAATCAGCCACAAAAAGATTCCCGCCCAAGTCGAACGCTATTTCCTCCGGATGTCCAAGCCCAGACGCGAACATCGTTTTCGAGCCAGCAGGCGTGAACTTAAAAATTTTGCCACTCCCATAGTCCGACGCATACAGATTTCCGGCGACATCGAATGCCAATCCTGAGGGATTGTTCAGTCCCGAAGCAAAGGTGATTTTACTGCCGTCCGGAGCAAACTTGAGAATGGCGTTACCGCTGAAATTTGCGACAAACAGGTTGCCCGCTGCGTCAAAGGCGAGCGCCGTTGGCACGTTTAAGCCGGAGGCGAATGTGCTCTTGGTGCCGGTGGGCGTGAACTTGAAAACTGAGTTGGTATTCTTATCCGCTACAAAGAGGTTGCCGCCGCGATCAAAGGCCAATCCAAAGGGACCAGTTAAACCGGATGCAAAAGTGCTTTGTGTCCCAGCAACATCAAATTTCAAAACTAAGCCATTGCTGAAATCCGAGACGTAAAGATCGCCAATCGTAGCTGAGGCAGTCGGGGCGATCCACCATCCAAGATAAAGAAAAGCACAAACCACAGAACAGATCCGAAGCATGCCGAGCCGGATCGCCTGACCCTTGTCCAGACTGTGTCCGGTTGCGTCGATCGCCAGTTGCTCGGGTACCTTTGCCATAATCCCCTTCATTGGCCACCAAACTCCAGTTATCGTCGACAATCCTGATCAGTGCAAACGAACGTATCCGCCCAACACCGTGGCTGGAACAATTAGAATGAGAAAAATCAAATGATACCACCATGGCAGCAACGTCCAGTACTGCACTTCGACGACCACACCGAAAGCGAGCTGCAACTTAGATCCGATTCCGCGAAAGCTTTTTGATCGTCACGATTACACCCGCCACCGTGATTTCCGGCGGAAGCTCCAGAGCTGCGAGATATAACGTGGTGGTACGAATCAGCGCATTACGTGCGGCCAACTCGCCGGCGTCGGTACCGTCTCGCGCCCAATCACGAAAACGAACCGCTTCTGCAGCGAACTGCTCGGCCGCGTCTGCGGGGTCGGAGTTCATGGGCCCAAATAATTGCGAGCTGGTAAGTGGCGATACCGTCATCCGTCTTCGAGCGGCAGACAGCGACCATTACTCTTAGCGTCGGGTATTTGCGCACCTGGGCCTAGCGTGAGGAATGAGTTGAGGCCTTTTGGGATTTGCAATCGCCGCTATTGAAGGAAGTAGACCTGGACCACGCCGATGCCGGTTTGCTCCGGTTTTCCACGCACCTGGGCGGTGTATTGCCCGGGTTGAAGAGTGATGAGGAAGGCCGCTTCCAGATCGTTGGTCGGTTGGAGGCCTGTGGCTTCGAGTTCGGCTCGCTGGCTGCTGCCGTCGGTCCGGACTTTCCAATCGTCGTTCTCCACCACAATGGCGCCGTTCTGGTCCCTTAGTTGAAGGGTGGTATCCGGCAGGGCGTTGGTAATTCCGAATGCAGTAAGTGAAGGGCCTATCGCACGGATGACCGCTTTGACGGGCCCATTCTGAATAATAAAACCGGCGATCATTAATTTATCGCCGGGCTGGATTAACCCCCTCGTGGCAATATTGGCCAGCTGGGCAGGCGATGTTGCGCTCAGATCGTAGGCATCGACCACGCCGGTACCCACGCTGTTTCCCAAGCCGCGTACGACAGCCGTGTAACTGCCCGGAGCAAGATTCGCGATGATAGCGGACTCCAAGTCGTTGCTTGGTGCGAGCTGGCTCGCGGCGATCTCAGTAGATTGATCGCCTGTGATGAGGCCCCCCACCTGAGTGGTTTTCCAGTCGTCATTTATTGCGACCTTCACATTGTTCGCATCATAGATTTCCAGGGTCGGATCGGCCAACGCGTCAGCGATCCCAAAGGCGGCAAGTGATGGGCCAATCGCACGCACAATGATTTTCTTCGTCGCACTTTGCGGCCCTTGCACGATGAAGCCTTCGATCAACACGTTATCGCCGGTGCCCACAGGCAACCGTGTCGAAACATTGCCGACTAACCCAGGCGTAGCTGTTGGCGTCGCCGTGGGCGTGGCTGTCGCCGTAGCTGTCGCTGTTGGCGTCGCCGTAGCCGTGGCTGTTGCAGTCGCGGTAGCCGTCGCGGTAGGTGTAGCCGTAGCAGTTGCCGTAGCTGTGGGAGCAGCCGTTGGCGTGGCAGTCGCTGTCGCGGCAGGAGTCGCCGTTGCGGTCGCGGTCGCAGTTGGCGTAGATGTCGGCGCGGCTGTCGCGGTCGCGGTGGCAGTAGCGGTCGGAGTAGGACTAGTAACCGGTGTCGCAGTTGCGGTCGCAGAAGGAGTTGCGGTTGCTGTTGCTGTGGGAGTAACTGTTGGCGTGGCAGTCGCTGTTGCGGTTGGTGTAGCCGTTGCAGTGGGTGTTGGTGACGGTAATGCCGTAACTGTGAGCGTGAAGCTGGCATCGGTGAACGAGCCACAGTTATCGGTCGCCCGAATCGTGATCGTGTGCGTGCCGACGGGGGCAGCGTTGCTGATTGAAACTGCTCCCGCACTGTTGACCGAAATTGTTCCGGTGTATGTGCCTGGCGATTGCACCGCGAAGCCTGTGATGGTGCCGTTATCTGAAGCGGTTGCAGGATCCGCTATGATCGCCCCGCCCTGGTCGACCGCGGCCGGATTGTTGTAGCTCAAAGCCGGGGCGCTGTTGGCGGTGACATTGATGACGAGGTTAGCGTTCGTCGTAAGCGGGCCGTCCGAAACTTGCAGGACCACGGTATTGTTGCCGATCGTGGCCGAACAGTTTGCCGCGATATCGGCGGTGATGGTGCCGTTCGTGTTAACGATGTTGGAAACGGTTAGGCCGGTTGGAACGGTTGGGGCCGTCACAGTCAGACTGCCCGCGCTGCTTTCCGCGTCGCTCACGGTCGCGATTGTGGAATTTGAAACCGATGTGCTTTGTTGCCGTGACAAGCCCGTCGCGGGCGTGATGGATGGCGCAGTATTCGGAGGCGAGGCGGAGAAAGCGGAGACCTGTTCGATCAGACCGGAGCCGCCGTTGAAGACGCCATCCGTGGTGCGGCCACGCGCCCGAAGCTGACCGGTGGTGGGGAGTGAAAGGCCGGTGAGCTGCCAATTGGTGCTGGTGCCGACGCGGGTCGGGTTACCCAGCAGAGGGGTCCAACTGCCGCCGCCGTCCGTGCTGAGTTCAAATGTGACCCACGAGAGCTCCGGGCCCGCGCCTCCACGGCTCCAGAGCACTTGCGAGGTGTCGGGTGCGCCGAGGCTTTGCGTGGCGGGATCGTTGAACAGCCGGGCGAACCAGCTGCGCGGTACAGCCACCGGAGTGCCGTTAGGCTGGAGGGTGGTAAATTGACCTCCGAGCAGCACCTTCCCATCCGGCTGGACGGCTATGGTCATAACCGGGCTATTGGCATTCGGGTCGAAGCCGGTGTCGAGGGTGCCGTCGGAATTCACTCGCGCAATGCGATTGCGCGTAGTGGGCGAAGCCGCGCCATTCGGCTGGAGGGTGGTGAAGACCCCGCCGAGCAGCACTTTCCCGTCTGTCTGTAAGGCGAGGGAATACACCTGGAGATTCGCTGCGCTGCCGATATTTGGATCGAAGGTATCGAGGGCCCCGGTCGAGTCGACGCGCGCAATTCGATTGCGAGTTTGACCACCCACGGTGGTGAACGTGCCTCCGAGCACCACTTTTCCATCCGCCTGCACCGCCACGCTGGTGACACTGCCACTCGCAGGCAGCACGTTCGGATTAAAGGCATCGACGGCCCCGTTAGAGTCGACCCGTGCGATGCAATTGCGGGTCTGACCACCCACAGTGGTGAAGCCACCGCCGAGCACCACCTTGCCATCGGGCTGCAGCGCGATGCTGGCGACACCGCCATTGCTCAGGTTCGGATTAAAGCTATCGGCCGTCCCGTTGGTATTGAGCCGCGCGATTCCATTGCGCGTCTGCAAGCCGATAGAGGTGAACGAGCCTCCGACCAGGATCTTTCCATCCGGCTGCACCACCATGCAGCTGACCGAGGCGAAGCCGGATGGATTCGGATCAAAAGTACTATCGACCGTTCCGTCGGTGTTGACTCGCGCCATGCCATTGCGCGACGTGAGGACGCCGTTAGGCCTAAGGTCGGAAAAGAAACCCGCGAGCACCACTTTTCCATCCGACTGCACCGCCACGCTATCCACTTCTCCGGTCACCGCATTGGGATCAAAGGCCAGGTCGAGGGTGCCGTCGGCATTGAGGCGCGCGATGTTGTTGCGCGTATGGCCGAGCACCGAGGTGAAGCTGCCAACGATGATTAGTTTACCGTCGGGCTGCATGGCCGTGTCTTTCACATAGCCACCGCCCGCGATGTTGGCGTCGAGCGAATCAACCGTCGCCGGGTCGTAGACAGGCAGGGTGAAGCTCGCGTCTTTTATCGCGCCGCAGTTATCTGTCGCGCGCACCGTGATCGTGTGGTTTCCCGCGGGCGCGGCGCTGCTGATCGAGACGGCACCGGTGCTGGAATCAACCGAGATCGTTCCCGTGTAAGTGCCTTGCGATTGGAGGGCGAAGCTTAGAGTCCCGTTATCGAACGCGTTCGTCGGACTGACGGTGGTCGAGCCGCCGAGGGCAATCGACGATGGATTAGTGAAGGTCAACGTCGGGATAGTATTGGAATTCACGCTGACGGTCAGGTTTCCGTTCGTCGTGAGATTGCCGTCGCTCACTTGCAGGACGATCGTCTTATTGCCGGTCGAAATACTGCAACTTGCCGCGACGTTCGCTTTGATCGTGCCGTTGGTGTTGACGATGTTGGAGATCGTTAGGCCGATCGGCACCATGGTGGCCGTAACCGTGAGAGTGCCCGCGCTGCTTTCGGCATCGCTAACCGTTGCAATGGTGGAACTGAACGCCGGCGTACCTTGCGTCCGACCGATGGCCACGGGCGTGATGGTCGGCGCGGTGTTCGCGCTGTTGACATGGAGCGAGAAGCTGGCGTCGGTTGTCGTGCCGCAATTGTCCGTCGCCCGAATTGTGATTGTATGCGTCCCAACCGGCGCAGCGTTGCTGATCGAGACGGTGCCGGTGGAAGAATTGACCGAGATCGTCCCGGTGTAAGTGCCCTGGGATTGCAGGGCGAAGGCGATGATAACGCCATTATCTGACGCTGTCGCCGGGCTCACGGTAGTGGAGCCGGCAAGCAAAACCGCCGGATCGTTGTAGGTCAGAACTGGCCCAGGATTGGCCGTGACATTGATGACCAGGTTTGCTGTCGCGGTTTGCGCGCCGTCGCTCACCTGCAGCACGATGGTTTGATTTCCCAACGCAACCGAGCAAGTGGCGGCGATGTCCGCCGTGACCGTGCCGTTGGTATTAATAAAGTTCGAGATGGTTAGGCCAGCCGGGACAGTTGTGGCCGTGACCGTGAGACTGCCGATGGGACTCTCGGCGTCGCTCACCATCGCGATGATGGAATTGGAAACCACCGAGCCTCGGGCCCGGGTTAATCCGCTCGACGCCGTAATCGAAGGTGGGGTGTCCGAGACGCTGAGTCCGAAGCTCGCGTCGGTCGTGGCACCGCAGTTGTCGGTCGCCCGGATTGTGATCGTGTGCGTGCCAGGAGGTGCGGCCGTAGTGATTCCGACGACGCCAGTGGACGAATTGACGGAGATCGCTCCTGTGTAAGTACCTTGCGATAGCAACGCGTAGCTCGTGCTCGGGCCGTTGTCTGAAGCGGTCAGCGGATTCACGATTGTACTGCCGGTGTAAGCAGCCGTCGCGGAATTGGCATAGATCAAGACAGGCGCGGTGTTGGCGAGGACATTGATGACCAGGTTTGCATTGGTCATGAGCGAGCCGTCGGACACTTGCAGGACGATGGTATTATTACCCGTCGAAGCCGAGCAGCTGGCCGCGATGTTGGCGGTGATGGTGCCGTTGGTATTAACAATGTTGGAAATCGTTAGCCCGGACGGAACACTCGTGGCCGTGACCGTGAGACTGCCTGGGCTGCTTTCCGCGTCGTTCACGGTCGCGATAATCGAATTGGTGGCGGCCGTACCTTGCCGACGCGACGAGCCGGTCGAGGGCGTGATGAACGGCGTTGTGTCCGCGATTTGAAGCGAGAAGCTCGCGTCGGTCGTTGCGCCGCAGTTGTCTGTCGCGCGAATCGTGATCGTGTGCGTGCCAGTGGGCGCGGCGTTACTGATCGAGACGGCGCCGGTGGCCGAATTGACCGAGATCGTTCCCGTGTAAGTACCTTGCGATTGGAGGGCGAAGCTCGCGATCGAACCATTGTCTGAAGCTGTCGCCGGATTCACGGTCGTCGAGCCGTGGAAGGCAATCGGCGATGGATTGTTGTAGGTCAAAGTTGGCGCGCTGTTGACAGTGACGTTGATCACGAGGTTAGTCGTAGTCGTGAGCGAGCCGTCGGAAACTTGCAGCACAACGGTATTGTTGCCGGGAGTGGCCGCGCAGCTTGCCGCGATATTGGCGGTGATTGTGCCGCTATCGTTACCGATGCTGGAGACGGTCAGGCCCGCAGGTACGTTTGTGGCCGTGACCGTCAGAGTCCCCACGTTGCTTTGCGTGTCGTACACTGTCGCGATGGTGGAATTCGAAAGGGCAGCGCCTGCTTGTCGCGACACGCCGGCGGCGGGGATAATGGAGGGCGCACTGTTCGGGGCCGGGGCGACATAAGGGGTGACGTACTCGATCAAGCCCGAGCTGCCGCTATCGAGGCCCCCCGCGGTATGGGCACGCGCGCGGAGACCACCGCCGGTCGGCAGGGAAAGTCCGGTGAGCTGCCAGTTGGCACTCGTGCCCACCCGCGTGCCGTTGCCTAACGAGGTCCAGCTGCCGCCGCCGTTGGTGCTGTTTTCAAAAGTAACCTGGGAGACTTCCGGGCCTCCGCCCCCACGGCTCCAAAGCACTTGCGAGGTGTCCGGCGCAGTGAGGCTTTGCGTCGCGGAGTCATTGATGATCCGCGCGAAGAAGTTGCGAGTCGTGGGCGCACCCGCGCCGTTAGGCTGGAGGGTAGTGAATAAACCTCCGAGCAACACCTTTCCATCGGCCTGCTGGGCCACGCCATTGACCTGGTTGTTTGCATTCGGATCAAAGGTGGTGTCGAGCGTGCCGTCGGAATTGACCCGCGCGATCCGGTTGCGGGTGGTGGCCGAAGGCGCGCCATTGGGCTGAAGGGTGGTGAACAAGCCGCCCAGCAGAATCTTTCCGTTGGCCTGAACCGTTAGGCTCAAAATCTCGTTGTTCGCATTCGGATTGAAGCCAGTGTCGAGAGTTCCGTCGGAATTGACCCGCGCGATCCGATTGCGCAGGGTAGACGTGGGCGCGCCATTGGGCTGGAGATGGGTAAACAAGCCGCTGAGCAGCACCTTTCCGTCCGCCTGTACCGCGATGGAATCGAGCTGCCCATCGGCGTTCGGGTTGAAGCCGGCGTCCAAGGCGCCGGCGGAGGTGACTCGCGCGATGGAGCTGCGATTCACGCCGCCCACCTGGCTGAAGGGGCCTCCGAGCAGCACACTACCATCGGCCTGTACCGCGAGGCAAAAGACACTGCTGTTCGCATTCGGATTAAAGGTATCCAGCGTGCCGTCGGTATTGACCCGCGCGATATGGCTACGGGTAGTGGCCGAGGCCGCGCCGTTAGGCTGGAGCGTGGTGAAAGCGCCCCCGAGCAATACCTTTCCATCCGCTTGAATCGCCACGACGTTCACCGTGCCGTTGGCTTTCGGATCAAAAGTGTCGAGAGTGCCGTCGGAATTGACTCGCGCGATCTGGTTCCGTGTCGTGGCCGAGGCCGCGCCGTTAGGCTGGAGGGTGGTAAACAACCCTCCGAGCAGTATTTTGCCATCCGCCTGCACGACCACGCTCTGGACCGTGCCGTTCGCTTTCGGATCAAAGCCCACGTCGAGTGTCCCGTCGGTATTGAGCCGTGCGATGTTGTTGCGCGCCACGCCGAGCACCGAGCTGAACTGACCAGCGATGATGATCTTTCCATCCGGCTGCGCCGCGGTCGCCATCACCTGGGCCCCGACGACGGTGGCATCGAGCGAATCAAGCGATGCTGGCTCGTAGATCGAAAGCGAGAAGCTTACGTCGGTCGTCGCGCCGCAATTGTCAGTGGCGCGAACCGTGATCGTGTGGGTGCCGACTGGGGCGGCGTTACTGATTGAGACTACGCCCGTGGAAGGATTGACCGAGATCGTTCCGGTGTAGGTGCCTTGCGATTGGAGACTAAAGCCGGTGATTGTGCCGTTATCTGAAGCGGTCGCCGGGCTAACTGAGGTCGAGCCACCCTTGGTCACCGCCGCGGGATCGTTGTAGCTCAAAGCTGGCGCGGTATTGGCGGTGATGACCTTGACGGTCAGGTTTTGGTTCGCCGTGAGCGAGCCGTCGGACACTTGGAGGACGATGGTATTGGTGCCAACTGCGGCGGCGCAGCCGGCCGCGACGTTGGCGGTGATGGTACCGTTGTTATTAACGATATTGGAGATCGTTAGGTTGGCCGGAACATTTATGGCGGTGACCGTTAGACTGCCGGCGCTGCTTTCCGTGTCGCCAACCGTTGCAATCGTCGAGTTCAAAGCGGTCGAACCTTGCTCCCGCGACAAGGTGTGGCTCGCGGAAGTGAAAAACGGCGCAGTGTCCAGGACTTGGACCGAAAAGCTAGCGTCGGTGGTGGCGCCGCAGTTGTCGGTCGCCCGAATCGTGATCGTGTGCGTGCCGACCGGCGCGGCGTTACTGATTGAGACAACACCAGTGTCGGGATTGATCGAGATTGTTCCCGTGTAGGAGCCTTGCGATAGGAGGGTGAAACTGGCGATCGCGCCGTTATCTGAAGCGGTCGCCGGGCTAACTATCGTGGACTGGCCGTGGCCGATCGCGGCCGGATTGTTGTAGCTCAAAGTCGGCGCGGTATTGGCCAAGACGTTGATGGTCAGGTTTGCCGTCGCCGTGAACGAGCCATCGGAAACTTGCAAGACGACGGTGTTGTTTCCGGTCGTGGCCGCGCAATTGGCCGCGACCTCGGCGCTGATCGTGCCATTGTTGTTGGTAATATTGGAGACGGTTAGGCCAGCAGGAACCGTTGTGGCCGTGACCGTAAGACTGCCCGGACTGCTCTCCGCGTCGTTAACCGTGGCAATGACCGAATAGTTAGAAGCGTCACCCTGCCGCCGCGACAAGACGCCCGAGGGTGTGATCGACGGCGTCGTCGTGTTCGGGTAAGCGGAAACCTGCTCGATGAGACCACCGTTGCCATCGGCGGTGCGGCCACGCGCCCGGAGATAACCATTTGCGGAAAGAGAAAGCCCGGTGAGTTGCCAGTTTGCGGTTGTGCCCACACGCTGGCCGTCGCCCAACGCCGTCCACGGCCCGCTCCCACTGGTGCTGGACTCAAATGTGACCTGCGAAACGGCGGGAGCGGTGCCGCCGCGGCTCCAAAGCACTTGCGAGGTGTCGGGCGCGGTGAGGCTCTGCGTGGCGGGGTCGTTGATGAGCCGGGCAAAAAGGTTGCGGGGCGTAGAGAAATCGCCCCCGACCAACACCTTTCCATCTGCCTGCACCGCCGCGCTGGCGGCATTAGTGCCATCCAGCTTGGGGTCAAAGCCGGGGTCAAGTGTGCCATCGGCATTGACTCGCGCGAGATGATTGCGCGTGGTGGGTGAGGCCGCGCCATTGGGCTGAAGGGTGGTGAAGTCGCCCGCGAGCAGCACCTTCCCATCGGCCTGCACCGCAAGGCTGGAGCTCTCAGTGCCGTCCAGATTCGGATCGAAGCTCGTATCAAGTGTGCCATCGGCATTGACTCGCGCGATATGATGGCGCGTGGTGGGCGAGGCCGCGCCATTGGGCTGAAGAGCCGTGAAGCCGCCCCCGAGCAGCACCTTCCCATCCGCCTGCACCGCCAGGCTATCGACAAAGTCGTTGGCCTTCGGATCAAAGCCGGCGTCAAGCGTCCCATTGGCATCGACTCGCGCAATGCCGTGGGGCAGATTGAAGCTGGGTAAGTAGCCCCCGAGCAACACCTTCCCATCCGCCTGCACCGCAAGGCAGAGGATAGCATCGCTTGCGGCACTTACGTTAAACGCGGGGTCGAGCGTCCCATTGGCATCGACCCGCGCAATGTTGTGGCGCGGGTTGCCTTGGACGTTTGCGAATATGCCCGCGAACAGCACTTTCCCATCCGGCTGCAACGTCACGCTAAAGACATCAGTGCCGTCCGGATTCGGATTGAAGCTCATGTCAAGTGTGCCATCGGCATTGACTCGCGCGATATGATTGCGCGTCGTGGGTGAGGCCGCGCCATTGGGCTGAAGAGTAGTGAATTCGCCCGCGAGCAGCACCTTTCCATCCTTTTGTATCGTCACAGTGTTGACCTGACTGTTTGCTCTGGGATCGAAGGTCATATCAAGCGTGCCGTCTGGGTTGAGCCGCGCGACATTGCTGCGCGCTACGCCGAGCACCGAGGTGAAGACGCCCCCAATGATGATCTTGCCGTCGGGCTGCACGGCACTGGTCACCACATAGGCGCCGGCGACGTTGGGATTGAATGCTGTGTCGACCGACCCCGAGCCCGGTGTCGGTGATGGAGTGAACGACGGTGTCGGCGTGGCTGTCGGCGTAGGTGTCGGCGTGAGAGTGGGACTCGGCGTGGGCGTCGGGATCGGCGCCGCCCCAACGACCTTGACATTAAAAGTAGAAACGGCGGCCGCGCCGCAGGTATCGAGCGCGGTCACACGCACGAGCGTGGTGCCGTTGTAGGAACTGGCGGTGGCGGTTACGGTGACGACGCCGGTGCTTTGATTGACGGAAATGGTGCCGTCACCCGGCAGGGTAGTGGGACTAACCAAATAGGGAGTCGGTCCGATATTGCCGTTGACCGCGGCGGCGGGAGCACTGGGGATTGAATTGACGCTTCCGCTGGGATCGACCTGGATGTCGGGATACGTGCCGAGCGTGGGCGGAGAGTTCGACGACACCATCAGGTTCACGGTAGCGGAAGCGGTCGCGCCGTGGCTGTCACTAACCGTTAACGTGACCGGATAAGGGAAGGCGCCTAAAGGAGGGACATCGAGCGCGCACTCCGCAATCGCGCTCAGCGAAATAGTACCGCCGGCAATGGTCGGAATGACGCTTAGACGATAAGGCATACCGGAAACGGAGACAGTCAGCGGATCGCCATCGGCATCCGTGGCAGTAGCGACGGCGACGACGGTAGGAGTCGGCTTGCCGCGCGGAACCACGATGGAGTTTGTGATATTGAGCGTGGGCGCGGAATTCGTGGAGGTGATGGTGAGGTCCGCGTCGGAGATATCGAAGAAGATGTTGCCGACCGCTTCGACTTTGATGCGTCCGTGCGAGGTAGTGATCTGGGGCAAGGTGACGGTGGCGCTGCCGTTGTTAGGCACGCCGGCCGCGAGCACGGTGGGAAAGGTGTTCCCGCCATCGGTCGAGAGCGAGATCTTCACGTTTGCGCAATTGATGCCGTTCGCTGTCGTGCCGGCCACGTTCCAGGTGACGGTCTGCTGCGAACCGCCAGCGAAAGTGACGCTCGTGTTCGGCGAGGTCACGGCGAAGGCGCTGCCGGTGACGACGGTGGTGACGGTGTTCGCGGCCCAATCCGAGCCTCCGCCGCCCGCGCGATTGTCGCGCACCGTCAAGCGGAAGTTCATGGTTCGGGCAATGCTCGGGAGCACTTCGCCGGTGGCGAACGACCCGCCGCTCGGGGACGTGTAGGTCGGGGGCGGAACGTTCGCGTTATTCAGAATGTAGGTGAGCGATGGAAAATAGTGCGTGGGGCTGAGACTCGGCGCGAAACCGCGAAAGATCGGACCCGTGCTACTCGGAGAGGGATTTTGCGTTGTTTGCGTTGGGCCGAGATCAAGTTCCTCCCAGGTGTAGGTCAGCGTATCGCCATCCGCGTCCGTCGCACTGCCGGTCAGTGCGAAGGGCGTGTTCGCGGGAATGGTGTAATTGGAAAGCGCGCCGATGAGCGGCGGCGAATTGCCGGTCGCAACACTCACCGGGCAACTACTGCCGGAACCGCTCGAGGAGTAGTTATCGATCTCAGTGTAACTGGCGCTGTAGAAATAGTCGTCTTTGAATGGAGCGAGGTTTGTGCTGGTGACGTCGCAAACGCCGGCGTAAGACATGATCGTGCTGCCGCTGCCGACTTCATATGCGGTGGTGGGCGATCGCTGCCCGCCACAGTCCGCATTGAAGGTGTGGTGGGCGCCGAACTGATGCCCCATTTCGTGGGCCACGATATCAACGCCATTGGCCTCCATCGTAGGATCCACGCCGCTCCTGCCCTGCGCCTTGATATTGGGCGAGCAGACTGAACCGATGTAAGCAAGGCCGCCGCCGGGGTTGTTGGGGCTGGTGAAAACGTGGCCAATATCGTAATTCCCGCTTCCAATGACATTGTCGATATTGGCCTGGTTCTCACCCAGATTGGCCCCGACGTCGGAATCCGTGTAAGGGTCGGTCGCGCCGTCGAGATAGATGAGTTGATCAGTATTGGCGATAAGAACCAGGCGAATGGCGAAGTCCCGCTCGTAAATGCCGTTAACGCGATTCATGACCGTGACCATGGTCGCGAGAGTTTGCGCAACGGTCGGCGCATTCGGGCTGCAAGCCGCGGCCGCATATTCTCCGGTGCAGGCCAGGGCGAGGCGGTACTTGCGCAACGTCGCGCCGGTCGGCCGCGAAATTGCGTGGGTGCCGCCGGTCTGCGCGTGTTCCTCGTCTTTTTCGTTAGCCTGCACCAGGCACGCGAAAGACTTATCCACCGCGGAGTCGCTCTTCTTATAGACGACGTAGGTCGCGTCGCTGTCGCGCCAATACGGATCGATGAAGACCTGGCCATTCGGCGAAAAGATCATGGCGTGGAACCCTTGCGGGGTAAGATCGATCCGCGCGTTCGCCGCCGGATCATCAATGCCTTGCGCGATGTAGGTCTTAATTTCCGGGTATTTTGCCGCCAGCTCCGGTTCCATAACCGGGGACTCCTGGATGTTGAACCGGCCCATGCTCCCGTCGGGCAACGGCAGCTCGAGCTCAACGCTGGCCACTCCCATCGGGCCAGAAAATTCCGGCGGCGCAGCAGCGAGAGTGTTTTCCAGCCCGGCACGATTCAATCCGACCGTGCGATAAACTTGCGGAATGACATTGCGCCGTGCATTGGCCTGAGCGGCTGCGGCAGCGCCGAGCATCGCTTTTTCGTTTACGTCCCGCCAAATGGCGGGCGACTGCGCCCGCGCCGGCGACGTCGCGGCAAGTGCAAGGACGGCGGAGAGGGCAGCCGTGAGGATGAGCGTGAGGCGTTGGTGAACGGTCTTCGTCATGGGCCGTGGCTCATCGCATTGCTATTGCTCAGTTCCGCGCGGAACCAAGGAACCAGCCTGACGAAACGCACGACCGTTTTCTTCGGCTGACCCAAACTTCACGCGAATCCGGAAATCGCGTTAAGCAAAGTCTCGGCGAAAGTTCAACCGGCCAAGGGTACGTTGAAGCGTCGGGTTGCGTAATCGGGTGCGACCCTGACGGAAACCGGGAAACCTGTCGAGAACATCCGTCAGGTCAATTCTTACCTATGAAGCGGCGTAGCGACCCTAAAGGGATTCGAAGCCCGTTTGGGATGATGATGCCAAACTGTGGCGCCGCCACCACATTTTTGAAGACACACTGCAGCGGGCGATAAGCGCGGCCGGCAAGCTGGCCCGAATCGACTCGCAAGTCTCCTGTCACGTGCTCCGTCATTCCTTCGCAACTCATCTGCTCGAGCAGGGCTGCGACATTCGGACGGTGCAGCAGTTAATGGGACACAAAGACGTGAGCACGACGATGATCTATACGCACGTCCTGAAAGCCCCAGGACTGGGCGTCACCAGCCCGCTTGATCGCAACCCGCACGCAGCAAGTCTCTTGAATGCCCACCGGACGCCGGATTATTGACGGTTTTGGGGCGTGAGTAATGGCAAGAGAGTAAGTGGTGACACCGTCATCCGTCTTCGAGCGGATGACGATGTCACCACTTATTTAAATCTCCCCGCTCAACTGATTTTGGGGATTGTCCCAAAAGAGGGGGTTCGAATCCCCTAGGCTCCATAATAACTCGTTAGGCCCTAACGAATTGCTGCAGTCGCCCCGTGATGATCTGCACACCCGCAGCGGAGCGGGGAAGCGGAATAGCCCTGAGCGACGTGAAGCAGATGATCACTCCTTGCACGCCGGCAAACCCGGAGTCTGTGCCCTGGGTTCTTCAGGGCAGGCACAGTCTCCCCGCGGCGCAGCCGCATCAAACGGTGTTCGCGCGCTCTCGTTGCTGAATCACCTTTCTTGCAGCGCTTGGCCGGTAATATCTCGGCTCAGAGCGTCCGCGTCCGTATGAAGCTCGAACCATCTTCATGGGTGAATGACATTTGTATAAAGGCTGCTTCCGGAACGAACCAAATCCCGCATTTTTTTGTTGAACTTCCCGCGGTTGGCTTTGAGTTGCTTCACAAACTGGGGGTAATGAACCGCTGACGAGAGCGGATCGTGTTTTGCGCTCCATTTGATAAATTCAAATAGAACAGGGATTAAGTCCAAGCCCTTCTCGGTGAGAGTGTAAATGTCCTTTCGTTGATCCTCCCCGTGCGGAGATTTCTTGATTACCCCGATCCTCTCGAGAAAGTCCAGGCGCGAAGCGAGGATATTGGTCGCAATGCCTTCCTCGGCTTTTAAAAACTCGCCATAGGTTTTTTTCCCATGAAAAACCATATCGCGAACGATCAAGAGCGCCCACCTGTCGCCCAGTGATTCGACAGCGAAATTCACAGGGCAGTGCGAACGGTAGTCGGCCTTCGGTTTTTTTGCCGGTCTTTTCATCGGAGTCATTGTGCTCACTTTACACGCAGCAAGTAAAATATCAAAGATCACTTGCATATTGCAAGTGATCAGTGCAGGTTCAACATCGCAAAGCAGAGGATCTCATCATGCAAAAACAATCAAACATATCTGATAACAGGCGGCTCAAGGCCATCGAGTTCGCGTTTGGACCGACCGGGCTATTTCAAAACTAGAAAATTATGAAAACTCAAAATTTCTTTATTGATCTGACTCAACGCCCACCCCGGAGTTTTCGCGTTCGTTTGGGCAACTACGTGATTTTGGCACGCATGCTCGACAAGGGCCGGGCGACCCTCGCCGGGAAGAATGGCGAATATATATACAATTCCCCAACCGACCAGC
>PLCM01000016.1 GCA_003134765.1 Spartobacteria bacterium | reverse complement strand
GGGGAACAGAAAGGAACCAAACCAAACTGACCAACTGAATTTATCACTCAACCGCTTTGGAACGTGAGGCGCGCCCGTTGCCTAACCTGAAAAAGGTTAAACGTCCTTGTTCGACGCCATAGATTGGGCCGCCTCAAGTTCCTCTTCCAAGAGATCGCATTGATCAAATGGTGCTGTCGCCGCGGCGACACGCACGGATAGGAGTACGAGCCGCTGGAAACAAACCCAACGAGCCAAAGGAAGAGGAAGCGCTCCCGAAGAATCAATAACCTACCAACCCAACCTAAACCAATGAACTAAAACCAACCCATACCTGCATCTACGCTTGACTCCCTACATAGGGGTTAGGCGGTCATTCGGCGTTGTGGTGTTTTGGCTGTCTCGTGGTGTTTCGCACGGCCTTGGTGCGAGCGTATTCGCGAAATGTGGCGCTGCTCGATGTGGAGCCGGAAGAAGTCAGCAGTAGAGAACGTCGATGGGCAAATCGGGCAATGATAGAATGGCTTGCCTCGGAGTATCTTCGGAAGCGGGTTTCTGAGCAATTGTAAGAGCCGTGTGCGTTCTTCCTCTCGTTGAATTTTACGCTTCTTGAGCCTTCTGAGTGCCTTCTTGGATAGTGGAGGGCGGAATTTCTTGATTAAATGCGGCGGTGGAATCTCTCGCACCCAATTGGCGGCAAGGCTCGGATGATATCCGCGCGGCGTGTAACGTGATCTGGTTTTATTCACGGGCTTCTTCTGGACAACGCGTAGCCTCGCCTAACGAGAATGAGATCAGCGACGGCTGGCGGAGTTGCGCGTGGCTGCGGATTGAGGGTGGAATTTCATGGGAAGTTAGGAACCGAAGCTGCCATCTATTTGCTGGATCGCATCGTTAGACGTTCGTCTGGCCTATAATGGTCTTTCGGTGGCGTAAGGACAACGCAAAACGCCCCAGCCAACGCAACGCTGAAGCGTAAACGAGCGATAGAGGAAAACAGACGATCAGGGCAAAGAGCAAACGAACTAGCATCTCATTCTCGGGATAATCTGAACTGGCGAACGTCATCAGGACGGCGAGGTGAGGGAGAAAGGCGGTAAGGAGAAGATCATTCGCGACGGAGCTCAAGAATGCCCGTCCGAACGACAGATCGAAGATCAAGAGGAACACCGCATGTATCCAAAGGCCGAATCTCATATTGCGCGTGATCCACGTTTTCATTTCTAGGGCGGCCTCTACGTCTAACGAGAACAAGATGAGCGACGGCCACCGAGAGCGAGCGTGACCCGAAGTGAACGCGTACTGATGACGTAAAGCGTGAACATACAGCGGGTGGCCGTTCGCTGAGTCGGCATTAATTGGGGGTGAAACTTCATAGCGCAATCTATCAAGGGCGGCTACGAAGAATCAACCAAATATGAAAGCAATTGCTCTGTATGCCGCGTTGGATCTGCACAGCTCGCATAGCGTGCTGGGCAGTATGGATCATGAGGGGAACAATCAGGGTCAGGTGCGTTTTGCGACCGAGGCCAAGTCGCTTCGGGGGCAGGTGCAGGCCCTGAGGAAAAAAGGAAGAGCGCTCTATTTGACCTTGGAGGCGGGGGCGCTCAGCCGCTGGGCGACGGCCTGGGCATCACGAAAAACAGCGACGTGGGCAAGAGCGCGTCTGGCCACCGATAGCCGTTTCGTGCTTGTGCCGTTTTGGAGACGCATTTATCACTAATTCAGTGACGTCTTTTCAGGCACTTCCCCTCGCAGTGCTCGTGCTGCTTTGCCTAAACGCAGTTCCCGCCATTGGGGATGATTTTCCGCTGAAGCGACTTAAGCCGCTCACTTATGTTGTCGATTACGAGCCGTTCTGGTCCCCGGATGGCCGGCAGATTGTGCTGATCTCCAGCCGGCACGGTGGAATGAAAGTGCACGTCATGGATGCGAGCAGCGTTGGTAACGGCAGCGACATGCGCCAACTGACCACCGGCGATGCCGAGGATGACACGCCGGCCTGGTCGCCGGATGGAAAGAAGATCGCGTTCGTGTCGATCCGCAACGGCGTTTCACAAATTTTCCTCATGAACGCCGACGGCACGGACGTGCGACAACTCACGAAGGGCGATGCCGAAAACATTCACCCGACGTGGTCGCCGGACAGCGCGAAAATTCTTTTCAATACGACCCATTTCTCCGGCGCTACGGCGGCGGACGGTCGAGATGTTCCGAGCGATAACAAAGTGATCGGCGAGCAGATCGACAAGAAAATGGAGCTCGCCACCATTCGTCCCGACGGCGGCGATCTAAAACGAATCACGACAGGCGGCGGCTGCACCTACGCGTCGTACTCTCCGGACGGCAGGTCGATCTTGCATCGCCGGGTTCAGGCCGCGCTTTCGCAAATCTTCGTCATGAATGCCGACGGCTCCAACGATCGCAACGTGTCGGGAGAAGGAAATCTGGACGGCTGGCCAGCGTGGTCGTCCGATGGCAAGCGCATCGTTTTTTCCCGCCGCATCAAGGATGTGTTTCAACTCTTTGTGATGAACAGTGACGGCGGCAATGCGCGCCAGCTAACGGACGCCGCCGGCGAGTTCGTAAATCCAAGGTGGTCGCCCGATGGAACGAAGATCCTCTGCAGCCGGCGCCTCGGCGATATGAACCTCGTCATATTCCCCGCGCCGAAATGAGATGCCTTCTTAGGGAAGTGCGTAGAGTTCGACCACTCCAATTCCGGTGGTATCGCCCTTGCCGCGAAGCTGGGCCGTGTAATTACCGGGTTGAAGCGTGGAGACGATAGCGGACTCGAGATCATTCTGCGGCTGCAATCCGGTGGCCTCGATCTCGGTTTGCTGACTACTTCCATCGGGTCTCGTTTTCCAGTTGTCGTTTGCGACGATCAATGCGCCGTTGGCGCCGCGCAGTTCGAGCGTGGGGTCGGCTAATGCGCCATTAACTCCCAAGGGCGTCAGGGATGGGCCGATGCCGCGAACAACGACTTTAACCGGATTGTTAAGGATGATGAACCCGGCGATCATGATGTTATCTCCGATTTGGACAAAACCTCTCGTGCTGATGTTGGAGCTTGTACTTCTGACTGTAGTCCTCTGCCGGCAGCGGTTTATTCGTGGGAATACCGACGTGATGGTAGCGGAGTTCAGGCATAACGAGAATAAGATCAGCGACGGCAGAGTGTCGTGGCAAGCAAGCTGAAATTGCAAGTTCCTGGTGTGCGCCTCTTACTTAGCGAACTGTGGACTGGTTCGGACCCAGAAGAGGAGTGAAGATGTAGCGGTCGAGCCACGCTTCCGCAATGTCGATCCAATGATTTATTGCGATTTCGCTTCGGGACAGTGCGATATCAGGACATCCGAGCAAATCCTCGGGCGCCTCGGTTTCTTCTTGCAGTAGTAGAAGTGGGTTCATTGGCTCGTCCTCTTTTAAGCAAAATTGTAACAGCGGATCTCGCACGGCACTGGGCATTGCTTGCTTTTTCCTTTGCAGAAATTGTCTCCCTGGAATCGGATGACGCGCCGCCTGATTTGGCCAACAATCACAAAAAGGTCCCGGAGGGGGGTTCGACCCAGGGAACTCAACGCTTCTTTAGCCGATTATTGCGCCAAATCAGCCGCAAATGACAAAAGGGGA
>PLCM01000002.1 GCA_003134765.1 Spartobacteria bacterium | reverse complement strand
GTCACCCGAATATTCGCCGGCTTAATGTCGCGATGGATGACGAGACGGTGATGGGCATAGGTAACAGCAGCGCAGACTTTCCGAAAAAGCGCGATCCGCTCATTGATCGATAGTTCATTCTTGTCGCAATAGAGATCGAGGCGGTCGCCTTCCACATACTCCATGACGAAATACGGCAGCCCTTCAGCCGTGATTGCGCCACCGTAAAGCCGCGCGATATTTGGATGATTCAAGCTCGCGAGAATTTGCTCCTCGCGTTGAAAACGGCGAACGAGATCGTCCGTGTCCAGGCCTCGCCGAACCATTTTAAGCGCAACTTCGCGATGTAATTGCCGATCTTGCGCAAGATAAACATCGCCCATTCCGCCGCTGCCGATGAGAGAGACAATCTCGTAGTCGCCGATGGTTTGGCCGGCATGGAACACGCCCCCGCGCACCAGTGATTCCGCCGCGAGATGCAGGGCCGGGACTTCGAGGAATCGGCTCGCGCCCTCGTGTTCTTGCAGGAGTGATTCAATTTCCGCGCGCATCGCCGGATCGCTTCCACATTCCTCATCGAGAAACGCGGACCACGTTTCGGGTCCGCATTCGACGGCGGATTTGACGAGTTCCGCCACCCGCCCTGCGCGCTGGTCAGGCATGCGCCGCGCTTCCCTTGAGCTCACGTCTGAGCCAGAGCTTGGCGAAATACCAATCCCGCGAAACCGCTTTCGACGAAATGTTTAGCACCTCCGCGATTTCATTCGCTTCGAGACCGCCGAAAAACTTCAGTTCCACCACCTGGCCTTCGCGGGGGTAGGTGACGGCGAAACTTTGCAGCGCTTCATCCAAAGCGAGCAGCTCAGGCGCGCGCTCGCACGATAGTTCCCTCGTTTCATCGAGATAAAGTTTTTCCAATTTCCCGCCGCGCTTCTCCGTGTTGTGAATGCGAGCGTGCTGCACAAGAATACGCCGCATCAGGTGGGCGGCGACGCTGCCAAAGTGCGCCCGGTTCTTCCAACTCGCGCGGCTTTGATCGACCAGTTTCAAGTAAGCTTCATGGACAAGAGCGGTGGCTTGCAACGTATGGTCGGGTCGCTCACGCCGTAGATATTCGGCCGCGCGCAGGCGCAACTCTTCATAGACAAACGGCATAAGCCGTGCGGGGGCGTCCTGGTCCCCGCGATTCCATTCCTGAAGAATCCGCGTGACCTCTTCGGCGGTGGCGATGCTCACTTTAGGACGCCGATCTTACCCTTTTGGAGAGGAAGCGGAAGTATTTTCGGAAACCTTGTCCAGTTTCGCCGCCGGATCGCGCGGTTATACGTGGAGGCCCTTTGATAACGGGCAGTCAACCAAAACAGAAAACGGCCAAACCACTATCGACCTCGCCACAAATCAAAAGGAACATTTCCCGCCATTGCCATCCCCAGCCTCGCCTCTATGAAACTCCCCTCCCTCTCTGTTCGAGCAGTTAACAACATGCAGCCTAAACCTATGAAAATATTGCATTCCCTTGCCGCCGGTCTTCTGTCGGCTACCTCGATTCTTGCGCGGTGGGTCGCGTTCGCGCTGCTTTTTCTCGGCGCGGGGCTGGTGCTCGCCGGGGACGTCTTTGTCACGAACAAGAATAGCGGCACAATCGGCGAATACACGAGCACAGGTGAAACAGTGAACGCCGCTTTGATTACAGGGTTGAATTTCCCGACCGATGTCGCGGTGTCCGGAGGATTCCTATATGTCACGAGCGTTAACGGCGGGTCGGGCGCGGGTACAATTGGCCAATACACTCTTACGGGAGGAACGGTGAATGCCGCGCTCGTCACGGGGTTGAATGGCCCGGCCGACGTGGTGGTGTCAGGAGGAAATCTATTCGTTGCGAATGCTTTTAGCGGCACAATTGGCGAATATACCACCTCAGGCGCGACCGTGAACGCCACGCTGATCACGGGACTAAGCACTCCGCAAGATCTCGTCGTCTCTGGAGACAATTTGTTTGTTGCGAACTTAGGGAGCAACACAATTGGTCAATATACTACGTCCGGGGTGACGGTGAATGCCGCGCTCGTCACGGGGTTGAATGGCCCGGTGGGGATCGCCGTGTCTGCAGGGAATCTGTTTGTTTCAAACCGGAGTAACAACACAATCGGCGAATATACCACCTCGGGCGCGACCGTGAACCCGTCGCTCATCACTGGGTTGAACAACCCGCAAGCCATCGCCGTAGATTCTGGAGGGAATCTATATGTCGCGAACTTTGGCAACAACACGATTGGAGAGTACACCACTTCTGGAGCGACGGTGAACGCCGCCCTCGTCACGGGACTAGGGGGCGCGGATGGCATCATTGTGGGCCCGGATCCAACCCCAACTCCAACTCTAACCCTGATCGCCAGTCTCACCAATGGAAATGGTGCTAGCTTGAATTCTGCGGTAGTCCTGGCCAGCGACGGCAACTTCTACGGCACCACGACATTAGGCGGCAGCGCCAACTTTGGCACAGTTTTCCAGGTAACGCCCACGGGTACAGTGACCACACTGGTCAACTTCACCGGCCCCAACGGCAGCTACCCGGTCTGTGCGCTGATCCAAGCCAGTGACGGCAATTTGTACGGCACGACCAACGGCGGCGCGACCGACGCCACTGGCCACCCGTTCAATTATGGCACGGTTTTCAAGCTCACGCTTGACGGAACTTTGACGACGCTCTTTGTCTTTACGAATCTCAATAATAGCTCCCCCGACGACAACGGCGAATACCCCCAAGGCACGCTTGTTCAAGGCACGGACGGCAACTTGTACGGCACGACGACTAGCGGTGGAACGCGGGACAGCCAAGGCCATTTTGGCGTGGGCACGATCTTCAAGATGTCGCTCACAGGAACACTGTTGATTTCGACCACCGTGCATGGGTTGGTTGCAACCGAGCCCAGCAAGCCGGAATTCCCGCTGATCCAGGGCAGGGACGGTAATTTCTATGGGGTCTCCTTTTCACAAGGCAATAACGATGGCGGCATATTCCGGTTCACCCCCGGAGGCGTGGTGACGGAGTTGCACACCTTCGCCAACTCCGGCGCCGAAGGCTACAACCCCCATGGCGGACTCGTCCAGGGCAGCGACGGCAACTTTTACGGCACGACGGAAGCCGCCGGCAGCGCAAACACCGGCTCTGTTTATCGGCTGACGCCGGCTGGCGAGTTTACGGTGTTGCACCAGTGGGGGCCGGTCCAAGGGCCGGATGGTGCGCAACCGCGTGGCGAAATGATGCTAGCCCGCGACGGCAATTTATACGGCACGACGGGAAGCGGCGGCACCGGCGGCGTCGGCACCATTTTCCAGCTCACGCCTGCGGGCGTGTTAACAATTGTGTTCAACATTCCCAATGGGAGCCCGGCCTCCGAACCAAACACGGCATTAATCCAAGGCAGCGACGGCAACTTCTACGGCAGAACCGACTACGGCGGCCTTGGCGCGGTTTTTCGGCTGAACATCAGCCCGAACGGCGTCCAGGAAAAAACGCTCGGGAACATCTCGACCCGCCTGCCCACCGGGACCGGCGACAATGTCTTGATCGGCGGATTTATTATTACCGGCACCCAGCCAAAGAAAGTCATCGTGCGCGGAATAGGACCGTCGCTCCCGATCGCGGGCGCTTTGGCTGATCCGACTCTGGCGCTGCATCAGCCGGACGGCACGGTCATTACCAACGACAACTGGAAGATCAACGATCAGACCGGCCAATCGCAGGAAGCAGCTATCCGCGCCACGACAATTCCGCCGACGAACGATTTGGAATCGGCCCTTATCGCAACTCTTGTTCCTGGCAACTACACCGCCATCCTGGCTGGAAAAAACGGAAGCACGGGCATCGGCGTGGTGGAAGCCTACGATCTGGACCAGGCGGCGGCCTCGAGGCTGGCGAACATCAGCACGCGCGGCTTTGTCGACACCGGCGACAATGCCTTGATCGGCGGGTTCATCTCCGGGCCAAACACGACCGTGGTCGTGCGCGCGATCGGACCGTCCCTAACACAGTTCGGAGTTCAAAACGCACTCATGGATCCAACCTTAGAGCTAAGAGATAGCAATGGAGTTCTCGTCCGCTCGAATAACGACTGGAAAGACACTCAGCAGGCGCAAATCCAAGCCACTGGGCTCGCACCTACTAACGACCGCGAATCCGCGCTGGTTCAGGTGCTTACTTCTGGTAACTACACCGCGATCGTGCGCGGTGTAGGAAACACAACCGGCGTCGGGGTAGTCGAAGCCTACAACCTGCAATAGGCAGGATTGTGTGACCGGCGGCTCTAACAACGCTCTGTTTGAGCATTTATTAAGACGCAGGCCTGAACAATGAAAATATTGCATTCCCTTACCGGTGGGAACTGAACCCGTGCGCAGTTAACTCCGACACGCTTTCGGGGTTTATCTCGTCGCCATGAAAAATACTTCTCGTCTCGCCCTCACAATCTTCTCGGCTGCTCTCACACTTGTTGCCGCTGCCCTGTCGCTCGCGCCTACAGCTGCCGCGGCGGCCCCGTTTACTTTTGATAACACCGGCAGCCTCGCCACCGCACGCGAGGATCACACGGCGACGTTGCTGCCCAACGGCAAGGTGCTCGTCGCAGGCGGAGGTAACAGCAGCTTTAATGCTCTCGCGAGCGCGGAACTGTACGATCCGGCGAGTGGGACCTGGAGTGCGACCGGCAGCCTCGCCACCGCACGCTATGTTCACACGGCGACCTT
>PLCM01000007.1 GCA_003134765.1 Spartobacteria bacterium | reverse complement strand
GATCGTTTTTTTGATTCGACCACCGTTTACCAGGGCGTCGCGCGCAAACTCGAGCCGGGCATTGTCGAGAAGCTGAATGAATTTGCCGTGGGTGCAGAGAGACCAGACCTCACCTTTATCCTCGATGTGAATGTCGCGACAGCCCGCGCGCGCATGTTGCGACGCGTGCGTCCCGTGCAAGCTCTCGATCGCATGGAACAGGAGCCGCTCGAGTTCTATGAACGAGTGTGTGAAGGCTACCGCGAGCTTGCGCGCCGCGAACCCACACGGATTTACTTGCTCGATGGCTCCCTTTCACCCGATGAAATCGAAAGCAAAATCTGGCGCGAAGTATCGGCACGTTTCCCCGCGATTTTAGCGCTGCGGAAAAAAGGGGACACGGCTCGCGCCTCGTAAGATCGATGGCCTTCACCCGCAACGGCGCTTTCGAATATTTGAGCCGTTCCCATGAGAACGGCCGGCTGGCCCATGCTTATTTGATTTCTGGACCGCCGGGCAGCGGCAAGCGCGGACTTGCTTCCGATCTTTCCAGTCTCGTTACTGGAGCGACCGCGGCCGACGTTTTCGCCTCACAACCGCCGGGGGTTTATTTGGCCGAACCGGAATCGAAATCGCGTCGCATTGTGATCGATCAGGTGCGGGCTCTCGAGCATGCATTGCAAATGCGGAGCTCCGGAGGGCGCCGGAAAGTGGCGATCGTGGCCGAGGCAGATCGCCTTCAGCCCCAGGCGGCAAACGCTTTCCTAAAGACCCTCGAAGAACCGCCCAACGACTCGCTCTTGCTCTTGTTGAGTGCGATGCCGGAAGTCCTACCGGACACGATTCTTTCCCGTTGCATTGCCGTGCCGTTGGCTGCGGAGGCGAAAGCGGCGCCGTCGGTTGAAGAGAAGGAATTAGTCGAGCTGCTCGGCACGGTCGCCCCCCCGGCGGCGAATGGTGTGCAGGACGCTTATCACCTCGCACGAGGTTTCCATCGTTTGCTGGCGCAAATCCGCGAGGCGATCCAGGTGGAGAACGTCGCTGCTCTAAAGCGCGACGAGGTGCGCTACAAGAACACCACGGACGGAGCCTGGTTGGAGGAGCGCGAAGATTATTTCAAGGCCCTCACAGAAAGTCAGTACGTGCGACAGCGTTCGCGCCTGGTCGAAACGCTCTTTCTCTGGTGGTCCGACGTGCTTCGGGCGAACACCGGTGTCGCGCCACGCGAACTGCCGTCCGCCAGCGATCAAACGCGTATTCTCGGTCAAAAATTGTCGACGTCAGAAATCCTCCGTCGCATTCGGCGTCTGGAAGAAATGCGTGATCATCTTGGCCGAAATATCCAGGAAGCGCTCGCGATCGAAGTCGCGTTTCTGAGCATCTTCACGTTTTGATTTGAGCGCACACCACGCTGCCCTCAGAATGCCAGTTCATGAGATTCCAAAACCAGGTTGCAGTCGTGACGGGCGCGGGGCGGGGGATTGGGCACGCAATCGCTCTCCGGTTGGCCAGTGAAGGTGCACGCGTTGCGTCAGTCAGCCGAACGGAAACCAACGCTCAAAAAACCGCGGAAGAAATTAATGGCGCCCGCGCCGATGCGGCGAAGGCCTATGCCGTGGACGTCGCCGATCATGCGGCCGTGCAAAAAACCGGGTCGCAGATTCTCGAAGACTTTGGTCGCGTGGACATTCTGGTGAACAACGCCGGCGTGACGCGCGATGGCCTCAGTATGCGCATGTCTCTCGACGATTGGGACACCGTTTTGAATACGAACCTGAAAGGTGCGTTCAATTTCGTCCAAGCGCTTCAGCGGCCGATGATCAAGCAGCGGAGCGGCCGGATCATCAACATCAGCTCGATCGCCGGTTTGATCGGCAACGCCGGCCAGGCGAATTATGCCGCGAGCAAGGCCGGGTTGATCGGCCTGACCAAGACCCTCGCGCGCGAACTGGCCAGCCGCGGGATCACGGTGAACGCCGTCGCGCCGGGACTCATCGAGACGGATATGACGACGGTGCTTTCGGAGGAAATCCGGCAGGGCATTCTGCAAAAAATTCCGCTCGGCAAGCTCGGTTCACCCGACGATATCGCGGGCGCGGTTGCCTATCTAGCTTCTGCGGAAGCGAAATACATCACCGGCCAGGTTCTGGCGGTCGATGGCGGGATGGTGATGTAAGAAGAATGACGAAGCTCGAATGACGAATTTCGAAATCAAAAGGCGGAGCGGGGCTTTCTCTTTCGTCATTGGACATTGTCTCGACATTCGTCATTCGAGCGTCGTCGTTCCGCTAACGGTGGTGGGTTAACGAATCGCGTGTCATCCCGAGGCTGGCGAAGCGCGCCGAGGGACCCCCCAGTTGCAAGTGGTGCGCGCAAACGAAGTGGAACGCCGCTCTGACGTAGCCGCCTATAACTTTCGCGAAAGCGGTTGAGCGCGTGAGAGGTCCCTCGGGGCGCTGACGCCTGCCTCGGGATGACATGCAGTTGCGGAGCGTGGCTGTCCGCTTCATCGTGAATACATGACGACGGAAAAAGCGACGTTTGGCGCCGGTTGTTTTTGGGGCGTCGAGGCGACGTTTCGCGCAATCCCAGGGGTAACCGACGCGGCCGTCGGATACGCTGGCGGCACGACCGAGAACCCTTCCTACGAAGACGTTTGCAGTCACAGGACGGGTCATGCCGAAGTCGTGCAGGTCGAATTCGATCCCGCGGTCGTCAGCTACGATCATCTGCTCGAAGTCTTCTGGTCGAATCACAATCCGACAACGCTGAACCGCCAGGGTCCCGACGTGGGCGACCAATATCGCTCCGTGATTTTCTATCATTCGCCCGAGCAACAAGCCGCGGCGGAAGCATCCAAAACGCGCCTCGAGAAAAGCGGCCGATTCAAGAACCCGGTGGTCACTCACATCCAGCCCGCGCCCGCGTTTTATTGCGCGGAAGATTATCACCAGCGCTATCTCGAGAAGCGCGGCCTCTCGCACTGCGCGATCTAGCCCGCGCCACCAGACATGAAACGCGACGTCGTTCGTTCGCAGAATTTCGTGCGCGATGCCGCGGAGTTCATCATGCACCAGGCGCGGGCCGCGCTGGCCGAACGCGATCAATTTCGGATCGCTCTTTCCGGCGGAAATACGCCACGGCCGGTTTACTCCGAGTTCGCCCGGATTGGGCGCGAGCTTCCCTGGGATCGGATCCATTTCACCTTCGGCGATGAGCGTTGCGTGCCGCCGGACGATCCGCAAAGCAATTTCCGGATGGCGCGTGAATCTCTTTTCGTTCTGGCGGCGGTGCCGGAAAAATCCGTGTCGCGCATGCGCGGGGAAATCGATCCGCCAATCGCTGCACAGGAATATCAGGATGGGCTCGACTTGATGGCCGCCCAGCGCGGCGAAATGATCTACCGGCACGATTTGATTCTCCTCGGGGTGGGGGACGACGGGCACACGGCCTCGTTGTTTCCCGGAACCGCGGCGTTGGAGGAAAATGTTCAAAAGGTGGTCGCCAATTTCGTCCCGAAATTCGATACGTGGCGGATCACCTTCACGTTCCCACTGATCAATCAGGCCCGGCATGTTTGTTTTCTGGCGAACGCGAACAAGAACCCCTCGCTTCTCGAGAAGATTTTGCAGGGCGAGGCCGAGTTTCCCGCCGCCCGGGTCGCGCCCGCGAATGGCGACCTCACCTGGATCCTGGTCGAGTCGTAGGCGTTCGGGCACAACTCCCGCTTCCAGTCTGGCGATGCGAAAAATTATCGTGACCGGTTCCGCGGGGCTGATCGGTTCGGAAAGCGCCCGGCATTTCGCCGCAGAGGGATATCGGGTGATCGGGATCGACAACGACATGCGGAGCCAATTCTTTGGCCCGGAAGCTTCCACCCAAAAGACGCGCGACGATCTCGTCCGGACCGTTCCCTCCTACGAGCATCACGACCTCGATATTCGCGCAGCCGAAAAGGTTTCCGCGCTTTTCCGGGAGCAGGGGAACGAGATCGCGGCGGTAATTCACACCGCCGCCCAGCCGTCGCACGATTGGGCCGCGCGCGATCCGCAAACCGACTTCACGGTGAACGCCAACGGCACCCTGAATCTGCTCGAAGCGGCTCGCGAGTGTTGTCCCGAAGCCCCCTTTGTTTTCACCTCCACGAACAAAGTCTACGGCGACACGCCGAACCGTTTGCCGTTGCGGGAACTTCCGCGGCGCTGGGAAATTGCCGAAGGCCACGAATACGAACCCGGCATTTCGGAAACAATGAGCATCGATTACACGAAGCATTCGCTCTTCGGCGCGTCGAAGGCGGCCGCTGACCTTCTCGTCCAGGAATACGGCCGTTACTTCGGCATGCCGACGGTTTGTTTTCGCGGCGGGTGCCTCACCGGACCGGCCCACGCCGGAGCGGAACTGCACGGGTTTCTTTCCTACCTGATGATTTGCACCGTCACGGGCCGGCCCTACCGCGTGTTCGGCTATGGCGGCAAGCAAGTGCGCGACAACATTCACAGCGCCGACCTCGTGGACGCCTTTGGCGCATTCATTCGCGCGCCGCAGATTGCCGAGGTCTACAATATTGGCGGGAGCCGCCATTCCAATTGCTCGATGCTGGAGGCAATCGATCTTTGCGAGGAAATCAGCGGCCGGCGCTTAAACTGGAATTACGAGGAAGTGAATCGGATCGGCGACCACATCTGGTGGATCAGCGACGTCCGGAAATTTCAGCAGCATTATCCGGACTGGAAATTCCGTTTCGGCCTGCGCGAGATTCTGGAAGAAATCCATCGCGCCGTGGTGGTTCCTTCCAGGTAGGGACGCTTTTCCGAAGCGTCCGACTTGTTTCTTATTCGAGACCGCAAAAGCGAATTCGACGGACGCTTCGGAAAAGCGTCCCTACCTGGCTAATACTCTTCGCCTTCGTCCTTCACAGTCGACGCGACGCGATCATGGATGCCATAAACATGGAACATGACTGCGAACCAATAGATCGGGATCAGGGCGAGACCGAATCCGGCCGTCGCAGTCGCCGCAAGTGCTCCGCCCAGGAGGGCGCCGATTGCGCCGAAGAAGAAAAGCAGACCGAGCATTTTGTGTCCCTTGTAAACGTGCCCCAGTCCCGGGATCACGCTCAGCATCACCGCGACGGCATCGCTCGCCTTGCCCTCAGCCGTCTCCGTATCGGTGCGCACCCAATCGCATTGGTCGCACGCGTCCGCATCCTTCGGCAAGACATGGCCGCAGAGGGGGCACTCCATGGTGTCGGCCGAAACCGGTGGTTCTAGAGTAGGCGCGTCAGTGTATTCCACAGTTCCTCCTGGTTGAAATCGTAACTGCGACATCTCACCGTCACAATGCGGAAAGATTTCGTCAAGCGCTTCCGGTTCCGTCGTCTTTTCTTCGCGTGCAATCTTTTGCTGTCTTATTCAGAATGCCGTCCGTGGCGAGTCTTTCTCAAATCGTCTCCTACGCGGACGAACATCTTCGCGTTCGCGAGATCGACGATTGGCCGAATGCGCTGAACGGTCTGCAGGTCGAGAACTCCGGCGTGGTCACGAGAATCGGCGCGGCGGTTGATGCGTCGACCCGCACGATCGATCTGGCGATCGAACATGGGGTAAACCTGCTTATCGTTCACCACGGCCTGTTCTGGCCGGGTTTGCAGCCGATCACGGGCGGCCGACGGCGCATGCTCGAGCGGATCTTCCAGCACGACCTCGCCCTCTACAGCGCGCATCTCCCGCTCGATCTCCATTCCGTTCTCGGCAACAACGCGCAACTTGCCAGCACGTTAGGCTTCGAAAACACCGAGCCGTTTTTTGAAACGAAAGGTCAATGCCTCGGGCTCAAGGCACAGATGCAGATTTCGCGCGACGATCTCGCGCGCAGGCTCGCGGACTCGTTAGGCGGTCCCGCAAAAATCTTCGCGAGCGGTCCCGAGCAGGCGAAATCGATCGGGTTGATCACCGGCGGAGCAGGTTCTGAAATCTACGACGTGGCCCGCGAAGGAATCGATACCTTCATTACCGGCGAAGCGCCGCACTGGGCGGCCGTGGCGGCCGAAGAACTGGGCGTCAACCTTTTGCTCGGCGGCCATTACGCGACCGAAACATTTGGGGTGAAAGCGCTCGCCGCCCACTTGTCGGACCGGTTCAACCTGACCTGGGAGTTTATCGATTCTCCCACCGGATTGTGAGCGACAAGGAATTCTTCGGTTGTGCGATGGGGGCTCTGCTCATCCTGGCGCCGCTGATCCTTTTGATCATCGGCGTGGTCCAGCTGCGCAAGCTCAAGGCGGCTGTCCGGAATCTTGTAAAGCGCGTCGCTGAGTTGGAATCGCATTCCAGTTCCGCGAAAGCCACTGTACCCGAGCCGCTAGCTTCAACCGCTCCCGTCCCATTCTCGCCGCCTCCGCCAGTGAAGGAAGCGGTGGTGCCCATCCCACCAGCAATTCCTCCGAGTCCCGAGCGCCCCCCTCCGCCGCCCGTGCCGCAGCCACCGCTGCCGCCCGCCAAGCCATTCGATTGGGAAGCATTCTTCGGCGTAAAACTTTTCGCCTGGATTGGCGGGTTCGTCCTCTTCCTCGGGATCGTTTTTCTGGTGAAATACTCCTTCGAGAACAATCTCATCACGCCCGCGATGCGGGTCGCGATCGGGACCGTGCTCGGGATCGGTCTCGTCATCACGGGCTGGTTCACGGCGGCGCGGAATTACCGCGTCTCGGGGCAAAGCCTCTGCGCCACCGGCGTGCTTGTTCTTTATGGCAACATTTTCGCGGCGCACGTTTTCTATCACCTCATCGATCTCGTCCCCGCGTTCGCGTCGATGGCGATCGTCACCGCCGCCGCGTTCTTCCTCGCCGTTCGCATGAATGCGCAGGTGATCGTCATCCTCGGTCTGCTCGGCGGGTTCCTGACGCCGGTGCTGCTTTCGACCGGCGTCGATAATCCGACGGCGCTGTTCGGTTACATCGCGGTATTGAACATCGGCGTTGCCGCCGTCGCGTTGCGGAAACGCTGGGATTATCTGGTTCTGCTCTCGGCCGCCGGCACCATCCTGATGGAGTTCGCCTGGGCGGATAAATTTTTCGTCGTGCCAAAAGCGAACATCGCGTTTGCCATCTTTGTGGGATTCGAGGCGCAATTCCTCGCTATCTTTGCTCTGGCCCGGCGTCTGCATCCTCCCGCCAATTGGACCGCACGCGCTGCGATCGCCGTCTGCCTGGCCGCCCTCGCCTGGGGTTTTTGTCTTCTGAGCTATTCGGAGTTCGGTCCGCGGCCTGGTTTTCTGTTCACCTACATTTTCCTCGCCGAAGCAGGCCTGCTCGGCCTGGCTCTTCTTTACAGGAGGACAACGGCGCTGGTGCCGCTCGGCGCCGCGGTCGTTTTTCTCTTCCTCGCGATTTGGACCGGCAATAATCTCAACGCGGCTCTGCTTTGGTGGGCGCTAGGCGGCTTTATCGTCTTTTCAATTCTGCACGCCGGGTTTGCGGTTTGGCCGAGAAAGGAAGGAGCGGAACCCGGCCTGCCGGCACTCCAAAATTACCTACCGCTGCTTTCCCTCATCCTGATCTGGATTTGCATTTCCAAAAACGAGACGTCCTCCGCGGTCTGGTTTTGCCTGTTGGTGCTGGACTTTGTCGTCATCGCCGTCGCGCTTCTGCGCCGCTCTCAGCTCGCCCTCGCCACCGCTGTCGTCCTCACCTTCGTTTCAGCCTGGCTCTGGATTGCGATCGGGTCCGTCGATATCGATGTGCGGGGATTCCTGACCGTCGCCGCGGGATCCGGCGCCCTCTTCTTCTCCGTTTCGCTCTTTGCTGCGCAACGTTTCTTCCCCGATTCAACGCACGCCCGGCGTAACATTCCGGCCCTGGCGGTTTCCCTGCCGTTCACGCTGGTAATGATGGCCATGACGAAGCTGCCGACAGTTAGTCCGACGCCGTACTTCATCACCGTTTTCATCCTCTGCGTCCTCTTGCTCGGTCTCGGCGTCTTCGCGCGGACCAGTTGGATAGCGCTCATCGCTCTCATCTTCTCGTGGCTGGTCCAATGCGAGTGGCACGGTTTGCATTACACCAGCGATTTCGCCGGGTACGCCGCGATCGGACTTGGTTGGCATCTCGCGTTCCTCCTCATTTTCTTCGCCTACCCATTTTTCTCCGCGGAAGATCGCAAGGCGTTGCCGTGGGCGATCAGTGCGCTGGCTGGGCCGCTGCAATTCTCTCTCGCTTACGAGATCATTACCAAGATCTTTCCCGCCTGGCGAAATGGTCTTGCCCCGGGCGCGTTCGTTTTGCCCTATGCGATCGCGATCATCTTCCTGGTCCGGAAACGCCAGGCCGATCCGGCCTCCGGCGACGCCCGCCTGGCCTGGCAGGGTGCGGCCGCCCTCTTTTTCATTACGCTCATTTTCCCCATCCAGTTCGATCGCGAATGGATCACGCTCGGGTGGGCGCTCGAAGGCCTGGCCCTTATCTGGTTGTTCCGCGTCATTCCGAGTCGCGGTCTCCGGTATGTTGGCGTTGGCTTGCTCTGCGTGGCCTTTGTCCGGCTCGCGTTCAATCCGGCTGTGCTCGAATATCACCGGCGCACGGCGACGCTGGTTTGGAACTGGTACCTCTACGCCTACGGCATCACGATCGCATGTCTGTTCCTCGGCGGCTGGCTCTTTCGTCCCCCGCGTGCTTCAAATTTTGAGCGAACTTCACCGACACTGCTCTACTCGTTAGGCGCGATCCTGACTTTCCTGCTCCTGAACATCGAGATCGCCGATTATTTCTCGATTGGGCCGACGCTTACCTTTTCGTTCTCGGGCAATTTTGCGCGGGACATGACCTATTCCATTGCCTGGGCCCTTTACGCCTTCGCTCTTCTCCTCATCGGCATGAGGCAAAAAACGCGCTGGGTTCGCTATTCAGGGGTCGCGCTCCTCGTCGCCACCTTGGCGAAATTGTTCCTGCACGACCTCAGCAGTCTCAACCAGCTCTACCGGATCGGCGCCTTTATCGGCGTGGCGATTATCCTGATCGTCGCATCGTTCGTCTATCAGCGTTTCCTCGTGCCGAAACAGTCCAGCGCACCTCGACCTTAGCGCGCGATCGCGGCGATTTTGGGGAGCGCAGGCTGCCAGCCTGCCCGTCTCGGCAGCTTGCCGAGACGCTGTTTGAACGTTCGACATGCGAAAGCGTTGATCGTCGATAAGTGTTGCCGGCAAGCTGCCGGCTGGCAGCCTGCGCTCCCCAACGCGGCGCAGCGGCATGAATTTCGCTTTCGGAATTCCCACGTCGCTGTTCTGTTGAATCCGTGACAGAGCCGGCGATCTCAACAAGACGTATTAGCACCCGCGCGACCGGCGTCGTGGGCATCGCTGTTTTGTGCAGCCGCGTCCTCGGATTGCTCCGTGAAGTGATCTTTGCCGCGCTTTTCGGCGCTTCCCGCAACATGGATGCGTTCCTGACCGCATTCCGCGCCCCCAACATGTTACGCGACCTTTTTGCCGAAGGTGCGCTCTCCACCGCTTTCATCACAACATTCTCGCGCCGCATCGCTACCGACGGCGACGAGTCCGCGTGGCATCTTGCCAGCAAAGTCGCCACTCTCACGGTCGTTTTCATGAGCGCACTCACGGTGCTCGGCATAATCGGCGCGCCGTTCCTGATCGAGATTCTCGCGCCGGGATTTCCGCCGGAGAAAGCGGCGCTCACGATCCGGCTCACGCAGGTCATGTTCCCGTTCATCCTCCTCGTGTCGCTCGCCGCCCTCGCCATGGGAATGTTGAACGCGAAAAACATATTCGGCATGCCGGCCATGGCCTCGAGTTTTTTCAATCTGGGCTCGATCATTGGTGGTGTCGCACTCTGCTATTGGCTGGATCCTCAAGCCGACTGGCGCCATCCGCGCTTCGGCGAACGCGGCCTCATGGGTTTGGCGATTGCCACCCTTATCGGCGGTCTCCTCCAGCTGATGGTGCAGTTCCCCTCGTTAGGCCGGGTGGGTTTTCGTTTCCGGCCCGATTTCAACTGGCGCGATCCCGGGGTGCGCACTATCCTCGCGCTGATGGGACCCGCGACCATTGCGGCCAGCGCGGTCCAGGTGAATGTCTTAATCAATAGCGTATTCGCATCCAAGCTCGGCGACGGGCCGATTACCTGGCTCAACATCGCGTTTCGTTTGATGCAATTGCCGCTCGGCATTTTCGGAGTCGCGGTGGCGACCGTAACTCTTCCGCTCGTTTCCCGCAGCGCCGCCCTCGGAAACAAAGCCGAATTTCGCGGGGCGCTCGCGCACGCGATGCGGCTGGTCATGCTGCTCACGATTCCCTCCGCGATCGGCCTCATCATTCTGGCGGAGCCAATCATCGCCTTGATTTATCAGCATGGACGTTTCACCGCCGAGGCGACACTCCACACTGCAGAAGCTCTTCGTTTCTATGCCATCGGACTGGTCGGATACTCAGCCGTCAAAGTTTTGGCTCCGGCGTTCTACGCCCTCGACAAACGAAACCTGCCGATGTTGGTCAGCCTCCTTTCCATCGCCGTGAATTTTTGCCTCAACTGGTTCTTCACCTTGAACCTGGGGCTCGGCCATCGCGGGCTCGCGCTCTCCACGAGCCTCGTGGCGCTCACGAACTTCCTGATTCTTTACGCGATGATGCGCCGTTACACCGGCCGCCTCGAGACCGCCTTGATGATCAGGACATTGATCAAATTACTCTTTGCCGGCGTGCTTCTGGCCGCCGTCTGCCTGCTCACTCAGCATTATTTCTTCGTGGACGTTAGCGCGGCGACCTGGCGGAAAGCGATCGCTCTTCTGGTGACGATTGCCATTGGTGGCGCTGCGTTCTTCGGCACCGCGTATTTGCTTCATGTCGCCGAGCTGCGCGATGTGGTGGAACTGGTGCGCGCTCGCTTCAGCCGATTACGCACCTGATCCGCGTCGATCGCGTGTCATCCCGAGCCGCGCAGACGGCGAGGGACCTCACAGTTGTCCTGCGATCACACAAACCAGAGGTCACGGTATTCCACGTATTCGCCTCGTGGATCGCGAGGGCGTTTTTCGCGTATTTTTTCGTGCGAATGAGAGGTCCCTCGCCGTCTGTCGCGGCTCGGGATGACACGCATTTGTTCGTGGCATTATTCCAGCGCCTGCGCCAGGTCTTCGATCAAATCGTCCGGATGCTCGAGCCCGACGGAAAGCCGGAGTAATCCTTGCGGCGTGCGCGGATCTTCGCCTTTGATGGAAGCGCGGTGCTCAATCAAACTCTCCACGCCACCCAGGCTCGTCGCGCGAACGAATAGTCTCATCTTTGCCGCGACCCCGAGCGCGGCCTCTTTTCCGCCGCGCACTTCAAAGGAAAGCATCCCGCTGAAAACGCTCATCTGTCGCGCCGCGATTTCATGTCCGGCATGCGAGGCCAATCCCGGGTAATGCACCGTTTCCACGCGCTGATGATCGGTCAGCCAGGTTGCGATCTTGAGCGCGTTCTCGGCATGGGCGCGCATCCGCCACGGCAACGACCGCATTCCGCGCAAGATCAGCCAGCAGTCGAAAGGCGAGGGGACGGCGCCGCAGGTGGTTTGGATCTCGCGAACCCGCTCAAAAAAGTTCGTCCTGGATTTCGCGATCACCGCGCCGCCCGTTACATCGGAGTGTCCCCCGAGGTATTTTGTGGTCGAATGCATGACGAAATCCGCACCGAGATCGAGGGGCCGTTGCGCGATCGGCGCCCAGGTGTTGTCGCACGCAAACACGGCGCTCGCGTCTCGCGCCAAGGTGGCGACGGCGGCGATGTCGGTAATTTTCAGAAGCGGATTGGAAGGTGTCTCCACCCAGACCAGCTTCGTTTTCGGGGTGAACGCCCGCTTGATCTCATCGAGCCTGGTCATGTCCACGAAGCTCACCCCCAGGCCCCAGCGCATGTAAACGTCGCGCAGGAGTTTGGTCATCCCGTGGTAAACATCGGTCGGTGCAATCACGTGATCGCCCGGGGCGAGCGCTTGCAGGAGAGCGCTGGAAGCGGCCAGGCCGGAACCGAAAGCGGCCGCCTCTTCGCCGCCTTCGAGCGCAGCGAGCCCTTCTTCGAGGGCCTGCCGGTTCGGGTTGGCGCTGCGTCCATAAATGAACTCGTGCGGATACCCACCGTCCGCGTCGCGCTCGAACGTCGTCGACATATGGATCGGCGTAGCCACGGCGCCGGTGGCGGCATCGATCTCGTGCCCGGCGTGCACCGCCAGAGTTTCGATCCGCATTTTCCGATCTGTTTTCACAGCGTCTTTTCTTAACTGTCATCCCGAGCGAAGTCGAGGGATCCCGTCGCGCTAACTGAAAGCTCCTCTCCGGGCTTCGAGCCCGGCCTCCCTCGAGGTGGATCGAGCGCGCGATCCACCCGCATTGCAGCAGTCACCCCGCTGTAGCCGCCTCGCTCCGTCGAGGCGAACAACGAACCCGCGGACCGAGCTCCGGTGCTCCAGCGCGACTCAAAACGATTTGACGGCCCCGCCGCGCCAGCGCAAATAGCACCTGAATTTCTTGCCGGGGCATTTTACCTTCCGGCTTCGCTTTATGAGCATTTACAACGACGAAGTCTTCCAGATGGCGTGCGACCAATTCCAGGTCATCGCCGATTACCTCCAGATCGATACGAACGATCGTGATCGGCTCATGCTCCCGAAGCGCTCCATGGCGGTGACGCTGCCCGTGCACATGGATGACGGCAGCACGCAGACCTTCCAGGGTTATCGCGTCCAGCATCACCTCACGCTGGGCCCGACCAAGGGTGGCACCCGGTTCGCTCCGACTCTTTCCATGGGCGAAACCGCGGCGCTCGCGATGTGGATGAGCTGGAAATGTGCGCTCGCGAATCTGCCCTATGGCGGCGCGAAAGGCGGGGTGGCCTGCGATCCGACCAAACTTTCGCGGACCGAGCTTGAATCTGTCTCGCGCCGTTACATGCAGGAGATGATCCCGTTCGTCGGCCCCCACACCGACATCATGGGACCGGACATGGGCACGAACGAGCAGGTGATGGCCTGGTTCATGGACACCTATTCGGTCTATCAGGGCTATTGCGTGAATGAAATTGTCACCGGCAAGCCGGTCTCGATTGGCGGGACGGAAGGACGCCGGGAGGCGACGGGCCGCGGCGTCGTTTATCTAATCGAGCGCGCGATGGACATGTTGAAGATGAATCCGGAGAAGTGCACCGCGATCGTGCAGGGATTCGGCAACGTCGGTTCCGTCGCGGCGTTATCGCTCGCGCTCAAGACCGGCGTGAAAGTCGTCGGCATTAGTGACGCCACCGTCGCGCTCTACAATCCGGACGGGATCGATGTCGCGAAAGCTGAACAGCACGTCATCAAAAAGGGAAATCTCCGCGCCTTCGACGAAGCCGATCGGATCGACCCGAACCAGATGCTGACGATGCCGTGCGACGTGCTCGTGCCCTCCGCTGTCGATCGCGTCATCAATGCCGGCAACGCCGCGAAATTGAAATGCCGCATCCTTGCGGAAGGCGCGAATGGACCGACCACGCCCGAAGCCGATCTGATTCTCAATGAGCGCTGGGACGAACTCTTCGTCATTCCCGACATTCTCTGCAATGCCGGCGGCGTGATTGTTTCCTACTTCGAATGGGTCCAGGGCTTGCAGGCCTTCATGTGGACGGAAACTGAAGTGACCGACAAACTCTTCCGCATCCTCGAGCATTCCTTCACCCAGGTGATCAAGCGGGCCAAGGCGCACAAGGTTTCGCACCGGACCGCCGCCATGGCCATCGGGGTCGAGCGCGTCATGAAAGCGAAACATTCGCGCGGGTTGTTCCCGTAATCCGTGTTTTCGCAACGCGAAGAGAAGCGGGGTGACCGGCTGTTCGACGTCCTCACCGACGAAGAGAACGGAATTCGGCTCATCGTCTCGCGCCTCGGCGCGGAACTGATCAGCGTTGCACACCGAAATTCAGCTGGCGAGTGGATCGGATTTCTGAATCGCGATAACGAAGTCGGCCCGCCCGAGAAAGGCTGGGCGAACCACGCGACGGCGATGGGTTACTATCTGCACCGGATCAAGAACGAGCTCACCCTTTATCGTGGTCAGGAAATCCGCGGCGGCACACACAGCTTTCTCCGCGGCAAGGTCTGGCACCGGGTTAACTCTGACCGCGATGACGAACTGATTTACCGCATCACGCCGGCAGATTTTTCGCGGACGGAATATCCGCTGAAGGTTTCGCTCGATCTGACCTATCGAATCGAAAACGGGCGCGTTTCGGTTTCGTTTCGATTCAGGAACGACGAGCCGGAACTGACCGCGCATGTCGGTTTCGGTTTGCATCCTGGTTTTGCGGCGAGTTCGTTCGACTCATTCCGCTTCGAAATGCCGGGTGGCCTTTATCGGCGGCATTTTTCGCCCAACAATTATCTCAGTGGTGAGACCGAAGATATTCACTTTGCCGGTGGCGAGATGCCGTTCGAACGAGCAAAGCTACCGGGCTCTTATATTCTCGAATTGGTCGACGTCCCAAATCGCGCGTTTACCTTTTCCGATCCGCCGTCTCGCCGGACCGTCCTCATCGACCTGACGGGAGTGCCTTATCTGACGTTGTGGTCCGACGGCGGCCCCTTCCTCTGCGTCGAGCCCTGCTGGGGCCTGACCGATCATGACAAGCAACGCGCCTTTGAAGACAAGGAGGGTATTCAAAAAATCCCTGCGGGTAAGGAACTGGTTGCCAGTTTCAGCTTTGAGCCGCGGCTAACCTAACGAGCTGTCATCCCGAGGCTGGCGTAGCGCGCCGAGGGACCTCACAAGCGCTTTGACGCTTCCGCGAGATGTCGGGCGCAATCGTCGGGCAGCGCGTGAGCGATCTTGTGGGCGAATATGCGACTGCGGGGTCCCTCGCCGTCTGCGCGGCTCGGGATGACGGCGGCTGCCGTCAGAGCCCCGCAAACGCGCGATCCAACACTTCGAGTAGAAAATCCGCGTCCGCTTTCGTGATGTTCATCGGCGGCGAGAAACGGATGGTCTGACCTTGCAATCCGCCTTTGCCTAACAGGAGGCCCATATCCTTGCAGGCCTCGACAACCTGGGCGCATTCGGCTTTGGCCGGTTCCTTCGTGGCGCGATCTTTCACCAGCTCGATTCCGAGGAGGAGACCTTTGCCGCGAACGTCGCCAATGAGATTGTGCTTTTCCTTGAGGCGATTCAATCCGCCTGACAAGTGGTTCCCAATCGTGAGCGAATTTTCCTGCAGCTTTTCGCGATCGATCACGTCGAGGACCGCCATGCCCTGGGCGCAGACGACCGGGTTCCCTCCGAAAGTGTTGAAATGGATTCGCTGCGATAAGGCCTGCGCGATCTTTGGCGTAGTCACTACGGCGCCGAGCGGCGCGCCATTCCCGATTCCTTTCGCCATGCAGACAATGTCAGGAATGACCCCCTGCGTTTCGAAGCCCCAGTAGTGCGAACCCGTCCGGCCGAAGCCGGCCTGCACTTCATCGGCGATACAAACTCCGCCAGCCGCGCGGACGTGTTCGTAAGCATGCTTGAGATAGCCATCCGGAAAAACCACGCACCCCCCGACGCCCTGGATCGATTCCGCGATGAAGCCGGCGACCTGACCGGGGGTGGCGTACTCGATCAGGTTCTTCACGTCTGCCGCATACTTCCTCCCCGCGTCGGCATCGTCCCGGCCCCAGTAACCACGAAAGGGATCGGGCGTAATGGCATGGTGAACGCCGAAGCTGTGGGGCGTGTTGAATTTCCAGGTGTGATGAGCGGTCAAGCCCATTCCCGAAGCGTTGCCGCCGTGATAGGCGTTGCGGAGCGCGATCATGTCATAGTTGCCGGTGTAGGCGCGCGCCAGGAGCAGCGCCAGGTCGTTCGCTTCCGAACCGGAATTGACGAAGTAACAGACCTTGAGGTCGCCCGGCATTTTCGCCGCCAGCTTTTCGGCATAGAGCGCGATGTTCGGATGCAGATAAATCGTGGTCGAATGCTGAAGCAGTTCGTTTTGCCGTCGCGCCGCGTCGACGACCTCGGGGTGACAATGTCCAACACTGATGGTGACGATGCCGCCGAGCGCGTCGAGATAACGCCGGCCCTGATCGTCCCACACATATTGCATCTTCCCTTCGACCAGCATGATCGGCTTCTTGTAGTAGAGGAAAATGCCGGGGTTCAGGAATTCCCGGCGCAGGCGCAGGACTTCGTCGGCGGACGGTCCTTTGTAGGCGGCGGGTTGATGTGGAAATGGCGGCAATTGCGGTGTGTTCATGTTTGTTGTCATCCCGAGCGAAGTCGAGGGATCCCGTGGCGAAACCTTAACGTTACATCGCGGGATCCTTCGACTCCGCTTCGCTCAGGATGACATGTTTTCACCGGCTGCGCTCTCCGGAATTTATTTTGCGCAGCGCGATGTAGAGGCAGAACGCAATCCCGAATCCAACAAACCAGGCGTAGCTGTAGAGCGTGACGAAAAATGCCGGGACGCTTCCGCCGTCGAGAACTTTCACTGTGACGAGGAAACCGGGAAGGTTTGGAAGAATCGCGGCAAGCAACGAGACAAGCGCGACGATGCTGAAACCCTTTGTGTAGCAGTGTTCGGAGTCGTGCTGGTAAAGGGCGTTGAGATTCAACCGCCGCCGCCGAAGGACGAAATAGTCAGCGATCATGATTCCGCCGATCGGGCCCAGCAGCGCGCTGTAACCGATCAGCCAGGTGAAAATGTAGCCGGACGGATCCGCGACCAATTTCCACGGCATCATCAGCACGCCGATGATTCCCGTGATCAGGCCGCCGGTTCGGAACGAAATCCGGTGCGGCGCGAGATGGGCGAAATCATTCGCGGGGCTGACGACGTTGGCGGCAATGTTCGTGGCGAGAGTCGCGAGGCAGAGAGCAAACATCGCGACCACCAGAACAACCGGATTCGTGAACTTCGTCAGCACTTCCACCGGGTCCCAGATTGTTTTGCCATAGATGATCGTTGTCGCGGAAGTCACGGCCACGCCGATGAACGAGTAGAGCGCCATCGTCAGGGGGAGTCCGAGCGCCTGCCCGATGATCTGGTCGCGCTGGCTTCGCGCGTAACGCGAGAAGTCAGGGATATTCAGCGACAGCGTGGCCCAAAACCCAATCATGCCCGTGAGGCCGGGAACGAAGAACGACCAGAACTGTCCCGCCTTCGGCTGGCCGGGATCAAACGCTGAAGGCTGGGCAAGGATCGGCCCGAAGCCGCCGGCATTCCGGTAGGCCCAGGCGAGCAGCAACAAACCAAGCGCGATGAGCAACGGCGCCTTGATGTTCAAGAGGAGGCGGATCGATTCGATCCCCTTGTAAACGACGAACATGTTGATGCTCCAGAAGAAGAGAAAGCAGATAAATTCCGCCAAAGTAATGCCGAGGAACGCCGGCGCGCCCGGTGCCGTCAATGCGGGAAAGAACACGCCGAGGATTTTGTAAATCGCCGCTCCGCCGATCCAGGTTTGGATTCCAAACCAGCCGCAGGCGACGAACGCGCGCATCAGCGCCGGAACGTTTGCGCCGCGGGTCCCGAACGCGGCCCGACAGAAAACCGGGAAAGGAATTCCGTAACGCGTGCCCGCATGCGCATTCAGGATCATCGGGACGACGACGATGAGATTGCCGAGAAAAATGGTGAGGATGGCCTGCGACCAGTTCATCCCGCCGCCGATAAGCGACGAGGCCAGCATGTAGGTCGGGATGCATGCCGACATCGAAATCCAGAGAGCGGCGAAGCTGCCCACCCGCCAGGTGCGGCGGGTTCTTGGGACCGGCGCGAGGTCTTTGTTGTAGAGCGTGCTCTGCTCGATCTCGATCGAGACTTCGACGTCCGGCGCGTCGTGCGTAGCACTCTTGCTCTTGCTCATGATCTTGATCCTGATCTTCCTGGGAGACTCACGCTGCAAAGAGGATCATGAGCATGATCAAGATCAGGAGCAGGAGGGTTAAAAATGCGCCGGCTCGCGCTCCAACATCTTACCGCGGCCAATTGTGCCAACAAACTTCCCGTCGCGCACCGCGACCTCGCCGCGGACCGTGACCACATCCGGGCGACCCTCGATCTCCCAGCCTTCAAAGGCGCTGTAATCGACATTCATCAGTTGCGTCTTTGCGGAGATTTTGCCGCGATACTCCGGATCGTAGATGACAAGGTCGGCATCGGCGCCGATCTGGATCGCGCCTTTGCTCGGGAACAATCCGAATGTCTTGGCCGCGTTCGTGCTCGCCACGTTGACGAGCGTGTGCAGGTCGAGCTTTCCGGTCTTCACGCCGTGAGTGTAGAGCAAATTCACCCGGTCTTCGAGCGATGGGATGCCGTTCGGAATTTTCGCGAAATCGTCGCGGCCCATCGGCTTCTGCGCCTTGAAATCGAACGGCGCGTGATCGGTCGCGACCGTTTGAATCTCGCCGTTGCTCAATCCATTCCAGAGCACCGGCTGATTCCGCTTGTCGCGCAGCGGCGGCGACATCACGAACTTCGCGCCTTCAAACTCCGGCCGTTCCGCGTCTGTCTTGTCGAGCACGAGATATTGAATCAGCGTTTCGATCGAGACGTTCACGCCCCGATGCCGGGCCGCGAGCGCTTCGCGCAATGCTTCGTCGCAACTCAAGTGCACGATGTAAACATGTGCGCCCGTCAACTCCGCGAAGGTCATCAAATGATGAACGCCTTCCGCTTCCACGCGCGGCGGCCGACTCTCGTGGTGCTGCTCGGGTCCAGTCAGGTGAGCGGCCAGCAATTCCTTTTGCCTCTCCGCCACGAGCGTTTCATTTTCGCAATGCGCGGTCACGATCACGCCAAGTTCCTTCGCGAGTTTCAGCGTGTGATACAGCTCGGCGTCGTCGATTCCGAATGCCCCTTTGTAAGCGAGAAAAATCTTAAATGAGCTGATGCCCGCGGCGACGATGTCGCGTAGTTGCTTTGCGTTCTCCTCGTCGAACCGCGTCACGCCCATGTGATAGGTGTAATCACACGCAGATTTTCCCGCCGCCTGTTCCTGCCACAGTCGAAAACCTTCCGCGGCGCTCATGCCCCGTGCCGGGCAAACCATCTCAATCATCGTTGTTGTCCCGCCGACGAGCGCCGCTTTGCTCGCCGTCTCGTAAGTGTCCTTCGAGAACGTTCCCATGAATGGCAGGTAAATGTGGACGTGCGGATCGATGAAACCCGGGAAAACATATTTTCCGCTGGCGTTGATCACCTCCGCTCCTGCCGGCGGATCGATGCTCCGATCGATATGGGTGATCCGCTCGTGCTCGCAGTAGATGTCTGCGATGTAATGCTCGGCGCCGGTGACGATCTCGCCGCCCTTTATAAGAAGTGACATGTGACGAGTGACGTGTGACGAGACTATTTGGCGCCGCTCAACTTCCGGCGAAGGCCGTTTAACATGCGACGAATCTCATCGAGCAGAGCGAATTCGGCTTTCGCGTTTTCAGTTTTGGCGAAGGCGAGCTCGATGCTCAGGATAAGTTGTGTCTCGAGTTCGGCGGTTGAGCCCTCAGCATGCGAGATAAACTGAATGAATTCGCCAGTTGTATGGCGAGCTTGTCCTTCTGCAATATTTGACGGGATGGAAACTGCAGCTCGCCGCATCTGTGACACGAGTCCGAATTTCTCTTCGGCCGGGAATTTCGATGTCAGCTGATAAACTGCTTTCGCGAGGGCAATGCCTTTCTGCCAAACGACGAGGTCCTTGTAGTTCTGGGTCTTCTTTTCCATGGCGACGTTCTACCCAAAATCTCGTCACACGTCACTCGTCACATGTCACTTTTCTTATTTCTTCCAGACATCGCCCACGCCGTCGCCGAACCAGCGGGTCGTAACCACCTTCTGCTGGGTGTAGAACTGGACTGCCTCTTTCCCCTGGATGTGGAGATCGCCGTAAAAGGAATCGTCCCATCCGGTGAAAGGGAACATCGCCATCGTCGCGGGAACGCCGACGTTGATCCCGATCATGCCGGCCTTGACGCGGTGTTTGAATTCGCGGGCGGCTTTACCCGACTGGGTGAAGATCGCGGCGCCGTTGCCGAACGCTGATTTGTTCGCGGCCTCGATGGCGCCATCAAGATCTTCCATGCGCATGACGTTCAGGACCGGCCCAAAAACTTCTTCGCGGGCCAGCGTCATCTCATCGCGCACCTGGTCGACAATGGTGGCGCCCATATAGAAACCGTTCGGCGCCCCTTCGACGCGTGCTCCGCGTCCATCGCAAATGATCTTCGCTCCTTCCTTTTCCCCGCTCGCGACCAGACTCGCGACCCGGTCGCGATGTTGTGCGGTGATGACCGGCCCCATGTCCGGCTGCATTTCGATATCCGTCGGGCCCACCCGAATCGAGCGGGCGGCCTGAACCAGTGACGGCAGGAGGCGATCGGCCGCCGCACCCACCGTGATGGCAGTGGAGCCGGCCATGCAACGTTCGCCGGCGCAGCCGAACGCTGCGGTCGAGAGCGCCTCGACGGTCTTCGACATCTCGGCGTCGGGCATGATAACGATATAATTCTTCGCGCCGCCATTGGCCTGGACGCGTTTGCCGTGGCGGGTGCCGGTTTCAAAAATGTATTTCGCCACCGGCGACGAGCCGACAAACGAGATCGCTTTCACTTTCGGATGGGTGAGGAGCGCATCCACGCACTCGCGTCCGCCGTGGACCAGGTTGAGAACGCCCCTGGGCAGTCCGGCCTTCTCGAGCAGCTCGACGATCATCACGACCGTGAGCGGAACTTTCTCACTAGGCTTTAGCACAAAAGTATTTCCACACGCGATCGCGAGCGGAAACATCCACATCGGAACCATCGCGGGGAAATTGAACGGCGTGATGCCGACGCAAACCCCGAGCGGCTGCAACAGCGTCTCGCAATCGACGCTCCGCGCCAGGTTCTCGAGCGTGTCGCCCATGAGCAGCGTCGGCACGCCGCAGGCGTACTCGATGTTCTCGATCCCGCGGTAAACGCTGCCTCGCGCTTCAGCCAGGGTCTTCCCGTGCTCCCGCGTCACGCTCTGGCAAATGCGATCCAAATTTTTTTCGACCAACTGGCGATATCGAAAGAGAACGCGGGCGCGTTCCACCGCCGGGGTTTCGCGCCAGGCGGGGAAAGCCGCGGCGGCGGATTCGACGGCTTCATTCACCATTTCGACGCCGCCCATCGGCGCTTCCGCGATCGTCTCGCCGCGCGACGGATTGAAGACCGGCGAAGTGGCGACGCCGGAGAGATTCCGCCATTCGCCGTTGATGAAGACGGGACAAGGGGAGAGTGACGAGTGACGTGTGACCTGTGACATGTTGGAAGACATCCCGCTTTCTTTACTCGTCACATGTCACTTGTTACACGTCACTTTCTTCATCACCGCGCAAGCGCATCCGATTGTTTCACAAAATCATCGCCGCTCCATTCGCTGTCGGCGCGGACCATCTTCTTTGTCGCGGCCTCTTCCGCCGCCGCCTTGTCCTTTGCTTTGCGCTCGGTTTGCATCCGAACGAGCTCGCGATGGGTGGTGAAATAATCGAGACTCTTGCCCTTAAAATCCTCGAGCGTCTCGAACTTGTGTTTCTCCATAAAGGCGAGCAACTCGTCGCACATTCGCTTGACCGATTCGTAGCCAAACTTCATCACGCCAGTGCAGACCTGGGTCGTATCGGCGCCGAGCAGGATGAACTGCGCGGCATCGCCGCCGCTCTCGATGCCGCCGATCCCGGAAAGAGTGCGCCCTGGAAATTCGCTCCGGATCATCGTGGCGATTTCCATCACCATCCGCAGCGCAATCGGTCGAACCGCCTTTGACGAATAACCCCCGGGAGTGGTGAATCCTTCGACCGTTGGCTCCGGTCGAAGCGTATCGAGATTCACACCCATAACGCTTCGAATGGTGTTGATGGCGGCGACGCCCTGGCAGCCGCCCCGGAACGCGGCCCGGCTCGGCTCGGTGATGCGGGTCACATTCGGGGTCATTTTTGCCCAGACCGGCTTTTTTGCTGCCGCCATGACCCAGCTGGAGACCTCCTCGACGATCTCGGGGTTTTCACCCATCGCCGCCCCCATTTTCCGCTCCGGTAATCCGTGCGGGCAGGAGAAGTTCAGTTCGAATGAATCGACCCCGGCGTCCTGGCAACGCTCCACGATCTCGGTCCAGGCATCGCGGTTGTATTCCTCCATGATCGACGCAATCAGGATGCCCTCCGGATGCATGTCCTTGCATTTCTTGAATTCGTCGAGCCAGATCTCGAATTTGCGATCGCTGATCAATTCGATGTTTTCCCAGCCGATGACATCCTTGGGATCGTTCGCATGAAGTTTCGCGTAACGCGGCGCCACATTGATCACTTTCGAGGAATCGAGGCTGACGGTCTTCGCGATCACCGCCCCCCAGCCTTCGCGGAAAGCGCGCGAAATGACATTGAGATTCGTTCCCGGCGGTCCCGATCCAATCACAAACGGGTTCGGCAGTTTCAATCCGTCAACGGTGGTAGCGAGTGTCGGCATAAGGCCTCCTTTTTCGGATAGGTGCTGTGTCTATCGAATAAGCCGGCGGAACTCGACAGAATTCTTCTCCTTGTCGGTCGCTGATTGGGTGGATCGTGCGCTCCGTCGCGCGATGCTTTCAAAAATGCGGCTCCGCCGCCACATCGTCATCGAGCGGCGGAGCGCTCGATCCACCTCATCGTCTTGTCGGCGAGCTTATCGAAAGCGTTTACGGCCAATTCGAGATGTTCTTCCTTCGTGTCCTCGATCTTGTTGTGGCTGATGCCGTGAAGGCTTTGCACGAACATCATGATCGTGGGAACGCCGGCGCGCGCGACTTCGGCAGCGTCGTGCAGCGGGCCGGAGGGGAGGCGATACGGGTCGGCGCCCGTTTCGCGAATGGCTTCGTCGCAGAACGCGATGAGATCGTTGTGAAACAGGATCGGTTCGATCTGCCAGAGACGTTCGCAGGAAACCGTAACGCTGCCTTCCTGGGCGAAACGTTCGCTGGCGTCTTTCGCTTCTGCCAGCATGCGCGCGAGTGCAGCTGCGTCGAGATGCCGTTGATCGAGGGTGATCCGGCATTCTTCGACGACGCTCGTGACGATGCCCGGCTTGGTGGTGCAGGAACCGATTGTGCAAACGCCGCCGTGCCGTTCGGTGATCCGATAGATTTCCGGACTCATCCTGGCCGCCGCGAGGAAAGCATCTTTGCGCCGGTTCATCGGGGTGCTGCCGGAATGCGCCGCCTGCCCGTGAAACGTGATCGCGTGGCGCTCGACGCCAAATGTCCCGAGGACAGTCCCGAGCGGCCGATCCAAATCGAGAAGGACGGGGCCCTGCTCGATGTGCAATTCCAGGTAGGCGGCGGCATTCGCCAGTTCCCGGCCGCATTCCTTCACTTTCTCGAAATCGATCCCGTTCTGTTCGAGCGCGGCGGGGAGGGTGACGCCTTCTGTGTCGCGCAACGCCCGCGCTTCATCCATGTCGAGATGACCCGAGCAGGCCGAGGACCCGAAAAGGCTTTTGCCGAATCGCGCCCCTTCTTCATCCGCCCAATCGACCAGACGAACGGTGACCGGCGGCCGGCCGTTAAACTGTGAATTGATCCGCCGAAGAATCTCCACGCCCGCGAGCGTGTTGAGACAGCCGTCGAGCCAGCCACCGTTCGGGACCGAGTCGATATGTCCGCCGAGGAGCAGCGCCCTGGGCGATTCCCCGCGCAAGGTTGCCCAGAGGTTTCCGGCTTCGTCGGCGCGAATGTCGGGGCAAAACGCTTCGAGTTTCCCGCGCAGGCAGGTCCGCGCTTTCGCCCAGGTTTCGGTGAAGGCAACCCGTTGCGCACCACTTTCATCGCCGGTGAGCGCCCGAAGTTCCTTCAGTTCCGCTACGGTTCGTTTTGGATCCAACGTGACGCTCATCGGTGGCGGAGGATAAGGATTAGTCCACGGGTGGACAATGCGGAAACCCGTCGAGTTGTTTGCGCAATGACTCGTGCCTGCTTCTTCCTGCAGCCACGCCGCTGTGTCGGCGGGCCGGGGAACCCAGCAACAGTGCGCCCCGGCTACAGTTAAGTGAGGCGTCTGGCACAGACGCCTCACAAATTGTCTTGTGGCGCGGGGGCCGCCTCGCGCTCGCGCTGCTTCGTCTCGCCCACGTAGATGCGATGCTCGAAGCGCTTCGCGCGCTCGTGTGACTTGGCTTCCACCACGTGCACACGGAAACCCGCGCGGGCCAGGGCTTCGCCGAAGGGTTCATCATCGGTCGCCGACCAGAAGGCGACGCGGCCACCCGGCTGCAAGGCATTCGCGATTCTTTCAAACCCGCGCCGGCTATAGAGCCGTGAATTCTTAGCCTGAACAAAAGAGGTCGGCCCATTATCGACATCGAGGAGGATGGCGTCGTAACGCGCCTCCTGCCCTCGTCGAATCAGACGAATGACATCCTCGGCGAACACCTGCACCCGACGATTATTTAGAAGAGCGCCGTTTAATTTCATCAGGAATTGCCGATTCCATTCGATCACTTCTGGCAGTAATTCCGCGACGTGTATCTCCGCGTTTTTCCCCACCAGCGACAGCACCGCCTTCAACGAGAAGCCTAGTCCCAGTCCGCCGATTAGAACGCGAGGGTGCGGGTGCCGAAGCAGGTTCTCGCACGCCAGTTTCGCCAGCAAAATTTCCGAGCTCGTTGAGGTGCTGCTCATCAGCTGACGGCCATTCAGCTTCATGAAATACTCGCCGTCGTGTTCATGCAGCGTGAAACGTCCGCCATCAGGAGCGATCGTTTCGGCCAGAGTACGGAAGGGTTTCACGGGTGGATTCTACCCGGCCAGGGCGGCGCGCATTTGGGCGAAGCGGCTCTTCGCGCTCTCCTCGGCGACTGGTGTGCTGAGCAGTTTCAGGAGGTCGATCTTATCGAGTAATTCGGGATCCGGGGAAAGAACTCGCCTGAGATCTCGCAAAAAAAGCTGCTCCTGAATGCCGGTGGCTGGCCGGCCGTGAACTCGATCACGCGTCGACCGATCGCGAGTCTGCTTTCTATTTTGCAAAAGTCCGATCCGGGTTCGTTCTCATTTGGAAATTGCCAACGGCGTCGCGTGCGTTACAACCAAGAGAGCAACAAAGAAAGACAGCAATGACTGAAGGCGACTACATCCTCGGAAAGAAACCGGATCGGGAAATCCCGGCGGACCAAATCGGCAGGCTGGAGCTGCCGCCGAAGGGAGATCTCCATCCTGGGCCGGGTAATGGCGATGAAGCTGGCGGCCGGACGAGTCCGTTTTGGGTCAAGTGCTGGAGCTGCCACCAATATCTTACGCGTCCGTTGTCGCCGCCGAGCGAACAGGCCTACACCTGCCCGAACTGCGGCGCGGTCAATATGATCTGACTGGAGGGACGACCTCCGTGTCGTCCCATTATTTTGGGACGGGACAGCGCCCGTCCCTCCAGGGCCGTTCGCGTATTTCGTTGCGCCTCACCGGCTGCCTTCGCTAGAAAGGCGGCATGGAGATTTGGATTCATCGGAACGGGGCGTTCGCAGGGCGTTTTTCGGAATCCGCCATCCGCGAGAAAATCGCGGACGGAACTTTCAGCCCGACTGACCTCGCCTGGAACGAAAGCAAATCTTCCTGGATACCGATTTCCGAATTCCTGGCCGCGGGAACGGGGGCGACGTCCCCGCCGGCCGGCGTTGTTCCCGCTCCGCCGGAAAAGGAACCGTCGCCGGCGACTGAATCGAAGGCGGCCGAACTTCCCAGGGTGACACCGCCGCCTCTGCCTTCCACGCCGGCGCCCGCCTCCGTTGCTCGCCCGTCCGGTCCTCCTCCTTTGCCGTCGACACCATCAACCCCCGCAGCGGCGGCCGCGAGTCACCAGCCGCCGGAAGGGGAAACGATCTGGAGTCCGTACGTCGCCATCCTGGGAAGCTTTTTTCTTTCGCCGGCTTTTGGCGGATTCATCATTTGGCGGAACTGGCTGCGAATGAACCGGCGCCGACGCGCGATGGTAGCGGCCCCATGGTTCTGGTTGGGTCTTGTGGTCGTGGGCCTGCTCTTTTATTCGCGAGACCGCATCGTCTGGGTGATTTGGGCGGCTTATCTCGTGGCGTGGATCGCGTTCTCGGCCTACCCGCAGATCCGTTACGTTCATACGACCTTTAAACGGGAGAGAATGCGTTTCGGTTTGCCGTTGATAGCCGCTCTCTTTCTCGGTTTCGCGGGTTTCACCACCTATTGGCTGACCGCTCCGGCCACAAAAACAATACCCACCCTTGAACCGGGCCCGCAGCAGCCGACGACGACCCAGATTTCTCAGCCGCACGACCGCGTTTTTTCCGCGGATGAACTTCGCGATATGTACAAGTCGTCGGTCCTCGAGGTGCGCACGACCTGGAAAGAAAGGAAAGCTTATCTGAAAAAGGACAACGGCGCCAGCGGCACCGGCGTGCTCCTCTATAACGACACCGAGTACGGCCTGGTCGCCACGAACTGGCACGTAGTTGATCCGGGCGACAACATGACCGGCGACTACAAGTGCGGCGTGCGCTTCGTCCACGAGAAGGATTTCGCCGATGTCGAAGTCGTTGCGCGCGCGAAAAACGATGTAGATCTCGCCCTGCTCCTGGTCCGGTTGGAAGGGAAATGGGCACCCAATCAGTTTCCGGTCAGGCCGCTGGACACCATCAAAGAGGGGGAGGCGTGCATTGCCATCGGCAACGCGCTGGGAGAAGGATTGAGCATTACCTCGGGAATCATTTCGCGTTTCGACAAGATAAACGAAGAGACACTCATTCGGACTTCGACGCCGGTCAGTCCGGGGAATAGCGGCGGACCGCTGATCCTTTGTCGCGGCGGCGCTCTCGCCGGGATCATTACGTTACAATCGCGAATCACCAATGTTCAGAACGTGAATTTCGCCACTCCGGCCCAATATCTTCTCGATAAAGACATCTGGGATTTCCAATCGGGGGAGGAAAAGGCGCAGCAACTCCTGGATAACGCGATCGTCCAGGCGAAGAAGAAATAGCCAAAGGTAGGGACGTTTTTCCGAAACGTCNNGACGTTTCGGAAAAACGTCCCTATGCTTAGGTCGTCGCCGGCGCGGCGGAATCGCGCAGTTTCGGACTTTGCGGGACCGGCTCGCCGCCGCGGCTGACATAGAGGCGATAAAGTTGCTTCTGCAAATGCAGCCAGCAGAAGTAGACCGGCACCAGGGCGAAATACATTCCCACGCAAAGGGCCAGCGCGCCGATACAAACGAGGATCGTGCTGGCGACCAACAGGAAGAGTGCGCTCAGGAGGATCTCCTTCCACATCAAGGTCACGAATCTCTTCACGAACGCGAAGTTGAATGACTGTCCGAAATCCTGCGTGATCGTTGCTCGCAAAGTAAATGGAGTCAGCAGAAACAACATCGCAACGATCATAATCATGTAGAAGAAAAATATGATAATGCCAATGAGCGCGCCGGCGCAGCCGTTCTCCTGTCCGTGGCTCCCGCCGGTGAGAAGGCTGGAGATCATCGCGAAAGGCACCATAAAGACGGCGAAAATCATTCCGAGCACGAGGCCGGTCACAAACGTCACGAGGAAAGGCCAGAGGCCGCGCTCCAGATATTTGCCGAAGTTACCGAAATCGAAATCGGGAAAGGTCTCGGGGCGTTCGTCATCGCGACCCCAAAAGCCGGTGATCAACCAGCCCTTGATCACAATCTGGCCGATGAAGGGAATAAAGACGCAGACGCCGGCCAGCAGCATATTCATCATCCACTTGGGACTTTTGAAGAAATCGCTGACGGAAGAGGCGTAGTTCATTGCTTTGCAAACCGGGTGCTCTGAAAAGAAATGCCTGATCTGTCCTTTCCCTGTCAATTGCAAACGATTGCCCCCGGGGCCAGTCCGATCCTTTCGTCGGGTTGAACGAACAGAATTTCGCTTCAAAGAGCCCGCACTTGACGCAGCCCAGCGCAACCGTCCAGAATCCCGCGATGCACAAAGACAAGCCGCCAGGAATTTTTGACCTGACCGAACGCTCGATGCGTTACGCAGCCGGATTCTGCTTCGTCGTCGGCTTTCTCGTGAGCGTCGTTGTCCGCATCGGGGTCCTCCTGGCGCGGGAACATTTCTCGCAGCAGAGTCCGTGGTCGGGCTTTTGAGTCCCAGCGGGCAACGAGGCAAAAAGAAAAACAAGCTTGACCACGCGTTGCCTTTTTGAGGTGAATCGCGGAACGTCCCACGAACCCATCATGTCTGCCGCTCCACTCATCATGCCAAAGGGTACCCCGGCAGGCTCCATGAACGATGCGTGATTAGCCGGTTGCCGCCCCGCAACCATCCCCTCGGAAATCCCTCGGACGAAATCGCAAAGCAGCTAACTCAATATGATCCGAACCATTTTATCTATCGCCATCCTCACCAGTTTCGCGGCAACAGCCGAGCCTTCACCGTCGAGGAACAAGAAGGAAACGAAAACCGTGCCCAAGGTCGCGCCGGCGCCACCGCTGAAAGCAGGCTGGTCGCTTGTGAAGGGAGTCTGGACTCATTCCGATGGGTACCAGTTCGTGAAGGGTCAGGTGATCCGGGTGGGCACCCAGACTCACCCGAAGCCACCAGCGCCGCCGACGAAAGCTGAAATGGATGCGGCCATGAAGAAGACCGCACCCAAACCTGTCGATCCCGCAGCCGCGAAGGCCGCCGAGCGTGAGCGCAACCTCGCGCCTCGTCCCGCGCCGCAGACCGGCACGCACTTGTAAGGTCGAAATCGCGATGGTGGGGACATCGCGCTGCGATGTCCGTGGACGGGCGATGTCAAATAAATGCGGCTTCGCTGCCTAAATGACATCGAGCGTCGGAGCGCTCGAGCCACCTTGGATATCCGCGGACGGCGCAGCGCGCCGTCCCTACCAAAAGCATTTTGGGGTTGGTCACGCGTCGTGCCCCGTGTTTTAATCCAAATTGAGAATGGGCCTATAGCTCAGCGGCTTGCTCGCGACGCATGTCGGCACGCATTGTAGGCGTCGAGGATTCGGAGGGTAGGGACATCGCGCTGCGATGTCCGTAGACGGGCGATGTCAAATAAATGCGGCTTCGCTGCCTAAATGACATCGAGCGTCGGAGCGCTTGATCCACCTGAGCGTCGCTCTAAGCTTGCCTGCGGCACAGCCGTAAGGGATGTTCGCGGACCGGCGCAGCGCGCCGTCCCTACCGAAAGCATTCGAGGTTGGTCATCCGCCTATGGTCATGATTTATTCGTGACCGTGGCGGGTCTATAGCTCAGCGGTTAGAGCAGGGAACTCATAATTGAAATACCCCGAATTTCCCTGAATTACACTGATTTGCATAGCTTTGCAGAATCGGCGGCTACAGAGCGAACTAGCGAATCAAAGGCGCGGATTCATTGCGTAGCTTTGCAACGCCTCTCACGGAAAATCGGTGCGACCGTAGAAAACGACCGTGAATTGTGGGTAACAAAAAAGTGGGGGCACCCCTTACGGCGTTCCGGGTGCACGCATCCATTGAGACGTTACAACGTTGTCGCTGGCAAGAAGTTTACTCCTGCGTGCGGCTAGTTCATAGTGGCCCCCGGGACTTTTCAAAGAAATTCTACCAACCTTGAGAGCAAGATGAAGCGAGAATTAACACCGGAACAACGTGACGCCATCATTCACGCGATTATCGCCCGTGATCGAGTGAAGGCGATTAGCATTTATCTGTCCGCGATAGGCGCCGGTTTATCAGAGGCTCAACATTTCGTAGCGATCCTTCGAGCCGAGATAGCCGCAGGGGCGGCCGCAACAGTCCCCATTGCGGATGCGCCTTCCCGGTCGTAGCTGATTCGGGCGCGAGAATCCGCCAAAACTCGGAGCAAGTTAGGACCACGCGGCCGCGGCAACGCGCGCTTTCGCAGACGACTTTGCAGCGTCGCTGCCCGCACTCTGCGCCGCGCACACCGGGCAGATTATTTTTGCATGTTCAGAATCAGCTGCCTTGGCCGCATGCGCTCATTCGACCTTTGTTTAACGTTTCGAGACAGAATTTGCGGACGTATTCGTTACCCAAATATTGGCTCCATCAAAAGCGACGCCTTGGGGTGAATTGCCGGTAGGGACTGTACCCAGATTTTGTCCGTCAATTACACGCAATTCGAGCAGAGTGTTGTCAGTGCTGATTGTTGCCCACATGTTCGCTCCGTCGAAGGCAAGCGAGTTAGGTCCACTGCCAGTTGGATAGTTAGCCAGCACCACCCCGTTAGAACTGAGTTTCGTAATTGAAGCGCTGCCATTGTTTGCGACCCAGATATTCGTCCCGTCGAAAGCCACTCCAATTGGATTGGTCTCGACGGTAAAAGTACCCGTTACTTGACCGCCGGTCAGTCGGCTGACTGTGTTGCTGCTGTTGTTCGCCACCCAAAGGAACTTTCCGTCAAAGGCAATCCCGAGTGGGGTTGTGCCGACCGCGACAGTGATCACAAAACTGCCGTCGGTGGCCCTGAGGCCAGTTACGGTGTTGTCATTCGAATTAGTTACCCAAATTAGGTTTCCATCAAACGCTACGCCGCGAGGGTTGCTGCCAACCGAAAACTTTCCAGCGACCGTTCCATCACTGGCGTTCAAAGCCACGACATGATTACCCCCCGCGTTAGTGATCCACATTCGCGCGCCGTCGAATGCGATCGCGGAGGGGCCGTTAAGCACAGGGACCTGGTTAAATTGGGAGTCCAAGGTAAACGGAGCGTAAGTCGCGATAACGGCGCCGTCACTGGCTCGCACCTTTGTCACACTGTTACTCGAATTATTTACGATCCACATCGCAGCTCCATCAAATGCTATCCCTATCGGATTGCTTCCCACAGCGAAGGCTGGCGTCGCCGAGCTCGGCGCCCACTTAAGGATCGCGAGTTGCAGCGGGTTAAGGGGCAAACCATTTGCACCAGTCGGTCCCGCGGGACCGGAAGGCCCTTGGTCACCTTTATCTCCTTTGGCGCCGGTTGCACCTGTTGCCCCTGTCGCGCCAGCGGTCCCTTGGTCCCCCTTGGGACCTGGCGAACCGGTTGCGCCCGGATTACCCGGATCACCTTTTGCACCAGCGGGACCAATTGCTCCGGTGGCTCCAGTCGCGCCTTGCGGACCAATGGGGCCAGAGGGTCCTTGAACACCTTGTGGACCTGCGGGGCCGGGTGAGCCTGCCGGCCCCGTCGCTCCGGGATCTCCTTGCAGACCTTGGGGCCCAGTGTTTCCCGTGCGCCCCGGATCACCCTTGGGACCTTTGCTGCCGATCTCGCCGGGAGGGCCTTGAGGGCCCGGAGGCCCCGGGGGGCCGGCTTGCGCAAAGGCAGCGGGGGAAATCGTGACCAGCGCAGAAGCGCTAAGAGTCAGAAGAATTAGCCACGGGATGATCCGACTAGTGGACAAATGGAATTTAGTTTTCATGATGTTCGGAGTAACAAACGAGGATTGTTTCTTTACGGGAGGCGGTATACTTCGACGAGGGCGATGCCGCTCGTGCCATTTTTGCCACGCACTACCGCTGTGTAATTTCCGGGAGCGAGGTTGTGAACGATTGCCGATTCCCGATCATCTGTTGGCGCGGCGCCGGTATCACTGATGGCCTGACGGTTGTCGGCTTTCCAATCGTCATTCGCTGCAAGAAGCGTCCCACTTGCGTCGTATAGCTCCAAAGTTGGGTCCTGAAGCGCATTCGGAACGTGAAATTGAGTCAGCTCGGGACCGATAGCTCGGATGAGCACGTTGGTGGCGCTGTTTGCTACCACGAAACCACCGATCAGAGTATTATCGCCAGACTGAACAGTTCCGCGAGTGGAGATCTCAGCTAAGGAGTTACCCGCGGAATCGAGGTCATATGCCTCCACCAAAGCGATCCCTGTACTGTGAGCGTACCCATGGATGATTGTTGTGTAGTTGCCCGGATCAAGGACCGCAATAATCGCAGATTCATAGTCGTCCGTGGGCGCCAGCTTACTGGCTTCAATGTCCAACTCCGGCCCGTAACGCCAGTCGTCATTTGTCTGAAGCATGGTCCCTTTGGAGTCGAAAAGGTCGAGAATCGGATCTTGCAGGGTACCGGAGAGTGGGATTCCATTTACCTTGATGGAGGCTCCGATCGCGCGAAGAATAATCCGCTTCGGTGCGCTTCCCTTGACGATTAAGCCCCCGATCAGGACGCTGTCCTCTTTGCCGACAAACCCACGCGTAGAAAGATTCCTCAAGTCGCCTGCAGAGAGGACCCCGCAGCAGAGAAAGAAAAAGGCAACAAAAACAAGAATAGAAAACGGGGTCGCCAAACAGACCCGTGTATTCTCTGGCCGAATCACAGGTTTCTTTTTATGCAGAGGGCGGGCAGAGGTCGAGCGCTTATTTTCCGCGTGACTTAGCTTAGCATCGCTAGCAAGAGCTTATTCCTGGCTCAGAGCGACTCGAGTTGGGAAGTAAACATGAACTCCTGGCACACTGGCTGCCCATTCCAAGGCGCCCCACACTAGAACCCCATAAAAGCCCAATAGACACCAGCTTGGCCCGCCCATTCCCATCCAGGCATCCGCAGCGTTTTGAAACCAAGGGAAATGCGCAGGCGGCAGGCGTAAACCTATTTGCCAGACCACCAATCCAGCAATAAGGAGCTTACGATTCCTGCCGGGCGGGGAAGCGTAAAGAAGGCCAAGGGCCAGTAAATGCAACAGAATCAGCACAAACATGTGGCGACGGGAAACCTGGGGACCAAGGGTCAGCCATGCAACCATCAGACCCACCCATTCGCATGCCACAATTCCTCTACTGGAAGGATCAAATGACGGCACGGGAGCCGTAGCCAAGAGCGCGAGCGAATGTTTTCGATAAACCCACCAGACAAGGCCAAAGAAGAGTAAAGCTACCGCACCCGAAGCAAAAAACGCTCCGCCGGGATCCAGATTAAAAAATTGCAACAGACGTCCGATCGCACTCGTGACAGATATGCTACGAATCCAAGTCAAATCTGCGCCTGATGGGGCGATGATTTCATTATTGATTCCCGCAAAACTGCCAAGCCCCGTGAATGCTTTTCTCAACTCATTTAGATTCCATGCCCAACCAGAAGCAAACGCGGGCAACATCGCGCAACCCAACGAAAAGAGCACCGTGAATCCCGCCGCACGCCAACGTCTTCGCGCCATGAGCCAAGGCAAGGCGAGCAGCGGTTGATATTTGATATTCGCGCCTAAGCCAAGCGCCAACCCTGCCAGCCAGGGAATACGATCGATCCAGCACAGGGCCAATACAAAAGCCGCGAGCACTAACGTATCCGTCTGGCCTGTGGCCCACTCGGTTCTGATTTCTCCGACGCTCAGGAGGAACGCTCCGCTTGCGAGCGTAATACAGGCGCGCCACGATACGGGAAGTAAGAAACGGCGCAATATTTCGCGAGCACCAAGGAGAAGAGCAAACCAAGTAAGGACTACGTCAATTACTAGCCATACCCGAGTCGCATTGTGCAATTCGATTTTCAAAAACGGCAAACAAAGAAATGCGAATAACGGAGGATAAATGTATTCGCTTTTCAAGTGGGGAGTTTGCGATCCATAGACACTGACGCCATCGTGCAAATCTGTTGCCGCAAAATAAAAAACCTCGAAGGTGTTAGCGGAAGTGTGCTGAAGGTTCGCGATGAAGAACCATGCCGTCAGGCATAGGGCCACCACGACAATTAGGTAGCTCGCCCACCGTGTTACGAAATTTCTGAACCCCAGAACTAAACCCTTCATAACCTAGCGCAAGAGACTTAGAGGAAACGGGCGCGAATCGCGTTTCTTAAGCGCCTGTCGTAGGCGGGGCTGATGTTACTAAGCTTGAGAACGCGCAGCCGATCGCCCTCTGAATACGCTTCATTGTCTCGCTCCGCACCTTCAGCTCCCCTGCTTCTATCTTGGCAATTGTCCGCACGTGCAATTGAGCAAGCGTGGCGAGCTTATCTTGGCTCATCCGACAAAATGTGCGCTCGCGTCTCACATTCCCCCCAATGCTTTTCAGAACTTTTTCTTCCTCGAAATTGTTTGACATGCAGAGCGACGAGGTGGGCGAAACTTCAACTTCCGGCCTCCTTAGACTCCACTAACAATTGAATGTTCAATTATGAGGATTTAGGCAGCATCCACGCCCTTCGGCGACCTCGACGAGCCGAGCACAATTCCGACTTGCAACGGATTGATTATTCGTTTTCGGGCACGGCACAGAACTCCGGCGATTGCTCGTCAGGAATGCAAGACCTCGAACTGGTTTCTAGATGGAATCGATCCGGAATTCGGGCCGGTGAAACGGGCTCGAAGAGGCCCCGGAACGTGATTTCAGTGCCGGTAAGTTTAAAGAAGAGCCCTCGCGCGCGCGATCTGTCCCGTTGTCCGAGAGGCACGACCTCGTGCCGTTGTTCTGGCGATTGGCCACGCCTAGTCTGCGACCGGGTGACAACTAATGCAGCGCGTAAATTTCTACTACCGCGATGCCCGCGTCGGCGTAAATGATTGAGCTATCGTCAACCTGGACGAGCGGGAGCGCCCTTACCCAGGGATTGTTAGTTCCAACTGCTCCGGTCGTAAGCGTGCCGAATTGAATGGTAAAATCGCTAGCGCTGCCGGTGACGACTGGTTCGCGGCGCGAGCCTCGTTCCCGGTGATGCCAAGCCCGCCGCCGCTATCAAACAGAGTGTGGAATCCGGCCGGCCCGGCGGTGAGATGATTGGTCTGATCGTACTTGTAGAAGTTTGATGACGCCAGGATGGCGACCTTAATATCATCGGCCGTCGCGTTCCAGGGAATAGTGATGCTGTCCTGGAGCGCGGCCTTGTCGCCGGGCTGGCCGCTCACGATGGAAGTTGAGCGCGTGATAATGAGCTGGAAAGTGCCGCCGCTCGGAGTGTGCGCGAACTGAACCCGCTGAATTTCTAAGCGATTAGCCTAGGGTAGATCGGAAAGGGCTGCTCAAATAGTCTTCCAGCGATTGAATGAGCATACCCCTCTTTTCCATGTGAAATGCATCAGACCCCCACTGTTGGCGATCTGGCTGCAATCGCTCGCTGACTTGCGCTCGTTCTTCTGCAGGTATTTCGAGCCAGTGCTTTTTCGGAAAGTGACTGCATTCGTCGAGAAAATGAAGGTCATTGGTTAGCCTTGAGGTAACAATCATGTGCGGGTTTGCCATTCGCGCCTTTTCGCATCACTTCTTGTTTTCCTCCCCGTTCGTACCCGGCATCGGGTTTTGCCTACACAATCTTGACCACTTTGGGGTGTTTGCAACGCGAAGAGCTTGCTTCTGCCGCAGTGTCTCAACTTCTTCTCTGACTTCACCGCACTCCCAGCTGTATTCGTAAAGGTAACAGGCTTCTGTTTGCTCGGGGTGCAGACAAAGCGCGAAGTTCCATTCCTCATCTTTGATTGGAGTGGCTTTTGAGGACTTCGCCAACGCCGCAAGAAAACGCTCCGTCCTAGGGCCTCTTTTTGGGTTTCACCGGAAAAATTTGTGAGCCATTGCCTAACGAAGCCACCCGTCAAAAGGGGGTCTGCCCGGGTGCCACCGGCTACCCTCTCGGGACACATAAGAATTACTTTTTCTCGCGTCGATCTAAGCAGTCGCTCTAATCATGCCGTCGCAGGGAAGGGGTCATCTCAGATTGCGTCGTCGTCACTGGAGTCAAGCTCACGCGCTGCGCTTGAGCGATGCTGTGGTCGCGGCGCAGATGGCCATACGTTTTCGTTGCGAGCGCGCCGCCGTCTTTGTGTTCGAGCCAGCGCGAAACCGTCGGAATATCCACGCCGCTTTCAATGCAGATTGTAGCGAACAAGTGTCGCAAATCGTGGTGCGTGATTCTGTCGATGCCGAGCTTTCGGCAGGCTGCGTCGATTGCCTTTTGTGACTCGTTAACGCGAAAGATTTTCGCGCTGAGTGACTCGCCCGTTCGCGTGCTGCGCATCCGCTCAAATAGTGCTCGCGCCTCGGGAATCATCGGGACGCGACGTATCGTCCAATTCTTGGTGCCCGTTTCAGCATCGCCGCGCACGACAATCTCACCCGCCTTAAAGTCCAGGTCCCGCAATTCGATCTGCGCGGCTTCGCCTTTCCGGCAGCCAGTGAAGGCCAGTCCTTCAACGAGATCGGCGCAATCGCGGGAACACCATGCGCCTGCTTTGCGGACTGATTCGACAAGCTTCAAGAATTGATTGCGGCTGGGAAGCGTGAGTTCCTTAGCGCGAACCGTTACCCGTTCCAGCTTCGCCGCAGGATTGCCGTAAATGATTCCGGCCTCGATCGCCGCATCCAAGACGTGTCGGAATCCAGAGAGCGTGTTGTTGTATCTCGTCGAGGAAGCCACCTTGCGAAACCTGCGCGCCCACTCGTTGCAGTCGGTCTTGGTGATTCGGCGCAATTCCTTGTCCGCCAAGCCCGGCCAGCTTTTCAGCAACGCGACAAAGATTTGATTCCAGTAATGCCGGGTGCTGGGTTTGATTCGCACGTTATCCCTAAGGTTCTGCTGATGCAGCTTGAGGGCCTCGGAGAACGTCATCTTTGCCGAGGCCTCGTTCACACGCGCCACCTGCTTTTCTCGATGCTCGCGCAGGAACTCAGCAAGCTTGGCCTTGGCGACTGAGAAATGCGTGGTGCGCAGGCTTTTCCAAATCTCTTTGTTGTTAGCGAATGTCCGGGCATAATAGCGGCCGGACTTATGGCGCACCAAGTTTTGCTGGCTGGTCTTTTCCCACGTTTTAACGGGAGCGGCTTTGTCGGTGGTTTTCATGGTTTAGTATCGGTTTGCAAGCTGACCGTAGAAAAGGACCGTGAAAATAGCACAAAAAGATTTCAGGTAGTGCGTTGTTTACCTATGTAAACGGGCCTATAGCTCAGCGGTTAGAGCAGGGGACTCATAATCCCTTGGTCCCAGGTTCGAATCCTGGTGGGCCCACCCCCGAAAGCCTTCGGGCTGCCACGCCGGAACACCGTGAAGGCGGGCGGGGTGTATTTTCAGCCAATGTGGGAGGGGGCCTTCGTGCCCCGACTCTTTCCTGGTGGGGCGAGACTCCGTCGAGCCGGGAGCAGCGGATTCGCTCGGCTCGACAGAGTCTCGCCCTACCAATGAAGGCAATCGGGGCGCAAAAGCCCCTCCCACATTAGAAAGCCAGTCTTCTCCATTTTGGATTTTCGTTTAGAACGCCAGGATGCGGCGTGCCGTTATCGCGACTGTTGAGATCGTTCTCTTTTCGATCCTGATTCTTGCAACGCGTTGCGCGAATTATCGGGACGTTTTCATCGGCGGGAACATTTATTTCACGGATGCCGATTGCTATGCGCGCATGACGCGAGTGCGCCTGTGTCTCGAGCAACCGGGCCTGATCCTGCGGCATCATTCCTTCGAAAATTTTCCGGCGGGGACAACACCGCATACGACGGCGCCGTTCGATTATCTCATCGCGGCCCTCGCGGTGGCGTTGAAGCCGATCACAGCCCAGGCGCTCGAATTCGCCGGCGCGCTTATTTCGCCGCTGCTCGCGCTCCTGGCGGGATGGTTTCTTTGGTGGTGGTCCCGGCGGGAGCGATTGGCCTACCGCGGTGGGCTCTTGCTGCTTTACGGGCTGAGTCCGATCCTCGTTCACGGGATGGCACTCGGGCGTCCCGATCATCAATCCCTTTTGCTTTGCCTCATCGTGGTGGCCCTTTGCGCTGAATGGACTTTGCCGTCGATCGATCCCAAAGGCGTTGGGACAGCCGTAACGCAGCCGACGGAAAAGTCGGCGAGGCCGGGCTTTCAAAGGTTCGTCCAGCATTGGAGCTTGGTGAGCGGAGCTTCCTGGGGCCTGGCGTTGTGGGTCTCGCTTTACGAGCCGCTCCTCCTGCTCGCGGCGCTCATCGTTTCACAAATATTGTTCGCCCGGAAAACCTTCCTCGCCTGGCCTCGTCCCATCGGCTGGGCGCTTTGCGGCGGAATTCTTCTGATCGCCCTCGTCCTTGAGCAACGCCTGCCGGTTTGGCCGCAGAATTCGCAACTGTTCTCCAACTGGGCCTCGACCATCGGGGAGCTGCGCCAGGTTTCGCCGACCGATTCAATCTGGTTGCGCTGGACCGGCTTGTTGCTGATTCCGCTGCCGGCCCTGCTCTGGATCGCGCTCCGAAAAACGAGAACGATGCCGGCGTTTCTGGCTGTGCTCCTGGCGGCAACTTTCGCGCTGACCATCTGGCAGGCGCGTTGGGCTTATTTCTTCGTAATGATTTTCGCACTCGGATTGCCTGCCTGTCTTGGTGTTTTCCGAAATCGAATTGCCGGTTGGATTGTGCTCGCCATTTCCTTGTTTCCGATCCTGACCGATTGGGATGAAAGACTTTGGCCGGGCGAATCACAAAACGCGTTGAAGCTGGAGCGACGGGCCGAGGCGATCGCCTGGCGCCAGGCGGCGTCGCAAATTGATGGCCCCTTTCTGGCGCCCTGGTGGTGGAGTCCGGCGGTGGCCTTTTGGTCGGGTCAACCGGGCGTGGCCGGTTCTTCCCACGAAGCGCTGCCCGGAACCGAGCAGAGCGCGAAGTTCTTTCTGAGTGCGGATTCCGAGGCCGCGAAAGCGATTTTGCTGAAAAACAAAGTCGCGTGGGTCTTCGCCTACGATGCCGACCGCATCATCTTGAATTCATCGGCGATTTTGGCCGTTTCGCCTCCCGAAAACCCGCTCGGCCGGGTCCTGGACCGCACCCCGTCCCGGGCCCCGCCCTTTCTCGAGCTCGTCGCTCAAAATTCGGCCGCCAAACTCTTCCGCGTCCATTTTTTTCAGGAAAAAGAGAATTTCCCACGCTAATCCATTGACAGGCTGGGGCGCGCTAACCATAATGCCCGCCGTGCTGAAGAAATTCATTCCGCAAAAGCCCATGTCGTCGATCGGAGAAGGATCGCTAAGCGCGGGCACTGAGGAGAACAATGGTCTCGCTCCGCGCGAAGAACCAAGAGCAACACCAACAATCGATCCAAAAAAATATATGGCTGAACATTCTGGCAAAGACATCCTGTCGAGCGACGTCGAGATCAAAGGCTCGATCAAATTCCAAAAGGAACTCCTCATCGATGGCAAAGTAGAGGGCGAGATCAATTCCGACGGCGTGCTCACCATCGGCGAGAACGCGGATATCCGCGGCGAAATCAAAACGAAGTCGATCACGGTTTACGGCAAGGTCCAGGGGAACATCACCGTGGGCGAACGTTGCGAACTGAAATCGCGTTGCACGCTCCAGGGCGACCTGAAAGCAGCGCGCCTCGTCATCGAGGAAGGCGCCACCTTCATCGGCAAATCCGAGGTAACCAGTGGAGGCGCGAGCAAGGCCGCTGCTGCTCCGGCGCGTCCGGAGATTGTCCGGAACGAAGAACCGGCCTCGCCGGCGAAATCAGCTTTCGGGTCTCGAGTCTAGGCCGCCACCTTCCGCCCAAGCTGCCCCGTGGCAAAGACGACGCCTGCAAAAGTCAGTGTGGATTGTCCGCACTGCGGCTTTAAGCAGATGGAGTATGCCGCGGCGAAGAGCACGATGTGCCGCCAATGCGGCTCGCACTTCGCGCCTTCCGTGCCCAGGGTGGAAGTGCGGATGCGTCCGAAGGAAGAGCGGATCGAAGCCGCGGCCGTCAGCGATCCTTCGCTTTTTCAAAGAATCGAGGGCTTCTGGACCAAGCATCACAACTCGGAGATCGAATGCTTCGAGTGCAAGGCAAAACACGAAGTCAGTTCCGCGGCCACCTCGAGCTTTTGTCCGAAGTGCAGCACGCACATTGACCTGCGCGATTACAAGGTCGCCACCAGCTTCAGCCGCTCGATCAAGACCCAGGGCGCGATCCACATCACGCCGAAGGGGGACCTGAGCAGCACCAACGTGACTTGTCGCGCCGCGTTGGTCGAAGGAAAATTGCGCGGCAACCTGAATTGTCTCGGCACGGCGACGATCAATTTCGTCGGCAAGATTCCAGGCCGTTTGATCGCGGAAAATGTTCTCATCGACCGCAAATCGGACGTCCATTTTTTCCGGCGAATCCAGGTGAAGAGCATTGAGATTCGCGGCCGAATGACGGGCGAAATCGTGGCAGAAGGCGCGGTGATCATTCACCGCAATGCGCTGCTGGATGGCAACGTGACCGCGAAATCTATTTCAGTGGAAAAAGGCGGGATTTTCATGGGCCAGCTGATCATCGGCACTTCCGGCCTCGCGCAGGCGGAATTGCTGCCTGAACCAACCCCGGCTCCCGCCCCGATCGCGGCGATGGAAGAGATCGCGCCTGTGGCGGTGCCGCACCCTGTGCCCGCGACGTAGGTCGGGCTCGATGCAAAAGCTGCGTCCACGCAGTCCCTACGAAAAGTTGGGCGGCTATGTTCATCTGCCCCGCTTGATCGACAAGGCGAAGCTGAATCGCAAAGGCTTGCTCGACGGCTACAACTACAAAACCGTCGGTTTCGACAAACATCTGCTGGCTTTTCTGCGATTGAATCCGGACAAGTTCGAAGAAGCGGCCAATGAGCTGGACGACGACGCTGCCATTCTCGATTGGGTAAAGAAAAACGGCGCGAAACATTCGCCCGAATCAATCGAACATTGGAACGCGACGATGATCGCGCGCCATCCCGATACGGCCGCGAAGAAAGCGCGCTTCCTCCATTTCCTGAAGGAGGCCGGCGGCGCCGGCCGCAAGGATATCCGGACGTACTTCGACCTCATCGAGTTCGACGAAGGCCGGCTGAAATAGGTAGGGACGCCGCGCTGCGGCGTCCGGAACACTCCGGGTTCAGGCTCGCGGACGGCGCAGCGCGCCGTCCCTACCTGAACTGCGCGAAAATCTGGTTCGCTTCCTCGAGCGTTTCCTTGCTCCCAATATCGAACCAGGTGCCCTTGATCTGATAGGTCTTCACTGGCTTGCGTTGGTAAAGCCACTGGATGAATCGCCCCGGCTGATCCGGATTGTTTCCCGCCGCGATGTAGGTCGTGAAAAGCGGTACGAGCTCGCGGGAAAAATAGTAGAGCGCAATTCCGGCGACCGCATTTTTGGGCTCGGGTGGCTTCTCTTCAAACCGGGTGATGACGCCCTCGGAATCAGTGGTGATGCTGCTGTATTTCTTGATCGCTTCCAGATCGCCGACGTCATAAGTGGCGAGCGTTGCCTCCGATGCTTTCGCGGAGCGCGCAAAGTCGGCCAGCGGCTCGCTGAACAGATTATCGCCGGCGACAACGATGAGATCGTTCTTCGCCAACTCGTGGCGGGTAATGGCGAGAACAATATCTCCGATAGCGCCCAGCTTGTCCGAATCGTCGGTCGATCCGTCATCGATGATTTCGATCGCGAATTTCGGTTTCTTGCGGCGATAAACCTCGGCCCAGTTTTGAAAATCTTTCACGAACTTGTTGTTCGTCACGACGTAAACGCGCTCGAGGTCGGGAATGGGCGCGAGATTGTCGAGCACCCAGTCGATCATCGGCTTGCCCGCGACTTCGAGGAGCGGCTTCGCCTTGGTCAGAGTCAGGGGATAGAGCCGCGTCGCGTAACCGGCGGCAAGAATCAGCGCATTCATGGCAATGGGATCGGCGGTGACACTAGACTGAAACCTGCGCGCAGCTAGCGCGATCTGTGTTCCCTTCGCTCGATGGTTTTGCCCACGGCGGCCCGCTGTAATCGTTGCAGCAAGGCTGCGATCCGCGAGGGGTCGGTGATCTTCGCGCGCGTGTCCCGGTCGGCCACGTAAAACGTATCGATCGCCGCGCCTTTCTCAGTGCTGATCCGGGAAAGCGCGATGGAGACATTTTCTTCCCCGAAAGCCGAGAGCAACTCATAAAGCAGGCCGAGGCGATCAGGCGTCTGGATTTGCACGAGAGAATAAGCCGGATGCGCTTTGTTTTCGACCGTTACCCGCGTCGGAAAATCCAGGCCATGCCGGCTGTGGCGCGCGATCCGGCGCCGCGCCTGCTCCAGCAACGGCGCGAAATCGAAATGCTCGTCCGTCAGCGCCGCATGCAGCGTCGATTCCACCAGCGCCTTGTCGCGTTTGTCGGTCACGGCGCGGAAGCGTGGATCGCAGACCCGAAAGATATCGAGGACCACGTTGTCGCCCCGGGTGTAAATGTCGGCGCTGAGAATGTTGAGCGGCACGACCGCGAACGATCCCGCGATCTTCGCCAGAAGTTCCTGGCCGTCCCACGCGCAAAAGGACGCAATACTGTGGCCTTGTTCGGGAAACTCCTGCCACGCGACCGCCGGCGTCAGCGGTGGCTCATGGCTCAAATACAAATTCTCCAGGAACCGCCGGAAGAGCCGGAGATGCGAAACGATTTCATCCGTCGTGAAAGCGCGGAAATAATTGTCCGGCATCACTTCGAAATGAGCCTCGACTTCCTCGGCAAATTCGGCGCCGAGATTCTCCGTCACGCGCGCCTGCAATTGTTCGCGCTCGATCTTGGTCTGCTTGTAGAACGCTTCCTGGTCGGAAAGATATTGCGTCGTCGAATGGTAGAGCGACCAGACCAGCGTCTCCTTCCAGTCCGACCACGCATCGGCGCTGGTGCCCTGGCCATCCGCGAGCGTGAGCAGCATGAGCGCGTCGAGATTCGGTTGATCGCGCACGATCCGCGCGAACTCCACGGCGGTCTCGGGATCGTCGAGGTTTCGCTGCTGCGCCATGTTCGAAAGCGTGAGGTGATGGTCCACGAGCAAAACGAGCGAGCGCCGTTGGGCCGTGGAAAGCCGCAGGCGCGCGGCGGCGCCTTGCGCGAAAAGCGCGCTCGCTTCCGAATGCGGACGCGCACCGACCGCGCGGCCGGTGTCGTGCAGAAGGAGCGCGAGATAAAGGACAAACGGGTCCGCGAGTTTTTCGAAGAGCGCACGGTAAGAGCGCAACTTTGGATCTTCCGTCTGCATCACCTGGTCGAGCTTGTCGATGCACACCAGGGTGTGTTCGTCCGCCGTGTAACGATGGAAAAATTCGTGCTGCACCAGGCAGGTGAGCTGCCCGAATTCCGGAACGTAACGGCCGAGAAAATCGACGCGGTGCATCATGCGCAGGACGCGGCCCACCTCGCCTTTCCTCGAAACGATCCGTTGGAAAATCTCGCGTGGCCCCTTGCTGCCGCGGAATGCCCCTGTGATCAGGCCAAGATTTCTAGTGAACAGGTCCGACAAATCCGGGCTCAATTCGAGCCGGCGCCGTTGCGCCAGTTCGAATACTTCCATCATCGCTTCCGACGTCTTTTCAAAAACGTCAGAGCTCTGGGCGAAGAGCTGTCCCTGCCGGATTCGGAAATGACCAAGGCTCTCCTCAGCCGACTTGAGGCGCGGCAGAAAGCTGAAGAGCGACCGGGTGGTCGAGGAAGAGCGGCCGCTGGCGAACTGCTCCGTGATGCGCTCCGTCACCCGAAAAATATTCCGTGTGTGCTCGTAGTAATCCTTCATGAGCGCTTCCTGCCGGAGCGTGCCGCGCTTTTGCGCGTAGCCGAGCCTGTGTGCGATCTGGTCCTGGACGTTGAAATGCAGCGTGTCGGTCGCGCGTCCGGTGGCGTAGTGAAGATCGGTGCGAAGGCGCAGCAGAAAATCGTAGGCCGCCTCGATTCTTCGGAGGTCCGGCTCGCTCAACCAATCCTTGCCGACGAGGTGCGTCGTGGTGAGCGCGCCCTCCTTGAAAAAAGTCATCCAGAGCAGGTTCTGGTAATCGCGGAGCCCGCCGCACCCGCTCTTCAAATGCGGTTCCTGCACGTAAACGGTGTCGCCGAACTTCGCGTGTCTTGTCGCCTGGTCCTGCATCCGGAGCTCGACGTATTCGCGTTCGCGTCCACGGACACATCGTTGCCGAAACGCGGTCCGGAACCGCTCGGCCAGGTGCGAATCGCCGCCGAGGGGGCGCGACTCCAGCATTGCCGTCTTCGTCAGCATATCCTTGTTGGCCAGATGAACCGCCTCCGCGATGGAACGGGTCGAATGGCCGACTTTGAAACCAACGTCCCAGAGCAGGTAGAGGATTTGCTCGATTACCTGCGTGGCGTAGGTCGAAATGTTCCCCCGGTTCTTGTCGTGCAGGAACATGATGTCGACGTCGCTGAATGGATTGAGCTCGCGGCGTCCGTAGCCGCCGAGGGCGATCACGGTGAGCGGGGTGGGGGACATGACTCGGCCGCTCTCGGCAAAGCTGACAGCGGCAGCGAAGATGTGTTGGAGGAGGACATCGATCAACTCGACCCGGAGCGCGCAAATTTCGCGGCCTCCTCCTCCGTATTGGTGGCGGAGCAGGAGGCGATGTTCCTCGATTTTCAGGAACTTCTTGTAAAGCGGCAGCGATTCCGCGGGCGGCATCGTCCTCGCCGAAGCCAGCTCACGCTCGGCATGGGCCAGGACTTTTTCAAGATGTCGAGAGGCGGGCATTTACATTTTCGATTTGCGATTGGAACCGGTGGAAAGGTCTCCACACGGCCGAAAATTCAAAATCGAAAATGCTCAGAGCTCGATCGCGTAACGCTTCATCTTGTTATAAAGCGTGGGGCGCTGGATGCCGAGGACCTGCGCGGCTTTCTTCTTGTTGCCGTGACATTGGGCCAGCGCCTGGATGATGGCGTTGCGTTCGAGGTCGTCGAGATTCTGGACACCGCCGTTGCTGGTGCGCTCGACTTGTTGCAGCGCCGCCGGCAATTGCACTTCCGCCGGCAACTCTTTCACGCTGATCTTGTCCTTGCGCGCGAGAACGACCGCATATTCCATCGCGTTCTGAAGTTCGCGCACATTCCCCGGCCAGGAATAATCAAGCAATTTCTGGAACGCTTCCGGCACGATTTCCGGTTCGGGTTTGTTCAGCTCCTTCGCGAACCGTCTCAGGAAGGTGGCGACCAGAGGAGGGATGTCCTCCTTCCGCTCGCGCAAAGGCGGGATCTCGATCTGGAAAGTGTTGAGCCGATAATACAGATCGGCCCGCAGCCGGTTTTCCGCGAGGGCGCTCGAGATCGGCCGGTTCGTCGCGGCGATAACCCGGAAGTCTGCCTTCAACGTTTTCGTGCTGCCGAGCGGCCGGTATTCGCGCTCCTGGAGAACCCGGAGGAAACGCGTTTGCAGCTCCGCCGGCATCTCGGAAATTTCATCGAGAAACAAGGTGCTTCCGGCGGCGGCGGCGATCATTCCGGGGAAATCATTCATTGCGCCGGTGAAGGCCCCTTTGACGTAGCCGAAGAGTTCCGACTCGATCATCGCCTGCGGGAACGCGGCGCAATTCAGCTTGATCATTACCTTGTCCGCGCGCCGGCTTCGGCTGTGAATGACGTTTGCGATCACTTCCTTGCCGACGCCGCTCTCGCCGGTGATCAGGACATTGGCCTCGGAGGGCGCCATCGCGTCGACCAGCTCCTGGATCTCCTGCATCGCCTTGCTTTTCACGACCGGTGCCAGCCGCGTCTCGGCAATCTCGAGCCGCTTCTCGAGCTGTTGTGTTTTCTGCCGGAGCTGTTGGGTCTCGCGCAGGAGCGATTGTTTCTCGAGCGCTTTTTCGATCAGGCTCAGCAGTTCTTCCGGCGCGTATGGTTTGCTGATAAAATGGTAAGCCCCGCGCTTGATCGATTCGATCGCGTTGTTCAACGAATCGTGCGCGGTGAGGATGATCACCTGCGTGTCGGGATGCTCGTCTTTTATTTGTCCCAGCATTTCCAAGCCCTGGGCGTCAGGCAGTTGCAGATCGAGGAGGACGACCGCGGGGGAACTTTCCTTGAGCCGGCGCAGTCCGTAGGAAGCGGTCGCGGCGGTCTCGGGCTGATAACCATGCCGGCCGAGGAGCGCTTCGAGCGTGAGCAGAATCGGCCGCTCATCGTCGATGATGAGGATGCGTCGGTTCTCAGCGGTCATGGTTTGGCAAGATCTTCGGGCTCAATTGTCAGGCGGGGAAGCAGAAACAGAAAGACCAATCGACGGACGGGTGCCTGTTTTCATTCACCAAAAACGCCGAGAGCGCGTTTTATTCGTCCGCTGCCGCAAGGGGGAAGGCGATGGTCGTGACGAGAGACGAAGTCTCCTGGTCGTGCCGGGCCGTGAACTCCGCCCCGTGCGCTTCAACGATCGCGCGGGTGCGATGAAGACCAAGGCCGTAATGGCCCTGGCCAAGGGCGCGCAGGGGTTCGCGGCCCCATTCCTTCATCGAATGTTGGAAATTCTTTTTTGGCTCGGACAACGTAAATCTGAACCGTCCCTCTTCCGTTCGCGCCGTTGCCGAAATGACCCCTTCGGCCCGCTCGTGACGAAATGCGTTCGCGAACAATTCCACCAGGGCCGGCAGCAATAATTGTGGATCAACCTTCAGGGTGGCGTCCCCGGCCGCTTCATCCCATTTCACCTTCGCGCTTTCCTCCGGATAATCAGTCGCGAGCTTCTGCCGGAGATCTTCAATCAGATCTTTCGCGGCATAGGGCATTTCCGTCAGACGTGGTTGACCGAGCGCCGCGGTCAGCTCGTGCAAATTCGCGCCCACCTGGGAGATCATTCCGCGCAGCCGCTTGATTTCGTCGCGCAGTTCGCCGTCCGGCGCGATCTCCGCCAGGTAGGCCGACTGGAGCTCGGCGGCGTTGAGATGATTACGAAGATCGTGCGCGAGCTGGCGAACAAACTTCACCACCTCCGGCAGGGAGATCTGGATTTCGGGTGAAGTCGATCGCGGTTCTACGGATTCAGCCATCGGAAGTATAAAATCGTAGCGCAACCAGCGAGGAGCGCCAGCTAACTCGGAGGGACGTGCTTCGGCACGTCCCAAATTTCTCAGTCGAACGCGGAGCCCGGCAAGTGGGACGTGCCGAAGCCCGTCCCTCCGAATCAATCGTTCGCCTTGAGATGACGGAGAATGTGGAAGACGTCTTCGGGGTCCGCGCTCAGCTCCCGCGCGATTTCTTCCGGCGTTTTTTCCGGACTGGCGCTCAGGATTCCTTTCACCCGCCCCTGCAACTCCAACACCCGGGTCGCTGCTTTTTTTCCGGCCTCGACCCCGGGCTGGTGATACGCGTTGATGTTGACGAGGGACGCATAGAATCCTACCGCCCGTTCATACAACGCGATCAAAGCGCCGACGTAGAACGCCGTTACTTCCGGGATCGTGATCGTGATCGATTCGCGCCCGCTATCGTAGAGGGCGGAGCGCGTTCCGCGCAGAAATCCCTGCAGATAATCACCGCTCGTTACGCCTTCTTCCACTTCGAAGCGCGCCGATCCGCGATCCTCTTGCACCTCGACAAATGTCACGAAGAAATTCAGGACGCCGTCTCGCAGCTGTTGCACGTAGGCGTGCTGGTCGGTCGACCCCTTGTTCCCGTAGACCGCGATGCCTTGATGGACAACGTTGCCGTCGAGATCCTTCTCCTTGCCTAACGACTCCATCACGAGTTGTTGCAGATATTTGCTGAAGAGCATCAGCCGATCCTTGTAGGGCAGGATCACCATGTCTTTTTCGCCGCGTCCGTTGCCCACGTAATGCCACATCAGGGCGAGGAGCATGGCGGCATTCTGGCTCGGGTCTGCCGCCCGCGTCTTGGCGTCCATCGCCGCCGCACCCGCGAGAAATTGATCGATGTCGAACCCTTGCAACGCCGCCGGCACCAGGCCGACCGCGCTCATCACCGACGTACGACCGCCAACCCAGTCGTGCATTGGAAAACGCGTGAGCCACCCGTTCTTCTCCGCATGTTTGTCGAGCTCGCTGCCGACTCCAGTGACGGCAACAGCATGTTTCCCAAAATTCAGTCCGGCTTTTTCGTATCGTGCGGCGGCTTCCAGCATCCCGTTGCGGGTTTCCTTCGTTCCGCCGGACTTCGAGATGACCACGGTAAGAGTATGCGCGAGGTGGTCGCCGATCCGGTCGAAGACACGATCGAAACCGTCCGGGTCCGTGTTATCGAGAAAGTAAATATCGAGCGGATCGTTGGCCCGGCCCAAGGCGTCGTTGATGAATTGCGGACCGAGCGCCGAGCCGCCGATGCCGACGAGCAGAACATGCTTGAACCTTTCTCCTTTTTCCGGCGCGATTTTTCCGGCATGCACCTCGGCCGCGAACGACTTGATGCGCTTGTTCGTTTCGTCGATGTCGGCGCGGAGCTCCGCGGTCGGCGCGAGTCTAGAATCGCGCAACCAATAATGGCCGACCATGCGTTGCTCGTCCGGGTTGGCAATGGCGCCCGCTTCGAGTTCCCGCATGGCGGCAAAAGCCTTTTCCACAAACGGTCGCATCTCCTCGAAGAACCCATCCGCAAATCGCATCCGACTGATATCGATGGAAAAATCGAGATCGTCGTAGCGGAGAAAATATTTTTGAAAACGCGGCCAGAGCGAATTGGAAGCCATGGCGGTTTTTGTAACAGAAAGCGGAGCTAATGGGAACAGATTGTTCCGGCTACGCTTCCGAGCAGCGCCAAATTCGTCGGGTTCAAAAGATTACGCATCTGTAATCCCAAACCCGGGATCGAAAATAAAGGCATCCACTTCGGCCCCCATGTTCCGAACTCCCAACGTGCCCAACGTTAGGTCGGACGTTACTCGACATTGTTGTTGATCCCACATACCTCATCGCAATCAAAAAAATTATTATGCAAAAATCGACGTCCGAATCGGGGCTCATCAATCCACGAGTCCTTAGCGCGTTTCTTCTTTGCTCCGCGGGCATCTTGCTCGCCTTATTCAGCTTCGCGGCGACACCGCCGAGTGGAACTCTGACCGACACGTCAGGGCCGCAGACTTACACGGTCGCACCTTTTACTGGCGCCAATCCGACCCCGGTGATCGAGGTTGATAGCGGCCCGGAGTGCAACAATCCCTCGCAGCCGTGCGATGATTACGCGTTGACGATCACGCTGCCCGCTGGTTATGCCGCCGCGCATCCAAACGCCGGGGCGAAAGTCACGATGTCCTGGACGGATGCCGGCAGCGGCAGGTCGGACTACGACCTCTACATTTACAAGAATCCTCGCACCGATTGCACCCCGAACGATTGCACCGTCACCAGCGGCAGCCAGGCGGCTGATTGGCAATCGGCCACCAGCAATAATCCTGAGATCGCCACTATCAGTCCTTTATTGGATGGGAGCCACAAATACACTTTGGTGGTGGTGCCATACACGCCGACTGGCGAAACCGTTAATGTGAGGATTGAATTGCTACCGGGTGCGGCTGGCGGCGGTGGGCCGGTTGTTCCGTTCGGCGGTCCTGATCCGACGTCGCCCGGGGTTCCGCGCTATCAGAATTTCTATGCGCCCCCCGGCACGAGCGCTGCAAACGGCAGCCAGGGTGAGTTCAACATCGGGTTCGATCCCTTGACCGGCCGCATCATGACGATGAATATCGGGCCGATCTGGCGTTTGACTCCGCCGGAGCTTTTGACGCCGAAGCTGCCGGAGTGTTGCGAAGCGCTTTGGGAAGATAAATCCAATCCGACGACCAACACTGGTTTGGACCCGATCCTGTGGACTGATCAGAAAACCGGGCGCACTTTTTCCTCGAATTCGACGGCCGGCGCCAATTTTGTTTACGGATACACTGACGCGGCAGCGCCCTTCAACGATGGCGACCAATGGGTCCCAGTCGCGGCCTCTCCGCCTAACGGGGGAGCGGATCACGAGACCATAGGCTCCGGACCGTACCCTGCGGCCTTGAGCGCGCTGTCGACTCCTGTCAATCAAGGCGAAGCTGTCTACTACTGCTCGCAAGACGTGGTAGGTCCCGCTTCCTGTCAACGGAGTGACACCTTGGGCGCAAGCTACGGTCCCGGAGTCCTGGCTTATAATGGGCAGGGCGCGTCCACGCCGGGAGGCACCGATTGCGGCGGCTTACATGGCCACATTCATGTCGCGCCCGACGGCACGGCCTGGCTCCCGGTTAATCATTGTAATGGTAAGCAGGGCGGAGCCCTGAGCACGGATGGCGGTGTCACATGGACAGAGTTCATCGTTCCCGGAAGTGTGTCGCAGGGCAACGGAGCCGATCCATCGATCGCGATCGACAGTGATAGCACTATCTATTACGCCTATGTAAACAACGAACCAGTTGCGACGGGTAAGCCGGCCGAGGGCCATGCGCGCGTTGCGGTTGGCCATCGAGATGCGACGACTGGCGTTATCACATGGAGCAACAACTTCGACATCGGAGCGTCTCATGGCATTGTGAACGCTGCGGAGATCGAAGCAGTCGGGGGCAGCTCGGGCCGCGCAGCCGTTGGCTTCCCCGGCACTAATGTCGCGGGCGACTATCAAGCCAACAGTTTCCCGGGAATATGGTATGCCTTCATTGCCACTACCTACGATGGTGGCAAGACCTGGACAACGGTCAACGCCACTCCTAACGATCCCGTTCAGAGCATGACCGGTATCTGGCAACAGGGTGGCAGCCACCAGGACCGCAACCTGCTCGACTTCAACGAAATCACGGTAGACAGCAATGGCCGGGTGCTCTTTGGCTACAGCGATGGTTGTGTCACGTCGGGCTGCATCGCGGGCACCGCAGCTAACGACTTCACTGCTTTCATGCGGGTCGCTCGCCAGTCCGGCGGCAAGAGCTTGTTCGCGAGCAAAGATACCGCCGAGCCGGTGGCGCCGAAGCCACCCTGCCTCTCTGGGACGCGCGATGCCACCGCGTCGCATTTAAGTTGGAAAGCGCCGGACAACGGGGGCTCCGACATAACGAATTATCAGATCTTGCGCGGAACCACCTCAGGCAGCGAAGTAATCCTGGTGACAGGCTTGGCCGGCGATACCAAGACTACCTACGACGATCTCACGGCTGATCCTTCTGTGCCGGACTACTTTTACGTGGTGAAGGCGATCAACACCAGTGGCATTGGACTCAAGAGCAACGAGGTTGATCTGAAAGTGGGGCCGTCGTTGATTCCGCCCCTAACCTATTCCTGCAGCGGAGTGAACGTCATCACGGATCCAGCAGGAGATGCAAGGAATCCCGCTCCCGGTAACCAGGGGCCAACTAGCCAGGCGGATATAACTGCGGTTTCGTTCTCGGCCACCGCCAGTACGCTGACTACGACGATGACAATAGCTAATCTGACTCAGATTCCTTCACCGGGCACGACCTTCACCAGCTACTACGTCGTCTGGAAGTCCAGCGACGGAGCGACCTACGGAACAGAAGTGGACGTTGATCCAGGCACAATCTCGTACTCCTGGGGACCGTGGAGTTCAAGCAATAACCAGCTTAGCACGCATAATAGCGTCACCGGGACGTTCACACCTGGAGTAAACGGTACGATCACAGTTCCCGTGCCGCGAAGTGGGATTGGCAATCCGGTTATCCCGATTACTGATCTGAGTGCTACGGCGGCGGTAACCAATCCCTTCGCCTACACGGTCGCTGGGGAGGGAGCTCTGGGCAGCGGTCTGATCTTTACAGCCTTTATGGATCGCGCTCCTGACACCGGCTCTGGTCAACGATGGGCAGTTTGTCCACCGTCGAACGCAGCGCCAACAGCATTGTTGACCGGAACACCGCAATCGGGTCCCGCTCCATTAGTAGTTAGCTTCAGTGGTGCGGGCTCAACGGACCCAGATCCCGGCGATTCAATCGCATCGTATATCTTCGATTTCGGCGATGGCTCTCCAGCGGTAACGCAGTCTTCGCCAACTATTTCACATACCTACAACTCGCCTGGAGAGTATCCGGCGCGACTTACCGTGACGGATTCCCACGGCCTGGCCAGCACAAACACCTCGGTATTTGTAATTGAGGTGGATGCGATCCTGCAAAACATCTCCACCCGGGCACAGGTCCTCACCGGCGACAACGTCCTCATCGGAGGATTCATTGTCACGGGCGCTCAGCAGAAAAAGATCATTGTGCGCGCCATTGGTCCTTCATTGAAAGCAAATGGCCAGCCGATTCCGGGGACAATGCAGGATCCAACGCTCGAGCTGCACGATTCTAACGGAGTCATCGCTACTAACGATAACTGGAAGATCGACGATCAGACAGGTCAGTCGCAGCAAGCCCAAATTGAGGCGACGGGCATTGCGCCAACAGACGATCGCGAATCCGCGCTCGTGAGAAGCTTGAGCCCGGGGAACTATACCGCGATTCTGCGCGGAAAGAACAACAGCACGGGCATCGCCGTCGTTGAAGCCTACGATCTAGATTCCGCTCCGACGTCCCAATTAGCAAACATCAGCACTCGCGGATTGGTTCAAACCGGAGACAATGTGATGATCGGTGGTTTCATAGCGGGTCCGTCCAACGCGGCAAATACGCAGGTGGTTATCCGCGGTATCGGGCCTTCCCTGAGCGCCTCAGGCGTGCCGAACCCTCTCCAGGACCCTACGCTAGAACTCCACGATGCCAGCGGAACCAAGATCGCTACCAATGATAATTGGAAAGTCGACGATAAGACGCAGCAGTCTCAGCAGGCGGCGATTGAAGCTACCGGCCTTGCGCCGAAGGATGATCGCGAATCGGCCATCCTCATCGAGCTTGCGCCAGGAGCCTATACGGCCATCCTGGCCGGCAAGACTAACACGACTGGCATTGGGCTGGTCGAGATTTACAATGTCCCATAGCAGAGCTATCAGCCGGGGCGCTTACTAGAATAATGGGACGGGAGAGAGCCCGGCCTTCCAAGGATGGAGGGACGCCTTCTATCGCGTCCTGAGATTTTGGTTGGTCTTCATCGGCGCCTTCCGAACTAGCTTTCTTTTACATACCTCATCGCAATCAAAAAAAATACCATGCAAAAATCGACGTCCGAATCGGGCCTCATCAATCCACGAGTCCTTAGCTCGTTCTTTCTTTGTTCAGCGGGCGTCTTGCTCGCCTTATTCAGTCTCGCTTCGACGCCGCCGACCGGAACGATTTCCGTGGCGACGCCCACGCTGAGCTACGATGCCGGCCCATTTTTCCAGGCCAATCAATCGCCCCTCGGTTTGGGTCAACTTGATTCCGGGCCGCGCTGCGACGCCGCGGACCCTTGCGATAACTTTGCGCTGACTGTCACCCTGCCCACAGGATACGTGGCGGCCCATCCATCCGGCGGAGTCAGGGTCACCATGTTCTGGACCGATACCGGCGCCGGGAAGTCGGATTACGATCTCTACATTTTTAAGAATGGCCGGACGGATTGCCCGACACCCGATTGCACCACTCCGGATGGCAGTGAGCGGGCAGATTATCAGTCCGCTAGTTCAAAGAACCCAGAGGTCGCATCGATTTTCCCTCTGCTCGACGGAACCCAAAAGTACACGATCAATATCGTTCCTAGCACTCCGACGGGCGAGACGGTGCATGTGAAAATTGAGCTCGTGGCTGGCTCCGGGGGACCCGCCCCTGGCTTTGGTGGTCCCGATCCGGCTACGCCTGGTGTTCCGCGCTACCAGATTTTTGAAGCGCCCTCCGGTTCTTCCGCGGAAGTAAGCAACGGGGAATTCAACATCGGCTTCAATCCGACGACCCACCGGATTATGAACATGAATTCGGGGCCGGTGTGGCGCATCACACCGGGTGAGGTGCAGACGCCGAAGAAACCGGAATGCTGCGAAGGACTTTGGGAAGATAAATCCACCGTAAGTGCTAACACGGGACTCGATCCAATTCTGTGGACGGATCAAAAGACCGGCCGCACATTTGTTTCCAACTCGACCGCCGGCGCGAATGCGGTTTATGCCTACAGCGATAACGACGGCGATTCTTGGACGGAAGGCGGGGTCTCGCCTCCGAACGGCGGTGCGGACCATGAGACTATTGGCTCCGGCCCGTATCCAGCGCTCTTAAGCGCGCTCGGAACGCCGGTAAACCAGGGGGAGGCGGTCTATTATTGTTCGCAGGACATTGTAGGTCCCGCCTCCTGCCAGCGGAGTGATACCCTTGGCGCGAGCTACGGTCCTGGAGTTCTGGCTTACAACGGACAGGGCGCTTCCACCCCTGGAGGCACCGATTGCGGCGGCTTACACGGACACATTCGTGTCGCGCCCAACGGCACAGCCTGGCTGCCGGTTAATCAATGCAATGGTAAGCAGGGCGGAGCCCTGACCACTAATGGCGGTGCTACCTGGACAGAATTCATCGTTACCGGAAGTGTATCGCAGGTCAATGGAGCCGATCCCTCCATAGCGATTGATACCGACAGCACGGTCTATTATGCCTACGTCAACAATGACCCGGTCCCGGCCGGTAGTCTTCCCGAAGGCCACGCTCGGGTTAAGGTGAGCAAGGACGGCGGTCAGACCTGGATTAACGACTTCGATCTCGGCGCTTCCCATGGGATCAGGAATGCAGCGGAGATCGAGGCCGTGGGAGGCAGCTCAGGCCGCGCGGCCGTTGCTTTCCTCGGGACGGACACCACCGGGCCTTACCAGGACCTGGATTTCCCAGGAAAGTGGTATGCCTTCATCGCGACCACTTACGACGGCGGCAAGACTTGGACAACGGTGAACGCCACACCGAACGACCCGGTTCAAAGTATGACAGGCATCTGGCAGCAAGGCGGCGGCGCGCAAGACCGCAACCTGCTCGATTTCACTGAAATCACGATCGACGACAAGGGCCGAGTCTTATACGGTTACAGCGATGGCTGTGTAACCCCGGGTTGCATCGCTGGAACTAAGCCTAACGATTTTGTCGCGTTCATGCGTGTAGCGCGCCAGTCCGGCGGCAAGAGTTTGTTTGCCAGCAATGATGCGAATACGGACACGACGGTTGCTCAGGTTCCCAAGCCTTCCTGCCTGTCGGGAACCCGCGATGCAACATCCTCGCATCTCTCCTGGAAAGCTCCGGACAATGGGGGAGCCGACATCATTAAGTATCAAATCTTTCGCGGCACTACTGCCGGCGGCGAAGGCATTACGCCAATCGGTCAGACAGTCGGTAAGACAGTGTTTATAGATGGAACGGCCAGCCCTTCCGTGCCCGATTACTTCTACATCGTCAAAGCGATCAACTCGGCCGGCACCGGCTTTCCGAGCAACGAAATCGATTTAAAGATCGTGCCCACACCTCCGCCGCAAAATATTTGCTCGCTCGCTGGGCTGACTGTGTTCACGGATAAGGCGGGCGATAACACTGGCGGCGTTCCCGGGACCGACCTGCTTTCATTCCACCTTTCGCAGCCGTTTGCTCCAAGTGGGGCGATCAAACTCGTCTTCACCATCAATACTGATCCCATTACCGCGACGCCTCCCGGTTCAGGCTGGTTTGTCGCGATAAAGATTCCCGACGCGCCGCCGGCCACGACGTTCCATTACTCCGGTGCGCGCATGGATGGGGGAGCGACGCCGACGTTTTCTTCCTACGTTCCTGGTCCGAACACCAGCGGCGGAATCGATGGGCGATTCGTTGCCTCGAGCAAGCCGGCCGATTCCGCCAGTAACCTGGACGGGCCTAACGGGAAGATCACCATTGTGGTTCTTGCCAGCGATCTGGGTTTGAAGCCCGGTGATACGATCGCGGGCTTTGTCTCCGGCTCCTCACAGACCACCGCTGCTGTAGGTGGCGTGCCTGGGGCCACCGAAGTCTATGACTTCATGCCGGACAGTGGGACCTTCACCGGCAGTTATACGGTAAACAGCAACCAAATTTGCGCACCGAATGCGGCGCCCACCGCCGTGTTGGCTGCGTCTCCAGACCATGGCCCAGGTCCATTGACGGTTAACTTCAGTGGCGCCGGTTCTACCGACCCGGATGCGGGGGATACGGTTGCGACCTACAACTTCGACTTCGGCGATGGCACCAATTCATCGCAAAGCTCGTCTACGGTCACCCATACCTATAATGCGCCCGGTGAGTATCCCGCGCGACTTACCGTCAACGATTCGCGAGGGTTAATAAGCACTAACACCGCGATATTGCCCATCGAAGTAAATGCGGCGTTGCGTAACATCTCGACGCGCGGGTTCGTCCAGACCGGCGACAGTGTCATGATTGCAGGGTTTATCGTCACCGGCCCCGATCCGAGGCAGGTCCTGCTTCGCGCTCTCGGGCCTTCGGTGAAGGTCAATGGCCAGACCGTGGCCGGAGCCATGCAGGATCCTACGATCGAGCTCCACGATTCGAGCGCAGTTATCGCCACCAATGACAACTGGAAGACCGACGACATGACGGGTCAGTCCCAGCAGGCCGCGATCGAGAATACCGGCGCTGCGCCCGGCGACGATCATGAGTCCGCGCTCGTGCGAACTCTGAATCCCGGGAACTATACTGTAATCCTGCGCGGAAAGAACAATACTACAGGGGTCGGTTTGATTGAGGCTTACGACCTTGATCCCTTTTCGAACTCCAAACTGGCGAACATCAGCACCCGCGGTTTTGTTCAAACCGGGGACAACGTCATGATCGCCGGTTTCGTGGCGGGGCCGTCCAACGCCGCTCCTACCGGAATAGTTATCCGCGGGATTGGACCATCCTTGACCAGCTCCGGTGTGACGAATCCCCTCCAGGATCCGACACTCGAATTGCGTGACGCCAATGGGACCAGGCTTCGAACTAACGATAACTGGAAGATCGATGACGTGTCGGGCCAGTCGCAGGAGTCGGATATCCAGGGCACCGGCCTGGCTCCGGGCAACGATAAGGAATCAGCCATCCTTGTTGATGTGTCTCCGGGATCTTACACCGCCATTCTCGCAGGAAAGAATAACACCACGGGAGTAGGCCTGGTCGAGATCTACAACGTCCATTAGCGACGCCACAACATCAGGCAAAATGCATGAAAGAGCGGTAAACGCTTTTCCAGACTGAACATTTTATTCGCGATCTTGATCCGCATAGGCTAACTATGCGCGGATTGAAACCGTCATGCTGAAGAAGAGTTCTTCGTCTGAGTCGGGCTTCTTCAGCCCGCGAGCCTTCGTTGCTTTCGTGTTTTGCCTGGCGGGCCTGTGCCTGGCGATGTTTGACTTCAATGGCGGGACCGAATACCACCACGCGAAGTCCACTCCAGGACTAGAACGTTACATGCCCGTCCGGGGAGGCGACCCCGACGACCTGAACAGAATGGAAACGGAGTGGAACAATCGGATAACCTATCCTACCGGGCATTTCAATCCTGAGTGGGTGCGGCTCGCGGCCGCGCAGGATGCCCGGGTAGCGAGCGGGATCCCAGCGGGCATTCCAAGCGCCAACCTGAATCAGGCCAACTCCCCGCTAGTACTCGATCCAAACAGCTTCACCGCTCTCGGCCCGCAGCCCCTGCGAATGACTGGCTGCTCGGGCTGCTATGACTACTCAAAAACCGAGGGCCGGGTAAATACCATCGCGGTTGATCCAACCACGACGACGAACGGCAGTATCGTCGCCTACCTCGGTTCGGTTGGGGGCGGCGTCTGGAAGACAACCAACTGCTGCAGCGCTTCGACTTCGTGGTCGGTCACAACCGACGATCCACTCTTGGCAACGATCAGTGTTGATTCGGTTGCAATCGATCCGAATAATCACAACACCGTTTACGCCGGCACAGGCGACCTGAACTTTGGGTCATTCTCGATGGGTAGCCAGGGTATCCTTAAGTCAACTGACGCCGGCGTTACCTGGACGCTCCTGGGAGCGAATGTTTTTGGGCCTGCCTTACCTGAGCCTGGAGGCCAATTCCCACAATACAATGCAGTCGGCAAAGTCCGTGTCGATCCTAACAATAGCAACAACGTCGTCGCCGGCACTAAGACGGGCCTCTACTTCTCTTACAACGGCGGCAACAACTGGACGGGCCCCTGCGCCACGAACAACTTTAACACCCAGCGCCAGGACATTACCGGTCTTGAGCTGACGAACGTAGGCGGCACGACCCGCGTTACTGCCGCAGTCGGCGTCCGAGGCTTTGCCACGACCGTGCAATACAATCTGGATCAAAATGGCGCGAATGGCATTTACAAAGGGACTTTGCCGTCGAGCGGTTGCCCCAAAGATTTTACTCCCATTACCACTAACATTAATGGCTGGGCCGGACTGAATGCCACCAGCGGCACGCCTTACGGCGGTGCCGGAACGGGTAACCAGGTTGGTCGGATCGACATCGCGGTCGCGCCGAGCGACCCGAATTATATCTACGCGCAATTACAAGCCATAACTTCACAAGCGAGTTGCAGCGCCCAGGGTTGCCAGCTTGGCGCTTACCGTTCGACTGATGGCGGGACCACTTGGACGTTGATCCCGGGATCGCCCGGCGCATCGCTCAAAGACTGCGGCGGCAGTGCCGGTGATTACAGTCAGAATTGGTACGATCAGGGCGTCGCGGTTGATCCAAATAATCGAGACCGCGCCTTCTTCGACACTTTTGAGATTTGGTCCTGGCAGAATGGGAATAGCTCGTGGACGGATACTACCTGCGGCTACAGCGGCAACACCGAGGTTGTCCACGTAGACCAGCACGCACTCGCTTTCCTACCCGGCTCCTCCAGTGTTTTGCTAGCTGGCAGCGATGGCGGCGTTTACGCCACGACTAATGCGAACACCTCTCCAAGCTGGTTCAATATGGACACCGGCTTAAACACGATTGAATTTTATTCCGGAGACATAAGCGCAAACTTCGCTACTTCGTCTTCGCCGCAGGCGAATGGCGGCGCGCAGGACAACGGTGCGAGTTCTGTCACATTCTCCGGCAGCCCGACCGGTCCGGTGCAATGGCAGATGGGCGTTGGAGGTGATGGTTTTTATGCGCGTATCGACCCCGTAGGCGGCCGGTTCTGGCAGGGTAACAATGGCGGCCAACTCAATTACTGTGACATGAGCACGGGTAACTGCACTACTTCTGCCGCCACTTGGGTCCCCGACTCGAGCCCGTGGAGCAATCCTGGTTCGCCCGATACCCAGTCGTTCGTTCTTCCCTACGAAATCTACAAAGGGATTCCGGGCGATCCAGTTAACGATTGTCCGCCGAGCGGTTGCGGTCATTTGATCGTCGGCACTACTCGCGTTTGGGAGACGCTGACGAGCGGCAACGCTTGGGCGCCGGTCAGCATGAGTTTGGTCAAGGGAACCCTGGGAAACCGCTCTTTTATCAATCAACTCGCGTTCGAGCCAAAAGACCAGACGCGCGCGATAGTCGGGACTAACGACGGCAATGTGCAGTACGGCCATGGTCTGGGCACCGGCGCGATCGCGTTGTGGGTGGACCTCACCGGCAGCAACACCGTTTTGCCTAACCGCCCCGTCCTCGATGTAGCGATGGATCCGACGACGACGACTGCGCCGATTGCTTATGCAGCAGTTGGCGGATTCAACGCCAACACGCCGACAACACCAGGTCACGTGTTCCAAGTCGTATGCACGGCGGATTGCGCATCGTTCACCTGGAACAATAAAACCGGCAATCTCCCTGATATCCCGGTCGATTCGATTATCGCCAACCCCAATTTTCCTCAACAAGTTTTCGCAGGGACCGACTGGGGTTTGTATTACACGGACGACGTCACCGTCGCGAATCCAACCTGGTACCGTTTCGACAAGGGATTGCCGCACTCGATGATTTGGGACATGCAAATAGACCGCGGCAGTACCACGCTCTCCGTCTGGACCCGCAGCCGTGGGGCTTACGTTTGGCCGCTCCCTTCAGGTCCGATTACCGCCACGAGTCCAACACCTACCGCGACAGCCACGCCCACTCCAACTGCCACCCCGAGTGCCACGGCCACCGCTGCTCCTACCGCGACAGCAACCGTGACGCCTACTGCTACAGCTAGCCCAACTCCTACGGCAACCGCTTCGCCCACTTCGTCCCCCGCCGCGACACCTACGGCAACCGCTACTCCTTCAGCGACGCCGACAGCGACACCGTCTCAGTTGCTCAATATCTCAACCCGGGCGCAGGTAATAACGGGAGACAACATCCTGATTGGTGGTTTCATCATCACCGGAAACGACGCAAAGAAAGTGTTGTTGCTGGCGAAAGGACCGTCGCTCAGCTCAGGCGGGAACCCAGTGCCAGGGCGGATGAGCGATCCGACTCTGGAGTTACACGCCGGCGATGGAACGTTGATGACAAGCAACGATGACTGGAAAGATTCGCCGGATCGGGCCCAAATCGAAGCGAGCGGGTTGGCGCCGAGCGACGACCGCGAATCGGCCATTATCAGGACTCTTACTCCGGGAGTGTACACCGGAGTGCTTGCCGGGAAGAACAACACGACTGGGATCGCGTTGATTGAGATCTACGATCTGGAAGCGAACAATTCGATCTTGGCGAACATCAGCTCGCGAGGCTTGGTGGACACCGGCGACAACGTAATGATCGGCGGGTTCATCGCTGGAAACCAGAACGGAAACACGAAGGTGCTGGTGCGCGGAATCGGGCCTTCGTTGCAAGGACAAGTTCCTAATGCGCTGGCCGATCCAATTCTGGAGTTGCACGACAGCAACGGGAACACTTTGGAGACAAACGATAACTGGAAGGACTCGCCGGAACGCGCTGACATAGAAGCGACTGGGATCCCGCCGAGTAACGACCTGGAGTCAGCGATTCTACTGTCGGTGAGTCCCGCGGGCTACACCGCGATTCTGCGAGGCAAGACCGGGAGCGGTATCGCGGTGGTAGAGATTTACAATCTTAGGTAAAAGCGGCTGGAGCGCTCAGTCGTTTGAGTATCACGGGTTTACGGCTAAGCCCGTATCCTTCGTAATATTACATTTGCGCAACGTTTAAGAAACTGGGCATCCGGCGAGACGAACTCTCCGATTATTGAGTTAAGCCGACCACAACGGCCTGTCCCAAAAACCTCTGTCCCGAGGCTAACCTATGCAAAACAACCGTGAATCCGGATTCTACAATCCCCGTGTATTCTTGGCTTTCATTCTCTGTTTCGGCGGAGTTTTGCTGGCTTTGATCGGTTTCGCAGCACCAACCCCGCCGCCGAGCCACGCCGCGACGACAGGCGCGTTCAAACCAGTGGTAAGTCGATCGATCTTCAACAGTGTCTCGCCCGCGGTGCGTGACTTGCCGACGGCTCCAGCGTTGGCGCCGGGTGCAATCGAAAAGGAAGATGGTTTGCGTAAGATCCGCCCCGATCGTCCGGTTTCGCCGAATTTTGTTGATCAAGCTCTGCAAAAATGGGTGGGGCCGCTCGCGCCCGCTGCGCCCCTCGCCATGTCCACGCCTTTGGCTACCTTTGAAGGACTGAGCTCGGCTGAGGCATGCAACGGTTGCATCCCGCCCGACCCGAACGGCGCCGTGGGCCCCTCGCAGTACGTGCAGATGGTGAACTCATCCTTTTCCGTCTATGCCAAAAGTGGCACCCGGCTCTCGGGACCCACTCAAATCAATGCTTTATGGAGCGGATTGCCCGGAACATGTAAAGACAACAACAACGGCGATCCTGTTGTCGTCTATGACCAGCTCGCGGACCGCTGGTTGTTGAGTCAGTTCGCCTTTCCCTTCGGCTCGACCGGCAGTCCTACCGCGCCTTGGCACGAATGTATTGCCATCTCGCAGACCTCGGACGCTGCGGGCGCATATTACGTTTATGATTTTCTCCTTAGCACAACCAAGTTCGAGGACTATCCGCACATCGGCTTGTGGCCCGATGGGTATTACATGAGCACGCATCAGTTCAACTCGGCAGGCACGGCTTATGTAGGCGCGGCCGTGTGGGCCTTCGAGCGCGACAAAATGCTCGCCGGGCAACCAGCGCAGCTGGTTTCGTTTGATCTCGGGTCCGTCAATATTGGCTTTGGCGGACACCTCCCGGCGAACCTCGACGGGTTCACGTTGCCGCCTGCCGGCGCGCCGGATTATTTTGCTGAAGTAGACGCCGCGGCCGATATGCCGCCGAACGCCGCGCTGCGGATTTGGAAATTCCACGTGGACTGGACCACTCCCGCGAACTCGACCTTTGGCTTGAGTGGCCAGCCGAATTCGATAACGCAAGTGACAGATTTTGCCCGCCCGAATTGCGACCACACCGCCTACGAAATGGGCTGCGTCCCACAGGCCGGCGATGCCTTTCAATTGGATTCGATCGGTGACCGCCTCATGTTTCGTCTGGCCTACCGCAATTACGGCGATCACGAATCGCTGGTCCTTAACCACACGGTTGTCGCCAACGCGACGACCGGGCAGATGGGCCCGCGGTGGTACGAAGTGCGCTTTCCGAGCGGCACTCCTACGATTTTCCAGCAAAGCACTTTCGGACCGTCGGGGCCGACCGATGTCTATCGCTGGATGGGCAGCGTGGCGATGGATGGCTCCGGAGACCTGGCTATCGGCTACAGTACTTCCTCAAGCATCACTTTTCCTTCCATCGCTTACTCGGGACGGGTCCCCGGCGATACGCCTAATACCCTTGGACAGGGCGAAGCGCAGATGTTTGCAGGCACCGCTCCGCAGCATGGCGAAGCGTTTGCCCCGAGTGGTGGCCGGTGGGGTGACTATACGGCTTTGACGATTGATCCCATCGACGACTGCACGTTCTGGTACACGAACGAATACTATGCAGCGACCGATGCCCCCACAGGCAATTGGCATACACGCGTAGGCAGTTTTAAATTTCCATCCTGCGTGCCAAGGCCAATCGGGTACTTGACGGGAACAGTGACCGAGAGTGGCAGCGGCAACCCTATCGGTCACGCGAAGGTGACGGCGGGTGGCTATACTGCCTACTCCGCCGCCAGCGGTGTTTACCAGTTCAGTCCGTTGGCGCCCGGTGATTACACAGCTACCGCTTCAGCCATCGGATATTTTCCGAGTTCCACCACCGTCACGATAACGAATGGCGTCGTCACCATTCAAGACTTTGCGCTGGTGCGTAACTTCGCCGAGCCGACTCCCTCTCCGACTCCGCCCCCACTTCCGCTTCAAACTGTCAATCCGCCACTACTGATTGCCCTCTCGCCGAATCCGAACACCACCAGCAACTATACCGTGAGCTGGAATTCCGCCGAGGTTACGGCCGGCCTCGCTAGCTATGTCATCGAAGAGTCCACCGACTACGTGAATCCACTTTTCGACAATGCGGACGGCACGAACCCTCCAGGGCAGTCCGGCTCGCTTTGGGCGACTACTCCATCCACCAATCCGTGGACACAGGATCCGGCCTATAAGAACAGCACGCCGTTCAGCTACTTTGCAAACGGACAACCCAACGAGGTTGCATCCCCCCCAGAAAACAGTCTGACACTCCTGGCCAACGTCACGATTCCTACCAGCGTCGGCTCGGGTCGCCTGACTTTTTGGAGCCGTTACTTTAACGATCCTGACGACACTGGCAACGTCGAGGCTTCAACCAATGGCGGGAGCGATTGGATACCGCTCAGAGTCTTACGTGACGCGCCCAGCACCCCTCCCGCCGATACGCGCATGCAGAATCACGAGATTGATCTGACGGCATATAAGGGCATCCCGATCAAACTGCGCTTCCGGTTTAACAATGGAACACTCCTCTACTTCCTTATCCGCACGATCGGCTGGTGGGTGGACGACATTAATGTGGACGGCGGGACATGGACGCAAATTGGGACCACAAATGCCAACACCACGTCGCTTAACATCACGAACAAGCCGAATGGCCATTACTATTATCGCGTCCGCGCTACCTACAGCGACGGTACCTACACAAATAATAGCAACGTCCAGGACATCATCGTAAACAATCCCTCGGTATCCCCAACACCGACGGCTACTGCTACTGCTACTGCTACTCCTACAGCTACTGCTACGGCTACCGCCACGCCAACGGCGACCGCCGCCGCGAGCCCGACTCCATCCCCAACGCCAACCGCGACTGCGGCTGCTACACCTACAGCTACGTCAACCGCCACACCGACAGCTACTCCAACGGCAACGCCAATCGAATGCGCGGCGCCCGGTGTCACGGTTACTACAGATCCAGCGGGTGACGAAACCGCCAGCCAGGCCGGCGGCACCCCAGAGCAGGACCTCGATGTCCAGTTGCTCCAGATCTCCGAGCCATTTACAAGCTCTTCGGATAACTCTGTCACTTTCACTCTGAAAACGGCGAGTCTCGCCTCACCGCTGCCGCCGAACGCTACGTGGTTCATTCGATTCAACGCGCTCGACACGACCAGTGTCAGTCGCGCTCTTCTCGTTGAAATGGACACGAATGGGACGGATCCGACCATTCCGCAATTCCACATCGGCCGAAGCGATGTCACCGGGGGGCAGAGTGGCGACACAACGCAGAGCACCCTGGACTCGCTCATCTCAGGATCATTTACGGCCGATGGCACAATCGTCATTAAGCTTAAGGACGAGACTCCGATGGCCATGACTGCCACAAACGCGCCGAATTTCACCGTCACTCTCGTTCCGGGAGCGATCCTGTCGTCCGTCAAGATCTCGACCGCCCAGCTCGTCGGCGCTGCGGGCACCGGCTTGAATGTCACTACCGATTCTGACACGAACAACGGCGGCGTCCAGACCTATACTATGATAGGCAACCAGTCCTGCGCTCCCGCGTCGCCAACGCCAACGCCCACACCAACCGGGACGCCGACACCGACGCCGACCGCAACCCCTGCGCCTATAGCTTTTAGTCCTAACTACCAGACGCGTGCACCTTACATCGGCCAGGATGTCGAGCCGAGCGTGCGCTGCGACAAGTTTGGCAATTGCTACGTCGCTGCGATCCGCGGCGTCCCGGGCGGCACGGACCTTTGGTATTTTGATCTGCGGCCGACAGTAAGTGGATCACCTAATCCGAACTACGACCCAAACATGCGCAATCCGCAATATCGCGGGCAACCGGATAAGATTGCGCCGGTCCCTTGCACGGCTAACCCAGTGCCTTGTAACGGCTCGGTCGGCTCGGATGGTGGCGGCGACGTAGATATCGCGGTCGGTTTCAATAGTGAAGCGACGGAAAATCCAAGCGCGCCGCCGACTTTGGCCTATTCCAGCCTGGTGCTCGGTAACATTTCGACCCAAAGTTCCACCGATCGCGGAGTCACCTTTACGCAGAACCCGGCCGGCAATGTTACCGGTGGCGTGCCCGGAGACGACCGGCAATGGCTGGAGTTTTTCGGTCCCAGCACTGTCTTTCTTTTTTATCGCACTCTCGAGCCGGCCATCTCCCAAGTTCAGCAATCGCTTGATGGTGGCGTGACTTACGGAAATACGACCACTGCCGGAACTGTCGGTCAGGCGGGAGGAATTGCGGTCGATCAGACCGATGGCACGGTTTATATCAGCGGGAGCAGTGGCAGTGTCTCCGTAGGTGTTCCACTAATGCCGGGTTTGCAGCCACTAACTTATACCACTCACACGGTCGGGAACGCGAGCGATGCCCACCTCTTCTTCACCGTGAAAGTCGCGGCTGACCACACGGTTTATGCCTGCTATTCCGATGACCACGATGTCTTTGTTCAGTATTCAACCGATCATGGCAGCAACTGGAGTTCCCCCATCCAGATTAGCCAGGGAGCGGAGACGCTGACCTCTGTCTTTCCGTTTATGACGCCCGGACCGGTGTCCGGGACCATCGGTGTGGTTTGGTACGGCAGTGATAAAGCCAGCACGGGCGACGATACCGCGGACTGGCATGTCTTTTACAATCTCGTGACGGACATAAAGGGCACTCCCACGTTCCATCAGACCGAGGCAAGCGACCACGTGATTCACGGAGCTAACATTTCTGAGTCTGGATTAGTCGTCGCAGGCATGTCGCCGAATCGTAACCTCGCCGATTACTTCCAGGTTGCGTTCGATCCCACTGGCGCTGCGGTCATTGGCTACTGCGATGATCACAACGACATTAACGGCCACACCTATGTAACACGTCAAATCAGCGGTCCTGGCGCAACAGGGGCAGACATACCAGCGCCGGTGGAAGGCAGTGCTTTGCCCGCTCCGTCGAATTCACCCCTCCCGACTGCCGACGAAAAGGCATCATGGGTCGCGGCGGGCGTCGCTGGTATCCCGGGGTCACAGGTCACGGACTTTGCGGATGACGTGCGGCTTGGCGGCAACCCTGAACTGGGTGGAACCGCGGTTGTTCCCACGACCGATCCGCTCGATATTCTCTCTATCTTGTACTCGGCTGAGCCTGTGCCTTTTTCGCTGAGCGAAACGTACCTTGTCGCCACCATGAAAGTCTCGGACATGACGGCCATCCCACCGAGCTCGAACTGGCGCATGGCCTTCACCGCTAATGCGCCGAATTCGGTTCTAAGTCCGACGAATGAATACACCTTCGCCGTCTCTGACAGGGGAGATCAATTCTTCTTCCGGGCAACTACAGATTCTTCCGGCGCCCAAACATTCATTTACGGCACGGCGAAAAGAAATTTTGACGGCTCGATTACCTACACAGATGTCGGGACGGCCGACTGCGGATTCTTTGATCAAACTGCGAAGACGATTACAATCAAAGTCGCGCTCAGTGAGCTCAACACGGTCATCCCGGTTGGGCATCCCGCGATCACCGCAGGTTCGATCCTGGCAGGCCTTCGCGGCAGTACGTTTACCACGGCCAGCGCAGGGGGTAACAGCAGCGGGAACAACAAGGCCGATACGGCTCGTGGTGGAACGCTATTCACGGTCGCGGTGGGCCCGGCTACTCCTTGCGGAATAGGACCGACACCGACGGCGACCCCAACAGCAACTCCAACCGCGACGCCAACGACGACTCCAACCGCGACGCCAACGACGACTCCAACCGCGACGCCAACGTCTACCCCAACCGCCAGTCCAACGGCGAGTCCGACCGCAACGGCAACAGCGACGCCAACGTCTAGCCCAACCGCCAGTCCAACCGCAACGGCAACAGCGACGCCAACGTCTAGCCCAACCGCGAGTCCAACCGCAACGGCAACAGCGACGCCAACGTCTAGCCCAACCGCGAGTCCAACCGCAACGGCAACAGCGACGCCAACGTCTAGCCCAACCGCAACGGCAACAGCGAC
>PLCM01000011.1 GCA_003134765.1 Spartobacteria bacterium | reverse complement strand
ACACCAACACCAACACCAACACCTACTCCTACGCCAGCGCCCACGGCCACGCCTACACCGACACCGACACCTACGCCGGGTCCGACCGCAGCGCAGTCGCTCAATATCGCGACCCGGCTCGCCGTGGGCACGGGGGACAAGGTCATGATCGGCGGCTTCATTATCCAGGGGAATGCTTCCAAGCCAGTGTTGCTCCGCGGCCTAGGGCCATCGCTGGGGGCCTTCGGCATCAGCGGCGTCCTGCTCGATCCGGTGCTCGAGTTACATGCCTCCGATGGGTCTTTGATCATGAGAAACGACAACTGGCCTGATAGCCCGCAGCTCAGTCAATTTGCAGGCACCGTCTTCCAGCCTTCGGACAATCGAGAGTCGGTCATCGTGGCGACGCTGGCGCCGTCGAACTACACCGCGATCCTGACCGGGAGCGGGAACACAACCGGAGTAGGCCTGGTGGAAGTTTACGATTTCGACCAGACGGTGGACGCTCAACTGGCGAACATCAGCACGCGCGGGTTTGTCCAAGGAGGCGAGAACGTGATGATTGGCGGCTTCATCCTGGGCGGGAGCTCAAACAACGCGAGGATCGCGCTGCGCGGCATCGGCCCGTCGTTAAGCCAATTTGGATTAAGCCCAGTGCTGGCCGATCCAACTTTGGAATTGCACGACTCCAACGGGACAACTCTGATTGCGAACGACAACTGGCAGGATGATCCGGTCTCCGCGGCGCAGTTAACGGCGAACGGTCTCGCGCCGCAAGATCCGAAAGAAGCCGGCATCTTCACCTCGCTGCCGCCGGGAGCTTTCACCGCGATCCTGGCCGGGAAGAACGGCGGCACCGGCATTGGGCTCATCGAGGTCTACAACCTGAAATAAGCGCAAGCCACGGCCTTTGGAGCCACGCGCGGCCTGACCAGGCAATGAATTGCGTAGGCGCGTTGCCTAATGAACGGAGATTCAGTGGAGCCTAGGGGGTTCACTCCCCTTTTGTCATTTATGCTTCAAAACGCGGAGAAATCGGACTCTGAGACGATGATTTCTCGAGAGTCGAACCCCCTCCGGACCCATTTTGTCATTGTTGGCCAAATCACACGCCGGGTCGAATTCCCATCGATGGCGCGCTGAACGCTCACAATTCTCCGAGACGAGCCGGGGGGAAATAATTATCGACAGGCGTCCGCGTTTTCTGGTAGCAACGACGCAGATTACGTCACCCGACGTTTCAACCCCGAAAGCATTCGGGCTGGGACACCGCTTAACGCGATCTCCAGATCCAACTGGAGCCCCGAGTCAGCCGAAGTGAGGCGAGTTTTTCTGCAGCCTCATGAGGATGCTTCTGGTTTCCGCGGGGAAATGGATTGCAGAAAACTAAAGTTCAGCTCGCCAAAACAAGAATGAACTCAACCCTCAACGCACACCTTAAAGTTATCCCAATCGCCGCTGCACTTGCTCTGTCGCTCGCAAACTTTCCGACGCCAGTGAAAGCCAGCGATCTGGACAGCGCGTCCCTCGCGGACACAGGCAATTCCACCTTGGCTAATATATCGGCCAGAGTCGCTGTGGGGACGGCCGACAGTGTCGGGATAGGTGGATTCATTATCCGAGGCGATTCGGGGGCGGGGGCTGGGGCGACCAAACGCGTCATCATCCGCGGGCTTGGTTCTTCGCTTCAATTCAATGGCACTCCAATTCCCGGGCGCTTGATGGATCCCACCCTCGAACTGCGCGACGTCAACGGCACCCTCATCAACTCCAATGACAACTGGATGGACGCGTCCAATGCCAATGATATCCGGCTCACTGGCCTGGCGCCGAGCGATTCTCGGGAAGCGGCCATTCTCGTTACTCTGGCAGCCAACGCCAACTATACCGCCATCATTGCCGGGAAAAACAACACCACCGGTATTGGATTAATCGAGGTCTATGATCTGGATCCCCCCAGCAGCAACACGGGCGCCACGGGACCTACCGGCCCGACCGGTCCAACCGGAGCTACGGGGTTAGCGGGAACAAATGGAACTAACGGAGCCACTGGCGCGACCGGGTCGACGGGTGCCACTGGCACTGCTGGGACGAATGGCGCGACTGGGCCAACTGGCTCTCAAGGTGTGCAAGGCAACACCGGTGCAACTGGCACACAAGGTATTCAAGGTATTGCCGGAGCTACCGGTGCAACGGGTGCGACTGGTCCGACAGGCGCCACTGGCACTGCGGGAACCAACGGCGCAACCGGAGCCACAGGCTCGCAGGGAACGACCGGGTCTCAGGGCGTTGCGGGTGCGACCGGAGCGACAGGTGCGACTGGCCCTACGGGTTCTGTGGCCGCCAGCCCGCTCGGCATGGTGCTCATTCCTGCGGGTGCGTTCACGATGGGGGACAGTCTGGATGGCGAGAGCGATGCCACACCCACGGTTAGCGTGACCGTGTCAGCGTTTTACATGGACGTGAACCTAGTGAGCTTGAGTCAATGGCAGTCGGCTTATTATTGGGCGACGAGCAACGGGTATAGTTTTAACAACGCCGGTGCGGGGAAGTTGGTGAATAATCCGGTGCAGGCGGTGGATTGGTATGACGTGGTGAAGTGGTGCAATGCTCGGTCGGAGCAAGCAGGAAAAACTCCAGTTTATTACACGGATGCGGGGTTGACGGCGGTGTATAAGACCGGGGAGGTGCCGGTTTTTGTGAATTGGGCGGCTATAGGCTACCGGTTGCCGACGGAAGCGGAGTGGGAGAAGGCGGCGCGGGGAGGTTTGAGCGGGCAACGGTTTCCTTGGGGCAACACCATCACGGAAAATCTGGCCAACTACGACGGCAACACCGGCTTGAGCTACGATTTGGGACCGAACGGCTATAACGCCATTGGGAGTATCGGGGGAACCTCACCTGCCACGAGTCCGGTGGGCTCCTTTGCGGCGAACGGGTATGGGCTTTACGACATGGCTGGGAATGTTTTCGAGTGGTGTTATGATTGGTATGGGACGCCGTATGCTGGAGGCAGCGACCCACATGGGCCGGCCTCGGGCTCGAACCGCGTGATCCGAGGCGGCAATTGGCGCTTCAGCGCCAACTACGCGCGTTGCGCCGATCGGTGGTTCGTCGACCCGATCTACGCCAACAGCATCGGCGATATTGGTTTCCGGGCTGTCCTGGCCCCAGGTCCGTGAGCTGCCCGGAGCAGGCGAGGCGGAGCGAGGGACGAGCGCAGCCTGACTGCGCAGAGGCGGTGCAGCGTATCATTGAATCAAACTCGGCGAGCATGAAAAAGTAGAAAGCCCCGCGCGATGTTTTCTTATTTTGACTGTAATGCGGGCGTGCCGCCTGCGAAGCGCTAGCCGCAGCCGACACGGATGCCTCTACAGCAGCGTGATTGCTTCCACGCGGTCCGTTCGGGGAGACTCGTCCGATGTCTGAAGCCCAGGCGAACGTAATGCGAGGAAAAGCCCTGGCGGGCTTGGGCGCTGCACTGTTGCTGGCCTCACTTATCGCGACCTACGCCAACCATTTTCACAACACCTTCCATTTCGACGACGCGCACACGATCGTAAACAACGCGTCCATCCGCGAGCTACGCAACATTCCGCTCTTCTTTCGCGACGCGACGACCTTTAGTTCGCTCCCGAGCAATCAATCGTATCGCCCGCTCGTCTCGACTTTGCTCGCGATCGATTACCGGCTGGCCGGCGGTCTGCACCCTTTCTGGTTTCACCTGTCGATCTTCGCGCTGTTTATCGCGCTCGTGTTGCTGCTGGCATTTTTCATTGATCATCTGCTCGAAAGAGGTGCGACTTCGTCAGGCAATCGCTGGATCGCGCTGGCCGCCGCGGCTTGGTTTGGGCTTCACGCGGCAAACGCGGACACGATCAACTACATCATCGCTTCGGCCGACGTGATCGCGGCGCTCGGAGTGATCGCATCCTTCGGCGTTTACTCCGCCTTCCCGCGGCTCCGCGGTTACTATCTCTACGTTCTCCCGGCCGCGATCGCCATTCTGGCGAAGCCGCCCGCGGCGATCTTCGCTGTGCTCTTCGCGATTTATTGGCTGTTGTTCGAACAGCACAAGACGCGTCTCGCCGAGACGCGGCTACAGCGGATCGGGCAAATCATCGTACCGTTTTTGATCTGCGGAGCGATGTTGTGGTTCGTACAACACATGACGCCGCGCAGCTGGGTCGCCGGCGCGGCGAATGCGCGCAGTTACTTGATCACGCAGCCTTACGTGACGTCGCTCTATTTCAAGACGTTCTTCTGGCCGACCGGACTCTCCGCCGACTACGACCTCAATCCGTTCACAACCACAGACGACCCGCGTTTCTGGACGGGTTTCGCGTTCAGCGTCTTTTTCATCGCCGTCGCAATCGCGGCCGCCGTTTTCAAAAAAACGCGTTTGATTGGTTTCGGTCTTCTTTGGTTCTTAATCGCGCTCATGCCGACGTCGCTCTTTCCTCTCGCCGAAGTAATGAACGATCACCGGACATTTCTTCCCTACGTGGGACTCGTTATTGCAATCGCTGGTGTTGCTTCACTGCTGCTTCGACCAGGGACTAACTACAATTTCTTCGCGAAAGTAGTAGCCGGCTGTACCGCGGTTCTACTCCTTTCCGCCGACGGATACGCAACCTATCAGCGCAACAAAGTCTGGAAAGACGAGGAATCGCTCTGGTATGACGTAGTCCAAAAAGGCCCACTCAACGGGAGAGGTCTGATGAACTATGGCAACACGCTGATGGCCAAAGGCGATTACGCCGGCGCGCTCGATTATTTCCATCGCGCCGAACCGCTCACGCCGCACTATTCCGTGCTCTTGATCAATCTCGCGATCGCGGAAGACGCGACGAAACAGTCATCGCAAGCCGAGCAACATTTCAAGGAAGCGCTCCGCCTCGCCCCGTCGTCTCCTGACAGCTACACCTATTATGCGCGTTATTTGCTCGCGCACTCACGCGCCGAGGAAGCGCGCGGCTTTCTGCAAAGCGCGGTGGAGCTGAGCCCAGCCGACCTGACTGCGCGCGATCTTCTCGCGAAAGCAAATACTCAGGCAGTCAATCAACCGGCGCCGCAGACACCGGAGTATTACCTCGACCTCAGCCTTAAGTTTTATGGCGAAGAGCGCTACGCCGAATCGATCGTCGCCTGCCGGCGCGCGCTCGACCTTCGGCCCGGTTACGCCGAAGCCTGGAACAACATTTGCGCTGCCTCCAACAAACTCGGCCGATACGACGAGGCAGTCGCAGCCTGTGACCAGGCGTTGCGATCGAAGCCTGACTTCGAGTTGGCGCGGAACAATCTACAATATGCCCGTCAGAGGCAGCAGCCTCCCCAGAAGTGAGTCCGTGGCCGACTTTTCCCTTTTTGCGGACGCTAGAAGAGAAATCCGTGCAGCCTAGGGGATTATCCTCGCTGCGCGAGGCTCTAGAGATTGATCCGGCGGCTGCCGGATTTTGACCCTTGCGCGTGACGCGCCCCGCCAGTCGAACGGCGTTGACTCCTTCGCACCCGCTCAGTCGGCCTCTCGGCCTCCCCGTCCATGTCGCGGCCTCCCGGCTCGCTCCATTCTCATCCCCAAGTGCTCCAGGGTTTCATTCCGAAATCCGTGGAGCCTAGGGGATTCGAACCCCTGACCCCCGCAATGCCATTGCGGTGCTCTACCAACTGAGCTAAGACCCCGTCAGAATTTTTGATTTTCGACGGCGGCGTTGCGATTTGCAACGGGGAAGTTCGAGGAAAGTTGCATTGGACGAGCCTGAACTTAACTTCATCCGGGATGCTGAACGTGCGATTCATCTCCGTCATCGTGTTCTTCGCGATCGTCGCGTCACCGGCGCTGGCGTCTGAAAAGACAACCGCGGTTTGGAGCGATGGGCACACCTCAACAGTGAGCGATGAGGAATTGATGCGATACGCGACTGCCTCGCCGGGACCGGCCTATCCCGAGGAAGCACAAAAGGCGAAGACTGCCGGCAGCGGTCTCTACGAGCTTCGGATAAACAAAGGCGGCACCGTCACGGAAGTAGTGGTCCTGAAGAGCAGCGGCAGCGCCGTGCTCGACAATGCGGCGAGGAGCGCCTTCCGGAAATGGCGGTTTAAGCCGGCGATCTTCACGCGAGTTCGACTGCCCGTCAGTTGGTCGGTGAATCGCGTTCGGTAAGGCGCACCGACCGGCTGGTATTCTCCAAAGGACAAAATGCGGAAGCTGATTCTGCTCGTCGTCACCTTCGGCTTGGTTGGCTTCGCCAGCGCCGAAACAGTGTGGATCGACACGGATGTTTCCATCGGATCTCCGTTCCGCGAAGTGGATGATGCTTATGCACTCGTCCTCGCGTTGCATTCGCCGGAGATCCGCATCGCCGGAGTGAGCACGACCTACGGGAACGCCCCGCTGCCGGCCACCACGCGCATCGCGCAAGAACTGGTCAGGCAGTTTGGCGAAGCCGGGATGGTGAGTCCCGAGCAAGTTTTTGCCGGCGCGAGATCGCCCGCTGACCTCGGGCGGCGCAGTGAAGCAAGCGAAGCGCTCGCGAAAGCGCTGGAAAAACACTCCGTCACCTACATCGCGCTCGGGCCGCTCACAAACCTCGCGACGTTTCTTCAGCTTCACCCTGGGATCGCGCGACAAATCAAGCGCGTGATTTTCGTTGGCGGCCAGCCAGAAGGGACAACCCTGGCTCTGGGCGCAAACCAATCTTTCCAGATTCACGACGCCAATGTGTTCAAGGATTCCCGGGCAACGGCCCTGTTGCTGGCGACGAAGATTCCAGTAACGCTGGTGCCAATCGCAACCGGATCGCACCTGACTCTTAACGAACAGGATCTGCGTGAACTCGCACGGCGCGGTGGCGCGGGCAGCTATCTTTCAGGTCGCAGCGGAGTCTGGCTCTGGTTTTGGACGCATTTCGCCAGGACAAACGGTGGACCGATCTTCGACGCCCTCGCAATCGTGGCCGCGGCGAGGCCGGAGTTGGTTTCGATGGAAACACGCCATGCAAGGATGGACGAAACGGGAAACCTGCGAGTGACGTTTCGCCTAACGAGTGGAGCGCGGGGGGTGAGAGTTGGCACGAGCCTCCAGGCAGGAACGAAGGACATCGTCCTGCGCAGACTTATGTCGCGACAAAACCGCGAATGACAAGGAAGGGCGATTTCCAAATCGCCCTCGGCGGTTGCAAACCGCCGCTCCTTGGTCGCAGTTTCAGCGGGCGACGATCGATATGTTCGCCCGAGCGGCGGCGGCAACCAGCGCCTCTTTTTCGAGGAGCAGAGTTCGACCGGCTTCGATGGCAATGACGCGCAGATGCGCTTCTGTCGCGACCTCGATCGTGGTGACGCCGACGACCGGCACGTCGAAACGCATATCCTGATTCGGCTTGGCGACCTTGATCATGATCGAATGCTTTCCACCGAGGCTGCCGCCGCGTTTGATCGCTTCGTTCGTTCCCTCAAATCCTTCGACGGCCAGGACCGTCCCGTTTTTGATGACAACCGTCTGGCCAATATCGAGCCGGCTTATTTCTCCTGCGATCTCAAAACCGAAGGCCACGTCGTCTTCTTCACGGGGAGTCAACTTCCTCCCGGCGATCAGTCCGGTGGGCGCCAGACAATCCTCGAGAAACGAAGTGGCCGGCAACAGCGTTATTCCCGCGCCACCCAGCTCATCGCCGATGGCAGCGAAGATCGATTCGGCGTTGCGGCGTTTCAGCCGCGCCAGGAGGAGGAGCGTTTTCCAGTCAGGACGAAGGTCGAAAAGATTTTTCGGCGCGATCTGACCCGCCATGATGGCGCTGGCCACGCCCGCGTTTCGAAACGAAGAGATCAGTTTTCCCAGCTGCCCGACGCGCATCCAATGGATTTCGTCCACCATCCCCGCGAGGCGTTCGTCGGTTTCACCGGTGAACGCGGTAGCGACGATCTTTTTAACGCCGGCGCGGCGGGCAGCCTCGACGAGAAGTCGCGGGTAAACTCCGTTGCCGGCGATGATTCCGACTGTTTCGGGAACTTCCACGAGGCGACAGTAACGATGTAGAGGCGCTTGTGCCAAGCGCCTGTTCCGTTCCGGGGAGCGCACGCGCCCTCGCGTGCGGGCGATCGCGCCCCCGCGATCGCGAACTTTGTCAGTTGGAGAACAATTTCGGCGAGGGCGCCGAAATCAGCACGCGAGGCGCGTGCGCTCCCCAGCATTGAGGCTCGCCGCGGCGAGCACCTCTACATCTAACTGCGCCGTCGACGCTTGACGTGCAATTGCGCCAGCGCCTTTTGTAACGAGGCCTGAACGGCCGCGATCCCTTCCGACCCGAGATCTTCTTTCATGGCTGCTTTTGCTCTGGCCACTGCAGCTTCGGCAGCATGCTCGTCGATCGCCGCAGCCTCAAGGGCCATATCGGTCAGGACCGAAACGGTTGATGCGGTGATCTCAACAAACCCTTCGCCGATCGCGAGAAAAGTTTCCTTGCCGCCCTTGAGAACCCGGAGCTCGCCGGGATTTATGGTCGTCAGGAGTGGGACGTGGTTCGGATAAACGCCGAGTTCGCCCTCCGATCCAGGAAGAGTAACCATCTCGACGTCCTCCGAGTAAGCCGTCGCTTCCGGCGTCACGATCTCAAGTCTCAGGGTTGCCATGGCTCAGTGTTCGGCATTCGACATTCGTCATTCGGCATTCTTAATCATGTCGATGCCGCCCTTCATGTAGAAGTTCTGTTCGGGAACTTCATCATGTTTCCCATCGAGGATTTCCTTAAACCCGCGGACGGTTTCGGCAATGGAGACGTATTCACCCTTGGTCCCGGTGAAAACTTCGGCGACGTGAAATGGCTGGCTGAGAAAGCGCTGGATCTTGCGGGCGCGCAAGACGGAGAGTTTGTCTTCCGGACTCAACTCGTCCATGCCGAGAATCGCGATGATGTCCTGGAGATCGCGATACCGCTGCAAGACTTTCTGCACGCCGCGAGCGACGGCGTAGTGCTCTTCGCCGACAACGTCGGGCGCGAGGGATTTCGAAGTGGAAGCGAGCGGATCGACCGCCGGATAAATACCCAGCTCAGCGATCGAGCGTTCCAGCACGATGGTTGAATCGAGGTGCGCGAACGTGTTCGCCGGGGCCGGATCGGTCAGGTCGTCCGCCGGGACGTAGACCGCCTGGACCGACGTAATGGAGCCTTTTTTGGTCGAAGTAATGCGTTCCTGAAGGTCGCCCATCTCAGCGGCGAGGGTCGGCTGATAACCGACCGCCGAAGGGGTGCGCCCGAGCAGGGCAGACACTTCAGAGCCGGCCTGTGAAAATCGGAAAATGTTATCAATGAACAACAAGACATCCTGGTTACGTTCATCACGAAAATATTCCGTCATCGCCAAAGCGGAAAGCGCGACCCGGAGACGGGCGCCCGGAGGTTCGTTCATCTGGCCGTAAACCAGCGCGACCTTCGATTTGCTCAGGTCCTTCTGGTCAATGACCCCGGCCTCGCTCATTTCCGTGTAAAGATCGTTGCCCTCGCGGGTCCGCTCGCCGACCCCAGCGAACACCGAGAAGCCGCCGTGGCCTTTCGCGATGTTGTTGATCAGCTCGAGAATGACGACGGTCTTGCCAACGCCGGCGCCACCGAACGCGCCCACCTTTCCCCCCTTGGTGAACGGGCAAATGAGGTCGATGACCTTGATGCCGGTCTCAAGAATGGTCGCTCCGGTATCCTGATCGGTAAGTTCCGGGGCCTTGCGATGGATCGGATAGCGTTTCGTGAAGGTGACCGGCCCGCGATCATCGACCGGGTCGCCCGTAACATTGAAGACGCGGCCGAGAGTCCCCTCGCCTACCGGGACGGTGATCGGGCCGCCGGTGTCGTTGACGGCCATCCCGCGCTTCAGACCTTCGGTTGAGGACATGGCGATGGTGCGGACCCAGTTTTCGCCGAGATGCTGCTGCACTTCGAGGGTCAGTTTCGTCGGGTTCCCGCTCACTTCGTATTCGATCTCGAGCGCGTTATAAATGCGCGGCAGTTCACCCGTGTTCTTGAACTCCACGTCCACCACGGGACCGATGACCTGAACGATATTTCCTTTATTCATAAATCTGTTTAGCCACTGACCGCCATCTGCGCGGTCGAGATTTCGAGCAGCTCAGTGGTGATGCTGGCCTGGCGCATCTTGTTGTATTCGAGGGTGAGATCCTTGATGAATTGCTTCGCGTTGTCGGTCGCGTTTTTCATCGCCACCATCCGAGAGCTGTGCTCGGAAGCGCGCGCGTCGAGGACCATTTGGAAGATCTCGTAATGGAGGTAGTAGGGCAGCATGATATCGAGCACACTTTCCGGTGTCGGCTCGAAGAGATAGCCGACCATCGGATCCGGACTGGCGTCGGCGGCGGTGTCGCGCAAACTCGCCTGCGGAAGGTCGAAACTTGAAATCGGAAGCAGCGTTCGCACGAGCGGCTTCTGGTTGATCGTGTTGATGAAGTGAGTGTAGAGCACCGAGACCTTGTCGACTTCGCCGGCGAGGAATTTCTCGACGCAGAATTTTGAGATTTCCTTGGTGTCGGTAAATGCGGGCGCATCTTTCAACGGGAAGTCCGCTGTCAGTTCGCGACGAGTCCGAACGATAAACTGCCGGGCCTTGGCGCCGGAGGTGACGTAGTTCGTCTTGCTATCCTCGAACTTGGTGACTTCGCGAAACAAATTCGTATTCAGCGCGCCGGCCAGGCCCTTGTCGGTGCTGATGACGACAACGAGCTCCTTCTTTACTTCGCGGACCTGGAGGAGCGGATGGAGCTTCGAATCGGTCCGCTGTTGCAGCGAGACCAGGACGCGGTTCATCAAATTGGCGTAGGGCCGTCCGGCCAGGGCGAGGTTTTGGGCCTTGCGCATCTTCGAGGCGGCGACCATCTGCAACGCCTTCGTGATCTGCGAAGTGTTGCGGATCGATTTGATCCGGCGCCGGATATCCTGGGTATTAGCCATCGAAGCAGTTGCGAGTTGAGAGTCGTTAGTGGAGGGCCGGGACTAGACGGGGTTCGACGATTTGTATTCTTCCAGGGCGGCGGCCAGCTCGACTTCGAGATCCTTGTCGAGCGCACCCTTGGTCACAATCGACGCGAGAAGACTTTGCTTCCTCGTGGAAAGATATTCCTGCAGCTTCACCTGGAACTGCTTCACCTTGTCCACCGGCACGGAATCGAGGTAGCCGTTTTGCATCGCCCAGAGGACGGCAACCTGCTCCTCAACCGCAATCGGGTTGTATTGGATCTGCTTGAAGAGCTCCACGATCCGATTACCGCGATCGAGACGCGCCTTCGTGGCGGCATCGAGGTCTGAGCCGAACTGCGCGAAAGCGGCCAGCTCGCGGAACTGCGCGAGGTCCAGTTTGATTTTGCCGGCCACCTGCTTGATCGCCTTGATCTGCGCGGCGGAACCGACTCGGCTGACCGAAAGACCGACCGAGATCGCCGGGCGCACGCCCTGATAGAAAAGATCGGTCTCGAGATAAATCTGGCCGTCGGTGATCGAGATGACGTTGGTCGGAATGTAAGCCGAAACGTCGCCCGCCTGCGTTTCGATAATCGGCAGCGCGGTCAGCGAGCCGCCGCCCGCAGACTCGATCACGCGAGCGCTCCGCTCGAGCAAGCGCGAGTGCAAATAAAAGACGTCACCGGGATACGCTTCGCGACCGGAGGGCCGCTTGAGCACCAGCGAAACCTGCCGGTAGGCCACCGCGTGCTTGGACAAATCGTCGTAAATGATGAGGGCATCCATTCCGTTGTCCATGAACCACTCGCCCATCGCGGCGCCGGCAAACGGAGCCAGATATTGGTTCGTCGCCGTGTCGGAAGCCGGGGCGGAAATGATCGTCGTGTAAGGCATCGCGCCTTCCTTCTCGAGAATGGCGAGGGCGCGGGCCACGTTGGAATTCTTCTGGCCAATCGCAACGTAAATACAATAGAGCGGACGGTGACCTTTCAGCCGGCCTTCCTCAGCCGCCTTGTTCAAACGCGCCTGGCTGATGATTGTGTCGATTGCGATCGTTGATTTTCCAGTCGCGCGATCGCCGATGATCAGCTCGCGCTGGCCGCGGCCGATCGGAATCATCGCGTCGATCGCCATGATGCCGGTCTGGACCGGCTGGCTCACGCTCTTTCGTTTGATGACGCCGGGCGCAATTTTCTCGAGGGGATAGGCCACCTCGGACTTTACCGGGCCTTTCCCGTCGAGCGGCTGGCCGAGCGTGTTGACCACGCGGCCAAGCAATCCTTTGCCGACCGGGACCTGGAGGAGCTTGCCGGTGGTTTTCGCTTCATCGCCTTCCATGACCTTCGTGTTGTCGCCGAGAAGAATGGCGCCCACTTCAGTCTCTTCGAGGTTGAGGGCCAGCCCGAAAACGCCGCTCGAAAATTCGATCATCTCGTTCAACATCACGTCGCTGAGGCCTTCGATGCGGGCGACACCGTCGCCGGTTTCGCGGACAACGCCGACATTGCTCTTGCTCGTCGTGGTTTTAAGACCGGCGATCTGCGTTTCGATTTCTTCGAGGATACTGCTCATAATAAGTAGGGGTTAAAGTTGTTGCTGGAGGCGATGGAGGCGGTTGCGCACACTGCTGTCCCAAACGTCGCTGCCCACACGGATCCGCATTCCGCCGAGCAATTCCTTGTTCACGACGAAGTTCGACGCGAGATCGCCGCCGTACTTGCGCTTGAGGTTGGCGACGATTTGCGCGCCGGCCTCCGGGGAAAGCTCGGTCGCGGTCTCGATGGTGGCGGTGCGCTTTTCCACTTCGAGACGGAGCAAACGCTGGTAGGCCTCGAGGACCTGAATGTAATGGCGCGGTTTTTTTTCGATCAACGATTTCACGAGGGACGCGACTCTGCCGCTGTCCAGCCGGCCATCGATAAAGCTCGAGCGAAGGAGTTCCTTCGAAAGCTGCCTGGTCTCTTTGCTGATCTTCATTATCAGAATCGGGGGAGCGCACGCGCCTCGCGTGCTCGTTTCGGCGCCTCGCCGAAATGCTTTGAAACCTGTCGGAACAAACAAGTTCGCGATGGCGAGGGCGCCATCGCCAGCACGCGAGGCGCGTGCGCTCCCCAGATTCGCTCGGTCGGACACGTTTGCATGCAAGCCGCTGAATTCATTTTTTACGATGCGATCTGGCGCGACGCTTCTTCCTGCAAACGCCGCTGGTCGTCAGAAGTCAGGACCTTGCCGGTTACCTTCGCGGTCGTGTCCACCACGAGGCGGCCGAGTTCCCGCTTCAATTCCGTCATCGTCCGCTCGTGCTCGATCGCGCTCGCTTCGCGCGCTTTCGCGACGATTTGCTCCGCGGCCACGGTTGCTTCCTGCTGCTTGCGATCGGCGACGAGAGCGGCGCTTTCCCGCGCCTCATCGATCATCTTTTGCGCCTGCGCATTGGCCTTCGCCAGAATTTCGGCGTGGCGCTGCTCCGCTTCGGCGAGCTGCTGCTTGATCTTTTCCGCGTTCAAAAGCCCTTCGGCGATCCGCTGCCGCCGCTCTTCGAGCACCGCCAGGATTGGCTTGTAGGCAAACCGCCGCAGGACCAGCGCGACGATGATGAAGCTGATGACCTGGGAGAGAAAGATCTTGGTGTCGAAACCGAAGGTCTCCCCGGTTTCCTTGATCATGTCTCCGAAGCTGCCAGCAGCAAGAATAAGGTTCATAACTTTTGCTCGTTAGGCGGCGCCCTTCGCGCGCCCGATTATTTCACCAGGAACAGGGCGTAGAACACGATCGCTTCGGCGAAGGCAATGGCCAGAATCGCCTGGACCAGGATCGGGGTGGCTGCGCCGGGATTGCGGCCGACGGCCGAAGCCGCGCCCATGCCGATCAAGCCGACGCCGATGGCAGCGCCAAGCGCCGCCAAACCTACGTGAATGCTGCCGCCGATTTCCGCGAGTATTGGTAGTATCATATTTTTTTGTTGGTTGTGTTTCATCGTGCGGCCTCCGCGGGAACCACGGCCCGACCGTCGAAATTTTTAATGGGGCGCTTCGTGTCCCGGTTCGTGTTGCGCAATCAAAAGCGTGAAAACTGCCGTGAGGAGCATAAAGACGAGCGCCTGCACCAACCCGACCAGTAATTCCATAAAATAAAATGGGATCGGAATCAGCCATGAAAGGGACGGAACGATATGGCTCATCGCTTCGAGCATGATCTCGCCCGCGTAAATATTGCCAAAGAGTCGGAAACTGAGCGAAACCGGGCGGAAAAGGATCGAGACGATCTCAAGCCAGCCGACGACAAAAAAGATAACGATCATCAGCAGCTTGAGGATGCCGGAGGTCCGTCCTTTCGGGCCGAACAAATGCACGATCAGGCCGCCGACGCCATTCGCCTGCACCGCCCAGACGAGCCAGCAAACAAAAAAAACGGAGGCCATGGCAAACGTCAGATTGAGATTGGCGTTCGCGCCGCGAAAGAGCGGGCGGTCAATATGAAATTGACCGGTGGGATCGTGATGGCCCCAGCCGATGGTCCCAACGCCCGGCACCAGTCCGAACCAGTTGAGGAAAAGGATAAAGATGAAAATCGTGGCGAAGAACCAGAACGTTTTCTTCACCAGGTCCCGGCCGATTATGTTCTCGAGGAAATTGTAAAGACTCTCCACGAGCCATTCCCAAAAGTTCTGGAGACCCTTCGGCACCGGCGTGATTTTCCGCGTCGCCATTTGCGCGCAGACAATAATTCCAGCCGCCACGATCCAGGTCACCACCATCGAATTCGTGATCGCGAGCTTTCCGACTTCGAAAAGGACATCCGGCTTCAGCGGCAGGTGATGCTCCTCCGCCGGGGCCTGCACCGGTTCCGCGCCGAAGGCCGCCGGGGCGAAGCCGCCCCAGGTCAGAAACGCGACGGTCAGCAAAAGCAGTAATGGAAAATAACGGCGCATCAAAATCAGGGTGAAAGCAGCACCCCAATCTTCCCGTTAGCTGCGGCGGCCGCGGAAGCGGCGCACACAAGGGGCGCTTGCGTCGCGCATACAAAAGCGCGTTTTATCGCGATGACAAGAGTGAATTCGCGAATTGTGTTTGGCGACGCGGAAAATCGCGAGCGCTATTTCACCTTCAGTGGGATTCGCTCGGAAAAGCGTTCCTCGATTACGTCCATTTCCGGCACCGGAATGCGCTCTTCCGCGCCGGCCAGGGCGATCGCTTCGTCATAATGCGATTCAAGCTGCCGAATTTGTTCGCGCTGCTCGAAATTCGCGGCCACTGATTCGCTGGCCAGGGCGCCCATCTCCCGAAAAGCAAACGGCGAACGGACCAGGTTCTTCATGGCGGCGGCGAGCGCTTCGAAATCGCGTTCCTCCACCAAAATTCCGGAGCGCCCTTCCTCGACCGCCTCCGGAATTCCACCGTGTCGGGTCGCGAGCACAGCGAGTCCGGTCGCCATCGCTTCGAGGATGGAATTGGGAATCCCTTCCTGATTCTGGTCCGGCGGCGTCTCGCTCGGGTGGAGGAAACAATGGCAGCTTCCGTAGAGATCGAGCAGTTCCGGCTGGGAAAGAAAACCTCGAAAGTGAACCTTGTTCACAATCCCGAGTTCCTCGGCGAGTTCCTCGAGATGCGACTGCAACGGTCCCTTGCCGGCGATGATCAACTCGGCGTTCGGGAATTCCTTTTGGAAAATCGCAAACGCGCACAGGGAGGTGGCGACCCCTTTCTTCGGAATCAATCGGCAGGCTTGCATGAATCGCCAGCGCCCCTCAGTAGGCGCATCTCGCCGGATAAAGGGAAACTCGTGCAACGGAACACCGGTGCGGTTGATCCGGAGCCGCTCGGGCGGGCAGCCGAGGGAGAGCAAACGTTCGGCGAGCGACTTCGAACGGGCCAGAACCAGCGGCACGGCGTGGAACAGTTCCTTCAACTTCGGGCCGTAATCGCGGATGTCCTTCTTTTCCGCGACATCGGCGCCATGAAACGAAACGACACACGGCTTCTGCCACCGCTCGATAAACGGCAGGAGATGGACGCCGGTATGCCCGAAATAAATATGCATCAGGTCGGCGCCGCGGCGTTCCAGCAGTTTCGACAACATCTGGTACTCGCCGCGGTAGACGATCGCCGGCTTTTGTTTCACAAACTTCAGCCAGCCGTGCCGGAGCGGGTTGCTATGCGGTTTCGGGATCAGCTCGACGTCGCGAAATGGAAATTTGTCGGTGTTCTGAAGTGCCTTGGTCATGACGAACGTGTCGAATTCGTGCAGAGACCGGACCTGGCGGTAGATGTGGAGCATCTCCGGTTTCAGGAAGGTAGTGCAGTAACTCGCTACGACTCGTTTGGTCATGGAAAGGGAAAAGAAAGCCCGATTGTCCTAGAGGTTGCGTAAGTTGTCCATCTGTTATTCACAGGCCGCCATCTCGGCAGCGTTGCGGGGTAAATCGTCGGCCGTCTCTGGCTGGCCGGCGAACAGCCAATGCTCGAGGCGGTCTTTCAAATCGTCGATCCCTTCGGAATGCGCCGCAGAGATCGCGACGATCTCGATACCTGGAAATCGTTGCCGCAAGGCGCTGAGATTTTCTTCGGCGTCAGGCAGGTCCATTTTATTCGCGATGATATACCAGGGCCGCTGGGAAAGGCGCGGGTCGTAGAGATCGATTTCGCGCCGCAAATTCTGGAGGTCCTCGATCGGGTGCCGACCTTCGCTGCCGGCGATATCGAGCACGAAAAGGAGCAGGCGGCAGCGCGTAATATGGCGGAGGAAATCGTGGCCAAGGCCGACGTTGCGATGCGCTCCTTCTAACAATCCGGGAACGTCCGCAATCGACGCCCGCCGATAGCCGTCGAATTCAATGACGCCTACGACCGGATGCAAGGTTGTGAATGGATACGGGGCAACCTTCGGGTGGGCCGCGGAAATCTTTCCGAGCAAGGTCGATTTTCCCGCATTCGGATAACCGACCAGCGCCGCGTCCGCCATCGTGCGCAGTTCGAGCAGGAAATAACCCTGCTCTCCCTCTTCACCCTCGGTGTATTGGATCGGCGCCCGGTTCTTCGAGCTCTTGAAATGAACGTTGCCCTTGCCGCCTTTTCCCCCTTCGCAGAGGACGAACTCTTCGCCATCGTGGGTAAGATCGGCGAGACGCTCGCGCTCATGGGATTCATCGATCGCATGTGATTTGTCTGTCTCATCGCGGAAAACCACAGTGCCAATCGGGACCTTCACCACCTTCGGCACCGAACCACGCCCGTGCATTTTCTTCCCCTGCCCGTGCCCGCCGTTTTTCGCCTTGATGATTGGTTCGTAAAAAAGATTTGAAAGATTATCGACGTGAATGTCGGCGCGAAGCATCACATCGCCGCCCCGGCCCCCATCGCCGCCATCGGGCCCGCCCTTTGGGACAAATTTCTCGCGTCGAAAACTGACGCAGCCGCGCCCACCGTTGCCGGCCTGCGCAAAAACTTTGATTCGATCGACAAACATGACTGGAACGTGGGGATATAACGGAGAATCGCCGGGGTACCGTGCCACTGTCTTCCTCGCTTGTCATCCCGAGCGAAGCGAAAGCGTAGTCGAGGGACCCCGTGTTGGTGCGTTTGACTCACCATGCCGAAAAGGCTGGTCGCCGTCCGAGCCACCTGGGGCTTGACGCAAGAAAGTCACCTCTGTCGCCCGCGGGGTCCCTCGACTGCGCTTCGCTTCGCTCGGGATGACACGCAGCTGAATGCGCGGGAGGATAAGTCAGCGCGGCCCCAGCAATTTTTCGTAAAGCGCCTTTGTTTCCAGCGCGATGGCCGGCCAGCCGAACTTTTGCTCGGCGCGTTTCCGTCCGGCGCGGCCGAATTTCTCGCGGAGCGCCGGATCGGCCATTAATTGGTTGACGCGCGCCGCCAGATCGCGCGCGAACTTTTCCGGCTCGCGCGGCTCGAAAGGACTCTCGTTCATCTGATCGATCGGCACGAGAAAACCAGTTTCACTGTCCACGACGACTTCCTTGATTCCGCCGACGGCAGTCGCGACAACCGCCGTTTCGCACGCCATCGCTTCGAGGTTGATAATGCCGAACGGCTCGTAGATCGATGGACAACAAAAGACGGCGGCGTTCGAATAGAGTTCTCGAACTGTCTTTTTGTCGACCATCTCGTCGATCCAGATGACCCCGCCATGCCGCGCCTTCACTTTCTCAACGGCCTCCTTCATTTCCCGGCCGATCTCCGGCGTGTCGGGCGCGCCCGCGCAGAGCACAATTTGGAAGCCGGGCGTCATGTGTTCGATAGCGCGGACGAGGTGGATGATGCCTTTCTGGCGCGTGATCCGTCCGACGAAAAGAACGAACGGTTTCTCGATCCCATACTTCGTCAGGGCGCCGGTGGCATCGGTCCTTCGATATTCGTCGAGGTCGATTCCGTTATGGATCACGTGCAAACGCTCGGGCCTAACCTTGAAAAAACGATCGATGTCGGCCCTGGTTTGCGCGGAAACGGCGATGACCGCGTCAGCCATTTCCAGGGCAGTCTTCTCCACCCAGGCAGAAAAATCGTAGCCGCCCTCAAGCTGTTCGCGTTTCCACGGACGAAGTGGCTCGAGGGAGTGCACGGTGATCACGAGGGGCACCCCATAATTCATCTTCGCGAGGATGCCGCCAAAGTGGCTGTACCAGGTGTGGCAATGCACCAGGGTCGCGTCGATGTCCGCCGTGTTGAAGTCGGTGCAGCGACGGACCGCGCCGAAAACGGAGCGAAGCGGTTTCGGACAGGTGAACGCTTCCGCGTCGAGCTCAAACCCGCGCACGGACAGATTCCCTTCCGTCCATTTCTGATCGCCGAAGCAACGGACCTCGATCGGCATCAATTTCGCCAGCTCGCGCGACAGATAATCGACGTGCACCCCGGCACCGCCATAAACGTAGGGCGGATATTCGTTCGTGAGGAAAAGAGCCTTCACCCAGATTCCTTAATCGCGCCCACGGCGGAGCGCACGCAGTTTTGTCGCCGCTCGCCGGCAGATTGAGATCAAGATTCGAAGGGCGGCCTACTTTTTCACCTTTAAAAGCAGCACCGGCACATCCACCTCGTGCCGGACTTTGTCTGCGGTGCTGCCATGGAGCAGATCGGCCACGAGGCGATGGCCATGCGTTGTCATGGCGATGAGATCGATCGGTTCGGTGCGCGCCAGCTTGATGATCTCCGTGGCCGGATCGCCCATCGCCAGCACGGCCTTTACCTCGTAGCCCTCCGATCGCAGTTCCTCCGAGAGCGCCGCCAGATATTCGCGATCCTGTTTCATCTCTTCGCTCTCCCGGAGCTGAAAACGCTCGAAGTTCCGCGCCGCCCAGCCGTCCGCCACGTGGACCAGCATCAGTTTCGCGTGCGTCAGGCGCGCGAGCGACCGGATATGCCGGAGGATGGTCTGGTCCGTCTCACGGTTTTCGACCGGAACGAGAATCGTGTTGTACATCGTTTGATTAAGCGGCGAACCAATCTCGAAAAGTCTGCATGAGAAGCCAGCCGTTTAGCAATGCAATGGTGCCAGCCACGATCCACGCCAGCCATTTCACGACGGGGCCGTTGACGAATTCTCCCATCTTCAGCTTGTCGCTCGTGAACATGACCAGGGGAAAAACCGCGAAGCTCAGTTGCAGGCTCAGAATCACCTGGCTCAGCACGAGCAGGTTCGTCGTCCCTTTTTCACCGGAAATGATCGTGACGAAAACCGCCGGGACGATGGCGATGAGGCGCGTGATCAGCCGCCGGAGCCAGGGGCGCAGACGAATGTTGAGGAAACCTTCCATCACGATCTGGCCGGCGAGGGTGCCGGTCAGGGTTGAATTTTGGCCCGATGCGAGAAGAGCGAGGGCGAAGAGCGTGCTGGCGCCGGTGACTCCAAGAAGCGGCGTGAGTAGTTTGTAGGCGTCCTGGATCTCCGCGATGTCGTTGCGTCCGCGGGTATAAAACGTCGCGGCGGCGACGATGAGAATGGCCGCGTTGATAAACAAGGCGAACATGAGCGCGACCGTCGAATCAATGGTGGCGAACTTGATCGCCTCGCGCTTTCCGGCCGAGTTCAACTCGTAGCGGCGCGTCTGCACGATCGAGGAATGAAGGTAGAGATTGTGCGGCATGACCGTGGCGCCAAGGATGCCGATGGCGATGTAGAGCATTCCGGGGTCGCTCACGATTTTCGGGGACGGAACAAAACCCTTCGCGATCCCGAGGAAGTTCGGGTGCGAAACCACGATTTCCCACGCGAAGCATCCGCCGATGATAATGATGAGCGTGATGACGAGCGCTTCGATGTAGCGAAACCCCTTGTTTTGGAGAAAGAGAACGAACAACACGTCGAGCGACGTGATGCAGACGCCCGCCATGAGCGGCACGCCGAAAAGCAGGTTCAAGGCGATGGCGGACCCGATGACCTCCGCCAGGTCGCAGGCCGCAATGGCGATCTCACAGATGAACCAGAGAAACAACGAAACTGGTTTGCTGTAGTGATCCCGACAGGCCTGGGCGAGATCGCGCCCGGTGGCGATCCCCAGTTTGAGCGAGAGCGATTGGAGGAGGATCGCCATCAAATTCGAGATCATGATGACGGAGAGGAGCGAGTAATTGTACTTCGAGCCGCCCGCCAGATCAGTCGCCCAGTTGCCGGGATCCATGTAGCCGACCGCCACGAGAAATCCCGGCCCGGCAAAGGCGAGGAGCTTGCGAAAGAAGCTGGCCGAGGGCGGAACAACCAGGCTGCGATGGACCTCGGAGAGACTCGGCATCTCCGGCGTGGTGCGCCATCCCGCAGTGGAATGCGAGACTTCTGGGCCGCTGGTATTAGCCACGACTAACTTATTTGCCAGACGCTAAATATTTGTCAACGGACAAATATTTTTATTTTGACCTGCGGGCCGGTCCCGCTAGCTTGCCTGCGCCGTGCCCGCTTTGAAAAAACCCCGACGAAATTCCGCCGCGGTCGAGGACTATCTCGAGCGCATCCTGGAGTTGATCGATTCCAAGGGCTACGCCCGCGTGGTCGATATCGCAACGAGCCTCGAAATCTCGCAGGCGAGCGTAAGCAATATGGTGCAGCGGCTCGACGCCGACGGTCTCCTCAAATACGAGAAGTACCGCGGCCTGGTCCTGACTCCGGCGGGAGAGGCCCTGGCCCGCAACATTACGCGCCGCCACCAGCTCCTGACGGATTTTCTTACCCTGCTGCGTCTCGACCAGCAGGTGATTCACCACGACGTCGAAGGGATGGAGCACCACATCAGTCCCCCAACCCTGCGGGCGATCGAGGCACTGACGGCCCAGCTCAAACGCCGCCCCGCGTTGCTGGCGAAGTTAAAATAGGTGGACGGTAACTGGAGACGGCCTGCCCTCAGGCCGTAGGCGCCGGGCTCCGCCTGCATCGTTCCTTCCGGCCCGAGGCGTGCCGGCTCCAATTTGGCTTTCCCGCCCCGAGCGAAATTCGTGTAATGCGCTGAGATGCGACGTCGCAAACCAGAGCTCCTCGTCCTGGCGATCGACATCGGCAGTTCGTCGACTCGCTCGGCCCTTTTCGATGAAAAGGCTCGTCTCCTGACTGGGACCGATGCCCGCCGAGAATATGCGGTTCAATACACTGCCGATGGAGGCGCAGAACTTTCGCCGAAAGTCTTGCGGCGAGCGGCGCGCGCCTGCGTCCAAGAAACATTGCAGGCGCATCGTTCTTCATCCCTTCGCAAACTTCCGATAGCCGCTGTCGGCGGTTCGGCCTTCTGGCACAGCTTGCTTGGCCTTGATGGAAAAGGCCGTCCGCTGACGCCGATTTACACCTGGGCAGATTCGCGCGCCGCCGTGGATGCGGCGCGTCTGCGCGAAGAATTCGATGAAAGAGAAATCCAGGCGCAGACCGGTTGCATGCTGCGCGCTTCCTTTTGGCCGGCCAAACTGCGCTGGCTGCGCCGCACCCAGCCGCGCCTTTTTCAACGGGTCGCTCGCTGGGTCTCGCCGACCGAGTGGATCTTCGAAGAACTCTTCCATGTGACCGGCGGCAGTTATTCGATGGCCAGCGCGACCGGGCTTTACGTCCTGCCCGCGGGACGCTGGCATCCGGCTTTGTGCGAGGCGTGTGGCATAAATCCGGAGTGGCTCCCCGCACCTGCCGATGTCGCGACGCCAAAGGGAAAGCAGCCATCCCGATTCGCCGGTGCAAAAATCTTTCCCGCGATCGGCGACGGGGCCGCCGGTAATCTGGGCTGTGGTGCTCGCAGAAGTGGTTCCATCGCGATCAACGTCGGGACAAGCGCCGCGGTCCGGATGACGGAAAGTGCAACCGATCGGACCGGGCAAATTCCCTTCGGCTTGTTTCGCTATGCAATCGACCGCGAGCGGACCGTCATGGGCGGCGCGGTCAGCAACGCGGGAAACCTGCACCAATGGTGTCTGCGCGAACTTCACTTGAAGGAAAGCGAAGCGAAGTCTCTTTCCCGAAAGGCCGCTGCGACCGACGGGCTGACGGTGCTGCCTTTTTGGGTAAGCGAACGCGCGCCTACCTGGCCGGAGAATCTCAGCGGGACAATTATCGGACTCAACCAGGCCACCGACGCCGCCCAAATTATGCGAACGACCAATTGCGCGGTTTTTTATCGTCTGGCCGGGATCCTCGATCTCATCGAAGGCGCCGCCGGCAAGGCAAACGCGATTATTGTTTCGGGCGGGATCCTGCACTCCAGGGCGTCGCTTCGCCTCCTGGCCGATGCCCTGGGCCGGGACCTTCGCATTTCGTCGCAAGCGGAAGCGTCGCTTCGCGGCGCCGCCGTGTCCGTTCTGGAAAAACTCGGACACGGAATAGTGCCCCTGCCGAAAGCGAAAGTCATACGACACGACCGCGCGCTCGCGAAAAAACATCGCGTTCGGCGAGTGCGCCAGGTCGCGCTCGAAAAGCTGCTGTTCTTCTCGGAGGGACGAGCTTCTGCACGTCCCTAACTTTTCAGGTCGTCGCGAGAATCTGGGGACCTGCAGAAGCACGTCCCTCCGAGAAACGGGCACAGGCGCCTCTCCTCATCCCTCGGCTTCTGAAACGCTTTCAATTTCGCCGGGCCGGCAGCGGATCGTCAGGCTGATCGGGCGGCAGCAGACGCTGCAATCTTCGATCAAATATTGTTCGCGCTGTGAGGTGTCCACCTGCAACGGAAACGATTCTCCGCAGTGCGGGCACGTGATTTCGGTTTCAACCGTTACTTCCATTGGACTGAAAAAGGATGCGGCGGCTCAGAGTCGACATTGACCACCGCCATTCAAGCCAGTCTACTGTCACGGCTCGGCAGAGCCAATTAAGATGGAATCGACCTGCGAAGCTTTCGGCGAGGGAAATCTTCCCGGGTTCTGGCCATCCTTCTTCGCACCGCGAACAGAAAACGCTCCGCGAGCACGAGAAGTCGCCGGCAGTCAGGCGGGAGCGGAAAAGCGTCGCATCCTCGTGGTGGACGACCACGGCGACACCTTGCGTTCGATGAAGCTTCTGCTGACCCGGCTGGGTTACGAAGTTCTGGCGGCCGATAACATGACCCAGGCTCTCCGCATCGCGGAGGAACAACATTTCGACATTCTGTTAAGCGACATCGGTTTGCCCGATGGGAGCGGCCTTGAATTGTTGAAGCGGATTCGCGCGATGCGCGATGTCCCCGCGCTGGCCCTGAGCGGCTTCGGGATGGACGAAGATATTGAAAGAAGCCGGGAGGCCGGGTTTTCCGATCACCTGACCAAGCCGGTCAGCATCGATCGCTTGCAGGCCGCGATCTCCGAGCTCGAAACGCGGGAGGGCTAGCGCTCCAGCACCGCCTCGGGTGCATCCTCAGCGCTTTCGCTTTGTTTGCGGAAATGCAATTGGCCGACCCGCCTGCCATCCGTCTGGGAAATCGTGACGACGTAATCATTAATCCGCACCTGCTCGCCTTGTTTCGGCAAATGACCGAGCAGATGCGTGACGTATCCTCCGATTGTGCTGACGTCGGCGCTCTCCAGTTCGAGGCCGGCGAGGTCCCGCAATTCGTAGAGTCCGAGGGCGCCGTCGACCGAAAACTCGGTTTCGTTGATCTTACGAAACTCCGCCTTCTCGCTATCGAACTCATCCTGGATGTCGCCCACGATTTCCTCGAGGACATTCTCCAGCGTCACCATGCCGACGGTGCCGCCGTACTCGTCGACGACGATGGCCAGATGAGCGTGCCTCGTCAGGAAAAGATTGAGCAGTTTTTCCAGCGACATCATTTCCGGGACCGGAATCAACTCGCGCTTGATCCGAAGCAGGTCGGGATGCGGATCGCGCATCATCGGCATGAGCTCCTTGATGTGAATCAGGCCGACGGCGTTATCGAGATGGCCGCGGCAAAGGGGAAAACGCGTATGGCGGGATTCGAAAGCCTTCTTGAGGTTTTTCTCAAAATCTTCTTCGAGGTCGAGGAACACCACCTCGCCGCGCGGCGTCATAATATCGCGCACCACGCGTTGCCGGAGATCGAGCGCGTTGACGAGCAGATCACGCCCGAGTTCGGAGACCTCGTCGGATTTTTCGCTTTCATCCAGGATGAGACGCAATTCCTCCTCGCTGTGGGCCAGTTCCGAGCCGGCGACGGGTTTGATGCGAAGCAGTTTTTGGAGAAAGAAATTCGAGGATTTATTAAGGAGCCAGATCGCGGGCTTGAAGAGGATGTAAAAAGCCCCGAGCAGCCGGGCGAGCCGGAGGGTGACTGAGAGGGGGTTCCCGATCGCGATGTATTTCGGCGCCAGCTCGCCGAAGACGATGTGGAGGAAGGTGATTCCCAGGAACGCGAGTGTGATCGAGACCGCGGAGACCAGGCCGTGCGAATGCACATTCGCCAGGACAAAGGCCGGCTCGAGCAGATTCGCGAGAAATTGCTCGCCGATCCAGCCGAGGGCGAGACTCGCCAGGGTAATGCCGAGCTGCGTCGCGGAGAGGTAGGCATCGAGATGACTGCGCACGTGCTTCGCAAAAACCGCGCGCACATTGCCTTCATCCTCGAGCGCATCGAGCTGGCTGCTGCGGACCTTGACGATAGCAAATTCCGACGCCACGAAAAATGCGTTAAGGACGACCAGGCCGAAGATGATCGCCAGCTTCCCCAGAATGATGACGGGCGAATCCCAGTGCTCAGTGATCGCGTCCGCGAGGGGGGCGAGCGCGAGAAATGGAAAGCAAAATGAGTTCATGGAACGGATGCGCGCCGCACATCCGACAACCCGCGGGGCCGCCTTCCTACCAACTTGACTTCGTCACACCCGGGATGAACCCGTTGGAGGCGAGTTCTCGGAACGTCAGGCGCGAAACCTTGAAGCGGCGGATGAAGGCGCGGCGGCGGCCGCTGACTTCGCAGCGATTGACCACCCGGGTCGGGCTCGCATCGCGCGGCAGTTGCGACAGGCCCATGTAATCTTTCTTCGCTTTGAGCTCAGCACGCAGCGCCGCGTATTTTTTCACGGTCGCGCGCTTGCGATTGTTACGATTAATCCAGGACGTTTTCGCCATAAAGGAACGCGGAAAGTAGCCAGTGAGGGCGGAAATGCAAATGCTTTCTCGCTTCCGCCCGGCCGAAAGCGGGGGGGCGCGCCGGGACAGCGTCCGGCAGCCGATCCCCGACGCTTCGCACAGCGAAGCGGCTACAGAAGAATTCACCACCTGGAGTCGTCCGCGAACTCTTCTCTTCATTGGACGTTGGGGGTTCGGCGTTGGACGTTGGGCGCTCGCTTTCCGTATGTTCACGCTCAAAACCGCCGCGTTCCCTACCACCGCTCCCGAGCTGACCCGCTGCCTCAACGAGAGCCTGCGCGATCTCTTCAATCTCCCGAAGGATCCCGTCAGCGTCCGCGAAGTTTCCTATCCTCACCTGGCGAGCCTCGCGGTTTCGCTCGATCGCGCCCAACTCCGCGGCCAGCCGCCGCCGGTTCCGTCTCCCGGGGGCAAGACCGCGCCGGCGCTCCAGGTCGACACGTTCTCCGCCAGGGGTTCAGCGATGTCCGTTGGCCCGGCGGCCATTGACTTCTCGCTTGAAGCGCAACATCTCGATCTGCACCGCGGGTATGACGCCGACGGCAACGTCGTGCTCATTCTTCACCGAGCCGCCGAGGGCCGGATCGAGATTTCCGCGTCGCCTTCGGATATCGAAGCCCTGATCGGAGAAGTGGCGAGAACCGAAGCAGGAAAACACGGGGTCGCGATCGACCGTGTGCAACTCTCGTTGCGCTCGAATAGTCCGCGTTCCCTCGCCGCGGAGATTCGCTTGCGCGCCAAAAAACTATTCGTCAGCACCTCGCTGCGGATAACCGGCCAGCTCGACCTGGATGAAGAACTCAACGCGAAAGTGTCCGGCCTGGATTGCATCGGGGAGGGCGCGATCGCCGGAATCGCCTGCGGCATCCTCAAACCGCATCTCCAGAAAATCGACGGACGCGAATTCTCGCTCCTGTCGCTTCCCCTGGGCGAAGTCCGCTTGCGGGACGTGCGAATCGCCGCCGGAGACAAGCTTTCGATCGCCGCCGAATTCGGGTCGGCATAGCTTCGTCCATACGGCACGAGGGCGTGCCGGCTCCAAAATTGGAGACGGCCTGCCCCCAGGCCGTGAGGAGAAACCGTCGCGTAGCGAATTCACGCCACAAAATCCGGTTTCTTATTTCGCAGACGGAAGTATCTTCCGCGCGCTCCTCCCCCGGCCAGCCAGCGATGATCATCAAAATCGGTTTCGACATTCAGTTCGAGCTTCCGGCACCTACGCCAATGATTCTGATGCTTTACGTGCATCCATCACGCCAGGCTGATTTGCGCACCGCGGAAAAGATCGTCGTTGAACCCGATATTCCCCTCACCGATTTCACCGATCTCTATGGCAATCGGTGCGCGCGAATCCTCGCCCCGGCCGGCGACATTCGCTTCCGGCTCGAAGCTCTCATCGAAGACAGCGGCAAACTGGACGAACAGAACTCGGAAGCCGTCCAGCATCCCGTCGATGAGCTGCCTGATGAAACGTTGCCCTTCCTGCTGACGAGCCGCTACTGCGAAGTGGACAAGCTTTCCGACATTGCGTGGAAGCTCTTCGGCCACACCGCTCCGGGCTGGCCGCGCGCGCAGGCGATCAGCGCCTGGGTGCATAATCACATCACCTTTGGCTACCAATTCGCCGATTCCTCCAAGTCGGCGTTCGACGTTTACAACGACCCGCGCGGCGTCTGCCGCGACTTCAGCCATCTCGCGGTCGCGTTCTGCCGCTGCATGAACATTCCGGCGCGCTACGCCACCGGTTACATGGGCGACATTGGCGTGCCGCTCGTGCTCCCGATGGATTTCAGCGGCTGGTACGAAGTTTACCTCGCCGGCCGCTGGTACAGTTTCGACGCCCGCCACAACATCCCGCGCATCGGCCGCATCGTCATGGCCCGTGGCCGCGACGCCGCCGACGTTGCCCTCACGACGAATTTCGGGCGCGCGGTCCTGAAGAAATTCTTCATCATCAGCGACGAGATTTTGGACGGAACAAATTCCGGGTAGAGAGCGCGTCTCGCGCGCCTGGCGACGGTGTCCCGCCGTCGCGAACTTTCCCTGCATGGACAAAGCCAGGGAAGATTGTTTTGGCGAGACGCCAAAACCAACACGCGAGACGCGTGCGCTCCCCAGATAATCAGCGGCACGGCCGTTCGCTCTTACTGGCGACTCAAGCGCCGGAAGAGCCACCAGCCGAGCGCGAGAAAAAGCACGTTGGGGAACCAGACGAGAAGCTCGGGGTGGAGCTTCGCATTCGCGCGCAAAGTGTCGGCGACGATGATGAAGAGAAAGTAGAAGACGCCAATGACGAGGCTGGCAGCAAAGCCGAAGGACGTTTCGCGTCGATGCGCAGTGATGCCGAGCGGCACGCCCACCAGGGCGAAGACGAGGCAGGCAATCGGAAACGAGAAACGTTTGTTGATCTCGGTGCGGCTCGAACTTCGCATCTTCGGGTCCTCGTCCTTGAGTTGTTCGAGAAGTTGCTCGAGCGAAAGCATCGAACGGCTGGCGCGGCGTTTCTCCTTGTCGTAAAGCTCCTCGAGACTGATCGGCAACGTTCCCTCGGCAACATTGATACCGTCGCGCATCCGGCGCAGATCGTACGGGTCGACCTCATCGCGCTGCTGGTAACGCGCATTATAAAGATGCATCAGGATCCGGTGGTTTGGCAGGTCGGTCTCCAACATCCCGAGCCGGGCATGGGTGACCTTCATCGGCATCGATTCCTCGTTCGTCTCGAAAACCAGGATGTTCTCCAATTTATTCCCTTCCTTTTTACCGACGTAAATTTTCCGGCCGGGAAATTGATCGATCACCTGGTCGCTGCCGAAAAGCGCCATCGGATTGCGCGTGGCGAGATTGAAAACGATGCTGCGCATTTGTTCCTGCGCGGCGGGCGCGACCGCAACGTTGAGCCAGACGGAAGCGGCGGTGCAGAGAAGCGCGATGAACACGAGCGGAACGCAGATGCGCGCGATACTGACGCCGTTGGACCGGAGAGCCGTCAGTTCGTTGTCGGCCGAGAGCCGGCCGAAGACGAGCAGGACGGCGGTGAGCAATCCCCACGGAATGGTAAAGATGAGCGAGAACGGGAGGACGTAGGCGACGAAACCGACGACGTATTCGACCGGCAGATCGTGATTAACGAGAAGCGGGAGAAGTTTACGAAAAATGTTTCCGAGAACCAGGACGAAACTGAGCACGACGATCGCAAAAAGCAGGTTCACAATGAGCTGCCGGCTGATGTAGCGATCGATGATTTTCATCGCAGCGCTTTGTTAGTTCGGTTCGGAGACAAGGGCAAGTCGCTCAGTTAGTCTGTCATCCGAGCGGAGTCGAGGGATCCCGTGAAGTTACCTCAAAGGTTTCAACACGGGATCCCTCGACTCCGCTCGGGATGACAGGGAGATTGATTGAACCCCAGAGAACGCTCCGCAACGATGCGGGAATTCCTTCTTTCTGAGGGAGAAGGTTAGGATGAGGGTCAATTCTGGGAGCTTGTTATTGGTTCCATCCCGGAATCGACTTGCTCAGGACGCCGCCGCGCTCGGAGGCGGTGCCGGCCAGTTGTTGATTCAATTCCTGCAAAAGGGCGCGGTCAGTTTTCCGGACCGCAAAACCCATTTTCTCCAGCTTCGGCGCGATCTTAACGCCCCTGCGTGCGGCTTGGCAACCTGTGCCGGGCTCGGCCACAATTTCCTTTCAACCCGACCGCAGCAGTCTTACTTCATCGCCATGCGACTTTTCTCGCCTGCCCTGTTTCTTTTGATAGGGTCCGCCATGGTTGCTCCGGCCTCGCCCAATCCCGGGCGCCATTCTCGTCAGTGCGTCGTGGTCGAGGCGCCAAATTGGACCTCGAAGACCGGTTTCTTGCGCGCCTTCGAGCGGACAGGTCCAGGCCGCGATTGGAAAGCGCGCGGCCCCGCGATTCCGGTCGTGCTCGGAAAGAATGGTCTTGCCTGGGGACGCGGTTTGGTTGGCGCGGAAACCGGCAGTGAACCGCGAAAGATCGAGGGTGATAACAAGGCGCCCGCTGGAATTTTCAGGCTCGGCCCGGCGTTCGGCTATGCCCCCGCGCGAGACGCCACCTGGATCAGGCTGCGGTATGTCCCGTTGACGAAACAGATCGAGGGAATCGACGATTCTCGTTCGCGTTATTACAACCAGCTGGTGGATCGTTCCCGGGTCGCGCGCGTCGATTGGCATTCTTCCGAAAAAATGTTGCGCGCCGACAACCTTTACAAATGGGGAGTGTTCGTTGCCCACAACGCCACCGCGCAATCCGGTGCGGGCTCGTGCATCTTTTTGCACATCTGGAAAAATTCTTCCGCCGCGACCGCTGGCTGCACCGCCATGGCGGAGCGAGACCTGGTGCAGTTGCTCAAATGGCTGGACCCGGCGGCGCACCCTCTCCTTGTCCAGATGCCGCGTGGCGAATATCCGGCTTTTCAATCAAAGTTCGGATTGCCGGCGGTGGATCGTGCGCTCCCGACGCGATGACAAAAACATGCCGGCGAAGCCGGGACAATATTGGCATCGAGCGACGGAGCGCTCGCCCGCTCCGGGTCACTTGTCACTGGTCACTTCCCGACCCTTTGCTACCTTGGTGACCCAATGAGCGGCGAAATGTATGACGTAGCGATCATCGGCGGAGGTCCGGCTGGGAGCATTGCGGCCGCACTCCTCGCCCGCGCCGGGCGTCACGTCATCGTGCTCGAGCGCGATAAGTTTCCTCGCTTCCACATCGGCGAATCGCTTCTCCCGTTCAGCATGCAGGTTTTCGCGAGGCTCGGCCTGCACGAGAAATTCGCAAAAGCCGGGTTCATGGAAAAATTCGGCGGCGAAATGTACGGCGCCTGCAGCAGTGACGGCGTGAAATTTTATTTCGAGGACGGCTTTCGCTCGCAAACGGACCGTTCGTATCAGGTCACGCGTGCCGAATTCGACAAGGTGCTTCTCGATCATGCATCCGAAAGCGGCGCGGAGGTACGCGAAGAAACCGGCGTCGATCAGGTCGATTTTTCGGATGAAGGGGTAACGATAACCCTCAGTCGGAGAGACGAGCTTCCGTTCGTCCAAGGACGTGCCGAAGCACGTCCCTCCGTAATCCGGGCCCGTTATGTCATTGACGCGAGCGGGCGAAATTCCGTTCTCGGCGCGAAATTCAAGCTCAGGAAGAATTACCCACACCTCCAAAAAGTTTCGATCTTTGCCCATTACGACGGCATGTCGCGCGCGGAAGGACGGGACGGCACCCTCACTCGCATGGTCCGCGCCCTCGATCGCTGGTTCTGGGTGATCCCGTTAACGGCCACCCGCACCAGTGTCGGCGTCGTTCTCGATGGCGCCGTCTTCAAAAAATCCGGGCTGAACGCGGAGGATTTTCTTCAGCATGCGATCGAAGAACAGCCGCTCCTGACGCAAACCATGCACGACGCCGAGCGCGTGACACCGGTCCGCAGCGCAGCCGATTTTTCGTATCGCAGCACTCGGCTGACGGGCGATCGCTGGATGCTGGCGGGCGACGCCGCGGGGTTCATCGATCCGGTTTTCAGCAGCGGCGTTTTCCTCGCGGTGCTGGCGGGTGAACAGGCGGCCGACGTCCTGCATGAAGTGATGGATCGTCCGGCGAAACGTAAAAAGCTGTTCGCGCGCTACGCGCACAACATCAATGGCGCGATGGATGTTTACCTCCGTTTTGTCGACGCCTGGTACTCGAAGGAATTCATCGAAGTCTTCCTCCATCCACAGGACATTCTTCAGATTCCGCCGGCCGTGAACGCGGTCCTCGGCGGCAACGTCGGCGACAGTTTCGCGATCAAATGGCGAATGTGGGTCTTTTATCTGCTGGTCCGAATGCAGCGATACATCCCGCTTTGCCCTCGACGCACGCTCGTGCCGCAAAAGGAAAGGGCGACCGAGCCGGCCGAAGCGTTGGAGGCGGTTTCGTAGAATGCGATCGCGTCCCGTTCGCCCAATCGCACTGCTGGCGATCGTCGCCTTTGCCCTGGCGGGTTGCGAAACGATCCGCCACCAGTTCGCCGGTCCAGCGCTGGACTGGCGGGCGCGAAACGGCCAGCTTCTGTATCACGGCAAACGAACAACCTTGATCGGCGAAGTGCTTGTCCGCTTTTCGAAAGCGGGCGATTTCGAGCTGACGTTTACGAAAGGCCCGGGCGTGGCGCTGCTCGAAATTCGGCAGGACGCGAATTTCTTCAGCGTGAAAGGGCCATTGGCGGGCGTTAGCTGGTCCGGGACCATCGCCCACGCGCCGCCGCGGCTCCGCGGCTGGCTGCAATTGCGAGAAAAACTCATGGCGCTGGGAGATAAGCCGACCCTGACTCATTCGTACGGCGGCGAGACGTTCACGTTCCGTTTTTGACCTCCGCGGGTTGAGACGCGAGCATCGCCGCGGCGGTCCGCGATTTTCCCATGGCTCTTCACTCCACCATCGCCCAGCTCGTCACCCGAAGGCGCGGTCTCGTCTGGTCGACAGTCGCTGTGATCTGCGCAGCCGCGATTGGCGTTCTGATCGCGCGGATGAAGCTGGACACGGAAGTCCTGAACCTGCTTCCTGGCGGTTTCGAGTCCGTCGAAGGCCTGAAGGTTTACAACCGCGATTTCGTCCAAGTCCGCGACCTGACTTTCGCGTTGGTCTGCCAGCCGAACGACGTCGACAAGCTCGAAGAATTTGCGCCGGAGTTCGCGCAGCGTTTGCGCGAGCAACCATGGTGCCGGCGCGTCCTCGCCGGTGTGCCGATCGAAACGCCGGACGGGGTGCGCGATCTGCAATCGATTGCGCTTCCGCTCTTCCTAAACCTTGAGCCGGCCGCGTTCGACCAAACCCTGGCGCTGTTACAGCCGGCAAAGATCCAGGAACGGCTGCATCGATTGCACGAAGAAATCGAAGCCGGTTCCCCGCGGCCGCAAATCGAGCTGGGCCTCGATCCGCTGGGCGTGATCGGTCCGGCGCTCAAGCCTTTCGCGAGCAATGCCTCGATCGAGGAAGACCAACCGCTCACTTCGCCGGATCGCACCATGCGCGTGTTCCTCACCGTGACGAACCAGCCGGGGATCGGCGCCTTCGATTGCCAGAAACTGATGAAGGACGTGCAGGCATTTCAGAAGAAGGCGCACGAAGGCTGGGAGGGCGGCCCGCTCGAGATTCTGGTGACCGGTCGTTCGGCCTACGTCGCGGAAATTTCGCTGAGCATGCGGCACGACATCGTCATTACCCTGCTCGGCTCGATCCTGTTGGTGAGCGGCGTTTTTTACGCCGGGTTCCGCCGCTGGCTCCCGCTGCTCGGCATGGGAATTTCGCTCTTGCTCTGCTGCCTCGTGGCGCTCGCGGCCGGCCTCCTGATTTTCCACGAACTCAACATGGTGACGGTGGGGTTCTGCGCGATCCTCATCGGGCTCGGAGTTGATTTTGCCGTCCTGGTTTTCGGCCGTTACCAACAGGCCCGCGACGACGGCGCAGACCACCCGGCCGCGGTCGGAGAAGCCGTGAAAAGTCTGGGGCGGGCGATTTTCTTTGGCGCCCTGACAACTGCGGTGGGATTTCTCGCCCTCATGCTGGCAGGCTCGCGCGGGTTCACCCAGCTCGGTGTCCTGATCGCCCTCGGCATCGCCTTCGCCGGCATCTTCATGCTGACGGTTTTCTTTTTGTTCCTTCCGCGCAAAAGCCCGGCGCCGGGCCACGACTGGATGTTCACCCTGGTAAAAAATTATGTGCGCTGGGCCGTGCTCCATCCCGCCCGGATGCTTTGGATTTCCACGCCGCTCCTTCTTCTGCTCACCGCCGTCGCCTTTTCGCCCAGACCTCCGATCCTCTTCGACGTCAGCACGCATTCGATGGAGCCGAAACGGAGCGACGCGGGGTATGCGCTCAAAACCATCATGGAAAAAATGCCAACCCGGTGGGAGCCGGTCATCGGGATGGTCAAGGCGGAGAACGCGCAGCAACTCCACGATTACTGGCAAAAAGTCGAACCCCGTTGGACCGAGCTTCAAGCCGCCGGCAAAATCAAAGGCTTTTCCACGCCGGCCGCTCTCGCCCTTTCACCTCAACGTCTCGCCGGCAATCGCCAGAAATTGCAGGGCGTGGATTTAACCGCCGCGCGCGCAGCTCTTGAGGCGGCCCTCGCCGAGGAAGGTTTCAGCCGCGAAACCTTCGAATCCGGGTTCAAACTTCTCGATGAATTGAAAGCGGCGGCCGACCCCGCGACGCGGCTGCCGGACTGGCGCGAAACTCTTCCGCAATCTTCCGGCTGGTGGTTCCTGATCGATCGCTATTTCGCGCATGATCCGTTGCTCACCACCGGTTTCGTCACCACGAACGAGCCGGTCGCAACGCAGGAACAAAAGGAGATGTTGCACCGCGACCTTCCGGTCGCCGGCGTTCCGATGATTCTTTCCGGCTGGAGTTTTACCCTGACCGATCTCGTGCCCTGGTCGCACCGGCAGTTGATCCTGATCAGCGGATTGATGGCGCTCTTCGACGCCACCCTGCTGGCGTTGCTCTACCGCGACTGGCGCCTTTGGCTCATTCAAGTGGCGACGCTCGCCATGGCCGTCTGCGCCATGATCGCATCGATGAAGTTGCTCCAAATCCCATTGAACCTGCTGAACGTGCTCGCCTTTCGGCTCGTCCTGGCGATCGGGGTGGATTACGGGATTTATGTTCTCCTTGTCTGGCAGAAAGCACGGCAGCTCGATCACGACGTCGCCGGGGTGGTGAAGCCGGTGATTCTCGCCGGCTTGACCGCCATTTGCGGTTTCGGTTCGCTCGGCGCCGCGAACAACCCCACTCTGGCCGGCCTCGGTTATGCCTGCGCTCTCGGCTTGTTTTGGAGCCTCGCCGCGACCATCTTCTTCACCTTACCCGCGGCCGCTGCGGCTGAACCGAAGTCGTGGCGCGAAGAATCTTTGCAGCCCCGCGTCAAAGAACCTGAAAATGTCTAACAAATTCCTCTTCCTTTCCCTCTCTTTTTTCCTCTGCGTCTTCGCTCCCCTCCTCCGCGCCGAACCGCTTTCTCCCGCCGACCTGAAATCGCTGCTCAGCCGGATTCGTGAAAAACGCGCGGCTGCACCCCAGGTCCAGGCGGATTTTCAGGAGGACAAAAACGTCAAGATGCTGAACAAGCCGATCGCCACGTCCGGCAAGATCTGGTTCCAAAGTCCGAACAAATTTCGCCGGGAGGCAAAAGGGACTTTGCCCAGCATCACCGTGAGCGACGGCCAGCAGCTCTGGATTTATTACCCGAAATTCCATTCCGCGGAGCACTACTCGTTAGGTAAGCGCTCGCCCCTGGACGCCGGCATCTCCGCGATCACCGCGAGCCTGAATCTGGAAAACGTTGAGGCTACCTACCACATCTCGGCGACCAAAGAGGCGGACGGCTATCAACTGCAACTCTTGCCTCGAAATCCGTCGATGAAACGCTTTCTCCAGACGTTTGCGATTAAAATGAACGGCGATCTGCAGGTCATTCGCACGGAAATGGTGCAGCCGAATGGGGACCGGATCGTCACCACCTACTCGAACGAATCCCGCGTGCCCATTCCGGCTTCCACGTTTGAGTTCACGCCGCCGGCAGGAACGGATGTGACCACTCCGCTGGGCAAATAATGCTCTTTTCCTGCTCCTGATCCTGATCTTAATCCTGATCCCGTGGGAACGGCTCCGTTGGCGGAAAGATCATGAGCAGGATCAGGATCATGAGTAGGAATAACTGAAGCTCGATCACGCTCGACAATCAGGTCAAGTCTGCGCTACAAAGATCGCCCCATGCGGCGATGGCCCCCCATTGCATTGGCGGCGAGTTTGCTTCTGGTCGCGACCTCGCTCCGGGCCGATCCGGCGCGTGAACCGGCGGGCATCGTCTCCCGGATCAAGCGGGTCCCAATCCAATCAACGGCGCTCGCGACCGTGGGCTACAGCAAACGGCTCCGGGCGCTGGAAATCGAATTCCGGAATGGGGCGATCTATCGTTATCTCGATGTCGGGCCCGATGTCTGCGAAGCGCTGTTCAAAGCAAATTCGAAGGCGCGATTCTACGACCAGAACGTCCGGCACAAATATCGGTCTCTCCACGTGAGACGGCGTATCCGGTGAAACCGCTTCGCTCGAACGTCCGACGCGAAATCTTCGTGCTGACCGTCGAAGAAAAGAAAACCATCTCTTTCATCCTGATTGTGTTCGTCCTGGGAATCGGGACCGCACAGTACCGCGCGGCTCACGCGGTCCCGCCATCGAAAACCGGGGTCAACGAAACTGCGACGGCCGCAGCGCGGCCGGCCCAAAAGCGGGCGGAATCAAAACGAGCCAAAACCGCCAGATGAAATTTCGGAAAGACATTCGCTCCCTTCCCATTGTATAAAGGCTTGGCGTATCCGGGCGCCGCTAACCAAAATTCTGAAAGTCTATGTCTCTTATTTTCGAGCGAGTTCTCACTGATGGCATCGCCGCGATCTCCTATTTGATCGGCGACGATGAAGAAGGCACGGCGGCGGTAATCGATCCGCGCCCGGACGTGGAGGTCTATCTCGAGCTCGCCCGAAAAAACGGCGTCTCGATCACACACATTTTCGAAACGCACATTCATGCCGACCTCGTCAGTGGTTCGCGCGAATTGGCCGCGCGCACCGGCACGGCAACAATCCATGCCAGCAGCGAAGGGGGCGCCGAATATGGGTTCGATCGCGAAGCAGTCAGGGACGGTGACACCTTCACCTTCGGTTCTCTTGTCGTGACTGCTCGTCACACGCCGGGCCACACGCCGGAACACGTCAGTTATGTGGTGGCAGAAGAAGACCACGCCGATGCGCCGTGGGGCGTTTTCACCGGTGATTCGCTTTTTGTCAGCTCCGCCGGCCGGCCCGATCTTCTTGGTCGCGACGCGGACAAACTCGCCTCGCAGCTTTACGACACGCTCTGGGGTTTCTACGGAAAACTGCACGACGGCGTGATCATTTATCCATCGCACGGAAGCGGGTCACCATGTGGCGCGGACATCGGCGAACGGCTCGACAGCACGATCGGTTACGAGAAGCGCTTCAATCCGTACTACCAGCGAAATGAGCGCCAGGGTTTTGTCGATTACGCGCTTTCGACGCCCCCACCCGAGCCGACCTATTACAAGCGAATGAAAAAAGTGAACGCGGCCGGGCCCGAGGTGCTCGGGCATCTGCCAATGATTCCGGCGCTCGCGCCGGCGACATTCAAGCAAATGGTCGACGAGAGAAAATGCCAGCTTGTTGATACGCGAACGATGCTCGGGTTTGGGGGCGGCCATATTGAAGGCGCGCTCAACATCGCCGCCACGCCCATCCTCTCGATCTGGGCCGGCTGGCTGCTCGATCCGGAAAAACCGATTTTGCTCGTGCTCGAAAGCGACGGCGACGTGGAGAAAGTATCGCAGCTTTTCGTCCGCACCGGCTACACGAAATTCGCCGGCTATCTCGTCGGCGGAATGCGGGCGTGGCAGAATGCGGGCTACCCGTTGCGCGAGTTGCCGCAGATGACCGTCCACGAATTGCACGCCTCGCGGAACGGTTTGCAACTCCTGGACGTTCGCGGCCCGGCCGAGTGGAGAAACGGCCGCATCCCGGGCGCTACCCACATTTTCCTGCCGCATTTGGCGAAACGCTCCGCCGAACTCGACAAACAGCGCCCGGTTCTCGTCTATTGCGCCACTGGTTATCGCGCCAGCCTCGCTGCCAGCATTCTGCAACAGGAAGGTTTCTCCGACGTGCGCAATCTCCCCGGAAGCTTCCACGCCTGGAAAGCGGCGAAATTTCCGGTCGAGAAATGAGCGAGGACCTGATCGTTCGCGAACAGGAACCGCTCAATCTCGAGATGCCGTTCTCGAGCCTGGACGGATTCATTACGCCTAACGAATCGTTCTACGTCCGATGTCATTTTCCGATTCCGGAAATTTCTGCGGAATCGTGGCGGCTCAAAGTGGAAGGTGAGGTCGAAGGACCTTTCGAGCTGAGCTACGACGAACTGCTCGGAATGGAGAAACGCACGATCACGGCCACCTTGGAATGTGCCGGCAACAACCGGATTTTTCTCGAACGTAAAGTGAAAGGCGTCCAATGGGCGCTTGGAGCGGTCGGCAACGCGTCGTGGACTGGCGTTCCGCTCTCCACCCTGCTCGATCGTGCGAAAATCAAGGCAAGCGCCGTCGAAGTTATTCTCGAGGGCGCCGATGAGGGCGAAGTCGACAAATCTCCCCGGCTCCCAGGGAAGATTTCGTTTTGCCGGAGTCTTCCGTTGAGCAAAGCCCGCGCGGACGTCTTGCTCGCTTACGAAATGAATGGCGAGAAACTTTCCGCCAGTCACGGCTCTCCGTTGCGCGCGATTGTTCCGGGTTGGTATGCCATGGCCTCGGTGAAATGGCTGCGGCGAATCATCGTCACCGCCAAACCATTCAACGGTTTCTACCAGTCGCTCGATTACAGCTATTGGGATCGCTCCGGCCCGCTCCCGACGCTTGCCCCGCTGGCGGAGCAGCAAGTCAAGGCCGAGATCGCGCGACCGGAAAATGGCGAAGCGATTGCCGCGAATTCCGCTTATCGCATTCATGGAGCGGCATGGGCCGGGAGCGCCAGCGTCACCCGCGTCGAGATCAGTTTCGATTCCGGCGCCACGTGGCGTGACGTGAAACTGCTGGGGGAACCGGTGGAAAATGCGTGGCGCCTTTGGGAATACCAATGGCACACCCCGGCGATCGCCGGCCGGCCCATCATCATCGCCCGGGCGACCGATTCACGCGGGACTGTCCAGCCTGTCGAGCGCAGTGGCGATCGCGGCACCTATATGATCAATCATCTTTTGCCGATCGAAGTTGAGGTGCGCGCGTTGTAGCGTGCGCTGTCCGCAGCGCACCCACCAAATCCGCTGAGACAGCGGACACTACAACGCTTCGCACAGCGAAGCGGCTACAGAAGAATGTGCGAAGCGTTAATTCGCGCCGGCGCCGGAACCCGCAGTTCCCTTCAAGTACTTGTCGAGAAAATCGAGGATCGCCTTGTTCCCACGAATCTCGTTCGCCTTCTTGGTAAAGCCGTGGCCTTCATTGTCGAAGACGACATATTCGACCACGCCCTTCTTCTTCTTGATCGCGTCCACGATCTCATCGGACTCCGGCTTGATCACACGCGGATCGTTGGCGCCCTGCAAAACAATCAGCGGCTTGGTGATTTTGTCGGCGTGGAAGAGGGGCGAAATCTCGCGCAACATGTCGAGCTGGGTATTGGGATCGCCGATTTCGGCATAAAGCGATTTGCGTTCCGCTTCCCAATACGGCGGGATGCTCTGGAGCGTGCGCACCCAGTTCGAGACGCCGAAAATATCGACCCCGGCGTTGAACTCCTCCGGTTTGAAGGCCAACGCCGCGAGCACCATGTAGCCGCCGTACGATCCCCCCATGATCCCAATTTTCTTCCCGTCCACGTAATCGAGCGTCTGCAAATATTTCTTCGCCTCGACGCAATCCCAGAGCGGCTCCCGCCCATGCTTCTGGTCGTCGGCTTTGTAAAACGTTTTGCCGTAACCACTCGAGCCGCGGTTGTTCACGTCGAGCACCGCGTAGCCGTGGTTCACGAGGAACTGCACCCCCGCGCTGTAAGGCATCCGCGCCTGTCCACCGGGGCCGCCATGCACCCGCACGATCCCCGGGACCTTCGCCTGCGCCGTCGCGCCATGCGGTTGATAGAGAATCGCGGGGATCTCCATTCCATCGAAAGACTTGTAGCGCACCACCCGCGCCTCGACGAGATCGCCCGCGTTGATCTCGGGGTTGAGGCTTGCGGTTAACTTGAGCGGCTTTTGCGTCGCGAAATCGTAAACGTAAAGGTTCGCCGGCGAGGTGGCGCCGTCGTGATAGAACGCCATCTTCGTCTCGCTCTCGGAAAACCGGATCCCACTGATGTCTCCTTCGGGAAGCGGGGGGAGCGGCACGAGTTTCTCAGTCGCGCCTTCGTAAATCCGAATCTTCGTCCGCGCGTCCTCATTCGTGCCGACGATCCGATACTTTCCGGTCCGGGAGAAGGACATGAACGCAATGTCCCAGGCGGCTTTCTCCGTGACCGTTTTCTGACCGGTCGCCAGATCGTAGCGCACGATCGATTTGAACTCGCTCCCTTCATCGGAAAGGAAGTAGAGACACGTCGAGGCCGGATCGAAAGTTTCCGGGCTGTTGTCCACGTCGCCGGTATGCGCAGTGATGTTCTTCATCTCTTTCGTCTCGTTGTTGTAGAGATAAACATCCGAGTCGGCCGTCGAATTTCCGGGCTTACCGAAGGCGATGAACTTCTTGTCGTTCGAGATCGCGCCGAATTGATAGCCCGTCTCGTCCTTGTAAAGCAGCACTGGTTTCAAATCGGCGATGCTCATCTCGAAAATGTCGAAGAATTTCGGATCGCGCGTGTTCGTGCCGAAGAAGAACGATTTCCGATCCTGGCTCCAGCCGTAGAAGTTCGCCTTTGTCTTTTCTCCCGGCGTCAGGTCGCGCTCCTTCCCATCGAGCTCCCGCAGGTAGAGATGTTCATTCTCGTTTCCTCCCTTGTCGTAGCGGTAGAGGAAGCGCGCGTCCGCGGGGAAATAAGAGACCGAGAAGGTGCTTTCCTTGGTGGAGTTCGTCAGTTGCTTCGCTTCCCCACCGGCGACCGGCATGGCGTAAACGTTAAAGATCCCGGTCTTATTGCTGTGGAAGAGGATCGACTCCTCGTCCGCCGAGAACGAAGCGCCGCCGAGGCGCGTCGTCGCCATGAATTGCTCGATCGTGTACTGTTTCGCTGCCCGCGTCTCCCCCAGCTTCGGTGACGGGTTCTTTTTGGGATCGGGCGTTTGCTTGGTGATCAATGCCTTGTTCGACACGTCCGGTTTTTGCTCCGGGCTGGGTCTTTGGCCTCTCATTGCGGGCAGGCCAAGGAAAGCAACGAGAAGGAGAACGCACGGCAGGAATCTGATCGGCTTCATAAAATGGTTTTTTCTGAGAGCGGTTTTATCTCATCCGCCTGATGAAGGCGATCCGTTTTTGCGCGAGCGGCGTGTTCTCGGTCTCGCAAATTTCCGAATTTCGTCCATGTTCTCTCATGCCCGGAACCAGGGTTGTGATCTCAGCGGGACTATTCTTGTTCCTGGGTCCTGCCGTTGTCTTCGGCCAACTCGCGCCGCGCAAACCTCTTCCGGCCGAGCAGCTCGAGCGCTACGGCGATCCGCCCATGCTCATCTGGAGGATGACCGAGGTTTCTGAGAGCATGATTTCCACCCAGGGCCCGTTCACGAGTTACCAGGTGAACGTGAATGCGAACGGCCAGAACATCGTGGGGGACGCGGCGAACGAGCCCTCGATCTCGGTGGATCCCACCGACCATAATAAAATGACGATCGGCTGGAGGCAGTTCGATAACGTGTCTTCCAATTTTCGCCAGGCCGGATGGGGCTACACGAGCAATGGCGGAACTTCCTGGACGTTTCCGGGCGTTCTTCAAGGCGGCGTCTTCCGCAGCGACCCGGTCCTCGCCTCGGATGCGGTCGGACATTTTTTTTATCTCAGCCTTCTCTCGAATTTCTTTGACGACATCTGGCGTTCACTCGACGGCGGACAATCGTGGACGGACCTGGCGAACGCGACCGGCGGGGACAAGCAGTGGTTCACGATAGATCAGACCAACAGCACGGGCCGCGGGTTCATGTATCAGTCCTGGAGCACGGCGGGAAACAACTACGGAGGAAGACAGTTCACCCGTTCGACCGACGGCGGGTTTACCTGGCTGAACCCGATTAACATTCCGAACTCCCCGATTTGGGGCACGCTCGATGTCGATACGAACGGCACCCTTTTTCTGGGTGGCGTGAATTCGGATACGGGTCAGATCTGGTCTCTGCGCTCGAGCAACGCCAGAAACGGCGCCGTAATCCCAACCTTCGATTTGGCCACGCAAGTGAATCTCGGTGGCAACATTGTTGCGAGTGAGTTCCTGAATCCCGAGGGAATTTTGGGACAAATTTTTCTCGCCGCTGATCGGTCGGGCACCATCACGAACAACAACATCTATATGCTGGCGAGCGTTCAGCCGTTCGGCTTCACCAATGGAAGCGAGGTTATGTTCGCGCGGAGCAACAACGGCGGACAATCTTTCAACGCCGCCCGCCGGATTAACGACGACCAAATCAATCACAACAAATGGCACTGGTTCGGCACGCTGTCGGTCGCGCCTAACGGACGGATCGACGTGGTCTGGCTGGACACGCGCAACGCCGCGAACAACACGGATTCGCAGCTCTTCTATGCCTACAGCCGCGATGGCGGCGACACCTGGTCCCCCAACGTCGCCGTGAGCAATCCGTTCAATCCATTCCTCGGTTACCCGAATCAGAACAAGATCGGGGACTACATGACCATCGTTTCCGACAATGGCGGCGGGAACGTTGCCTACGCTGCGACCTTCAACGGGGAAGAAGACATCTACTATGTGCGGGTCGCTCCGCCGTCACTCCAACTGCTTAATATTTCCACGCGCGCGCGGGTCCTGACCGGCGACCAGGTCCTTATCGCTGGATTCATTATTACCGGAACGGATCCGAAAAAAGTGATCATTCGCGGGATGGGTCCTTCGCTCAACGGAGTGAACGGCACTCTGGCGGATCCCACGCTGGAACTGCATCAGGGGAACACAACCATCGCAGTGAACGATAACTGGAAGATGAAATCTGATGGGACGAGTCAGCAGGCGGAAGTCGAATCCACGACAATCCCTCCGCCTAACGACCTGGAATCCGCCCTTGTCATGACATTAAATCCTGGGAGCTACACGGCGGTCCTCTCCGGTAAAGCGGGAGGAACCGGTATCGGCGTCGTGGAGGTTTACGATCTGGCCCAGGGGGCCAATTCCCAGCTGGGAAACATCAGCACGCGCGGTTTTGTCGACGCGAACGACAACGTAATGATCGGCGGCTTCATCGCCGGCGGAAGCGGGACGAGCGGGTATTCGCGGGTGGTTGTCCGGGCTCTGGGCCCCTCCCTCACCGCCTCGGGGGTGCAGGGCGCGCTCCAGGATCCGACCCTGGAACTCCATGATGCCAACGGCGCGACGACCGCAACCAACGACAATTGGAAAACGAACGATCAATCCCAGCAACCGCAGGAAGCCGAAGTACGAGCCACCGGCCTTGCGCCTTCCAATGATCTCGAAGCGGTGATCGTCGCAGCTCTGCCGCCCGGTCCCGGCACGGCGATTGTTCGAGGCAAAAACAATGGCACGGGCGTAGCGCTGGTCGAAGTTTACAACCTGCAATAGGCGAACCCGCCGCCGGCCCGCCCAATTCGCTATGTCTTGAACAATGCGACGATGTCCGCCGGGAATATGGGCGTGGCCCCATCAAGGGACGCGACGAACCACCAAGGTTAGGATGAGGGTCCGCAATCGAGCGGATGAGAATCTTAAACCTTCTATTTCAATTATCGCATTCCAAGGCGTTGGGAATGTCTCACCAGGGTGAACTTGTTCATGCTCGCCCGATCAGGGCGCGGCCTGGGTTCCCAGATCCATCGTCCCCCGCCCCACTAATCGCTTTCCCAGATTAATGGCCGGCAGTTCAATGCTGTAATAAACGAGCGCGCTCACTGCGATCGTGACGAACAAGGTGGGAATCAGATAGAAAACCAGCGGCCACCCCCGAAAAGCCGCCTGACTTTCCGTTGCGACCCAGACAGCCAGAGGAGTCATCACCACCAGGTGAAAAAGATAGATTGAATAACTGATCCGCCCGAGCCAGGCCACGAACGGATTCCGGATCCGCAGCCATATTACCCAAAGACAAAAGATCACCGGACCGACCACATAGGCTGAGAACCAAGTCCGGCTCGGATGAATAAGAAACCGAAATTGACGGGGGCCGCCAACCGCCAGGATCACCAGCGTCAGCGCAACCAGCATCCAGATTTTTCGGTTCCGCTTGATCAATTCGCGGAAGCCTTTGGTTTCGTCGTAGACAATCCGAAAGTAGGCCCCCCAAAACATGATTCCGAGATGCCGCGGCAGATTTTTCCAGGCGGCGGAAACGTCTTCATCGATCGCGCCTAGTTGCCTCACGCCTTTGATGCCGAGCCAGACAAGGGAAAGCCCGATGACGAGTCCAGCGACCGTGCGCGGATCTTCGAGGCGGCGGAAACGCCAGAGCAGCCAGCATGAGAAATAAAAGGTGAGCTCCGTTCCCAACGTCCAATAAAGACCCATGACGGGCGCCTGCCCGAAAACGTCCGGCAGCATCGTGAAGTTTGCCGCGACCATCGGCGCAGTGATCGGCCATCCCTGCCACCACCAGATGAAAATCAGTCCGGCTATGGCTGAAACCCAGTAGGCCGGAAACAGGCGACAGAACCGCGTGATGACGAATCGCCGGCCCGTCCCTTCGCGTGGCCCGCGCAACGTCCCATAAATAACGAACCCGCTGATCGCGAAAAACAGGACCACGCCTGTGATCCCGAACTCGAAATAACGCGTCCAGCTTTTGCCAGGCGCATCCGGAGCTTGTCTTGCGACCGGCAGAAACTTTTCCCAGACATGCGCGAATGCCACCATTAACGCCGCGACCGCCCGCAACGTATCGATATGAGCCAACCGATCGGCAGTAGGACGCGACGTCACAGCGCGGTGGTTGTCGCTGAAAACTGGCTCTTCTGACGAGCCTTTTCCTGAAGCGGAGAAGCAACTGGCCGCTATCGCATTCTTGGTAGGGCGAGACTCTGTCGAGCCGACTGAGCACCACGACGAAGCGGCTCGGCAGAGTCTCGCCCTACCAAATTAGCGCATCGCGGTTCACCCTACTCCCTCGCCCGGAGGGAGAGGGTTGGGGTGAGGGTCACCTTATCGGCGCAAAATCACGGCGGCGACTTGAGCCGTGAGCCTACCTCCTCTCAAGTACCTTCATCGCGGCGTTGTGACCGGGAATGCCGCTGACGGCCCCGCCGCGCTGGGCGCTGGAGCCGCACAAGAACACGTTTTCGAAATCGGTTTCCACACCCCACGTGCCTGCTTGGTCTTTTCGCTCAGCGAACGGAAAAGTTGGCGCATCGTGAAAAATGTTGCCGTGATACATGCCTAACGACTGTTCGATATCGACCGGGCTCTTGCTCTCGATGCATGGGCTTCCGTCGCGCGCTACGGCGAGACAACTCTCCAGCGGTTCTTCGAGCCATTGGTTCATGCTCTCGAGAAAACTTTTTTCGGCGCGCAGCCGCGTCGCTTCATTGTCCTTTGCGAAAAGCGAATAGGGCGCGTCGAGGCCGAACAGTGTCATGGTTTGAAAACCCTGCCGGTGCAGAGCGGGCCCGAGAATGCTGTCATCGGTGAGGGTGTGGCAATAGACTTCGCAGGGCGTCTTCACCGGAAGCTGTCCTTTGGCGGCCTGCTCGTAACTCGCATTCATCTGCAGGTAACCCTCGTCGCTGTGAAAGGTGCCGCGGAACGCTTCCGTCGCAGAATGGCCATTTGCTTTTAGTTCCGGCAGCCGGCGCAAAAGCATGTTGATCTTGAACACGCTTCCTTCGTCGGTCGGGTCGGGCTGATACGGGCGGCCGGAATACTTGGCGAGGATGTTGCGCCCGAAGTTTACGAGGAGAAACCGCGCCTCGACGCGCTCAGGTTTTCCCTCAACCTGAAATTCAACCGACTTTTGGGACGCGCCCAGGTCGACGTTGATCAGCTCGACGTTCGTCAGGAATTCAGCGCCGCTCTTTCGCGCTGCTTGTTCCAGTTCGCGCGCCACCGCCCCCATTCCACCAACGGGGACTTTCCATTCACCGGTCTTGTTGCCGATGAGGTGATAAAGAAAACACCGATTCTGCAGCAATGACGGGTCGTGCGGATGCGTGAAGACACCGATCTTCGCGTCGGTCAGGACAAGGCCGCGCACGACATCGTCCTGCAAATAATGCTCGATGGCCCGGCCGAGCGGCTCCTCCGCCAGGCTGCGCCATGCTTCGCGCGAAATATCGTCTTGCTCGAACCGCCGCTGGAATTCGTCCCTCGCGATCAACGGCTCGAGCATCGAGTCCCAGGCATGCTCGGCAAATACGCGCGACAGGTTGTAAAACTTCTTCATCTGCTCGTACTCGGTCCGGTTTCCCGTCAGCTCGAACATCGATTGCTCGCTGGTCTCGTCCGACACGTTGCTGAGGAGTAGGCCGTGATGTCGTCCATCTCTGACGTACGGCGTGAACGATCCCGTGGCGCGCCGGCGCAGCTCGAGTTTCAACCCGAGATCGCGAATGATCTTCTCCGGAAACAAGCTGACCAGATAAGAGTAGCGCGAGAGACGCGCATCGTAATCCGGGAAGACCTTCTGTGAAGTGGTCGCACCACCGATGTAATCGTTCTTCTCCAGCAGGAGGACGCTCAGGCCTGCGCGCGTCAGGTAACTCGCGGCCACTAACCCATTGTGTCCTGCTCCCAAGATCACAGCGTCATATCGACTTTTCATTCGGAACGAGCGAGTATGAGCGACGGGCAGTTACTTGCCACGCCGAAGCCTTGGCGAAGGCGGGTGTCCGGCGCCGAGAATGACGACATCATACTGAGGCCTAATCCGGCTCATGGTTGCGTCCGCACGATGCGGTTCGAAAATATCGTGTCATCCTGTGCGAAGCGAAGCCGGAGAAGGATCCCGCAGTCGAACTTGACGGTTCCAATACGGGATTCCTCGACTTCGCTCGGAATGACATTGCTGCGAAGTCGCTCAATGAGAAGGCTGGTGCCCATAACTCAGGACGCGCGAGATCTTCCATGAACTCCCAGTCTTCCGCCAGACCATCGCGAACCCGAACGTGCCGCACTCATCTTTGCCATTTTCCTTGTGGCAAAAGCGATGCCGGCCGATCTCCATGGCGCCATAGCCCTTGATTGGGAAAACCTGGAGGCTGCCTGCCTCGAGATCGCGCCGGATATCGGGAGTGCTGGCAAACATTTTCTTAAAACCATCGGTGTTCTCCGCGTAGTTGGAGAGGCCACCGGTGTCGTGATAAAACTCCAGGTCTTCCGTGAAGAGCGACATCAGCCGGGCAACGTCGTGCTTGTTGAACGCGTCAAAAATCTCGGTATCCAGCCCGGCGATCGTTTGGAACAATTCCGCCTGGGCTTTGTCCGGCGCCTCTGCCGCCGGAGCAACAAGCAAGAGGCAGGGCAATAACGATCCCAAAATCAGTCCGCGGACAAATCGCTTCATGCCGCGAGGATGAACAAAATCGCGACTCGCGACAAGGCCGCGAGGTTCCGCTGCCTTTGGCTAGGGACGCCGCGCTGCGGCGTCCGTTGCTCCGACTCATTACCAATCGGAATGAAAACACTTTCGGGTCGTGCAAACTCGCGGACGGCGCAGCGCGCCGTCCCTACCACTTAAATCGACTCGGCTCGCACGCGAACTTCTGCCATCTTGCGGCCATGCGCGTCTTGATCGCGGACGATCAGAAAAGTGTCGGGACCTCGCTGGCGGAACTCGTGCGCCGCTGCCAGCATGAAGTGGTTGAGGTCGTAGGCTCCGGTTTGGAAGCGATCCACGCCTACGGGCGGCATCATCCCGATGTCGTCCTGATGGATTATCAAATGCCGAAACTCAACGGCGCCACCGCCTGCCGCAATATCGTGGCCAAATATCCTGAAGCGCGTGTCATCCTCGTGTCTGGTGCGCACCGGGAGATCGGCGGTTCCGGCGCAGTGGCGGTGCTCATGAAGCCGGTAGGATTGGATACGCTTTACGCGGCTCTTTACGATGCCGCGCAGCGGCCTGCCCCGCCTTGACCAAGTTCCACTCGCTGTAGCCGCGGCGCTCTGTCGCCGCGCCGCTGGTCGCAGCGCGTTGCAACGCCTCGACAGAGCGAGGCGACTACAGCGTCTTTACCGCTTCCTGCCCGCCCCGGCGTTCACAGATATTTTTCGGGGATCGGATGCGCGGCGTTCTCGTGCTGCCAGTAAATATTCACAATCCACCAGCGCGTGGCGTCGTGGAATAACTGAAAGCCATTGATGCCGCGCATGAACGGTTCCGGATCGTCCGGCCGATGGCGCGACTCGTAGGTGCTCCAGGTCTGGGCGATCTGCCCGAACTGTTCGGTGCGCCGCGCAACCTCCGTTTCGTAAAATCCGAATTCACGAAATAGCGGCTCGACCCGCGCGATATAGGATTCCACGTCGAGAAACTGCGGAGAGAGCTTGCTTTCGTTCTCTCCTGCTTTGGTCGCCGTCGGGATAAGCCGCGCGCCGGGAAGAAACAAAGCGCGCTGCCGATCCCAATCGCGTTTCCATCCCGCCGGTCCTGAGATGGTGTGGTAGGACGCTTTAATAATGGCATCGATCGAAGCAACGTCGGCGGAGTACATGGAGCCACATTATCGCAATCCGTGCGCGATTTCATCCGGGGAGCGCAGGCTGCCAGCCTGCAATTCGCGACAGCCTGCCGCGAACATTCCGCGAAAGCCTGGCGACCCCTTCCGCCGGGCCGGCGAGATCGAGCGCATTCGCCTGCTCATAACCGATGAATCCGATGCAAGTGGTGTCATTCGAGGAGACGGTAGCCGAAATTCCGGAATGGCAGAATGACAATGATACGACAAATCATGCCATCTTGGATTTCCTAGTTCGACGTTGGACGTTGAGCGTTGGACGTTAGACGTTCCGCTTTCCGATTCGATGAAATTTCTTCTTACCAACGACGATGGCATTGATGCCGCCGGCCTCGAAGCGTTGCGAAGTGCGGCACTCACCTTCGGCGAGCCCGTCGTCGTCGCGCCGGCCGGGCCACAGTCCGGCGTCAGCCACGCCGTGACCTGGCACGACGGCGTTCGGATCGAGCCGCGCGGCGAACAACGCTACGCCATTCACGGGACGCCGGCGGATTGCGTGCGACTTGGACTGCTCAAGGTCGTTCCGGAAGCGAAGTGGATCCTGAGCGGAATCAATCACGGCGCGAACCTGGGCGCTGACGTCCATTACTCCGGCACCGTTGCCGCCGTCCGCGAGGCCGTTCTGCATGGCTGGCCCGGGATCGCGGTCTCACACTATCGCAAATCCAAAGTGGAGTTCGACTGGGTGCGCGCCGCAAAGTGGGTCACTCCAATCCTCGCCGACATCCTGGCGAGACCCGTTGAGCCCGGCCTTTTCTATAACGTGAACCTGCCGAATCTTCCGGCCGGGGCCGAGACACCTGAAATCGTCTGGTGCCAACTTGATCCAAATCCCCTGCCCCTCAATTATCGACACGAAGAAGAGAGCGACCTTTATTTCGCCGGCGATTACCAACTCCGCCATCGAATGCCCGGCGCGGACGTGGATGTTTGTTTCAGTGGCCGAATCGCCGTGACAGCGGTGCGGCTGTTGTGAATTTCAGTCGAAATTCCTCGCTCCGTCCGCCATGTTAAGGGCTCAGTAGCTCGAAGTTCATGCATATCAGTGACATCATGCGGGGGGATTCGCCGACGTTTTCGTTCGAGTTCTTTCCGCCGAAAACGCCGGAGGCCGCGGAAAGTTTGTACCAGACGATTCGCGAACTGGAATCGTACGGGCCGCATTTCGTCAGCGTGACCTATGGCGCGGGCGGATCGACCCGCGACCTGACGCACGATCTCGTCGAGCGCATTCAGAATACGACCAAGCTCGATCCGATTCCTCACCTGACCTGCGTCTGCCACAGCGAGGCGGAGATCGATTCGATCCTGCGCCGCTATGCGAAGTCGTGCATCGGAAATATTCTCGCGCTCGGCGGCGATCCGCCGCGCGGATGCGCTTACGATAAGTCAGGCGACGCGTTCCAAAACGCCAGTGACCTGGTGAAGTTCATTCGCCGATTCAACGAGTCCGGGGTCCATCCGGACCCACGCGGATTCGGGATTGGCGTAGCCGGTTTTCCAGAAGGCCATCCCGCCACGCCGAATCGGCTCGTGGAAATGGATCATCTGAAAGCGAAGGTCGACGCCGGCGCGGACTACATCGTAACCCAACTCTTCTTCGACAACCGTGATTTCTACGATTTCCGCGAGCGCTGCGAGCTCGCCGGAATTCGGGTTCCGATCATCGCCGGGATCATGCCGATCACTTCGATGAGCGGCTGCAAACGCATCGCCGAGCTGGCGGGTGGCGCCCGTTTTCCCGCCAAACTCTTACGGGCACTCCAGCGATGTGAGGACGATTCGAAAATGGTCACGCGCGTCGGTGTTCACTTTGCGCTCGAGCAATGCCACGATCTCCTCGACAACCACGTGGCCGGGATCCATTTCTATACCCTCAATCGCTCCGACGCGACGCGGACCATCTTCGACAGTCTTGGAATTCCGCGCCAGCGCTCCGCAGAAATTTCAACCTCAATTCCCAACTGACCTCCCTGGCGCGCCGTAGTCCGGCAGCTGTCGGACGAAGGCGGCTGACCTCCACTTCCTTATATGCCTGAGATTCGCACCCGTTGCGTCATCGTAGGGGGCGGTCCGGCTGGAATGATGACCGGCTACCTCCTGGCCCGCGCCGGGGTGGACGTGGCGGTCCTCGAGAAGCACTCCGATTTCAACCGCGATTTCCGCGGCGATACGATTCATCCTTCCACCCTGGAACTTTTGCACGAGCTCGGGTTGCTCGATGAGTTCCTGAAGCTGCCGCATCAGGAAATGAAGCAATTGAAGGGGATCTTCAATGGTCACGCCGTTACGATGACCGATTTCTCACGGCTCCGGACCCATTGCCAGTTTATCGCGTTCATGCCGCAATGGGATTTTCTAAATTTTTTCGCAGCCAAAGCCAGATGCTTCCCTTCCTTTGCCCTCCACATGCAGCACGAAGTCATCGATCTCATCTTCGAAAGCGGGCGGGTCGCGGGCGTGCGCGCAAAAAATCCGGAGGGCGAACTCGCCTTTCGCGCCGATCTGGTCATCGGGGCGGACGGCCGTCACGCCACCACGCACACCCGCGCTGGATTCGAGATTCAGGAGCTCGGCGTGCCGATCGACGCTCTTTGGATGCACATCTCCCGACGCCCGGGCGATCCCGACCAGCTGTTCGGCTTCTTTCGTAACGGCAAACTGCTCGTCCTGATCAACCGCGACGATTATTACCAGGCGGGCTTCGTGATTCCCAAGGGTGGTATCGAAGCGATCAAAGAGAAAGGATTGCCCTTCCTGCAGAGCGAGATCGTCGCGCTGGCACCGTTTCTGAGGGATCGCATCGCTGCGCTGGATGATTGGTCAAAAATCAAACTGCTCACGGTGCAGATCAATCGTCTGCGCAAGTGGTGCCGGGAAGGATTGCTCTGCATCGGTGATAGCGCGCACGCCATGTCTCCGGCGGGCGGCGTGGGCATCAACCTCGCCCTGCAAGACGCAGTCGCGACCGCAAACCTGCTCGCCGCGAAACTAAAAACCGGCCCGGTTTCGGTGGCTGATCTGGAAAAAGTCCAGAAGCGCCGGGAATGGCCGACCCGTGTGATTCAGGCGATGCAGGTATTTATCCACCGGCGCGTCGTGACCGGACGCGAAACCGAAAGCGGCGATTCACTGCCCCTATTCGTGAGGCTGCTGCAATGGTTCCCGTTTATGAGCGGGCTTCCTGCCCGCCTGATCGGAATCGGTCCCCGCCCCGAGCACATCCGTTCACCCGCCATGGTTCCCGACGTCTAACTTCCGGCTTTCTACTTTCTCCTTTGATTCGCAGTTTCCCACTGCTCACCGGCTACCTCGCCGGCTTCGGTCTACGTCGCTCGCTGCCCCGCGGCTCCGTTCTACTTTCTATTTTTCCCTTGTCACTCGTCACTCGTCACACGTCACTTAACAAATGAAACGAATTCTTCTCTCTTCCATCCTTGTGCTCGCCATGGCCTGCGGACTTCGCGCCGAGACGGCCGCGCCCGATGCCCCCGAGCTCACGAAACTTCTCCAGGATTTCCTAGCCGGCGCCAGCAAGAATGACATCGCGATGCACGATCGTTTCTGGGCCGACGAGTTGGTCTACACGTCCGCCCTCGGGCGCCGGAAGAGCAAGCCGGACATCATGCGCGAGTTGCGAGCGGAAACGGCAGCGACCCCCAAGCCGGAAGACGGAACCACTATTTACACCGCCGAAGACATTCGCATCCAACAGTACGCCGACACCGCAGTCGTTGCGTTTCGCCTGGTCGCGACCACCGACAAAGCTGGAACCAAGACGGTCGCGAATTATTTCAATACTGGAACGTTCTTGAAACGGAACAGCAAATGGCAGGTCATTGCCTGGCAGGCGACCGCGCTGCCGAAAGCAGAGACGAAGTAGTTGTCCGCCCCATTTTTTGGAGGGACGGGCTCTGTCCCGTCCCATTATTCCCGGACGACACAGAGGTCGTCCCTCCAAGCGGCCCTACCGCCGAAAGCGGGAACCGCTGTAAGTCGTTTCCTGGCGATAATAGCCGGCGGTGATGGAGAATTTATCGTTGCCCACGGTGCCGATGACATAGCCGGCGAAATCTTCGCGGCCAACGCCGCTTCCCGTCGATTTTCCGTAAAGAAATCCGATCTCGCCGCCGTACCGAATTTGGCTCGGCGCGCGCAAGTCTACGATCTTGTCGACGGAGCTCTTGTTGTCAGTCGGAGAAAGATAAGCGGCGGTGAGCGGCGAGGACGGGTCGAAGGCAGGCAGAAACTGCTCCGTCGCGCGCATGGAACCGAACGCCGTCGAAAACATGAAACGATCCTGGCTCTCCAGGGAAGCCCAGGGAGAATTGATCGATGGCTGATCCAGTAAACTGCCACTGAGCAGTGGAGCTTGCGCGAAGGCGGGCAGACAAAGGGCGAGGAATCCGGCGAGGCCGAAAAGTAAGCACTTCATCATGGTGGAATGTTTACCGAACAAACCCCCAACCGCCAGCAAAAGTTTCGGACGAAATTCGCCTGGAGGGATGGGCTCCGTCCCGTCCCATTAATTTTTGGGACGACACGGCGGTCGTCCCTCCATGGCAGAATTACCGGAAAAAATCCTGAAGCTCTCCGTACGGCGTCGCGCCGGCAAATCCATCGAACGCTCCGGTGTCGGCGAGCCCTTTCGCGGCGCGAATGAATCCGCCCCAGGCGGCTCGCGCGAGCGCACCGCCGACGCTGACACGGCGGACACCTAGATCGGCAGCGTCACCCATCGTTAGTCCGCCGGACCCGCCAATCAGAAGATTCACCGGTTTCGGCGCAGCCGCTCTCACCACGGCCGCGATCTGGTCGCGCTCGTGGAGGCCCGGCGCATACAGGCAATCCGCGCCGGCCTCGGCATAAGCCGTCAGCCGCCGGATCACTTCATTAATATCGTTCACCCCGACGAGAAAACATTCCGCGCGTCCCGTCAGCACCACGCCGCTGTCTCCGATGGCCGCCTTCGCCGCGCGAATTCGATCCACCGCCAGTTCTACTTTGTAGAGAGGCTTATCCCCTCGCCAGCTATTATCCTCGATTGATAATCCCGCGACACCCGTTTCCACGCAGCGCCGCACACTCTCTGCCACTCCTTCGGGATCATCCGCATATCCATTCTCGAAATCCGCGTTCACCGGAAGGTCCGTCGTCTCTACAATCTCACGAATGTGGGCCAGCATCAGGTCGCGCCCGACCGCGCTATCCGCCAGCCCGCGCGAAAACGCGAACCCGGCCGAGGTGGTCGCGATCGCCTTGAATCCGAGATGCTGAAGATACTTCGCACTCCCGATATCCCATGGGTTCGGCAACGCGAAACAGCCGCGATCGTGAAGTTCGCGGAAAGCTTGTCGTCGCTCAGTGATTGTTGGCACGAGCCGCGAGTTTACATCCGAACTTGTCACTCGTCACTTGTCACTTGTCACTGCTTCGGAGATAAAAGCAGCTGGCCGCGATGAACTTGGGAAATTTTTTTTCTGAACTGAAGCGGCGCAACGTTTACAAGGTTGCGGTCGCTTATGCCGTAATCGCCTGGCTGCTCATCCAGGCCGCGTCGATTCTCTTGCCCACCTTCGAAGCGCCGGCCTGGGTGATGAAGGCGTTTGTGGTGGTGCTGACTGCTGGGTTCGTGCTCGCGCTCGTCATCGCTTGGGCGTTCGAAATGACGCCGGAGGGAATGAAACGCACCGAAGACGTGCGACCGGATGAAAAGATTCCGCAGTGGAGCCGGCGAAAATTCGCGGCGTTGATTCTGGTCATCACGATCTGCGCAGCGGCGCTCCTGGGCTATCAGGTTTTCCGGGCGAAACCCGAGCCAGTCAGCTCAAGCGACGTTTCCAACGCCCCTCTGAAATCGATCGCGGTCCTGCCGTTCGAAAACTTGAGTGAAGACAAGGCCAACGCCTATTTCGCCGACGGCATCCAGGACGAGATTCTCACTCGCCTCGCCCGGATCGCAGACTTGAAAGTGATCTCGCGGACTTCGACCCAGCGATACAAGAGCGCACCTACCGACCTGCGCGAGATCGCGAAGCAGCTCAATGTGGCGAACATTCTCGAGGGCAGCGTCCAGAAGTCCAACGATCAGGTTCGGATCACGGTCCAGTTACTCAACGCCCTGAACGACTCCCACCTCTGGGCCGAAACCTACGACCGTAAACTGATCGACGTTTTCCAGGTCGAGACCGATCTGGCGCAGAAAATTGCATCCTCACTCGAAGCGAAACTGACCGGTTCCGAGCAGCGCGCGATCGCGGCCCGTCCGACAGAAAACACGGAAGCTTACCAACTCTATCTCAAGGGCCGCTTCTTCTGGAACAAACGCACCGGCGCCGATTTGAAGACCGCTGGTGAATTTTTCGAACGCGCCGTCGCCGCCGATCCCACTTACTCCGGTGCCTACGCCGGCCTGGCCCAGACGTATCTCCTTATCCCGGTCTTTGGTGCCGGGAAGCCCATGGATTTTTTCCCGAAGGCAACGGTTGCGGCGCGCAAAGCAATCGAGCTGGATGAAACTTCTTCCGACGGTCACACCGCCCTGGCGATGTTGCTTCTTTTTGATTTCAAGTTCGCGCCGTCCGAGCAGGAGTTTCGACGCGCGATCGAGCTCAATCCAAACTACGCTACTGCGCACCATTGGTTCGGGAATAGCCTGCTGGTCACCCTGGGCCGATTTGACGAAGCGATCAAGGAAGGCCAACGCGCCGTTGAGCTCGATCCGCTGTCACTTATTATCAACGCGGACCTGGGAAGCACCCTCATCGTTGCTCGCCGCTATGACGACGCGATCGCCCAACTGCGCAAGACCCTCGTGCTCGATGGCAATTTTGCCTACGCCCGCTGGAACCTGGGTGAAGCTCTTTACCTAAAAGGAGAGGTTAACGGTGCGATCGCGGAATACGAGAAAGCAGCGGCGCTCGACGACGATCCCGAAATCCTTGCGCTCCTGGGTCGGGCCTACGCCGAAACCGGCAAAAAAGAAAAGGCCCTCGACCTTCTGGAAAAGCTGAACGCGGCCGGGCGTCAGCATTACGTCCGCAATTACGTCTACACCATCATCTACACGGGGCTCGGCGACAAAGCGGCAGCCCTCGATTACCTCGAGAAAGCTCGGGGCGATGCAGAAAGTCCAGATACCACCTGGCTAAAAGTCGATCCGCTTTTCGATCCGCTGCGGGATGAGCCCCGCTTTCAACAACTCGTCGCGAAAATATTTCCGCAGGATACCAAATGAAGAAATACCAACGTATGCGCACGTCTCTTGTTCTCACATTAACGCTCGCCGGCCTCGCGCCGACGTGGGCGGCGGAACGCACCGACAAGATATTCATTCAGGGTAATCCAGCAGGAACGCAGACCGTTGGAACGGATCCCAGCGGCGCGGTCCACGTCGAGTATTCCTACAACGATCGCGGTCGCGGCGATCACATCATCGCGACCTGGAAGCTCGACGCAGCCGGTGTCCCGATCGAGTACGATGGCCGCGGCAACGATTACATGAAGGCGCCGGTCGAGGAACATTTCGAGATGAAGAACGGCCGCGCTAATTGGAAGAACCGCAGTGAAAAAGGAGAGCAGGCGGTGACGGACGAGGCGTTCTACCTGCCGATCAGCGCGCCGCCGGAGTTTTCCGCAGTCCTGGCTCGCGCGCTCTTAAAAGCGCCGAACCACAAGCTAGCTCTTCTCCCTGCCGGTGAGGCCAGCATCGAACCGGCGGGAAAATCGAGCACAGGCAAAGGAGAACTGAGCGAGTACCGCATCAACGGCCTCGGCTTTTCGCCGCAATCCATCTGGCTCGATCGCGCCGGAATTGCGTCGTCGGTCTCGGGCTGGTTCTCGATTGTCCCCGACGGCCTGGAGTCGGCGATCCCTCAACTGCGAGCCGCCCAGGAAATCACGGATGCGGCGTGGTCGAAGAACATCGCCCGCGCTCTCGCCCATAAGCCGAAGGCCGATCTGGTGATCCGGAACGCACGCTTGTTCGATCCGCGCGACCTCGGCGTTTCCGTGGGAACAAGTGTGGTCGTGAGCGGCGAGCGCATTGTGCGGGTGGGACCCGACGCCGATGTCAAGCCGTCCGCGAACGCTGAGATCATCGACGCGCACGGCCGCTTCCTCATGCCCGGCTTGTGGGACAATCATCAGCATTTCGGCGACGTCGACGGTGCGCTCGATCTCGCGAACGGCGTGACCAGCGCCCGCGACATGGCGAACGATCTCGACAGCTTCCCGCAGCGCGTCGCGCGATTTGATGACGGCAGCGAATTGGGACCGCGGGTTCTGAAAGCCGGAATCATCGATGGCACCGGTGAGCTCGCCGGTCCTACGACGATGCGGGTCGATACCGCCGAGCAGGCGATCAAGGACGTCGACTGGTATGCCGACCACGGCTACGCGCAGATAAAAATTTATTCGTCGATCAAACCCGAGCTTGTCCCCATCATGGCCGATCGGGCGCACGCCCACGGAATGCGCGTAAGCGGTCACGTCCCCGCGTTCATGTCCGCACACCAATTCGTCGAAAATGGGGCGGATGAAATCCAGCACCTCAATTTCATCGAGCTGAATTTCATGTTTCCGGAGGTGAAGGAGACGCGCAATCGCGATCGCTTCATCAAGGTGGCTGAGCGGGCGCGCGAGTTCACTCCGGACAAACCTGAAGTGCGCGACTTCATCAACTTCCTCAAACAACACCACACCGTTCTCGATCCGACTATGAACGTCTTCGAAGCGCTCTTTTGCGGCGATCCGACCATAGTGACGCCCGGGCTGGAAGAGATTGTGCCGCGCTTTCCTCCACAGGTCCGCCGGGGCGTCCTCAGTGGCGCCCTCGAGGTCCCGAAAGACAAGGAGGCGGCGTACCGCGAGGCTTTTCCGGCCATGTTGCGGTTGCTCAAAGCGCTGCACGACGCCGGCGTCACGATTATTCCCGGCACGGATGCTCTTTCGGGTTACACCCTGCATCACGAGCTCGACCTCTATGTGCGGGCCGGCATCGCGCCGGCCGAAGTCCTGCGCATGGCAACCCTGACGCCGGCCTTGGTCATGGGCGTAAACAAGGATCGCGGAGTTATCGCAGCCGGGAAACTAGCGGACATGATCCTCGTCGATGGCGATCCGACGAAGAACATTCGGGACCTCGACAAGATCACAACGGTGATCAAGGCGGGAGTGGTTTACGATCCGGTCGCCATCGAGAAAGCGCTCGGGATCGCACCTGGAAAGTGATCTGTAATCACTGGTTTTTCCGCCTTCCTTGGCCTGTCATCCTGAGTGAAGCGCAGCGAGGATCCCGCTTCAGCCTTCTCCTCTCCCTACTTCGCCTTCCCGCACATTAGCGCGAGCACGTTATTCTCGGAGTCGCGAAACTCTGCCAGCCAGAGATCGTGTGTCTCCATCTGCGCAACCAGCATCGGCTTCGATTCGAAATGAACGCCGCGTTTGATCAGCGCATCATATGCCTCCTCGATATTCGGCACCTTGAAATAAAGGCCGAACTCGTGGGATCGATCACCGGTGTTCTCCGATCCTCCTATACCATTCTCGATCCTCTCTTCTCCATCCTGCTTCTTCTATCCTCGCTGCTGACCCGCCAAATCTTCGATCGTTTTCCAGTCCGCCGCTGTTAGCTCGATCTTTTCCGCCGCCACGTTCTCCTCCAGGTGCGCGATCGATGACGTTCCCGGAATCGGCAGCATCACTGACGATCGGTGGAGCAACCACGCGAGCGCGAGCTGCACGACCGTGGCGTTGTGGCGCTTCGCTTCCGTTTCCAGGGCACCACCAGCCTTCGTCAACGAACCACGTCCGCTCCCACCAATCGGCGCCCACGGCATGAAGGCCATCTTCTCTTTCTCGCAATAGTTGAGGACCTCCTCGGAATCGCGATCCTCGATGTTGTACCGGTTCTGAATGCTGACGATGGGCAACACCTTTTTCGCCTGCTCGATCTCTTTCACCGACACTTCCGATAATCCCACGTGTCGAATCTTCCCGGCGTCCTGCATTTTCTTCAGCGCACCGAGCGATTCCTCCACCGGCACCTTTGGATCGATCCTGTGCAGTTGATAGAGATCGATCCGTTCGAGTTTCAACCGTTTGAGACTCTTCTCCACGCATTGAGTCAGATATTCGGGCCGTCCGTCCGGAACCCAGCGATTAGGCCCCGGCCGCGTGTTGCCACCCTTGGTCGCGATCACCAATCCTTTCGGATAAGGATGAAGCGCTTCCGCGATCAGCAATTCGCTCACTTCCGGACCGTAGGCGTCAGCCGTGTCGATGAGATTTACTCCCAGCTCGAGAACACGCCGCAAAAGCTTTTTCGCGTTCTCACGATCCGGCGGCCAACCCCAGATCCCATCGCCCGTGATCCGCATCGCGCCAAAACCCAGCCGGTTCACGGCGAGATCGCCGCCCAGCTGAAAGGTCGATTTGCTGTCTGAGCTCGTCGCCGCCGACATAAGTCCCGGCAATTGTCCCGCGAATATCGTCGCGCCTCCTGCGATGGTCGTCCCAAGAAATGTTCGTCGCGTCATGACCGAAACTACGTCGCCACTCCTCAACTCTCAACTAGCTCGCGCCCTACCAGGAACCTCTAACATCCGCGGGCAAAACTGGCGAATTACGATTGGTGGATCAGCCGGCTCCTCGCGAAAGCTTTCGGAGCTCCGCCGGCGATGCTGGTAATGCCGCTCCGCTGCCAAATCTTGTCATCGAGTGGCGGAGCGCTCGATCCACCCGCGGCGTGCGCCTTACAATTGGAAGCGATCTCTCTCAGCGCGGTCCCAAACTCATCGTGTTTGTTGATCGCGTGTTGGAAATCGTCGGATCGATGGAGGCATTAGTCTGCTGTTTGGTAGTCGTTGTGGTGGTGGTGGTGGTTGGAGTCGTGGTCGTGCAACCAACTATTGCCAACATCCAGACACCCAACAGCAACGTTATTAGTTTTCTCATGGCCGATCCTCTAACAAATGCCAATGACTTGTCACCCTCGGCATCGCAGCGACCCTCTTCTATAGCCGCGGCCCTGTGGGCCGCGCAGATCGACGTTCCAATGGCGCTAGGGCAGCGCGCGCGCTCACATCACCGGTCAATCGCTACGGCCGCAGAAGCGACGCGTCGATATCGCTGATCGTCGTGCATCCGGACAGCAACATCGCTTCATCCAACTCGCGGCGCAGGATTTCGAGAACATTCGCCGCTCCCTGCTCACCACCGACCGCCAATCCCCACAGGATCGGCCGGCCGACGAGCACTGCTCGCGCCCCAAGCGCGATCGCCTTCAGCACATCGCTCCCGCGGCGGATCCCGCCATCCACATAGATCTCGCAACGATCTCCCGCCGCTTCGACCACGTGCGGCAAAACTTCACAAGTCGCCGGCGCCGTATCGAGCTGGCGGCCGCCGTGATTCGACACCACCACCGCTTTTGCCCCAAGCTCCGCTGAATGCTGCGCATCATCGCCACGACACACCCCTTTCACGACCACCGGTAAGCGCGTGCAGCCGCACAACCAATCCAGATCGTCGAATCCAAGATCGCTTTTGAAATTCGCGTGCACATACGCCGCCAGCCCCGAGCCTTCCACTACCGGCATCGTCCCCTTCCCCACCGGCGCCAGATTTTCCACGGTGAGTCCTTCCGGCAACCGAAAGCTATTCCGCGAATCCCGTTCCCGCGTACCGAGGCCTGGCGCATCGACCGTCAGCACGATCGCCTCCGCTCCTGCCGCCTCCGCCCGTTGCACCAGGTCTCGCGTGATCGACCGATCCTTATAGATGTAGAGCTGAAACCATTTTGGCGTTCCCGCCGCCGCAAAGACCTCTTCCATTGCCGTATTCGAGAGCGAGCTAAGAATGAACAGCGTCCCCGCGTTCTTCGCCGCTCTCGCCGTTGCGATCTCCCCCGATTCGCAAGCCAGCCGATGAAAAGCCGTCGGCGCCACCATGATCGGCATTGAGATCTTCTGTCCGAGCACGATCGTTTCCAGGTCCCGTGCTCCCACACCCGCAAGCACCCGATAATAAAGCTTCAGCCGCTCCCAGCCGACGGCGTTCTCTCGAAGAGTTATTTCGTCGAGCGCGCCGCCGCAGAAATAATCACAGACCTCGCTCGGCAGCTTTGCTTTCGCCGCCTTCGCATAATCAGCGACGTTGAGCAGTATTTCCGAATCCACTCTTCACTTGTCGCGGTCGCAGACGCAATCTGTCAACGTGCATGATTCCCGTCTGGGGGAGCGTACGCGCCCGCGCCTTCGCGGACTTATTCTGAGAAAATCGTTTTGGCGAGGGCGCCAAAACCAGCACGCGAGGCGCGTGCGCTCCCCACTACCTTCGCTCCGCGTCGCAGATGAACCACGCCGGTTTGAGGTGCGCGAGAGGCGCGTTGAGCTTGTCGAGCTCCGCGGCCGGCCCATGAACTTCCAGCCGCGTCAGGTCGGCAATCTTCAGAGCTTCCGCGAGCAACGCTCCGACGTTCTCCAAGTGAGCGAGAAGGCCTTCGGCGTCCGTGTAACCTTCGCGGCAGAAAATTTCATCACCGTTGAGCGTGAATTCATAGAAAAGATTCTTCTCTTCGCTCGCCGTCTTCTCCACGAAGGTCGGGAACCCGGCCTTGAAAGCATCGAGCTTTCCTGGATGAACTTTGAAATAAGGGTGCAGGCTGACGAAGTTCGAAAGCGGATTCATTCTCAGAATCTGCATCGCTCGCTGACACTCGTCGAGCAGTAGTCAGTTCGTTTCTCCCCGACCGGGGAGCGCACGCGCGCTTGAGGCTCGGTAACACCCAGGTCGGTTTGAGCCACGGCGGTCGGCTCATGGACACCGGATACAACGTCAGCAATAATTTCATCGATTTCTCCAACCGCAGAAGTAGCTTCGCGTCTCAAACACGAGAGCAGATGGAGCCCCACACCCCAGTTCCAGGACCGCCACCGCTGCCTCCGATGGCCCCTGATTTCCGCAAAGCTGGGTTCTGGCGACGAAGCGCTGCCCTGTTCATCGATTCGATCATTCTCGCAATCGTTGGCGGTGTCCTTGGCTTTTTCCTGGGTGATTTTTTCATGCGCATGGGCGGTTGGGAACGGTTCATCGGGTTTGCGATCGCGTTGCTCTACTTCGTTCCGCTCAACAGCCGATTGGGCGGAGGTCAAACCCTCGGGAAGCGTGCCCTCCGGATTAGAGTCGTCTCGAAAACAGGTGAGCCGCTTAGTGTCGGCAGATCATTTGTTCGCTCGTTCGTGCTGCTTCTGCCTTTCTTCGTTAACGGAGCACCGATTCCGATGTGGCTGCTCCAATCCGGTGGCGGTATCCTATTCTCCGAAATCGTTTTCGGTCTGGGATTGGTGATCTTCTATCTGATCGCCTTTAACGTGAAGACGCAGCAGTCGCTCCATGATCTGTTGGCTGGCTCGTATGTGATCCGCGTCGGGAGCGAAGCAGCGGACAAGCCGAAGATCTGGGGCGGACATTATGCGGCGGTCGCTTTGATCCTGGTTCTGGCCGGTGTGGTTCCGATTCTCCTCGCGAACATGATCAAGGCTTCGCTGGGCACTGAAATCATCGAGGCCTATGAAGCGATTCAGCAGCAGCCGGAGGTGGCGATGGCATCCGTAATCGCCGGTCAAACCTTTTTCTGGGATAACAAGAGGGGGCAGCGTGCCGTCACTGGAGTAACCGTCACCATCCGCTTGAACCGGCGAGTGGAAAACTTCGAGACGGAAGCGGACAAGCTAGTCGGGATCTTGTTGCAGAAGTATCCTGACGCGGGGACGAAGGATTCTATCGGCATCATGTTGAGCTTGGGATATAACCTCGGAATCTGGTCGTGGTCCTCCGGGCAAGGATTCAATTATCCGCCCGACCAATGGCGGCAACGGCTGGAATCGAGGAAGTGACGAGCCGGGAAGGGAAGGGAAATTTTTTGCAATTTTCCGATGCGCCGGTAGGCATCATCTCATATGAAATACTCCATCGCCTGCCTGTTGCTCGCGGTTTCAATCGCGAATCCTGTTTTTGCCGATACGCTGAAATTTCCGGAAGATAAACCGGTCGCGGCGATCACGTTCCCGCAGGGGTGGACGGCGAGCGTGAGCGGGGACATGATCTCGGCCGGCTCGGACGATGGCACCGCGATCATCAATGTGATCACGACCCGTCCTGACATGCTCGGGCCTTCGAACGACAAGGCGTTTGCGCTGCTGAAGGTGAAGCCGGACTTCGATTCGTTTAAGGACAACAAGACGACGGTGAACGGGATGAATGCGGTCGTCACGAATGTGGATGGGAAGGACTCGAGCGGCGGGACGATGAAGATCACGCTGACGGCAGTGGAGGTGACGAAGGACAAGGGAGTGATGGTCATCGCGAGCGGAGACGGCGTGGCGAAACATGCGGATGAGATCACGGCGATCATAAATAGCATCGCGGACGCTGGGAAGTGACGAGTGACATGTGACCAGTTGGGGGCGGGGAAGTCAGCCTGCCAAGCCGTAGCCTTGGCGTAGGCTGGAGGTCGGAGCGAAAATGTAGAGGCGCTTGGCACAAGCGCCTCTACATCTTTAAGATTCGTGATCATGCGGCTCTCGCTCGTGCTCGGACTGATCTATCTCGTTTCGGAAGTCCTGCTCACGATTACACGGCGGTCGCGCTGCGGGACGGGAGAGAAGCAGGACCGGAGCACGTTGCGGGTGTTGTGGATGGTGATCATGGCGAGCGTGGCGGCGGGAATTTTCGTGGCGGGCAACTGGCGGGCGGGGGCGCTGCCGCATTGGCGCGCCTTTGCAATCGTGGGCGTGGCACTATTTGCGGCGGGATTGCTTTTTCGCTGGTGGGCCATCGTCACTCTCGGACGGTTTTTCACGGTCGACGTCGTGATCGAGAAAGATCATGAGCTGGTCGAGCGCAGACCGTTTCGACTGGTCCGGCATCCCTCCTATACCGGTGTGCTCCTGGCGTTTGTCGGGTTCGCGCTCACGTTGCGGAATTGGGGGGCCATGCTGGTGATTCTCGGGCCGATCTTCGTGGCGTTCATTCGCCGGATGAATGTGGAGGAGGAGGCGCTTCAGCGCGTATTAGGAGACGAATACGTAGCGTATATCCGCAGAACGAAACGCTTGATCCCTGGCGTCTATTGAAATGGCGAATACGGAATGTGGAATGCGGGACGCGGAATACGGTGCTGGGCGGCCCGCGGATAGATGGTCAAACCGGCGCGGGTAGCCGGTGAGCAGCGGGAGGCTGCGCAATCAATATATGAAGCGCACGAAGAGGCTGGTTCCGGGCGTGTACTGACCGCCGCGCAAATGACGAAGGCCGAAGGAAGATCCGCCTTTGCCGAGGCTACGGCGTGACAGGGAAGCGCTTTCGCAGGCGCTGGGGGCGCGTTACGCGGAATACGCGGTGCTGGGCGGCCCGCGGATAGATGGTCAAACCGGCGCGGGTAGCCGGTGGGCAGCGGGAAGCTGCGCAATCAATGCATGGAACGGACGAAACGGCTGATTCCACTGGTCTACTGAAGGATGAAGGCGGAAGGATAAGGGATGAAGAAATGCAACCACTAATGGACGCGAATTATCACGAACACTGAAGGTCGGAAATTACGAATTCTCGTCTGTTTGATTCGTGTGCATTCGCGCTTATTCGCGGTCTTTCAACGCCGCATCTCGCATCTCGAATCCCATCCCGATAGTTTCTGAATCCGATTTCCGAGGCGGCGGCATCTCATGAGCATGGACAATAAGAGCGGCATTTCTTCTCGGTTCGTTCAGTTGTGCGCAGCATTATTTGCTCTTATCGCAATCAAGGGACTGGCGCACGCGGCGCCGCCGCAGACCCTGGCGCTCCAGGTGAAGGAAGGAAAACTTGCAGGTCCGGGCGCGGAGATGATCCGCGGTGAATTAGCCAAGGCGCAATTTGTTCTTTTCGGCGAGGACCATGGATTTGCGGATTCGCCGATTATTCTGCACGCCGTCGCGCGCGAGGCACGGCCGCTGGGATTCAAATATCATGTGGTGGAAGTGGGCCCGCTTTCGACGCGGATGATTCGCGAGACGCTGACGCGCGATGGGATTCCTGGATTGCACAAGCTGGTGCACGAAGTGCCGCTCGGGATTCCATTCTTATCGCTGAAAGATGACGCGGAACTGGCCGGCGATTTTCTGGGAGCGGATTCGAAAGGGACGCCGTTCCTGTGGGGAATCGACCAGGAATTCATCGGGTCGCCGACATTCCACCTGAAGCGTCTGGTCGAGATCGCGCCGAACGATCCGGCGCGCGCGGCGGCTGGAAAATTATTGGCGGAGGAGAAAGAGGCGACGGGAAAAGGGGCCCAGGACAAATTCCTGATGACCGGTTTTCATGATGCGGATTTCGACGCGCTGGCGGCGCAATTCAAAGGCCAGGAGGAAGCGCTAAATATTATCGCGGAATTGAAAGAGAGCGCGGCGATTTATCAGCTTTGGATGAGCGGCCGGAACTACGAGAACAATGCGCGCCGGGCGCGACTCCTGGCGAAAAACTTCCTGGCGGCGTACAAAGGGGCGGCGGAACCGCAGCCAAAGATCCTCTTCAAGATGGGCGTCGAGCACGTGGCCCTGGGGACGACGACGGTGAACACGGTAGATCTTGGCACGCTGGCGACGTCGATCGCGCGGACGAACGGGCAGACGGCGCTTCGGATCGCGTTCCTGCCGATAGGCGGTCAGAACACGGTGTTCGCGCCGAAGCCGGGGAATCCCGCCGCCGTCCAAACGTACGAGGCGAAGGAGGCGAAGGAATTTTTCGCGAGCATCGGGCTCGATGAAGCGGCGGTTTCGAAGGAGGGCTGGACGCTGGTGCCATTGGAGCCGATCCGACAGACTCTGGATACGAAAGGGATCGACGCGCTCAAACCGTTCTCGCGGTTCGCCTTGCTCGGATACGATTACGTGATTACGACAGCGAATGCGAAGGCGGGCGTATCGTTGTACGGGGATCAGTAACGGGTAGGGACGGCGCGCTGCGCCGTCCGCCGTGCTGACTGCAGTGTTGCGAAAGAAAGTCGGAGGACACCGCAGCTCGCCACGGCGAGTTCGTCCGGCGGCGAGCGCGGCGTCCCTACCAACCGGACGGAAAACAAGGGAAGCGTCAGGGCAGATTGTAAACTTCCACCAACGCGACGCCGGTGGCGCTGCCTTTTCCACGGACGATGGCGGTGTAGTTGCCGGCGGGGAGTGTTTGCACGAGCGCCGATTCCAAATCGTTCGTCGGCGGAATGGTTGTCGCGCGGATCGTGGCTTCCTGGCTGGTGCCGTCGCTGTCCCGGACTTTCCAGTTGTCATTGGACTGAAGGAGTGCGCCGCTGCTGTCGCGCAACTCGAGGGTGGGATCGGACAACGCCCCGGAGACGGGAACGGATGGGCCGAGGGCGCGGACGATGACATTGGAGGTGCCGCCGGCGCCGACGATGATGCCGCCGATGAGAACGTTGTCGCCCGTACTTACAAATCCGCGCGTGCTGATGTTCGCCAAACTGGAACTCGCCGTTTGCGCCAGGTCGTAAAGCTCAACGACGCCAACGCCGGTGCCACCGTTCTTGCCCGCGAGAATCGCGGTGTAGGTGCCGGGACTAAGCGTGGTCAGGATGGCCGATTCCAAATCGTTCGTCGGCGGAATGGTTGTCGCACGGATTGCAGCTTCCTGGCTGGTGCCGTCGCTGTCCCGGATTTTCCAATTGTCGTTCGTGGCGAGCGTGGTGCTGCCCTGATGAAGCTCCAGGGTGGGATCGGGCAAGTCCGTGCCGACTCCACTAAGCGACGGACCTATCCCGCGGATAAGCACCTGTTTCTGGTCCGTCCCCGTGATGATAAATCCGGCGATGAGAACCTGGTTCGAGGTCAGGACGGTGTCGCGCGTGGCGATGTTCAGGAGGGGCGCCTGGATTAAGTCGACGATGGGGTTGCGCATCGCGTCGGTGGCGGCGTTGCAGGTGCCGAGGCCGTAGATGTTTTCGAGCGTGCGCAGGATGTTGAAGTGATCGACGCCGAGCCCGGGCGCGCGCTCGATGCTGGCCTCGGTGTAGGCGCCCGGCCGGATGTGCTGGCCGGTAAAGATGGTGGCGATTTGATTGGCCCCGGAGCTGTCGTCTTCGTCCCAGGTGACAATCAGAACGCTATTATGAGTGGAGGCCCAAACCCGGTAGGCCTCGATGTTCTGGCTCAGCCAGGTGTCGCCCATCGCGACGGTGCCATCGTGCATGTCGTTTTGCTCGTTAGGCACGACGATGGAGACGGTAGGCATCGTGCTGAATCCGACATCGGTGGTGGGGAAAGCGGAGAAGGGCTGGTTGAGCGCGGGAAGAAGGTGATTGCTGGCGGGCGCGTCGTTGGCCTGCCAGTTTACCGCCGGGTTATGCTTGCGCATATATTGGTTCTGGCCAGGGACAGTAGTGGCGCTGTCGCCGGTGAAGCCGACGGAGGGCAGGCTTTCGGAATAGGTCGTGAAGGTCAGGCCTTTGGCGATCAGCAACGCGCCCAGGTTCGGGGTGGAGAAGGGCAAGTTCGTCGGCGTATTATCGCCGACGACGGCCTGATTCGAGCCGGAAAAAAGGTCGAGGTAGTTTGGCTGGCTGGGGTGTTCGACCGCGAAAGACTTTGTGAGGAGCGCGCCATTAGCGACGAGGGTGTTATTGATGTAAGGCGCGTTAGCGCTGCCGACGATCTCGTTAAAAGCGTGATTCTCCATCATCACAATTACGATGTGCGAGGGCGCGCCCACGACCTTGCCTGCGGCAAGAACGCCGATCGCGAGAAGAGCTAAAAACGCGGCCTGCCGCGCGAAAACCGAGGTGGCTGATGTTTTCATAGGTTACGCCGTGTTGCCGCTCCAAAAAGGCGCGTGGGGCGCTCTCCTATTGTCGGTCGTTGGGATCGTGGACAAACCACGTGATTTCAACAAGAACAAACTTGCGAACAACGATGGGAGGCACCGAGGTCGGAAGTCGGAGCGAAAGAAGGCTGCCAAGAGAAGCTCCGGCGCGATAGGATTACAGCGTGACGCAAAGGAACAGGAGATCGCTTCGTCGCTGCCGGCGGACCTGGATTCGCTGCCGCGGCTAAAGGGGTTTCGGCTCCGCGGGATGGAGATGACGCGGCTGGAGACGTTCATCGACGCGGCGTTCGCGTTCGCGGTGACGATCCTGATCTACGTTTATCCGCTGAAGCTGCTTTTCGGCGGGATGTTTTATTTTCTGAGCGGTCATGTGCTCGGCCAGTTGGTGACGGCTAATACGGCAGGCCAAGTGCGGGCGCTTTTCGCGATTTACGGACTCGGGTTCGCGGCGATCGCGCTGGAGATTCTTCTCTTGAATCTGCGGGCCTGGCGGCTGCGGGAGCCGCTTCGCCTGAACGAGCATGAAAAATCGCTGACCCGCGGAGAGATTATCGGCTGGAGCGTTCCCGCGACGGTAGGGCGGGTGTCGTTCGTGCTGGCGCTGACGTTGCCGATGAAACATATCGGCTGGAGCGGCTGGGTGTATCTGACGCTGTCCTTCCTGGTGCCGTTGCAGAGGACGTGGCATGCGCGGCGGCGGGCCGCTGAAGCGGCGAAGCGAGGATAGATCAAGACTCGGGATGCGGGATTCGCGATGCGTGATCGGAAGGCGGGTCTGCGTGTGAATAAGAAATCGCAGATAATTCTGGAAATCTCGTTGACAGCTTTATCATCAAATGTAATTTGCAGTCCCGCTGAAATGCGGATCCGGCAGTTGCCGGATGTTCTTCTCTTCGGGCTCATGGGCGAGCCCCATTCGACTCCGCTCAGGGCAGGCTGTTTTGTTTGCTCAGAACGATTCTCGGACGGGGCGTGTCGTGCACTTGAAAACAGAAGAACGTTGATCTTTGACAGTGCAATTTTGGATTTCGCATCACGACGGAATTTCCGCGGGATCCAAAAGGTAGAAGTAAGTCAGCGAAAATTGAATTGTGCGTTATTCGTTAAGGATTCTTTGATTAAAAATTTCGCCGGTTTTTCGGAACCGGTGATCTTAATTTACAAGATCGGACGAACCTGGATTCGGCTCTCACGAGTCGCTTTCAGGTAAGAATGGTCAGAATTTCGGTCCCGCAGGTGCGGGATTCGACAAACTTTGTCCGGTGTCAGCAATGACGCCGGCTCCAAATTTTTACGGAGAGTTTGATTCTGGCTCAGAACGAACGCTGGCGGCGTGGATAAGACATGCAAGTCGAACGGGATTACTTTTGTAGCAATACAGGAGTAATTCAGTGGCGAACGGGTGCGTAACACGTGGGCAATCTGCCGAAAAGTGGGGGATAGCTCGCCGAAAGGCGAATTAATACCGCATGTGGTGAGGGGGGACATCTTCCTGAATCCAAAGCCGGGGCAACCTGGCGCTTTTTGAGGAGCCCGCGGCCTATCAGCTAGTTGGTGAGGTAACGGCTCACCAAGGCTTTGACGGGTAGCTGGTCTGAGAGGACGACCAGTCACACTGGAACTGAGACACGGTCCAGACACCTACGGGTGGCAGCAGTCGAGAATTTTTCTCAATGGGGGAAACCCTGAAGGAGCGACGCCGCGTGGAGGATGAAGGCTTTCGGGTTGTAAACTCCTGTCATTTGGGAACAAGGTGCACACGTTAACTGCGTGAGTATTGATAGTACCAGAAGAGGAAGGGACGGCTAACTCTGTGCCAGCAGCCGCGGTAATACAGAGGTCCCAAGCGTTGTTCGGATTCATTGGGCGTAAAGGGTGCGTAGGTGGCGCTGTAAGTCGGGTGTGAAATTTCGAGGCTTAACCTCGAAACTGCATTCGATACTGCGGTGCTTGAGGACTGGAGAGGAGACTGGAATTCATGGTGTAGCAGTGAAATGCGTAGAGATCATGAGGAAGACCAGTGGCGAAGGCGGGTCTCTGGACAGTTCCTGACACTGAGGCACGAAGGCCAGGGGAGCAAACGGGATTAGATACCCCGGTAGTCCTGGCAGTAAACGGTGCACGTTTGGTGTGGGGGGATTCGACCCCTTCCGCGCCGGAGCTAACGCGTTAAACGTGCCGCCTGGGGAGTACGGTCGCAAGATTAAAACTCAAAGAAATTGACGGGGGCCCGCACAAGCGGTGGAGTATGTGGCTTAATTCGATGCAACGCGAAGAACCTTACCAGGCCTTGACATGCATTTCTAAGTTGGTGAAAGCCAGCGAGTCCCGAAAGGGACAACTTGCACAGGTGCTGCATGGCTGTCGTCAGCTCGTGTCGTGAGATGTTGGGTTAAGTCCCGCAACGAGCGCAACCCCTGTGAACTGTTGCCACCGGTCGCAAGACCGAGCACTCTGTTCAGACTGCCCTGTGAAACGGGGAGGAAGGTGGGGACGACGTCAAGTCAGTATGGCCCTTACGGCCTGGGCTGCACACGTACTACAATGCCCAGTACAGAACGATCCGAGACCGCGAGGTGGAGGAAATCTAGTAAAACTGGGCCCAGTTCGGATTGGAGTCTGCAACTCGACTCCATGAAGCCGGAATCGCTAGTAATGCCGTATCAGCTACGACGGCGTGAATACGTTCCCGGGCCTTGTACACACCGCCCGTCACATCATGGAAGTCACTTGTAGCCGAAGCCGGCGCGCTAACCCAGCAATGGGAGGCAGCCGCCTACGCTATGAGCGGTAACTGGGATGAAGTCGTAACAAGGTAGCCGTAGGGGAACCTGCGGCTGGATCACCTCCTTTCTAAGGAGAATTCGTCACCCGAAGAGCTTGCTCTTTCGGAGTGATTGAATAGGTCGACGGCTAACCCCGAAGTTCTTCGGAATTTCGGACATGCCGTCAAGCCCTCGACAACGAAAGAAGTCGAGGCTCAGGGAAAACGCGACGAGTAACGCACAATTCAGTCTTTGCTGCAGATCGACTCAAAATGCCGGATGGCCTAAAAGCCCTCCGGCATTTTTTTTCTGTAGCCGTCGCCCTGTGGCGACGTCATCGCGCTTCCAGTCGACGTGACCCGCCCACGCTTCGCACAGCGAAGCGGCTACAGAAGCGAAATGGCCGATCCAACGCGCTTTCTCTTCTTGCATTCGACCTTCGACATTCGACATTCGGAATTCCCAAAGGGGGCATAGCTCAGTTGGTAGAGCGCCAGCTTTGCAAGCTGGATGTCAGGGGTTCGAATCCCCTTGCCTCCATTTCAAAAAGAAATGGAGGTGGAGATGAGAACGCAGTTCGACTGGTGGGGCTCGTTACGCGCAAGGGTTACAATCCGGCAGCTGCCGGATCACTCTCCAGAGCCAAAGCGCAGCTTTGGATAATCCCCTTGCCTCCAATCTTCGCTCGCAGCGATAGCGCGAAGCGAAGACTGTCGCGCCGTAGCTTTAGCGAAGGCGGACGTCTGTGAACGTGGCCACACAAACGCGGCGAGCTACTACTTGGCAGGCCAAAGAAACTGAACGCGCAGCGATTGGATAATTCCCCTTGCCCCATTTTAAAAAAGAAATCGCGGCGGGGATGAGAACGCCAGCCGACTGGTGGGGCACGGTCCGCGCGAAGCTGTGCTTCGGCCCCTTGACTCTATTTCAACTGGAGGGACGACCGCCGTGTCGTCCCAAATATCACGGACGGCACAGTGGCCATCCCTCCAGCGGACTACGGCTTCGCCTTGGTCAGGTCGGCGCGATTCAGATCCAGTTCGGGGAGCGGAATCACTTTCACGTCGGGGAAATCTTTTTTCAGCGGCTCGATGAACTCCGGCGCCTTGCCAATGATGATCAGGCTCGGCGGGCTGTCGAAATATTTTGCAGCAAAGGCGGTGACATCGGCGCTGGTAACCGCATTGATCGCCGGGATAAACTTGTTCAGCGTGTCGAGCGGCAGGTCGTTGGTGAGCATCGCGGAGATTTTGCCAACAAAACCGCCGTTCGTTTCCAGGTTCCGCGCGTATCCCCCGGTCAAGACCGCCTGCCGGGATTTTAGCTCTTCTCCCTGGACAGGCTCGCTTCGCATCCGTTTCAATTCCACCTGCATGAGCGTCGCCACTTCCGCGGCCGATTGATTTTTCGTCTGGGCTGTAGCCATGAATGGGCCCACCTCGCGCCGGGCATCAAGTGAGCTGCGCGCGCCGTAACTCAGACCGCGCTTGATCCGAATCTCGCGGTTCAGCCGCGAAACGAATCCATTCCCAAGCGCGGCGTTCGCGACCAGCCCCGCGTAATAGTCGGGCGAATTACGCTTGATCGCGGGCCGCGCCACGGTCACCGCAGCCTGGCCAGCCTCGGGCATATCGATAACGATATTCGTCGGCTTCCATTCGGTAACGCTCGAAGCTGCCGGGTCACTTGCCGGGGGCATCGTGCCTTTCCATTCGCCAAAGAATTGCTCGGCGAATTTTCTGCCCTCTTCCAAAGTGAGGTTGCCGGCGAGAATCAGGGCGGCGTTCTCCGGAACGTAATAATTGCGGTAGAGCTTCACGATATCGTCCCGCTTGATTGCCTGGACGGTTTCCATCGTGCCGGTGTGGGAGTGTCCGTAGGGGGCGTCGCCAAATAAGGCGCGCCCCGCGACAAATTGCGAGAGCGCCCCCGGCTGCCTCAACGCCACCCGCAAACCATCGAGCGTCTGATTTTTCATCCGATCGATTTCCTCCTGCTTGAAAGTAGGATGCAGCACGATATCGGAAAGAATCTTCAGGGCCGGCTCGGCCTTGTCCGACATCACGACAATCGTGGCGCGGCTCGCCTCCCAATGGGCGCCGGAATCAATCGTGCCGCCGAGCGATTCGATTGCCGTCGCGATCTGCGGTGCGGTCATGGTCTCGGTGCCTCTCATCAAGAGCGAGCCGGTCATGCTCGCGGTCCCGGCCAGATCCTTTTCATCAACTTCGGCGCCGCTTCGCACGAGAACCTCAGCCGCCAGAAGCGGCAGGCCCGGGCGTTCGACGACAATCACGCGCAGGCCGTTCGCCAGTTTTGTTTCCTTCGGCTGGGAAAAAATCACTTCATGCGGAGCCGTGGGAGGAGGCGGATTATCGACCCCGCCAATGGCGAGCGCGGACGAGAGTGACGCAAAAAACAAAATTCCGGCAGAGGAAATCAGGCGAGTTTTCATCACGGATTTTTCTGAGTCTTGTCGTTCGGCGGCGGGACGTATCCAGGCTTCATCGTTTCGGGCAGATACTCGACCGTCACTTTTTTCTTGCCGGTGATATAGCGATTCATCACTTCCTTGACTTCCGCAGTGGTGACCGCCTGGAGCTTGGCGAGATCGGTGTTGACCCGGGTGGCGTCGCCATAGACCACCACGGCCTGGCCAAGCGCGCTGGCTTTGCCATTGACGGTTTCGCGTTCCTCCAATTTCTCGGTGAGGAACCGACTTTTTGCCTTGTCCAGTTCGGCTTCGGTGACGCCATTCTTGAGGACCTGCTCAATCTCGTTACTCAATGATCTCTCCGCTTCGGCAACTGTCTTGCCGCTTGCCAGGATAAGGCGAAACGCAAGCAGCCCGAGATCTTCGCGTAAATCGGAATCGCACGAAACACTCTGCACGACCTGCTGCTCATAGACCATGGTTTGATAGAGTCGCGAGGAATCGCCGCCCGCCAGGATCTCGGAAACGAGGGAGAGCGCGGGAGCGTCGTTGCTGCGAATGGAAGGACCGAGATAGGTCAACGCCACGGCCGGAAGAGGAGCGCGCGGGCTGTAGGAAACGTCGTGCTTATCCGCCTTGCGTGGCGGCTCCTTGACCGTGACCCGCGGAATTTTCGTCGACGGTTTCGCCACGGCCCCGAAATATTTCTTTATCCAGCCATCGAGTTCCTCCGGTTTGAAATCTCCCACGACCACGAGCGCGGCGTTGTCGGGCCGATAAAATGTGGAATGGAACGCTTTGACTTCCGGCAGCTTCGAAGCGTCGAGCTCCTCGATGCTGCCGATGCCTGGCCGCTTGTAGGGATGGACCGCGAAGGATTTCTTTTCGATGTCGAGATAAAATTCACCATACGGGTTCGCGCGGATGCGCTGCCGGTACTCCTCCTTCACGACGTCCCGCTCGGAAGCGAAGTTCTTGTCGTTGAGCGCGAGCGACGACATGCGTTCCGCTTCCGCCCAGAGAATGGGGTTCAGATAATTCGACGGGACGGTTTCGTGATAAACCGTCACATCGTCGGCGGTGTAGGCGTTATTTTCGCCGCCGATATTTTCAGTGAGGTCATCGAACATGTCGGGCGTCAGGTGCTCGTTCCCTTTGAACATCATGTGCTCGAAAAGATGGGCAAAGCCGCTGCGTCCCTGCGGATCGTCCTTCGACCCGACGTGATACCAGACCTGGACCGCCACGATCGGCGCGGTGTGATCTTCCACGGTGTAGATCTCGAGGCCGTTGGGAAGCGTGGAGTGTTTAAACTCGATCGGCGGCACGGTAACGGATTTCGAGCCCGGCGAATTTTCGGCTTGTCCGAAAGCGGACGCGAAAAGAGCAAAAACGGCGACAACGGCGACGGAGAGTTTCACGAAAGTCCGATACCGTAGCGAAGTTCTGGATTCGCGCGAATGAAAAGGCGGAGAATGGTTATCGGCTGAAAGTTATTGGTTATCAGGGTGCGGGTCGTCGCTTGACGGATCACCGGTCACCAATCACTGTTCACTCCTTCGCAGACCCGGGCCTGTAGCTCAGTTGGTTAGAGCATGCGCTTGATAAGCGCAGGGTCAAAGGTTCAAATCCTTTCAGGCCCAGCCTTCGCATGGAGCGCAGCGCCAAGCGAAGGCTGCCACGCCGGAGTGAAACGAAGGCGGGCCGTTGTATATTCGGTGTCCTTCGGCGCTCCAAGACTACGGCTTGGCAGGCCAGCACATGAAAACCTTTTCATATGTTTACATTCTCGTGAGCGATATCGATGAAACCATCCATTACACGGGCGTGACCAAAGACTTGGCCATGCGTCTGAACGAGCACAACCGAGGAGCCTGCCCCCACACCGCCAAACACAACCCTTGGAGAATCGAGACGTCAATCGCATTTCGTTCCGTCGCCAAAGCACGCGCGTTCGAGCGATATTTGAAAAGTGGATCTGGCCGCGAATTTGCGCGGCGCCATTTTTAAGAAGCTCGGAGCGGTTCCTCCTCACGAACCAAAAAACTCGGCGACGGGCCCGCCGAGCAAAACTTCGATCGGCAGCCGTTCGTATTCATATTCGTAGGGCGGCTGCTTCCACCTGAAGAGATCGCCGTAGATCCGGCGGATGGTTCGAATGACCTCGATCCCGGTCCGGTAGGAGAGGAAGGAATTGCGATCGGTCACATGCAATTGCACACCTCCGCAAGTTTCGCCGGCAAATTTGTGATACGACGGTTGAAACCAGTTCTCCCGGAAATGCACACCCGGCAGGGCGTGCTGATTGAGCTCACGGGCCAGGACATCCGCGTCAATGAAAGGGGCGCCAAAGAGCTCGAACGGCCGTGTCGTCCCCCGCCCTTCCGAGATGTTGGTTCCCTCGAGGAGACACATCCCCGGGTAAACCGCGGCCGTCTCGAGGGTCGGCATGTTTGGCGAAGGCATGACCCACGGCAGGCCCGTCTCATCAAACCACATGGCGCGTTCCCAACCTTTCATCGGCAGCACGGTCAACTTGCAGTGCGGAAAAGCTTCCTCGTGAAAAAGCTGAGCCATCTCGCCAATCGTCAGGCCGTGACGAACGGGCAACGGATGGAGACCGACGAACGAACGATATTTCGGATCGAGGATCGGACCTTCCCTCGTCACCCCGTTGATTGGATTCGGTCGATCGAGCACGACGACATCGATGCCGCTTTTCTCGCACGCCCCCAGGCAGAGAAACATCGTCCAGATAAAAGTGTAATAACGGGCGCCGACATCCTGAAGATCGATGAGAAGGACATCGAGCCCGTCGAGCATTTGGGAGGTCGGCTCGCGATGTTCGCCGTAAAGGCTGTAGACTGGAATCCGGAGGCGCGGGTGCTCGTAGCTCTTCCATTCGACCATGTTGTCCTGCGTCTGACCGAGAAAGCCGTGCTGCGGGCCGAAGAGCGCCTGGAGCCGGAAAAGCTTTCCGCTTTCGCGCTCCAGAAGTTGGGAAGCGTGTTCCAGTTTTGCGGAGACTGAGGCCGGATGGAGCAGCGCTCCGATCCGTGCCCCGCGCAGCCTTTCGGGCCAAAGCTCTTCGAGATGATCGAGTGGACCAAGAACGGCGGCCATTTTCGCCTTTAGATTTTCGGTTTCCGATCGCGGCTCGCCGCCCAACAGATCGCGACCGCCACCAGCGCCCCGGCGACATCGATCGCCACATCGTAAGGCGACGCAGTTCGCGATGGAACAAAAGACTGATGGAACTCGTCGAGGGCGGCGTAGATCGCGGCGATGAAGAGGGCAATAACAGCTGCGCGCCGAAAGTTGTATCGCCCCTGACGGAGGGCGCGGAAAAGGAGCGCGGCCAGAATCGCGTACTCAGTGAGATGCGCGCACTTTCGGACGAAGAGCTGAATCGAGGCAACGGTCGCAGCGGTAACGTCGGGAACAAACCAGCGCAGGAACGGAGCAATAAATCGCGACGTGTGCTCAGCCGACATCAAGTCGGTGGATCCGATGAAGACAAAAATCATCCAGGCAAGAACCGGCAGCCAAAATTTGAGGAACCAGCGAAACTTCATGGCAGGCGGACGATTCAGCGTGGCCGGGCGATACTCTGTCGAGCCGAAACAATGGTAGGGACGGCGCGCTGCGCCCTCCGAGATATCGGGCCATTCGTTGCGGACGCCGCAGCGCGGCGTCCCTGCCAATCTGGAGCGGCAGGCGGACGCCTGCAAAAAACGATGCAGTCGACATGACTGCCGCTACAATGGCGTTTCACAGAAACGCTCTCCACTTGATGACGAAACTGCAGCTCACTCAACCACTGATCTTCGAGCCCATTTTCATGGAACGCGTCTGGGGCGGGCGCCGGTTGGAATCGCTTTATGGGAAACGGTTGCCCTCGGCCGCATTGATCGGCGAGTCGTGGGAAATCGTGGATCGTCCGGAAGCGCAGAGCGTGGTGCACGAGGGGCCCCTGCGCGGCGCAACGCTTCACGAGCTCTGGTGCAAACATCGCGAAGAGATTTTCGGAAAAGTTCCGGACACATCGCGTTTCCCTATCCTGGCCAAGCTTCTGGACGCGCAGGAGAACCTTTCCCTTCAGGTGCATCCGCCCCGCACGATCGCACCGAAATTGGGCGGCGAATCGAAGTCGGAGCTTTGGTACATTGCGAACGCGGCGCCGAAAGCGCGGCTTTATGCCGGCGTAAGAAAAGGCACGACCCCGGAAGTTTTCCGGAAGGCGCTCGAACAGGGAAAGGTGGAGAAACATCTCCACGCCATCGAATTGAAAACCGGCGATGCAATTTTTCTCCCGAGCGGCCGGATGCATGCCCTGGGCGCCGGCAATGTCCTGGTCGAGATCCAGGAAAACAGCGATACGACTTATCGCATTTACGACTGGAACCGTGCGAAAAAAGGACGCGCTCCACGACAGATGCACCTCAAGGAGGCGATGCAGTGCGTCGATTTCAGCGACGTCGAACCGGCATTACTGAGCCCAAAGAGTGAATCGCTTGTCACGAGTGAACTGTTCGAGATCGATAAATGGGATCTGGCGCGGGCGCGCGAGGTCGTCGACCGCGGCCGTTTTGCGATTGTCGTTTGTCTGACGGGAGGAGTCGAATGCGCCGGACGACAATTCAAACCAGGCGATTTCTTTCTGGTGCCGGCGCAACTGGAAGACCGCGTCGTGCGACCGGTCGGCGAAAATGTGTCGCTCTTGCGGGTGATGATGCCGCGGTAGGGGGAATTGGAGACGGCCTGCCCTCAGGCCGTTGGGACAAAGCGTGGCTCCCTCTTTCGCTCACCGGCACGAGGGCGTGCCGGCTCCAGCCCACATTAATCAAACGTGCAGTCCGCGCGGAGGCGGCTGCATCGGCTGAACGCCGTTAATTTTCCAGGAATCGCCTTCCGCAATCAGGCTGTAAAGAAACGCCCGCCCCGAGCCGTTCGTCGACCGAAAAAATACCTGCACAACAGCCGACGAGCCGCTCACTTTCACGAAACCAAATTCAATCCGTTGAGCGTCCGAGATGCCGCCGTAGTCCCGGCGGATCATGGCTTCGTATTGCGGCGGAGTGAACTTTTGCTGGACGTCGCTCGAAGCCTGGCGATACGCGTCTGTATAATCGGCCGCGCGAAAAGCAGCCAGCTGTTGCTCCACGACAACAAACAATTGATGCGGCGCCGGGGGCGGAACCTGCGACCGCACCTGGTGGGTGACGACGACAGCCGAGGCGCAAAGCGCGAAGAAGAACAACAGAAGCGATGCTTTTACCGGTCGCGTCATGGGGAAGTAAACCTTAGCAGAGGCGTCAATAGCTGGTTTCATGCTCGCGCTTTGGTAGGGACGCCGCGCTGCGGCGTCCGGTCAGCGCAGCGCGCTCACCCTACCAGAAAGGCACGTGTGCTCGTACTCGATCCCCTCCCTTCGAGCAAGAGCAGGATTACGAAAGGTAGGGACGCCGCGCTGCGGCGTCCGGTCAGCGCAGCGCGCTGACCCTACCAGAAAGACACGTGTGCTCATACTCGAGCGCCTTCCCTTCGAGCAAGAGCAAGATTACGGAGGGGGAGACGGAGCGGTCAGCCGCCGGAGATACTGAAAGGAATAAAGCCCGGTACTGTGCCCGTCCCCCCAGCGCGGCTGGAACGCGTAACCGCCGACCATCTGCCAACCGACGAGCTCGAAGCTCGAATCCGTGTAGGTCACATCGGGCCGCGAAATATTTCCGAGGACGTCCGGCTCGCCACCACACAATGCGCAAGGGCACGCACGCCGAAAACGTTCCAGGGGCAGATAGGATTCCATTCCATCGCTCCATCGCACCGCGAGTTCGTTTCCGATTAGTTGCACGTCCTTCAGGTCGAGTGGCATCGCACCACGAAACTAAGCGTTGTCGGACGCACATCAATTACTCGCGTTTCGGGTAGCGCGCGCGTCTCGCGCGCTGGTTTAGGCGTCTCGCCGAAACCATCTTTCCGGAAGTTCGCGAACCCGAGACGGCTTCGCCAACGCCCGAGACGGGCGCGTTACCCGGAATCGCAGAGCTCAACGCGCCGCTTTGGATAATGCTCTGCTCCGGTCTGTTCATTTGGTCATTCCCAAAAACACACGAGGAGAAAACGGAAATTACTCGGGATCGGTTGCGGCGCGGAGCCGGGCCGGCGTTCGCTTTCCGAAGATCGCGGTGCCCACCCGAACAAGCGTTGCGCCTTCTTCGATCGCGACAGCAAAGTCGCCGCTCATTCCCATCGAGAGCCGAGGCAGCGTGATCTGAAATTGCTGGACAAACTGATCGCGCAAATCGCGCAACATGACGAAATGTTTGCGGGATGCTTCTGCCTCCGCCGCGAGCGGCGGGATGGTCATGACACCTTCAATGGTGAGGCGCGGCAATTCGAGCAAGGCCTCCATTTGCGACTGCAGCGCTACCGGCGCGAACCCGATCTTGCTCCCCTCGCCCGCGACGTTGATCTCCAGCAAAACCCGCGGATGCAAACCTTCTTCCTCCGCAACCCGGTTCAGGTCACGGGCCAATTCAAGAGAGTCGATGCTGTGAAAAAGTTCAAAGAGCGGCAGGGCGTGCCGAATCTTGTTTCTTTGGAGGCGGCCGACGAAATGCCAGCGCGCGGCCGACGGGAGTAACGGGATCTTGGCCCGCGCCTCCTGGATCCGGCTCTCGCCGAAGAGTTGCTGCCCGGCGTCGAAGGCCGCGCGAACCTTTTCCGCCTCATGGGTCTTCGAAATCGCGACCAGCTCGACGTCCTCCGGCGAGCGGCCGCTCGTCCTTGCCGCCTCCACGATTTGAGTCCGGACCCGAGCGAGATTCTGGGCGATATCTTCCACTCCAAATTTTCCCACCACTGCCATCGAGCGGCAAGAGGTATCGCGGCCCGGGAATCAATTTCGCTCGCAAATCCCGCAATTCTCCGGCAGAACGAAGCGATATGAAACGCTTGTCATTTCTTGTCGCCTTTATTTTCGCAATCGCTTGTGGCGGTCTTTTCGCACAAGGCAAAATCGATCTTCAACCGAGCGATACCATCATTGGGATTCTCCAGAAGAACGTCGGACAAACTGTAGAGCTGCGGATGAAATCCGGGGAAAAAATGGGCGGCAAGATCGAGAAGATGGGCGACAAACTGGTCCATCTTTCGCAACTGACGGGTGCTGAATTTTTCGACGCTGCGGTCGACACCGCCGACGTGTCGGCGGTGATTGTGCGGACGAAGAGCAGGTAGGCGACGATCTGTCAGGCAGGAACGTTTTTCTCCCGCAGCCGCGGGATCCGGCTTCTCGGGGAGAGCACTGGTCCTGATTGATTCGACGGACGCCTCGGAAAGGCGTCCTACCTAAGTGAGTGACTCTGGCCCTCAAACCGTCGTGGCCGAATTCCGGAACCACCGGAATCGGGGTTTGATGGTCCAAAAGCAGCAATTTTTTTCTAGCTAAATACCACTCGCTGAGGGGCTCACCTCTCGCGCGGAAGAAATCTGCGAACTTCGCCTTCCAGAAGTCGTAGTAGCTAGTTGGACGGGCAACGGTACCAGAATGTGCTGTTCCTCCAGCGCCTGGTTGTTCCCCCCAGAATCCCCCAACCTTGCCAGTCCCGCCCCAGCCGCGCCATCCCAGGGGCAATGTTTTGGAATTGCGAGTTCGCCTCGCACTCTTTACACCGTCGAGGCATGCGGCGCGCGTTGCTTCTCCTGGCCTCTCTCAGCCTCGGGCTTTTCCCAGGGTGTGCGATCCACCGGTCCATGACCAAATCGCTGGTCGAAAAACGTTCTCGCGAGAACGCGGCACGGTCCTCAGCGGAGGAGTGGCTCGCCTTGATCGATGCGGCGAATTACGCCGCGGCTTATGCCAGGGAACCGGCACGGTTGCGCGCCGGCACCACCGAGGAACAATTCGTGCGATCCATGGAAGGCCGGCGCCAGCCTTTCGGGCGCGTTCTTTCGAGAAAATTCATCGGCGCGGCGTTCACGCGCAAAATGACAGGCGCGCCAGACGGCCACTACGAGAGCATCCTGTTTCGCACCTCTTTCGCCCACAAATCAGTCGCCGCCGAGCGCGTCATTCTCAGCCAGGAATCCGGCGCGTGGGGCGTGGTCGATTACCGCCTTTACTGAGCGACTTCTTCGCCTGCGCGGTGTTTCAAGTTGCGGCGGTTTAGTCGCAAGCTAAACTCGCCCTGCTGGGTCAAAACAACCAACCTTCAAACCTCAAAAAAAACATATGAAGTTTCACACTCACTTAAAGAAAGCCTTGCTCGTCGGCTGCGCCCTTCTCGTTACCACTTTCATGCCGCCGGTCGCGCTCGGGGGCGAGGGCGACTATTCCTTCAAGGTGAAAAACACCACCAAGGAGTTGATCACCAAAATCCTGGTTTCGGAGGACGGCGAGAAGTACGGCTACTTCGACATCGGCGCTGGGATCAAGCCCGGCGAAACGATGACGCTGGTCTGGGATAAATCGACCAACGGCGGGTCGTGCCACCAATGGTTCAAGGCCGTCTGGGAAAGCGGAGAAGAGGGCAAGCCGGTCAAATTCGATTTCTGCGAAAAAGATCTCCAGCTCGAGTTTTAATCCAGTCTGGATTTTAGCGCAGGCTTGGCCTGCGTGGATTTCAACAATGCGGCAGAGCAAACCAATGCTCTGCCGTATTTGTTTTCTCCTTGATTGTCATCCCGAGCTTGTCGAGGGACCTCTCATTTTGGCGAGCGTTAGCGAGGAAATCGCGGGAACGAAAAGGCAAGATTAGAGGTCCATCGACAGGCTCGGGATGACAAAAAGGGATGGCGAAGCGGTGGCACTCGGCTAGAAACCTTTCCATGCAACGTCGCCTCACATTCGCCGCGTCTTCGAACGTCACGCTGATTGCTGCGCTCTTGTGCGCTTCTTCGGTCCCCGCCGCCGAACCGGAATCTGCCGATCTCCGCTACTTCCGGGAATTGGTTGAAACGCGCAATTACTCGCTAGGCCAACCCGTTTCACCGCAGATTACCCCCGACGGCAAAACCGTGATCTTCCTGCGAGGAGGAGCGCGTGATCCCGTGCTTCGCCTGTATGAATTCACGATTGCCAGCCACAGCTTGCGAGAAATCCTGACGCCGGAAAAGTTGCTCCAGGGCGCCGAGGAAAAACTGACCGCGGAAGAACGGAGCCGCCGCGAGCGCGAGCGCCAGAGCTTGCGAGGGTTCACTAGCTTCCAGTTATCAAAGGACGGCAGCAAATTGCTCGTCGCTCTTTCCAGCAAACTCTACGTCATCACCCGCGCCGACGGGCGCATCGCTGAACTGCCTGGGAGCGGCTGGATCGCGCCCCGCTTTTCTCCGGACGGGCGCGCGGTTGCAGCCGTCAACGCCGGCGAATTACACGTTCTCGAGCTGGAAAAGCCGGCGGATATTGCGCTGACTTCCGGCGCCACTGAAACGCTCCAGCACGGGACAGCCGAGTTTGTCGCCCAGGAGGAAATGGCTCGACACGACGGCTTCTGGTGGTCGCCCGATTCCCAATCAATCGCCTACCAGGAAACGGATAACAGCGGCGTCGAGAGCCGTTTCATCGCCGATCCGTTGCATCCGGAGACGCCGCCCGCGAAAAACTTTTATCCACGCGCCGGAACCCGGAACGCAAAAGTCCGTCTCGGAATTGTCGCGCGGACGGGCGGACCAACGCGATGGGTCGAGTGGGAGCGCGAAAAATATCCATACCTGGCGCGGGTGGTTTGGAAGGAAACCACGGCACCGCCTTGCATCGTGGTGCAGAACCGTCTCCAACAGGAAGAGTTGTTGCTGGCCGTGGATCCAAAAACCGGCGCGACCCGCGAGGTGCTTCGGGAGAACGACGCCGCCTGGTTGAACCTCGATCACAAACCGATGCCGGTGTGGCTCAAGAATGGCAGGCAATTTCTTTGGACAACCGAGCGCGGTGGCGCCTGGCAGCTCGAGTTGCATTCCGCTGATGGCGCTCTCCTGGGCGCCGTCACGCCCGCGAACTTTCAGCTCGACGAACTCATTGACATGAATGACTCCGATCGCTCGGTTGTTATGGCAGGCGGATCGGACTCGCGCGAACGCCATCTCTTTCGCTTTTCACTCGACGCAAAGACCGGGCCACAACAACTGACACGCGAACCGGGGCGCCATGACGCCGTTTTTGGTGATGCTAAAGAGAACTTTTTGCATCGCTTCGACCTGCTTGATGGCCACGCCGGCTGGGAACTGTTGCGTTCGTCGGATGGAAACAAAGTGGCCGACCTTCCTTCCGTTGCCGAGCATCCGTCCTCGCTACCGCAAGTGGAGCTTCTGCGAACCGAAGGCCAACGCCCGATGGACGCCGCGATCGTCCGGCCGCACGCCTTCGACAAGACCAGCCGCTATCCGGTCATCCTCGATGTCTACGCCGGGCCGGGACACAAGCAGGTTCTGGCGCAACCGGATCGCTATATGATCGATCAGTGGATGGCCGACCGCGGTTACATCGTGGTCGCGATCGACGGGCGCGGCACGCCCGGTCACGGGCGGGATTGGGAGCGCGCGATTCGCGGCAACCTCATCGACATCCCGCTCGCAGATCAGGTCGCCGGACTGCAGGCTCTCGCCGCGCATGAGCCGGCCATGGACCTGAAGCGCGTTGGCGTGGTCGGCTGGTCGTTCGGCGGTTACTTCTCCGCCATGGCCGTGATGCAGAAGCCGGAAATCTTTCGTTGCGCCGTCGTGGGCGCGCCGGTGGTCAGTTGGGAAAACTACGACACTCATTACACCGAGCGCTACCTGGGCCTCCCGTCCGAAAGCCCCGATGGGTATCGCGCCAGCAATGTCCTGACTTACGCGTCAAAACTAAGCCGGCCCCTCCTGCTCGTTCACGGCCTGACCGACGACAACGTCTATTTCCAACATTCCGTCCAGCTCTCCGAAGCACTCTTTGAAGCCGGCAAGAATTTCAATTTTCTTCCGCTTCTCGGGACTCACATGGTGAGTGAGCCGCTCCTGCGCTTACGCCGTCAAACCCGCGTCATTGATTTCTTCGACGTGGAATTGAAAGCGACGGCGCATTAAAGGCGAATTGTCGTCCGCATCAAAGGAGCGGCGGTTTACAAACCGCCGATCTCTTAAACGGCGATTTCAAATCGCCGCTCCTTGAGGGCGAGCTACTGCTGCGTCCGCATCACTTTTTGGACCGGTGATTTCGTGCCGTCTTTGTAGGTGATCTGGACGCTGGCGTACTGAGTATTGCCGGGCACGGAGAGGTAGAGATCGTCGCCGACTTCGAACATCTTATCGGTCGGCTTGAACTTGAACGTCTGGTCGAGCGCTTCGCTGTTGAGGGAGTAGTGCACCTCCTTGATCGCCGGCCGATACGACATCAGGGTGGTGAAGTAAAGCAGGACCCTGCCCTCATAATCACGAAAGCTCAGCCAGGAGCCTGAGACCATGTTGAGCGACATTTTGGCTTGCGCGAATTGCTGGTCGCCGGTGGAGAATTTGAGCGTGTACGGACCGTTCGTCGCGCCGTTCTTATCCGTGTATTTCACCTCGATCGTGTGATCCCCCGGCGGCAGGTTCGGCAGCGGAACAAAGGTGTTTATCATCGGCAACCCGGTCTGCGGACTCTGATAAGGCAGATGACCGGTCGAAGTGAATTCGCCTTTGCCGTCGAGCCGGTAGAAAAGTTCTTTCGCTTTGAAATCTGTCAGGGAAAAAATGGCGGCCCATCCGGAATTGCTCTGCTGCGCCGTAACCGTCACAGGGTTTTCCAAAACCTTGTCCGGCGTGCTGGTGATTTTTGCCCAGCGAACCTGAGCGGTCTCAATCCATTTTTGAGCTTCCTTCTTATCCAGGAAAAACTTCTCAAATTTTCCGGCGGCATTGGCCGCCCGGAATTTCTCGAGCCACTCTTTTTCGGCGCGTTGGTCAGCGAGGGTCTGGTCGCCTTTTCGTGCCTCTGAGAACTCCTGGCTGATGAGCCATGGCAGCGGACCGAAATCGGGATTCGCTTCGGCCAGGGTCTTCAATTTCGTTAGGCGCGCCTCGCCCTCCTCCAGCAGCGCCAGAGCGGTCTGATAAGAAATGGTGGGCGGTTTCAGTTTGTCCCCGAGGTACCGCATCGCCTCGATCGCGCCCGCTTTTCCCTCCGCGGACTTGAGCATCGCGGAATAGCTCAGCCACGGATCGAGTGCCTCCAGATTGGAAAACAGGTAATCGGAATATTCCTTGCGCGCGGCGGAGAAGTTGCCGCCCAGCTCGTGGATCCGCGCATTGTGGTAGTGCTCCTCCGGTGTCTTCGCGTTCTGGATGAGTCCTCCATTGGTGGAGAGCGTCTCGAATCGTTGAGCGATCTTCTCCAACGTTCCCTGGCTCTTGTCGATCTGGGTGGAGATTTTTCCCTGCCCTCGGACAAGCCAAATCACCAGAAGGGCGATGACGCAGAGGATTGCTGCCACTCCCAGTGCCCACCGTTTGGCGCCGCGCCTCAGAGTCGTCAGATCGTCCCGCAGCTTGAGAACGCCGGCTTCAAGTGCCTCCCGGGTCGCCAGCGGATGAAAGAGGTGGGTATCGATCTTCAACACGTTTCGGTAAGCGGTCTGCAACTGTTGCACATCGTCCGATTCCGGTTCATGTAGATCAACAGGGAAACTCTTGTCCATGAAGAGATACCAGACCTTTTTCCCTTTTTTCCGTGCGTAAAGCGCTTCGTATTGGGTGTAACTGACACGGCCGAATTCCGGGTCCGGGGTCGGCGGCTCGGCCCCGTAACATTGGCCGATGAGCTGGACGACGCCTTTGCATTGGTCGATCTGCGTGCGCAGCATTTCGCGGAGGTCGCCGCCTTCGGTGCCGAAGATGTCCTGCCAGACCGGCTCGTAACCGAGGAAGGTCAGGGTGTTGGCAACAAGCTGGCGCGCGCTGCGCAATTCCTTGCTGACAGAAGAAATGAAGATGGTCGGACGCGGCGACATGGCGGAATGAATACCTAACGGGCTATTTGGTTACAAGGCTTTAGCGGTGGAGACGAGGCCGCCCGGTCAGGCTTGCGCAAAAAAGAACTTGCCCTGGAGGGATGACCTCCGCGTCGTCCGGTCCGAAAGTATGGGACGGGACGGAGCCCGTCCCTCCAATTTTAGATGCGCGGCGGTGTCAGCCGCGGCAACGCTGCTTCAATATCCGTCCGCTCTGGCTCGAGCCACGGCGGCAGGACGAGCGATTCGCCGAGGTGCGCGGGATCTTCATCGACGGCAAACCCGGGTCCTTCCGTCGCCAGCTCGAAGAGAACGCCGCCGGGTTCAGGAAAATAAACCGACTTGAACCAGAAACGATCGATCACCGGCGTCGGGCGCGAGCCGCCCTCGAGCACGCGCGTTCTGACCTCCATCTGGTGCGCCGCGTCCCCCACCCGCCACGCGAGATGATGAATACTGCCGGTCCCCCAGGCGCCTCGACCCGCTGTGGGATTCTCATAAAGATCGATATAAGCGCCTGATTTCCCTTCCCCTACCCCGTAGCGGTGCCAACCGTTTTCAGTTCCCAAATGAACAAACCCCATCGCCCCGGTTAGGAAGGACGTGGTCCGGACAAGATCGCGCTCCACCATTCGCGCGCTCTCCAGGCCACGGATCTGATATTTTTCGGGAATCGGGCTTCGGTTCCACGGGGTGAACGATCGACGGAGAGAATCCGGGCTCTCCACCAGGGTGACGCGCAACCCATGCGGATCGCGTAACGGCAGCGCCGGCTGCCCAAAGCGCGATTCGATTGGACTAATGGTGACGCCCTCTCCTTGCAGCCGCTCCAGCCAAAAATCGAGGCTGTCCGGCGGAACGGCCAGCGATACCTCGCTCCCAAGTCCATAACCATCGCGGCTCGGCGCCATTTGCGCCCACGGAAAAAATGTCAGGTCGGTGCCGGGATGACCGTCCGCGTCCGCGTAGAAAAGATGGTAAGTGCCGGGATCATCCTGGTTCACGCTTTTCTTCACGAGCCGCATCCCGAGCACACCCGCATAGAAATTCAGATTCTCCTGGGCCGGCCCCGCGATGGCAGTGACGTGATGAAGTCCATTGACAGTATGCATCGCGCCAGAATCATCGCGCGGTCGACCTCTCCGCGCCATTGCAAATGCGATGATCCGGGGGCTATCCCGCGGGTTCAGCGAGTAGCGTCTGATCCGGTCTTCCGCCTCAAGGAGCGGCGATTTGAAATCGCCGGTTTAGTAGGTCGGCGGTTGCAAACCGCCGCTCCTTGAAGCTGCTCGATGTTTGCCACCATTTCCCCAAGGCCCGCGCGCGCTATTGCAAATGATACGCTTCGACGAGGCCGACGCCGCTCGCGCCGTTCACCCCACTCACGATCACGGTGTAATTTCCGGCCGCCAAATCGGCCACGATCGCAGACTCCAAATCGTTGGCTGGCGCGAGCCCACTCCCCGCGATCGCGGCTTGCTGCGAATCCTTCCAATTATTGTTCGAGGAGATTTTGGAGCCGTTGGCGTCGAACAGATCGATCTGCGGATCGCTTATCGCGTTCGCAATTCCGGCCGCGGCCAGCGAGGGTCCGAGGGCGCGAAATACCACGCGCGCCGCGTCGGGGCCGGTAACAATCGTTCCACCGATCATGACATTTTGGGCGGAGCCCACGAGGCCGCGGGTGCTGAGATTCGCCAGCTTCGAGGTCGCAGTCGTTTGCAGATCGTAAACTTCCACCAGGCCGATGCCGGTTCCGTTACCATTGCCGCGTACGATGGCGGTGTAGGCGCCTGGCGCGAGCGTCGCCAGAATCGCCGATTCAAGATCGTTCGTCGGCGCCAGGTTCGCATCGCGCAAGGTTTGAGCCTGGGTCTGCTGCCAGTCGTTGTTGCTTGCCAAAAGATTGCCGGTCGCATCGTAAAGCTCCAGGACCGGATCGCTCAGAGCGCCCTGAATCCCCACGGTAGCGAGCGATGGTCCGAGCCCACGCACGACCACTTGCTTCGCACTGTTTCCCGTGACGATGAAACCGGCGATGCCAACGTTGCTCGCCGTTCCGACCTGGACGCGCGTCGAGAGGTTCGCCAAGGCATTATGACCCGTGACGCGCACCACGACCGCGTCATAAGCGACCGCGTGCGTGCCGTCGTCTGCGCTCAGCATAAATGTGTAGGTGCCGGGCGCGGTGATCGTCGCTGTCGTCGCCGCCTGGCTCGCGTTCGCGAAGGAAGCGCCAGCTGGTCCCGCGTAAAGGTTCCAAAGAACCGAAGCGTGGCCCGAGGGATCATTGATCGAACCAGTGAGAGAAATGTTTGTCGGCCATTCCAGAAACTGATCCGGACCCGCGTCCACGTTCGGCGCGCCGGGTGAGCGCGGACCTTCCGCCGCCCCGGTCGTCTGGACGACCTCGAAGTTACTGATATCGATCGTAGGAAGATGACTGAATGCGCTCGAACTAAATCGATTGTCCGGACAAACCGAGACCGAAAAGAAATTGCCGTTGTCGGCCACGATCGCGCCGTATTTTTTCAAGGCGAGCAGGACCGCTTTTTCCTCAACGGTCCAATTGCCGGGGATCGCAAAACCCGCTTTTAGCCGCAGCCGCTGGCCCATTGCCGGATAATTTGTGGAACTCGCTGGGATCGAGGAGGCGTAATGGGTGGCCGGGTAAATGTATTCCTTGCGCGTCCGCTTCACGACCAATCGCAAGGCGTGTTCGACCATGCCGCGCTCGCATTCATCGTAGCGCACCGTCGCGACGAACATCGACAACCCGGCGGCATCACCGGAGGTCCAGCCGGCGGGCCGGAGCGCATTCGAATTAAGATTGAATTTCGCGCCGTTCGACGCCTGCCATCCGCTCTGGGTCAGTTTCATTTGCCAGGTTTCCCAAACCGAACCGACCCCGGGCGCAACCATGATTCCATGGCGATCGCCCCCACTGTTGTTCGTGTCCATCTGCCATTGTTGCAGGGTCAGGTTGCCGGTTCCTCGCGGCCAGGTCTCGATCGGTTGATTGGCGGGAATTGGATAACTGCCGTTGGGATAGATGCCACCGTCCAGGTCCGACTCATCGGGATAATCCAGGAATGGAATCGTGACGCGCGGCTGATTGTCCGGCACCAGGACATAATTCATTTCATAAAAGGGCTGCAGCGTCTGGCGGGTGCCGAGGTCGGACTTGATTTGGGCGATCATTGCATCCGAGTTCGGCAATAGCGGCCGGCGCGAGATATCTTCGTTCCAGGGATTGTCGCGCGGCATGATCTGCATCGCCGAGACGATGGCGTCAGCGGCAGCGGTGTTGAACAACGTCGGTGCCGTGACGGTCGGTGCCGGACCCAGGATTCGGCCTTCGTGGTTAATGCGCTCAGCCTGGGCGAGACCCGTGAGAACCAGGAAAAACAGGAAACTGCGTCGCGTGAGCATCGGTCAAAAAGGCAGCAGTAATTAAGCCTTGGAGGGACGGGCTCCGTCCCGTCCTCAAAAATTATTGGGACGACACGGAGGTCGTCCCTCCATTCGAATCAGAGCACACCGACGGCACGTGAGATCAGCAGGATGACAATGCTCAGCGAGATAACAATCTGGATCATCGAGAGAACCTTTGCCCAGCGAGCGAGCAACGGCGCGTCCGTGGGCCCAAAGGTCGAACTTTGGGTGAACGCGACGAAGAGATAATCCAGGAAGCGGGGCCGCCAGCCTGTGCAAGCGAATTGGGCGCGCTCATCGTGCGGGACCTGCATCTGCGGGAAAAGAAAACTGGTGCTGCCAAATTTTTTTTCTTCGTGACGCACGGTCGGGCCGCCGCCATCGAGCCGCCAATACCAAAGGGCGAACACGATTACATTCGTGAGCCAGAGCAATCCGCCGGAGAGCAGGAGCTTCAGGGGCGACTCCCGATGCGAAGGAAGCGCGCGCACGAGAAGAATCACGGACCCGATCAAGGCCAGCGTCGTAATGCCGTTGATCATAATTCCAAGCGCCCGATTGAGGGAACGCTTGCCGGTTCGATGCGTCACCACGGTGGGGATCAGCAAAACAACAATCAGCGTCGGCAGCAACCAGGTGGGCCCGACAGTGAGATCACGCGGCAGCGCCAGATAGATCGCGCCCACGGCGAGAACGGCAAGCAACGCCTGCCAGCGCGGTTCCGGCTTATCGAAGTGATTGTGCTCCTCGGCCACGACTTCGCTATAGCCAGAATTAGCAGCCACGCGAATTGAGCCGGGGCGCATCGCCAAGCCCGTGCTCTGAAAATAAATTACGGAAACGGCTGGGCCACGACCGCAGCGACAACGGCGTTTTTCCGGCGGCGTAATTCCATGACCCATAATCCGGCGATCGTCAGCACGTCGCTGATCAGGTGCGTGGTTTGGGTGGAGCTGAGCGACGCGGGATTGAGAGTCGGCTCGAGGAGGTCGCGAACCGGTTTGATCTCAGGCGCCGTCGAGCCCGCATCAGATTGCTTGATCGCGGCCAATGTCGCGTGGCGCTGTGTCGCCGTGGCCTTGATCGCATTCAGGTTTTCGTAAGCGAACAAGCAGAACAGGATCGAGACGATGAGGGTTGTGAGCGCCGCGGGCTGTTTCCGCAACGAGGAGAACGCGAGCAGGCCGCCGACGATGACGACGTAAAGCGTCCAATAATTCTGCAGCGCGGTCGTGCGCTCGAAGTAGAGCTGGATCAAATCGTTGTATTTCATAGCAGGCCCGATTATTGGAGTAGCGCTTCGTGGAGGCGAGGAAAAACCGTTCGGTTGTTCGCGAACTCGCGCAAAGCCGTCATCACTTCCGGGCGAATTACAATGGTGGGCCGAACCTGGCGGAGAAGATGAATCGCTTCCGAGACTGTCCCGGCTTTGCCGGTCCGAAGCAGAAAAGCGGCGGCAGCGGCCGCCGTTCGTGAATAGCCGATCTTGCAGTGAATGTAGACGATCCCCTTTCTCGATTCTTCCTCGATGAAAATTGCCATTTCATGCAGTTGTTCCACCGTCGGCGCGGTCAGGTCGAGGACTGGAATATTCCGGTAAGTAACCCGGCGAAATGGGGCCGCCTCGGAGAACTCCGCCGTGAGATCGACAACTGCCGTCACTCCTTCGCGGACCGCGACGGCCGCTTCGCCACGACTCAGCACGCTCCCGATCCAAACCCGCGGCATCAATTCATCCCAGGCGCGGCATTGCCGGCGATAATAGCGCCGGGATATTTCCTGGCCTAACAAGACCGGACCCTGAGCCCACCACGCGGTCCAAGGCAAGCGGCCATCGCGTTTTCGAAAAATCCCGGGGCCCGCGCCGAAATAAGCGGTCGCCGCAATGCCTAACGACACAATGGGCCAGATCAAAAATGCACCCCACGGCCAGAGAACCAGCATCAAGCCGGCGAGAAAGAGCGCGCCGATGGCGTACCTCGCACCTATTCGCCGGTTCCCGTTCGCGGGCAAACGCGGCGTCGGCTCGCGAATGAAATAGAGGCAGTAGGCGCCGAGCGCGAAACCGCCCACGACATCCAGGAGGTGGTGCTGGTAAGTCAGCACGGCGGAAAGCCCGATTAGGACAAACCAGAGATTCGACGAGAATCGCAGGAAGCCGCGCGTATGCCTCGCATATAATTCCGAGAGGATCAGGCAAAGCGCGATGTGGAGCGACGGGAGCAAATTGTAGGGCCGGTCGATTCCCTGAAACCAATCGAAAACGTTACCGAGCCAGCCGCGGACCGGTTCGCGCGCGAAAGCGAAGCGCAAAGGAAAGAGTGAGAAGCAAAGGCCGGCGACCAGAATGGCCGTGCCCATGCGCTTTACAAGGGTGGCCAGCTCGCGCTTGCTGCCGCAAAGGAAAGGGCCCGCGACAAAAAACAGATCGATCGACATGTAGGGCACGATCATGAGCGGCACGAAAGGGATGGAGCGTTCCCATTCGAAGAACAGCGTCGGCACATCGGTCCGTTGCGCCGTGAACCAATTGCACCAGCCGTAGACGATTAGAAAAAGGGCCGAGAGTCCGATCGACGCGGCGAGCTGGGTGGATCTATTGTGCGCCATTGGCGCCATTCTTAGCATTGAGCGCGGGAGCGGTCGATCCACCTCTCCGCGCGACCGACACGGTGAACATCCCCCACTCGTCCACTTCCATCTCAATCTTTTCGAAGCCGGCGGTGCGAACGAGTTCGTCCATCTCCGCGGTCGTTCGCCGGCGCATGATCCACGGCTGGTCTTCGCGATTGCGCAAAACGCGCGCGATGAATTCCATCTGCGGATGCCAGGGTTGGTTCGTGTAAATGAGATAGCCGCCCGGCTCGATCGCCTCCGCCAGGCCGCGCAACGAAGCCAGCACGCCATCGTTCTCTGGAAATAATTCGAACAAGCCGGAGACGATGCCGATCGTCGGTCGCGGCTCGATCGCGGCCAGCGAAGCGCGATCGAATGCGTCGCCCGTCGCCACGGTAACATTCGTTAGGCCAAGTTCCGCGGCGAGCCGCGCGGCGGCATCGACGTTCTCCTGTTTATAATCTCGCACCAGCGCCGTCATCGGAATTTCGGGCAGCGCACGCATCGTCTCGAGCAGATAACGGCCTCCGCCCGCGGCGATGTCGACGATCCGCACCGCCCGTTGCTCCGCCCGCGTTTTCTGGATGACGCGGCGCAATAGTGTTTCCAGGTTCTTCTTGCGTTCCCGAATGCCGCGCCAGCCGGGGCTGTTCAAATAATTGCGATCGATCAGGCGACCGAGCGCGGTGGATCCCTGGGCCTTGTTTTCATAAACGTAGTCGAGCGTCAAACCGGAATCGAAACCGCTGCGCCAGCCCAGATCGATTCCTTTGCTCAGGCGCCCGCCGGTTTTCATTCCGCCGCGGATCAGGGCGAAGTGCGGGCTGCCGCGGAGTTTCAGGCGCTCAAACTCTTCCCAGGTGTGGCCGTATTTGTCAGCCTCGAGCAACGACGGAGGCTCAATCGGTTTGGCGAATCGCTCCTGAACGAAATCGCGCACCCGATCGACCACTTGCGCTCTCTCGCGCTCGTGAAAAAGAGCGTGATAGGCCGCAGGAAAAACGTGCATTCGTTTCACAGGCGACGAGAGGCCGTTGAAGAACTGGCGCTGCGCCTTCAGGCTGACTACCCAGTCGCGACCGGCGGAGAGCAGGAGCGTAGGGACGTTGATCGCACCGGCGTCGGCCAGAAGGCGGGTGCCGGCATCATGAAGACCGATCAGGACGTTCACCGCGATTTGCCGGAAGATCAGCGGATCGGCGTCGTAAAGCGCGGCCTGCACCGGATCGTGAGTGAGCATCTTCGCTTTCACGTAGCTCTTCACATAACCGGGCCCGACGAATTTTTGTTTGAGCCGCAGTGACGGGATCGCGAGCGGGACGTAGAGCCGGACGCGAAACGCGGGCGTGGCGAGAATCATGGCGCGGATCGGCGGCGCGTAATCGTGGACCCAGGCCGAGACCGAGACCGCGCCGACGCTGTGCGCGAGCACGATCATGTTTTCCAGCGCGGAGCCGTGATGGTCGCGGACATGGCGCACGAACGCGTCCACGTCTTTCACCATCGCTCCGAAATTTTCCGCAGCGCCGCGTTCGCCCGCCGACCGGCCGTGCCCGCGTGCGTCCCACGCGAAAATCGCGACGTCCTCCAGGCCGAGCATCTCGACGACTTCCGACCAGCGGCCGGAATGTTCGTGCCCGCGATGGAACAGGAGCAGCGCCTTGTCGGTCGGGTCCTTCGGGATCCACGACCGATAGAACAGCTCGACCCCGTCCCAGGAGATCATTGTTGCTTCAGCGGCTTGCATGTTGTTGGGCCAGTTCTTTCACCGCGGAATGAAGTTCGGCGGCGATGGCAACGCTCGCACTCTTGTCGGAAGGAAGCGCCGCGTAATTGCGGGGCGCGCCGATGATCAGCCGCACCTTGCGGGGCCGCGGCCACCGGCTGCCTTTCGGCCAGGCGCGAAAGGCGCCGTCAAGATAGCAGGGCAAAACGGGCACGTCCCGCCCGGCGACCAGAGCGCCAATGCCCGCTTTGAATTCCCTCATCTCGCCGGTAGTGGAGCGGGTTCCCTCTGGAAAAATGATCAGAACATTGCCTGCGTTCGCCAGCAGCTCGCCACAGATGGCGAGGCTCTGCCGGACCTGCGTCTGACGGGCAAACGGCAACGCGTTTACCACCACCGTGGCGATCCACGTGCGCGGCACGCTCTTGAAAAAATAATCGGCCGCCGCCGCGGGAAAGGCGCGATGCAGCCGACGCAGGGGCAAACCGGCCAGGAGACAGACGGTATCGAGATGACTGGAGTGATTCGCCACCAGGACGAAGGAACGATTACTCCGGAGATGTTCTTCACCGATAATTTCAAAGCGGCAATACGTGCGGAGCAATCCGCGGATGATTAGCGCCACAATCGAGCGCATTCCATAGACGAGCATGTCGGGTTCGCGGGGGAAATTGCGGAGCCGCTCGATCAGCCGTTGATCGAGATCGGCCGCCGGCTCGTATTGCCACCGCTTCATCGCAGCTGATTGGAGTAATTGGCCATGTGAAGAAAGAGCGGCGCGACGTAAATAAGACTGTCGATCCGATCGAGAATTCCGCCATGGCCGGGAATCAGCGCGCCCATGTCCTTCGTGCCGATGTCACGTTTGATCACGCTGATGGAAAGATCGCCCAACTGGCCGCCGATGCCAACGATGAGGCCGGTCAGGAACAACTGCCATGGGCCAAACCCGGGAAAGGAAAACCGGAGCAGCCAGGGCAACGCCATCGACACCGCGAGCGCGCCGAGCGCGCCTTCCCAGGTTTTCTTTGGACTGATTTCGCTCCGTAATGGATGGCGTCCAAAGAGCCGCCCGAAGGTGAACGCGGCCACGTCGCTCAACTCGGTCGCGAAAATCACGTAGAGAAGAAAACCATAGGCGTTGACCGAATTCGCCAGAAAACCGAGATGACCGAACATCCAGCCGATGTAGACGAAGCCCACGATGCCCAGCGACATTCGTTGCAGCTCGCCGCGCGCCCGGTTACGCAAAATCGGGATGAGCAGAATGGACGCGATCGCAAACACCGGTACGGCGACAAAAAATCCAAACCAGCCCGGGCCCGGTTCTTCGCCGCGCGGATGCGACATCAGGGAAGCCGTGCCGACCGCGATGATGCCCGTGTAAACCACGCCCGTCATCCACCAGTCACGATACAGTCCCGAGGCGCGGGCGAATTCCTTGAAACCGAAGATCGCCAGCAGGGTGATCCCGATGATCGTCGGCACGCGGCCCGCGAAGATCGCGGTCAGGCCGATGGGCGCGAGCACGAGCCACGAGCGATATGTGCTCCAGATCGGGCCCAGGTCCTTTTTGAAACCCCAGTGCAAAACGCCGAGGACAATTCCTCCCATGAAAAGGGAGACGAAGATGACGCGCAGGTAAGCGAGAAAAATCGCATCGTGCAACGCGTGGTGCGGGGACATTAATGAGAGGCGGATTTTGCCTGCAACGCTGCCATGATTCGCCTTAACCGGATGGCCATCGTTTGCAGGCAGCCTGCCACGATAATAAGGCAGGCCCAGTCGAGAATCGTCAAGTCTCCCAACGCCAACGCGCTGTGGTTCCACCAAAAATACCCCAGGGTCAGCCACGCCCCGGCGTGCAGCGTCACCATCCGCCATGGCTTCGACATCACACCGCTGAATTCGCGTTGCACGCCGACCGCCTGTCCGAACATGCCGACGTAAGCCGTCAGGAGCGCGAACAGCGCCGCCCAATATCCGAGGAACGGATTCATCCAGCCGCTGTGCGCAACCCCGGCAAAGATCAGCACATCGGAAACGCGGTCCGGCAGATCGTTCAGGATCTCACCGCGCCAGCTCGCTTTGCCGGAAGCCAGCGCCACCATCCCGTCGAGCATGTTGAACCAGAGGCGGAGATAACAAAACAGTGGCGCGATGAAAAGCAGCCACGGATGCAGGCCGGATTTCCAAAAACAGAAGGTGGCGATCGCGGCTGCGACAATGGACGCGTACGAGATCGCATCGGGATGGACGTTGAGCCGGACGCAGAGCGCGGTCGCGATCCGCGCGGTCGCTCGAAACCCCTCGCCGATTGGCCTTCGCGAAGTTGGTTCGTATTGGGCCATGGGAGCCAGGGCGAGTGGTTTCGGTTTGTACGGTTTTCTGGCCGAAGGGTCAATCGGCGGCTTTACATCGTTAGCGCCGCTTTCTACGATCCCGCGCGATGAAAGGGATCCTTTCAGTCCTGGCCATCGCAGGTTCGGTGGCCGCCGCCGCCGCCATTCCCGATCAGCCGGCAAAGGTGAAAATCGATTCCGCCCAAATTCCGAAATGGTCCGCGGATGATCTCGAATTCTTTCTCCACGGCTCGATGAGCACGGAAGTCGTGCCTGAACGTGTGTTGCGCGCATTCATCAAAATCTATCCCGATCTATTTCCAGCGTCCGACCTGGCCTATCTCGGTTTGATTCCCGATCCAAAATTTGGCTGGCCGATTGGGTTCAGCCGAAAAGCAGAGGTTAAACATCTCGCCGGTCTCTCAGCCGTCGGAATCAATTGCGCGTCGTGCCACGTGGCGCAGATCAATTCCAGCGCCAGTAAGGAACCGATTCGGATTCTTGGCGCCACCAGCCATTTCAATGTCGAAGCATTCTTCGGCGCCGTCCTGGTCTCAACCTTCAAGACGTCCGAGCCCGCAAACATGAAGTTGTTTCTGAATGCTTACTTCGCCGGACCGGACAATCCCGAAGGGAAGGACGGGAGCGCATTGGATCGCGCGTGGGATGCGCAACAGGCCGGCATCACGGAAAGAATGGCCGCGGACCCTTTCGGATCGAAGGAGTTTGGGCCAGGCGAGCTTCACCAAATCGCCGCCAATGAGTTGCAATTGGGAAAGGATGCGGCCGGACTTCCGGAACTCGCGCATTCAATGCTCAAGCTTTTTCACAATATTCGCGCGGCGCTCCACGTCCCGGACCAACCGCCCGACAAAATCCCACCGGCTTCCGGCCCCGGGCGTAACGATGCCTTCGGCCTGCTTTCCGCGGCGCTTCTCAACGCACCGCAGCCTTACGCGCCCACAAAGTTCGGATTGGTTTGGAACATCGACCAGCGAACGTGGGTGCACTGGGACGGCAACACCAAATCTCCGATCGCGAGGAATCTCCTGGCCACGCTCGGTCTTGGGGCGCCGCTTCACGGAAAGCAGGGCGATCTGGATTTCGCGACGGTGAAACGGCAAACCGATCTTTCCGAAAGCATCCGGCCACCGAAATACCCGTTTGCCATCGACCGGACCGCGGCGAAACGCGGGGCGGCACATTTCGAATCAAAATGCGCTTCGTGCCACGGCTGTCCGGAGAGCGACAAGCGTTTGTATTCAATCGCGGAAGTCGGGACCGATCCCCATCGCGCGGAATTGTTCACGGAGAAGCAGGCTGAAGGCTTCAACAAGTTTCTCGCCGAGTTGGAAACAGCCGGTTACGAACCGCCGAAGGAGTTCGGGGTTCGGAGCACGGGAAAATATTTTGCGGCGACCCTTGGTGGCGTCTGGGCCCGTTCGCCCTATTTGCACAACGGTTCGGTGCGCACCATGCAGGAGTTGCTGACGGCGCCGTCGCAACGCGCAAAAACCTTCCATCGCGGCTCGCGAGAATACGATGCGAATCAAATGGGTTACACCGATGACGGCGCTTACGTTTTGGACACCGCGATCGAAGGAAATTCCAACGCCGGCCACGACTACGGGACGAAGCTGTCCGCCGAGCAAAAGCGCGACCTGATGGAGTACTTAAAAACGCTTTAATAACACTCACGCGTTTTTCTTGCGTGTCATCCCGAGCGGCGCAGACGGCGAGAGACCTCTCAATTGCAATTTCCGCTGCCGCGAAACATCAGGCGTTCGATGACGTATTGGCACGTTGTTTCGCGGAAGCGATTGAGCGCCTGCGGGGTCCCTCGCCGTCTCCCCGGCTCGGAATGACATCGCATTTTGTCAGCATCCATCTAGTACCCCGCCGCCTGGCCGTCCTTCCGGCCTTCGCTGGCGCCGACATAAACGCGCTGGCCGTCGTGCATCTCCACCTTGATCGCCTGGTAACCGCCGTAACCACCGAGGTCGAAGCGGACGTCGTGGCCCTTTTTCTTTAACTCGCGCACGGTCTCGAAGGGGACGCCGCTCTCCAGGTTCACGTAGCCGCCGGTTTCCGTCAGCTTTTCGCCAGTCGGTTCGGCATCGCCCTCGTGCTGCCAGCGCGAAGCGTCACCGGCTTCCTGCACACTCATGCCGAAATCAATCTGGTTGGTCAGCACCTGCACGTGGCCCTGAGGTTGCATACCGCCGCCCATGACACCGAACGCTTCCCACGGTTTGCCGTCCTTCATGACGAAGCCCGGGATGATAGTGTGAAACGGGCGTTTGCCCGGCGCGTAAACGTTCGCGTGACCGGGCTCCATCGAGAATAATTCGCCGCGATCCTGAAACATGAAGCCGAGACCGGGCACGACGATACCGCTGCCCATTCCGCGGTAGTTGCTCTGGATGAGGCTGACCATGTTGCCTTCGTCATCGGCGGTGCACATGTAAATCGTGTCTCCGTCTTTCAGCGCCGGATTGCCTGGCGCGATTTTCCGGGACGCGCGCGTGGGATCGATGAGCTTGCGGCGTTCAGCTGCGTAGGATTTCGAGAGCAACCCGGCCAGCGGAATCTTTGCGAACGCGGGATCGGCATAAAACTTCGCGCGATCGGCCCACGCGATTTTCTTCGCCTCGATCATAGCGTGCAAAGCCGCGGGCGAATTGTAGCCCATCGACTTGAGATCGAAGCCTTCGAGCATGTTCAATATCTGCAAAGTCGCGATCCCCTGCCCGTTTGGCGGCAGCTCGAAAACGTCGTAACCGCGATAATTCACGGAAACGGGATCGACCCAGGTGGAGGCGTGTTTTTCGAAATCCGCTTTGCGCAGGTAACCGCCATTCGCCTGCATGAACGCGTCGATCTTGTCCGCGATCTCGCCTTTGTAATAAGCGTCCCGGCCTTTCTCGCCGATCAGGCGAAGGCTGCGGGCCAGCGCCGGGTTCTTGAAGATGTCACCTTTCGCCGGCGTGCGCCCTTTGCCATCGAGCGTGTAAGTTTCGAGAAAAGCTCCGGGCAAATCCTTGTACAGTTCCGGCCCGAAGTGCCAGTAGAACGCGATGAGCTCCGTGACCGGGAAACCTTCCTCGGCATACTTCGCCGCGGGGGCAAGGTCGTCACTGAGCGTGAGTTTGCCGAATTTCTTATGCAACTCGCTCCACGCATCCACCGTTCCCGGCACACTGATGGGCAGCATGCCGCGCGGCGGAATGGTTGTGCGGCGTAACTTTTCGAGCTCGGCTTTCATCTGCTCATAGCTCAGCCCGAGCGGGGATCGTCCGCTGCCGTTCAATCCGTAGAGCTTGTTTTCCTTCGCGCTGTAAACGATCGCGAAAAGATCGCCCCCGATTCCGTTCGAGACCGGCTCCATCAGTCCGAGGGTCGCGTTGGTGGCGATCGCTGCGTCAATGGCGTTGCCGCCGCGCTCCAAAATATCGAGGCCGACCTGCGTGGCGAGCGGGACACTCGTGCAAACCATCCCGTGGCGCGCGAGCACCTCGGAGCGCGTGGCGAACGGCTTGCCGGTGATCCGATCGATCTGGCCGAAGAGCGAAGAGACGGCGATAGAGGAAAGCAACCCGAGAAAAGCGAGTCGGTTCATGGCGAAAATTACCTGTCATCCCGAGCGAAGTCGAGGGATCCCGTTGAGAGTCGCGCGACGATCCTCGGAATCCTTCGACTCCGCTGCGCTTCGCTCAGGATGACTGGAAACTTGCCATTCATATCGGCGTGTCATCCCGAGCCGCGCAGAGGGCGAGGGACTTCACATCCGCAAACTCCGCTACCGCGAATCATAAAGCGTCCGATGACGGCAGACGGGTGTCCTTTCGCGGAAGCGCTAGAGCGCCCGCGAGGTCCCTCGCCGTCTACGCGGCTCGGGATGACCCCACATTCAAAACTACTCGTAGCGCAGCGCCTTGACCGGATCGAGCCGGGCGGCGCGATAAGCAGGCAGAAAAGCAAAGAGGCAGCAGATCAGGAACGCGCCGATACAGATAATGGCGACGTCGCGCGGGATGACTTCGGCGGGAAGCTGCGAGAATTGGTAGACCTGTTTCGGAAACACTTCGATGTGCGCGGTCTCCGCGAGCCAGCGGCTGAATTCGTTTCGATAGCGGACGAGAGTCATCCCCAGACCAAGGCCCATCAGCGTGCCGAATAATCCGACGATGATCCCCTGCCCCAGAAAAACGCCGACGATCTGCGTCATGTTTGCGCCGATCGCTTTCATGATTCCGATATCGCGCGTCTTCTGCACCGTGACCGTGATGAGCGTGTTCATGATTCCGAACGCGGCCACGATGATGATGAAAAAGAGGAGGAAGAACATTACCGTTCGCTCGAGCCGGACGGCCTCGAAAAACTGGTTGTTCATGTCGATCCAGGTCTGCGCGTACTGCGGCGGCTCGAGAAACTTTTCGATCTCTTTCTTGACCTGATCCGCGGCGTAAGGATCGACCGTCCGAACGGTGATCCCGTGGAGGGCGTCGCCCAGCCCGTAAAGTTCCTGGCCCACATAAATCGGCACGAGCAGGAATTCCGAGTCATGAAGATAATGGCCAGTCTCGAAGATGCCGGTAACCGTTAGTTCCTTCGGCAAAACGACCTCGCGCAATTTATCGATCGCCTTCCGTTCATCCTGGCCCTTCGATTTCTCCAGCTCTTTGATGCCATCGAGGATGTCGCCGAGGTTGCCTGGAGAATAGACCGTCAATTTGTCTCCGACATCGATGTGAAGTTTGCGCGCCAGTTCCACCCCAAGCACGGTCGAATCGCCCTCGAGATCGAGGGACCCCTTCTTGATGAATTTTTTCATCGCCACCACTTTTTCTTCCTCCACGGGATCGATCCCGCGAATCAACGGCGCGAGTCGTTGATGTTGGAACTCAACAATCACCGGCCCCTGGACATAGGGTGCGGTCCCAACCACACCCGGCGTGCTCCGGATTTTCACGGTGAGATCGCGCCAATTGCGCAGAACGTCTTCCGTGCTCACGAGAATGTGCGCATCCCAGTCGACCACCTTTTGCCGTAGCTCGCGGTCGAACCCGGTCATGACCGAGATGACCACGATCAGAACCGTCACGCCCAGCATGACGCCGACCATCGAAATGAGCGTGATGATCGAGACAAACGTCCGTTTCGGTTTGAGATACCGAAGCGCCAGAAAGAAACTGAACGGAAGCTTCAAAGTCGAAAGCTTCTACCTTGCGAAGGAGATCAGCGCAAGCGGAAGGCCTTATGGTTGCTGCGCTGCCGACGTGTCATCCCGAGCGAAGTCGAGGGACCCCGTCTAGCGTCGATCGACGATCCTCGGGATCCTTCGACTCCGCTGCGCTTCGCTCAGGATGACTAACACTCCTTCACGGCGTGCGCTTTGAGATCTTCGAGATCCACGAACTCAAGCACGGAGGAATGCGTCGCTTCCAGATCGATGGGGGCGGCACGACCGCGCTCCAGAGCCGCTTTCCATCGCGTGACGCAGACACACCAGCGGTCTCCGGGTTTGAGACCGGGAAATCCCCATTCGGGCATCGGCGTCACGAGATCGTTGCCGTCCAGGACTGAGAAATCGAGGAACTCTTCAGTCACTTCCACGCAGACGGTGTGAAGCCCGAGATCTTCGGGGCCGGTGCGGCAATATCCATCGCGATAAAAGCCCGTCACCGGATCGCGGCAACAGCACCGCAGGTCGGTGCCAAGAACATTGGTAGGCATGGCGACATCGTAGCACAACTCCGACGCAGTTCCGAAACTCCGGGGAGCGCAGGCTGCCAGCCTGCCGTGTTCGGCAGCTTGCCGAACACTCTTCAGCGAGATCCCCTTGTCGTCAGAAAAGAACGGCTGCTGGGCAAGCTCCCCAGCAGTTGCAGGCTGGCAGCCTGCGCTCCCCAAAACAAGAGCGGCGCGTTGAGCATTCACAGGGCTGCGCGAGATTCCATCAATGGGGCGAGAAAATGAAATCGTGGCCTACTGGCTGATTCCGGCCGAACCGGCCCGAAGTTATTTCAGCTCCGTGATACGCGATCTGGCGGAGCGTTTTGATGCGCCGGTCTTTGAACCGCACGTTACGATCCACGTGACAGATGCCAGGAGTGAAAGCCCGGCGGGAGTGCTCGCGGAAGCGCTGGCCGATCTCAAACCGCTTCACCTTTCCGTAAGCGGAATTGATTACTCGGATGAGTTTACCAAGACGGTGTTCGTCCGGTTCCGGCAGGACGAAACGCTGACCAGGTTGAACGAAAAACTGCGCTCCGCGTCGACCGTGCGCTGGGGATATCGACTGAACCCGCACCTGAGTTTGATCTACAAGAAGATCCCGCATGAAGCGAGAGTGCAGATCACGTCTTCGCTCAATCTTCCATTCGGGGAAGTTTGTTTCGATATCGTGAAAGCGGTGATCAGTCCGGCGAAAATGGAAGCACGTGGGGATGTGGAGGCGTGGCGCACTGTTGCCGAGCAAAAACTTATCGGATGAAAACCAAAATCTTCGGCAAACACGATGAGGCGACGCTCGCTCAAATCGAGCGGTGCGTGGCGGCCGGGGGCGAGTACGGCGTCTTGTGCGCGGATGGACACAAGGGGTACGCGCAGCCGATCGGGGGCGTGATCGCTTACACCGACAAGATTTCCCTCTCCGGCGTCGGGTTCGACATCGCCTGCGGCAATCTCGCCATTCGCACGGACGCGATGCGGTCGCAGATCGCCCCGGCCATGGAGGAGATCATGAATGACGTGGCGCGGGATGTTTCGTTCGGCATCGGCCAAACGAGCAAGACGCGGATCGATCATGAGTTGTTCGATGATCCGGCGTGGCAGCTGTCGCCTATGCGTGAGTTGAAGCAGAGCGCGGCGAACCAGCTCGGCACGGTCGGCGGCGGAAATCATTATGTCGACATTTTCGCGGACGAAACTGATCGCGTCTGGGTCGGCGTGCATTTTGGCTCGCGCGGGCTCGGACACAAAACCGCCACCCATTTTCTAAAGGCGGCGGGTGGCAGGGATGGAATGGATGTCCCACCGACGGTTATCGCGGAAGCGTCACCCCTGGGAGAAGATTACATCGCGGCGATGACTTTGGCGGGCCGCTACGCCTATGCAGGGCGCGAAGCCGTAGCGCGGCAGGTCGTGCGGGATATCCTGCGGGCCACGGCCATGGAGGAAGTCCACAATCATCACAACTTTGCCTGGCGCGAGGAACACGATGGTCGCCAATATTGGGTGGTGCGAAAAGGAGCCACGCCAGCCTTCCCGGGACAAAAAGGATTCGTCGGTGGAAGCATGGGCGATGACGCGGTGATTATTGAAGGCATCGATTCGCCGACCTCGCGCGAAGCGCTTTTCTCCACGGTCCACGGCGCCGGCCGAATCATGTCGCGCACGGCGGCGAAGGGAAAATTTGTGAAGGTCGACGGGAAACGGATTCGGCGGGACGGACTTGTCCGGCACGATGAGATGATGAAATGGATTGCGGAAAAGAAGGTGGCCCTGCGTGGAGGCGACCTCGATGAGGCGCCACAAGCGTACCGGCGTTTGCCGGAGGTGCTCGCCGCTCACTCCGGGACGATTCGGATTCTCCACACGCTCACTCCCCTCGGCGTGGCCATGGCAGGCAAGGACATCGTCGATCCATATAAGGACTGAGCATTTTATGAATGATCTTCCTGCGATCGGTTCCATGGTAGGGACGGCGCGCTGCGCCGTCCGCGAACGTCGACTCGGTCGGACGCCGCAGCGCGGCGATGGCCGGTAAGGACATCGTCGATCCATTTAAGGATTGAACATTGATGAATGAATTTCAGGCAATCGATTCCGTGGTAGGGACGGCGCGCTGCGCCGTCCGCGAACGTCGACTCGGTCGGACGCCGCAGCGCGGCGTCCCTACCAATGCTTGAGTTCGAGTGTAATTAATGAACGAAATCGTCGGCATCGATCTGGGAACCACCAACTCGCTGATTGGCGTGATGGACGCCGGGTTTCCCATCCTGATCGCGGACCAGAACGGTGCTCGCTTGACGCCGTCGGTGGTCCACTTCCTCGCGGACGGAGAACCCCTCATCGGCCAGCCGGCGATGCGAGTGCGCGCGCTCAAACCGGCGCAAACTATTTATTCCGTAAAACGTTTCGTCGGGTTGCGCGGCGACGAGCTGCGCGACGGCGACGCGGACGTCTCCTACAACCTCGAGCGCAGGACCGGGCAGCCGATCCGCATCCTGACAAGCGGGCGAAGCTATTCTCCAGAGGAAATTTCCGCGCTGATTTTGGCAAAACTGAAAACCGATGCCGACGCCGCGCTCGGACATCCAGTCTCCCGCGCGGTCATTACCGTGCCCGCATATTTCAACGACGCGCAGCGAAACGCGACCAAGCGTGCTGGCGAGCTGGCCGGATTTTCGGTCGAGCGGATCGTCAACGAGCCAACCGCGGCAGCACTGGCCTACGGCCTCGACAAGCTGAAGAGCCGTTCCAAGATCGCGGTCTTCGATCTGGGTGGTGGCACCTTCGACATATCGATCCTCGAATTGAACAACGGCGTTTTCGAAGTTCTTTCGACAAACGGGAACACGCGCCTGGGTGGCGACGACCTCGATAATGTCCTGATGGCGCATCTTCGGGCGAAAGGATTTCCGGCTGCTGACCCGGAGAGTATCGCGCGCCTGCGGGATGTGGCCATCGATGCGAAGCACCGGCTTTCCACGGCGGAGAGCGTCGCAATCGAAGTCCCATTTCTCGAAGGCGGAGGGAATTTCCACGCGGAGCTCACCCGAGATGAATTGGAGCGGCTGAGCCGACCAATCATCGAGCGAACGCGCGCGCATTGTCTACGGTCCCTGGCCGACGCAAAACTCACCGCCCCCGATCTCGATGAAGTCATTCTGGTCGGCGGGATGACTCGGATGCCGCTCGTGCGGAGGATCGTGGCGGAGGTTTTTGGACGCGAGCCCCACACCTCGCAAAATCCCGACGAAGCCGTTGCCATCGGGGCGACAATCCAGGCCGGGATTTTGTCCGGCGCCGTGCGCGACGTCGTGCTCCTGGATGTCACTCCGCTGTCGTTAGGCATTGAGACCTTCGGCGGCCTGATGAATGTCATCATTCCACGGAACTCCACGATTCCCATCAAGGCGGGCGAAATGTTCACGACCGCCGTGAACCAGCAGCGCTCCATGTCGATCAAGGTGCTGCAGGGCGAACGCGAGATGGCCCGCGACAACTGGCCTCTGGGCCAGTTCGAGATTGAATTTGAAGCGGCGCCGAAAGGCAGGGCTCGCGTCGGCGTGCAATTCGAGATCGATGCCAACGGCATCCTCCAGGTGCTGGCACGCGATACAAAAACAGGCGCCGAAAAAATCGTTGAAATCAACAGCGCGGTTGATGTTTCGGACGAATCGGTCGAGGCGATGATCTCGGAGTCGCTCGAGCACGCGTTCGACGACATGAGCGAACGCGTCTGGACCGAAACGAAATTGAAAGCCGAGGAAATGCTGAACGCGGTCGAGGCAGCGTTCGCGCAGGTCGGCGATGGAATCGAGCCGGCCGAGAAGGAGAATATTTTGCGCGCGGCCACTCAGGTGCGCGAATCTTTGAAGACGCACGATGTCCGCAAACTTCAGACTGCGAACGCCTCGCTCGATGAAGCGACCCAGGGATTGGCTGCGGCCATCGTGGAAAAGGCGATCCGGACGGGATCGTAAACTCGCGAGGTCACACGCTTTGGGGAGCGCAGGCTGCCGAGACAATCGGTTGAGGCTCGATTGCTCAAAACCGTAGACCGTCGCGCAATCGAGCCGGCAAGCTGCCGGCTCCTGCAGGCTGGCAGCCTGCGCTCCCCAGCAGCTTACTTCGGCGTCGGAGATGGAGTCGGACTTGGATTCGGCGTCGGCGACTTCGTTTTCGCAATCGCCTCATCGAGCAATTTTTTTTCCTCGGGAAAAATGGGACCAGACTGGGCGGCGAAGACATATTCCTGCGCCGCGGGTCCCTGATTTTCATCGAGCAAAAGAACGGCCGCGTAAACGGCAGCGTGCGGATCGTGCACTCCTTCTGCTGGCAGCTTCTTCATGATTTCAATGCCTTCCGCCGTCCGCCCAAGGACGTAGAGCGAAAACGCGTACGTCATGGCGACATTTACGTCATCCGGCGCCCGGTCGTAGGTTTCCTTCGCCAGGCGATGACCTTCGGCGGGGTTTTGATCCACCAGCAGGGCCAGCCGTGCGCAGTTTGCGGCGAGTCCGGGTTCATTAGGCGAATTCTCGTGGAGATGCTGGGCGATTCGGTACAAATTCGGCAGGTCATTGTTTGCGCGATAAATCCGAAACAAGGCATCGAGTGCCTCTCTCCGCATCGGCGCATCTTTGGAGACTCGGAGCCAGAGTTGTTCGGCCTCGGTGGAGAAATTCCACTTCGAGGCGAGGCGGGCCAGATTGACCTCCCGCTCGGGTTGCTCGGCGGCGGCACGCTCCGCCGAATGCCAGAGCCCGGAAAATTCCGCGTCGGAAGAAGTCTGGCGCGATTGCTTCGAGCTATAGGCCTGATAGGCGAGGCGGAGATATTCCGAATCCCCCCAGGCACCGCCACGCGTCCAGCGTTTTAGCCGCGACCAGTTTTTCGCGTCGGCGAAGGCATCGGCAATCGCGATGGCCGGCGGCGGGTTCGTCGTGATCTCGGACGGCAACTTCTCCATCCATTTCAGCACCTCCGCGCCGAGGCCATTTTTGTTCAACCAGTCCATCAGCAACGCGAGATCGAGGGGATTGCGCGCCGCGACCGGCTTCACCTTTTCGAGCAGGGCGGAGAATTTTTTCTCGTCAAGTTTCCGGTAAAATTCCAGGCAAAGGAGATAATCGGAAAAGGTGACCTGCTGGCTCATCTGCAAATCCTGGGCAAGCGAGTCGGCCCGCTGGAGATCGTTGCGCTGGATGGCGTCGCTCAAGAGCGCCCGGAGAGAACCCGCCCGATACGCCGCCACCCCTCTCAAGCGGTCGAGGACTTTGCGCGCCTCGTCGCTTTTCTCCGGCGTCGCGGATCGGATGCGGAGCACGGCAAGATTGAATTGATAAAGATCGTTGGCCGGCTCCTGGCTGACGGCCGCGGCAAAGTGCATCTCGACATCAGCGTCGTTGCCCTGCGCACGCGCGAGCCAGCCGGCGACGACATGATACGCCGCCCGGTCGCGTTGCGACGGCGGCACAGATTCCAGCGCTTTCCTTGCGGTATCGAGCTGGCCGAAGCGGAGGGCGGCGGAAGCGAGATTCAGCTGGTTATCCAGATTCTCCGGTTCGAGTCGCGCGACTTGCGCACGCCACGCGACCGTCTCTGGACGGTTTTGTTTTTCGCTCGCCTCGGCCAGGATCCGAAACGCGGGAAGAGAGTTGTGATGGATTTGCAACACTTCGCGCGCGGAGCGGGTGGCTCCGTCGAAATCGTCCCGCGCCAGCATCGCAGACGCCTGTTTGAGGAGGCTCGACTCACGCCACCCGCGATAGGCTTGCGGCCCATAGGTCAGGACGACCCAGCCAAAGAAGAAGCCGAGCAAAAGCGAAGCGGCACAGATGGCAAGACGCGCCCGAGTGAACTGCAAACGTCCACTCCTTGTCCTTTTTACCCGGCGCCGGCGCCGGACGCGTCGCACATGTTCTGCCATCGCGGACTTCTATCCCTGTAAGGGCGGGCGAATGCAACTCAACCACGCGACCCCGGGCAAATTCCTGCTCCTGCTCTTGATCTTACCGGAACATCCCCACAAAGGATCAAGAGCAAGATTGCTCACGCTACGCCGTACTCTCGGCGTGTCTCACCACCGGAACTTCTTCGACTGCATCCGCCACTTTCTCGCGCAGTCGCCGCCCCCACACATAACGCGCGAGCAGGACCTTGATGGTCGCTGTTAGTGGTACCGCCAAAATCGGCCCGAGCAATCCGCCAATCAGCAACCCCCAGACGAAAATGGAGACAATCACCGTCATCGGATGCAAGCCCACGGAATTCCCCACGATCCGGGGTGCGATGAAAATCGCCTCGAGATTCTGCACGACGAGGAAAACGCCGGTGACAATGAGCGGGTGCGTCCAATCGCCCCATTGCGCGGCCGCGATGAGAACGGCCGGAATCCAGCACAGGATGATGCCGACGTAAGGAATCATCGTGAGAATGACCACCAGCAATCCGATGAGCGGCGCAAAATTCAATCCGGTGGCATAAAGAGCGATGCCAATGAGGGTGCCGTCGATCAGGCAGACCAGAAGCTGGCCGCGAAAATACGCGATGACGTAATTGTTGATTTGCGAAAGCACCGCGGCGACTTCGTTTTTCACCGGCGAGTTGCGCAGCGGAAGGTACTCGCGCCAGCGACGTTCGATCGCCGGGCTTTCTTTCAGGAGAAAGAAAAGATAGATCGGCACCATCACGAGGCTCAAAAGAAATCCGGTGACACCGAGGAAACCACCGATGCTTTGTTTGAGCAGGCCCCAGATTTTTTCACTGATGTAAGGCAACTGGCGCTCGAGATTCGGCAACTGGCGCTGGACCCAGCCCTGGATACGCTGGCGATCGGCGGAGGAGATTTTTTCCTGCATCGGGCCGATCTCGTCGCGCGGCGAGGGCGTTGGGGAATCGAGCAACGCACTCTCCGGCGGCGTGACCGAGTCCGGCGACGGTGCCGGGGTCGGGGAAATTTTTCGCGACGGCGTCGGCGCGGCGAACAACCAATTGAGCAGGCTGCTCGTGGGCGACGAAACCTTGTCGCGCTTGGTGGTCATTCCCCCAAATGCGTGATCGTACTTAAAAATGAGATCGACGATCGTGTCGCGGGCCTTCTGCGTATACGTTGGCAGCTCGCGGCCCACGTTGGTCGCCTGCATGGAGACGACCGGCGCCAGCCACGCGACCAGCGTCCCGATCGACAGAAACGCGATCGCGAACAAGGCAAAGACCGACTTGGTTCGGCCGAGCCCTTTCTCACACATCTTCGTGACAACGGGATCGAGGAGGTAGGCAAGAATGACTGCGATCGCCACCGGGATGAGGATTGGCTGAATAAACCCGACCACGTTCGCGACGATCCAGACCACGGAACATGCGATCGTAATGAGGACCACGATGAAGACAGCCGTGAGCGCCGACCACATCGTCTTGCGCTGCCAAACTGTGGGATATTTTGTCATTCGCGGTGAGGCGCGCTCGAGAGTCCCTTAATCGATTCGATTAATCTTCCCCGGTGGTCCCTGGCTGACGGTCGTCTTGGTTTTCTCGATCTTCTCGGCCAATAATTTGTTCTCGGGACTCAAGGCAATCGCCTTTTGCCAGAAATCGAGGGCCTGAGGAATTCGATTCAGCTTCGCATAAGCATCGCCGATATGCTCGAGGACGATCGGATCGGGCCGCGTCAGGTTCTGCGCGGCGCGCAGCAATTCGTTGAGCGCATCGTCGAATTTGCCTTTGCGATAATGAATCCAGCCGAGGGTATCGAGATAGGCGCCGTTGTTCGGGTCGAACTGAAGGGCGTGCCCGATCATTTCCTCAGCTTCATCCAGATGCAGGTTGTGGTCGGCCCACATGAACGCCACATAATTATAGGCTTCGGCTGAATTCGCCGGGTCGAGCGAGATCGATTTCCGGAATAAATCCGCCGCCTTGTCGTAGAAACCGGCCTGGTCCGCAGCGGCGCCGTAATCGAAATAAAATCGCGCGTTTAAAACTTCATCGTTGGCGAGCTGCGCTTCGTTGAGCGCTTCTTCGAAAGTAATGACGGCCTGCTGCGGGTGCTTCGCTTCGCGCAAAGCAATCGCGAGAAAGTAGCTGAATTCTGGCACTCCCGGATAGCGCTGGCGCGCCTCGGTGAGAAGTTTTGTGGCGCGTTCGCTGTCTTTGAGCGGGACGATCAACAATTCCGCCAGGCGCAGGTAGGTGTTGGGCCGGCCCGGATTGATGAGGAGGCTTTGCTCGTAATTCGCTGCCGCCCTGGCAAAGAGCGCTTTCGCCTGGTCGGGCTGATTGGCCCGGTCGAGGGCTCGCGCTCCTTCATCCAGGAGCTGGGCGAGCAGCTCGTAAGGTTGATATTTCGCCGGCTGTTTCTTGATGATTTCCTCCAGCATTTCGACCGCTTTATCGCGCTGGTTGGTCAGAACGAAGCCGGTGGCCAGTTTTTCCCGGGCGTTCAGGTCGTCGGGCTGAAGCTCGAGGACTTTGAGGTAAAGCGGGATGGCTTCCTGGATCTGCTGCGAGGCGGCGTAGTAATCCGCCACCTCCTTGAGCGTGGTGGAATCGTCGCCGGCATTCGCGACTGCTTTTTCAAAGAAGCCGTTGACGCGCTTGACGTCCTCCCGCTTCGGTTCCGTCTCCGTTTTGAAAACGATGGTCGCGTAGAGCTTTCCCAATCGAATCCAGAACGCCGAGTCGTCACTCTTGACGTTCGCGGCGCGATCAAGGGCCATCAGGGCTTTTTGCGGTTCGCCGGCGGCGCTTTCGATTTCGTAAAGGCGTTGGTAGGCGTCGAAGTCAACCGGGTCGAGCGCTATGGCCTGGTTCACATACTTGACCGCCTGCTCGGTTTTCCTCAGATACTTCGCATAGATGAAGGCGAGCTGCAGATAAGGACCCGCCTCCTTCGGCCTGACTTTAATTGCGTCCTTCAAGACGTCGATCGCGCGCGGATAATCTTCCTGTCGGCTCAGGAGAGCCGCCACCCGCAGCGCCAGCTCGGACAAGCCGGGCTCGAAGTTCAGAACTCTTTGATAGGCGGCCAGAGCATTCTCCATCTCGGCGTTTTCTTCGAGCCGCGTGCCTTCCACAAAATCAGCCAGCGCGCCGGCCTTGCGCGCATTCTCCGGCTGGAGCGCAAGATCCTTCGGCGGCGTCAGGACAAAGGAATCGTCCTGGGATGAGCTCTTTTTCGGCGGTGCCGGTCTCAGGGAAAGGTCCGGCGGTGACGGCGCATTCACCGGGGAGCGCGCGGCCGCCACTCCGGTCAGCGAAAAAAGCGCGACGCCCAGAAGAACGCGACGGAGAGATGGAGGGCTCCCGTTCTTCCCGAAAATCATGTTCAGGATTGTAGCTTCTGGAGTCGCCCGGCGCAACCGCGCGGCGGCCTAACGAGCGCTGCGATTACGATTTGTAACGCAGACGCTTCTTGTGGCGATTCTCCTTCATGCGCTTGCGGCGCTTGTGTTTGGAGATCTTCGCCTTCCGGCGTTTCTTTAGCGAACCCATAGAGATTTCCCGGTTTCCCGGAGCGCAATGCAAGCATCGGAAGCGATGCGGCGCAACCGTTCTTTCACTTGGCCGCCAGTTCCCGCAGCGTTTCGAGCACGATTCCGGCGTGTTCTTCGGGCTTCACCTTGCGGAAAATCGCAGCGATTCTTCCCGCGCCATCGATGACGAAAGTGCTCCGTTCGGCTCCCATGTATTTTTTCCCATACATGCTTTTCTCGACCCAGACACCGTAGGCGTTTACGATCTCCTTTTCCGGATCGGCCAAGAGCGGAAATGGCAGTTGATATTTCCCGATGAACTTTTGATGACTCCGCGCTGAATCGATGCTCACGCCGAAGATTTCAGCCTTGTCCCCCAGGTCCTTCCAGGCATCCCGCAGGCCGCAGGCTTGCACGGTGCATCCGGGCGTGTCGTCTTTCGGATAGAAATAGAGAACAACCGCGCGGCCGCGAAAATCGCCGAGGCCGACATCCCGTCCGTCGCCGTACTCCCCGCCTACGGCCAGAGCCCGGAACCCGGGAGCCAGGTCTCCCACCGCCAGTTGAGTGCCGTCCTTCTTCATGTTTCAAAAACAATTATCAGAATCCCAACCGCGCACAGTAGAACCCCCATCAGGACGCTTTCGTATTTCTCGAGCAGACCCAGTTTGATTTTGCTCAGCCCGGCCAAAGTAAGAGAAGTAAAGAGCACCATGCCCGCCACCGTGGCGACCGAGAGCACCGCGGTCAGAACGGCAAATCCACCCCAACCGTATCGAATCCCCGAGACGTAAAATGGAACAAACCCTTCACAAGGCGAGAAAGTCAGGAAAGCAAGCAAGCTGAGGATCGCCGCTCGATCGGATGTCGGGTGCGCCTGACAACCTTCATGATGATGATGATGGTCATCATGCTCATGCTCATGCTCGTGCTCATGTTTATGGCCGTGCTCATGCAGATGCTCGTGCGGATAATGAAAATGGACGTGACCTTTTCCAATCATTTGGCGAACGAGGTAATAAAGGCCGAAAAGCAGCAGTGCGCCGCCCGCGATTCGCGGAAACCAGGCGCCGATCGTTCCACTAAGGGCCGTGCCGAACAAGGTAATTGCCAGCCCGAGGGCCGCGGTGACCAGGACATGGCCCGTCCCGGCGAGCGCCGTCACCGCGATGGTCTTCGAAGCATTCCACCCCTGAACGCGAGCTGTCAGAACGAACGGCAGCCAATGCGTTGGAATCGCAGCGTGAAAAAAAGCCACGCCGAAACCAGTGATCGCGATTGTGGTGAGGACTGTTTGATTCATGCGCGCAATTGCAAATTGAGCCGGTTTCGGTTGGAAACTGCCAACACCGGCGCGCGATGGCGAGGATTTATCGGGCTGACAGGATTCGAACCTGCGACCTTTCGCACCCGAGGCGAACGCTCTACCAAGCTGAGCCACAGCCCGAATTGATGCCGGGTTCGGACAACCACGACGCCTCCTATCTGCCGCAATTTTGCCAGTGTGGCAAGCGGAGAAACGCGCAGAAATTTGTAACCGTGCGATCGAGTGCAACCGGAATCACGGCCAAGGCAGAGGAGGGTTGATGCAGGAAGCAGCGGAATCTTTCGGAACCAGAGAGACAGTCACCCGGGCGGCCGGGTTCGACTATTTCGTCTCATATTTGATAAATATTGAGATTTTTGTCACATGCGAGAAACAGCGCTCTCAGGAACGAGAATAAAGGCATGTTAAATGCTGTTTTTTATGGTTATTATAGCCATATTGGCATGAAGAAACCCTCTCACCCGCAAATCCGTGGCACGACCCTCGTCGAAACCCTCGTCGGCCTCCTCCTCCTCGTGATATTCTTCGCCTCCGTCTTCGAGCTCAACGCCGTCTGCCTTCGCTATATCGACGCGACCAAGGAATCGGTCGCTGCCCTCCAAAGCGTGCAGGATCGCGCGGAAATGCTCCGCAATCTGGCATTCATCGACCTGACGAACCCGACCTCCGTCCAAACGCTCATGCTCAATCCGCCGAACGCGGCCCCTTTCGCAGCCAAGGCCACCGAGACCGTGATGATCAGCGCTTTCCCAACCCCGAATGGCGTAAGTCAGTTTACCCGCACGCCCAGCGGAACCGTAACGACGGATTCTGTGGCGACTGATCTCGGCAAGGAACTTGTGAAGGTCGACGTCAGCGTCGCATGGACGATGACTTTGGGCGGACGATCACGAACCGAACAGACGACCAACATTTTTTCAAACGGATCCAAAAAATGAGACTAAAAACATCGCTCGAGCCCAGCGCATTCACCCTGTCGGAAATGATGCTCGCCATCGCAATCAGCGGCGTCGTCTTCGGGGCCACCCTTACCTCATCGACTTCTCTTCAGAAGAGCTTTAACGCCATCGACAATTATTTCGGGACACACATGCAGCAGATTCGCATCGTCGATTACCTGAGCCGCGACGTGAAACGCGGCCTCATCGTCACGACCTCGGCCGATCTGCAAACGGTCACCATCACCGTCCCGAACTATATCATCCAGGCAGGCGATCCCGAGGCCGTGGCCAACCCGGCATTGGTCGGGACACCGCGGACGCCGACAATGTCGTACACGCCGAGTGGATGGCAGGTGAATTACGGGAACACCACCAGCACGGTGGTTTATTCCATCAGTGGGATGTCGATCCTGCGGACGGAAAACGGCGCCGTAACGACCATCGCATCGAGCACGGACCAATTGGTGCCGCAGACCACCGATGTCGAGCTGGCGAATACCGAGTACACCCAAACCAGTATTACCTTTCAGCCGATCTTCACTTCGGGCGGCGCGGTGGCCGAGCGAAGCGGCACGACAGTTTATTCGACGGCTTATCTGAGAAACAAACGGCGTGGCTGACATCGCCACAGGGGGAAAAATATCATGCGCGCAAGACGCCCGGCGGAAGAAGGCAACGTGCTCATCTGCGCACTGTGCACGATCCTGATTATCTCGCTCATCGGTGCGAACGTGCTGAGCAACTGCACGACGCGGTTTAACGTCTCCTCGAGCCAGGTTCGGAGTTGGAAGGAATCGCTTTTTGCCGCGGAAGCGGGGGGCGACATCGCCTACGCGCAAGTCAGAAAGACGGTCATGGATCCGACGCATGCGTTCACCGGATGGACGAACTCCGGCGCGCAGCATGTCAGCCCGTTGACGACGTTCGGCTCGAATGGCCTCGCCACCACCACTGTCGTCGATTTGTTTTATTATGATCCGATTACGGGAAACCCGTGGTACCGGTCGCGGAGCAAGGGAACGGCGCCCGTGAATGGAGTGTCGCGAACCGGCATGGACGATCGCATGGGCGCGGGCAGCCGCGGTGATAGTTTGCTGCGCAAAATCGATTTCCGAACTGACCACTTCGTTGCCATTTATGGACCGAACGGAGATGGCGTTGGGAAAACCCTCGTAGCCGTGCCCAATCCGCAGATCACGCGGCGGATCGAACAGATCAGCGCGCCTGTGACGCCATTCGAGGCCGCGATCAAATGCACCGGCTCGTTTTACGGTCTCGGCTCCGCCGCCCAGGTGGACAGCTACAACTCGAAGAACGGTCCCTATTATTTTGCCGCAAACAATCCGGCCGATCCGCACTTCAGCGATTCGCGAAGCGGCTCGGTCGAAATCGGAACCCCGGTCGCCACGGTGAACGGCATGCTCTACGGTAATATCAGCACGAATGGCGGAACCCTCCGGCCCTCATCATCCATCACCGGAACCATCGACAACAATGTTCCCTTCACCTGTCCGCCATTTCTGATGCCAACGAACATGCCGGCACCGCAACTTGCTCCAACCAGTGTTACTTCGACAGTCAGCATCACGCCCCCGGCTGCTGCCACCGCCGCGGTTCCGACCTATTACCTTTTCTCAGCCCTCAGTGGCAACCTGACGATCAACGCCGTCGGCGCCGCGCAAACCTACGTTGCCATTCATGTCACCAACGACATGACAGCGCACATCGATGTGAAACCGAACGTGCACGTGAAGATTTTCTTCGACGGCAACATGGACGTGAAAGGCCGCGACATCGAAAACGAGACGGGCCTCGCCGCCAACCTGCAGTATTACGCCATCAGCCCGGCCGACCCGAACGCCACCCAATACATCCATATTGCTCCTCCCGGAGACTTCGCCGCCACGTTTTACGCACCGAGCGCCGACGTGGTCCTGAATGGCAATCCCGATCTGACCGGGGCCGTCGTTTGCAAAACCTTTTACGGAAACGGCAACACGAGCTGGCATTACGATCGCTCCCTGGACACCGAAGGCGACGCTGTCGATTACCGCATCGTCAGCTACGTCGAGGATATCCGTTAGGCCGAAACGGGGCCAAAAAGCGGCCCTTCCCCGTCAACAAATCGATTGACAGCGTGGGTCGCCGCCCGCAAAGTCAAAATTCTCTTTTGCCCGACGATGCTAGCCTCCAACCTCATTCCACCTGTCGTTTCTGGCGGCACGCCGACCATTCTTCAGTTCCCGGCGGAAGTCACGCCCTCCGCCCGTTCCTTGCGCAATATGACCACTCAACTCCTGCAAGAAGCAGCTCTAGTGATCCCGAATCAGCAATTGCTGATCAACGTTGTTTCCCGGCGCGTCCGCCAGTTGGGGTTGGGCCATCGTCCGCTCGTCGAAGCCACTCCCCGCTCTTCCCTCACCGACATAGCCCTTCGCGAAATCATCGCCGGCAAGTTGACTTACGAGCTGGCTCCCGAGCCACCTGCCGACGGCGCCGCCTCCTAGTGGCACAGGCATCCTGCCTGTGAATTCCATCGCCCCCACAGGCAGGACGCCTGTGCCACTCTAATTCATGGCGACCGAGACGATCCTCAACCGCAAAGCGCTCCGCGATTTTCACATCCTCGAGCGCTACGAAGCCGGTATCGAGCTCAAAGGCAGCGAGGTCAAATCGATCCGCGCCGGCAAGGCCAACATCAGCGACGCTTTCGTTCGGATCGAGAAAGGCCAAGCTTTTCTCCACAACGCCGATATCCAGCCCTACGCTCAGGCCAGTCACGAAATTCCCCCAGCAAAACGAGTACGCCGGCTCCTTCTCCACAAACAGGAGATCGACAAACTTTATGGACTCACCGCGATCGCGGGTCGGGCGCTCGTCGTCCTGAGTCTGTATTGGAAAAACGGAAAGTTGAAGTCCGAGATCGGCGTCGCGCAGGGCAAGGTGGCTCACGACAAGCGCGCCGATCTGAAGAAGCGTGCCTCCGATCGCGAGACCGACCGCGAAGTCGCCCGCTTCAATCGAAAGCACGGCTGATTTTGTTCGGAGGGATGTGCTTCCGCACGTCCCACTTCTCGCTCTCAGCGCCACTTGGAAAGTCGGACGTGCCGAAGCACGCCCCTCCGAGGTTGGATTTTCCACTTGTCACTGGTCCCATGTCACCCGTCACTTCTCCCCGCATGGTCCGTCCGCGTTCACCACTCTTCGTCCTCTTCCTGACCGTCTTCATCGACCTGGTCGGGTTTGGCATCGTCATTCCCATCCTGCCCCTTTACGCGGAGCACTTCCACGCCTCGCCCGTCGCGATCGGATGGCTCACCGGCATTTATTCCGGCATGCAGATCATCTTCACGCCAATCCTCGGGAAACTCTCCGATCGCTTTGGCCGCCGCCCCGTTTTGTTTGTCAGCATTGTCGGCACCGCCATCGGATTCACCCTGATGGGTCTGGCGCATTCGCTCACCCTCCTTTTCGCCGCCCGCATTCTCGCCGGGATCACTGGCGGAAACATTTCGATTCCGCAAGCGTATATCGCCGACGTCACCGCTCCCGAAAAACGATCGCGCGCGATGGGAATGATTGGCGCCGCCTTTGGCCTCGGTTTCACTTTTGGCCCCTTGATCGGTGGTGTGATGAGCCGCATCTCCTACAGCGCGCCCTTCTTCTTTGCGGCAGGTCTGGCCGTCATTAATGCCGTGCTCGTCTACCTGATTTTGCCCGAGAGCCTCTCCGCCGAGCACCGGGCAAAACCACGCCAGGACACCAAATTCACGGAAGTCTTTCAACACGGCCGCGGCGCCATGTTCGCCATCGTCGTCGGAACGTATTTTTTCCTGATCGTTGGTTTCTCCATCATGACTACACTCTTCGCGCTCTTCACCGAAAAGCGCTTCGGCTACGACGCCCAGGCCAATGGTTACCTCTTTGGTTTCATCGGGATCGTCGCCGTCATCATCCAAGGCGGTTTGATCGGCCGGTTGATCAAAGTGTTTGGCGAAGTCGCCCTCGCGCGGACTGGGATGATTCTAACCACGCTCTCCCTCGCGCTGCTGCCGCTCAGTGGAAATCTCGCGTTCCTTCTTCTGGTCTGCGCCGGTTTGTCGATTGGAAGCGGCTGCGCCAGCCCGCCGCTGAGCGGTTTGGCGTCGCAAATGATCGAGCGCAGTTGGCAAGGCCGCGCCTTGGGCGTCATGCAATCAGCCGGAAGCACCGCGCGTTTGCTGGGTCCACTTCTCGGCGGCTGGCTCCTCATGTTCGATTTGCGAAAACCGCTTTCTCACTATGGCCGCACGCCTTTTCTCATCGGCGCGTTGCTCTGTTTCGTGGGTGCCGCTCTCGCTTTTTGCGTAAAGAAACCTGCCGAGGATCGATCCGTCGAGGATATCACGCCCGGGCTGTAGCCGCGGCGCCTGTCGCCGCGTTTGGTAGGGCGAGACTCTGTCGAGCCGTCGTAGCCCCGCCCAAAAACCCTGCGGCTCGACAGAGTCTCGCCCTACCAACAGATTGCGCTATGAGCTCAAAGCGACTCTTCATTTCCATCGAACTTCCGGAATCGGTGGCCCGAAGCCTCGCAGAATTGGACCCGTGCCTCCGCGGCGTGCGCTGGCTCGAGCCGCGCCAAATGCATTTAACTCTCAGCTTCCTCGGAAGCGTTTCGGCTGAGACCGGGAAAGAACTTGGCAAAAAACTTCGCGCCATTTCCTGGAAATCCTTCTTCCTGCCTCTCGTCGGGCTTGGAACTTTCCCCAGCAAAGGCGGACCAAAAATTATCTGGATCGGTGTCGGCTCCGGTCATCCGCATCTCTTTCAACTCCATAAACGGGTCCAGGAAGCGGTCCTCGCCGTTGGCCTCGAACCAGATTTGCGCGCGTTCCATCCCCACGTCACTCTCGCCCGATGCCGCGACGTTTCGCCGCAAACGGTCCGTCCTTTCCTTCGAACGCACGCTGTCTTCGATGCCGGCCTGATCCGCGTCGAATCCTTCTGTTTGAATTCCAGCGAGCTGACGCCCGCCGGTTCCATTTACACGCCGGAACTAATTCTCCCTTCCTTGTGAGAGAGAACCGCGAATGGACGCCAATCGGCGCGAATAAGAGCCATCAAAATTAGTGTTCATTCGCGGTCCCATCTTCCGCCGCCCACGTCACGCTTTCCGATAGTGATCTGCCAACGGGTACCTTCGCGCGACGAGCCCGAACGCGAGCGCAGCAGCGAACGCAAATCCCGCGAAGAAAAACATCTGGAACGCTGTGATCTCAACCCCGCTCGATTTGATGAAGCCAATCACGCTGTCGTTTTTCACGCCCGCGTTCACCACCAGCACCCAGAGATTGCCGATCGTCACCGACAAATTCCAGAACGCCATGATCACGCCTTTCATGGCGAGCGGGGCCTGGCTGTAGGCGAACTCGAGGCCGGTCGCCGAAACGAGCACTTCGCCGAGCGTGAGCAGCGCATACGGCAGCATTTGCCACGCAATCGAAAATGCGTTCCCGCTGTTGAGCACCATCTGCATCGCGCCGACCACGATCCACGACATCCCGGCGAACGCGATCCCGGCCGTCATCCGGCGCAGCGCCGTCGCCTCATAACCACGCCGCCGTAACGCCGGATAAAGCACGAGGTTGTTGAAAGGAATGAGCAACATCACCAATGCCGGGTTGAGTGCCTGCATTTGCGATGATTGGAACCAGCTCGGTTTCGTCATCGCGTCCGCCTGAAGCACCCAGGTCGACGCCTTTTGATCGAACAACGACCAGAACGGCGTTACGATTGCGAAAAGCACCAGCACTCGAAGTACGGACCGCACACCCTCGATCGCTTCCGTCGGATGTTTGCCGCGCACCGCATCCAGTTGCATCCAGACACCGGCGCCGCCGAACCCGATCACCGCCACGAGGGCGAGACAAGCCGCGATCACAAATCCAAATTGCGGCATGAGAAGGAACGATCCGATCGCCGTCGCCAGCCCAATGATCGCGAGGACGCGGCCAGCCGTCCCGGACATAAGCGCTGAGCGCGACACGTTCAGGAACGAATGCGGATCGGGCGGCGTCGGCGGCAGCATCACATATCGCTTGCGCGCGATCCAAAGGACGAAGGTCGAGACAAACATGAGCGCGCCCGGGATTCCGAACGCGATCCGCGGGCCGAAGCTCCGGAGAAAAATCGGCATCAAAAATGAGGCGAACAACGATCCGAAGTTGATGATCCAGTAGAACGCGTCGAACACGACCTTGGCCCGATGCTTGTTCGACTGATCGAACTGATCGCCCACGAACGACGCCACGCACGGCTTGATCCCGCCCGAGCCGAGCGCGATCAGCGACAGCCCGACGTAAAAGCCGAGTCGGTTCGTGACGAACATCGCGAGGCACGCCTGCCCCGCGCAATAAACCAGGCTCAGCCAGAAGATCGTGTTGTATTTCCCAAAGAACCGGTCCGCGATCCATCCGCCGAGCAGCGGAAAAAAGTAGACGCCGATGACGAACGTATGAAACACCTCTTTCGCCGCGCTCCCCCGCTCTGCCTCCGGCAAATAAGCCAGCAACGACGTGGCCAGAAACACCGTCAGGATGTTGCGCATCCCATAAAAGCTGAACCGCTCGCAGCCTTCGTTGCCGATGATGTAGCGGATCTGCCGGGGAATCGGCGCCTTCGGATCGGGCACGGCAACGTCGGCCAACGGCACGTCTTTCACGGCTGCGAGAGTCGGTTGAGCTGCGCCGCGCCGCAACCGCAAAGACCATCAGTCGCGGCAGGACAAGGGCTCGGCGACGTGTTCGAGGGATTTTTGTTCGGCGTCGACCCCGATGCAGGCTTCGACAATCGCGCCGAGAATCATGAGCGCGGCTCCGACCAAATAACCGGCCAGCAATGCGGTCTTCGAGCCGGTGCCGATGATCCAGCCGAACAGGATCGGTGCGCCGACGCCGCCGGCGAGAGTTCCGAAGGCGTAAAAGATCGCGATGGCGAGGGCGCGAATCTCGAGCGGGAAGATTTCACTCACCGTCAAATAGGCGGAACTGGCGGCCGCGGATGCCACGAAAAAGATGATCATCCACGCAATCGTTTGCGTTTGAGCGGTCAGCAGGCCGGCGTGGAACAGCCAGCCCGTCGCGGCGAGGAGAAGACCGGCGAGCGCGTAGGTCGCGGCAATCATTCGCCTGCGCCCGATCGTGTCGAAAAGATGGCCGAGCACGATCGGCCCGAGCACATTTCCGAGCGCGAACGGAAGCAGGTAAGCGCCGACATTTTGCGCCGGCACATTATAGAAGCGCATCAAAACCAGGCCGTAGGTGAAGAAAATCGCGTTGTAGAAAAACGCCTGGGTCAGCATCAACACGAAACCCAGGACGGAGCGCCGTCGATGTTCATGTGCGATCGTGTGCCAGATCTCACGCCATGCGGTGTGGGTGCGGGTGCGCACTCGCGTCGGAGGTGCGTCATGCGGAACGAGCGCATCGGTCGGCATCGTCTTCTCAACTTCGGTGACGATCTGTTCCGCTTCCGCCTGACGTCCGTGAATGAGAAGCCAACGCGGACTTTCCGGAATCCAACGGCGAAAGAAGATGACGATGAGTCCAAGAGCTGCGCCGATCCCAAAGGCAAAGCGCCAGCCGAGCCAGACCGGCAGGTATCGCGGATCGAGCAAGACAATCGTGGCCCCGGAACCCATCGCCGCGCCGATCCAGTAGGAACCGTTAATCATTAAATCAACGCGACCCCGCACTCGAGCCGGGATCAGCTCGTCGATCGCGGAATTGATCGCCGCGTATTCGCCGCCGATGCCGGCGCCTGTCAGGGCGCGGAAGAAGGCGTAGCTGGCGAAGCTCCAGGAGAACGCGGTGAGCGCGGTCGCCGCCAGGTAGACGGTGACCGTGACGAAAAACAATTTCTTCCGGCCGAGACGATCGGTTCCATATCCAAAGAGCAGCGCGCCGATGACCGCACCCGCAAGATAAAAGGTCGCGCTTGCGCCAACCTGCGCATCCGTCAGCCCAAGCGTTTCCCGCTGGGTGAGAATGCCTCCCAGCGAACCGGCCAGGGTTACCTCGAGCCCATCAAGAATCCACGTCGCGCCGAGCGCACCGACGATAAGCCAATGCCACCGGCTCCACGGCATCCGGTCCAGCCGCGCTGGCACGTAAGATTCGATCCATTCGCCTGCCACTGGTGGTGACCTTCCACGACACGCTCGCCGACCGCAAAACATCTTGACACTCAGGACGCAGGCGACATTACATGGCCCCGATCGCATCGGGGTCGACTCTAGCGGCGGTTACTCCAGTAGTTCGAGCACGGCCTTCGGCATGTCCGCCGGGGTTGGGGTCAATCTTGAAGTGACGTCGCATCTCACCCTCACTCCTTCGGTCGATTACTTCCCGACCTTTTTCGGCGGAGATCGTCAGGATAACTGGCGCCTTGGCCTGGCAGCCGCCTGGCGCTTCTAGGCGAGCGCCCCGTCCCAAAATGGTTGTTTTTCGCGGCTTCGCCGCCACTCTTTCCATCGCGCGGCGGAGCGCTCGATCCACCTAAGGGATTGACGCGCGTCGTTCACTCAGGCAAAACCGCTCTTGTGAAAAATCCAACCGCGCTTTCGCGTCGGGGGTTCACGAAACTTCTGGGTGCGGGAGCAGCCTACGCGGCGCTTCGACCGGCGCTCGGGCTTTCGGAATCCACATCCAATCCAACCGAGACAAAGTCGTCCGATGTCGTCAGGCTCAGTTCGAATGAGAATCCGTACGGCCCATCGCCCGCCGCTTTCAAGGCGATGACAGCCGGCTTTTCCCTGGCCTGGCGTTATCCGGACGAAAGGCAGGAGGAGCTTGTGGAAGCCCTCGCAAAATTGAATCAGGTTTCGAAGGAGCAAATTCTGAGTGGGGCGGGTTCCGGCGAGATCTTGAAAGTGGCGGTCGCGGCATTTACCGGACCGGACAAAAAGCTCGTCGTGGGCGATCCGACCTTCGAAGCCGCCGCAGGCCATGCCAAGGCGAGCCATGCCGAGGTGATGAAGGTGAAGTTGAACGCCGCTTACGCGCACGATCTGCCAAAGATGCTCGACGTTCCAAGTGCCGGGCTCCATTACGTCTGCAACCCGAACAACCCGACGGCGAGTATTACCCCGAAAGCCGACCTGCGCGCATTTCTCGCCAAGGTTCCGCCGACGACCATGGTCCTGGTCGACGAGGCCTACCATCATTTCGTCGAGAGCGCCGATTACGAGAGCGTGATTCCACTCGTGAAAGATTATCCGAACCTGATGGTGGCGCGGACGTTCTCGAAAGTTTACGGCATGGCTGGGTTGCGCTGCGGCTACTGTGTCGCGCAGCCGGACAAAATCGAGCTGTTGCGCGCTCAGCAAGCATGGGAATGCCTGAGCATCATGGCAATCGTCGCCGCCCTCGCCAGCCTCGGCGACAACGGGCAGGTCGAGAACGGGCGGAAGAATAATGCCGATGTGCGGAACTATGTCTGCGGCGAGCTGGATAAGCTGAAATTCACCTACATTCCGTCACACGCGAACTTCATGATGATCGACATGCGGCGTGAAGTGAAACCGCTCATCGCCGCGTTTAAAGAGCGCAAAGTTCAAGTCGGCCGGCTTTTCCCGCCGCTCCCAAATTTCATGCGCGTGACCATCGGAACGAAGCCGCAGATGGAACGCTTCCTGGCGGTGTTTAAAGAACTGACAGCCTGAGCCTCTTCCCTGGAGACGGCCTGCCCTCAGGCCGTTGGGAATAATGCCGTCTTCGCTCTCCGGCACGAGGGCGTGCCGGCTCCAATTCTGCAATCCACGCTATCGCCAAAGATGACGCCCGCCGTGGCGTCGTGCGCGTTTTGTCTCGCGGAAGCGGTGCGAGCGACGGCGGGGTCCCTCGCCGTTCGCGCGGCTCGGGATGAAACGCGTTTTGGCCAACAAATTATTCTTTCGCCACCTTGCCGCCCCAGGAAAGAATCTTGGCTTTCGTGCCGGCGGCTTCGGCTTCCTTAATGTCGCCGTTGCGATTGTAAAAGAGAGAAAGGCTCGTCCAGGCAATTTGGTCGTTAGGCCGCAGCTCGGTCGCCTTTTTTCCCGCGTCGATCGCTTCCGGGAACCGCCCGGTCTTCATCAGCGCCATGCCCAGGGCATGCCAGCCGTCGAAAAACCCAGGCTCGAGTTCGACGCAGCGCCGATACTTCTCCACGGCGCTCTCCAGCTCGCCGATGGCGAGGTCACCGTTCGCATCGTCGAAAATTTCCTCGATCGCGGACATGCCAACCGTCTCGGGGGTGCTACGTCTCGGTCGGAGGAGCCGCCTGTTGCAGGCCGGCCGCCCGGCGCCGGTCGCGCAGCCACTCGTCGAAAACGACCATCCGTTTGCTTTGCAGATAATTTTTTTCGAAGTTCGCCTTCGCCTCGGGATACCCCGCCGGATCGCCCGGCTCGCGCTGTTCCAGCACCGCCACCAGCCCGCCTTTTTCCGTCGCTACGAAGTCGGTTGAATCTCCCGGGTTCAATTCGCGCACCGCGTTCTTGATCGTCGCCAGGTCGGGAACGTCCGGCTTTTTATCCTTCGCCTCTTCCGGTTTCGCGGGCGGTTTCTCGACGATCGCGAAAGGGGGAATCCGCTCGGCTTGCAGTCCCATCTGGGAGAGCGCCTTGTCGAGCGGGGTGGCGACCTTCGCTGCTTCGCGAATGGTTCTCGCCACATCCGCGCCTCGGGCGGCGATCAGCTGCTTGAGCCGTTCCTTGGTGAGCGCCTCGCTGATCTTGGGCTTCGCTTCATCGAGAGTGAGCGGCCGCGAGGGGGTGGCCCCGAGCAGGTGCAAAACGTAGAAGCCTTCCGGGCCCTGGATCGCATCGCTCACCGGCTCTTCCGGTCTTAATTGAAAAGCATACTGGGTGAGCTGCGGAGTGGAGGCCAGCTGCGGATCGGGCGCCGTGGAGGTGAACTCGCCCGTGGCCGCGACCGGCACGTTAAACTTCGCCGCCACATCGGAAAACCTGGCGCCTTTCTCCAGCATCGCCTGGACAAAATCGTTGGCCCGATTCGCCAGTTTCTGGAGCGCGTCGACCCGTTCCTTGCCCGCCAGTTTCTTTTCTGCGTCGCTAAACGAGAAAGCCACGAATTCCACCTTGCGTTTCTCGTCGGTCTTCAATTCCGCCTTGTGCGCCTCGAAATATTTCGTGATGTCCTCATCGGTGATCTTTACGTCCTTCTTGAAATCCTCCTCGCGAAATCGCACCAGCGCGATGTGGAGCTTCCCATAGGCCTGGTCGTAGTATTCGGCGCTTTCCGAATCGGCGACGTGTAACCCGGCTCCAAGCAGATCTTTCAAGCGGTTGAGCCTGAGTTGATCGGAGACCAGCTCCTCAAGCTGCGCTTCGGTAAACCCGAGCGATGGGAGCCTGTTCTGGGTAAACTCCGTGTACTTGTTGATATCGAAACCGTTGGTGCCTTGAAACGGGAGGAGCGTTTTCACGAAGGCCACGACTTCAGCCGAGCTGGGCCGGATACCAAGAGCACTCGCTTCATGATCGAGGACGACCCGGTTAAAAGTGAAATTGGCGTAGGCGTCGTTTTCCGTCATCGGGCGCATCATCAAGTCCTGGACGAGCTGGGAGAGACCGAGCATTTGCGCGAGGGTCATCAGGCGGGCCCCCCGCTGAAACTCGATGTTCGTCACCGGTCGGTCGTAGATCCGGCCGAGGTCGCTCTGGTGGATCGCACTGAAATCCGTCTTGCTGAAATAGAAAATGAACGGAATGGCGAGGATCGCGATGACGATCATGAGCCATTTGTGGTGCTTGCGCAGGATGGTGATCATAGAGACGAAAGTTTTCGGTTGGAGCGGGGCAGAACTTACGACGCGTTGCCGATGAGCCAACTGCTTTTTCTGGTAGGGACGCCGCGCTGCGGCGTCCGGGATGAAAAAATGAACGCGACACGCGGACGCCGCAGCGCGGCGTCCCTACCTGCTGGAATCCGCGACCGCGGCGCGCGCCTTGAGCCGTAAGGCGTTGAGGCGGATGAATCCAGTCGCGTCGCTTCTGTAGCCGCTTCGCTGTGCGAAGCGTCCGGCACCAACGACGGCCGACCAAAGCGGCCCACAGGGCCGCTGCTACAGGATCAATTCTTTGGCGATCTTCCACTGGCGACCGCGGCGCGCGCTTTGAGCCGCAAGGCATTGAGGCGGATGAACCCCGTCGCGTCGCCTTGGTTGTAAGCCTCCCCGCCGCCGCCTTCCATCGTCGCCACCTGTGGGTCGTAAAGACTCTTCGGACTTTTGCGGCCGGCCGCGATGATGTTGCCTTTGTAAAGTTTCAACCGCACGACGCCGGCCACGTCCCGCTGCGTTTCGGTGACGAGAGCCTGAAGCGCGTGGCGTTCGGGCGCGAACCAAAAACCGTTGTAAACCAGGGTGCTGTATTTCGGGATGAGGCTGTCACGCAGATGCATGACTTCACGATCCATGGTGAGCGATTCCATTTGTCGATGCGCGAAATGGAGCAGCGCCCCGCCCGGTGTTTCATAAACCCCTCGACTCTTCATTCCCACGAATCGGTTCTCGACCATGTCGACGCGGCCGATGCCATGCTTGCCGCCAAGCTTGTTCAAGGTTTGCATCACCCCGAGCGGCGAAAGCGCCTTTCCGTTGACCGCGACACAATCGCCATCGCGAAACTCCATCTCTACGTACTCGGCTTTGTCGGGCGCTTCTTCGGGAGCCACGCTCAGCTTGTACATGCCGCGCGCTTCCTCTGAGCTTGCGTCGAACCATGGATCTTCGAGCATTCCGCTCTCGAAACTGATGTGCAGTAAATTACGATCCATCGAGTACGGCTTGGACGCGCTCGCTTCCACCGGGATGTTCTGGGCCGCAGCGTAGGCAATCATTTCGGCGCGGCCCGGGAACTGTTTCCGGAAACGTTCTTCACGCCAGGGCGCGATGACCTCCAGCTCCGGCCCGAGAGCGGCCGCGGTCAACTCGAAGCGCACCTGATCGTTCCCCTTCCCCGTCGCGCCATGCGCGATCGCCTCCGCCTTCTCCGCCCGGGCGATTTCGACCATGCGTTTCGCGATGAGCGGGCGGGCGATGCTGGTCCCAAGAAAATATTGTCCTTCGTAAATCGCGCTCGCTTGCATCATGGGAAAAATGAAGTCGCGCGCGAATTCCTCCCGCAGGTCGTCGATGATGCACTTCGCCGCCCCGGTGTTGAGCGCCTTTGCCTCCAGTCCGGCGAGTTCTTCTTCCTGCCCGATATCGGCGCAAAAAGCGATGATCTCCGCCTGATAATTCTCCTTCAGCCAGCGAAGGATGACGGAAGTGTCGAGTCCGCCTGAGTACGCGAGAACGATTTTCATGATGCGAACTTTTCTGGCGAGAATATGCGCACTCCAATGACCCTCATCCTAACCTTCTCCCTCAGGGAGAAGGAACTGTCTAGCGGTAAGACGGGGATCGATCGCCGTCCCCGATACCGTCGACGATCCGGAAGCAACACGACTTTTCCGGCGTTACTCCGGCGCCCCAACAGAGCGAGGCGACTACAGTTACGAGACCGACTCCGCAGCTATTCGTTTCCGACATTAGCGCTGTAGCCGCGGCGCTCCGTCGCCGCACCGATCGGCTGCCCGGTACGGCGAGACGCTGTCGAGGCACAGAAACACGTCGGGACGCAGCGGGTCGACAGAGTCTCGCCCTACCCAAACCAGATCGACGCACGAACAAGACTCCGTCGCCCTGAGGGAGAGGGCTGGGGTGAGGGTCCCGGATTTGCGGCCATGGCTAATCGCCAAACGAAATGTCGACATCGCGCGCGGTCTGAACCAGTTCGCCGTCGGGCGGAACGAGGCGCAGCCGATTCACTGCCTCGGCGATGGGCACGTGGCGCACCTGGTAATTTTGATAGCTCACCATCGAGCCGAATTGTCTTTCGCGGATCAACTTCACGGCTTTGACGCCGAAGCGCGTGCCGAGAATCCGGTCGAGAGTCGTCGGAGTGCCACCGCGCTGAAGATGGCCCAGGACGGTGCAGCGCGTTTCCTTTCCCGTGCGCGCCGCAATCTCGCGGGCGACGACACTGCCGACGCCGCCGTAGCGATCTTCGCCTTCCTCGCTGTGTCGCAACACGACCTGGCCATCGCGCGGTTTCGCGCCTTCGGCCACGACGACAATCGCCGAGTGATTGCCGCGATCCGCGCGCACCTGGATGGCCGCGGTGACCTTGTCGTAATCGAAGGGGATTTCCGGAATCAGGATGATGTGCGCGCCCCCGGCGATCCCGCCGTGCAACGCGATCCAGCCGGCATGCCGCCCCATCACCTCCAGGATCATGATGCGTTTGTGGCTGGTCGCCGTGGTATGCAACCGGTCGAGCGCATCCATCACGGTCGCGACCGCGGAATCGAAACCGAAAGTCATCGCCGTTGCTTCCAGGTCGTTATCGATTGTTTTTGGAACGCCGATGCAATTGATGCCGGCGTCCTGAAGTTGCTGCGCCGTCGCCATCGAGCCGTCGCCGCCCACGATGATGAGCCCGTCGACCCGAAGGGACCTGAGGACTTCGCGCGCGTCGGCAATCACATTCCCAGCGACTTCGGTCCGCTCGCCGGCTCCGACCTTGGCCACGAAATGGCCGCGATTGGTCGTCCCGATAATCGTTCCGCCGCGGGGCATGATGCCGGCGGTTTCGCGCCGGCTTAACAACTTGTAATTACCGGGCGGAAGCAAACCCTCGAAGCCATCCAGAAATCCGAGCACTTCCCAGCCGAGCTTTTCCGCGGCGAGAACGACGCCTCGCAGGACCGCATTCAAGCCGGGGCAATCTCCTCCGCTCGTCAATACGCCGATACGGGGCTTGATCATGGGCGCCGGTGAAATATCAGAGTGTCTTGTTCGGATCGACCGTGCGGCCGCCAGCTGCCCATTGGTCGTAAAGCTGCCAGCCACGCGCAAGAAGTTGCGCGCCCTCGGAGAAACGGTTCGCGCTCCCGAGCATGACAATGATCAGATCTCGCGGAGTCACCACGGTGCGCGCCCCGTCTTTCCGAATCTCCGCTTCACGATGCGCGGAAAGAATCAGGCAATCACCGGCCCGCGCCGTCTTGCCGGTCTTCACGCCATCTACGCCGTTGGTTCCGAGCAACTCGTTTGTGTTGCGCAGCAGATAACCTTTCTTCTGGCTCCCGCGGCTGAAGGAAATCTGTCTCTCCTTTTGCGAAACGTAAAAACGAAACGCCGGTTTGTTCATCGCGTAACGCGTCAGGCGCGCCAGGTCGGACGCAGTTGAAAACGGCATGGATCGCTCCCCGGTATCGATGCCGTGCGGATTAACGAAACGGGTTCGATCCATCCGGAGCGATTTGGCCAGGACATTCATTTGCCCGACAAAGATTGCGACCGGCGTTCCATTCCCGGCGGCGGGCACGACCGGCTGAAGCGCAATCCCGACCTGATTGGCAAGCGTGTAAGCAGCGACGTTGTCCGACTGGACCAGCGCCGCGTAAAGAAGATCGCGCAGGGTGATGCGATCGCCCGGCTGAAACCCGACAAGGTTTTCGCCGGTGCCGACGAACGCTTCCGGCGGAATCGTGGCAAGCTGGTTCAGATCGCCGGCGCGCTTTTCCGCCCAATCGAGCACCACCATGGCTGTCGCCACCTTTGTGAGACTACCGACCTGGCGTTTGTCCTTCGCATCGACCTGATCCAGGACGAACCCGCTTTGCGCGTCAATGACGACGTAGGCGGTGCGCGCCGCCGCCTGCAGGGCGTCACTAACCGACAGGAAGAAAGCGAGCGAAAAAAAGGCGACGAAAAGGCGGCGAGAGATCATTGCGGCAACGAAATCGCTGCACGTTAATCGCCGCCGGTGCGTTCGCAACCGGCGAATCGGCGATGCGTCCGCGGATTAGTGCAACGCCACGTCAGAGCGCTCGCCGTAGCGAAACGCGTTCGGGCTCAGGACGAGGTAAATCCGTTCCGCCGCATTCACCAGATCGAAAGACCGCGCGTATCCCAACCCGCTGGAGCGAACTGTTCCTGCAGGTCCCTGAAGCTCACTCCCGCCCGCCATGTCAAATTCATAAACCACGATGCCGCGGTCGACGTCGGTGACGCGAACATGCAACGCCAGATGCGAAGCGCCCAGGCCGAAATGTCCAAACAAGAACCGGCCGGCAGCGCTGCCGCCATCGACGAGCGTGAACTCGCCTTCCACCAGCCAGCCCGTCCGGGGCGTTTCATTATCTCGCAGGATGCGCGCCGGCGCGATCTTCTCGAGTTGCTCTTTCAGGTCACCGGCAAATTCGACAGGGGTCAACGCCTTGCGGATTGGCATTTCGCCATCGGTCTTCGTTTGGTCGCCTTTGAAGACGGCAGTATCAATGCAGAACGGGCGGATATAGATCGCTTTCGGGCCATAGGCGCCGACGCCGCAATTGGTCGTCATGTAGACACCCTTCGAATCTTTCGCATCGCCGGTTGCGGTCGTGCGAGTCGAGCCGCCGGCTACGTCGGTCTTGACGACATACATGTCGGCGCAGGAACAAAGAAGAATGCTGGAAAGGATGGCGAGGAGAGGTTTCATAATGGATTAATTCGTCGTCCGCGGTGGCCGGCCTCGAGGTCAGGCACGATGGATTGTTCCTGGTAAATGATGCAACTCCTGTGCCGCGCGCGTGAAGAAAGTTCCCGGCATTTGCCTAGGCAACTGGCGCTTTTGCGCGGCGGCGCCGGACTAAATGCAAACCGGCCACTCCGAGCGTCAACACGGCCGCAACCCAGGTCGAAGTCTCCGGAACAGGGGCTACTGGTGTGATCTCGTAATACCCATTGCCCAGGTTGAACTCCACTGCCCCAGGGCCGTAACCATTAAAGGCGAAACTGCTCAGATTCGCGGTTTGATCCGAGGCAAAGATTAATCGGTCGGTCGAACCGCTTCCAACCGTGTTCAGCGTCCCGATCCAGTTGGCGATTGTTAACTTGTAGCTGCCCGGAGTAAACGAAGCAAAAGTCAAAACGCCGACCGTGCCGGTGCCGAAATCAATCTGCGAGCCGGAAGCCGTCAGCGTCAGCGCGCCCACTCCAGGAGCGATCGCGCTGCCTTCGCTGAAATTGCCTTTGGCGAAAGTTCCGCCGGCCAGCGTCATCGGCGCGGTGTCATTGATCTGGTTGCTCGCGCCGAGCAGAACAGTTCCACCCGCATTAACCGTCACACTGCTGGTGGATGCGAGGGCGCCGCCTGAACTGGCGGCCGCCGTCAGCGTTCCCCCATTGACGGTTGTTGAACCGCTGTAGGTGTTCGCGCCGGTCAGGACAAGCGTGCCGGCGCCGTTCTTTTGCAGCGCGATGTTGCCCTGCGTGCCCGCGTTGGTCCCCGCAATGACGCCGGCAAACGTCGTGGAACCGCTCGCAGGATTGATTGTCAAAGTGCTCGTTCCGCCAATGACGCTGTTTTTGACCGTTGTCGTGCTGTCGCCCGTGAGCGAAGCGACGCCATCGCTGTAGCTGGCAAGATCGAATGTGCTGCTCGTGTTGATCGTCACCGCGGTCTGCGGTGAACTCGGTAGCACATTGTTGCCGCCGAGTTTCAGCGTACCGCTATTCTGGATCGTGGTCGGCCCATTATAAGAATTCGCCACGCTCAGGACCAGGGTGGTGCCGTCGACGACCAGATCGGAGTTCGCCGTGCTCCCGGTGATTCCGTTGCTTGTAATGTTCACAGTCCCGCCACCGGCGATCGTCAACGTGGTGCCATTTTTCGAAATCCCGCCGGTCAAATTCAACGTGCCGCCGCCCGCGTTGATCGTGGCGTTTGTAGCCGCATTGATCGGTCCCGCAAAAGTGCTTGTGCCGCTGTTCGTCAACGCCCCACCGTTGCTGATGCCACTGCCGTTCAGCGTGAGCGGTTCCGCGGTGGAGTAATTGACATTGTTCAAGTTCAGGACCGCGCCGCTGGCCACGGTCGTTCCGCTCGCTGCTGTACCCAGCGCGTTGTTTGTGTTCACCTGTAACGTCCCCGCGCTGATGGTCGTGCTTCCGGTGAACGTGTTCGCACCACTTAGAGTCACGCTGCCGCTCGTGTTTTTTGTCACGGTTCCATTGCCGGCGAGAATCGCGCTGACGGTCCCGCTTTGCAGCGTGTAGGAAGATCCGGTCAACGCGCCGGTCCCGGTGCCGCTGATCGTTCCGCCCGAAAGCGTCACCGCCCCGAGGGTCTCAGTAAATGTTTGCAGATCGAATGTGCCGCCGGAAACGTTCAGGTTGCTCGTGTTCGCGATCCGGGCGCTCGCGCTGAGTTGCAACGTGCCCGCGTTCACATTTGTCGCGCCCGTATAGGTGTTCGCGCCGCCCAGGACCATCGTGCCGGTCCCGGTTTTGTTCAGAGTTCCTGTTCCGCTAAAAATCCCATTGGCGGTGAAGGTAAAAGTCGGATCCACCATCATGGTGCTCGCGGCATTTCCCAGGACGTAGTTGCGGGTCGAGCTGAATGTTGCCGCGACCTCGATCGTGGCAGCGTTCAATGTGGCCACCCCACTACTCGCTCCGAGGCTGCTGCCATAAGTGACCACTGTCCCGCCGTTGATGGTCGATCCACCCGAATACGTGTTCGTCCCGCTCAGCGTCAAGGTACCGCCACCATTCTTAACCAGTGCTCCGATCCCACTGATCGCACCGCTTTCGGAGATATTTCCCGCGCCGTCGAACGTCGGCGTGAAACCGCCGTTCACGATCCCACCGGTCAAAGTCAGGGTGCCGGCATCCGAATAAATCGTGCTCGCGGAGCCCAGGGTGATCGCCCCGCCGAAACTGTTGCTGCTGCTGAGATTTCGCAAAGCGCCGAAGCTGGAAACACCCGCTCCGTTAAGTGTCAAAGGCTCAGCCCCAACGGTAATGCCTGATTCGATTTGCAAAGTCGCCCCGGAGCTCACCGTCGTTGCCCCGGCTGTTGTTCCCAGGGCCGTGGCATTTTGGATATCCAGAATCCCGCCGCTGATGGTCGTTAGGCCAGAATAAGTGTTGGCGCCTGAGAGAGTGAGCGTGCCGGTCCCTGTTTTCGTAAAGGAGATCGTGCCACTTCCATTTTGCAGGACCCCCGAAAACAACGTCGAGGTATTATCACCGCCGGCGGTAAGCGCGAGAGAGCCGGCAACGCCGCTCGTGACCGTGCCGCCGCCAGCCAGGGAACCGACGGTCTCGCTGAAACTGTTCAGATCGTACGTCGCGCCGCTCGCCACCGTGACCGCGCTCGTATCCGTAATGACATTGGCAGTCCCTTCCTTCAGGGTGCCGGCGCTTATATTGGTCGCTCCGGTATAGGTGTTCGCGCCGCCGAGGACAAACGTCCCCGTCCCGGTCTTGTTCAGGTTTCCGGCGCCGCTAAAAATGCCATTGGCCGTTAACGTAAAGGTCGGGTCAACCAGCACGGTGCTGCTGGTGCTCCCGAGAACGAAATTACGCGTCGAGACGAACGTGGCGGCAATCTCGAACGTGGCGGCGTTGATCGTGGCAGACCCAGTGCTGGCGCCGAGACTGGCCGCGGTATTTCCGACCACCGTCCCACCGTTCAGGGTCGAGCCGCCCGAGAACGTGTTCGCACCACTCAGGGTTACAGTTCCATTGTCATTCTTGATAAATGCTCCGGTGCCACTGATCACGCTGGTGAAAGCGATGTTGCCAGCCCCTGCCAAAGTGAACGTAAACCCGCCATTCACCATCCCCCCGCTGAGGCTCAAAGTGCCGGAATCAGACTCGATCGTGCTGTCGGATCCCAGGGTGATTCCACCCGCATAGCTGTTATTGCTGCTGATGTTTCGGAGCGCGCCATCACTCGCGATCCCGGATCCGTTCAAGGCCAGCGCTTCATTACCCACCGCGATTCCACCCTGAATCTGCAAGGCCGCGCCGGAGGCAACGCTCGTCCCCGCCGCGGTCGAGCCGAGCGCTGTGCTGTTTTGGATATTCAAAACTCCGGCGCTGACGGTTGTCGCACCGCCATAAGTGTTGGCGCCCGAGAGTGTGAAGGTGCTACTGCCCGTCTTCGTCATCGCGTAATCGCGATTTCCCGCCCCCGCGGTGATCGCTCCACTTAAAGTCAGCGTCCCGGTCCCCGTGCCGGTCAGTGTGAGGGTGACGGTCGAATTGCTACTCGCATCGATATTGTTCGCGATGCTCTGGGAATTGGAAGAACCTTGGGTTATCGTGTTCGACGCGCCCGCAAAGGCGAGCGAACTTCCACCGAGGAAAAAACTCCCGGCGCCACTTTGGAAGGTAAGGGTATTGAGCTTGAACGGGTTGGCGATGTTTAGGTTGAGCGGTGTCAGGGCAGTCCCGATATTGATGGTGCCGCTAAAGATCAGGTCGGTCGTCGTCGCGCTCGTCGGAGCAGATCCCAGGTTCCAGTTGCCCGGAGTACTCCAGTTAACGTTTCCGCCGTTGCCGGTCCAGGTCCAGGTCGTCGCCATCGAGGTCGAAAGTCCGGCCAGAAAGAGCAGGGCGCACAAAAATCGCGTTGCGGCAAAAGACCGGAACGCAAAGCTGTAAGTTCCAGTAAGCCTGTAACGGAGCATTGTCCGTTCTGGAAATAGCGGGTTGTATGCCTTCTATACGGATTTACCTCATGGCCCACTCCGTAGTTCCCGCAGCCGCGTCACCCGGCCTTCGCGCTCCCCGTTTGCCGTCAGATTCCAGCCACAAGGTGCGGCACGTACGGCTCTTCCAGCCCGACGACGATTTCAGCGGCAAGATTTAGGTCCAGCGCCGCCAGCGCATCGTCCAGCTGGCCCGGCTTTGATATTCCAACGATCGGAGCTACCACGCCCGGTTTTTGCAGGAGCCACGCCAGCGCCATTTGCGCGGGCGGCACCCCCGCTTCAACCGCGAGCGCGCCGAGTCGCTCGACCACCCTCGCGTCCGCATCGCTTATCTGCTCGCCGTAAAGCTGCTGGCCATAGGTGTCCGTCGCCGCGCGCACCGTTTTGTCCCGGCGTTTGCCGGCGAGAAGCCCGCGGGCCAATGGACTCCAGGGCAGAACCCCGATGCCTTCCTCGAGGCAGAGCGGGATCATTTCCCGTTCCTCCTCCCGATAAACCAGATTGTAATGATTTTGCATGGTGACGAACCGCGTCCAGCCGTGGGCATCCGCCGTGGAGAGGAGCTTTGCGAATTGCCACGCCGGCATGGATGACGCACCCAGATATCGCGCCTTCCCTGCACGCACCACGTCGTGCAGCGCTTCGAGCGTCTCCTCGATCGGAGTCTCCGGATCGAACCGATGAATTTGATACAGGTCGACGTGATCGGTCCCGAGCCGGCCCAAACTTCCATCGATCGCCGCCATGATGTGTTTCCGTGAAAGGCCCCGCTGGTTTGGGTCGTCGCCCATTGGATAAAAGACCTTGGTCGCAACGACGATTTTTTCGCGGTCCGGACCAAACTCTTTTAACGCGCGGCCCAGCACTTCTTCACTCGCTCCCAACGAATACATGTCGGCCGTATCGAAAAAATTGATGCCGCGCTCCAGCGCCTGTCTGATCAGGGGCCGGCTGGCCTCCTCATCGAGGACCCAGGGCCGCCATTGACTAGAACCGTAGGTCATTGTCCCGAGACAAATCCGGGAAACCTTGAGACCGGCCGAGCCGAGATTCACGTATTGCATGACACGATTTGGCTGGCGTGAGGATCAGGGAGCCCGCGATCCTCGTTCAATTCCTGGCGGAGCCTGCCGCCTAACGTCGCATCGATCCCGCGGGTTCGATCTGCTCTGGCTTCGGGGCGGAACGTTTTTCGCGGACTGGCCGCAATTCTACCGGGCTGGAAGTCTTGCATTCATCGCACCAATGTCGCTGAGAGCTGGCCAGCCGTTTCCGCATTCCACAATTGTCACAGACAAAAACCTCTTTTCTCACGCGAAGTTAGTGTGTACGTCGCTGCCGAGGATTTGCCAAGCGCTGTTTTTTTGGAAAACCCCGGGGGCGTGGTCGGCCTGTTTCCGGGACAAGACTCCGAAAAGTGCTTTTTTGGTGGAAAAAAGCTTGCCTGCCTCGTTCCAGTTCCTACAATGTGCCTCGAAATCCAACTCCTCAGACCTACTTTATGAACGTGATTACCGTCGCAAAACGCTCTCTGTTCGTCCTCCTCACCATATCGGGTTTGGCCCTCTACGCCCTCGGCGCGAGTCAGGATACGCCTTGCCCTCTGCCGACGTCATCCACGGATTCTTCCATGGCGGCATCTTCCTCTGATTCCACTCAATCACCCGAGAAGCAAAAATGTCTCGAGATGGTTAGACACAACGGAATGGACCTTTGCCTGCCCTGCCCTGCGGCGGAAGCCCATATCGCGCATGGAGATGTGGACGAAGGGCCTTGCTCGAAACCAGGCAACCAACAGTAGGTCTGCCATTTAACGTTTTTTCCCGTCGATCCTTTCGGATCATCGCTGTGACCGTTCTCGCGGCGGCTCAACCGAGCTGTTGGCAAGGCACCACCCGTGAGGTCGAGGCCATTGTCCTTTCTGTTGATGGTCCGGCAAACCTCCGCTCCAACGGACAACTCTTCCCGCTGCGACTCGATTCGCACCCGGGCAGAGGCGACGTTGTCGAGACCCCGGGCGCTTCTGGGGTAGACCTCTCACTTCTCCCAAACCTTCTCGTCCATCTCGATCACGACACTTCCATCGAGATTGTTCGTCTTTCGCTCGTGAAAGATGGCAACGAGACCGGCAGTGCTATGCGCGGCAGATTTGCCGAAGTTAAATTGATCACTGGCCGCACTTTCGTCTCCCACGTTTGGGGCGAGGCCCTCGCGCGGCTTGGCATCGCTACTCCCGCCGGCCAGGTGGTTACTCCTTCGAACACCCTGTTCGCCGTTCAATCCGAGCAACAAAAAACGCGAGTGACCTGCGCAAGCGGCTGGGTGGAGTTCCAGCCAACGGGAGCCACGACCGCCACCCGCATCCCGCCCGGATCCGTGGGAGAATGGCCCTCCGCGGGTCCGAACATCACGGCTGCCGACGCTAATCCACGTGGCCAGGAAGACTTGCAGCAGGCGATCGAGATTGAGCAGAAGCTCCGTGATTTGATGATACGAAAGCGGAACGTTCTCCCTCGTTAGGCAACCAAATCCGTAAACTACTCGGCGCTCCCGGCGCAGAATTAGCTTAGGAAGAGGCGTGACAAATTTTCGCTTACGCTTTCATTCTATTTTTGGCGGACCCATCGCCAGCGGGCTGGCCAGCGCCAACCTGCAATTTCTCGTCCTCGCGCTTTGTGGCTCGATCCTGTTGGGCCCATCGGCGTTTGCCACGCCCACGGAAGAAATTACCCGCGCTGTCGCCGCCAACGGCGTTTCCGACGTTTCCCAGGCCCGTCCCCGACAATTCGTGAAAGCTTTCAACGCCGTCGCCTTGCGCACTCCGCCGCGCGAACTTCCGGATTACGTCACCGCCGCGATCAATCTTCGGCCCGACCTGGCGCCGAATCTGGTCGCGATCGCGATCAAAGCCGCCGTTAAGAATTGGGAAGCCAAACCCGCTGCGCTTTGCGGAATGATCGATCGAATTATGAAGGAAGGCATCGCCGCGAATCACGACGCAGCCGTCTCCATCGCCAAGGCCGGCGCCTCCGCCGCGCCGGAATCACGCCAGTGCGTCGTGGAAGCCGCGGTGGCCGCGGCGCCAGAGGCGAGGGACGCAATCGTGGAGGAGGCCGGAACCAAAACCCAGCCATACGCTTTCCTTACCTTCTCGGCTACCGACACGAGTGGATTTTCCTTCAGCGCGGCGACGCTAAACCCCGCGAATATTTCGGATCTGGGAGCCAACGGTAATGTCAATTCACCGGAGCAACCTCCATCCCATTAATCGCCCGCCTCGCCTTTCTTTTTTCCGTTTTGATTCTTCGGAAAGGTTTGCATTTACTCTTCTCACGTCGAATTATCCGACCCTGTGAACTCCCCTGCCCTCCACGCAAAACGTTCGCTCCTGACGGTTACCTTCGCGCTCTCGCTTCTGGCTTCGCGCGCTTTCGCGCAGGAAGCTCTGGTCGCGTCCGCTTCGACGACTGAGCCCAACTTATCGATCGCGCCGGAGCAATCGATCGACCTGAATACCGAGGTAAACCCGCCGCTGCCCGTGGCTGCCACCGACCCGGCCGTCGACAACTCGCCGGCTCCTTCCGCAGTCGACTCGGGGATCCCACGCCGTTTTCATTATCAATTCCACCTCTCGATCCGCGGCGTTTACGACGACAACATCAATCTTTCGCAGACCAACAAGATCTCGGATTATTACACGTCGATTGAGCCTTCCATCATGCTCGGCTTCGGCGACACGGAAGGGCGCACCGAAAATTACATTCGGCTCGATTACCTGCCGGCCGTTTTTCTTTTCGCGGATCATTCGGAAAACAATTCCGTCCAGCACGTCGTGCGACTCGACAGCCAGTACCGAATCAACCGGCTCACCCTGAATCTCTCCCAGATGGTCCAAATCATGGATGGCGTGGACGTCCAGGCGCAAAACAGTGCCGGCAGCCTGGATCAACAGGTCAATCTCGACGTCGCCGGACGCACCCGCTTCAACATCTATACCACTCACGGGAACCTGGCCTATTACGTCACCGGCAAGACTTTCCTCTCCAGCGGCGCGGACTACACCTCCACCCATTATTCGTCACTCATCAGCTCGGAAGTATTTTCCGGGAACTTTTTTCTAAATTACAATTACAGCGACAAAGTTGTCGTTGGGCTCGGCGGCACCGTCGGTGCCGATCGCGTCGACGCGCCCAACCCCGACCAGACCTTTGAGCAGGTGAATTTGCGCCTCTCCTATCAGGCCTCGGGGAAAATCGATTTTGCCGCCTCGGTGGGCGTCGAGTTCCGTCAGTTCGATGGCAACCTGCGGGGCCAGGAAATCTCGCCCGTGTTTGAGATCGGAATGAACTACACGCCTTTTGACGGCACCAAGATATCGGTCACCGCCAACCGCCGGACGCTCAATTCCGCGGTCCTGGCGGCCCAGGATTATTCGGTCACGAACCTCAGCATCGGCGTGCAACAGCGATTGCTTCGTCGGTTCTTCCTCGGGCTAAACGGCGGTTACGAAAACTCCGGTTACTTCAGCACGGTCGGCACTGCCGGACCGAGCCGGAACGACGATTACTTTTTTATCCAACCCTCGATTGCAGTCAGTGTCACTAGATTCTGGACCGTGGGCGCGTATTATTTGCACCGGGTAAATAACTCATCATTCGATGCATTTAGTTTCCATGACAACCAGGTCGGAATTCGCAACACCCTCGAGTTCTAGGCGATTGGTCTCTCGTCGCCTCATCCCTGCCCTGGCCGTGATGCTCTGGGTCGCGTTCGCCGCCACGGTTTTGACACCCGCCCAGGTTCGCGCTCAATCGCCGTCCGCCGCCCCCGCCCCGGATTCGGCGGCCGCCCGAAATCTCCTCGCGGCTTCTCCGCCGCCGGTCTCCACCGGCCCGAGCGTCTCCACGAATTCCGTGACCGCGCCGTCCGGTTATGTTCTAAGCGCGAACGATCAGGTCGCCGTTGAAGTTTTCGGCGAAGACGATCTGCGCACGAATGGCCGCCTCAATGCCGAAGGCAATCTGAGCCTGCCGCTCCTCGGCTCGGTTCATCTTTCGGGATTGACCCTCACTCAGGCGACGTCGCGAGTGACGGAACTTTACGCCCACGATTATCTCGTGAATCCGAAGGTCAACGTCATGCTCGTCAGCTACGCCAAGCGCCGCTTCACTGTCCTCGGTCAAGTCAATCGGCCCGGTAGTTTCGAGATGCCGGATGGCAGCCCGGGCGGGATCGATCTCCTTGAAGCGGTCGCGATGGCCGGCGGCTACACCCGCATCGCCGCGCCGGAACGAATCACGGTCCGGCGTCACGGAGCGAACGGCGATGAAGTTTTGAAGGTCGACGGCAAACGGCTCGCGCGCGGCACGAACAATTTCAAGGTGTTGCCGGGCGACACCATCACGGTCGGTGAAAGCATTTTCTAACCCGCGAGTATGAATAGCCCGACCATTTCACCTCTTCAGAACCGGACGGCCGCAGCGGACCCGGGTCGAATGCCCTCGTTAGCCAACGTCGGGATGGACACCCGGAGTCGTACCGATTTTCGCCACCTCTGGCACACCGTTCTGGAAAAGCTTTGGATCCTGATTCTTTGCACGATCGCAGGTTTGTTTCTCGCGCTCGGCTACCTCGCGCGCACTCCAAAACTTTATCAGGGCCACATCGTTCTCGAAGTCGACGTTCAGGAACCGACGCTCGTGCGCGCCGACGATGGCGCCACCCGGATGCGATCGATGTTCCTCGCCAGTCAGGACGCCCTCCGCACCATCGAGCAGAACCTGACCAACCGGACGCTCCTCGCCCGGGTCATTCGATCGGAAGGTCTGGCGGATGATGACGGCAAAGCGCTCCTCGGCGTTACCAAAGGAACGGCCCCGAATCCGAAGAAGGAAAATACGAAATCCTCCGAAACCGCGCTCACCCAGACCGAGCAGGCGCTCGGCGGCGCCTTGTCAACGATGGTCAAGCCGGTCGTTCGTCGCGGCACGCGTCTGATTGATTTGTATGTGGTGAATCAGGATCCCGCCCTGGCCCAGCGGCTGGCCGAAGCGGTCGGCCGCGAATACATCCGCAGCTCGATCGAGCGACGCGCGAATTTCGCCGAAGACACATTGCGTTACCTGCTGGAGGAAGAAGAACGCCTCAAAGGCAACCTGCAAAAAAGCGAAGGGGCGGTCGCCGAATACAAGGCGAAAACACCGGACGCTCTCCAGCTTGGCGGCGGAGCCAATTCCAACACCGGCCAGAACACCGGCACGCGCGGCGGCGTGGAAGACAAGCTTCAGGAACTCAATACGAAAGTGACGGCGGCGAAGACTGAGCGGATGCGCCTCGAAGGTGAACTGGCGCAGATCGAACAGGCCGGCGACAACCTTGAGGCCTTGCTCGCGGTGCCGAGCATCGCCGCGGCCCCTGCCGTCGTCGAACGGCGCCGCGATGTTTCGCAGGTCGAAGCGGCCCTCGCGACGTTGGCTCAGCGTTACAAGGAGAAACATCCGCGCATGCTCGCAGCGAAAGCCGCGCTGACGGAAACGCGCGCGGCCCTGAAGGCCACCGTTCTGCAACAACCCGCGGTTTTGAAAAACGCGATCGAGCAGGCTCGCGCCACGGAAGATTCATTGCGCACCGCCGCGGCCGATCAGGAAAAAGCGGCCCTCGCGTTGAACAAGGCGGCGATTGGTTATCAGGAACTGGCCCGCCAGGCCGACACCGACCGCGCGCTTTACGAAAGCGTCCTGCGCCAGATCAAGGAGACTGACCTGACCAAGGGAACAAAGACCAACGCCGTGAGCGTGATCGAACATTCCCCGTTGCCGGGGGCGCCGGTCAGCCCAAACCCGTTGAAAACGATTGCCCTGGGGTTGCTGGGCGGAATCGCCGCTGGCCTCGGCACGATTTTTGGGATGAACGCGCTGGATCGCTCGGTCAAAACTGTGGACCAGGCCGAGATGACCTTTGGCCTCCCCGTGCTCGCTGCGATTCCCGAAATTTCGCAGAAGGAATCCAGCGGGCCGCAAAAGAACGGCGAGACGCCTGGGGGCACTTCAAGTTATCGCCTCGTCGCCGAAGCCCCGGAAGGGCCGGCCGCCGAAGCATTCCGCAATCTGCGCGCCTCTCTTTCGCTGCTTGGTCCCGAAACCGAACGCAAAGTCTTTCTCTTCACCAGCGCGTTACCTAATGAGGGGAAGAGTTTCACCAGCGCAAATTATTCCCTTTCCCTCGCCCAACAGGGGCATCGGGTTTTGCTCATCGACGGCGACCTGCGCCGGCCGAGTCTGCACAAGATTTTCCGCGAAGTCGGCCCAACCGGCGGAGACGCTGTCAAAACGAACGAGGAAGAAGAGCACGGCATTGTCGATTATCTCGTCGGAGAGGTTGCTCTCGCCGACGCCGTCCGCGCGGTGTCGGCGCGCGATGTGGACATTATCGGCACCAGCTCGTCCTCGCCCGGCGGCACCGTCACCGCCACCGGCGGACAACTTTCCGTGCTCGCCGGCGGACGCCGCGCGCCGAACCCCGCCGAGCTGTTGAGCGGTCATACTTTCGCCCAACTCGTTGCCGAAGCCGCGAAAGAGTTTGACCGGGTCGTAATCGACAGCGCGCCTGTTCTCGCCGTGAGCGACACCCTCCTGATGACCCCATACGTCCAAAGCGTCTGCATGGTGGTCCGGGCGAAACGCACCGCTCGCAACGCCGTTCAACGCGCCGCTATGCTTCTCGCCGGAACCGGCAGTCGCCCAGCCGGCGTTATTCTCAACCGCCTGCCGCGCAATCGCGGCACCGATTATTATTACTACTACGCCTCCCACGGCTACGGCGCCGGCGAAGGTTCCTACACCGGCGGCTACACGGGGGGAAAGAAGAAACGTGGTTATTAGAGATTCGTTATCCGCCACGGCGGATTCGTCCTCGCCACGGCGAGTCTGTCCATTGGCGGACTTTGGCGAATTTGTTATCAGGGTGTAGAGGCGCTCGCCGCGGCGAGCGCCTTCTAATAACCATTAACTGCGCTTTCCTCCGGGATTGGGTCTATGTCGCTCGGCTCCCGCCGGCTCCATTCCCGCCCCCGCCTCTAGTTCAAGCCGCGGACTTGTTGAGGAACTGAAACTTCGTTCGCGGTCCGGTTCGATTGATTCGGTCGCCGCGGCGACCTCACCGGCTACCTCGCCGGCTTGACCGTTTATGTCGCTCGACCCGCTCGCTCCATTCCACTTTCCCCTGCCACGCCGACTTGTCACGCCAAAGCCTCGGCGTCGGCGGAAGCCTCGCGCGAAGGCGGGTCCCCATTCCCCATTTTCTACTTCTAACTTTCTACTTTCGCCTTTCTACTTTCTACTTTGTTCCCCCATCCCCCCGATCCCCAACACACCCCCAGATAGCTGGCCGCGAGCAACTGGATCGAGAAGATCTGAAGCGGAAAATCGACAAACGCGTGCAGAGCCACGCCGATTAGTGCGAGCAACACGCAGGGCAGCAGAATCCGCTGCCGATTGCTCCAATCTTCCCGTCTCAAGTAATTGCGAATCGCGAACCCGATCCCGCCAAAAAACAGCGCCGCAATCAACGCACCGCCGAGCCAGCCCCATTCGAACAACGTTTGCAGGTAGTCTTCGTGGAGGAAGCGCCATGTGCCGCCAAGCGTTGGAACCGCCTGTTGATAATGCGGAAAAACCGCCCCGAACGTTCCCGGCCCAAACCCCAGCAAACCCGCTTCCCCCACTCCGTTGAGGGCGACCTGATACGCCGGCCAGCGCGAGCTCTCGGCCATTTGTTCGGAAAGCCCTTTCCACCGCTTCAGCGGTCGGTCGAGGTGCGACGCTTGCGCGATGGCAAAGATGGTGACTGCGAGAACAAGGCCTCCCACCACGAGGGTCCGTTTTTCTACGCCCGCCATGAAACGCACGGCCGGTCGAGCGATACCTACCAGCATCACCAAGACGAGGCCGCCGGCAACAGCCTGCGCCATCCGTGACGTATTCGAAACAATTGCCACGAGCACCAGCAATAACGTCGTCAGGCATGCCGCCCGAACCCATGATGGACCGCGCCTTCCCGCCACCCAGATCGCGAGACCGGCGACCGGCGGCAAAAGCAGATTGAGGAACGCGCCGGCATTTGCATGGTAATAATAAGTCGCAAAAAAAGGATATATCTCCTTGCTGTCCGCGGCCCCCGGTTGCCAGAAAATCATTTCCGCTCCCGTTCCCTTTTGGATGAGCCCAAACAAAGCGATCGCGCCCCCGGAGATGGCCACGGCGTACCACAGGCGCAGGAGCCAGACCGGTCGCTGAGATATTTCGGCCGTCAGGCAGACCACCCCAAGAAGCGCCGTCGCGCGTAACATCCAGGCCAGGCTCAGGACATAATCGCTTGAACCCGCTGCGATCGCCACGATCGAGTGGACCGGCGCAAAGACGCGAAACGTCGAATCATGAATCGCGTGCGCATTCAGGACCATCCACCAGCCGAAAAGCAGGATGAGTCCGGCGATGATTACAAGCCGGCGCGGGACCATCGGCCAGCGCCGCTCGAGAACGAGAGAAATGATCCAAAGGCCCAACGCCAGCCCGAGCAGCCCATCGATCAGCTCGATGCTCCACGCCGTCGTCCCGCCATACAGCCACGGCGCAATCACGAGCGTGGCCAGGAGCAGCCAGCGGGCGAGGCTTCTCAGCGATCCGTATGTCTCAACCGTTTGAACGACGCGTCGCCATCCCATAAACCGAGAAAAGCATTCCGGCCATTAATTGGGAAGCCCGCTGATCTCCGACCTCCGATCATTCTTATTCGGCATTCCCCATTTCCCCCCTGCCACGCCGTAGCCTCGCGCGTAGGCGGGTCCGCCTTCCCCTACTTCCTACTTCCTAATTTCTAATTTGCTCATCGGCCTTTGCCGAAGAGCACCGTATGCACCGTCTTCAACACGATCATCGCGTCGAGCTTCAGCGAATAATGCCGGATGTAATAGAGATCGTATTTCAACTTCTCGATCGCATCTTCATCGCTCTCGCCGTACGGATAATTCACCTGCGCCCAGCCGGTGATTCCCGGTTTGACCAGGTGCCGGAAATGATAAAACGGAATTTTCTGTTCGTACTGTTCCGCGCATTTGATCCATTCCGCGCGCGGACCGATCAAGCTCATGTCGCCACGCAACACGTTCCAAAGCTGCGGCAGCTCATCGAGCCGGAGCTTACGCAGCCACCGTCCGACCCGCGTGATGCGAGGATCGCCTTCACGAGTGTAAATATCTCCGTTTTCTTCCGCGGCCGCTTCAATTCGCATAGTGCGAAACTTGAACACCATGAACAATTCCCCTTCACGCCCCACGCGCGGCTGCCGAAACAGAACCGGCCGTCCGCTCCCCAGCCAGACCGCCATCGCGATCAGCACCAATAACGGAGAACAAATAACCAATAACGCGCCCGCCAGGGCGACATCGAAAAGCCGCTTTAGATAATGATAAGGCGAATTGCGCGAGAGCTGGAACCCCATCTGCAACGGCCAGAATGGATCGAGCGATTCCACCGGCACATGCCGCCAGTGCGCTTCGTAAAACGATTCCAGAGTGTAAACGCGCGTTCGCTGGAATTGCGTGCGGACGAGGTGCTCGAGCAAGTCCGGACGAAGCCGGTCCACTCTTTCCGCCAGGACCACGCCGCTATAACGCTCGTTCAAGCTCGCCAGCTTCGCCGCCAGATTTCCTTCGATAATCGGTGAACCGCTCCCCGCAATGTGCTGTCCGATTCTTTCCCCTTCGATGTCGACAAACTCCAGGCGCTGCCGACTTGTCGATTGCCGGTAGGCTTCGTAAAACCGCGTCGCCAGATCGCCACTCCCGATCACCAGGAAGGCGCGTGTCGCCGCCGAGCTCGAAACATACTTCCAGATGATTCGCCGATAAAAAATCGACCAGGGTAGGAAGACCGCGAAGCTCACCAGAACAGCGCTGCGGCTCGGCTTCATCGAACTGTCAAACGTGGCCGCCGCATACACCAGAAGGGAACTCACCGCCGCTGCGCCCGCGACCGCCAGAATATGTTCCGCCATGTAGGTCAGCGTCCGGGTGTCGTTCTTGCGGTCGTAACCGCCGATCATGAAAAGAGCCTGGCAGATGAAAGTCAGCTGAATCACATCCACCAGCAGGAATTCGAATGGCCCGACGAGAAACTGGTCGCGGCGCAGGTACGTAACGGCACCGTAAAGCAGGATCCAGCTCACAACATCCAGCCCCAGGCAAAGCAGTCCCGCGCCCCAATCGTATGCGCCCACCCTGGCCTTGGCCGCCGTCCGGCGGGTCTTCAGCTCCAGGTCAGTCTTGGATGCACTAACAGATCGCGCAACTGGCGGGGATGCCGCCGGGTTATTGAAGACACTACTGGCTTGTGGATCTTGCAGGGGCATCATGGCTACGTCTGAACTTAGCAGGGAGCGGGCCTCCGCTGGGGGCGTCTCAGAGTTGATATCACCTTAACGCAAATTCAACCTCGCGTCAGCAGAAAAACGGTACGGGGGCACATCGCCTCTTGGTTTTCAGCGTTCTAGTTTTTCGCCTGGTCGATTGCCGACTCCTCCAGACGCTCGCGCTCCGTGATCAAACGGAGAGACAGCAACATTTCCGCGATCGTGCGTTGGCAAACATAATACCAGCCGCGCCACCCATCGAGAATGAGGCCTTTCCCGAGGAGGAGATAAAAAAACACCGCCGCCGGCGCGAAAAAGATTCGTTTTCGCAGCCGATCGGGCGCGCTCAACGCGTGCGAGGGCGCCGCCAGCAAATGCCGCGCTTCAAGGATCGAATACCGATCCTGCGATGAAATCCATCGGCTTAATGGCTTGCGATCGTCGTGAGAAATCCGGGTGTTCAGCCGCCGCACGTTGCCGGAGAGCCGGAGAACCTGGGTGTGACCTTCATCAATATAGCGACCTTGGTCTTTCCGAAACAACACGGTGTGCGGCGGGTACAATGTTGCGCGCAGTACTCGCCCAAAAATGAAATACAAAAACGCGGCTTCATACCCGGTTACGTCTGCCGGTGGACTGATCTCGGAAACCTCCTTATCAAACGCCGAAGGCATTTGATAATCGGCATCGAGCGCCAGTACCCATGGGGTGCCGATTTGCTCAAGCCCAAAGTTCCACTGTGAGGCGTGAGTATCGAATGGGCGTTGCACGATCTGGACATTTAAGTGAGCTGCGCGCGCCAGCTCAATAGTCCCGTCGGTGCTGAAGCTATCGATAATGATTACCTGCTTTGCCCAAATCAGCGCTTGCAAGGTCCGACCAATATTCTCCTGCTCGTTGTAAGTCAGAATGAGCGGCGTTATGTCGGAAAGGTCCATTGCTTTCTAGAGCAGCCAGGAAGGCTTTTCAGCTTTGCTTGTCAACCATTGCATAACCGTTAGCATTCGCTCGGCCGAACTCCGCCACGAATAGTTGTTCAGCACCATCTCACGCCCGCGCTGACCCATTTCATCCAGCTCAGAAACATCGAGCTGCGTCGCAGTTTGGAGCGCCCTTGCCAAGGGTTCTACGCCGGTCTCGATCCACCAGCCGCATCGACATGACTCAATTTCCTGCCAGGGCGTCGCGCGCGTCGTGATGACCGGAACTCCTGCAGCGAGCGCTTCGCCGATGGCCTGGCCGAAACTCTCGGAATAGCTCGGCAACACGAACAAATCAGCGGCGCCATAAAGTTCCCACTTCTCCTTGTCGCCAACTGGACCCACGAAACTAAACTGCTCACCTAGGCCCAACGTTTTCACCAGAGTCTCGATCTCTTTTTGGTGACGGTCCTCGTCCGGTCCCGCGATTATCATTCGCCATCCGACCGGTTGCACCCGCGCCCAGGCTTCCACCAGATCCTTCAGGCCCTTGATTGGGTGCAAACGTGATAGGAAAAGGACAGACCGTGTCCCTCCATTCGGATTGGTGTTCCGTGAAGGAAGCGCCGGCACATCAATCCCATTCGGCACGACGGCGATCGGCTGGGTCAGCCCCCGCCGGCGACAATCGTCCGCTTCAGCTTCGGAGGTAGCGTGAAGGACCGCCGCGCTTTTCAGGTCCGCCTTCTGATAGGCCAGCCAGGCCAGACGCTTTTTCCAGCGTGACACTTGCAGCGCCCGCGCACTCAACATTCCTCGTGGACTGATAATCAAGGGCAATCCTCTCTCTAGCGCGAATTTCGCGACGAAATGATTTTGTGGCAGCCAAAGTCCCACATCGTATAAGACCGTGTCCTGGTCCATCGCCGCCTTGGCGAGGGCTTCCTTGAAATGCCGATGCCACGTCCGCGGTGAGTACCGGCCGGCTTGAGTGGCAACTCTCGTTAATTTGAAAGGATTATCCCTCCCTTGTCTCGGATCCGATGCTTCACCGTCCGAGATGGTAATCAGCTCTACCTTGGCGCCCGCTTCCGCCATCGCCCGGCACAAAGCCGGCACAGTCCTGGCCGGCCCGCCCAAGCTCGAATGCAGCGCGGCGATCGTAAGAACGATCTTCATCTATTTCGCGTCGGATGTGAGCCAACCGTGAAGGATCCGAGCCAGCGCAAGATACAAACCACCGAGAACTATAACTGAGGTAACATTGCCGCCGACTATCTTGATATTGGATGTTTCAATCGTGTACGCACCGAAAATCAGGATCGCACTGGCGATTGCGGTTCCGATTAGTTTGAAACGAGCGTGGATGATGAACACACGGTAAATGATGCCGAAAAAGGCGCCCAAAAGAAAAATGGGAGCAAACATCCAAATCGGCCCAAAATCCACATAACTCTCGGCTACGTACCCGATACCGATCGACGTGCCTTGCTCCTCGCCCGCAACAAGGACACCAGTGTAAAGTGTTGTGCGTTCTGAATCGCTAATTGTCCCTTTATCCGGGAAGAAAAGGCGCGGGGTAACCACATGTTTGACGGCACCCGCCCAGAGGGCGCCATTCTCATAGGGCACGGCGTCTGGTACGTTGATCAGCGTGAGAGCGAAAAAACGAACATATCCCACCCGCAGAAGCATCGCGTCCAGACCATCCATGAAATTATCCCAGGTTAGGTTGGAAAGCAGATCGCCCAGTTTCCCTGCGCTCTCATCGACGGAAACGGTGACCACCTGTTGGTCCGTACCCTGATTCAAAAACTCCCTGTATTCACTTTTAATGGCCGACCAGACAGTGCCCATACAAAACAGTGTGATTGCCAAAAGGAGGGTAACCGTCAGTCGGCGACCGCGGAGAGCAAATGGAGAAGTTAGCGCCACCACGAAAAGGACGAAGAAGACACTCTTGAAACCCGCGAAAAATCCCAGGAGGCCAATAGCAACCTCCACAACTGCAATAAGACCAAGGAACAGGTAGCCCTTTTGCTGTTCGACGATGCAATAGGCCAGGATGAAGAGGGCACACCATTTGAGTGTAATCAAGGCATAGATAACCTGTGTTAGCGCCGGAATATCCCAGGCGAACCGTTGGGCGAGCACTGCGATGCTAAAGCAGCTCAAGTATCCAGCGAGGGCGGCACCGATGTTCGTCCGCAACGCTTCATTTCTGAGTAAGGCGTATCGACTGGGACCGGAGCGAAGGAGGGCCAGACGCATACCGGCTGTCAGGGCGACAATTGCACCCAGGCTTAACCATGTCGCGCGTTCAAACTCGGGTCCCCCCGCTTGACTCAGGGAAATCCCGTAGAGATCGACATAAAAAATCACCGAAGCTGCCTGCAGCCATTGCATCGCACACGCGAAAACGAGCACCGGAGGTTCCCCGGGGCGCCACAGCAGAATGCCGCAGACGATTGGGACCAACACCGCAACGGGAGTTAAGATCGGGTTCGCAGTGGTCGCACCCCAGGCGACCAGCACGAGCGTAGTCACCCAAAGCCAACGGGGAAAGGCATGAAACGTCTTACTAGCCTTGCTGAGGACCGTGTGGCCCATTGGGGCCAGGTGCAATTCGGGAATTTGGATGTCAGTCGACCTGTTCGGATTCATCGGCTAAGCGCTTTGTTGATGGCAAGTCTAGTTCTTGTCCAAAACTTCAGCGAATTCACGGATAAACCTGCCACGATTAAACCGCCCAATCGCCCTGCGCCTTGCCTGCCCGCCCATTGCGACAAGGATCTGTGTTAGTCCGGAGGTCGACCAAGCGTAATTACCCAACTGCGTCCCGACCGCAGAAGCGATCAGGTAAGCGAAAAATGCTTTGCCGAGGTTCACCTTGGAAGCTGCATATGCAATGAGATGATGACGATTAGCAGCGCGCCGCACGAGCGCCAGGCGCATCCCAGCTGCCAAAACTAAGACCGCTATCAGACTGAGCCAGCTGGCCGTCTCCAGTTGATGGTTCCCGAAAGTTTGCTCCAGCGAAACATGGTTATGATCGGTGTAGAAAATCGCGGCGGACGCTTGCAACCACTGCATGGCGCAGGCGAATGCCAGCACAGGTGGCTCCCCACGAACCCAAAGCAGCTTAATCACCACCGGAAGAGTGATGATGGCGAAACTCGTCAGCACACCATTTGGTGACAACGCGCCGTATGCGGTCAGACACGCAACACCGATCCATACGGACCACTCCGCGAATCGGTGTTTTACTATTTCCTGCCGGGACGGAAAGTTGCCTGGGCTGGAGTTCGAATCCGCCTCCAATTCAGCGGTTGAGTTCATGAAGAACTTTGCTCTCGTTCAAAATGTCTGTGAAATCTTGAAGGAAACGAGCCACTTCTGGCATTGCGAGGGCGTTTGGTTTGCACGATGATTTTCAGCGAGACAGCGCCGGCTTCATTTCATGCGGGTCGCGGTGAACAAAAGCACTGGCGCTAAGTGCAGTCAGCAACTGAGCGCTCTGACGGTCTAAGTTGAACTCATCCTCGATCCGTCTGCGAGCTGCCCGCCCCGCGGCCTGCCTAAAATCTGCCGATTCAATAAAACGAGTTATAGCATCAGCAATTTGCGCAGGGTTCCGACGTTCGACCAAAATACCTGTCGTGCCATCGTGGACGATCTCTACCGCTCCACCGCTCCTGGTACATACAGTAGGCAGTCCGCGTTCCCCAGCTTCGGCAACGACTAGGCCAAACCCTTCCTCATGACGAGATGGAAGAACAAAAATATCAATAGCTTCAAAGAAATCCTTTGGCGTAGGCAACCAATCCACGAAACGCATATGCCTCTCTAAGTTATGCGTTCTTCTGGAATCATAAATGACGTCGAAAAACGGCGCCTTGCGCTTAACAGAGAGAATGAAACGCGCATTAGAATGGCGGGCTCGCAATAACGCTGCGGCCGCGATGAAATCTTCGTGCCCTTTGTGCGAACTTGTCTGGCCGGTCATGCCAATGATAATTGTATCGAGCGGCCAACCGAACTGATGGCAAAATCGATCATCGCGAATTCTTGGAAATGTCAATGGGTTGATCTCGACTCCATTATGGATCACGAGATGGGGCAACCTACGCCGCTCCAAGCTGGTTAAACGATTTCGAACATTATTCGAGACGCAAATAAATCGGCCAACCGCTCGTCGCCAAATAAAAAAACTGCATTTTTGAAATACGGTCGCAGGCGGCGGATCGTGCATATGACATACAACCCTGCTGCGCAGCGCCAGCAACAACGGCCAAAGGAGGATCGCTTCATGATAATTAGCGAGGTAAATGACGCTCGGCCGAAATCGAATGAGCAAACGCAAGAGCTCAAGGTATGCAGATGGCAGGCGCCACAGACATTCAATCGTCATGCGAAGATTGTGCCAATCCAAGCTCTTGGAAAACATCCCGAGCCAAGTCTCCGTGTATGAGATGTTCAATTCCTTCAACCGACGCGGAAACTCGCCATCGTTCCATTTCGACAAGAGAAAATGACACTTTGCTTGCTTTGATATCCGGGAAAAGACTTCTAGCGTCATATTTTGCAACCCAAAGCAACGCGGCGCTGGAATAACAGCGAGAACACGCATCTGCGCAGGACTACCGCTTCGCTTCCGGTGGAATATCATGGTACGAAGTGATTAAGGTTCGGTTAGAATCCAGCACGGCAGCAACATGCGTTGGTTCTCGTAAGCATTCACCAGTTGATCGAGGTCACCGGCCTCCGTGAATTGATCGGTTAATCCGTACGCTTGCAAGAACCGGGTCCAAAGATTTCCAGGTTCGATTTGATAGCCTGATACTCGTGAATAATATCGCTGCAAGTATTGAACAATGCCGCGATGCGTGTGTCGCGTGAGGAGGTTTGGATGCAATTCTAAGAATAGCGCCGGTCGAAATTGTTCGATTGTTTTCTTGGCGCCATCCAAAACGGCTCCCTCATAACCCTCGACATCGATTTTGATAAAGTCTACCTTACTCATTGTTAGCGAATCAATTTTTGTTACCGACACATGACTCGTTCCATCGGGGGTAACGTGGCTATTTAAGCCGGGTTGGAATGAGGCGACGCCGTCCTGATCGCCCGCGGCAACAGGCATTACCGTGATGTTGCCTTCGAGCGCGTTTTCGGAAACGTTAGTCAATAACTCATGCAAATTTGTCGGATCAGGTTCTAGACAAATGACTTGTCCGCTCTCGCCGACAAAGGACCTGAACATTAATGCATAGTAACCAATGTTCGCACCCACATCGATAACCGTCATTCCATGTCGAACAACGCGGCTCAGAAGAGTCCTTTCCCTAATAAAACGTTCTCCCTGTAACCAGAGAAACTTTTGCGGATTTGCGCGGCCAACATCGAGCACCACAGAATGTCCGAAAAGCTCCCGCCTCACTAACATGGGTGACGTAGTCCGAAAGAAAATCAGCTTTGCGAGGCGAAGGGTTTGCAGTCGATAAAAAAAGGAGACCAGCCGTCCCACGTAGAAGATCGCTAATTTTAGTACGAACGAGGGTTGGCTTTTTCCCCGCCTTTGAATCGTGGTCCGTTTCAAAATAGTTATCAACCACCAACCGCCTAACGAACATCGTCTGGGTCAGGTGGCGCTTGGCAAGAAAATTCCCTTCGGTAAAGCGAAACGGCCGTCGCGACGGTGTTCTCCAATGATGGGAGCATACCGAAGCTTAGGGGCCGCTTCTGATCGAGAGCGACATGGGCGATCTTTTGAGCCAATTTCAATCTGTTTCTACAATCGAACGTTTGGTTCGTTCCTAACGACCCCAGATCCTCAGCACAGCCACATCGATCGCTAATAATACAGGGCAACCCACTTGCCATTGCCTCGTTCACGACTAACCCCCACGTCTCGCCATAGTCGCTCGGCAAGACGAGACAATCCGCGGTGACGTACGCGCGAGAGATTTCGGTTTGATTGAGAAAACCGGCGAAGGAAGCGGCCGGTTTTCGGTTATCCGTTATTCGCTGTTGGTTAATAGGGGTCTGCGCAGACTCAGCATCGAAGACGACGTTGCAATTGGCGCGGAGTTCCGCACCAAGTTCGCCGCTGCCGACGAATAGGAGGTGGATGTTCGCCACGTCCGCTACCGGACGGACTGGCCGTGGCGAGGCGAATCCGTCCGTGGGCGGATTGGTTATTAGGAGTTGCGCGGCTTTCACGAGATCGAGCGGACGTTTCTTTGGAATGAACTTGCCGCAAAATAGAACACAGAAGGCATCTTCGGGAATATGCCATTGATTGCGGATTGCGGATTTCGAATTGCGGAGTGCTTCGGCTTGATGCTGGAAGCGCTCATTATCAACGGCGTAAGGCGCGGGATAAAGGCGATCATCTGCGACGCCGAATTTTTGATACAAGCGCCGATTTGCTGTTCCGATATACAGGAATCGATCCACACGGCGAAAAAGTTGTCCGAGAATCGCGCGCTTGATGGCGCGCTTCCAAATCGGAGTCGGCGCCAGGTCGTTGCTTTCCCCGCGCAACCAGACCTCGATACCAAGTTTTCTGGCCGCCCAAACCGCCTGCCAGTAGGCGGCGACCTGCCATCCCTGGATCCAAAGTGCTTTCACATTTCTCTCGCGGATCCGTTCCGCGAGCGATTCGCGGACGCGACATTTCCAAAAATTGTTTGGTGTCGCGCCTGGATCGACATCGAGAAAGCGATACGGGTAACCGGACAACATGTCCAAGTCCCACGCGAAAGATTTCTCGAATTCGCGATCTCTGCTCTCCTCGGTCGCATGTTTGGTCAGATACCAGACTTCGAAAGGCACGTCTGTGTCCCGCGCGAGCGCCTGCCAAAGAGGCACCTGATATTGAATTGGGTGTGTGGTAAGAATCGCAAGCATCTTAGAACATTAGGCAAACGACAGCCCCTTCTTCACTCACCGCGAAACGCGTTTTTTCTGCTAGCTTTCCAACCGGCGAAGCAAACAACTCTCCAAAGAAATTGATTGTGAATGTCGTTTAGTTTCTTCGAGCAGTCATCCCATGAACGACAGCTGGTCGGCAATCGAAGCGGATAAAGGTCCCCGCTTTTCAGTTTCAAGAGAGCACGAACCCGCCATTCTTTTAGAGGCCCCTCGAGCCACGAAAGCAACGGCGGCGTAAAACCTTGCTTTGGACGATTGATTAGATCCGCCGGCAAGCGGTCGGAAAGTATCCGGCGCGCGGGTTGCTTACCTTGGCGCGTTTCCAAGTTGAAACGTCTCTCAATCGGCACGGTTAAACCCCACCTGGTTAGTTCATGGTCGAGGAGCGGCTCGCGCAGTTCCAAACTCCATCGCATACTGGCGCGATCTGCTTTTACCATCAGGTCGTCGGGAAGATAGGTTGCTAAGTCCATTCGGCACGCCCAATCTAATGGATCGGGAATATTGCCAATTTGTTTGGCGGCTTCCGCAAACAAATCGCGCGGCAGGGATGGTTCCGACGAGACAGGGAGACTTTCAGCACTCTTATTAGTTAAACCTGTTTTGAGAAATGCCCATGCTTCCAGACGATCTCGAGCCGAAAACACACTCCCTTGGTTTCGCCACTTTCCGCCGCCGACGTTGCCTATCGCTGCGCCGACGCTTCGCAACCAATGGGGCAGGGCAAAACCGTTTTCGACACGGAGTAGCGCTCGGTGCCACGGATAGCCACACCAGACTTCATCACCGCCATCTCCACCGACGGCGACTTTTACCCTCTTCCGTATTTCCCGACAAAGAATGAGCATCGGCAAAGCTGAGGAATCGGCGAACGGCTCATCGAAACCTCTCCACAATTCTTCAAACGCCGCCGCGATGTCGGTATCTTCGACGAGAAATTCTTCATGGCGCAGGCCCAGCTTTGCAGCACTTATTCGCGCGAACGGCCTCTCGTCGGAAGCCTTATCGCCAAATCCCATCGTGTAAGCGGGCACATCCGTCGCGTGAATGTCGGAGCACGCAGCGGCGACAAGTGTGGAGTCCAAGCCTCCAGACAAAAGAAGACCCACCGGCACATCACTGATGAGGCGAAGTCGTACTGCCTCGCGTGTTTCGTCCCAAAATTTGCTCGTCACACTTTCTTCGTCGTCCTTCGCTGCCGGCGGAACGTCGCTCAATTTCCAATAACTATGCTCCGAGATTTCCACGTGACCGTCCTCCTGCCAGCGGACCCGCAGGAAATGTCCCGGTCTCAGTTTATGCGGGCCCTTCCAAATCGTGCGCGGCGCGGGGACATATCCCAGCATGAGGTATTCGCGCGCCGCGGCGGGATCAATTTCCCGCCCTCCGCCCGCCATAGCGTCGAGCGCGAAAAGATCCGAAGCGAATCGAACTCCATCCCCAGTCTTTTCCCAAACCAGCGGCTTCACGCCATAGCGATCACGCGCTAAAAGAAGTTCTCGCCGCTCGGGATCCAACCACGCGAAGGCGAACATTCCGCGGAGACGCGTGAGAGCCCCGGTTCCCCACCGTCCGAATGCTTCGGATAACACTTGCGTATCACCGCTCGATTGGAAGCGCACACCCTCCGCTTCGAGTTCGCGCCGCAAATCTTGAAAATTGTAGATTTCTCCGTTGAACACAATCCAGCGACCGAGCCCGTCACGCATCGGTTGCGCGGCGTGCTCGGTAAGATCGAGAATTTTCAGACGAGTGTGACCCAGCAGCCAATCTCGTCCTTTTTCCAAGCGATCACCGTCGGGGCCGCGATTCCTGAGAGCCGCGATGCCTCGAATGCAGCCAGCCATCGATTCAGGAGTGACGCTGCTCTTGCCGACACAGCCAAGGATGCCGCACATAAAAAATCTAAGCGGAAAGCACGCGCCCGTGCTCGGCATCTCCGCTTCCTGCGGCCTGCCACTCGGGTAACGCTTCAATATCAAGGACAGGGACACGATCCAGTCTGGCGAGGAGGCGCCGCGTGCTGGGCGAAATCGGGTTTCGAAACTTTAGTGCATCCCGCAGGTGGAAAAGAGAGCTTGCCCATGCGCGAATCCAGATATTGAGCTCTCCCGATTTTCCGAGTTGGAGAAGGCTTTTCACGAACTTTGATGCGAGCACCGGTAGCATCCACGATATCGGCTCGCGCATTAGTGCGCAGAGAATCTGGCTGCGCAGGCCGTGAAAATGCCAGTCTCGCGTCGAGCGTCCCTTGCTTGCCAGTGCATGAAACATCCGAACGTTCTGAACGCGTTTCACTGGGCGGCGCTGTTGCCAGAGTTGCGTGCACCAAAAAGTTTCGCCTGCCGAACGAAAGAACAAATCCGGAATGTATCCCACCCACTCTGTTACTACCTTACGCGGCAACATCGTAAAACCAGTCGTGAAAACACGGATATACTGGTCGCTGCCATGAATTGGCGTTTCATGCGGACCTTCCAAGTTGCAAGTGACTGCTCCGAGTCTAGGTTCGTCCCTGAATTTCGCGGCGAGCCCGGACAGAGCGTCGCTGGAAAGGAATCGCGCGTCGTCGTCGACAATCATTAAGTAGTCGCCGGTACTATTGGCAATTGCCAGATTGAGGCCCGGGAAAAATCCAATGTTTTGGTGCGTGCGGAGAATTTGAACTTTCGGAAGAGAGGCTCGGATGGCGAGTTCAGTAGCCGAATCGGCAGGATTCAACACTACAAGAATCTCTTTCTGGGGGTAATCCTGAAGATCGCAGGATGTCAGGCACTCCATTACCAAATCGGGGCGCCCATGGCTTACACAGAGGATCGAGATCACTCCGATCACAAAGCCTTTGCTAGACACTTGTTTCGCTGTTCAATCACGGCGCGATCGCTTTGAAACAAAAGGTGCTCTTGTTGGCTTTGGTATCTCGAGCTCCAACCGACTCCAGGGTCCGCAAGATGGATTGGAAGCTCACGGGTTTATCGTAGCGCGGTGTGTACATATCCACCGTGTCGAGAATTGACCAGAGAACCTGCTGTTGCTCGTTCAAAGATTTGGATTGGGTGAAATCAGCAATTGGAATGATTTGATTCGCCATGTTCCGACCAAAAATGTTGTCCGGCAACGCGCGATTTACGTATTTGCTCTTTACTTTCAGCAGCTTGGGGACCCAGCGTTCGGCCAATTCCATAAAACGAGGCGATTTGATGTGCCGCAAAAACGGCCTCAACCAATACTTCGTCACGAAAGGTGTGTACCACCGCAAGGGATAAACATCGAACATGACCATCCCTCCTGGCCGGACATAATCGAACAGCCGGCGGACAGCGGCCTTCGTGTCGCTGGTGTGCTGGGTCACGCCCCGACAGAAGACGATATCCACCTTTTCTCTGCGGATGGGGACGTGAAAGAGATCAGCGTGAGCTGGCAGTAGATTTGGAGCGCCCAGCGCTGCATTCACGGTCAACGCCTGACTCGGCTCAATTGTGATAACAGTTTTGCACAAATCGACCAGGTAATCGGTAAAACGACCGGCGCCCGACCCGATTTCCAGACAGGTTGCATTTTGAAAGATGGACAGATCGCCTTGTGTAAACAACTGCAGATGATTGTACGATCCGTGTGCGCCGTTGAGGCGGTCGATCTGAACGTCACGATATTTTTTCCACTGCAGGCCGAACGAGCTCGTGTAGTGGGCGGTCTTTCCAAGAAAATCGTAGATCGCCACCGGCCCTCCTCCGCGCGAAGGATCGTCCACGGTCACAACGCGGCTCGGTTCCTGTGAAAGGTATTCCCGTGGATCGATCGCCATTTTAACAGATCACAAGCAGCTTTCGCTACTGAGCGGCTTCCCTGGCTGCGGGTTTTAACGTCTGACCGCGCATCCGTATAACTCGCGCCGGTACTCCGCAAGCGATGGCATTGGCTGGAACGCTTCGCGTCACAACGCTCCCCGCTCCGATAACCGCCCCATGTCCGATTCGCACCCCTGGAAGTATCACCACATGGCTGCCTACCCAAACTTCATCCTCCAAAACTACCGGCGCTTTTTGCATCGGCTGCGCTTGTACTGGAATGCCGGGCAACGTGGAATGATCTCCGTCGGTAATGTAGCAATGCGGTCCGATCATGCATCGCCGACCGATCTCGATCGACTCGTGTCCGTCAAAAATCGTGTAGCGATTCACGTATGTGTTCGCGCGAATTGTTACCTTTCCACGCCTTAATGCGCCACCGGTGACAATGACGACACCGTTGTCCAGCGAGACACCTTTCTCGAGGTGGACGTCGCTCCAATTGCGGGCGATCTCGATTCGGCGCAACCAGACATAACCGGTCATCTCCACCCCAAGGACACGGTAGTAAACGTTGCGACCTCGCGAGGCGAGACCCATGCAAATACGATGTAGAAACTGTATGACCACCGGTTAGCTCATTCCTTCGGTTTTGACATGATAGCCTTCAAACCATCCCATTGCCCAAGCAGGATAGGGACCGCTTTTCGCCGTGTGGAGGAGCGTGCGGCGATCGAGGCCAACTGAAATAGTTGCCAGGCTCCGAACCGCAGAAATGATAAGGCACCGCGTGTTTCCAGAATATTTGTCATGACGTAATACCGATTAACAACCTCCATCTTCGCAATGTGCCGAGTTTCGGATTTATGATCTCCAGGCTGACTGTCATGAACGATCCTGGCCCTGCGCGCATTTGCTAGTTTCCATTTTTTTCCGACGTGTAAAGACAAGGCCACGTCTTCCATCAAAGAGTATCCGGTAAAGATCGCATCAAAAGGCGGCGAGGGCAGGGCGTCGCGGCGATAAATCGTGCAGGTCGTGTTCAGCCATTGGACCGGCACGACTTCGGGGAGATCTTCGCGATCTTCCGGCAGGAGATTGATCGCAGGTCCAATGATCCTTCCGGCAAAACTCTTTTCCCGGCGCCCGTGCATTAAGGTGAACATACTGCGGCTGACGAATCCAGGCGGCTGATAGCGCTGGTTGATAATCATCGCGTTCACTCCGCCAAGCTCTGGATCGCCGTTGATCGCATTCCATAAATGCTGAACACAACCCGGCTCGAACAAAACATCGTCATCGAGAAACCAGATATACGGTTGCGTCGCCATCGTAATCCCCTCGTTCCTTTGAGTCGCCGCTCCCGCCACCGTCGCCGGGATCCATCGCACTGGCAATGAAGTGCCATATTCTTGCGACAATTTCGCCACCAAGTCTTTAGTCGCTTCATCTTGTGAGCCGTCTACCACGATCAATTCCGATGGAGCGACTTCCTGCAGGGCGAGTGAATGAAATGTGCGGGTTAAACTCGCAGCGCGGTTTCGTGTCGCGATCACCGCGGAAACGGGAATGATGTTTCTCATTCTGTTGGGCTGTGCGACGAATTGATCAGATTCGATCGAACAACCGCGTAATTCGTGATGGTAAACTTCTCGAGTTGCTCGTGGTAACGGGGTAAGTGAACCAGTGTTGCGCCGGGCGTGATCCGATAGATGTCCATTTCGTACTTGTGAAAGAATTCGAAAAAATCGCGCAGATACGTTCGCGAATCCAAGTTGCATCCGCCGAACTCGAAAGAACAAATATCGATCTGGCGATTAGAGAAAAGTAGTGCCGCTCCAGCGAGGACTTCCATTTCGTAACCTTCAACGTCCATTTTCAAGAGATTGATTCGCTCGATTCTTGCCGACTTACAATAATCGCTCAACCGAACTACAGTTACATTCTCTTGGAACTGCGCACTTTCTCCGTCAGTTAACTGACGCTTCAGCAGGGAGGCCATTCCAATATCTCGGGGGAAACCAAACAGTGCGCGTGCTCCTGCCTCGCGCCCAAGTGCGACGTTATTCAAAGTAATCAACTCATGGCCCGCGAATCGCCGGGATAACCTGGCGAAAACGTCCCTGGCAGGTTCGAACGCATGAATCTCAGTGTTCGGCCCCAGAGCGTTATGAGCTGCGCCAGCGAATTCACCCAGGTTCGCCCCCACGTCAAAGATCACCGGCCGGGCATCGTGCAACTTCAGATCACGCAGTATCTCGAACAGAACAGCCTCGCCACTGCTTTCAACGTAGACGCCCGCGCCATATCCGCGCCAAAGGTCTACATGGGAAGCGACCCGATCCAGAAAACGCTGAGCGCGGGATGATTTCAACAGCCGAATCGCCGCCTTGGTCGCAGTTTTTCCAAAGAGCATCTCAGAGCGTGGTGGCTTCTTCGGTCTTCGCTGTTTGCACATTCGTGCCCGACCCAAGCGATTCGCGTCGGGTTTGGAGATATGTGCATAGCTCGTGAGTGCGGTCATCCAGAAACGAGGCTATTTCCGGGAATGCTGAGGCAGATCGCATTAATTTGAACATACGCCACGGCCTTTTGATCAATGAAGCGACGAAAAACAGCCAATCGACGGGAGTGGCATAACTCAATAAGAAACGAAACTTCCCTGCAAGTAACGAGGCGATGACCAGTGTGTTGGAGGCGCGCACCGGCCAACCCTGTGCATTTTTCCAAACAGTCTTAAAAAATTCCTCGGTTTCATTTACTTGCCTGAGAAAACTTAAAGCGAGCAAGACCGAGATCTGGATGTCCTCCGTGACATTACTTTTCCTTGCTGTTTGGAGAGTGACCGCAAAATTCGCTAAGATCCTCGGCTCCAAAATCAGCTCCGCTGGGTACAATCGCTCCCGAGCCGGATCGATTCCGAAAAACGGCAACGAATCCGGAACGGGGCGCGTTGTCCACCGGCTCGCTCGAACCACCATCGACCCGATCGAATGTAAGGGCGCGTAAACCTGCTTGGGGTCTGGCCATCGAAAAACCTTTGGCTCCCGATATATCTGCTGGTCCCAGACTGTCTCGCCGGTTCGCAACCATGATCCGTCGGCTTTCTCCTTCCAAACCCGCATGTTAGCCCAAGCGAGATTCGCTGTGCGATGCATTTCAAGCAGCTTTAATAGCCGCTCCAGCAGTTCAGGTTCCCACCAGTTGTCGTCTTCGAGTATACTAAAAAACGGCTCCTGTATCGGTCGAAAAAAGAGGTTGAACGACCGAACCGGACCATAGTTTTCAGGGTGAGGGTGATAACTTATTCGACCGTCGTTAATTTCCTCAACTAACTTCTGCGGCGCGTTGTCATCCGGCGCGTCGTTGTGCAGCTCGCAAATCCAGTCCGTGAATTTTTGAGCCAGCAAGCTCGACAATGCTCTCCGCAACAAGTGCGTCCTTCTATACGTCGTAAGGTATACACGGCAAATTGCCATTTGAATATTACCGGTTCGGCTGCCTTTCGTCCTCGCCTCTGAGGAAGAGAACGTCAGTTTGATCAAGGAGAGCGCCGGGCGTCGTAGAGGCACCGAAGGCCCGGGCGAATAAGCGTCTTTCGGCAAGAAAAGTAACTATATCGTGGAATAAGCATTGGCGGTGGTAGAAGCTTTTAAAGCTGATTTCTGAAATCACAGCGCGCGCGTATTGGACGCATTTCTCGCCGCCGTTTAAGGCATCAAGCTCAAATCCTTGAATATCGAGCTTTATCAAATCAGGCAAAGGAATTGAGTTCTGGGTTACCCAGGAATCTAGCCGCTCTACTCTGACCTGTTCTCGGCCAGTCACACCGTAGACTGCTTCGGACTGATCGGTCATCTGCAACAAGCTCGATGCGTCGCTTTTCTTCGCCACCGATATTGATATCGAAGCTGCTTCGTCGCCAAGCGCGATTTCGTGCAAGTACACTTTGGAAACGCCACTCGTAAAAACCCTGAACCTCGCCCGGTGTAGAGCGAGCGGCTCGAATGCGTGAACCTCGGCGTCCGGAAATATCGCTTTCGCCAGAAGGGTCCAAGTGCCGATATAGGCACCGATGTCATAGATCACTCTTGGAGGGTTCGTGCGAAGTAGTTCGAGCAATTCGAGGGAATCAATATGCCCTCGAAGCAATTTACTCGCAACAGTGCGCCGAAGTTTGCTCCGCCGTCGGTGGTCGAGAGACAACTCCGCTAGACGCTCACATAATAGCCTTGGATTATAAAGGAGGGCGGCACGCATTGTTGGGTCAGATATTCAGCTCACAAGCTCAGGGCATATCTGCAAAGGCTTCCTAATAATGATTCACGGGACGGAGTGAAGCGCTGAATCCGGCCGAATCCGCGTCTCAGGGTTAAGAGCCTTAGCGGTAAGGTAGGGGAAATACCATGCACCTGAAACAGAAAATGCTATGAATCCGCCGATCGCTAGTCCTAACGGCCCAAGACGTTGCACCAGAAGCAAATCTAGAACCAAAGTTAATATTGCCATCAAAACCACATTCCAAACTTGTGGACGCACGATATTTAGCCCGTTCAAAAGTGTTGCGTGAATACCCGTCCAATCTCGCACCAGAAAATACATCGCTACGGCTGCAATCAACAATGTGCTTGGCGCCGCAGCAGACCCCACCCACAACCCGAATAGACGGTGTCCGAAAAGAACCATAAAGACGGCCAAGGCGCCAGAGACGAGCAGAAAGGCTTGCACAAGCTTTCGATGGATTCGGCGAACCCAGGCCGTGTCTCCTTGGGCGCTGGCGTGTCCGTAAGCGGGCCATAGACTCCCCGCGACAATTGCAAAGAGCCCGGATGTCTGCATGAAGACCTTTTGAGCGACCGAATATGGCGTGACCTGATCGACGGTGAGAAACCTCACAATCAGGAACGCGTCGATTTGGAAGAATGCGATGTTACAGATTTGCAAGAGAAGGAAGTCGATTCCGTTCCTGTAGACGCGCCCTGCAGCCGATCGCGTGAAGCTGGACCACCGCGGATGCAGTTCCAGGAGCCCTCGTCCGTAAAGAGTCCACAAAGCAAAACTCCATTGCATTACTGCCGTTGCCCCGATGGTACAGATTGTGAGCCCGAGCAGGCCCCACCGAAAATGCACAGCCACGACCGTTCCCAGTAAAGTCACAAGACTGGTCACCATGGCCTGGACACTGCCGATATGCAGTTCTTGCCGCGCGGCATAGATTGGTCCGACAAACCCAAGCATGACCGTGCTCACAAAGCCGAAGAAAACGAAGAGAACAGTCCAGGGGATTTCCGCTTTAAATCGCTCCGTAGTCGGAGGGAACACTGCTGTCCAACGAATATGCGGGAACACCAGCAATCCGGCGACGAGTAGAATCAGCCCGATTCCGGCGAGTGAAAGAACTGCCGTGCTCACCAGCTCTTTCTGCGCCTGCCGATTCGCTTTGGCCGTTTCCTCCGTTAGCGCATTCTGCAAACCAAGCCCGATTCCCAGGTTGGTAAACTGCAACCAGCCGACCACGGCCGTAATCGTCGTCATCAGCCCATATCCTTCGTTGCCGAGATAACGAACGCTGATCGGGAGAATGAGTAGACTAATCGCAGCGCCAACAATGCGTGAGATGACGCTCGTTGAAATTGCGAGCTTCGCGCGACCGCCGCGCCCCTGATGAAACTGGCGGCGGAGAAACCCAGCCGTCATCTCAAAACGGCTCGGCTTATCTGGAAAAATTTCCTCGTCCACCAGGTTTGATCGAAGGCCTATTGGATTGGCGGCGCGCCTTAGGCTTTCCAAACTTTCTGCACCGTCTTATCCTCGTCGGCTGCCAGTTGAAACACGTTCCGCGTATCCACAATGCAATCGCACCAGGACGAAAGCTCTTCGTAGTTCACATCCGAGTGGGCGGTAACGACAATGACTGCGTCGAATCCGCGCACCGTGGCCGCGTCCCAGTTCATGGAGCGAACTCCCTGCCAGCGGGCGTGCTCGCGAGTGGGGCCAACGACGGGGACGTGAGGGTCGTAGTAAGCTATCTCGGCACCGAGTGCGCTCAATTTGTCCATTAGAACGAACGCGGGCGATTCGCGCGTGTCATCGACATCGGGTTTGTAGGCCAGGCCAATTAACAATATCCGAGAACTGTTAACCGATTTCTTCTTCGCGTTCAGAGCTTCAATCAATCGCGAGACCACATAATCGGGCATGGCCGTATTAATCTCGCCGGCCAGTTCGATGAAACGGGTGTGCTTCCCGTACTGGCGCGCTTTCCACGTCAGATAAAACGGATCGATCGGAATACAGTGGCCGCCCAGACCGGGCCCCGGATAAAACGGCATGAATCCGAATGGCTTCGTCTTCGCGGCCTCGATCACTTCCCAGATATCGATCCCCATCGCGGCATAGACGACTTTCAACTCGTTGACCAGAGCGATGTTCACGCTCCGGAAAATGTTTTCCAGAAGTTTGGTGGCCTCCGCCGTTTTACAGGATGAAACCGGGACGACGGTTGCGACGGCGCGCGCATATAGCGCCACCGCTTTGTCGCGACACGCGGGCGTGTAACCGCCAACGATCTTCGGCACCTTGCTGACGTTGCTCTCGGCGTTACCTGGATCTTCGCGCTCAGGTGAATATGCGAGGTGGAAGTCTTCACCGGCTTTCATCCCGGAACCTTCTTCCAGCACAGCCCGGAGATCCTCGTCTGTGGTCCCGGGATAGGTCGTCGATTCCAAGACAACGAGCACCCCTCGTTGCAGATGCGGCGCAATGGCGCGCCCTGTATTCAGAACGTAGGAAAGATCGGGTTCGCGCTGCTTCGTCAACGGAGTTGGCACACATAGAATAATCGCCTCCGCTTCCGACACCCGCGACATATCCGACGAGGGAATGAACGTGCCTTTGCTAACGCTTGCGTTGATCCGCTCGGCCGAGAACTGCTTGATATAGGTCTTGCCAGCCTGGAGTGCCGCGATTTTTGTTTCGTCGACATCGAGACCGAGGACGCGACTGCCGATCTCGGCGAACCGAAGCGAAAGCGGCAATCCCACGTAACCCAACCCAACGACAGCAATGGTATGCATTTAAGAATTTCGCCCGGCTGTTCGGAGCAGGTTATCGATGTCCATTATGGCATATCGGCGAATCGAATCTCTGTATTTATCCTCGCCTGATTATCGGCAGAAATGGGTGCAATCGCATCGACGATTTCGTGGAGGCGATACGTGAAGCATTCCTCGGAGAAGAATTCGAGGTCTTCGCGATTGACTGCGGGCGCCCCATCCGGATAAGCGTTCAAGATGCGCGTGATCGCTTCGCACAGCTCGTCGGGATCACGCGGATCGATGAGGGTCCCGAGTTTGCCTTCGCGCAACGCTTCGCGACTGCCGTCGGCACGGCTGCCGATCACCGGGACGCCGCAGGCGAGGGCTTCCAGGTAGACGATTCCGAATCCCTCGCCCGAACTGGGCATGACGTAACTGTCCGCGAGCTGATAATGAGCGGCTTTCTCGGATTCGGCGACCCGGCCGGTGAAGATAACGCGGGGGCGCGAAGTCGTTTCGCTTCGTGAACCGCGTTCCGGTTGGCGTCCGCCGCTAAAATCGACCACTTCGCATTGGAGAAGACGGGCCTTTTCCATGAGGCGAGGCCGATCGTGCCCGTCGCCGCAAACGAGGTAGGTAATGCCGGGAAATTCATCCGCCAGCCGCGGGAGCAATTCGATGACTTCGTCGAATCCCTTGTAGCGCTCGGCGGAGGCGAGACGGCCGAGCGTCATGAGGACTTTGCGGCCGGCGAGATCGTAACGATCGACGAGCGCAGGGCAGCGCGGCCCCGGTTTGAATGCGTCGAGGTCGACGCAATTGGGCAAAATCAGGCCCATGTCAAAGCGAGTCCGGCTCCAGCTCTGGAAACGTTGTTTCGTGACGTTGCTGACGGCGAGAAAACCGTCGAGACGGCGTAAGGCGGTCTTAATAAACGCGGTTCCGGGCGATTGCCATGCATCGATGCCGTGGATGATCAGGTAAATGGTCCCGCCACAAATCCGCTGCAAGCCCGAAGCAATCTGGAGATAATTAATGTGGCCGCAAAAAATGATAATCGATTCTCCGGTCGGATCGACCCGGCGAAGATCCCTCGCCTTTCGGACCGCGGCAGTGACGAATTGACGTTTTCCCCCCAGCCCGTCTCTGACGAGCTTAAGATTGCCAGGCAACGGCCCCGGATCGTTCGGCATCAAACGCGGGATGGCGGTGACCTGCGCCATCCGGGGGTGCGCGCACAAAGCCGAGAGGAAATCGCGATTGAACTTCGCTATGCCTCCGAAACCGCCGAAGCCATCTGTCAGCAGCATCAACCCGTGAAGATCTTTTCCAGGGCCGTTTGGATCTTGCCCGACCGCTGGTCCCATTGCCTGTGAAATCCCGGGCTTCGCACCGATCGCGCGCCGCTTCGCACGCAAGGATCGGCGATGCATTTCCAGCGGGTCGGCAAAACGCGAATACACTTCGCGCGCCCATCCGCGCAATCCGCGCTCGCCGGCGGACAGCGGATCGAACGAGCGCAACAGCCAGTCGCGCACAGGAACGGAAAAACCGGTCTTCGGACGTGACAGGACCTCGTCCGGCAGCGGCACCCGCGGTGAGAGCGCCATGTCACGCTTCTCCGGCGGATGCCTTGACGCCAGCAACGGCGCGATGTCGCGGAGAAGTTTGATATCGACGAGCGGCACGCGGATTTCGAGAGAATGTGCCATTCCCGCCCAGTCAGCGTCACGGAGAAGCTGGTGGCGCATATACCAGCACAGTTCGAGAATGGATACTTTGAGTCGTTGGGACTCGAGAGAATCGCAGAGCGTGCCCAAGTGATGAAAGGTGTTGAGACGGCTCCAGCCTTCGCGCACCAGGTCCGGGTCGAGAATTTCCGGAAGTTCCCACGGCATGAACAGGCTTCTTCGCAACAAATAGGCGCCAGGATAACTCGACCCGTACTCGAAAAGCCCGGCATACTTAGGCGAAGAAAAATGCCTGATCATCCCTTGCGTGACGAGCCGGAAGCCGCGGCCGATTTTTTGGAAGGGGCGAAAAAAACGGAGGGCATTCGCAATCCGCGGGACGTCGCGAAAACTCGGGTAACCGCCGAACAATTCGTCCCCACCGAGACCGGAAAGCGCGACCTTCAATCCCGCGCGTTTCGTTGCGAGACTAATGAAGTACGTGTTCACGCCATCGATCGTTGGCCGATCCATCGCGTTAAATAACCGCGCGGCGTCGGCTTCGAAATCGCGCCGCGTGATCCAGATGGTTTCGTGCCGGGTGCCATACTGCCTTGCCACAACCTCGGCGAGGCGCGTTTCGTCCGATTTGCTTCCACGAAATTCGTCAAAACCGAGTGTGACAGTGCGCACATCGTGATGTCGCTCGCTGACAAGTGCCGCGATCGTGGAGGAATCGAGTCCGGCCGAAAGGAAAATGCCCACCGGCACGTCGGCCATGAGATGATGTTCGGCGCTGTCGCGCAACGCGCCGTGCAGGATCTCGCGTTGATCGTTTGAGAGCTGGGGAGCCCCGCGTGCAGCAATTTCGCCCTCACGCAAGACGTCCGGGATGCTACAGAACGATTTCTCCTGCGGCGGCGCGCCTTCGCGGAGCGTCAGCGTGTGCCCCGCTGGCACGGCCCGGATGCCACGATAGTTCGTGAAGGGATCGGGCACCGAACCCCAGAGAAAAAACCCAACATGTCCCGCGGGATCGGGCGCCGTATCGACACGCCCTCCCGCCAGGAGCGCCTTTACTTGCGAAGCCACCCGAACCGTCTTCCCGTCGTCCGCATAGTAGAGCGGTTTGATTCCAAATGGGTCGCGAGCGCAAAACAGGGTCCGCTCCCTCGCGTCCCAAATGGCGAACGCATACATTCCGCGAAGCTCGTTCATCATCTCCGCGCCTTTTTCGGCGTAGAGATGGAGCAATACCTCGGTGTCGCAGTTCGAACTGAATTGATATCCGCGCTCCAACAACTTCGCGCGCAACGCCGGGTAGTTGTAAATCTCGCCGTTGTAGGTGACGCAGAGTGTCCGGTCGCCATTCCACATCGGCTGGAGCCCCGCATCCGTCAGGTCCACAATCGTCAGCCGTCGATGGGCCAACCCCACGCGGCGGTCCTCCGAAATCCAGAGGCCTTCGCCGTCCGGCCCGCGATGGATCATCCGGTCGCGAATCACGATCAACTCATCGCGATCGACCGGCGGCGCATTACCTCCGTATCCAAAAATAGCCGCGATGCCGCACATGGGTCAGTCAAACAAAGTAGGAAGTAGGAATTCGAAAGTCGAAAGTCGGCGACCAGAGGTCGGAGATCAGAGGTCTGAAGTCGGCGACCGGAAGTAGGCGAACGGAGATCAAAAAAGTCGAGATTACCCTGACACAGCAGCCACTGGTCGGATGGAGGCCGTCAGCTTGCGCCGTCGACGCATGGCTTGTCGAAAGTCACATTCCGTTTGGATATTCAGCCAAAAGCGCGGCGATTGGCGAAATGCAGTCCCAAAGCGAATGGACATGTCCGGAGTAATGGCCCGGCGGCCAAGAACGATTTCGTTGATGGAACGCGGCGAAACCCCAATCGCGCGAGCGAACGCATTCTGAGACATCCCCAGCGGTTGCAAGTACTCCTCCAGCAAGATTTCGCCCGGTCGAATCGGATTCATGTTTATATCCTATCGGGTTATAACGCAGGCATCAATGGTAATCCACGATCTCAACTGCTTCCGGTCCCGCCGGAGTCCAACGAAAGCAGATGCGCCATTGATCATTGATCCGGATCGAGTGGAGGCCGGCGCGCTTGCCTTTCAGAGCCTCGAGCCGGTTGCCTGGCGGCGTTCGCAGATCGGCGAGGCTTTCGGCGGCATGGAGCTGAATCAATTTTCTCAAAGCGATTTTGGCCACCGCTCCATAACGCCTGGATCGCTCTTCCTCCCAGAGCCGTCTGGTCTCCGAACTGGAGAATGACTGGATCATGACGCGTGAGGCGGGTGATACCGGGCCAGTGAGCGCTCAAGAAGACTTTCGTTCGATGAAAAAACTGCCGAGCACGAGCAGGTCCATCTTTGTGCGCAGGAAGCAATCGAGCGCTTCTTCGGGGCGGCAGACGACAGGTTCGTTCTCGTTGAAAGAAGTGTTGAGCACCATCGGGACGGAGGTCAGTGAACAGAACGCAGAGATTAGTTCGTGGTAAAGCGGGTTGGTTTCGCGATGCACAGTTTGGAGGCGGCCCGATCCGTCCACGTGGGTCACGGCGGGAATCAGCGGCCGTTTTTCGGCACGGATTTGAAACACCTCCATCATGAAAGGAACGTCGTCATCCTGCTCGAACCATTCCGCCACAGATTCGCGCAAGATAGAAGGCGCGAACGGACGGAAAGATTCCCGGCGCTTGATCTTCAGGTTCAGGATTTCCTTCATGTCGCCGCGGCGGGGATCGCACAGGATCGAGCGGTTCCCCAGCGCGCGCGGCCCCCACTCCATCCGCCCTTGGAACCAGCCGATGACGCGGCCATCTGCGATCGCACGGGCCGTGCGTTCGCAGAGTTCTTGGTTATTGGTTATTAGTTCGATCTTGCAGCCAGCCGTTTCGATCTCTGTTTTTCGTTTTTCGATGAGATCGAGAATCTCTTGTTCCGACGACTCCGGCCCAAGATAGGCGGAGAACGAGGAATTAGAAATCCGATTGGCCAATGGCGAAGTCCGAAAGAGCTCCCCGTTTTGATTCGTTCGCTCCCGCTCGCTAACCCTGCGGGCTTCGTCGATGTCACTCGACTCCCGCCGGCTCCATTCTCCTTTCTCCTTTGATTCACTCGCACCCGCTCGCTCACCCTTCGGGCTTGGTCCATGTCGCTCGGCTCCCGCCGGCTCCATTCCACTTTCTACTTGCGACAGCACAACTGCCGCGGCTCCGATCGCGCCACCCGCGTCGCCGGCGGCGGCGGGCAGATACATTTTCCGGAACGGGGTGCGCAGGTAGACCTTTCCATTCGCGACAGAATTCATGGCGCAGCCGCCGGAGAGCGCAAGATTAAGCGAAGGCCGGCGGCGATGAAGAGAATTGAGCAACGCGAAAAAGGCTTCTTCATACATGGCCTGCGCGGAACGGGCGAGGTCCTTGTGTCGTTGTTCGAGCGGATCGCCGGCTGTCCGCGCGGGACCGAGCAGTTCGAGAAGCTTGTCGGTGTAGAGAATACCGACCTCCGGGGCGCAATCGTTCCAGCTGTAGGAAACGTTGTCGGTGTGATGTCGGAAATATTTCAGGGCCAGTTTGAAGGTGCCGTCCGGCTGGACACGGACCAGTTCGCGCATCTTCTCCAGGTATTTTGGTTCTCCCAGCGGCGCGAGTCCCATCACTTTGTATTCGTCGCCAAAATTCGGGAAACCGATGAACTGGGTAATGGCCGAATAAAAAATGCCTAACGAGTGCGGAAAATAGACGCGCTGGGCAATCTCGAGCGCGCTTCCCTGTCCGAAACCCATCGCGGTGCTGGCGAAGTCGCCGAAGCCATCGATGGAAATGCAGGCCGCTTCTTCAAACCGCGAAACGAGAAAGGCCGAGGCGAGATGCGCGAGATGGTGTTCGACATGGTGAACCTGCGCGCCTAACGAAATGTCATACGCTCGCTCGAGAGCATCCTGCACCGAGGAGGCGCTCCGGATGTTCTTCACTTTTTGCAGCATCAATCGCGGATCGGGCCGATGCCGCAGGACAAAGGCGAGCCGGCGCCAGTTGTTCACGCCCGGTTTCCGGTTGATCGCGATATGCTCGACATCCTGAAGCGAAACGCCCCCTTCGCGCAGGCAGTAATCGATCGCGTTCGTCGGCAGCCCCGCCCAATGTTTGATCCGGCGAAACCGTTCTTCCTCGGCCGCTGCTACCAATCGGCCGTCCTTGATCAGACACGCCGCCGAATCTCCGTGGTACGCGTTAAGGCCGAGAATCATTGAAGAAAGTAGAAAGGCGAAAGGCGAAAGTGGAAAGTAGAAGAGAGCGGATCAGAAGGGCCATTGAAGAAAGTAGAAAGGCGAAAGGCGAAAGTGGAAAGTGGAATACGCCGAGCCGGGATGCCGGCGGATAGACGGTTAAAGCCGCGAGGGCAGCGGTGAGCGAAGCGGGAGCGGAGCGAATCAAAGGGGAAAGGCGAAAGTGGAAAGTAGAATACGCCGAGCCGGGATGCCGGCGGATAGACGGTGAAAGC
>PLCM01000027.1 GCA_003134765.1 Spartobacteria bacterium | reverse complement strand
CGGAAGAAAAGATTGTTCTCGATGAGGTGCCTGATAATGCCGCCGAGAAACGCGATGTCGCCACCGGCGCGCATCGGCACCCAGATATCGGCCAGGGCGCTCGTGCGCGAAAATCTGGGATCGACATGAATGATGGTCGCGCCGCGTTCCTTTGCCTTCATGACCCAGCGGAAGCCGACCGGGTGCGCTTCGGCCATGGACGAGCCTTCGATCAAAACGCAATCGGCGTTAGCGAGATCTTGTTGCGCAGTCGTAGCTCCGCCCCGGCCGAAGGAGGTGCCCAGACCGGGCACCGTGCTGCTATGTCATATCCGTGCCTGGTTGGATATGCACACCATCCCCAGGCCAAGAGTGAATAGTTTTCGGATCAGATAATTCTCTTCGTTATCGAGCGTGGCGCCGCCGAGATGACAGATCGCGGTCGTGTGATTGATCGTCGCGCCGTCTTTTTTGTGCACGAACGTGCGTTTGCGCGACTCCCAGACGCGGTCTGCCACCATGTCCATCGCGCGATCGAGCGAGATTTCCGTCCACTCTTTCGCGCGCGGCGCGCGATATTTCATTTTCGTTTCGCGCCGATCGTGCGTGAGCAATTGATAAGAAGCCGCGCCTTTCGGGCAAAGATTCCCCTGGCTGATGGGACTCTCCGGGTCGCCTTCGATGGAGACGAGCTTGCCGTCCTTGTGAAAAATCAGCTGGCCGCAGCCGACGCCGCAGTAGGGGCAAATCGATCTTGCCACTTGCGCTCCGTCGATCCGCGCGTGCATCGCGCGAGTCTTGTCCGACATGGCCTCGACACCGGTGCCATCGGCGCGGTCACGAATTTGCCGAATGAGCGGCCATTTGGACAGCAAGCCTGCGAGCGTTGCCATATCAATTAATTACTTATTCGAGCAGTCTTTGTCGCTACCTCTTTTGGGGGAAATGGTAAAGCGGGAAGATCGGGCGAGGCTCTCATTAGAAGTTCATTTTTGGGCCGGCGGCACTTGATCTTGTGGCCGAATCGGGCGCTTTCGTGATTCCAGGAAAGCTACCAACGCGTCGAGCTCCTGCGGCTTTAGCGAACTGCCGAACGCCGGCATATTGCCCCCGCCGTTGACGATGCGGATGACGATATTATCTCGCGTCAGTTTGTCGCCGATGTAGGTGAGATCGGGTCCGCGGCGTCCGCCAAAACCCTGAATGAGATGACAATTGAGACAGGCTTTGTCGTGAAACAGTTGTCCACCGGCAAACGGTGGTCCGCTCGAGGCGCCGATAACTTTTTCGGTGAGCGGCAGGGCTTGGAAATTGGGCGACCAAGGCGATCGCTGTCCCGCAATCCAAAGCGAGCCGATCATGATCACGGAGAGTAACACCACGGCAATGGCCCACGGGCGCCGAGACGAGGCGCGCTCGCCCTTGTGATTCAGGACGGGAGTTATCAGCAGCAGCATGCCGATAAAAAGGGGCACGAGAATCATGAGGTAGCCCTCGATTTTCGCCGGCATCAAGGCGAGCAGGGCGAAGTACCAGAGAAGGTACCAATCGGGACGCGGATCGGCGTCGAGCACGCTCGGATCGGGAGGCTTATCAAGCGCCGGAGGACCGATGAAGAAGGCCAGGAGCGCTACGGCCAGGATCAGCGCGGTGCCGAAGATGACATCGCGCCAGGCGAGGTCCGGCCAAAATGGTCGGCCGCTTTTTTCCAGGAGTTCCTCGTACTCCTTGCGGTAGGTCTCCGGGTCAACCACTTTGCCAGCGACCGGCGGCTCGGAAATTCCGTGGCGCAAGACCAGCCAAAGGTGCAGGCCGATAAAGGCGAACATGATGCCGGGAAGGACGAAGACGTGGATCGCAAAGAAGCGGCTCAAGGTGGCGCCGCCGATCGTTTCGCCTCCGAGAATGAAATGCGCCAGCGCATTGCCGATCAACGGAACGCGACCGGCTTGTTCCGCCGCTACCACCACGGACCACGCCGCCGTCTGATCCCAGCGCAGCAGTTGGCCGGTAAATCCCATCCCAAGGGTGAAAGAAAGTAGCAGCACGCCGGTCGCCCACGTCATCTCGCGCGGAAATTTGTAGGAGCCGAACAGAAACGTCTGCGCCATATGCGCGCCGATCATTAGCACCATCGCGGAAGCCCCGTAGTAATGGAGCCCGCGCAGAAAGTTGCCGAACGGCGCGTCGTTCGTGATGAAGACCAGCGTCTCGTAAGCCTGCGAAGACGAAGGAATGAACGAGAACGCCAGGGCCACGCCGGTTGCCACTTGGACGATGAACGCGATCATGGTGGCCGTCCCGAAAACGTACCACCATTTCGCGTCGTGCGGCGCGATGTGCTTCATCGGCTTGAGCAGCACGCTGATGCCGACCCGGTCGTCGAGCCAAAGCCACACCGCCTTGAAGAGCCACTTCATAACGTCGTGGTAATCGGCACGACCACTGAACTGATTTTCACTTCGCCTTTCTCGACGCGCACCCCATAACGAATGAGCGGAAGCGGGGGCGGGCCGGCGGCAACTTTTCCATCCTTATAGTAAACGCCGCCGTGACAGGGACACATGAACAGTTCCGCCCCCTCGATCCAGCGCACCGGGCAACCGAGGTGAGTGCAGTTAGCGGAGAACGCGGTAAAGCTGGTCTCACTGTCACGGCGCAACCACACCCCGCTCTTTGCCGTTACCCCGGCCCACGGCAACGACGAGGGATTGACCACCGTGACGCTTACGGTCTTGCCGACTTGAAAGTCACCTACTTTGCCGAGAGTTACCCATTGCTCCGGTACTTTGCGAAACAACGGCGCGATCACGAAACCGATGAGTGGAACTCCGACAACAGCGGCGCAAAAACCGGCAAGCCCGATCGAGAGCTTCTCCAAAAAGCCGCGACGGCTGAGTTCCTCGGGCGTTTCCAGGCGGGCCAAACAAGAGTGGTCAGTGACGTTTTCGTTCATAACGGATTTCCCTGATCCATCCGGCGAGCGAGGCGATGAAGAGCGCGAGCCCGACCAGGATAACGACGGACGAAGTGATCAAGCCCCAAAAAAGAAACGTTATTCCCATCGCCAGGCCGGCGGGGAAGTAGGTGGGCCGCGGCAGCCGTTCCGCCGGCAATGGCTCCCACTCCGGATGGGCGACGGGCGATTGTTCGTCAGGCATTGGATTTCTCCGGGTGCGGTCCCGAATGCCAGCGAGCGAGCTGCGCGAGGATGGCAGTAAGATAAATCAAGCACATCGGGACCCACATCAGCAGTCCGCCGATTTGCTGGTCTCGCTCACTCGTCAGGCCCCATTGGCCGCGGATAGAGCTAAGTATTCCCAAACGATCGACCGGTTGCTGGTAAACGGGGCAAATAGAAACCGGCGCGAAAGTCAGGATAATGCCTAGGACACTGCAGGCGGTGCATGCGGTAAAGAGATAGGCAATCCCGGCAGCTGGTGAGAGCCGTTGCGCGTCGCGCGGAGCGAGCACCTGCCACCAGAAGGCGCTTCCCATGAGAAGGAGCGAGGTCGTTTGAATCACCGAGATGGCGCTCGACGTTGTGGCCGCGTTGCAAAGCGCGGGCACGTGCCAGAGCCACATCGCGCCAACGCCGGCCATCCAACCGATGAGCGGATGCGTGAGAGCTGTGAATGGGCGCGGAAGCGAAAACGACCGCGGCAAACTTAACAACAGAAACGCGGGAACGATGAGCACGAGCAGGATGTGCTGAACCATGTGCGCGCTGAAGAGATAACCGTCAGCCAACGCACTCACCGGGGAGATAAGGGCGAAGAGAAATACGGCGAGTGCGCCGCCAAGATAGGCGAGGCGGCCCCGTCGCCGAAAGGCGAGGAAATATCCCACGAGGGCAAGCGCGCAAAAAAGCAGAAGGAGGAAACTCCACCTCCAGGTTGTAGTGAGGAATTCGTAGGTAGTCATCGAGCGAGTGGAAGGATGTAAACGGTGAGCAAAACAAAAACCCAAACGATATCGACGAAATGCCAGTAGTAGCCCGCGGCTTCGAACGCCGATGAGCGGCCCGGAGCAAAATCACCCCGCCAGGCGAGCCAGAGAAAAATCAGAAGCGCAACCAGACCGAGGAAAACATGTAAACCGTGAAAGCCGGTGAGAGTGAAGAAGGAGGTCGCGAAAAGGTTTGTGCTGACGTCGACTCCGGTCTGAAACAATTTCCAGTACTCCATTCCCTGGCCGACCAGGAAGACACCGCCAAGCGTGATGGTGAGCACAAGCCAGCCAAGCATCGAGCCGCGACGCTGTCTGCCCAGGGCGATTTCGGATCGCCATAGAGTGAAACTGCTCGCGAAAAGGCAAAGGCTAAAGACCAGCGTCCGCGGAACGTCGAGTTCCCTCGGTCCAGGACCGGGTTGCGGCCGGGCGTAGAAATACAAATACGCGAGCAGCAGAATCGCGAAGAACGCCGCTTCCGAAACGATGAAGGTAAGAATGCCCGTCTTGGTTTTGTCCGGACTCTCGATCTCTGAGGTGTTCTCCCCTACCACAGGATCAGGCCGGTCAGGATTCGCGATGTCCCACAACGGCCGGCGGCTGCGGATCGGCGGCAGCGCATGAAAATTTTCATGCGGCGGCGGCGAAGTCGTGGCCCATTCCAGCGTCCACGCGTTCCAAGGATTATCGCCCGCTATTTTCCCTCGAAAAAACGAGACGGCGAGATTCCAAACGAGAAAGAGCGCCGCGGCGGCCATGAACAAAACGCCGACGGTCGAGAGCATGTTCATCCAACCCCAGTGCGGCAGGTTTGGATACGTGAATACCCGCCGCGGCATCCCGAGGAGACCGAGAAAATGCTGAATAATGAAGGTCATGTTGAAGCCGATGACCATTAGCCAAAACGTCCATTTGCCGAGCCGCTCTGAGAGCATCCGCCCGCTCATTTTCGGAAACCAAAAGTAGACCGCGGCGAAGAAGGCGAAGACGATCGCGCCGACGGCGACGAAGTGAAAATGCGCTACGAGAAAATAACTATTCTTGGTCTGCCAATCGAGCGGCACGACGGCATGGCTGATCCCGGTGATCCCGGCCAAAAGGAATTGAATGAGAAACGCGATGCAAAACAGCATCGGCACATCGAAGCGAAGCCGGCCGCCGATCATGGTCGCCGTCCAATTGAGAACCTTCACGCCGGTTGGAATCGCGATCAGCAGTGAGGAGATGGCGAAAAACGAATTGGCTGCGCGGCCCATCCCAACCGTAAACATGTGGTGTCCCCAAACACCCATGCTCAGGACTGCGATGGCCACACTTGAAGCGGCGACAAACGCGTAGCCGAAAATCGGTTTCCTGGAAAAAACCGGGATCACTTCCGAAACGATCCCAAACGCTGGAAACACCATGATGTAGACCTCGGGATGACCGAACGCCCAAAAGATGTGCTGCCACAGAACCGCCGACCCGCCATGGAAGGGCAGAAAAAAATGACCCTCGAGCTGTCGATCGATCAGGAGCATCGCCAGCCCGGCGTTTAAAACCGGCAACGCGAGAATGATCATGAAAGCGTTGACGAAATTGATCCAGGTAAAGAGCGGAAGGCGCCGCATCGTCATTCCGGGCGCGCGCCGGCAGATAACTGTCGCGATGATATTGATGGCGGTGGCGACCGATCCGATGCCGAGCACGAAGAGCGCAACCGCCCAGTAATCGACGCCGAGAGTGGAGGAATATGGTGTCTCACTCAAAGGCGCGTAGGAAAACCAGCCGACCGCGGGAGCGCCGCCGGCGAGCACGCTGAAGTGCAAAAGAATTCCGCCGAACGGAATCAACCAGAAGCCAAACGCGTTCAGACGCGGAAATGCCATGTCGCGCGCGCCGATCTGCAAGGGGAGGAAGTAGTTTACGAAGCCCAATCCTACCGGGATGACGACGAGAAAAATCATCGTCGTGCCGTGCATGGTGAAGAGCTGGTTGAACGTGTCCGGCTGGAGAAAATGATTCTTCGGCACGGCTAGTTGCACCCGTAGCACAAGCGCCTCGAGCCCGCCGACGACGAAAAAGAACAGACCGGTCAAGAGGTAGAGAACCCCGATCCGTTTGTGATCGACGGTGGAGAGCCAGGCGAGCCGATGGTGCCAGTGCTCAGCGGGATCTAGAAGCGTGGCCGGGCTCGCGGGCGCCGTTGTCGTGCCATTCATCGCAAGGTGTCCAGATAGGCTGTGAGTTCGTCGAGTTGCTGGCCGGTAAAATTGAAGTCCGGCATGAGAACGCCGGGCTTAACGTGCTGCGGGTTCTTGAGCCACTTGCGCATATTTGCCGGAGTATTTTCGAGAATGCCCGCGCCGATTTGTTTGCGGCTGGCGACGTGCGTCAGATCCGGCGCGACAATCGCATTCGCGCCCGGCACGCCGCGAATCGCATGGCAATTCATGCAGGTGGATGTCTGAAATAAAGCGAGGCCTTTGGCTGCCGGGTCGCTGGTCGCTGTCTGCGCCGGCTGCAACTGGGCTTGTTGCCAGGCTTCAAACTTCGAAGGCTCTTCCGCGACCACCACGATGCGCATCCACGCGTGTTGCGTTCCGCAGAATTCCGAACACGTGCCGAGATAGACGCCAGGTTTGTCAGCCTGTATCCAGATGTTGTTGGGCTGGCCGGGCACCGTCGTCATTTTGCGCGCCAATTCCGGCACCCAGAATTCGTGCAGCACATCCTTCGAATCCAACCGCACCGACAAAGGTTTGCCGGCCGGAATATGGATTTCGTTCGCTGTGACCACTCCCGATGCCGGATAATCTGCCTGCCACCAGAATTGATGTCCGGTCACAACCAGGTCGGGCGAAGGCGCTGGCGGCGGATCGGCACGGTTCATCCCGCGCAGAGTCAGCGCAAAAAGGAACACGACGATCAAAAACGGAATCACCGTCCAGATGATTTCCACTTTCTCGTTTCCAGCGAACTGCTTCGGTTCGGGCTCGCCTTCGCGCCCGCGGAAACGAAAGATCGCGTAGACGATCCCGCCCGCTACGACAACGAAAATAAGAACGAAGACGATCGTCGCAACGATCCCCAAATCGTAGATCGCGCGTGCTTGTGGCGACTGCGGATCCAGCGCATTTGAGGCGTGCATCGCAAAAAGAAACCTACATCCCCCTTACCCCATTCCTCTCAAGGCCGGTGCCGGCCGCCCGCTCTCGAATTTGACGAACGAGCGGCCATTTCGAAAGCAGGCAAAAAGCGAAAGCATGGCGTTATTCCTCGTTAAAAGCAGCCAACTGCACTGTTTCCGGTTTCTCGCGAGTCGTAAAGCGTAAATCGGGATGTCGGCCCATATAGGCGTCTCCTATCACCGCTAGTCGCACAAAGTATTTCAACCGACGCGCCAGGTGGTGTCGCGTGGGGTATACACAGAAGGAGGTGATTTAAATGAAAACTATTACTTCGATGCGGGTGCGCGCTTCTCGCTTTCTGAGCGAACGTTACCGGCAGCGGGAACGCACAGGCTACTTCGCCGATCTTGTCCTTTGGGCGGTAGTACTGGTTACCGCCGTGGTGTTGCCGTGGTTCCCATTGGTCCAGGCGATGGAAACACTGAAATAGAGCGAATTGGAGGCGAGTCGAGTTCAATGGGAAAAGGCATCCACGGCGGCGCGTCGGAACGCCGCCGTGGCCTTGCTTTCGAGGCGGAGAGGATTGCGCAGTAAGTTGAGGTCGCGGACTGGAACCGGCGGCGCGAAGGGCAGGGCGACGCAACCGGTCGCGAGCGCGCTCTCAATCATCATTTTCGGCACCAACGTCACTCCCATATTGGCCGCGACCATTTGCGCAATGGTGGCGAGCTGCGCGCCTCGGACGACCGGTTCGGGCTGGAGTTGATGGGTCGCCAGGAGGTCATGAACCTGGGTCGAAAGGCAATGCATTTCGTGTAAAAGAAGAAACTTTTGCGATTTGAGATCGCTCCACCTGATTTTTTTCTTTTCAGCGAGCCGATGGCCGGCTGGCAGCAAAAGCAGGAGGGGCTCCGTGCCCAGGAAATGACGTTCAAAGGCAGGCCTTTTGTCGCAGGTCGACATAATCGCCGCGTCGAGCGTTCCGTCCTCCAATAGCAAGGCCAGGCTCTCGGTTGTGTCCTCGAAGATTTCCACGGCGACTTTCGGATGCAGATGTTGAAAATTCGCGATCATTGCCGGCAAGATGTAGGGCGCGATGGTGGGAATGGCTCCCACGACCAAGCGGCCGGTGCCGTCGCGCTTCAAGTCGTCCACGCAACGCCGTGCATCGGCGATACCGATCAAAATCTTTCGCGCGAAACCAAGCAGGCAAGTGCCCGCTTCGGTCAGGACAACCGATTTCGGAAGGCGATCAAACAACCTTTCGCCTACCTCCGCCTCCAACTTTTGAATTTGCTGGCTGAGCGATGGCTGGGCCACATGCTCGCGCAAAGCTGCTCGTGAGAAGCTGCCTTTGTCCGCGACCGCGACGAAGTATCTGAGCTGGTGAATTTCCATGGCCGCGTTCTGCATTCGCGCAGAAAAAGGCATCACGCCGTTTGCGTTCGGCCGCCGTTCGAATGGGCCCCGAGTGCGGGCAGATTTTCCTCGATGCCTTTGATCAACTCAGGGAGGCTGATCGGCTTGGCGAGGAATGAATGTCCCTGGATCCGCAGACCCAACCTCGCTTCAGCCATCGTCACAAGAGCCGTCAGAAAGACAATTGGTATCCGGTGCAATGCGGGATCGGATTGAATCCAGGCGGCGACCTCGCCACCATCCGTTTCCGGCATCGCGATATCGAGGAGGATAAGGTCCGGTTTCAGGTCCCGGGCTGTCTGATGAGCTTTGCTCGCATCGTTCTCTTCACCGACAACGTAGCGGCCCGTCTTTTCCAGCGCGACCCTGGCCGCATGGGTGAAATCGCGGTTGTTATCGATGATCAAGATAGATGTTTTCTCCTTGATCGTTTCGACGACAGGCTGGTAAAAGTTCGCTTCGATTGTTCTGTTCATGTTTTCGCCCGATCTCTCACCGGTATCTGTTCAGGCGGGTATCGCTTTCATCGATGACCAAAACGTACCCCCTGGATAGAATCCGCCGCTATTGCCCGAGCGTGGGGTTTTGAAATACCGCTCACGAGGTGATTGGCGCTCCCCCCTTCGAGATATTTCACGAGATGTGGATCTTGCCAAAGCTGGTCCGGCGCAAACATCATGGCTGCATGAAATTATGGGCTTGGGACGAGAAAAAGAACCTTCCTTCGATCACAAATGCCGGCCGCACCGCAGCCGCTGCCACCGCGTCGGTTATCCTCGCGCGGCTCGTCCAAATGCCTGAAGCCTACTGGGCCGCAATTGCGACTTTGGTCGTGATGCAATCCACCCTAGGCGCAACCCTGACGCTTTCGATCGAGCGGATCGTCGCGACGGCCGTGGGGGCGTCGATTGGAGCGCTCGAGGCCCATTTTTTCGGAGCCAATCTGTTCGCGTTCGCCCTGGCGATCCTTCTCACCGGATTGCTCTCGATGGTGTTTCGTTTGGAGAAGACCGCCTATCGCTACGCGAGCATTACCCTGGCGATCATCGTTCTGATTCCGCGCTCGGCTTCACCATGGACGATCGCTTTGCACCGGTTCATCGAAGTCTCAGTTGGGATCGTGGTTGCTCTCGCGTTCGTAGCCTTATGGCCGGAGCGTGCACCGAGCGCTGCGAAACCACCCGACGAATAAGGCGTCGCTCTTGTTTCGGCCTAACGAAAGAGATTCACTTTCGCCAGGTCGACAATTTCATCCCCGCGGCCGCTGAGAACTGCTTTGAGCATGAAGAGTCCAAAACCGGTCGCCTGCTCCACCGTAATCGTGGGCGGCATCGACAGCTCTTGTCGATGAACGAGGACTTCGACCAGGGCCGGTCCATCGTGCTTGAACGCTTGCCGGAACATCGGCCCCACGTCTTGCGCGGTTTCCGCTTTCAGCCCGAGAAGGCCCGCGGCTTGCGCGAGCGCGGCGAAATCCGGATTTTGGAGCTCGACGCCAAAATCGAGGAAGCCGCTCGCTTTCATTTCCATTTCGACAAAGGCGAGCGAATCGTTTCGAAAGACGACGATTTTGATCGGCAGGTTTAGTTGACGAAGAGTCAGCAAGTCGCCCAGCAACATCGAGACGCCGCCATCGCCGGACATCGAGATCACTTGTCGATTCGGCATCGCCATCTGCGCGCCGATCGCTTGCGGTAATGCGCTGGCCATCGATCCGTGGACGAACGAGCCCAGTAACCGCCGTTTCCCATTCATCTTGAGATAACGGGACGCCCAAATGGTCGGCGTGCCGACATCGCAGGTGAAAACGGCATCGTCCCGCGCGAGCTCGCTGATCTCGCGGGCTACGAATTGAGGATGACTGCCGCTGCGCTCGGTTCCTTCGGTCGCGAGCTCGTCCAATGCTTCTCGCGCTTTGCGATAATGGCCAAGACTTAATTTCAGATGTTTGTCGTCAGCGTTTTGCCTCAGCTTCGGCAGGAGCGCCTGAAGTGTGACCCGGGTGTCGCCGACCAATCCGTAATCGAGTTTCGTCCGCCGGCCCAGTTGTTCTCCGCGAATGTCGATCTGGATAACGGTCGCGTCCTTGGGGAAGAATTGCTGATAGGGGAAGTCGGTGCCGATCATCAGCAACGTGTTGCAGTTCATCATCGCAAAGTAACCAGAGGAAAATCCGAGCAGGCCGGTCATGCCGACATCGAACGGATTGTCGTACTCGATGAATTCCTTGCCGCGCAAGGCGTGAACGATTGGCGCGTTCAGCTTCCCCGCGAGTGCGATCAACTCAGCATGAGCTCCGGCACAACCAGCGCCGGCCAGAATCGTGATCTTTTCCGACTCGTTAAGAGCCTTCGCCAGTGACGTAATTTCATCCTCCGATGGGCAGACCGTAGGTTTTGGCGGCGGGAAGTTGAGGCGCGGTTCTTTTTCGACAGCCTCGCGCAACGCGATATCGCCCGGCAACGCAATTACTGAAACTCCGCGTCGCGCGATAGCCGTCTGCATCGCGATCTCGAGCACACGCGGCATCTGCTCCGGTTGCGAAATGAGTTCGCAATAATGACTGCACTGCGCAAACAAATGTTCCGGGTGTGTCTCTTGAAAATAGCCGCTCCCGATTTCTTCGCTTGGGATCTGCGCCGCAATCGCAAGCACGGGAACCCGGGTGCGATGACAGTCGTAGAGCCCGTTGATCAAATGAAGATTGCCCGGACCACAACTGCCGGCACAGACAGTTAATTGTCCGGTCAGTTGCGCTTCAGCGCCGGCCGCGAACGCCGCGGTTTCTTCGTGCCGGACCGGAACCCATTGCAAATCCTTCCGAGGACGAATCGAATCGGTCACACCATTCAGCGAATCTCCAACCAAACCATAAATTCGCTTCACGCCTGCTGCGACGAGAGTATCGACCAACACATCCGCTACTCGCTTCCCGACCATGATGTTTCTCCTGCTTTGTTATTCGCCCGCGAGTCGCTCCAATCCTTTCGTGGTTGAGTCATCGAGATCAATCAGAGCGGCTGCAGTATTCTCCTCAAGGTGTTTGACCTTCGAAGTCCCGGGAATCGGAAGCATGACCGGAGATTTCCGAAGCAGCCAGGCGAGCGCAATTTGGGCCGGGCCTGCCCGGAGCCTCTTCGCGGCGCGCGTCAGCGGACCGTCGTGTTTCGCGAGTTCGCCGGTGGCAAGGGGAAACCACGGAATGAAGCCAATGTTTTCCCGGGTACAATACTCGAGCACGTCTTCGGATTTTCTATCCACCAGATTATACCGATTCTGCACCGAAACGATCGGGGTAATGCGCCTGACCGCCTGGACCTGTTTGACGCTGACTTCCGACAATCCGATGTGGCGGATCTTGCCCTCGCGCTGAAGATCGACCAAGGCGCCAATTTGATCTTCCATCGGAACCTTCGGGTCGATGCGGTGCAATTGTAACAGATCGATCCGCGGGAGACGCAGCCGGCGAAGGCTGCCTTCGACCGCCGATCGCAGATGCTCGGGACGGCCGTCCTCGACCCATTTGTTAGGCCCGGGCCGTTGAAAGCCGGCTTTGGTCGCGATCAAAAGATCGGCGGGATAGGGATGAAGCGCCTCGGCGATGAGACGTTCGGCGACTTCGGGCCCGTAGGAATCGGCGGTGTCGATCAGATTGATTCCCAGCTCGACCGTCCGCCGCAGGACGGCGATCGCCTCCGCATGGTTGGGCGGTTCTCCCCAGACGCCATCGCCGGTCAGTTGCATCGCGCCGAACCCGAGTCGGCGAACCGGAATGTCGCCGATGACAAATGTTCCGCTTGCTTCGGCGGGGCGGGTGTTCGTTGTGACTGTATTCATACGTCTAAGTGCCTAAGGCCGTGTTTCGTCTCTGACAAGAACCAGACGCGGCGCTCCCGCTCAAATTCAAAGCCTCTGTTCAGAAGTCTCCGCTGCTCCGAGTGGCTGCGATGCGGCCAAAGGCTCCTCCTTCTTGCTGAGTGCTCGTCGTAGTTTGGCCAGCGCAATATTCTGTAATTGACGAATCCGCTCCCGTGTAACGCCGAAATCCTTTCCCACGTCTTCCAGAGTCTTCGGCTTTCCACCGTCGAGACCGAAACGCTGAAAAATGATCTTCTTCTCCCGGCCGTCGAGGACCGCGATCAGGTCGTCCACTTCCCCGAGCATGTTTTTGTCGCGCAACAATTCAAACGGGGTTTGGGCCGCTTCGTCACCGACCGTCTCGCCAAACTTGGTGGAATCTTGGTCACCGACCGGAGCGTCGAGCGACGCCGGGCGGATGCCGAGACTTTTTAATCGCGCAACCTTTTCGCCGCCGATGCCGATTTCTTCACCAAGTTCGTCGTCGGTCGGTTCGCGACCGAGCTCGTCGTTTATTTGCAACGAGACGCGGCGCACCTTCGAGATTTTATCGATAAGATGCACCGGTAGTCGGATCATCTTGGCTTGATTGGCCAGGGCCCGCTTGATCGATTGTTTAATCCACCACATCGCATAGGTGCTCAGCTTCGCCCCTCTGGCCGGGTCGAAGCGGTCGACCGCTTTGGTCAAGCCGATGTTTCCCTCGGAGATCAAGTCAAGCAGAGGAAGCCCAAGATTGGCGTAATCGTGAGCAATTGTGACGACGAGCCGCAAATTCGCATTGATCATCCGCTCGCGCGCCGCCGCATCGCCCTTCTTTATCCTGGCGGCGAGCGTGATCTCTTGTTGCCGAGTTAAAAGAGGAATTCGCCCGATCTCTCGCAGATAGATGCTCAGGCCGTTATCGCTTTGGTTCATGTGCATAACGTATTCGCGAGAGCGAATCCGCGGCTACGACGCAAGCGTGGGATTTTAAAATACCGCTCGTGAGGTGTTTGGCGCTCCCTCGTTCGAGAGAGAATAATTACGACCTGCGACCGCGAAATCCCTCTCCTGGATCGCGTGTGTCTACCGATCCATGGTTAGGACGACGCGGAAGCGAACCTTGCCGCTGTGGGATTCCGGGAGAAATGGGTTGAGTTGCTTCGGTTGCGCTTCGACGTGCTTGTTGCCCCAAACCGAGTAGGGCGAGCGATAGCTCCCAGAGCCGGTTCGCGTTGGCTGGATCGAGTCCGTAGGCGGCGACGCCGGAGCCGCTGGCATTCGGGGCGGCGGGGTCGAGGACCCGCGCTTGGTTGCAGTCCTCGAAGTAGCGGCCGCCGATGCCGTCGAGCTGTGGTGAGGTGGCCACGAGGACGCTGGGCGCCGCGCCTCGCTCGATCGTCTTGTATCTCAATTTTGATTCGTCAAATGTCTCTGCATACGGGGCTGAGGCGCGGAGGTGCGCCAGGACGTCAGGGTCCAGGTCTCGCATCAGGTTGGTGGTCGCGATCGTGCCGGGGTGGACCGCGTTGGCGGTGATGCCGTCACTACCCCAGCGGCGTGTCGCCTCGACGGCGAATAGAACGTTGGCGGTCTTGGACTGCCCGTAGGCGCGCCCCACGTCGTACGGACGGGAGGTGAAGTTTAGATCGTCAAGATCACCGGTGAGCGCTGGTGCCCGACGGAACTGAGCGACACGATCCGCGCGTCGCCAGCGGCGACGAGTGCGTCGTGCAGGCCGAGCGCGAAGTGGCCTAGGTGGTTGGGTCGCGAATTGCATCTCCCAGCCCTCCGTGGTCCGCTGGAGGTCGGGCAGAGCCATCACGCCGGCGTTGTTGATTAGCAGGTGGAGCGGCCCACTCCAGTTCGCGACGAAGGTGGCGACGGAAGCTTGGTCGGCGAGGTCGAGTCGCTCGACGTGGATGGCGGTGTTGCCGGTGGTAGCGGTGATGTCGGCGGTCCGGTCGCCGGCGCCGGTGTCGCGCACGGCGAGCGTGACCTCGGCGCTCGCGCCGGCCAGCGCACGCGCCGTCTCGATCCCGATGCCCGATGACCCGCCGGTAACGATCGCGCGCATGCCCGAGAGGTCGATGCCGTCAATCACCTCGGCGGCGGTCGAGGCAAATCCGAAGCGGGTCTGGATGAGAGTGTCGTCCAACGTCCCCTTTTTGTTTGCCTCCATTACAAATTTTCTAGCGAGCGTGCGATGCAGCTTCTTCGATCAGCGCTGCAACTTCCTTCGGCTTGGAGACGTAAACCGCGTGACTGGCGCCTAAAACTTCGACCTTGTGACTCTTGGCACGTTCGGCGTACCACCGTTCGAAGTCCGGACTGATGGTCCTGTCTTTTGTCGCGACCAACATCCAGCTCGGTTTGCTTCTCCATGCCGCCGTGGTGATGACTGCTTTGAAATTGTCAGCGGCGTTGAACACTTGCGATCGCGCCATGAAAGCGGCCTGCTCAGCAGAGAGATCGGCGGCGAAGTATTCGTGAAACTGCGCGGGGTCGAGGGAAGTGAAGCCGTCTGCTGTTTTCCTTATCGCGGTGGACCTGCTGAGGTCACTCGGGATCGTTTTCCGTCGTCGGCTTCATTCTCTCCCGCATCCGGCATGTGGGCGGCGATGTAGACTAATCCGGCGACAGCTGGATCGTTCCCCGCTTCGGTAATTACCACTCCCCCATAGCTGTGGGCGAAAAGAATGCATTGGCCATCTTGTTGAGCGAGGACGCGCTTCGTAGCGGCAACATCTTCTTTGAAAGAGGTCTCCGGTTCCTGAACGATGCTGACGTTATAGCCATCCTTGACCAGAATGGCGTAAACACCTTTCCAGCCAGAATCATCCGCCCAGGCGCCGTGAACAAGAACGATATTCCGAACGCGATGCTCTTCGGTCTGTGCTGAGAGCGCGCCGCAAATCAATAGCGATAACGATGGCGAGGAACCGCATATTGAGTTGAGTGTTCGATTCTCGACGCAACGGCAGACCGCTCGCAGAGCCCGTGGTCGCGATCTGCCGCCGCGTCTAAATTCAAGCCGCCTTCTTTGCGCTTCGTTGATCCTGCTTGATGAACGAGAGCAAGTCGGTATTGATCGTGTCTGCCTGCGTGGTCGGCATGCCGTGCGGAAAACCTTTGTAGGTCTTCAGCGTCCCGTTCTTTAGCAGCTTGGCCGATAATGGCGCGGAGTCGGCATAGGGAACGATCTGATCGTCGTCGCCATGCATCACCAGTACCGGCACGGTGATCTTCTTCAGGTCTTCGGTGAAATCGGTTTGCGAGAAAGCGACGACGCCGTCGTAATGCGCCTTCGCGCCGCCCATCATGCCTTGGCGCCACCAATTCTGGATGATCGCCTCCGAGGCTTTCACGCCCCGCCGGTTGAAGCCATAGAATGGTCCCGTCGGCAGGTCGCGATAGAACTGCGAGCGATTGGCCGCGAGCTGCGCCTGCAATCCGTCGAACACTTCTTTGGGAAGGCCTCCGGGATTTTTCTCCGTCTTCACCATCAGCGGCGGCACGGCGCTGATCAGCACCGCCTTCGCCACGCGGCTTTCGCCATGCCGCCCCAGATAATGCGCCACCTCGCCGCCACCGGTGGAATGACCAATGTGCACGGCCTGCTTCAGGTCGAGATGCTTGGTTAACGCGGCAAGGTCGTCGGCATAATGATCCATATCATGGCCATCGCTCGTTTGGGTGGACCGGCCGTGGCCTCGTCGGTCATGGGCGATGACGCGATAACCCTGTTTAAGGAAGAACACCATCTGTGTGTCCCAGTCATCGGCCGATAGAGGCCAACCGTGACTGAAGACGATGGGCTGTCCTTTGCCCCAGTCCTTATAATAGATGTCGATGTTAGCTCCGTTTTCTTTTCCGACAGTTACGCATGGCATTGTAGGGTTGCCTTCTTTTTAGGGCTTACTTTCTGCCGCGCTTTATTTCCGATAAAAACCAAGTGCGGCGTTCGGTTTCATCGATCCAAACTTCGATCAAACTTGCGGTGGCGACGTCACGATGTTCGTCACACACGTTGTGCGCCTCACGAAGGCGTGCGGCCAGCGTCTTATTGTCGTCGGCCAACTCAGCAATCATGTCCGGTGGATCGACATAGTCTGCGTCGTTATCGAGCACGCGCTGAATGCGGGAGATTTGACCGATCGACTTGATCGTGAGTCCGCCTAGCTTTCGAATTCGCTCGGCGATTGGATCGGTCATGGCGAAAAGCTGGTCACCCTGTTCGTCGAGCAGCAGGTGATAATCCCGGAAATGCGGACCGCTCAGGTGCCAATGAAAATTCTTCGTTTTCAGGTAGAGCGCGAACACATCCGCGAGAATGGCGTTCATGGCCCCTGCAATGTCTTTGGTGGCCGAACGTGTCAGGTCGGTTGGTGTGGTCAGGGGAGCATCGCGTCTCTTGCGAAGCTCTGCCGTTTTGGTCGAACCATTTCTACGCATAATTTTTTTCCTCGATCGAGTTGTTTGTTTTTGCTTGGGTCGAAAGTTTTCGAAGAGACTCAGGAGATCCCAGCCCGTGCTTCCGATAACGATATCGGCCATCCCGAGAACGCGGCGATGACGCGTCCGTGGGAGTTTGCCCTCCCACTTATGAGGTAATTCGCGCTACCTCTTTCGAAAATAGAGGTTACCCCATGTTCCCCGTTGCCTTTTTTGACAGCAGGCCGAGCGCGGCGGTCATTTTGCTCACGACCGACTCCTCGTTGGTTACCCCATGCCGCTGCGCAAGCCAACTGGGTTCGTTATACGAAAGCCACGTCTTGCCTCCGGCATCCTGCCAAACGAGCACTTTTAATGGCAGATCGATTCCCACTGTCTGGACGGACTGCATCAGCGGAGTACCACCGCGGGCGTTACCGAAGATGATAAGCTCATTCGGCGCCAATGTTAGTTCCACTGCCGCCGCCCCTGCGGCATGATCGATCCGAGCAAAGACGGTCATCCCTTGCGCGCGAATCTCCGTTTGCAGCCGATCCATCGTTTCCTTGGGACCGAACCTGCTCGGGATGCTCATTAACCCTTTCATGCAGCTAATTAGCCAAACCGACCCATCCCACATTAGTTGCCCCTTGCGGTGTTGGGACTGGCCGCAGGATTTATTTCCACCTGGGCTGGCTGCTCTTTCAGCCAACGCCGCATGAACGCAATTTCTGATTGCTGGTCCGTGATGATTTTCTGCGCCAGTTCGCGCATTTTTCGACATCATTATTGCCGGACTGCTCGGTTGCACCCATAGCCATGTGCATCTTGTCCATGCTCGCGATCAGCTTCGACCAATCGGGGTCTGTGCCCCTCCCTGCCTGAGCTATTACGCTGGCGGCGACACCACACGCGAAAACAGGTATTAGTAAACGGGGTAACAGTCTCATTCTTGAGATTCCTTTGCCGCTCTTGCTCATGTGTTTCCTGGTCACACTTTTCGGTCGCTGAGCGCGAACTGCTACCGCGCATGCGGAGGATTCTTCAGTGCCGCTAGTGAGGTGATCCGCGCTCCCTCTTTCGAGACTACGAGACAGTAGATCAATCCCTCGGGTGTCGGCTGCGTTTAAACTCATCGGAACAGGATCTTCGCCATCATGCCCTTATCTTCGTGCTTGAGCAGATGACAGTGGAAGAGCGACATGCCGCGAATGATCGGATCCGTGAAATCCATGACGAGATCCACCGAGCTGCCATAGGGGACATTCACGGTATCGAGCCATACTGGATCTTTCACGGGAGTTTCGCCGACGCTGTAGACTAGGAAGTGGACCTGATGGATGTGAAAAGGATGAACCTCCCTGGTTGGGTTCACTACCCGCCAGTGGTGCAGCGAACCGACATCCACGGTCAGCATGGGGCCGGAATTCATTTCGAATTTCTGGCCATTTATATAGAAGCCTTGCTTATCTTCCGTGAAGGTGACAACGAATAGCGGTTCGCTGGCTTCGACGCGTTGCAGAACGGCCGGCGAGAAGGTTGCGTAGACCGGTTTTCCGCCGAGCGCCGGCCGCGCCTTAAGCCTTGATGGCTGCGCCGAGACAATATCGGCCAGGATCATTGCGGGATTGGAATCTCCATCCGGGCCGGTATCGAAACAGCGTGAGCGCAGCGCCGCACGCGAATCCGCTGCTGGTCCCTTAATAATTGCTTCGACTCTGCCTGCCGGTGGAAGCAACACGTGGCTCATCGATCGCCTACGAATTGAAGGGTCATGGTAGGCCAGGGGCATGCCGTCAAGAGCCACGACGTCGAAAGACGCCCAATCGAGTTCCAAATCGGCATAGCAATCTGGACTGGCGTTCACGATCCGCCAAAACTGGCGCTCTCCGGGTGCGATGTCGATTTGCGGACGTAGCGTTCCATTAACGGTGAAGGCGCGTTCCGGCTTTTCGGCCGCGGCGCCGCACTGGATGGTTTGCATCGCAACCGACTCCATCACGCTTTTTCGCTCCGCGGCATCCCTGGGTAGGACCAGATCGCGCAAGACCAAAATCCGCTCGCGCATGTTCGAGACTTCCGGCACGTAACGTTCAACGCCCTCAACAACGATAGCTCCCGACATTCCATCCAGGTCCTGAATGTAGCTCTCGCCATGGGAGTGAGTGTGGTACCAATACAGTCCAGAAGGTTGCTGCGGGGGCACCTCCACCGAATACTGCAAGGCCTCTCCGGGTGAGGCCATCATGTCCAGGACATCGTCTTGAGGTGCATTGGGCGAGACGTGCAGCCCGTGAAAGTGCAGATTCGTCATGTTCATGCACGGATGACCGAAGCAGTCTTCTCTCGATTGGGCGTCGAGCTCATTCTTATATTCCACCTTCAGGATGCTTCCCGGGCGTACGCGAATCACCGGTGGCGTATTGTTGTCCCGGTAACGAAATTCAGATTTGCCAGTGACCGGATCCGATGCCGCCTCGACCGTGACTGGCGTAGTGGTTTGTGGCAATTCAGGCAATAATCGGTCCTGTCCGTTCGCGGCGACCGCAAACAAGCCTGTGCTCGCCACCAATCCGCCCATCGCCCAGAGGCTGAAATAGGAGATTGTCTTTATCATGGGTGAAGGCGCCGATTGCTGGCTTCGCCTCAGCACCAGGCGACGTGACTAGCGTGTCATGTTCTACCGCGGTCCCTGGTCTCCGATAGGCGGCCAATTGTAGTATGTGTCGACCGGTATCCTGACCCCACCAGTGATTATATCGGGGTCGCTCACCGGGCCTGAGCTATCCCGTGACGCTGTCAGTGAACGATTACTGGCATAAGGTGAAGTCGTCGTGGTGCACGCTCCAAGGAGAACGAACAGTGAAACGACAGCGAGTTTAAGAGCTCGTTGCTTGAGTGGCGTATTTTTCATACGCAAACGCTCTCTCCGAGAGGAGATTCTCGCCAGGGCGCGCCTTGGGGATTTTTCGGTGCCGCTCGCGGGGTGATTCGTAATCCCTCGTTCGAGATAGTATCGAAAGGAAGCGCCGGCCTAAGAAAAAAGAGATTGCCCTACAATTGAATCAAGCCGCGCCGGGTCGCGTTGGCCACGGCTTCGGTGCGGCTGATGACATTCATCTTGGCGAAGATACCTTTTACATGTGACTTCACGGTGCCCTCGCTAATAAAGAGAGCCGATCCGATCTCTTTGTTGCTCTTGCCCTCGGCCATCAGCTTGAGCACGTCAATTTCGCGTTCGCTCAAGGTTTCGCCGCTCACGCGCTGCGCGAGTTTGGCGGCAAGATGGATTGGCACGCAGGTTTCGCCCGCGTGAACCCGGCGAATGCAATCCATGAGCGCTTCGCGCGGGGCGTCCTTGAGCAGGTAACCTTTCGCGCCGGCTTGAATGGCGCGATAGATATCCTCGTCGCCATCGAACGTTGTTAGGACAATGATTCGCGCTTTCTCGTCGTTCCCACGAATTTCCTTGAGCGCGCCCACGCCATCGAGCTCGGGCATGCGCAGATCGAGCAACGTCACGTCTGGCCGATGCTGTTTCCAAAGCTCCACCGCCTCGCGACCGTTGGCCGCTTCCCCGACAACGGTCATGTCTGCTTTTCGACCGATTAATGAAGCCAGGCCTTCTCGAACGACGCTATGATCGTCGACAATGAGGACAGCGATCCGAGATCGTTTTGTTTCTCCAGCAGTCGGCGTTTTCTTTGCCGCAGACTTTGTTTTCTTTGCAGGTTTCTTCAAACTCGCCGTGGTTTTCTTTTTGGATGTCATAACGTCGATTCCCCGTTGCAGGGCAGCAGCACAGTGATCTTCGTCCCCTTCCCGCGTGAGCTGGTGATTTTTAGTTCTCCGCCCATTTGCTCGACCCGCTCACGCATTCCAGCAAGACCTACCCCGTCGTGTCGATCTTTGGTTTTGAATCCGTCGCCGTTGTCCCGAAGTTCCAGACGAAGTTCTTTTGCTTTGCAGGTCAGTCGCGTTTCGAACCTGCGAGCATGGGCGTACTTAAGAGTGTTGGTCAGGGCCTCCTGTCCGATGTGGAGAAGGTTCTCCTGCCAGGGCTGAGGGAGCTCCGGCATTTTGCCTTGCGCCTCAAACGTTGCCTGCAGGGCTGTTCCGACCGTTGTGTTCTTAATAGTACCTTTGAGCGCATCCCAAAAATTGTGCTCTTGCAAAGCTCGCGGACGTAACGCGTGGACCGAACGGCGCGCTTCGCTCAGACTTTGCCGGGCCAATTCGCCGGCGCGGTGTAAATGATCGTCCGCTTCCTTGCGAGAGCCACACGAGATCGCATCCTCGGCCGCTTCCAGCTGCACGATCACACCGGTAAAACCTTGCGCGAGCGTATCGTGGATGTCCCGGGCCATTCGATTTCGTTCTTCGAAAACCGCTGCCCGTCGACCTTGCTCGGCAAACTTATTGAGTTGAATGGCAAGCATGACTTGATGGGCGAGCGCCTGGGTTAGTTCGATCTCCTCCGGTCGATAAGATGCTTGGTCGGCATGGCGGATCCCAATAAAACCTCGAACCTGTCCACCAATTAAGATTGGAACTCCAAGAAACCTTTTCGTTCCTTTTCTCTTCAAATGGTCGCGCCACTCCCCGGTGACGCGCGGATCAGTTTCCAAGTTTTCGCAAACAACCGGGCCCGCTGTGAAAAGCAGTTCCTGGATAATGGGGCTCTGCTTCCAAAACAATGGGTCTTTGGTGAATGGATGCTCCGGGTCGAGTGGAGCCGGTCTTCCGCCCTCAGACATCAACCGCCAAACAAATGACCCGGTTGATTCATCGAATAACCACAAGGCTACGCTCATTGCGTTCAAAAGGCGGCCAATGGTATTTAACATCTGGCCAACGAAGTTTTCCGGGTCCGGCGCAGTCGTCAGGACATCCAAACTCTGCGCCAACGCCTCTACTTGCCCGCGCGCCACTTGCTCGGAAGCGCGCAACGCCTCTTCGGCGCGTTTGCTTTCAGTTATATCGATAACGGTGCCCACGAACTCCACAAAATGACCGGCCTCATCGCTAACCGGATGTCCCACCGTGTGGATGTCCTTGACATCGCCGTTCGGGTGAACAATTCGATAGTCGGTTTCGAAGTCCGCCTTCTGGGCAATCGATTTTCCGAACAGTTCCCTAACTCTGTCCTGGTCCTCAGGGCAAAGGCGCCCAAAGAATTTTTCGAATCGCGGCGGCCCGGCCTCCGGATCGAAACCAAGCACGCGATAAGTTTCCTCCGACCAGTACCTGATTTCGCCCGTGGCGGGCGTCCATGCCCAACTCCCGGTATGGCTGAGCCGCTGGGCTTCCGCCAGATACGATTCGCTCTCGCGTCGGGCCGTTTCCGCCAATTTCCGCTGAATGGCGACGCCCGCGAGATGAGTAATGTGTTTAATCGTGTCCTGCTCACGCGGGGTGGGGCTACGCGGTTCACGATAGTACATAGCAAACGTTCCGATCACTTTGCCTTCGGAGGAGAAGATCGGCGTGGACCAACAGGCGCGGAGCGAATGCGCCAAAGCCAGTTCGCGAAAATCGGCCCACAGCAGATCGGTGGCGATATCGGACACAATTACCTGTTCGGACCGGTAAGCGGCCGTTCCGCATGAGCCCACCGCAGGCCCGATGAAAGCTCCGTCGATCGCTTCCGTGTAAGCTTTCGGAAGATTTGGCGCTCCGCCATGCCGCAATTGCCTGCCGTTTGGGTCCATTAGTAGAATTGAGGCCAGGACACCGCGAGATTGCCCTTCCACCAGTAGACATAAACTATCGAGGATCTCAGCCAGCGAATCGCCCCTGGCCACCTTCTCGAGAACTCGGTTCTCTCCGGCCAAGAGCGCTTCGCGCCGTTTACGCTGGCTGATGTCTCTAATGATCGATTGGTAATATCGACCGCGCAGCGTTGATAGAGAAACCTCCACCGGAACCACTTCACCGTTTTCGCGCACGAATTTTCGCTCGAACCGGAAAGATCCTTCCGCTTTCAATTTCTCAATCCGATGCTCCAAGAGATGGCGCTCTCCCGGGAGGTACGTGTCGGCAAGTGAGCTGCCGATCAATTCGTCTTCCGGACGTCCCGCCAACTCGACCGCTGCGGGGTTTACCAAAACAAAGATGCCGTCCGCATCGATAATGCAGATCGCGTCCGGCGACGCGTCGATTAAGTCCCGATATTTTCCTTCGCTTGTCCGCAGATTCGCCTCTGCCCGATCGCGTTCAACCGCAACTCGCGCCAAGTGCGTCGCCTTCTCGATAATCCCGAGATCTTGTAAGCTCGGAGTTTGCGGTTCGCGACTGTAAATGCAGAACGTTCCCAGGACTTTTCCTTGCGACGAGAGTATTGGGTTCGACCAGGAGGCTCGCAGCCCATGACTTAATGCGGCTGCACGATGTTCCGGGACTTCCCAAAGCGGATCGGTCGAAATGTTGGAGACGATGACGGCTGATCCGCGATATGCCGCCGTTCCGCAAGAGCCGGCACACGGTCCGATTGGCAACTTCTTCATCTCCTGTCTCCATCCTTCAGGAAGACTAGGTCCTGCGACGGAATCCAGATGAAGACCATCGGGACGAAGCAACAAAATAGAAGCAAGCGTGCCGCTGCGGTACTCTTCGATAATCACGCACAGGCAATTCAGGATCTCTTCAAGCGCAACGCCGGTGGCGATCATTTCGAGAAGACGCTTTTCACCAGTGAACAACGCCTGCCCTCGCTTGCGCTCGCTGATGTCTACCGTGGTACCGGTATAACGATCGCCTTGGCCAGATTCACCGAGAGCGGGTCGGCCCACCCCTTGGACGTGCTTAATAGATCCGTCTGGAAGCGCGATCCGAAATTCGAGGTCAAAACCGCTTGTCTCGCGAACGGCTTTATCGAGACTTCGTTCAACAAACGATCGATCTTCCGGATGAACCGTTTCCAAGAATAACTGGAACGATGGCTCGGTCTTCTCAGGGTCGAAGCCAAAGATGCGGAAATGCTCTTCTGACCAGGCAACCTTTCCCGTGGAAACATTCCAGCTCCAGCTTCCGGTGTGACTGATTCTCTGGCCCTCCGTTAAGAATGCTTCGCTGTGCCGGAGCTCCGTCTCCGCGCGAGCGCGTTCTGCCTTTTCCCGGGCTTCACCCAGCGCGCGCGTGACCGCAGGTCCGAGTCTGGCCAGACGCGTCTTTAATACGTAATCGGTGGCGCCGGTCTTAAGCGCTTCGATGGCGACGTCTTCGCCCAACGTTCCGGAAACAAATATAAATGGCACTTGCCGGGAGTTCTGCTGCGCGATTTTCAGCGCGGATAATCCGTCAAACGAAGGCAGTGTGTAATCTGCGAGAATCAGATGAAAGCTTCCCCGCTTGAGCGCAGCGACAAAGTCGTCCTCGGTTTCGATTCTCGTTAGCTCGCTCCGAATTCCTTCCGCTTCCAAGGTGGCTTGGACGAGTTCTGTGTCTCTGACGTCATCTTCAAGGTGCAGAACTCGGAGCGGAGAATTCATCTCTTACCTCTTTTGACGCTGCCGGGTGGAGGCTCGTTGATTACCGCCCAAAACACGCCCAGCTCTTTCACGGCGTTCACGAATTGGTGAAAATCAACCGGCTTAACGACATAGCCGTTCACACCTAACTTGTAGCTATTCACCAAGTCGCGCTCTTCGTGCGAAGAGGTAAGGACCACGACCGGGATCATCTTTAGGTTTTCATCAGCTCGAACCTGCTCGAGCACCTCGAAGCCATTCAGCTTCGGCAATTTCAAGTCGAGCAGCATTACTGCGGGATTGCCGTTGGGGCGCTTCTGGTAATTGCCCCGGCGATACAAGTAATCGAGCGCCTCTTCGCCGTCGCGCGCGACCACTACTTCATTAGCGAGGTTGTACTCATCCAAGCCGGTGAGGGCAAGTTCCACATCCTTCGGATCATCTTCGACCAACAATATGCGTTTTAGCTCATTCATCCTTTCACACCTTTCCAGGTTTCGGCAGTGCAACAAAAAAGGTCGCGCCGTTATCAACCGAGGCTTCTGCCCATACTCGACCGCCGTGGCGATGGACGATTCGCTGGACTGTGGCGAGCCCGATCCCGGTGCCTTCGAACGCCTCCTGCGAGTGAAGGCGTTGGAAAACACCAAATAACTTGTCCTTGTACTTCATATCAAAACCGACTCCGTTATCTTTAACAAACACGACCGCTTCATCCGGCGTGTGGTTTAACGAACCGATTTCTATCTCACCCTGCGGGCGCGTTCGAGTGAATTTCACGGCGTTCGAAACGAGATTACTGAACACCAGCCGGAGCAGGGAAGGATCGCCGTAGCAAATGGGCAAAGTGCCGATCCGCCAGTTAATGTTCCGGCCCTGCATGTCCGGCGCGATTTCGCCGATCACATCTTTGACGAGCTGGTCAAGTTTGATAGTTGTCCTTTGCGTTTCGGCCCGACCGATCCGCGAGAAGGCGAGAAGATCGTCCACCAGATTGCCCATCCGGTTGGCTGACTCCAGAATCATACTGATGTGGTGCCGACCTTTGTCGTCGAGAACGGGGTGAGCGTGCTTCTGCAAAAGCTCGGTGAATCCGGCAATATGCCGGACCGGCGCGCGCAGATCGTGTGAGACGGAATACGCAAACGCCTCCAATTCTTTATTTGTGCCCCGTAACTCGTCGGAACGCTTTTCAAGTTCCACGTTCAAAGCCCGCCGCTGCTCCACTTCCGCTTCGAGCAGATCGCGCGATTGCCGAAGGTCTGCTTCAGCCCGGCGCCGCACCAGACCGAACCAAATCAAAAGCCCCGAAAACGCGGCGAACGCGGGGAAGTAGGCGAGATCCTCATGCGTGACAATGAGACTGTAGAACGGTGGAGTAAAAAAGTAATCGAAGGCGAGTTCTCCGACTGCAAATGCGATGACCGCCGGCCACGCTCCGGCGTACCAACTCGTTAGGGCAACCGCCAAAAGATAAATCGTAAAGACCGATTCGTGAAGATCCCAGCGGTCGGCTAGAAACCCGAGGGCCGTTGCCGCGGCGACAGAACCAACTGCCAGTCCGTAACGGAAAATGAAGCGCCCAAACAGGTATCGAGGCGCAGACGCCTTGGCAGCGGCGGTTTGAGTTCCATTGGTTGAATTCACGCAAATATCGCGTCCCGCGAAATCAGCCGAAGTGCTGGCCGCGGAATGCATGATTTTCCGTCGAATATAAAATTACCGGCTGATCTTTTGCGCCGCACTGGTCGGGTTTCGGTCCTGCGCGAGGGGGCCATCTCGAAGGGCTCCCGCCAGTCGAATCGTTCAAACGAACATAGGCGAAATCCAGGCCCAACATCTGCGGCAGCATGTCGAGCAAAGCACCGACAATTTGGGGATGGTGCCCGCCACTCCAAATGGCGGGAAGCGCCTGAACGCTGATCAGATTGTTGATACAGGCTCTGAGGCGCTTAATCTGATTGGCCGCCCATTCCACCTTCGCTTCCATCGTTAGGTAACTTCAGGCCGCTACTTTAGTCCGGGGCGAGCGGCGTTCGCGCAATTCCCGCAAAAACTCATCCGGCGGTACAAAGAACGGGTTCTCCTGGACGATGCCGCCGATGAGAATCATCGGGTGAGTTCGCATGACGTCGATGATAAGGTTGCCGCCACACTTCGTCAGATTATAAAGACAGATTACGGCATCCTTATAGTGCGGTATGATGTGGTTCAGCCGGCACTCGTATTCGAGGAAATCCTCTACCCCGGGCCAGTCTCCTGAAGCCCACTCGGCGTGGCCCATGACGCGGGCAAGGGGGAAGCCATCGCGCTGGCTCCGCTCCAATACGTCCTGCATGCAGGCAAGCATTCGGTCCCTGTCGAAATGACCGTCGCGCAAATAAACTTCGTGCCAATGGTGCAGCTCGAATTGTCCATTCTTCTCGACCGAAGGGACGTCGACGCCGCCTGAGGAAAGGCGCTGTAAGTGCTCGTCGCGCAGTTTTGGATCGACAATGTGAAACGCCTTCTCGCCGCGAGCGAGCCCCTCCTTAACGAACGGAAGTAGCACACGATACTCCTCCTCCGCTCCGTGAAAAAACGCGCAGACATGGCGATGTTGGCCGAGCGTCGCATTGGCAAGCCGCATCGGTTGGTTATCCTTTTCGCCAGATTTACTTTTGTCTTGGGTGGGATTCATAGGGGTTTTCTTTTCTTGGTTAAAGATTTAACAAAGGCTTCCAGACTGCTCTCAAGCCGATGAACCGTTGACCGATCGCTCTCGAGCTGGATTTCATGACAAGCTGTTGTTGTTAGGCCGCGTCTGACTTGAACCAACCGAGTACTCTAACAGGCGTCCGCGCTCTCTGCCAGACTTACGTCCTCCCTCGAAAGAGGTACCGAAAAACCCCGCAAGTGCTTCGTGGTGAGGGACGGAACTGCGTCTAGGATTTGGTAAACAATGAAGACCAAACAATGCCAAAACATGCTTAAGTGCGCATCGCGCAGGCTTTTTGGATCACACGTGCCCGGGTGTGATCCGTTGTTCGCACTCAACATTTCCCAGATATGAATACTCGCGGTTCTACGCCTAACAAACAGATGCCGAGGGAACACAAGACGGAAAAGGCGATGAATGCGGCGCAGGGATCAATCGTGATCAACGCCCCGGTCACCGCTGTCTACAAGCGCTGGCTGGTGTTTGACGATTATCCAAAATTCATCACTGTGATCAAACGGGTGCGAAAATTGGACGAGAACCATTTTTCAGCGCTGCTGACCTTTAACGGCAAGCCCCATGAAACGACGCTTGAAATGATGCTGCGCGTTCCGGAGCGACGAATGGCCTGGCGAACTATTGCCGACCACCGCGCGCCGGATCATTTCGCCGCGGGAGTAGTTTCTTTCGCGTCGCTCTCTGATCAACGCACATGCATTACCTTCAAGCTGGCCTCGAGCTTCGGCGGTGCTGTTTCCCGCCGGGTCGGTAAGTACCTGCACAATTTCAAACGGTTGATTGAGCAGCCCTGAGATCGAAAACGTGAAACGTTGCCGGAGCGTCCCCAGGCAGAAATTCATCGAGGCCCTACCCCGAAAGGGGTATTCCTGCTCACCCCTTAGGGGCAGCAAAAAATCCCGCACCCGCGCCCTGGCGACAGGGTGAGGGCAAGCGATCCTGTTCTGTGAAAACAAAACGCTATCCGACTTGAAACTTCACCGAGGAAATTGCGATGTCTGACCAAATTCATTCTTACCGCGACCTTCAGCAGCAGATCCACAACGATCTGCGTGTCCAACATCCCGACTGGATTGAACCCAATGGCGATTGTCCCACTTGCGCTTCCTACGAGTCGCGCCTGGCCGAGTTACTAGGACTCACTCAGCGCCCGGCTGCGGTCCGGATGGCTAAACCATTATCCCGGATGAGTCGCGCCGCTGCAGCTTAGCAAAGCCGAATGGAAGGTCGGGGGGCATTCAGGCGCATGATAAAGGCAATCTCCTATCTCGGTCTCGGGACCATGGGCCAGGGCATGGCCTCCAATCTTCTCAAGGCCGGCTACAAACTTACGGTTTGGAATCGGGACACTGAAAAGTGCGAACCCTTCGCCCGGAATGGCGCACGTGTTGCCGATACTCCTGCCGACGCCGTCTCCGGCGTGGACCTTGTCCTCTACAGTTTGAGCGACGACCAGGCGATCGACGAGGTTGTTTTCGGGGCGAAAGGAATTCTCACAGCCATCAAGGCAGGTCAAATCGCGATCGACATGAGCACGGTTCTTCCCGCGACGAGTTTGCGGGAACAAGAAGCCTATGCAAAGCGCGGCGTGGACTTTCTCGATGCGCCCGTCTTTGGCAGCAAAAATGAATCGGCGAAGGCCAAACTTTGGATTATGGCCGCGGGCAACAAAGCCATTTTTGAAGAAGTGAAGCCGGTGCTGGAACATCTGGGGCAAACCGTTCACTACTTTGGCAAGAACGGGAACGCAGCCGCGATGAAGCTGGTGGGGAATCTCATAGTCGCGCTGGAAATGGAGGCGCTGGCGGAGGGCCTGGTCCTCGCGCAAAAAGCCGGCCTCGATCTGAACACCGTCATGGAAGTTGTAAAGGTCGCCGACTTTCGCTCGCCTCTGCTCGTGAGCAATGGTGGAAATATTTTGAAACGCGATTTTTCGACCAGCTTCGCCCTCGAGCTCATGCTCAAGGACGCGGACCTGATTGAGAAATTCGGAGAAAATCTGGAATCCCCCATCCCGGCGTTGCAGGTAGTTAAAACAAATCTCGCCGCGGCCGTTGCCCTTGGCTTCGGGAAAGAAAACGCCTCGGCTGTAATCAAGGCGCTCGAAAAAGAAGCCGGCGTCGAAGTGAAAGCACGCCCCGCGAGCTAATTAACGCCTGGGGCGGCTACCTCCAAGGAGGGATCGTCGGTCACCTCGGCAGCGGGAATAGAAAATCCCACGCATGCGCCGTAGCGACTCTTTGATCCCTGCGCAAAAATTAGGAATGGAAAAGAAATGGCTACTCACGGGCTTGTCAGGCTCTGATACACGGATGCCTGGGCTTGGCCGTATCCAAGGAATGTTATGTGGATTGTTCGCTTAGCTCTCAGTCGTCCCTACACGTTTGTCGTCGCGGCGTTGCTGCTGCTTTTGATGACTCCCTTTGTCCTGACCAAGACGCCGACTGATATTTTTCCCTCCATCAATATCCCGGTGGTGAGCGTGATCTGGCAATACACCGGTCTGCCGGCCGACCAAATCGCTCAACGAATCATTTACAGTGAGGAACGGGCGCTCACAACCACGGTCGATAATATCGAGCACATCGAATCGACTTCGTATGACAGCCAAGGCGTAATCAAAGTCTTCTTTCAGCCGGGGGTGAACCCATCGACCGCGGTGGCCCAACTAACCGCCGTGTCCCAAACCATTTTGAAGCAGCTTCC
>PLCM01000022.1 GCA_003134765.1 Spartobacteria bacterium | reverse complement strand
AGAGTACTTCTGCGGCGATTGCTATGTTGTTAGCCAAAGCTACGTCAGAAATATATCCGCAAGAGGTTTTAGAAAATCTTCAGCGAGTCGGCCGGAGTCCATTCCCTTTTCGGGAAGTCGACCGGCCAGAATCGGTACCCGTCTCGTTACCACTTACCCAAGCATCCGTGCCGGACATTCACCTTGGATGGGACTTCGATGAGTACTGGTTTAAAGGCCTGGCGGGTTTATTTGACGTGGATAAGGGCGACACGATTGATTTGGGTAAAATAGTAGCCACTCGCGATATCAACGTTAGCGAAACGGCCGATTATCAAAGCGACGGAAGGAGAGAGTTATGGAACTCGGGATCGTATGGCCACTGGGCTACGTCGCATGATCATGGGAGTTATCCACGTGTAGACGACTATCCGTTTTACTACTCTTATCACGCCTTCTTTTCCGCGGCTGCTCAACTTCTCAAAAGCCTCCCAGTTGTGCGGCGCACCGGTGGATATTGGGAAGATCATGCAGACCCATGGCACGAATGGTTTAGTAGGCATCTGCTGACACGTTGCGATGGTCGATGGCTGGCGGACCGACGCGATCCGACTCCGTTAACGAGGCGGGATTGGGTAACTGAGCGTGAGCGAAAGGACTGGCTGTGGAACGTTAGAGCCGAAGATTTCTTCGACTGTATTACACGGCAAACATCGTTGTCAGACTCTTTATGCGTCGCGGGATCTTGGCTCGACTGTGACAATTACTCCGTGGAAACGATCAGAGTAAGCAGCGCGCTTGTGAATCGCGAAAGCGCCACATCACTCGCGACCGCCATGCGCACTCGTGAACACTCGTATAACTGTAGATTGCCTGGTTTTAAAGACTCCGATGAGGAGCTAACCCAACCGCCATTCGAACTATTTGGCTGGATCGTCGATCACGACAGCGGCGATAGACGCGTCGATGCGTTTGATCCACATGCTCGCGAGATTCATTATCCGCCACTAGAGATCGGTAATTCGTTTATCACCCTCCTGAATTTAACGCCTGACTTGGAAAAATCCCGTTGGCATCAGGGTAATGGACGTGAACCATTTCTAAGGAGTGAAACTTGGAGCGAAGAAAAGAAATGGCAAAGAGGGGAAAGAGAGGAAGCGTTCCGTCATGGCGTTCGACTGTGCGCGTCGATCAAACTTTTGAAGCAACTATGTGTGGCGGTGGAAAAGGATTTGATCATCGAAGTTCAAATCTCTCGCAGGGAAGAACACTCACGCGACAGCGCCTATGGATATCTTGAGCCGTCGCATAAGGTATTCATTTTCTCATCTGATGGAGTTCTAAAAGATGGACCAACAAGTTATCAACTTGGGTAAGCAGCTCATCCAAACTTTTGCGGAGGAGCCAAGCAGAGATGTCGATCTTCTCTCGCGCTGGATGGCGCATTACATCGAAGAGCAAATGACGGCTGCTGAAAACGCAACCACCTCGGAAAAGGTTGCCGCAGAAGAACGTTGTTTTCGTACAATCTTGGCGCTTTGGGAGCACCGCTCAACCTTGCCAACTAATCGTCGCCCGTTCGAGACATTCGAACCTATCTTCGAGGCTCTCTCCAGACTCCACCCGGATGAAGAACGCCCATATTATCTATCATCGCGACTAGCCGAGCAAGCAGAGGAGGAAGAAAATGATACGGTTCGCGCATACTTGAAGTTGGCCTTTGCTGCCGATATTGCTGCACGCGCGGTGATTGACTTGGTGCTAGCGGAGGCTACTCGAAGGGCGACTAGTCAATCGGTACAGGCGTGGCTTCAAAATGCATTAAGGCCCGACCTAGTGGGTGATATCCGAACAAGCGATATGCATATCATTCTTGAACTCCAACAACGCGCGCAAGAACTAGATCTCGCCGATCGAGTTTCACAAGAAAACCAGAAGAAGAACATCGAGCGCAGGCTTGAGCAACTCGACGCCTTTGCCGGTTTTTGTCAATTTGTTCGTACCGAATTGGCGAAGCAGCTCAGCAACAGCGATTCGCCCAAGCCCGATTCATCTCCATCCGCAAAATCATCGGAGGCCGTGGCCGGCATCCAAGAAGAGTCTTAGCAACACCCGCGTCGACAGGAACCTAAAGGTTAATCTGCTCCTAAATTTGGATGCGGCTACACCGCGACGAGACTGTGGCCCCCTTTCTCCCACAGACTCGCGAGTTTGCCGCCCGTTGTTTAGCGGGTGATCATCTGCGCCGTCCTCGCAGCGCTCTCGGTCTTCCGGCCCATGCTCCCTCTCGGAAACCGGCCGCACACTGCGGGTGCGCAGATCATCACGCTAGGCTCAACGCGGGCGCTTATTCCGATGATCTCGGCCAAAGAGCATTAACCAATGCGTCGATATAGCTAACTGGAACTGGCAGCGTAACGAGGCAATAGCTTTCTCCATAACCTCGCGAGGTACTTTGATACTGAAAGCCGCTGTAGACATACAGTCCCGCTTGATCGCCCGCACTTAGAAGCTCTGTGCAACAGCGACGCTGTTCTCCGGGAAGTAGTGCCCACTCATTGTTACTTAACAAAGTTACGGCGTTCCGCACCGTTGCCCGAGTGCTGAAGACAAGGCGTTCCGGCACCACGCGGACAGGACGTTTGAATCCTTCTACCGTCATTTCCACTTCCCGAACTCCTTCTGCGCCGACCCGGAACTGGGATCGGCCAATCTGTTTGCGGAAACCTCTCGCTGCGCCGGCCGTTTTGATCTCGACCTCATTCAACAACGCCCAGAAACGGTCAACACCACTGCCCGCATAAGATACATACAGCTCGTCAACGAATTCGACCGCTCTGCCGACACTTTTGATGATGCGAACAGTATAAGCCTTACGCGGCCTTCCAAATTTTCGCGCGACCTTGACTACTTCCTCTTTGCCATTGATCAAGTCTGGCGGTCTTGCCGCCGGATTGATGCGAAGAATCGAAGCGGCGACTTTTGGATTATTTAGCTCTTCCAACTGGCTCAGAGCATTCGCACGGAAATCATCATCTAATGGCTGGAAATTCCGCACGAATAGATGCCATAGTTTTCCGCGAATTCGGCTTTGATAACCCCGAACGCAATTGCGGGAAGTAAAGTCCTCAAAAGTCTGAGCGCGAATCCGCATCGCTCCGATGTCTCCGATAAAAAGCGCGGCCAACTCGGTGACGCTTCCCACTCCCAAAGCAGTGGGACTGATGGGGCTTCCGCAGCGAATGATTCGATCTTCGAAAACCTTGGCTAACTCGGTACGACTATCGACACCGGTTTCGAGACACGCGACACGATAGATCAATCGTAAAACATCTAGGTCACTAATTGACGCGCCACAATTTGGACAGGAATTGGATTGCTTCACAAATTCATGAATTTACGTCGATGGGCAGCGAGGGACACACATCTCTCGATTAAGTGACACATCACCTTCACTTGAATTTGCTCCAATATAAAACAGATGCGGCTGCGCCGCGGGGAGACTGTGCACACACAGACTCCGAGTTTGCCCTTCTGGTAGGGTGATCATCTGCACCGTCCTCACACCGCTCTCCGGCTGTTCCGCCCCCGTTTTCCCTACGGAAGGCAGCCGGAGCGCGTCATTGCGGGTGCGCAGATCATCACGGGACAGGAGCTGATCGCGTATTCGGCTCAGACGGCCGCACGACCAATTCGTTAGCGCAAACGACGAACTCCAATGTGGAGGAGCGAACCTCAGCAAGTGTCGCATTCGCAATTGCGCCGCGCAGATGTTTCTCAATTGCATCACGCAGAGGCCGTGCTCCCAAGCGCGGATGAAACCCGCGTTGCATAACAAACGAAATAACCTGCGGACCAGCGATTAAGTGAAAGCCCTTGTCGCGCAGGAACGAGAGTTCGCGCGCGATGTGGAATCGCGCGATCTCCATTTGCACGTCGTAGCTCAGACGGTTGAAGACCAACTTCTCCGCGATGCGTGCGTAAAGCTCGGGACGTAATGTTCGTTGCGCCTTCGCAAGAACGTGGCGCTCCATTGTCGTGAACGACGAGTGCTGCAACGTAAGGATTTCGGATGCAGCGATGTTTGACGTGAACACGACATAAAAACCGCTCAGGTCCAGTGTCTCGCCGCTTGCCATCGTGACGCGTGCAGCATCGAGAATTTGCAGGAACAAATCGAGCACGCGCGGATGCGCTTTTTCGATCTCGTCGAAGAGCAAGGTGCCGGTTGCCGATTTCGAGCGTGCCAGGCCAAGCAGGCCCACCTCACCGACCCGGCCGCCGATTAATACAGCAACGCTCTCCTGTGTCTGATACTCGGACATGTCGAAGCGGAAGAGCTTTTCGCTGCCTAACAGGTAGTGAGTAAACGAGATCGTCGTTTCTGTTTTACCGACGCCGGTCGGACCTAAAAAGAGGAAACTGCCACGTGGACGCGCGGGACTAGTCAGGCCTAGTTCGCCGCGATGAAGCGCAGCGACGATGCGGGGAATCACATGATCCTGCCCCCGGATCTGCTCGCAAAGATGTGCTTCAAGGTGGCGAAGATGTTCGAGTCGCTCGGCTGAAATGTTGAGTGCGTTCATCGACCGGAGCGTGCCACCGCTCAGACTGCGAGGTCGCTCTGGCGCTGGAGCAGCGTGCGTTTCGCCGCGCGGTAAAAACGTCTCCACATGAAAATACTTCTCGCGAAACAGTTCCTTCCCATCCTCGCCCAAGCTGGCGGCGGCGGCCTCGCTCAAGGCGCCAGCAAGGCGTTGGGGATCGTCATGCTATTCGGCTTCATCTTCGGCACCGTATGTGTCGTGGGTGGCGGATTCGCCATCCGAAGGGGTGACACGGACTCTGGCAAGCTGTCGATCATCGGCGGCCTCATCATCGCTGGCGCCCCGGTGATCGTGAAGGCGCTCTTTACTGCCTTCGGCATCGATAGTTCGACCGTTGAAGTGGGTCCATTTCAATGAGCGGCGGCTCAAAACAGGAGCTGCGCTTTACCGAGACAAACAGCGCGGACGACTCCGCCGGCAAAACCTGGGGGCTGGAAGGCAATCTCTTCTGGTTTATTGCTGGCGGAGCGTTCGCGGCAGTGGTGACGCTGCTCCTGCTCTTCAGCGTGGGCCACTGGAGTCTGCTGAGCGCACTAGTTCCCGCGTTGATTCCGCTCGTTCTGGCGCTGCTCTATGCACTCACGCTACGCCAGGGAAAGCCGCCCGGATACGACACTGATCTTTTTGAGTTGTGGCTAAAAGGCCCCGGCTTCGGTCCTCAACCCTCGCGCGACGATGCGCGCCCAACCTCCGCTTCTAACGACCATGTTTGAATCTGCTCCCAACGGTTATTTCATTCGCGACCTCATCGTCTTCGACGGCCTGCGCAAAGGCTGTCACGTCTCGAAAGGTTTTGTCATCGAACCCGCCGACTTGAGCTCGGCTGCTCCCGAACATCTGAACGCGTTTCAAGATCAGCTCGCGTTGTTGCTCGCCTGTTTGCACGACAAGCTGCGCCTGCAAGTGCAGTGGTTCTGCGATTCAGATTATCGCGCCGACCTGCTGCGTTATCGTGAGCAAACCGAAGGTGCGACGAACGTCTGGACACGGCGCTGCCGTAACGAACGGTTTGCGCGCTACTGGGAGGCGATGGTCGACCGTCGGCTGCGGCGTCAGAGACTCGTGCTCTTCTTCTCCCGAAAGATCGAAACTTCGCCGGCGATAATCGCGACAGCCGCTCGGCAGCACTCGCACTACGACGCACTGCTTCAGGAAATGTCCACGGAGTTCGAGCAGCTACAGCAGATGCTCGCGAATATTTTCTCCGGCGCGCGCATTACCCCGATGAAGGACGCGGAGCATTATCATCACTGCACCACATTCTTGAATCCATCACTCGGGTCGCGGTTTGAATACGACACGCTGGAAACCTTCGATCCACAGCTCTCGATCCAGGAAAACTGCTGGCACAGCGAAGCGCAGGGCCTTTCCAATTCGTCCGGGTTTTGGATGGACGGCTTTTATCACTCAGTGCTCGTGCTGAGCCGCTGGCCAAAGCTAACTCACCCCGGTCTCGTGCACCGCCTCACCGGGCTGCCGCTGCTCGACTACAACATCACGGTAAACATCGAATCACTCTCCGCTCGTATGGAGATCGGCCGCGAAGAGAAAGCGCACGATCGCCTGGCCGGTGACTTCGCGAGCGAGAAACGCCTCTCGTTGCTCACGGCGATGGAAAAGAAGCAAAAGAAAATCGCCGCGTTGATGCAGGGACACACGTTGCCATTCAACGTCGAATACATCATTCGCTCATGGGACCAGACGCGAGAAGGGCTCGCCGCGAAGACCGCGGCGATCAAGAACGCAATCAATGGAATGAACGGCGCTCAGTATCTCGCTTGCGCGCTTCCGACCACCGCCAAGAAACTTTTTTACCAAAGCTGGCCCGGTTGTCCTTGGGGCCGCTATCCACATCGCAAGCTCTACGCGGAAACGCGTTATCTCGCCGATGTGCTTCCATTCAGCGCCACGTTCACCGGCCATCTCGAGCAAGCAGAGGCAATCTACGAAGGCACTCAGCGGAATCTGGTAGGCGTGACCACGTTCTCCGGTTCCAAAGGAAACGAAACGCCGCAACACGCGGTGTTACTCGGCATGAGCGGTGCCGGCAAGAGCGTCACTGTCTGCGATCTACTTTCTCAAACGGAAGCATTCTACGACTACACGGTCATCATCGAGGAAGGGCTCTCGTACGAAATCTACACGCGCACGGTCGAACCGAACGCGCGGCCAATCATCATCCAGCCGGACGGCGACCTGACGATCAACTATCTCGACACACACGGGCTGCCGCTCACTGCCGAACAGCTGGCGTCGGCGATGGCGCTCGTTGCCAAGATTGCCGGTGTCAGCAGTGACGAAGACAAGCAGCTCTCCCGCGAAGCGCAGATCGCGAAATACATCATGCTGCTCTATGAAGATGTCTTCGAAGAATGGAGCCGTCGGAATCCCGAGCGGGTGCTGGATATCGCAAGGCATGCTTGCACGCTCGCGAAATTGAAGCGCGCTCGCCCAGGCGCGACGACTCTTGATGTGTTCGTTGATTTCCGCGATCGCCAGCGCACTGACGCCGAGCGGACTAATGAACAGCTCTCCGAAGTGACGGAAGAGGAAGCGCTTCGCTTTCTCAAGGAACCGAATACGCGACGCGAAGTTCGCAACCTTGCGCTCGCGTACTTCACACCGGCTGAATATCCGACGCATCGAATGCTTCAAGAGTTAATCCATCTCGATGCATCCGATTCTGCGGCGGGCGACCTCGCGACACGTTTGCTGCCGTGGTGCGCAGACGGCAACTACGGCTGCCTCCTCGACGGTGCGAGCAACATCTCGCTCACCGGCAAGATCGCGCATTTCGAACTCGGCTACATCCCCGAAGCAGCGAAACTTCTGCGCGCTGTCGCCGGATTCCTGATCACCAACTACACGCGACAACACATCATCACCATGCCGCGCCGATTGCGGAAGCGGAATGTCTATGAAGAAGTCGCGCGCCTTCTCGACATTCCGGGCGGCGAACAGATCGTGAAAGAGAGCTACGCGCAGATGCGGAAGTTCAATTGCTGGAATATTTCCATCGTTCAGCAATACAGCGGCTTCAAAGAAAGCCGCATTCGCTCCGCCGTCTTCGGCAACTCGCGCCAATTCTTCCTCATGCGCCAAAACGATCGCGCCGATCTAGAAGACATGAGCCGCGACATCGGCCTCACTGAACTGACGAAGCACGCCATTCTCTCCTATCCGCTCCCCGACCAGCAGAGCGGCGAGAAATTCGCCGCCTTCACTTACCTCCACAGCGATGCGCAGAATCCAATCTGCGGTACCGCGCACAACGTGGCTTCACCCGAGATGCTCTACGTCAGCGGTAGCAGCGGAGCGCAATTTGACGAACGCGCGCAAGCATTACGCGGAGCCGAAGACGTGGTGTCCGCAATCGAAAGCGCGATGTCCGAGCAGTAGGCGCGGACCACGGAGTTTGGTCGACTAAATTGCCATGGACGCTGAAAGATTTATTCAATGCAAACCCGGCCGAAATCCGACAGGTTATGCAGACGTTTAAGTTTTCGCGGTCAGGTAGGCGCTCATCAAAGCGTTCTGATGGAAGATGGAATATCCACTGGAGACTCGTTGACGGGAGCGAAAAACGACTCGGGCATTCCCTCTTCGAGAGCGCGCTGCGAATGATCAATAACGACGCCCGGCAACCGCGGTGTCCGCTCCGCACCGTCATTAGCGAAGAGGATTTGTTTCAGAGACTCGACTTCCGAACCTGAAAGATAAGGCGAAAATGTGAGCCATTTGATCAGGTTCTTCGGATCTGCTTGCAACGTGACGCCGGGATGGAGCCAAGAACCTTGCTTCGAAAACACCACCCGCATTTCCTGTTCGTGTTTGTATCCTTTGCTCTTGAATAAGTAAGGTCTGTTCAAGTTCTCGGCAGATGTAAATTTATCGTCATGCTCGCCGACCCTGACATAATTCACTTTAAACAAGGCCGCCTCGTATCCTAACTCGCTCGCGAGCGTGTTTTGAATTCCTTCCCACGTTGTTTTTATCAATACGCCGTCTTTCGCGTACAAATTCCACATCGCTATGCTCTCTTCCGTACAATCCAAAGAGACAAACCAGCACCAAGTGCATCGCCTATGCGCCAGTTCACGAATCCACTCCATGAATAGTACGCGATCCTTTAGATCCTCAACTTCGCGAAATTTTGTTCCGATCCGCTCCTCCCATCGTTGCTGAAGCCATTGCTGCTCCTGCTCGAAAGTCGGATTGTTGAAAAACGCGCGCTCCAAGAAATCGAATGAATATGCAGGTACGTCGAGTTCTTGAGGATCAGCTTTGCGAAGCGTCTCGAAGCTCGGGATAAATATCTTGCCGTGCAGAAGGTCAACCAATGAGCTGATCTTGACGTAACGCGAAAAAGTCAAGCGGTTGATATCTTGGTCACAAGCCGTGCAGTTTCTAATTTCCATGGCGTCATAATCTTCGCAGAATCCGTGCAGCCGCCACGCATTTGACTCCGCTTTGGAGAATTGCTTAGCGTATCGCTTTCGGAGAAAGCTGTTCTAAAACTGCGGAAGGGAATAGGCGATCCCAATACTTGTCATTAGTCGCCAGGCGTTCGAGATAGCCGTCGAACTGCGTCTTGGTGAAAATCAGCAAGTGTGACGCAGTGTATTGAAGAAAGCCGACATCGATGTCTTTTCGCAAGAGTACTTCGCACTCTTTCGATTGCTTCGGGTCGCCCAGTTGTTGTCCGTCCGCTGCGTAATCGATTGTCCAAAGCGTTTCATCAGGGATTACAAGAACGGGAAAAACCACCGTCGCGGACGCATTGTCTTTTACGATTTCGTAGTCGCGTGCGGACGAGGAAACGAGGTCGGATGCCGAACCTAGAGCTTGAGACCACTTTTCGTAAACTTCGGCATCGCCCGTTACAATTTCGCCGGCCTTTGATCGTCCGACTTGCGCTGTCGATTTGCCGACAAATTTGTTTACTTCAAAAATCACACCTGTGCCGTGAGCCGTGACTTTTCGAACTCCCTTTCCCATGACTGGATTTCCTGGAGACGATCGCAGTGAAATCACGATGTCATGGAAATTCTCTTCCGGTCGTCGCGGTATCCGGCTCACCAAAAGGGGAAAATTGGCTTTTAGATTCTTGCATTCGATCGCCAGTTTGACGACCGAACGTTCCTTCCAAGTCGTTAATCGAATATCGAACTGACGATCCTTGCTTGTAACTGGATCTCGGTACGCACCGCCATGTTCAACTTTGAAGCCGCCGCCTGCCAGGCAGCACCGAAGGATTTCGAGTTCGAAAGCAAAGTCGTCGTCCGACTTTAGATAATCAGACAGGTCGGAGATTCCAATCGGCTTATCCGCTAGTTGTTTCGCCATTCCTTATTGCAGCGAGGTATATTTTCCGAATGGCATCTCGGTGCGTTCGCGCTGACGCCAAGCGCATCGAGTTTTCGCCATAGGTAATGCGTTCACGGTCAGCGTTCAGTATCGGGAAACTTTCGTTTGGAGTCGTCAATTAGGCGTTGCGCGTCGCGCACCAGCCATCCCATCCAAAGCCAGTAAATTAGGATTGGCGAAAAAAATGCGCCTGTCGCATACAGCCCCGAATTCGTGAAGTAATACACCACAGCGGCGGCTACAGGCATCGCAGCGAATATCATCGCTGCAATAAAATATGCGGGGAGCGACTTCTTCCTCTCGCTCTTCTGAGCTTTCACCACAGCAGCTTCAAGCGGAGTTCCTTCGGCAAACTCCTTCATGTATTGCAAGGTTGTTTTGATATCTTGGAGTACGAGTCGTGAATGGCGAGCAGCGTCCCTTGTCCTCGCATCCCACTCCCATTTCTGAAGATCTTTCGCGTGCTGGATCACGTCGTTTTCAGTCGGAAATTCGTCCTTGCCGACAAACGTGCAGACCAAACGATAAAACCCATAACAAAGTGCGTCCGGGAACGTTGGGCCGTGCAGAATAGTGACTGTCTCATGACGCACATAAGCGTAACTGCCGTTGCTGGCGGCCTGCGACTGATCGACGTTCAAATAAAGCTGTTTGGATTGTGTGATGAAGCCCATTGTGTTCGCGGGAACGGAAACGGACTCGCGAGCAGCTGCTTTCAGGTAGTCTGGCGTCTTCAGCGCTATCGTATAACTACCGACGCAGCCGTAAAAACCGTTTAGCATATTAATCCGATCGCGAAGATTAAACGTTTTCCGATAACGGCGATATCGCGCCCAACCGCCTGGAGGACCTGTTAAAGCCATTTGTTCAACCGGTGCTGGCGATTTTGGCGCGACGGAGGCAGCCTCGACAACGGGGCTGCTCGCGGTTTGTATTAGCCGCGGCGAAACCGGTTGTTTGTATTGGATTGTAAAACCGCCTTTTACGGCGAATTCAGCCAGAGACTCAGCAACTTTCAGTGCGGGATTATTCCGATCTTCAACCGCTCTAATAATTTTCAACAACGCCGTGGATAATCCCAAGGCATCACGATCGTCCAAGTGCTGTCCGTCTTGTAGAGTCGAAGTAAACCCATTGGGAACGGGGCGAAATAGATGCTCACCCCCTTTCCATTCATCTGATCTCGCCAAGACTAAGAGATATTCGACATCACTCGCCAGCATTTCGAGAGTCGACGCCTTTCCTAGCAATTTGACCTTAATGTCTATGAGTTTCTTGAGCGCTTCCTCGTTCCAGCAGATCGCCCGACTGCGGCGGTCATAAAATATATCCGCGACCTTTTGCTCTCTAGGAGTCGAAGAAGCACTTGGCGCGGTCTTGCGCTCTGATGTGTCAACAAAACTCAAACCAGCTCCGGCGAACGCTTCTGGCCAGGAATGCATCGAACCAAAATTTCTGATGACCTCTTCCAGTTTCAGCGTGCCCGCGATGAGTGTGAGCGCCACCAGCTCCAGTCGAGAGGAGGACGTCAACATTGGCCGCATGTCGAATCGAAACACCGTCTTGTCTTCGCCCTTGGTAAGTTCGTATTCGTTGCGCCAGTCATCGACGAGGGCACGTGTCGAACCGATCCGCCAACCCTCGGTTTGCGCTTGCGCGAGATATCCTGCGATAGTCCGCGCAGCCTCTTTGGCATCTCGCGCCTTGATTGCAGTCAGCGGAAATCGGGAGACAAAAGACGCATCACGAACTGGCATCTTCAATGCAGCTTCACTGGCGCCTTTTCTCAATTCATCAGGCACGGGTGCTGAATCGTTAACCTCGGAAATTTCGAAAAACATGCTGTAGATGTGATCGGGCTGCGCCCAATCCGGTTTGGGAGTCCGGCTAACGCGGATCAGCTGCTCACAGACAGAGTTATCTTTGTGGTAGCGACGACCGGCATCAAACCAGTCCTTATCTTTGTCTCCATAAATCCCTGAGATCAATACGCGCTCCATACTGGGAGCAAGCAGCGGGTGGATGCGCCCAAGTCGTCGCGGGTCATCAACCGATGCACCGCTGCCGCTGTCCGATAGAACTTCCTTCAGCGCAGCCTGAATTATCTCGTCGTTCGACATCGCATCAATCTTTCAACTCACTGTTGGTTGTAATTGAAAGTTCGCCGCCACCTCATTCAGGTTATCGTAAAAGAACGAATGGAACTCAAATTTACACTGCGTCGCGACTGGGCTTGGATCAGCATCGCGAAATAAGCAAACCACCTCCTCAGAAGTCAGCGCTCCATCAATCCCGCTGCGAGGTAGCGCGATTTCAGATTCGTATTCATCAACCATGCGCAAAATAATTTGGCCGCCTTGCTCTGCCTGCTTTGCTCTGAGACTCGTCACTTCGCCATGAACGCTGTTCGTCAAACTGAGTCGAGCGATCTCAACTTCACCATCTTCAAAATCTGGCAAGTCCTCTCCGCCACGTGCGGCAGGATGCTCCTGCTGTAAGAGGTTCTTAAGATTGGAAGACAGATCGTGAATCGTCCACGCTTCAGGAACCGCATCCAGCCCTTCATCTTTCATTGCAGCGCCAACAAAACTCCGCCGATAATTCCCCTTGATCCGTCGGAGAACGTCCTCTTCCGCACTTAGTACGGTTTTGAAATAGTCGATCATAAATCGCGAAGGTTCAGTTTAGCGGTTCAGGCAACGGCACTCCAGCAAGCAAATAAGTTCGCTCCCAAGGCATGAGGTTTACCAAATGCGCAAGAATGAGGATCGCTCGAATCAGATCGTCGCGACTGCACAGCAGCCGCAAATAGCCGTGCGAGTCCGATTCGTATGCGAGTAACATCCCATCTTCGGCGCAGCGAAGATCAATGATGTGTGGTTCAGTCCAGCGCTCATCTAGCAAATAACCGAGCAATGAGCGGACGGGCGTGCTCGTGCTGATCGTCTGCGGATTAAGTTTGCGCGCCACGCTGCGGCGCGTCCGTTCAATATTCTGATTAGTCATTTTTGCCTCCTGTTTGGCCACATCGTCTTGCAGACCGCGTCTGCACCACCGCGGCTCGCTATGCGAGCTCGGTTGGTGGCGCGCCAACCGGTGGCGCGCACTCTTGATGCTTTGGTGCAGATATTATCAGACCGAATTGAGCCAGTCAATTCTTTGGATTGATGCCCGCGACGCTCGCAGAAGCTCGCGGCGGCGGAAAAAGACAAGGTAGTCAGCAGCACGAACATCGCGCTCGCGCTGGAGCAACCTCGTTTCGCTGATCCGTTATCACTGTCGCGTAATGAAAAACGCGACACTTCTTCTTTCACTTCTCGTTAGTGCACTGCTCACGAGCTGCGCGGGCGTTAGCCCGACGCGCATCATCGGCAACACCGTCGCTGCGGCTGGCGGTGCATTCATCGGCAACAAACTCAGCAACGGTAATCCGTTAATCACCACCGCGGCCGCAGGCGGCGGCGTGCTCCTGAGCGAGTCGCTCCAGGCGCAGAGCAACGCCTCTTCGCACAAGTCCTACGATGCCGGTTATGACAAAGCTCGAAGCGACTCCGCGAAGCAGCAGTACCAAGTACTCAACGACCGACAGCGTCTCGGGCCGCAACTCGATGACCGCGCAAGTGTGCGGCTACTCGAAGTCCCGCTGCCGGAACGGCAAGAGAACGGAGTCATTCTCGCGCCGGGCACCGCAACCATCCGCATTCAGGAATAACACGACCAGCCTTATGAAACCCATCCTCTCCCTCGTCACTCTGTTCGTCAGCGCGTCTCTTTTGAACGCACAAGTCGTCGTGATCGATCCGACGGCGATTGCGCGAAGCGAAGCAAATCACGTCGTGGACCTCGCGAAGTACGTCCAGATGGTCAACAACCAGGTGACGCAGATCAATACGCTGACGCAACAGCTTCAGCAGATCCAGGCGTATGTAAAAGCATTCGGAAATCCCGAGCAGCTTCTAAACATCGTCGGCGCCAACCAACTTGTGGGCAGCCTGCAACAGAGCGGCATTGGTCAAACGATTGGTCAGCTGCAACGAACTGCGAATGGCATCGAGGCGTTGCGCTACACCGGCAACGGACTCTACACCAGCCTGGGTCAAACATTCACGACGCCAGGTGGAGTGCAGGTACCGCGCCTCGACCAGCTCTATCGGAAGTATGGCGCCATCCAGCAAGACTCCCGGAACTTCCAGTCAGTCAGCGATGATGTGTTGAGGCGACGCCAGACCCTGCGCAACAACATCGCCAGCACAACGACGAAGCTTCAGGCATCAACAACCGATGCCGAAACGCAGAAACTGACGGGCGTTCTTGTCGGTTACAACGCGGAGCTCTCGACCGTCGATCACGAGATCGACAATGCGACCGGACAAGTCGTAACGCAGGACGCGGAGAATCGTGCCGATCGCGAACGCGAGGAACAGGCACGTCGCGAAGAGCGACAGGCTCAGATGGAGGAAAGCTCCCGCCGATATGGCGAAGTCTTCCGACTGGAGACAACCCCGCCCAGCTTTCCTACCGGTCGATAACAAGAGTCGCCTAACGAATAACACGACCGCCTCGCGCAAATGAACGACTTCAACACACTCTTCCCGAACTTTCTCAATCAGTGCACGGAGATGAATCGCGTCCTGACGCCGATTGCATTCGTCCTGCTGGCGATCGGGATCGTGTCTTCGACGGTGACCGGTCGGCGCAGTCCGAGCGCATACTTGCGCACGATTGGTCGCACCTTCGCCTTTGCAGCGGTGCTGTCTTATCTCCCGACTTGGAGCAACGAGATCAGCACAACGATCGACACGACCGTCAGGGAAACGCTGCGAGCTGATCCCGCCGCCGTCTACGATCAGTATCAGAAAGCACTCGCGCTAAAGAAAGGCAACACCAGTTCCGGAGGTTCCAAGTCCTGGTGGGATTTGCTCGATGCCCAAGCGCTCTTTGAGATGTTCATCTCGGGCGTCATGTGGCTGCTCGGGTTTCTCGCGAGCGTCATTGTTTTCTACGCATATCTAGTTCAGAAATTCATTCTCTACGTCGGATTCGCACTCGCGCCGATCTTCATCGGCTTTCTCGCGGTGCGGACGCTGCACTCAATTGGCGTCGGATTTCTGCTCGGCTACGCGGGGGTGCTTTGCTGGCCGATCGGCTGGGGCGCGGCTTCACTGCTCACGTCGGGCCTTATCGATTTCATGTCCGATCAGAGCTTTCTCGCCTCAGGCGGAATTGGCGGGGCCGCTGGCTACGGATTGCAAAATCTCATGGGCCTGGCCGCACTCGCGATCTGGCTCATCTCCACCACGATTGCGGCGCCGATTATCATTCAGAAGGCGATCGCCACTGGCGCTCAAGTTGGACAAGGACTCGCGTCAACGGCGACAACCGCAGGCATTGCCGCTGTTGCCGCTGGTGCTGGAGCCGTCGCCTCGCTCGGCGCTGCTGGAGGCGGAGTGGCCGGAGCGGCTGCCGCTGTAGCGGGCGGCGGCGCCGCAGCGACTATCGGAGCAGCCGAAGCTTCAATCAGCGGCAGCTCCTATTCGATGTTGGGAAGCAGCATCAGCTCCCTCGCAAGTGCCCGGGGAGCTTCTCGCCGACGGCCTAAGAAGAACGATCCAACCGGCGACGACGCCGTCCGTGACCTCCTGCTCCGCTCCCGAAACTAATTATGGAAACAATCTCTTCCGAATTACGAAACACCGCGCCGACACCCCGGCCGAAGAACATCCGTCGGCGAGACGCAGACCCGGTTCGGGTGTTCGTAGATAAAGATCGTCTCGCGCGATTCTGGTTTCTCGTCGCCGTCGCAGTGCTCATCGGCGCAGCGGTCGAACGCATTCATCTCGCCAGGACGCTGAAGGAACGCGAGCGCGTCGTCATCGTCGATCCGGCTGGAACGTTCTTTGTCTCTCCGCTCCTTCAATTCCAGGAAGCGCGCGATCTGCACGCACAACAAAGCATGCTCGCCGCCGTCGCGTTTCTGGAACGAAACCCGAAGGGCTTCGATCACCCCGAATTGCTGAAGCAAATGTTTCTCAAGCAGGCGCAAGAAAAGGCGCACTCGGAGTGGTCGATAGAAGAGCCTGAATTCAAGGCGAAGCAACTGCACCAGAAAGCTGAGATCGCGAAGATAGATTTCCTCGAAACGCGCAGCGACGCCGTGCTCACGCAAGTGAGCGGGCAACTGATCCGCAGCGGTATTTTCCAAGAGCGCGCCTTCAGCGAGGCCGTGCCATTCACGCTCAAGCTGAAAATGCGCCGCAATCCAAACATGGTCGAGAACGGCCGATTCCCGACCGCAATCCAGGATTTCAAGTATGAACCGACTCATTAGGCTCCTCCCACTCGTTGTACTATTAAGAGCAACGAACGGGCACGCGACCGAGCCACGCGTGCAGGATTTTACGCTCGACGATCACATTGTTTACGCGGTGCCAGTTTCCGGTGCGCGCGTCACGACCATTAGCTTCCCATCGCCAATTACGGCGATCGACGGCGCCTTGGTTACGATGGACGGCAAGACGCCAGGGCTGTTTCAAATCGCGCACACCAAAGGGACCGCCTATCTCTCATTGCGTGCGCTGGCGAAAGACGCCGCCACCAACTTGAACGTGCGATGGAACAATCGCACTTATGCGTTTGAGCTGCATGAAAGTGCGGAGCCCTGGTATTCCGTCGTGCTCCAGAGCAAGCCGGAGAAAACAAACAGAATCGTGGGTCCGCTTACCCCGCCGCGCCTGCTTGGTTTGCTCGACAAAGCCAAGGCATTCGCACTCCTCCGCACGCAGGAGCCGGATGCCGTTGCTGGAGTCGAGTACCGCGACTTGCGTGAGCAACCGCTCGTGAGCGATTGCGGCGACTACGAAGTGCGACTCACGGAAGCATTTCGCTTTCCGGATAACGACACGATCGTCTTTCATCTCGTAATCGCGAACCGCGGCGACGCGGCGCTTCAACACACGCCGGAACGGCTGGAGGTGCGCGTCGGCGATCGTGTGTTCACACCGACGCTCACCGATCTCGTGAGCACGATAGCGCCACACGAATCCACGATTGGCTACGTGGTCGTAAGCGGCGGATCGGGAGGCCGCAACGATCTCTCGCTGAAGAACGACTTCACTTTCGTGCTCTCGCGCGGTGGCCCGGCGGTCGAAATCAACACGCCGGACTCCAAAGACATCGAACCCGCTCCACTCCCGCAATGAACCCGCGCCGCTTCCTAAATTTCTTCCGTTCACCCACAGGCGCACTCGCACTGTTCCTGATCGGGCTGGCCATTGTTCTCTTGTTGGTGAACAGCCGGCGCCCGTCACAAAATCGACTCTCACTCGTCCCGCAGAAGTCTTCGGCGAAGGCGGGCCCTATCACGCCGCAATTGCCAGAGACGGTGCGGCGCAACATGGTTCCTTTCGACCCGAGCAACGCAGAACAGAAAGTTGAACCAACTCCTGCGCCTCCGGCCGCGAAACCGGAAGGCACGCCACAACTTCCGGTGCTCAGTCTTATCGCGGAAACGCCAGCGTTACCCAGCAAGGAAGGAAAGAAATTCAGCGCCGATTTTGCGCCATTTGGCCGGCTAATTCCGTGTGAGCTTGTTATCACAGTCGACTCGTCTTCAATCCAGACGCCAATCATCGGACTCGTGACGGAAGACATCTTCCACCACGGACAGTTGATCATTCCCGCGGGCACCGAAGTGCACGGGTCGGCGCAAGTGGACCGGGCGCGGGAGCGGATCGCGAGCAACGGACGCTGGACGCTGGTGTGGCAGAACGGCCAGGAGCTGAACGTATCCGGCTTCGCCTTGGATCATGAGCGCGATGCGGAAACCGGTATGTGGGGGATCACTGATGGAAGCGCCGGACTTCGCGGCAAACTCTTGAAGACCGACAATCTTGCCGAGGTAAAGCTCTACATCGCATCGCTGCTCTCCGGTGCCGCTGCAGCGTTCACGGACAGGCAGATCTCGGCTTTTGGTTCATTCGCTCTGCCGACGTTGCAAAATGCTCCGCTTCAAGGTGCTCAAGCTGTCCTCGATCGGTACGCCCAGCAGATCCTGCAAGCGATCGAACGCGACGGGTTTTACGTGCGAGTGCCAGCAGGCAAACAGTTCTACCTCTACATCACGCAGACGGTCGATGAAGACGACGCAAAAATTGGCGGCACGCTGACGGCATCTCTTCACGCGACCGACGCAACATCACCGACGCCTTCGCCGATCTCGCTACGACCGCTGATCGCACCCGTCCCTCCCGACATCACGCCTTCAAACCCTGCATCAACTGACCTTCCATGAAACAACTGCTCTTACTTCCACTTCTTCTCCTGACCGCGTGTGCCACTCATGCGCACAAGAAAATCGTCCCGACGGCTACGCCAGCGGGAAGGCCGATCTCTTCAAATGGACTGCGGACCACCGACCAACTCAGTGAATATCGGCTCGGCCGTTACGTGGACAGGCGCGATCCACTCGTCATGCATGAAGGCCATCCCGTTTATCGAATCGAAAGTAGTGCGCGCTGGGATCTGCGGCCGAACAACAGCCCGTCGCTTCCACGACATGACGTTGTTCAGACGCCAAACGTCTCTGCAAATGATGCCGTCGTCGCAGAAGTAAATAAGCAGCGCGCTGCTACGCGCGCGTTCACCGAGCAGACAGCGACGCTCAATCAGAAACTCAATTCACTCGGCGAAGTAGTCGGGCAAACCCAGGAGGTGGCCAAGCAAAACCTCGAGTTGAAACGAGACGTAGCCGCTTTGCGAAAGCACCTGGACGAACTCGACTCGCAGCTCCGCGATCGCAAGCCGCCCGCGTCCTCGCCTTCGCCTTCACCAGAGGACAAATGGTGACCGTCCCGCACCAGCTTCAATATGAAAACCACGCCTACCGACAACCAACCAGTCATCGTCAGCGTGCCGCCGACCACGATCACGCGGTACTTGGAAGCGAGCGAGCAAGTCGAGCAGACGCTCGGCCGTTCGCCCGGCCCCGAGTTCCTCATGAGCCTGGCGGTCGAGCACGAGGACGCCTTCGAGCTCGTTGATCTCTTCTGCGGCGAGATCATCGAAGCTCTCCGTCAAACCACCGCCGCTACCCATTAACCAAATATGAGTCTGAAACGATCCGATAAAAATACGAACGGCAATGGCGCATCCGCCGACGCCGGCGGCGACTCGCCGAAGCTCCGCGATAACGCGGAGATCAACGCCAAGATCGATGCCTACATCAAGGCCAACCCGAAGGAATGGAATTACATCCAGGGCCTTCCGCGAGAGCGGCTGGAACGGATGCTCGTGTTGCAGAACGTCAACAAGCTCGAGCGTCGCGAACGCGTCCGCACCAGCGTGATGAAACAACTCGACGCAAATCCTGAGCTGAAGGAGGCATATCGCAAACTGGTGAAGAACCTGCCTGCCGAACAGCAGGAGAAGGCGATGACTTCGATCGCCGCGCGGACGCTGCGCACGATAACGCCGCGTCAGCAGCAGCAGAGCAAAGGCGCGCAAGTTTAGACAACGCGCTGCCAAACGCGAAGACTCCGGGCTACTTCGTGCGGACACTCCCGCACGCCCGGAGACTTCGCGGGCTTTCTGAGTTCATGATGCCGCCGCTCCGCTGCCGCATCAGTGCGCGATCGAGCGCTTTCGCGTCAGAAGAAAGTATGGGAATGGGCTGTTCCTTCTGCAATCGTTTCCAGTGGTCAACATGTCCGACGTGGATGGTATCCGATTAGCCTTGTCGCTGAATGCAACAGAACTCACGGAAAAAACGTTCGGGTATGGTTTTGGGAGTTATTGTTTTCGCGATCGCACGATTCATTTCACGAGCTTTTTACCCAACGCAGTTTATCGACCAGGCCTGTTACCCAATATCTACTTTGCCGGCGCGGCGCGCGCGAGAGAGATGTCGATCCGACTATTAGGAAAGGATTGGGACGACAATGTCTGATCGGGCTCGCGGTGTACTCTCACGCGCGGGGCTTCCGCGGGGACCCAAGAATCGTCTCGCGCTGCTCGTGCCAAACACTGATCGGGACATACTTGGTCTTGTCTTTGAAGTCGTAAAGGACTTAGGCGTATCGATCAATCACGTAATGCCGGATGGAGTGGATGACGACGACATAGTGCAGCTCGCCTGTCTCGCCCACTGGGATGTTGCTTTCTTGATCGTCAACAACATCCGTTATCCTCACGCTGTCCGTATCCAGGATGGTGCAATTCAGTTGATCCAAAACTTGTCTCGTTTCGACAAACCGCTCGTAGCTTGCTACGGCTGGCCGAGCTGCGACGCGTTCGTAAAGGATTTGCTGGAGGCCGGTGCTACAGCGGCATTCAGGATTCCGTGCGGCAGCTCGGTGATTAAGGAAGCATTTATCTCTTCTCTTCAGTAAACCCATGCCCAGTCCCTACGTCACCAAATCGGACTTCAAAGCCTGCTATGATTGCCGGACGAAGCTTTACTATCGAAAAAGGAAGTATCCGACGAATCATGACGAGAACCATTACCTACAGTTCCTTGCCGATGGCGGTTTCATGATCGAGACGGTCGCCAAGGCACAGTATCCGCATGGGGTTGACTTGGTGGAAGAGCGCGACCCGCAGCGCTCCTTCAGCCGCACCCTGGAGCTGATTGCCGCAAGCGATGCTGTTATCTTCGAGGCCGGGGCCATTTGGGAAAAATTCCACGCGCGAATCGACATTCTCCGCCGCGAGGGAGGCACCCTGCACCTGATCGAGGTGAAATCGTCCTCGATCGACGCGGAGGAGGAGGAAGACGACGCGAGCTCGCCGTTCCTAAAGCGCAATGGTGGAATCCGAAAGAAGTGGCAAAAATACCTAACTGATGTCGCGTTTCAGGTTCGCGTCTTGCGCAAAGCCTTTCCTGAGTTTGAAGTCAGACCTTGGCTCTGCGTCGTGAACAAGGGTCACAAAGCAACAGCGAACGAGACGATGGCGCACTTCAGCGTTGTTCGTGACGAAGAAAATCCTAGGACGCGTCCTGAAGTGGTTTATTCGGGCGACTTTCAACAATTGCAAGGAACGGGTCTTATCGTCTTTCGCGACGTTTCTGCCGAAACCGGACTGCTCATGCAGGAGGTTGAGGCCAAGGCCGACAAGCTGGCAGCACTACTCGATACCAATGGTGTGGTCGCGCGTGTCCAGGAGAACGTGGCGGATCTTTACAAGACCTGCCGGACTTGCGAATACCGTTTCCCGGGCAGTCAGATCCGTCAGTCCAACGGTTTCGCCGAGTGCTGGGGCCCTATGGCATCGGCACAACCGCACCTCCTTGACCTGCATCGTGTCGGTCAGACCGGCTCAGCCAGTTTCGAAGACCCGGTGCCTCCGCTCCTCCGGCAGGGCCGGGCGTCGCTGCTTGACCTCGGTGAAGAGCAGCTCGGCGCCGACGGGGTGTGGATGAAGCGTCGTCATATCCAGTGGTCACACTCAAGGAACGGAGGAAGTGAGCACCTGCCAAAGGCTTTGACGGATGAATTGCTTGTCCACAAGGTAGATCCAGGCTGGCCGATGCACTTCTTGGATTTCGAGGCCTGCAACGTGGTCCTTCCCCATCATGCTGGCCTCCGACCCTATGAACGCGTCGCGTTCCAGTGGAGTTGCCATACGCTTGACCAGCAGGGCAATCTGACGCATGGCGAATGGCTCAACACTGGGCGCGACCTCCCCAACTTCGCGTTCGCCCGGAGCCTGCGCGAATATATCGACGAAACCGGCACCGTCTACGTTTGGTCACCCTACGAACAATCCACGCTGCAGAACATTCTGACCCAGATCGATGAATGGAACCGGCTCGACGAGCGTGAGACATTGCGCGTTTCGGGCATACAGAGTCTCGCTGAACTCAATGCTCTCGCGAAGTGGATTGATGGCCTCTTGGGTCCGGAAGACGCCGAGGGCAAACGCCACTGTTCGCCGCGCATCCGTGATCTGCATAAGTTGGCGCTCGCATATTATTTTCATCCCGAGATGCGGGGGCGAACCTCGATGAAGGCGGTTCTACCCGCGGTTTGGCGCCATTCCGCCGTTGTGCGTGCCCGTCCGTCGTTTGCACGATACCTCCAGCTCGACGGTCAGCGACAGCCAATCGATCCCTACAAAACGCTGCCTCCGCTGCCGCTGGGTGACGCCGATGAGGACGAGGATGCTGTCACTGACGGGACAGGCGCCATCCGGGTCTATCAGGATTTGATTTTTGCCCGGGATAACAGCCCGGAATTTCGAGCTAACCGGGAGCTACTCCTCAAACAGTATTGCGAGCTCGACACGGCGGCGATGGTGATGATCTGGGAGCATTGGAGTGCTCCCGTTGATCGTTTGGTCCCGGATGCCGACGACCGGTGACGACGGATTTCGGAACGACATCGTCCGGCGTGCGGTGTGAGCGCCGAATTCGCATTTAGTTCCGCATCCGTTTCCGACGCACATCCGGACAAGCTTTTTGCGAGATGCGGCGTCTATCTGCAGGTTGTGAAGGCGAGACACTAGGCAACTTCGGGACCGAAGGCCGATTTTATCGCTCGCTGCGCGCCGTAAAGGTATTGCTCGCTACGCTGCGCTCCACCTTGACTGTGCTCGCTCCGCGGGGAGGGAGGTCTTTATCGGTTGCGTTCGAGGAGCTATTGCTCGTTCCCAAATAAGATGACGGCTCAGCGCGTAAACGAGATGTCGCGCAGCGCCTTTGCGATTCGCGCTTTCACTCGTTGCATCTCGTCCTGCGGCACCGGGTGTCCTTCGGCTTCTTCGATTAAGTGATCCAGCAGAATCTTGCGGCGGCCTCCTCTGCGATGAGCCGCAAGCGTCTTGCGCGTGAGCTTCCGTTGCAGCTTTGATCTCGGGTCTGCCGTAGTGGAGGAATGCGGCCCGCCCACGAGCAGGTCGTAGCGAATGAGGCCCGTGACGTAGGCGGAGAACGAGGGATAGCCAAGTTCCTGCCATCGCACATCGACGAGCCTCCAGATATCGAACGGGAAGGTGACACGTTCCGGGACTGCGCTGAGCTGCACCGGTAAATCGTGCCGGCTACGCTTCGCGACGTTCTGCAAGTGGTGAATACGCTCGACGAGCTGCACGAGTAGCCCGTCGCGTTTCTGTCCCGGGCGATAACGCGAGACCAGCTCGCGGTCCACGGCGTCTTGCGCGGCTTGCGTGTCACGGGCTATTGCGACCGTGATCTCGTGCTTCGCGTCGGAACGCAGATCGTAGCAGACTAGCTCCACGGCATACGGTGCGAAGATGCTGTGGCCGAATTCGCCGCTGCGCCGCTTCACGGCCGGCGCAAGCAAGCCCGGAATCGTGATGCTTTTGCGAACTCCCTTTGGCATAACCCGCGCCCTTTCCGAATGAGCATTCAATCCTGCTTGAACCCGGGATGTTTGGCAAGCCAGGCGTCGAGTCGCTGGGGGGTGCATTTGCCGAGAGAGAAGGGCGTGTCAGACGCATTCTTGATTTGCGACATGGCCGTGCGTCCAACGCCGGAGAGGACGCAGAGCTCCGCGCTGTTGAACTGACGGTGCGGAAACTTCGCTGCCAAAAAGAGCAGCGCTGCGATGGTTGTTGCCGAGGAGAAGGAGCCGCTCCCTGCGGCGTCGAGGTGGTCTGTGGAGGCTTGTTTGATCATTTAGTTTGGTCCCTTTTTTGTTTACATCCCCAAGGATACGTTCAGATGAACACTTCGACAATCCTGCGGTCATGGCCACTTCGTCGAAGGAGACGAATGGGGAATTCTCCCCCCAGCCTCGAAAAGGCCCTGAAACGGCCAGGTGATCAGATCCTGTCAAAAAAATTCGCAGGTCCCGAGAGAACGTCTGAGACGCGTTCGAGAACACTGCGGAAAGACTGACGGGCCTCGAATCAGGTCAGCAAAAAACGGGGTGTAGAGCCTTCGTGTCGCGCGAGTTCTGGAGCAAGTGCGCCGGAGCGAGCGCGGCAAGAAACCTCAACCCTGTTTTCATTGCCATGACCGAAATCCAAGTAAAGAGACTCGTAAACGAAGCCGTTCTCCTCCACCGCGACATTGCCATCCGCACAGATCGTCTGAAAACCCTCAAAGCCGACCTCGTCCGCGAGGCGCGGCGCCACGAACACGAATTCACTCCAACCGAAAATGGCGGTTCGCGCTGGTCGGTGACCGGCAACAACGGCTGCATCGCTCGCGTGAACTTCCCGGCTCCCGCGCTCGTGCCGCTGATCGATTCGGAGACCGAAACGTTCGACCACGTGCTCGCCCTGGCCGGCGAGTCGCTAGATCGGCTTTTCGCATCAGTTCATTTCCTGCGGCCCGTGGCAGATTTCCGCGACGAAGTCCGGGCGGCGCTGCCGACCGCCGAAGCCGGCAAGCTGATTGAGCTCTGCCAGACGACATCTTCGCCGCGCGTGAGCTTCGAGACAGCGCAGTCAAAAACTTCGTAACGCATAGAAGGGATTCACCGGATGCGTTACAAGAACAACGTTGGTCCGCAGGTGCGCCGCCGCCGCTACGCGCTCGGCTGGTCCCAATCCGATCTCGCGACGAAACTGCAACTCGCGGGTTTCGATATTAGCCGCAGCGGCGTTTCAAAGATCGAAGCGCGTCTCTCGTACGTCGACGACAAGACACTGCTCTATCTCGCCGAAGTCCTGAAGGTTCAAGTGCAGGACCTCTTCCCGCCGCGAACGCCAGGAAATCGCATCCACGAATTCATGGAAAAGCTGGAGACGACACGATTTTGATATGGACTTCTTTCAGCTGCCCTTCTCGCCGTGCGAACACCGCCTCTCGGTTCTTGGGACACGCGCACAACAACACGAAATTGTACCCCTTATTTGTACCCCTTAGATCGAAAAGGGGGCAAATCATAGCTAATCAGGGCTAACGCCAAAAACTCTCGAATCGTCGTAAGTGCCTGATGTGCAACGACAGCTAACGATAGCTAAAGCCGGCTAGGAGGCTCGAACTCCTGACCTGCTGATTACAAATCAGCTGCTCTACCAACTGAGCTATGCCGGCAATAACGCGCGCAGTGTAACGCAGTGATCTGCCCGGGACAAGCATCCCGACGGCTACGTCACATGCGAGAGCGAATATCGACCGTGAGGGGTTCGGCCGTCTCGAGCGTCTTGATTACCGTGCTGAGGTAGACCGACTCCGGATAATATGCCTTGTATTTTGTGATCTCGGCCCGGTTCAGAACCTTGAAGCCGTAGCGCTCGAACATCTTTTCCCCGCGCCGATCCTGGAACGTGGCGATCTGGCCGTAAACGTGTTTTTCGCCGCTGCGGTAAAGGTAACTCAGATACGCGCTCATCAGCGCTCGGGTCGTCGACATCTTGCGCGCGTCCGGCATCAGGTTGATGTGGAAATGTGGCGTGCGCCGCGGCGCGGCCGGCACTTCTCGCCAGCCGTGGCTAATCATCCAGCGAATGAATCGGCGCGAACGCTCGTCGTAACGCGGGTAACGCCAGAGAGCGCGGCAAAAGAGCCGGATGTTCTGGCGAAAGGAATAGAACTGGTTCCAGAGCGGCTTGCGCGAACCCAGCAAATAACCGCGAATCTCGCCGTCGATTTCGAGAACGAACGACGATTCCGGTTCCTTGTCGGTGTAATAGGTCGTCAGAAAATCGGCGAACAGTTCGTGGTCCTGGTAAACCGGATCGATCGGCTCGCCGAGGAATCCCGTCTGGCAACAGAGCCGCCGCACGGCAGCCCGATCGGTCGGGCGGTAGCTGCGGATCGTAAATGCTCTCTCGGACTTCATGGCCTTGACCGTCTGTAGTTTGCGCAGACCTCACGGTAAATGCAAAACAGTCGCGCGAAAACGACCGGCCAGGCGTATTCCGCGGCCGCCCGCTCCGTCGAGGCCAGTCCAATCGCCCGGAGATTTTGCGCCGTAAATCGGTCGACCGCGGCCGCCAACGCCTCCGGATTGTTCTCCTGCGCCCAGTTTTCCTGGTCGTGCAGGATGATCCCATCAAGCCGCGAACCGCGAATGCCGACGACCGGCGTTCCGCAGGCCTGACTCTCCAGCGCGACTAATCCAAACGTTTCCTGCATACCCGGATGAACAAACACGTCGGCGGCGCGATAGTAGCGCGCCAGTTCAAGCGGATCAGTGCAATACTGCAGCCAGGTCACCCCTTCCGTCTCCGCCTGAACGCGTCGCAACTGCGGTCGTTCCGGTCCGTCTCCAATGATCAACAGCCGGAATTCGCCGGGCCGGCGGGTGGCCAGAATGCGGAACGATTCAAAAAGAGCCGCCGTATTTTTTTCCGGCGCCAGCCGGCCCACGTAGAGAAGGAGTTTTTGGCCGGGAGTAACTTCGAGCTTTTGTCGGCTCTCCGTGGAATCGTCCGGTTCGGGACGGAAGTTGTCGGTATTAACCCCAAGCCGGACCAGCCGCGTGTTTCGCACCCCCCACGTTTCCAGGATCTGCGCCAACGGCTCGGAGGGAACGAAGGTGGCTTCGAACCGGTTATACATTTTGCGCACGTAGCGCTGCGCCGCCGACATGAGTGATTTTCCGGCGCGCCGGCCGAGGAGTTTCGAAGCGCCGCGCAGATAGGCCTCCGGAAAATGCGAATGATAAAACGCCACGACCGGAGTGCGCGTGGATTTTCCAAAAGCAATCGCCTTCCACCCCACCTGATACGGATCGCTCGACTCAATGATATCCGGCTGTTCGCGTTCCAGGATTTCTCCGACGCTGCGCAGATCGAGAAGGGCGCGATAACGTGCCGTGCGCGAGATCAGCGGCGAACGAATCGAATAGATACGCGAACGATCGTCGCCAGCCCGCTCTGTTTTTTCCCCTGGAACAATGAGGACGTGTTCGTCGCTGGTTTCGTTGCGAATGTAGCCAGCCTTTTCGTGGACATAGCGTTTCACTCCGCCGCTGAGCGGAGAGTAAAACTGGGTCAGGTCACAGATCTTCAAGGAATTGCCGATTTCCGATTGGCGACTGCCGATTTTCGGGACGCGGCCATGATTGCGACCAGTTCGTTCGCGTCCTTTCGCAACGGCTCTCCGCGCGATCTAGCCCGACACGCAGCGCGGTAATTCGCAGCGACCCATGTCGCGCTCCGCATGATTTGATTTGCAATCGCCCGCCCCTTAACGCTGTTCGGAAGCGCATCCACCAACCGAATAACGCGAAGAGCAAATTCCTTCGTGCGCGCCTTTAGCTCGGCTGTTGTCATCAATCGGCACTCGGCATTCGACAATTGGCAATCGCGATTACTTTCCCAGAGCGCCCAAGTATTTCTCCGCTTCCATCGCCGCCGCGCAACCTGAGCCGGCCGCGGTGATCGCCTGTTTGTAAACGCGGTCCGCCACATCGCCGGCAATGAAGACTCCCGGATGTTTGCTCTCGGCCAGATGCCTGACGAGGAGATACCCGTCCGGATCGGTTTCAAGTTTACCCTGGAACGCCTTTGTATTTGGGTCGTGCCCGATCGCAACGAAGACGCATGCGACCGGCAGATCGCGTTCTTCGTGGGTGAGGACACTTCGCAACCTCACCGCCCGCATCTCGTTTTTCTCGTCGGGAATGTATCGGGTCACCACCGTGTTCCAAAGCGGTTCGATTTTTTCACAGGCCAGGACGCGGTCGGCCATTATTTTCGAGGCGCGCAGGGCATCGCGACGATGGATCAGATAAACTTTCGAGGCGAACCGGGTCAGAAAGAGCGCTTCCTCGGCCGCGGAATCGCCGCCACCGATCACGCAGACCGGCACATCCCGGTAAAACGCGCCATCGCAGGTGGCGCACGACGTGAGTCCATGCCCGACGAGCTTTTCTTCATTCTCCAAACCGAGCCAGCGCGCCGAGGCGCCGCTCGCCACGATCAGGGCGCGGGTCTCGAGCCATTCATCGTCCGCCTTGATGCGAACGTGGTCGGGCTTCGGGTCGAAATCGGTCACTTCGGAGTAGGCAAACCGCGCGCCGAATTTCTCCGCCTGTTCGTGCATGTTGATGATGAGCTGCGGGCCATCGATACCGTCGGGGAATCCAGGGAAATTCTCGACCATTGTCGTGGTCGAAAGTTGGCCACCCGGCTGGCGGCCTTCGAGGACGAGCGGACTCAAATTCGCGCGCGCGGCGTAAATCGCGGCCGTCAATCCTGCGCACCCGCTGCCTACAATGATCACTTTCTCCATGCGTAAACCTAGCACACGGCGCAACTTTTTGCGGGCGCTGTAGCCGCCTCGCTTGTCGAGGCGTCCGGCATTCGCGGCGACTGAGCGCCGCGGCTACAGCGCGCGAGATCGACAGTTTCGGAGCGTCAGCTATTTTGCGCGATGCCTGAGCTGGCCGAAGTCGAATTTTATCGCCGGCAATGGGATTGCGGGATCGGCCAGAAAATCGTGCGCGTGCAACTCCACGGGCAAAAACGAGTCTTTCGGGGCTCGAACCCCCGGACACTGGCGCGCGAGGTAACCGGTCGCCGGTTTCTGCGCTCGGTCGCCTGGGGAAAACAAATGCTGTTCGAATTTTCCGGTGGAAATTGGATCGGGATCCATCTTGGGATGACCGGAAAGTTGCGCGCCGAGCCCCCTGGATTTTCCCCGGAAAACCATGACCACCTCGCTTTGCATCAGACGAAGCGCACCCTGATTTTTGGCGATGCCCGGCTCTTCGGCCGTGTTCGGTTTCATCACGGAACATCCCCGCCACCCTGGTGGCGCGCCGGAGGACCAGATATTGCGTCCGAATTATTCGATCGAAAATTTCTCGACTCGTTTCTCCGTCGCCATGCCCGGGCGCCGGTGAAGTCGGTGTTGCTTCTCCAAAGCGGTTTCGCCGGGATCGGCAATTGGATGGCCGACGAAATTCTTTGGCGCGCGAAAATCGCCCCGTTAACGGCGGCCGGCGCGCTATCCGCATCCCAACGGGCGCGCCTCTTCCGGGAGACTCGCTTCGTCGCGAGCGAATCGCTGCGCATCATCGGTCCGAGTTTTTCCGACCCGCCGTGCAATTGGCTGATCCACCAAAAATGGAAGCGCGATGGCGTTTGCCCACGCCACCGCACGCCCTTGCGGAAACAGATGATCGGCGGCCGGACCACCGCCTGGTGTCCTCGTTGCCAGAAATAATCCGACTCGGAGGGACGTGCTTCTGCACGTCCGATTTTCTGCCCCCAGCTTGCCACATGAAAAAGTTTGGGACGTGCAGAAGCACATCCCTCCGAATATCAGGTCACATAAACCGTGATCTTGTGAAATCCGGTGGTGCCTGATTTGAACGGCCGCTCTTCATCCCATTCCTGAACCTCGCCTTCGCCGTCGGTCGCACGGACAACCAGCGTATAATTGTCCGGACCTGCGGGCCGCCAATCGTAGCTCCAGAGTACCCAGGTCAATTTCGTCCCGGGATAATCGAGCTTCGCTTCCCGCCACGTTGCGCCGTCATCAACGCTGACTTCGACGCGAGAAATCCCGCGATCCCCACCGAAGGCAACGCCGCGCAGGGCGATACCGTTGGCCGCTGCGTCGCTGCGGAAAGTAGAATAATTGTCCGGCTGATCGAACCGCGAACGAGTGGGCACAATGAAATCCGGCCCCCAGCCCTGTTTCTCATAAAATCCAATCGCGCTTTCGTCGGCCACCTCGATGCGCGTGATCCATTTCACATGTTTCTCGCCGAAATAACCGGGGACGATCACGCGTGCCGGAAAACCGTGGCGATCGGGCAATGGTTGTCCGTCCATCTCGTAAACAACGAGCGTGGTCGGGTCCATCGCCTTCTCGAGCGGAAACGTGTCGGTGTAATTGTCGACACCGTGCAGGCGCACTTTCGCGGCGCTGGGAAGGGGCGAGGCTGCATTCAAGAGCACGTTCATCGGCACCCCTTTCCACAAGGCGTTGCTCATCAGCCCGGCATCGAGCCCGTTGCTGATGCACATAAGAGTCGTCTCTTGTTCGACTGCGGGAAGCGACTTGAGCCGATCGAGCCGATAGGTCTGGCGCGCTTTGACAAGGCCGGTGATCTCCAGCCGCCAGAACGCGGGATTCACCTGCGGATCGACGACGTTCTTTGTCACGCAGTAGAATTGGTCGTTAGGCGTGATCGGTTGGACAATGCGCCCCTTGTACTGCGTGCCGTCGTAGCTGAAGGTCGCGATGCGATAGAGTCGCCGGAGAAGCTCGGCGCCTCCCCCGGCCGCAAGCAAAGCGAGGACGCTCGCCAGCAACGCGCGGCGTCCAATCGGCGGGCTAAATTCCTGATCGTTAATTTGAATCCGGGGCCGCGTGATGAAACGGAAGAGAAGAACGAGCGAGCGCTCGAAAACCAGGAACGCGGCCAATAATCCGCCGAGGGTCACGACACTCCCGCGGTTGATCGGCAGCCCGAGATAATGGGTGCCGAGGACTGGCCACAGGAAAATCGCGACAACCGCGAGCGGCAGAAGGACAAAGACAAAACTGGTGACGGCGAACCTGCTTTTCCCGGAGCGCATGACCAGGCCGTAAATCATTCCTCCGAAACCTCCGACGAGAAGCTGTCCTGCGATGACGGAACTGACGCCAAGTTGTTTCATGTGGTTGTAACCGCCGACGCGTCCCATCAACGAAAGAAACGTGTCGGCCGGGATGAAAACCGAGAGCCGATCGCCGAAGATCACGAGCGGGGTCGCGACGCCAAAAAGCGAGGCGAGCAAGAGCATCGTGACCGTCATGAGGAGGCCGGCAACGAAGCCTGCAAGAAATCCAGTGCCGAGAGCACGGCGGCGAGTCATGCCGCAAGTTTACAAGGACGATCGAGAGACGGAATCAAATTCCTCCGCTCTGGAGACGGCTCGCCCTCGAGCCGTTGGGTCCTTCAGCCTGTCCGGCCTGGGGGCCGGCCGGCTCCATTCCGTTCCATTGCGACGCGAAACAGCGTCGCCACGATCCGGATGCCGGCGACGAAGGTTCCGCGCAAGGTCCCGGATACTTTCGATTCGCCGCCGGTGCGGCAGCGATGATTTACCGGCACTTCGAGAATGCGCAGGCGCGCCCGCGCGGCGCGCATCTGCATTTCGAGGTTCCAACCGTAGGTGGGCTCTTTCATTCCGAGCTGTTTGAGCGCGTCCCGCCGAATCGCGCGGAACGGGCACATGTCGGAATAGCGAACCCCGTAAAGCAAACGCAGAAGAAGGCCGGCGACGCGACCGGCAAAGACTTGTTGGAAATTCATGCTGCCGGGCTCGCGCTTTCCACGGGTGCGCGAACCGATCACGAAATCCTGTTCGCCACGCCGGATCGTTTCGACGAGTTGCGGCATGAACTCGGGACAATCGCTGCCATCGCCATCGAGAAAGACAACGATGTCACATTCGGACGACAAAGAGCGAATCCCGCGAGCACAGGCGCGGCCATACCCGGGCGTCGGCTCCGACACAATTTTCGCGCCCGCCGCTTGCGCCTGGTCCGCTGTCCGATCGGTGCTGCCGTTGTCCACCACGATGACTTCGGCAGGCAAACCGGTCGTGAGGCAATCGCGCACCACCGCAGCGATCGGCTCTTCTTCGTTCAGGGCTGGGATGATTACCGAGATCATCCCAGAACCATCCAGGCGAGAGAGAAATAAAACGCGAGCGCACAGAAATCGGTGACGGCGAGAGTGACCGGCCCGGCGGCGATTTTCGGATCCAATTTCAACCAATGTAAAAGTGACGGAACGCTGAAGCCGAACAAGCACGCGGTCACCAGGGAGAACGCGATGCTGCCGCCGATGACCGCCGCCCCCCTGGCGTCCTGCCGCCAGATCCAGACAATCGCGCCGACCAGAAGGCCGCACGCCAGCCCGAGCAAGACGGCGGTCGCAATTTCGCGCCGAAGATTATGGAGAAACCAGCGACGCGTCAGGGTGTTCGCGCGGAGCGCCTGGATCGTCAGTGTCATTGATTGCATGCTGACGCTCTCATTGAGCCCGAGCACCATCGTGAGAAAAAAGGCGATCACGAGACTGCCGGCGAGCGTCGTTTCAAAGACACCCGCGAGCAGGGCGCAGGCGGTGCCGGCCGCGACGGTGGCGAGCAACCAGGGAAAGCGGTAACGAAAAACCCGCCAGGGCGACGCGCCCCGAATCTGGGCCAGGCGGAAACCGAGCGCCTCGAAAACATCATCGGCGACATGCGCGACGCTTCGGCGTTCCTCTTCCCGATCGCCGGCCTCCAGCATTTCTTCCGCGAACAGACTGACATCGACGACCCCGACGACACGTCGTTGCTCATCCACTACCGGAAAGGCGAAGAATTTGTAGAGAACGAAAAATTCGCAGGCTTCCAGGACGGTGGCGCTCGCCGGGATCGCAACCACGCGCCGCACCATGATTTCCTCGAGCCGTGTCTCGAGTGGCGCGGTCAGCAGCCGCCGTGTCGGCAAAACCCCAACAAGACGTTCCGCCGCATCGATCGCGAAGAAATAAATGACGCGTTCCCCCACGCCTTCGCGCCGGATTCGGTCGAGCGCCTCGGCCACGCTCATCCCGGCATCCAGAAGCGGAAAATCCTTCCGGGCGTGCTCGACGATGGACGAAGCGAAATCGGGGATCTTAACAGCCTCGCTCACCGCGCGACTTTACGCGATGAACGATGCCTTTGCTGCGGAGAATGTTCGCGGCTTCGCTGAAATAATCGCGCACGTCCGCCTGTTGACGGATCCAATCAAGATAACGCCGGATGCCGGTGGCAAGATCGACCTTCGGTTCGTAACCGGCTACGCGGATTCGCCCGGTATCGCTCGTCAGATGTCGCATCTCGCCCGGGCGAAATTCGCTGTTCACTTCCGGCGCGATCCGAATATCGAGCGCGTCGGAAATTTGCTCCGCGATCTTCCGAATGCTGACGCCTTCGCCGCTGCCGACGTTGACCGGCAAGCCATCGAGCTTGTCGCTTTCGGCGGCGAGGAGGTTCGCTTGTGCGATGTCTTCCACGAATGAGAAATCACGCGTCTGTTCGCCATCTTCGTAAAGGACCGGCGGAAGATCGTTCAGCAGCCGGGTGCAGAAAATCGCGATGACGCCGGTGTAGGGATTGAAGATGGATTGGCGCGGCCCGTAAGTGCAGGAATATCGCAGCGCGACCGTGGGAATCCCGATTTGTTTGCCCCAAAGCAGGACAAGCTTTTCCTGGTCCACCTTCGTCAGGCCATAAACGGTTTCCCCGCCGACCGGCGCGCGCTCGGGGGTCGGCGCGGGTGTGGTCACGGCGCCGCAGACCGGGCAATGCACATTCCAATCGCCAAGCTGCAGCTGAGTAATCGGACGGACTTCCGGAAAAACGAGTCCGTGTTCCGGGCAGGTCGCCGCACCCTCGCTATAGACCGCCTGCGATGATGCAACCACGACCTTTTTGATCGGCAGATTTTTTTCGCGGATCAGCTCGAGCATCTGCGCGGTGCCGAAGCTGTTGACGTACACATATTTCGCAATCTCCGGCATGTAACCGCCGTAGGCTGCCTGGTGAAACACAACGTCGATGCCTTTCAACGCGGCTGCGATCGTCTCGCGATCGGCAACATCGCCTTCGATAAACTCGACGTCGCTTCCGATCCAGGACGGTTTGCCGTTGCGATGCGTCTGCGGCTCAAGGTTGTCGAGGACGCGGACGCGCCAGCCTTCCCGCCGCAGCAGATCCGAAACGTGCGAACCGATGAGGCCCGCGCCACCGGTAACGAGCGCGTGTTTTCCGTTCATCTTCATAGTTACGGCTCGTTAGGCCAGATTCGGTGGCGGCCTTCGCGGTGGAGGAGCTCGGAGAGAAATTGGCGGGTGGAGGGCGCAGCGAAACCGGGGCTGGCGCTACCGTTCGAGCCAAAAAATTCATGGCAGAGCCGGGAAAGCGTCGCGCGATCATCCACGTCATACCAGGTTGGCAATAGATGCACCGGAAGATCGATCTCACGCGCCGCCTCGATCGTCTGTTCGAGCACGCGGTCAGTGCTCCAGTCGATTCCTTCGAACACGCGCCGATGCAGTTTCCTGAGCCCGATCAAATAATAGCCACCGTCATCTGACGGACCGAGAACGATAGAGTCCTCTGCCCCGGCCAGGAATTCGACGGCTTGCGCAAAGGCTGCCTCCGGCAAAGTCGGGCTATCGGAATCGATCAGGCACAGCGAATCGAAACCGATCCGAAGGAGATCCTCGGTCGCCGCTGCGAGCCGGTCACCGAAGGCGTCGCCGCGTTGCGGCACCAGCGTGAAATCTTCCGGTAAAATCCCGGTGTAGGCTGCCTCGGCGCCGACTGGTGTGTAGACCGCTACTCCCTGCGCTCGCTTTCCGCTGGCCGTTCGCGCAATCGCAGCCGCGGTGTCCCGAAGGAAACACGTGTTCAATGCCGCAGCTTCTTCAGGCAAGAGCGGTGGTGTGAGCCGGGTTTTTACTCGCCCGGCCTCCGGCGCCTTGGTCATGACCGCGAGCGCACACAAACCCGAAGGGACCTGTTCACCCTTGAATGGGTCGAGGACGCGATGGACCGCTTTCATGCCGGCGTGCTGTCTGCGTTCGAACGCAGCGCGTCAACCCTTTTCGCAAAGGGCGTACTGATATCGGCCGTCACGCCAGACTTCGATTTTTCGCCACGGCTGGGTAGCAAACAGGCGGTTCATCTCGCGGGTCGACAACACTCGGGCGCGGCTCGGTTCGCGATAGCCGTTCCTGAAATGGGTCAGACCGGCCAGGAGCCACATGGTGAAGAGTGGAATTGACGCCCAAAACGCCCAGCGCGGTTCCGCGATAAAACAACGGCCGCCCGGACGAAGGACACGGTACATTTCAGCGACCGCGAGACGCCGACTCGGCAGAACCGTGAACAGGCGTGACGCAATCAGGACATCGAAGGTCGAGTCCGAATGTGAAAGCTCGAGGACGTTATCGCTTTGAAACCGGCAGTTGTTCAGCCGCAGGGCGTTTCTCTTCTCGCGAGCCCAAGTCAGCTGGCTCGGCGAACGATCGACACCAAGAACCGAAATTTCCCGGAAACGCTCAGCCAGCCCGCAGGAATAAAATCCTGGTCCGCATCCCAACTCGATAATCTTCTCGCCCGGCACCGGTTGTCTGTTGGGCCAGAGGGCCTGGATCATTCGCACCGTATCATCACGAAAAAGTCTTTCGCGACAAAAGATGTAGAGCCACGCGAAATGCTCAAACAAACTGTCAGTCGAACCGTCGTTCACGTCTTCGGACGGAATGTTTGCCATTGCTTCCGTAACCGGCGTATGAGGCAGCGGCAAAACCGCCGGATCGGCGAGCGCGGCTGAGTCAGTTGGCAAAGTTTTTAACACCTTCTTTAAGAATTAATTAATAAACGCAGGACAGTTCTTAATCTTATCGGTGGGGACAACTCGGTTGGATTCGTTCTTTCACCTCCCAAACAGAGTGAATATTAGCCTGTTGATAACACCGCCCGCCAGTTCCGACAAATTTGTCCGCGCCAACCCAGACGTAATAGGTCCAGCCTTATTCGATCTTGTTGGCTTCTTGTTGAGCGATGATTTAACAACGGAAAATGAAGATTGTTCTCCGTGCCTGGCTCGGCGTGTTGGCTTGCCTCTTTCTCGGAACCGACCTCCTCTCGGCAGAGTCGTCACTCTGGGAAATCCAGAAGGTTCTGGCTGGGAAAAAGATGGTCGATCTAACACACGCTTTTGGTCCGGGAATTCCACGGTGGCACGGATTTCCGGACGAAAAACGTGAGACCGCCTACTGGTATGAGAAAGGACGTGGCTCGCTGGGCGAAGGGTTTTTCGCAGAGATCTACACTCATGTGGGCCAATGGGGAACGCATGTCGATCCGCCGGCGCATTTTATCCGGGGCTTGAGGACGGTGGACCAGATCACTCTTCAGGAAATGATTCTGCCGCTGGTCGTGGTGGATGTTCATAGCGAGTGCGCGAAAAACCCGGACTACACGTTGTCGCTGGAGCGCGTCAAGAAATGGGAGGCGGATCACGGGCCGATTCCAAATGGCGCTTTTGTCGCGATGCGAACGGATTGGTCGAAGAAGTGGCCGGATGGCGCCGCGATGGAGAACAAGGATTCAGCCGGCGTTTCGCATTACCCGGGCTGGAGCCTGCCGGCGCTGAAATACCTTTACGAGGAGAGCAAGATAACTGCGTCCGGACACGAGACGACGGACACCGATCCGGGCATCGCAGCTTCCAAGGACGATGCCACGCTCGAAACCTACATTTTGAGCACGAATCATTATCAGATCGAGCTTCTGGCCAATCTTGATCAGGTGCCGGAAAGTGGCGCACTTGTCGTGGCGACCTTCCCAAAACCAAAGGACGGCTCCGGGTTTCCTGCGCGGGTCTTCGCGATCTGTCCGCCGTAAGGGAAGAAAATGGACTTAGTGGACGAACTCCAATCACGGATCGTCTGCGGCGATGGCGCGATGGGGACACGACTCCTCGAGAGCGGCGTGTCGATCGACCGATGCCTGGAAGAACTCTGCCTCTCGGAGCCAGAGCGCATTCGAAGGGTTCACGAAGAATATATCGCCGCCGGCGCTCGAGTGATCGAGACGAACACATTTGGCGCCAACGCCGTTCGTCTCCGGTGCTGTGGGATGGAGGAGCGTGTTGGCGAAATAAATCGGGCGGCGGTTCGGGTGGCGAGAGACGCGGCGAAAGGCCATGATGTTTATGTTGCGGGAGCAGTCGGGCCGCTGGGCATTACGGCCGATCAGGCGCGGGCCCAGGGGATTGATCGGGCGAACTGTTTCCGTGAGCAGATCAACGCGTTGCTCGACGGAGGCGTCGATCTGATTTTCTTTGAGACCTTCACGGGCTTCGAGGAGATCGAGATCGCCTTGCTCGCGAAAAAAGAACTGAGCGACGTGCCGGAAATTTGCGCTGTGGCTTGCGGTGTGGACGGTCGGCTTTCCTGTGGCATGTCGCTCGCCGAAGCGTTCGGCAGGTTTAAGAAAATGGGCGCGCGGATTGTAGGATTGAACTGCATGAACGCCCCGCAGGAAATGGTGGCGGTGTTGCGAGACCTTCCAGACGAATATCTCTTCGCCGTTTATCCGACCGCTGGACAACCACGACAAAAAGACGGACGTCTACTTTACGACGTTACTCCTGAATTATTCGCCGCGTCGATGGGCGATATCGTGGCCAGCGGGGCCCGTCTACTCGGCGGTTGTTGCGGCACAACGCCAAACCACATCGCGGCCCTTGCCGCCGCGATTGGAAAACTGCCTCCATGACGCAGGGTCAGACAATTTGCGCGGGTCGCTGGCAGCGATGAGTGTTGCGCGATGGTTCAAATCCGGCGCGCGATCATTCTGCAATTGAGCGGTCTGTTCGTCGCAGGCTTGCTCTTGTTTTTGCTGAGCCGGCTTTTCCCTTTGGTCGAACTCCTGGCCAACGTGCAGCAACGTGTCATGCGCTGGGGAGCCTGGAGCGCTATTTGGTATCCGTTTCTTTACGCCTGCTGCAACGTCCTCCTTTTACCCGGCGGTGTGCTGAGTGTCGGCGCCGGCTTTTTCTTTGGTCTCTGGTGGGGCTTTCTCATTGCGCTGCTTGGAAACGTCGGGGGCGCGGCGATCTCGTTCTTCATCAGTCGATCCATTGGGCGGCAATGGCTAAAGCGAAAACTGATGCGCAACCGGACGCTCGTTGCGTTGGAACCAGCCATCGAAAAAGAAGGATGGAAAATTATTTTGCTGAGCCAGCTGCACCCGCTTTTCCCGACAAGCCTCCTGAATTATCTTTACGGATTGACCAAGATTCGGTTTCGAACGTGCATGTTATGGGTAGCGGTTGGTCAGGCCCCGGGATTGTTTCTCTACTCGTATTTAGGAACGTTGGGGCAGCTGGGGTTGAATCTGGCGCGGGGGAAAAGTCATCCGCGAGCGATTGAATATTGGATCTGGCTGGGGGGATTTGCCAGTGCCGCAATCGTGCTTATCCTTTTGGGCAGAATCGCTTTACGACTTTTACAACAAGCTCAAAACGAGGCAATTCAATCAAATTCAAGTCCATCCAAGGATTTGGACTTAACCCCGCAGCCTGTCTTCCTGGTACCGCATGATAAGTGATCTTAAAGATGCGGCGGAGGCAGCCCGTTTGAGAGCGTATGCGCCTTACTCCCACTTTTTGGTGGGGGCGGCACTTCGATCCAAGTCAGGCTTGGTGTTTTCAGGTTGCAACGTGGAAAATGTGTCGTTGGGACTAACCATCTGCGCCGAACGTGTGTGTGCGGTCAAAGCAATCGAACAAGGCGAAATGACTTTCGAAGCCATCGCGATCATCGCCGACACCGAGGTGCCAATCGTGCCATGCGGAGCATGTCGGCAGGTCCTGGCCGAGTTTTCGCCTCATCTCGTCATCACCAGTTGGACGCTGTCCGGGAAGAGCCAGCAATTTTCACTGGCCGATCTCCTGCCTTTGCCTGGCCAGGGAATCCTGGTTCCACGTGGAACATGAAGGCGGGGAGAAAACATTACGACGTGATTGTGATCGGCAGCGGGCATGCCGGCGTCGAAGCGGCCCTGGCCTCTGCGCGGCTGGGCAGCGCGACTCTTCTTTTGACACAGAACCTCGATACAGTCGCCCAAATGTCATGCAACCCCGCCATCGGGGGATTGGGTAAAGGGCAGATCGTTCGGGAAATCGATGCCCTTGGAGGGGCCATGGGCCTGAACGCCGACGCAACGGGCTTGCAATTCCGGTTGTTGAACCGGACGAAGGGTCCCAGCGTGCGCGCTCCGCGAGTCCAATGCGATAAGAAGGCCTATCAATTCCGGATGAAGGCCATCCTCGAACGGGCTCCGAACCTGGACATCAAACAGGCGACGGTATCCCAAATCCTCACCGACGCGCGATCCAGCGTGACAGGCGTGGAAACGGACATTGGAATGAGATTCGGCGCCGGAGCCATCGTCGTGACCTCCGGGACATTTCTTCGCGGGTTACTTCATGTCGGGGCACACACGCGACCTGGTGGACGCATGGCTGACGCAAGCTCGGGGCTGAGCGAGTCGCTGCGCCAGCTTGGATTCGAAGTTGGCCGGTTCAAGACGGGAACGCCGTGCCGAATCAATCGGCGATCAATCAACTTCGATCGCTGCGAAGAGCAGTTGGGGGACGTTCCTCCTCCTTATTTCAGCTTCCTGCCGCAACCCGAAGAGCAACTGCCCGACGATGTGTTTACCTTGAATTCGGCGGCGTTCCCCGTGGAACAATTGCCTTGCTGGATAACCTACACGACCACCCGAACCCACCAAATCATTCGGGAAAACCTGGACAAATCGGCTTTGTATTCGGGACGGATTGAGGGCACCGGGCCGCGTTATTGCCCTTCTATTGAGGATAAGATCGTCAAATTTCCCGATAAGCTGGCGCACCAGGTTTTCCTCGAGCCTGAGGGCCGGCACACGGAGGAATTCTACGTCAATGGATTGTCGACGAGTCTACCCTACGACGTCCAGGTCGAGTTCATTCGCTCAATTCCGGGACTGGAGCAGGCCGAGTTGATGCGGCCCGGTTATGCCGTGGAATACGATTTTTTCCCGCCGACCCAGTTGAACGGAACCTTGGAGACAAAGCTTATCCGAGGTCTCTATTTTGCAGGTCAAGTAAACGGGACATCTGGATACGAAGAAGCTGCAGCTCAAGGACTTATATCTGGATCAAACGCTGCTCTCCAAGTGCAAAACCGCGAGCCATTCCTGGTTTCGCGCAAAGAGGCTTACATCGGCGTCCTGATCGATGATCTGATTAGCCTCGGAACGGATGAGCCCTACCGAATGTTTACCAGTCGCGCCGAAGAACGGCTCTCGCTCCGGCATGATAACGCCGATCAACGATTGACCGCCCGTGGATTCGAAGTCGGGCTCGTAGATTCGGCCCGTCATGAATTGTTCCAGAGGAAAAAGGAGGCGCTGGAAAAATTGCGCCGATCGGTTCGCGAAATTACGATCGACGGGAAACCGCTGACTTCACTCCTGAAAATGCCTGAGTTCAATCTCCAAGCTTTGCCGGCCGACATCAGGAACCTGGCGGCGCCTGAGTCCTGGGAGTTGGTTGAGACCGATCTGAAGTATGAGGGTTATGTAAACCGGCAGACCGCGCAGAATGCAAAATTGTTTCGCGATCGAGCCCGCCTGATACCGGCGGATCTCGACTACGAAACCATCGCGGGACTGCGGCGCGAAACTCGGCAAAAATTATCCGCCCTTCGTCCCTCATCTTTGGGCCATGCCGCACAGGTCAGCGGGATTACGCCCGCCGACATCTCCATCATTTCGATCTGGCTCCAAAAAAAGAAACTCGCGCAGCCAGCCGGCGGGTAACTGGGCGGCGAAAGGAAATCCGTGTGGGTTCTAGCTCTTGCCTGCGGCGCACTCGGCTATTTGTTCGGTTCCTTTCCAGCAGGATATCTTGCGGGTCGCCTTGCCGGCGTTGACGTCCGCTCGGCCGGCAGCGGCAATATCGGGGCGACGAACGTCCTGCGCGTTTTGGGCAAGCGATGGGGCTACCCGGTTTTCGTTCTTGATGCTTTCAAAGGATTCGCAGCGGTTCGCCTCGCTTTCATCCTGGTGAAATACTGGCCGGCGGCGAAGCCTTACGCGGAATATTTTGCGATCCTCACCGCCATGCTGTGTGTCGTCGGCCACACGTTTCCGGTTTGGCTCGGCTTCAAAGGTGGCAAAGGGGTCGCGACTTCGGCGGGCGCGCTCTTCGGTCTCATGCCGTTGGTGGTGCCTTTTGTTTTTCTGGTTTGGGTAGTCGTCTTTGAGATCACCCGTTACGTGTCACTTGCCTCGATCGTCGCGTCGATTTCGCTGCCGATTATCGCCAGCCTTTTCGCGCATTGGAAACTAATCGACACCTGGGCGCTGGTGTTTTTTTCCATTTTGTGCATGGGCCTTGTCCTCTGGCGGCATTGCTCGAATTTTTCTCGTCTTCTCAAGGGAACCGAACAACGCTTCAGCCGGAAGTGAGTATTGGACACACGGCAATCGTCGGAGCAGGCGGCTGGGGAACGGCGCTTGCCATTCTTTGGTCGAAGCGCGGAAACGCGATCACGCTTTGGGGGAACGACCCCGAGCGCACGGCGAGGCTGCGCGAGACGCGCGAGAACTGCGAGTATCTCCCGGGGATCAAGCTCCCGGAGTCAGTCCAGGTGACGAGCGAGATCGGCGACTGCGCGAGCGCGGATCTCATCGTGTTTGTCACACCTTCTCTCGCGCTGCGCGCGGTTGCCACCCGGCTGCGAGACGCGCGGCCGAGTTCCGGCGCGGTGTTGTTGAGTGGCACCAAGGGTATCGAGCATGGCAGCGGCCTGCGCATGAGCGAGGTATTACACGGCTTGTTTCCAGATCACACGGTCGCCGTTCTTTCCGGTCCGAATCTGGCGGTGGAAGTTTCACGAGATCTGCCGACCGCGGCTGTTCTCGGCTGCCGCAATTCGCAGTGCGCCGAAGAGCTGCAATCGTATCTCGGCAGCGAACGCTTCCGGATTTACTCGAGCGATGAAACCATCGGCATCGAACTCGGCGGTGCGTTGAAAAATGTTTTTGCCATTGCGGCCGGCGCGAGCGACGGCTTCGGGCTCGGGGATAATTCGAAAGCAGCTCTCGTCACGCGTTCGCTCGCGGAGCTCTTGCGCCTCGGCACGGCGATGGGCGGGAATCCGCGAACGTTCTACGGTTTGAGTGGCGCCGGAGATCTGATCGCGACCTGTTTTAGCCGACTCAGCCGGAATCGTCGGGTCGGCGAAAAACTGGCCCGCGGCGAAACGCTTGGCCAGATTTCGGGCACGACCCATATGATCGCGGAAGGAATACCGACCGCGAAAAGCGCCTACGAGTGTGCGCGAAAATTGCAGATCGAGACGCCGATCATCGATCAGGTTTATTCCATCGTGCACGAAGGCAAGCGGCCCGACCAGGCGATGCAGGAACTTCTCGGGCGCGACCAAAAGGCGGAGCGCGCGTAGCACCCTCCGCCACTCCTGATCTTGATCTTTCCTTCGGGCGTTTTGAAAAGATCAGGAGTGGGATCATGATCAGGAGCAGGAAACACGGAATTAATGCGTTCCAGATTTTCTGCGTGGTCTCAGGCCTCGCAGAACTGCGCGATGATTTCCGGGTAAAGAGCGCGCTCGGCGATTTGGATCCGGGCATGCAAGGACTCCGGGGTATCGCCGGGCAGGACGGGCACATTTCGTTGCGCGATGATTTCGCCGCTATCGATTCCGGCATCGACGTAGTGCACTGAGCAACCGGCGATTTTCTCCCCGGCCTCCAGGGCCTGTTTCCACGACTCGACCCCGGGAAACTTCGGCAACAACGAAGGATGAATGTTAATGATGCGGCGAGGAAACGCCGCGAGCATCGGCTCTTTCAGGACGCGCATGAAGCCGGCGAGAACGACCAGCTCCACTTCAGCTTCCCGGAGCAGCCGCACCAGTTCCATTTCCACATTGGGCTCGAGCCGCGTCCGAAATTTTCCCGGTGGAAGATAAACATTTGGAACCCGAAATTCGCGCGCGATATCGAGAATTCCGGCCTCGAAAACATCGGAGACAATGAGGCGGGCTTCCGCCGGCAGTTTGCCGGCACTGATGTGCTCAAGAATCGCGCGGCAATTACTTCCCTTGCCCGATCCAAGGATTCCCAGCCCCAACTTCTTCATGCGCCGTCTTGCTCTTTGATCTTCTCGAGCAGCCTGGACGTGGAGTGTCCGGCCGCGAAGGGCAGAATCCGAATTTCCGCTCCTATTCTCTCCAGCGCGGCGCGCTCCTCGGCGTCCAAAGTCGACTTCGTGTAGTCGCCGCCTTTCACATAGATCTCCGGCCGCACCGTCTCGAGCAAGGTCGTTGCGCGGACTTCTGGAAAAATCACGACGTGATCCACGCATTCGAGCGCGGCAATTACTTCCGCGCGGTCCGCCGCGTGGTTGAGTGGACGGCCTTCGCCTTTGAGCGCGCGGACGGATTCATCGCCATTGATCGCGACGAGGAGCGCATCGCCGAGCCCGCGCGCAGCCTCGAGGTAACGCACGTGGCCGGCGTGGAGCAAATCGAAGCAGCCGTTCGTGAAAACAAGTTTGCGTCGGTTTTCCCGCATCTCTTTCCCAAGGAGGCTTGCCTGTTGGGCGGTGAGGATTTTTTTCTTCATGGCTTCGGTGCGATGAAACGTAGTGCCCGCGGCAGAATTTCAAAACGGGCGGGCTCGTTGCCCACCAGTTCACCGTCGACGTTGAACCACATTCCCGGCTTGGAATTGACGGTGACGTTTGCCGCCCTTCGGAAAACGATGGCATCGCTCGAAAGATGAGTTCCCATCGCGACTTGTGCCGCCAGCAGGGCCAGCTCCGGACCCGAACGTTGTGGGATCAGGACAATGTCGAGTAATCCATCATCGATGACAGCCTCGGGCGCGATTAACGTTCCGGCCGCGACGTAGCGCCCGTTGGCCACGACGACATTGTAAAGATCGAGCATCAGCGACTCAGTGTTGTCGAGCGCCAGCGTCGTCCGATACGCGCGCAGTTCCGGCAACGCCGCGGCGGCGCTCCGCAAATAAGACAGCGGTCCCCAGGTTTTCTTCATCTTCGGCGTCAACTTCTCGTCCACCAATCCGCTGAAGCCGCCGGCGGAAACGTTCACAAAATAACGAACCTCGTCGCTTGTTACCCGCACCAGGTCGACGGACCGCGTTGGTCCCGCGGCGATCAGATCAATCGCGTCTTCCAAGTCCACCGGGACACCAATCGTTCGCGCAAAATCGTTGCCGGTGCCGAGCGGGATCAGGCCCACCCGCGCATCTTTCAGATTTTCGCCGATCCCATTGATAATTTCGTTCAGCGTCCCATCCCCGCCCGCCGCGACAATGATGTCGCATCCTTTTCGGAGGGCAGTTCGGGCAAAACGCGCTCCCGAGCCTCGCCGGCCCGTGAGCCGAATCTCGGCGTTGGGCAACCGGGCCAGCCTCGCCACGACCGCATCGAGGTCGCGCAGTTTCCCCGCCACCGGATTGAGAATGATACAGGTCCTGCGCATTGCCCTTTTAAGACGCGGACAGGTTGAGCCAGCCTCGCTTAACTCTCAACGATTTATGACTGCGCTCCTGCGAGCCTGATGAAAGCGCTTAAAACGAAAAAGCCGCCACCGAACAATGGTGGCGGCTTTCCGTTTCTTGAAGGTCTTAATCTTAGCCGGCTAAACCGAGTGAAGCCAGCGTCGGTTGGTCGATCGTTTCGGTGGCGTAGAGGCCATTGGCGCTCTGGTATTGGGCCAGCGCCTGGCGGGTCAGCGGGCCGAGGAGGCCGTCCACTTCGCCTTGATAAAGACCCTGCTCTTGTAATGCACTTTGCACATCGGCCACAACCTGGTCGAAGGGGCGCGCGCTCGGACCTGAATAGATCGGACCGTCGTACGGGTAATAGGCCGCGGCTTCATCGTAACCCCAGGCCGGATACCAATACCCAGCGTCCCAGTAGTACCAGCCGCCACCGATCAGGCTGAGGCGACGGTGATGCGACCTCCACCAGCCCTGGTCGTGCCACTGAGGCTGATACGATCTAAAGGCGTTGTATTGGGCGCCGCTCCAATTCTGAGCTCCTTGAATGCGGTAGTTTTGATTGAACTGCGCGCTGACGATCGAGCTGTTCCGTTGCGCGCGAAAATTCACGTGCTGCGCCCGGATTTTCTGGATGGCTTGTTTGTTCAGCTTGTTCTTCTGGAGTTGCTGATTGTTGGTTTGGAGCTGCTGCTGGTTGTTGGTCTGAAGCTGCTGTTTATTCTTCTGGATCTTGTTCGACTGAACGGCGGGCAGCGTGTTGGTCTTAGTCACGGGCGTCTTCTGGAATTGCTTCTTGGAGACGTTCGGATTCACGTTGGTCACCGGCCTGTTCACGTGCTGGGTTTGCAATTTCTGAACGTGGGTGTTCGGCCCTGTCTGCTGCTTCGGGGTAAATTGCTGTTTCTGGACGGTTTTCGGTTTTTGCGACTGCTTTTTCGGGTTCGGCTGGTCGGTCTGTTCGGCGGCGTGGACACTGACGGCGAGCGTCAGGGAGCAGCCCGTTAATATGGCGATGAGTTTTAGCATTTTGGTTCCTTGGGTTGATCCTGTTTTCTTTGATTCGTTCGGAACGGGCGCATTGCGCGCCGGTTCTTCATTATTTGTTTTTGGTTATTGGGAGGGCGGGACGGAAATCGAAAGGCGGCCGACGCGACAGCCTGGATTCCCCAACTGGTCACGTGGACGGTTTTTCACAGCGTGTTTTTGGTTTCGAGCTCAGCCAGGAATTTCGCGTATTTCTGGGTCGCGGGATGGTTGGGCCCCAGGAGTTTGCGGGAGGATTCGACAGCCCGGCGGGCAAGCTGCTTCGCTTCGGGAAGCTTGCTTTCGCGGGCGAGGTTGCCGGAAAGATCATAGCAGGCATCGAGAGTTTCCACGTGATCGGCCCCGCGCAGTTTCTCGGCTACTCTGAGGACTTCGCGATACTCGGGTTCGGCGGCCGGAAATTTTCCCTGATTAAAAAGCGCGTTAGCCAGGCCGCGGTGGCTCCTCATGGTCAGGGCGTCCTCAGCTCCCAGAGCTTTTGTCTCGATCGTAATCAGTTCGCGGAACATGGCCTCGGCGTCGGCGTAGCCTTTTTCGCCCATGAGGGCGTTGGCCAGACTGTTGCGATTGCTCAGCGTGTTCGGATGCACGGGGCCGAGGACCTTTTCTTCCAAGGCGATCACTTCGCGGTACTGGGCAGCGGCCTCGGACTGTTTGCCCTGTGCCTGCAAAGCGTTGGCCAGACCGGAGCGTGCAGAAAGCGTGTCGGGATGTTCGGCTCCGAGGACCTTCTCCTCAACGGTAATCAAATCGCGAAAATCTGTCTCGGCTTCAGCAAACTTTCCCTGACTCATCAGAACCTTGTCGAGCCTGAGACGGCTGATCAGGGTGTCGGGATGTTCGGGACCCAGCACACGCTCTTCGAGTCGAATAACATCGCGGAGGTTTAGCTCGGCCTCGGAATACTTTCCCTGATGATCGAGGGCGTAGGCAAAACTGCTCCGGCTCCTCAGGGTGTCCGGGTGCTCGGGCCCAAGGACCTTGTTCTCGAGGTCGATGACCTGCTGATACTCGCTGGCGGCTTCCGCATTTTTTCCCTGGCGATCCAGGGTTAGGGCAATGTTATTCCTGGTCCTGAGCGTGTCGGCGTGCTCCGGTCCCAGGATTTTCTCTCTTATCGCGAGGATCCGTCGATGTTCGGCTTCGGCCTCCGCCGGTTTGCCTCCATTATCGAGGGCAATGGCGAGGCCGTTCCTGGCCAGCAAGGTATCGGGATGCATCGGGCCGAAGATTCTTTCCTCCAAGGCCACGATGCCGCGGAACTCCGCGATGGCGTCGTTATACTTACCCTGGCGATACTGCGCATAAGCAAGTCGGGTGCGGCTTCGGAGAGTATCGGCGTGCTCGGAGCCCAGCGCGCGTTCGCGGGCCTCGGCCGCGGCGCGTAACACGCCCTCGGCCTCGCGATAGGAACCCTGCTCCATCAACAAGTCGCCGATGGCATGTTGGACATCGGCCCACTGGGTGGCATTACTTTGGCGATCGGTCAGTTTTTCCGCCGCGCGGAAATGTTCCATCGCGGTCTTGAACTGGACGCGCTTTTGCGCGGAGAAACCGGCCAACTGATAAGCCTGGACTATCTCGGCCGGTTTTGGCGCCCCGGCCTTTTGTGCTTCCTCGGCGGCCTGCACGGCGAGGCGTTCCGCTTCGAGAAAGTCATTGGCAACGTAAGCCGCATTGGCGCGTTCATAGGTGGTGGCGTCGGGCGCGCGCTGCAAACTGATGGCCACGTCCGGCAGCTTCTGCTGCAGCACCTTTGCATCGACACCTACTTCCTTGCTCAAGGCGTCGTAGACCTTCTCCTGGACGACGGCCGGATTTTTCTCTTCGGTTTGCGCCTGGCGCACCTCGGCTTCGACGCGCGGATATTTCAAGATGCCTTCGCGCAGTTTCGTCATCTCCTGGCTCATCGTGACGACGGCTTTTTGCGCTTCTTCCACGCGCTGCGTCGTCTGGCGTTGGCTGTAAAGAAGCCAGATGCCCAGCCCGACGCTGATCACGAGAAGGATGGCGACCCCGGCGGCCCATTGTTTTACGCCGCGACGGAGGCGGACAAGATCGCCGCGCAGTTTAAGGACGCTGGCCTCCAGTCCCTCGCGAGTGGTGAGCGGATGGAACAAGTGCGCATCCGATTTCAAACGCAGGCGGTAAGCGGCCTGGAGCGCGCGCAATTCCGCCGGTTCACCTTCGCAGGGGTCAACGGGGAAAGTTTCGTCGATGAAAAGATACCAGACCTTTTTGCCGCGCTGGCGCGCATACAGCGCTTCGTATTGTGTATAGCTGACTCGGCCAAACCGCGGGTCGGGCTCGGGCGGCTCGGCGCCGTAGCAATTGCCGACGATCTGGAGCACGCCTTTGCACTGATCGATTTGCTGGCGAAGCATCGCGCGCAAGTCGCCGGTCTCGGTGCCGAAGATATCCTGCCAGATCGGCTGGTACCCGAGAAAGCTGAGTGTATTGGCGGCGAGTTGGCGGCCACTCCGCAGCTCACGACTGACCGCTGAAATAAAAACCAGAGGAAGAGAAGCCACGGTGGGTGATACCAATGGACGTGCGATGTGGCAAGGCTTGCGGCGCTCGTGTTCCCGGGTCGGATTCGTGACAACCGACGAGGTTGCCATGCAAGAAGCCTGTCCCGACACGTATTAGGGGCACGCAACGAAGCTATTCGCTTGCCCTATGGACGGGCGATCGATAAAGGACAGCCACATGAAAACACGAATTTTAAAAGGGATTTGCCGGGTAACAGTTGGCGCGCTTCTGGCGAGCGCGTCAGTCGGCACGGCCCGTGCGCAATTTCCCTACGTTCCCAGCCTCCCGTTTAGCAACAGCAGCACCGCCGAGACAGTGGTGACCGCCGCGGTAATTGCGATCACGATCTATTCTATCGCACGGTACGAGGCGACGGAGCACCAACGGCAGGTGGCCGAGATGCGTGCGCGGCAATCGTACGCGCATATGTCCGCTCAGCGCCGGGCGAACATGAAAGCGAAGAAAGTGCGTTACATCGCGGTGGATACGGAGCGCGGCCAGAAGACTTCCCCGAAGGCAAAGAAGACGGTGATGATCTACGACACCCAAACGCAGAAAGTCGCGAGCAATGTCGCCTACGACGTGGAGAAGGCGCCCAGCGTGGGGACCACGGCGAAGATCGACAATTACTCGGCGGAATACGTTGGATCGGGGCTGTAAGCTTGGAGCCGGCCCGCCCTCGTGCCGGAGGCGGAAGACAGAATCACGCCTTCTCCAACGGCCTGAGGGCAGGCCATCTCCAAAAGCAAGTCAGTGTAGCTGCCGCCAGCGCTGACGACAGCTACACCCTCCTCGTTGCTACACGAGATAGCTTGCTCGTTGTCCAGCTAGTCAGCTTCGGCGAAGCCTGTTCCCCATAAGTTCCCGAGTATTCGGATGGGAAAATGAATTCGGATGGGGACCATTTTGCGTGGCCACGCGCATTACTTTCTCTGCCAACCAGATATTGTCAGATTTTTTTTCCAAAAAGGTAGCGCCGCGCAGAATCTGGCGGCCTTTTGGAAGCTTCGGCGTGGCACGCAGGGCCGCCGCTACAGAACGTTATCGGTTAGCGAAGTCGAAGGGCAACCGAAACACATCTCCCAAATTAATTCGACGTTTTGGAAAAACGTCCCTCCGTGACACTGTCGCGCGGAGCGATTTTGTGTATCGTGAGAAGATGGCGAACGACTTGGCTGATCTCACCGACGCAGCAGAAGGCGGAGCGGCCTTTGTGCTCTCGAGCCAGCCCGTGGTGCCTCCCGCAGAAAAGTCCCGCGGTGCCGGCGCCTCGCACGACTACGAAAATCTCGGTGAACTTCCGCGCTCGTACGGCGGCGCGTTTCTCTTCGCCATCGCACGCGATCCGAAGACGATTTTTGCGTATTGGGACATCGATTGGGCGACGATTTTCGGCGACACTCTGCCGGCCGACCGGAAGGTGCACCTCCGCGTTCTCTGGCATGAAGGGATCGAGGAATCGACCGCCGCGGTCGAACCGCTTGCCGGTAGTTATCTTCTCTCCGTCCTGCACGCGCGCAGCTCCTATCGAGTCGAAATTGGTTATTACGCGCCGGAAAATGTCTGGAATTCTGTCGCAACCTCTGCCGCCGTCATCACGCCTCCGGACGAGGTGGCGGCCGACGGTCCCGTTGATGTCGCCACCATTCCATTTCATCTGAGTTTCCAACGGATCGTCGACAGTTTCCGCGGCTCGAAATACGACGGCGAAGCGCTCGCGGAAATACTCGGCCGATTACAGCATCACGCCGATAGCTCCGACGCCGCCCTGCCCGAAAGTGAGCGCGCACTTTTGCACGCTCTCGAATCGGGTCTTTCCGAACCGCCCTCTTCACAACGCGCGCTGTTGCGGAACGCGCCGGATCTCTTCGCGACGCGCGAACGCGTGGAATCGATCCTCGGCTTTGGCGCGACGAGCCCGATGTGATGCTGTAGGCGCCGCCCTGCATGCCACGCCGAAGCTTCGCAAAGGCGGGTGGGCGGCGTGAGATTCGCATTGATGGCCAATCCCCGCGCTTCGCACAGCGAAGCGGCTACAGAAAAGCGGCGAATAAGGAAACGCTACTTACTCAGACTGATTCCCTCCGGCATTTCCGGTGGCGGCGCATTGATCCGGCTGTGGTTCTTGCCGTAGCTGAAGTAGAAGATGAACCCGATCAGGAGCCAGACGATCAATCGCATCCAGTTCGTCCACCCGAGGCCATAGATCATCGCGCCGCAGACCCCGATCCCGAGGATCGAAACGACGGGCGCCGCCGGGACGCGGAACCCGCGCTCCAGATCAGGACGTTTCACGCGCATGATCCACACGCCGGCGCAAACCAGCATGAAAGCGAACAGGGTTCCGATACTGGTCATTTCACCGGTAACGTCCGCCGGAACAAAGGCGGCCAGCAGGCCGGTGAAAACGAAGAAGAGCATGTTCGATTTATAGGGTGTCCGGAACCGCGGATGCACATCAGAAAAGACTTTTGGCACCAGTCCGTCCTTACTCATCGAAAAGAAGACCCGTGATTGCCCGAGCAACATCACGAGGATAACCGACGAAAATCCGGCGAGGATCGCCACCGTCACTAACTTCGAAAGCCACTCGTAGCCGTGCATGTATTTGGAGATTGCAAATGCGACCGACGCTTCCCGGCCGGCTTCGCGAAAATCCTGAACCGTCGCCACGCCACTGAGGACCCAGGAGAAGAGCACGTAAAGAATGGTGCAAAAAACGAGCGAACCCAGAATGCCGATCGGCATATCGCGTTTCGGATTACGCGCCTCCTGCGCTGCGGTCGAAACCGCATCGAAACCGATATATGCAAAGAAGACGACGCCGGCCGCCCCCAAGATTCCCATGATCCCGCCGTAAGGGTGGGTGATCCCTTGCGGGGTCGTATAAGTGGTCACCTCCGGAATCAACGGGGTATGATTCACCGGATTAATGAATGCCCAGCCGATCCCGATGAAGAGCAGGACAATGCTCACTTTCAGGACCACGATGAGTCCATTGACGAAAGCCGATTCCTTCGTGCCGCGGATCAGCAGAAGGGTGAGGAGAAGGAGAATGACAACCGCCGGGACATTCATCATCCCATGCAGCCCGGTTGGATCATGCTCGAAAGGCGAATGCGTCCATTGGTACGGGATCTTCAATCCAAACCAATCGAGCACGCGATTCGCATATTCGCTCCAGGCGATGGCGACGGTCGACGCAGCGACCGCATATTCGAGAATCAAATCCCACCCAATGATCCACGCGACCAACTCGCCCATCGTCGCGTACGAATACGTGTAGGCACTCCCGGCCACGGGAATCATCGAAGCGAATTCCGCGTAACAGAGGCCCGCAAACGCGCAGCCGATGCCGGCCACGATGAACGCCAGCACTACCGATGGACCCGCGCGATCCGCGATCGCGGCCGCGGTTCGCACAAAAAGCCCCGCGCCGATGATTCCCCCGATGCCGAGCGCTGTCAGGTTCACCGGCCCGAGCGAGCGCTTCAAGCTGTGCTCGCCGACTTCCGCGGCCTCTGCCATCAGCTTATCAACCGGCTTCGTTGCGAATAAATTTGCCATGGGTCCGCTTTCTTTTTTTTGGATTACTTCGTGGTTGCAGTCGTTTCGGTCTCGCTACGCGGGCTGGTCGTCCGAGGGCGCCCCGGGATCTGATTTCCTCCAGAGAAAATAAACCGGCACGCCGGTGAGGACGATGATAAGGCCGGGCCAGGTCGTCGCCGTCTGGTAGATAAAGAGCACGCCGAGGATCACGGACCCGCCGATGATATAAAGAGCAGGCACGATCGGGTAACCGAAGGCTTTATACGGGCGCTCCGCATCGGGCCGTTTCCGGCGCAGCACAAAGATGCCGATGATCGTGAGGATGTAGAAAATGAGCGCGGCCGAAATCACGTAATCAAGGAGGTTGCCGTAAAGATTGCCGTAACCGGTGACGGCGCCGGACGCGTCGGTCTTCACTGTGCGCGGCAGGACGAGGACTCCGGCCCAGATGCCTTGAATGATAAGGCCCCAGGCCGGGACGTGCTGCTTGTTCAACTCGCCCACGCGGCGGAAAAAGAGACCGTCACGCGCCATCGCATAGTAGGCGCGCGCGCCGGCCAGGATCAGCCCGTTGTTGCAGCCAAAAGTCGAGACCATGATCGCGATGGCCATGATGGTCGCGCCCGCGCCGGGGAAAATCACGTTCGCGGTTTCGGAGGCGACGCGATCGCTCGGCGCATTCTGGATCGCCGTGAAAGGAAGCGCCGCCAGATACGCGACATTGGCGAGCAGATAAAGGCCGATGACGAGGATCGTTCCGAACGCGAGCGAAAGGGGAACGTTCCGGCGCGGATTAATGACCTCGCCGGCGGTGAAGGTGATGTTGTTCCAGGCGTCCGCCGAGAAGAGCGAATTCGTTTGCGCCACGCAGATGCCAACGAAAAGGCCGAAAGCCGTGGCGGCGGTCAGGCCCTGGCCGACCTCCTGCAAGCCGCCGCGGAGCGTCCAAAAATCGCTGAAGTTTGCCGCCCCCGCGCCCGACCTTAGACCGACCACGATGCCGAGCAGGACAAGCGCGATGAGCGCGCCGGTTTTCGCCGTGGTAAAAACGTTCTGGACCAGCTTTCCCAGTCTCAGGCCGCGGGTGTTCATAAATGTCAGGAGCGCGATCAGGGCCAGTCCAACAAATTGCGCGGTCGAGAGCGAGAGCGCGTAACCGCCGAGACGGATCGGCTCGATCAGATACTTCGACTCCGACACCCACGGAACGAGCACCCCCATATAGCGCGCGAAACCAACGGCGACGGCCGCGATCGTGCCGGTCTGAATCACCAGAAAAAGCGTCCAGCCGTATAGAAAACCCCAGAGCGGAGAGAAGGCTTCGCGCAGGTAAACATACTGGCCGCCGGCCTTCGGCATCATCGCGGCCAACTCGCCATAAGAGAGCGCTGCCATCAGGGTCAACAGGCCCGTGACCAGCCAGACCACGAGCAACCAACCGGGAGAGCCAACCTGGCGCGCAATAATTGAAGAAACGATGAAGATGCCCGAGCCGATCATCGAGCCGGCCACGAGCATCGTCGAGTCGAGGAGTCCGAGTCCGCGGATGAATTTGCCGTTACTCGGTTCGGTCGATGGTGACATGCGGGTCTGGTTCGGTGCGAAGTCGCGCAGAGTTAACCACCTGCCGCCCCGGCGGTGCAACGCCAAAAGCAATCCTTCGCGTGCCGAGGCCGGTGTGCTATCCTCCCGCCCCGTGTTTAATCGCCGGAGCCCATGGTTGGTTCGAAATAATCCAGCCGCGTTCATCGCGGCGGCCGCGGTCTCTCTTTTCTTCGCCATCGCCCCGCCCTCCCGCGCCGCGACCGCGGGAGCTCTCCAATACGAAGCGCTCCAACTTGTTCGCTCGCCGCAAAATCATTTGCTCGTTCACGCGGAGATCAACGGGAAGCCCGCGCTTCTCTGCCTGGATACCGGTGCGCCCGTCAGCGCGATCGCCCTCAATCGGCGCGCCTATTTTGGAATGGCCCCCGTCACGGGAAAGTCGGAGATCCCGGCCCGCCTCAGTATCAACGGCGCGTTCAACTCGGTGGCGATCGCGCACAATCTCCGCCTCGGCGCCTTGAATCTGGTCGACGAGCCGATGGTCATGGTGGACCTGGGCGGCCTGCGTCGCTCAGGCAAGCGCGATGAGATCGACGGCATCCTCGGCGCCGACATTCTGTTTCCGACCAGGGCACTCCTCGATTGCCAGCGGCAAATTCTCGTCCTGAAAATAAATCCCAGCGTCCCCGGCACCGTGCCGGGCTTTGATTTCAGCGGCTTCCGGCGAATTCCGATGCACGTCAGTGACGGTTTTAATCTTTATGTCGACGGCTCCGTGAATGGCCAGAAGGCGAGGCTGATGGTGGACACCGGCGCGTTCGCGACCCTGCTCCATTCGCGTTTCGTGCGCCGCATGCAGATTCCGATGCGCGAGACGCCCTTCAGTTCTTCCGGCGTGAATCTCAAACAGCGGGGCGTGCAGGTTGCCACCATTTCGCGTTTTTGGATTGGATCGATGGATCTCGAGCGCAACGATGTGGGCGTGATCAACCTGGAAGGTTTGATCCACGGCGGTTTGCTGGACGCTTCTCCGCCGGTGGCCGGCCTCCTCGGTTCCGAGATTTTGCGCCGCCACCACGGCATCATCGATTTCGGAACCAAGAATCTGTACCTGAAAAAGTAGGCCCGGAACCCTGTAGCAGCCCCGAAAGCTTTCGGGGCTGGCGCGCGTGTCATCCCGAGGCTGGCGAAGCGCGCCGAGGGACCTCGCAAGCACTCAATCGCTTCCGCGTTACCAGAAAGCGTTCTCCGTTAGCCTGCGCGTGATGTTTCGCGTCAGCGCAAATTGCAACTGAGAGGTCCCTCGCCGTCTGCGCGGCTCGGGATGACAAAATTTCGAAGCGGTACAAAAAAACCGTTATTCGATGTCGAGCTCGCGCACGTTCTTCTGGGTGCGAATGATTTCCACCTGGTTCCGCAGCTTGTCGGCCAACCCGATTTTCTGGTCAATGCCGTCTATCAAAATAACGGGCGACGAAAGATCGGAAGTGTCCACCTTGATATTTTCCAACCCGACCACCCGATAGATGAACGGCTGCAAAACCTCGATGTCCTTTACGCGATATAACTCGAGCGTTTCGTTAACTTTGCTGAAAATGCCTTCGGTCATCTTCAAGCGTTCGCTCGTCAGCTCGAAGACATGGTTTTTCGTTTCGAGGTATCGTCGCAGTCCGATGAAGATCGGCACGATGAGCCAGCAAAAAAGGAAGCAGAGGATGAAACAGCCGAGATTTTTCAGTTGCGACGCCGTCCCGCGCCAGATCGTTTCTTCCGCCATGCGCCCAGTTCTATCAAAGTGGCGCCGGAGCACAAGCACGCGCGCGGCGTTCATTTCGTCTATAGCCATTTCTTCTGTAGCCGCTTGGCTGTGCGAAGCGCGGGGACCAAATGCGGTTGTATTCCGGCGCGGCGGTTACAGAAGATGATTACCCAGGCGTTCGTACTTGGCGCCGGTCTCGGGACGCGGCTGCGTCCGCTCACCGAGAATCTCCCCAAGCCGCTCATCCCAATTTTCCAGAAGCCGCTCATCACCTTCGTCCTGGATCACCTTATCGCGGCGGGCGTGAAGTCGTTTGTCGTTAACACCCACCATCTTCCCGCGGCCCTCCGGGAATTTTTCGCGGACGGAAGTTATCGCGGTCGGCCAGTGCAGCTGGTGCATGAGCCGGAGATCCTCGGGACAGGAGGCGGGATCAAGAACGTCGAAACCATTCTGCGGACGGAGCCTTTCATTTCCTACAGCGGCGATCTCCTCACCGATCTCGAGCTGGCGCCGTTGCTCGAAGAACATTTTCGCGCCAGAAACGACGTAACGATCGCACTCCGCGAAACGGAGCACGGCGCCGATGTGGCGCTCGAGGGCAACCGCGTGGTGGATATGGTGAATCGATACGGCCGAGCTGGGCGCTACGATTTCGCCGGAATTGCGGTTTGGACGCGCGCGGTTTTCGCGCGAATTCCGGCCCGCCAGAATATTTCCTATATTCCGATTCTGGCCGATTGGATCGGCCAGGGCGGCAAGATCGGCGGCGTGGTCTTGAACGAGCGGGAATGGTTTAACATCGGCTCGCGCAAAGAATATCTCGCGGCCCATCGCACGATTCTCGAAGAGCACTGGAGGCCCGAGTACCTGGAATCGGCGGATTGGCCGGTCCGCGTCGCCCCCGATGCGCAGATTGATCCAAGCGCCACGCTCTCGGGCTTTTATTCGATCGGAGCGGGTTGCCGGGTCGGCGCGGGAGCGATTTTGGAGAACACAATTCTTTGGCCGGGCGCACAAATCGCTTCCCGATCTTGCCTGCGCAATTGTATTGTCCGCTCCCACCACCAGGCCGAAGGCGAACACCGTGACACCGACATCTAGGACCGCAAAGACGGAACTGCTTCTCCGCCAGACCCGGATTCATTTCCCGCGGCTCGAAGAAGCAACGGTCCGGATCACGCCCATCGAAAAAGGTGGCTCGGACCGGAAATTCTATCGAGTCCGCTGCTCGCCCGAACAAACGATCATTCTCGTTAAGTACAATCTCGAGCGGGAAGAGAACCGGCATTACGTCGAAATCGCGGAGTTCCTCGCCAGGCACAAAATTCGCGCGCCGAAAATTTACTTTCACGACCCGGCCGAAGGCCTGATCTGGATTGAAGATCTGGGCAAGACCGATCTCTGGAGTCATCGCGGCGAAAGCTGGATTGTGCGCCGCGCCTTCTACGAATCGGCGCTCGGCGAGATCGTCAAACTGCATTGCCTGCCGGAAGCGGCGAGGCAGTCGATTCAGGGAAATTTGCCGGTCGAATTCGACTCCGCGCTCTACCGCTGGGAGCAGAATTATTTCTTCGAGAATTGCCTCGGCCGTTTTTTTGGGATTGAACCCAAAGAGCTTTCCGAGCTGGGGGCCTTGCCCTCGTTAGGCCGAATTGCCGAAGAGCTGGCGCAACGTCCGCGGGTCCTGGTTCACCGAGATTTTCAATCGCAAAACATCATTATCCGCCATGGCCAGGCGCATCTCATCGACTTCCAGGGAATGCGTCCCGGCCTCGCCGAATACGATCTCGCCTCGTTGCTCTTCGATCCGTACGTGATCTTCACCCGCGCCGAATGCGAGGAACTGCTGGTCGATTACGAAATGAAGCGCACCGCCGCCGGCCGGCCGTTGGCGCCCGATTGGCGCTCGACCTTTCGCCATTGTGGAATTCAGCGGCTGATGCAGGCGCTGGGAGCCTATGGATTCCTCGGACTCGTCAAAGGTAACAAGACATTCCTCGATCATGTCCCCGCGGCGCTGAAGTCGTTGCGCGGCCTGGCGGCGGAAATCCCGGAGCTCGAAAAATTGAGCGTGGTGCTGGACCGCGTGTCATAAGCTCCGGCGGCGATGGCCGCGTGAAAAATGAACCCCGCCCGCAGAGCACCCTCCGATCCGTGGCTGCGCCTCGTCGCGTGGGCCGCGGTCATTGGCAGCACGCTACCGGACATCGTCTGGCAGGAATCGGGGCACAAAATCTCGTTTTGGTTCACCGCGGTTGAATCTCTCCTGATCTTCGCGGCCGCGCTCGCCGCGCTCTGGGTGCCAAGGCTTCGCGGGCTGACAAGGTTTCTGATTGCGATTGCGCTGTTGAATCTGGTCTGGGATTACATTTCGCCGGCTCTGGCGGGGCTGAGTTCCGTGCGCGCCGTCACCGATAACGTCAGCTGGGGCGCGCGACTGTTTCTCGCGCGGATTTTCACGTTGTCCGGCGTCGTTCTCGTCGGCCTCACGCTGATTGGAAGCGGGATCACGCAGCGCGATTTGTTTTTGTGCTGGGGGAACCCGGCCGCGCCCGCGCAACCGATCCCGTTTCTGGGTCTGCGCAAACCAGTGCCCTGGACCTGGGTGGGCCCGGCTTTCATCCTAGTTTTCGCGCTGGTCCTCGCGCCTTATCTCTACCTGACGGTGCATCCGAACTTCAGGCTGGCTGAGCGGATCGGGCGGACTTTTCCGTGGAGCCTCGCGGTCGCCACGCTGAACGCCGCGAGCGAAGAATTCCAATTTCGCAGCGTGCTTCTCGCTCATCTTCGCGGCTTGTTTCGCCCCGCCGAAATGATTCTGCTTACGGCGGTCTATTTCGGACTTGGTCATTATTATGGCCAGCCTTCCGGCCCCCTCGGGGTGTTAATGGCGGGGTTCGCCGGCTGGATCTGGGCGCGGAGCATGATCGAGACGCGCGGCGGTGTTTGGGCATTTTTCATTCACATGGTCCAGGACGTCGTCATCTTCACGTTCCTCGCCGTCGGTGCGGGAATGTGAAACTAATGACGAAGCTCGAATGACGAATGACGAAAATTTGAGAGCGACCGCCCGCGCTTTCTTCCGCATTCGTGTTTCGACATTCGTAATTGGGGCTTCGTCATTTATTGAGGAAGTCCCTCGCCGTCTGCGTGGCTCGGGGCGACTGATTGCTATCGCACAAATGGGTTTTCGCGCCGTTCGGCGCCGATCGTCGTTGCCGGCCCGTGCCCCGGGAGCACCGTGATATCATCACCGAGCGGATAAAGTTTCTCCCTGATGCCGCGAAATAACAGGTCGCCATCGCCGCCAGGCACATCCCAGCGGCCGACTCCTCCAGCGAACAAAACGTCGCCGCCGACCAGCAATTTATCCTTTCGCGAATAGAAACAGAGACTGCCTGGACAATGCCCCGGCACCTCCAGGACTTCCATCTCGAGCCCAAGAAATTCACGCGCCGGAGTTGCCTCAACCAGGAAATCGGGTTCGACCGGGTCGATATCCAGCTGGAACCCGAAACTGCGAAAGAATTCCGGATCGGAAATCATCGGGGCGGTTTCGGCATGGCAGCCGAGCTGGCAACAAAACCGGTGTTTGATCTTCGCCACGTCTGGAACGTGATCGAAATGGCCATGAGTGAGGAGGAGCAGTTTTGGCGTTAGACCCTCAGCGACAAGCCAATCACAAGCGCCGTCTGGAGCGTCGAACAGGATCGATCCGCCGGGCGCCTCGACCAGATAGCAGTTCGTCTCAAAAATCCCGCCGCAAAAGGTCTTATATCGCATCGGCCTCACTGTAGCCGGGGTCGGTGACCCCGGCCAGAGGGGTGCCGGCCGCAACACTTCGGCCGGGATCACCGATGCCCGCGCCAAGGGAATGAAAGCTGCATGCAAGGGCGCGGCGCCGGCTCGTTCTTTGAATGTTCCGCCCAGCCGATTGTCTTACTACCAACGAATGAATTCATGGCTCGCGGTTTTCTTGCCTTCTGCAGGGATTCTGCGACTTTCCGAAACCTCTTTTCCCGAATGAAGCTACTTCTCCGCTCTCTTTTTGCTCTGCCCGCTGTCGTTTTGGCCGCCGCGCTCACGACCGCGCCGCTCCAGGCGAAATCGGATGCCGGAAATGTCACCACCTCCGTCGGCCGCCTCCTCGAGGAAGGCCATTACACGCACCAGGCGCTGAACGACGACGTCTCGAGGAAATTCCTGAAGACTTATCTCGAGTTGCTCGATTTCAGTCATCTCTTCTTCACCCAGCAGGATGTCGACATGCTGACCGCGAAATACTCCACTTCGCTGGATGACGATGTGCTCCTGGGAAATCTGAAACCGGCCTACGAAATCTACGACCTCTACACCAAGCGGGTGGACGACCGCGTCGCGAAGATCAAGGAGCAACTCAACCAGCCAGTCGATTTTAAAAGTGACGCGAGCATTGAGCTGAGCCGGCAAAAATCGTCCTGGCCCAAGGATGACGCGGATGCCGACAACGTTTGGCACGGCCGAATCGTGAGCGAACTGCTCCAGGAACATCTGAGCGAACATCCGATCGAGCCCGGTCCGAAGTTGATCGCAAAGCGCTACGAGCGCCTGGCCCGCAACGTTCACGAACAGGACAAGGATGAGCAGGTGAAGCTTTTTCTCGACGCCCTCGCGCAGACTTACGATCCGCATTCGGAATATCTGAGCAAAGCCGACCTGAAAAATTTCAGCATTAACATGGGGCTGTCGCTGGTCGGCATCGGCGCGATGCTCCGGACGGAGGACGGTTACGCGAAAATTGAAAGCCTGGTCGCCGGGGGCCCGGCCCAAACGGACGGGCGCCTGAAGGTAGGAGATCGAATCACCGCGGTGGCGCAGGGCAGCGGCGACTTCGCCGACGTGCGCGACATGCGTCTCGACAAAGTGGTCGAGCAAATCCGCGGCAAGAAGGGGACCAAGGTCCGGCTTCTGGTCATTCCTGCGGATTCGCCGGATCCCTCCAAGCGCAAAACAATCGAACTGGTGCGCGACGAAATTAAGCTGAAAGACCAGGAGGCGCGCGCCGACATCATCATTAAGAAGAACGAAAACGGCGAGCCGGTGAAGCTCGGCTGGATCACGCTGCCGTCGTTTTACGCCGACATGGACCGGCACCAGAAGAGCACGACCAAGGACGTCCTTGCGTTGCTCAAACGGCTGAAGAAAGAAAATATCGCGGGATTGATCGTCGATCTCCGACGCAACGGCGGCGGCTCGCTCGAAGAAGCAATCGCGCTCACCGGACTCTTTTTGAAATCGGGTCCGATCGTCCAGACCAAAGGCTCCAACGGCAACATCGTCGTCTCGAGCGACCCTGACCCCGGGATTGCCTACAGCGGACCGATGATCGTGCTGACCAGCCGGCAAAGCGCTTCGGCCAGTGAAATTTTCGCGGCTGCGCTCCAGGATTACGGACGCGCGTTGATCGTCGGTGACAAAAACACTTTCGGAAAAGGCACCGTCCAAACGATCCTCGAGATCGGTCGGTTCACGTCCCTGCTCGGCAGCCGTTCGCAGGAAGACGGCGCCCTGAAATTAACGATCCAAAAATTCTACCGCGTCGCGGGCGGCTCGACCCAGCTTCATGGCGTCGCATCGGACATTGTCCTGCCCACCTTGAGCGATCTGCCGGAGTTCGGCGAGGGTGCCTTGAAGAATTGCCTGCCTTACGACGAAGTGCCGAAGGCCAAGTATACGAAATGGTCCGACAGTCGCGGACTTTTCGTGGATGAATTGAAGCGCCGCTCGGAAGCGCGGGTCCAGGCGAGTCCGGAGTTCCACTACGTGATGGAAGACATGGATCGACTGCGCAAGCGCCTCGACGAAAATCGGATTTCGCTCAATGAAGATACGCGTCGTGTCGAATTGAATGAGGACAAGCTGCGCAAGGAAACCCGCGCCAAGGAGCGTCTCGCCCGTCACGATGAAGAGATGCAGATGATCCGGCTCACGCTCGATAACGTCGACAAGCCGAATCTCCAGCCGATCATCTTCCCGGGAAAACTCGCCGCGAACAAAAAAGGCGGAAACAACAAGGTGGCTCCGGAGGCCGCGGACGATTCAGATTCGGACTCGCTCGGCGCTGACGACGGCACGAAAGAGCCGGCGATCGATCCCGAGCGCGACGAGACCCTCAATATCCTCAAGGACCTGGTCGACTTGAATCGCGGCCCGACGACCGCGAGCACGACCACGACGCCAGCGGCGAATTAGTCAGTTTCATTCTTCCTGTAGCCGTCGCCCGGCGTGCCACGCCAAAGCTTCGCGAAGGCGGGTGGGCGACGTGAGAGCGGCGGCGGACGAAGGCCCACGCTTCGCACGGCGAAGAGGCTACAGCGAAAACTCAGACTGCGATCGGCGCTTTGATCGCGGGATGCGGGTCGTATTCGCTGAGAACGAAATCCTCGAAACGGAAATCGTAGATATTTTTTACCGCGCCGTTCAATTGCATCCGCGGCAGCGGCCGGCAGTCGCGGGACCTTTGCTCGCGGGCTTGCTCGAGATGGTTCCGGTAAAGATGGAGATCGCCGAAGGTGTGGATGAATTCGCCCGGCTTCAGATCGCAGACCTGCGCCACCATCATCGTGAGCAACGAATACGACGCGATGTTGAACGGCACGCCGAGGAAGAGATCGGCGCTCCGTTGATAAAGCTGGCAGCTCAACTCCCCTTCGCGCACGTAAAATTGAAAAAGCACGTGACAGGGTGGCAGCGCCATCTGCTCGATATCCGCGACGTTCCAGGCGCTCACGATGAGCCGCCGGCTCTCCGGATTGCGTTTTATCTCCGCGATGACGCTGTCGATTTGATTGATGACCGCGCCCTGCTGGCCGCGCCAGCGCGTCCACTGGGCGCCGTAGATGGGACCAAGCTCGCCCTTTTCATCCGCCCATTCATTCCAAATCGTCACGCCCCTTTCGTTTAGCGACCGCACGTTGGTGTCGCCCTTCAGGAACCACAGCAGCTCGTGGATGATCGACTTGAGGTGCAGCTTCTTTGTCGTCAGCAGAGGAAATCGTGCCCGCAGATCGAAGCGCGCCTGCGCGCCAAAAACGGAAAGCGTGCCGGTCCCCGTGCGATCTTCGCGCAGCGCGCCCTTCTCCAAGACGAGTTGAAGAAGATCGTGGTACTGCCGCATCGCTGAATCTAGATAAACGCGAAGGAGCTACGACGCGAGCAGTTGATTGCTGTAGCGGGGATCGCCCGTGACATCGTCACCGAGCCAGGCTGGCGGCTTAAAGTTTTTCGCGGTTTCTTCCTCGTCAAATTCCACTTCCGCCACGATCAGGCCCTCGTGTCTCTCATGGTAAACGTCGATTTCTACGATCCGGGCGTCGAGCGGGATCTCGTAACGCGTTTTGACGAGCCGTTTGCCCTCCGTCGCCGGCCACAACTTTTCAAACTGGTCCGCGCCCAGCTCGATCTCGCGCTCCTCGCGCACATTGCCGGTCCCGCGCTTGTAGGTGAGCGAGTATCGATCGCCGGATTTCCGCAGCCGCACTTGCAGGCCGTTGTCCAGGCTCACGAGGTATCCCTGGGAAATTTCGATGTGCGGATAATTCGTCAGGGTTGGTAAGTCAGGGACGAGAAATTTCCGCTCGATCTCGCGGGGTGCCTTTTGATTCCTGCTCATGATCCTGATCTTACTCCTGATCTTTCCATTCAGCGCGGTCGTCACAAAGGATCATGAGCAGGATCAGGATCATGAGCAGGAGACTAACCCTGGGGCAGGGCCATTTCGCATTCCTCCAGCTCGGCCGGTTTCGCTTTCCGGAAAATCATCCAGACGCCGGCCAGGACCAGGGCGCCGCCGGCGAGCGACCAGAGACTAAAACTTTCGCCGCCCAGGAGCCAACCGAAGGCCACCGCGCCCGGAGGCGTAATGAACGAGATCGTCTGCAGGTTCGTCACCGACATTCGTGGCAGCAGCCAGTAGAGCAGCAGGAACGCGAGCGCCGATCCGGGGATCGCGAGATAAAAAAGGCAGAACACTGCTCTTGGCGTCCAATGAAAATGAAGCGGATTGCCTTCGACGAAAAATCCAGTCACGAGGAGCGGGACCAGGCCAAAAATCATTTGCCACGCCGCCACCATGGCGGGGGCGAGACGAATCGCGCGCGCTTTGAGGAGGACGTTCGAGATGGCCGCGCCGGCCGCGCCGAAAACGATGGCCACGCCGCCCCAGAATGCGAGTAACCCACCGAAATCGAGCAGCCGCGAGCAAATGACCGCAACCCCGCCGATGGCGAGGGCGGCGCCCGCAATTCGCGGCGCCCGCAGCGGTTCGCTAGGTAAAATGTAATGCGCGGTCACCATTCCAAAAATGGGAATTGTTGCCTGCAACACTGCGGACAAGCCGGAGGAGACGTAAAGCTCGGCCCAGAAGAGCAGGGCGTAGTTGATCGCGAACATGAGCACGCCGGTGTAAGCGAGCAGTTTGAAATCGCTCCGGTTCGGCGGGAGCAAGCGGACTCGGCCAACGGAAATTGCGAGGAGGAGGGCGACCGCGATGAGGAAGCGAATCGCCACGAACGAGATTGGCGGCAGATCGCGGAGGCCGAATTTGATCGCGAGCCAGGTCGAGCTCCAGATGAGGCAGAGCGCGACGAACGCGGCAATCACCGCCAATTTTCTTCGCTGTTCCGGCATCGATTAGCAGCGCATCAGGTCACACCCCTTGCAACTGCTTTCACGCCGAAACTCAAATCGTAATCGTGCTCGTGATCGGTCTGTTGGCTTAAAGCTTCGAGCACGAGCACGAGTGGGAATTACAACGTCGCCAGATCGATCACGAAGCGATATTTCACGTCGCTCTTCAGCATTCGCTCGTAGGCTTCGTTCATTCGGTCGATCGATATTTTTTCGATGTCGCAGACGATCCCGCGTTCCGCGCAATAATCGAGCATCTCCTGCGTTTCGGCGATCCCGCCGATGAGCGACCCTGCGAGGCAGCGCCGACGATGAATGAGACTGAATGCATCTACCGCCAGCGGATCCGGCGATGCCCCGACGAGGACAAGGGTCCCGTCACGTTTGAGCAAAGAAAGATAAGCGTCGAGATCGTGCGGCGCCGAGACGGTATCGAGGATGAAATCGAAGCCATTCAGCGCGCGCCGTATGAAGATCGGAATGGCAGACGCCACAAAAGAGGATGTCGATCTGCACGTCCGCCGGCTCCGGATCGCGACGCTCGAACGAGAACGGTGCGAGCGGAGAGGTTTTGGATTGGGCGGCGTAGCCTTTGGTCGGGTGCATAAGATTGGTTCGCAGAAGTTACCGTCATCCCGAGCAACGTCGAGGGATCCCGCGGCGAAACTTGCAGCCGACGATCCAAAATCCGGCAGCGATGCTTCGCGGCAATTCAAAATCTGGATGGTAGGGCGTCTGTGTCAGACGCCATTGATATGGACCGGCGTTTCACAGAAACGCCCTACAAATCCCTCTGCGCGCGATTAGACTGTGCCGTGCCGCGTCTCTCCGTCCTCGATCTCTCCCCGATCATCGAAGGGGGCGATGCCGCGCTCGCGTTTCGGAATAGCGTCGACGTCGCGCAGCATGCCGAACAATGGGGCTATCACCGTTTCTGGCTGGCCGAACATCACAATCTTCCCGGCAGCGCCAGCGCGGCGACGTCGGTCGTCATTGGTCACGTCGCCGGCAAAACGAAAACGATTCGCGTCGGCGCCGGCGGGATCATGTTGCCGAATCACGCTCCGCTCGTCATCGCCGAGCAATTCGGCACGCTCGAATCGCTCTATCCCGGCCGGATCGATCTCGGCCTGGGCCGCGCGCCGGGGAGCGATCAACGAACGGCGCGCGCGTTACGACGCTCGCTCGGCAGCAGCGACGATACTTTTCCGCAGGATGTCATCGAGCTGCAGTCGTATTTCGGCGTCTCGCATCCTACCCATGTGCAGGCTATTCCCGGCGCCGGATTGAGTATTCCGCTCTATCTGCTCGGCTCGAGCGATTTCAGCGCGCGCCTTGCCGCGGAGCTGGGACTTCCCTTCGCGTTCGCCTCGCACTTCGCGCCCGATTATCTCGAAGTCGCGCTCGATCTTTACCGGAGCCACTTTCAGCCGTCGCCCGCGCTCGCCCAGCCCTATGTCATGATCGGCGCTGGCGTTTTCGCCGCCGAGACCGACGCCGAGGCGCGCCGGCTTTTCAGTTCGGCCCAACTCCAGTTTCTGAACCTGATTCGCGGCCGCCCCGGCAAACTTCCGCTCCCCGTCGATTCGATAGACGATCATTGCACTCCCGCCGAACGCGCCGCGATCGATCAGCGAACGCGCTGCTCCGCCATCGGCTCGCCGGAAACCGTGCGGCGCCGGCTCCGGGAATTACTCGAACAAACGCACGCCGACGAAATCATCGCCACGGCCCAAATCTTCGATCACGCCGCCCGCCTCCGTTCTTTTGAAATCGCCGCGGAACAATTTCGCGCGATTTAAGGGTGCGTTCGCGCATAGCGGACGGAGCCGAACCGGCGTCAGCCAGGTTCTTTTTCGTCCCGTTCGGGACTCTGGGTGCTGCGCGCCCTCGTTGTCCCAGCGCTAAAGCACTGGGCTAATATCAAAAAGTGACGGAATTGAGAAAGCCCGGCTCCGCGAAAAATAGCCCAGCGTTTAGCGCTGGGGATTAAGGGAGGCAAAGGGAAGAAGTCCCATCCGGGACGAAAGACTCGCTGGCCGCTAAGGCGGTCGCTTACTCGGCTTTGGTCGTGATCACGAGTTTGTCGCCCTGAAGCGAGATACTCTTCACGCGGTTCCAAAATTCGTTGCCATTCTCGTTCCGCGACAGCTCTTCCTGGAACGCTTTGTTCATGCTCTCGTTGAACGAGGAATTGAAGGCGGAGAGAAAGGCGGTCGGGAATTCGTGGCCGTTGGCTTCGGCGGATTTTACGTCGATCTGAAAGATCCCGGAGCCGTAGGTCATGCTAAAACGCAGGGTGCCGTTGAACCAGCGGCCTTTCAGTCCCGGCCAGGTCAGGGCGTCGAGCGGCGCGCTAAGCGCGACCGTCATGGTGGAATCGGCGATGTCGATCCGGCTGCGGCCGCGCAGGAAACTCAAATCGGAATTGCGCTGAAGGAGGAGGTTCAATTCCGGGCCGGTGAATTCGACGGTGGTTTCCTGATTGCGCGCCATCGCCTCGTTCAACTGCGTGCGCGAATTTTCGGCGGACTTGGTCTGGGCCGGCGAGGGCGTTTCCACGCGAACATCGGCGGGACCGGTCGACGTGAGATTGTTGAACGTCTTCTTATAAAAGTACCAGCCGCCGCCGATGACCACGGCAATGAAGAGAAATCCGAGGATAAAAAAGGTGAGACAGCCCTTGGCGAAGCAGCCCATGCCCTGTCGCGGCGGAGGATAATAGGGAGCGGGCTGGATGGGAGGAACGGGCGACGACGGTGGCGGCGAAGGGGGCGGAGGTGGCTGGCCATTCATGCAAAGCCAGAATTAGTGGATCGCGCTTCTTGCAGCAAGCTTTCGCTTGCGGGAGGCGGGATGCGGGAGGGAGACGAGCAAGAGTAAAAAGTAAAAATGTGGAGCGGCCTTTGCGCCGCGACAGGGATGAAGCAAGAGGAAGCGCGGAAGTTGGGAGGCGGGAGGGGAAGTCGGGACGCAAAGGTCCCTCCCACATTGGGTCGAGCAAGAGCACGAGGAGGAGGAAGGTGGCGATTGCTCGGGTGCACCACATCTGTCATGGTATCGGGTTTTCGCGGCGATAAGGTTTGGCCGCGAGTTTGGATCGATGCCTATGAAAAAAGTAGTCGTTCTCGTCGCCGGGTCGTTTATCGCGGCTGGGCTTTATGCGCAGGAACTGAAGCCGATCACGGTAAAAGAAACCGTGGATTCGCTGGTCGCGAAAAACACCGACGCGAAAGGCGGCGCGCAGGCGCTGGCCGCGGTGCAATCGTTGCGGCTCCAGGGAAAGATGGTGGTCAACAACGGCCGGCTCGAGCTCGGCTACATGTTGATCAAGAAGCGGCCGGGGGCGGTGCGCGAGGAGGCGAGCCTCCAGGGGATGACGCGCGTGGACGCGTATGACGGCACGGAAGGCTGGAAGATCACGCCGTTCGGCGGCCGGAAAGATCCGGAAAAAGTCTCAGTCGACGAGGCGAAGGCACTCGTAGAAGACGCGGAGATCGACGGGCCGCTGATCGATTGGAAAGCGAAAGGAAGCACGGTGGAATATCTCGGGATGGAGGACGTGGACGGGACGCTCGCCCACAAGCTGCGGGTGACCCGCAAGAACGGCGACGTGAATTACGTTTATCTTGATCCGGACCAATTCCTCGAGATCCGAATCATCACTCAGCGAATGGAGAACGGCGCGCAGGTCGAAAACGAAACCGACCTGGGTGATTACGAAAAAATCAACGGCGTCTTTTTCCCGTTCTCGCTCGAGGGCGGACCGAAAGGCTCGACCGACAAGCAAAAGATCATCTTTGAAAAGGCCGAGGCGAACACGCCGGTGGACGACACGATCTTCAAATTCCCAACGACCGCTTCCAAATAACTCTCATGCGCCTCCTGAATTACTCTCTTTTCATCGCCACTTGTTTCGCCGGCGCGGCTTTCGCGGCGGACCAGGCCCCGTTTAATTCCTCGACCATCTCCGGCCTCGGCGCGCGTAACATCGGCTCCGCCGCCATGAGCGGTCGCGTCTCCGCGATCGACGCGGTCCGCGAGCCGAACGGCAAGCTGACGATTTTCATCGGCGCGGCCAGCGGCGGCGTCTGGAAGTCGGAAGACAGCGGCACGCGTTACAAACCGGTTTTCGATGAGCAGCCGGTGCAATCGATCGGTGCGCTCACGATCGATCCGAAGAATTCGAAGAACGTCTGGGTGGGGACCGGCGAGAGCTGGACGCGCAACAGCGTTTCGATCGGCAATGGAATTTACAAATCGGCTGATGGTGGCGAGACTTGGAATTACGCCGGTCTGCCGAACTCCGAGCGCATCGCGAAAATCATCGTCAGCCCGGCGAGCAGCGACACGGTCTATGCGGCGGTGCCGGGGGCTCTCTGGAGCGATTCGACCGATCGCGGCCTCTACAAAACCACGGATGGCGGCAAGAATTGGAACCTCGTTTTGAAGGGCGCGAATCCTTCCACTGGCGCGTCAGCCATCGCGATGGATCCCAACGATCCGAACGTGCTCTACGCCTGCATGTGGGATTTCCGGCGCAAAGGCTGGACGTTCCGCTCCGGCGGCGATGGTCCGGACAAACCCTCGGCCAGCGGACTTTTCCGGTCGGCCGACGGTGGCGCCACCTGGACGGAAGTCACACCGGAGGCGAACAAAGGGTTTCCCAAAAAACCGTACGGCCGGCTCGCGGTCGCGATCGCACCGTCGAACTCGAAGCGGGTTTATTGCTTCGTCGAATCGACCGACAGCGCGCTCTTCGTTTCCGACGATGGTGGGGCGACCTGGGACAAACGGGACAAGAGCAACTGGATGGTGTGGCGTCCGTTCTATTTCGCGAACCTGATCGTCGACCCGAAAAATCCGGACCGCGTTTTCAAGACGGACGGTCCGCTGATCCTGAGTGAAGATGCGGGAAAGAGCTTCGCGGTGGTGGGCGGATTCCAGGGAGCGCACGGAGATCTGCACGCGATCTGGATCGACCCGACCAATCCGCAGACGGTGATCTCGGGTGACGACGGCGGCGTTTACTATTCCTACAACAGCGGAAGCAAATGGTGGAAGGCGGAGAACCTGCCGATCTCGCAGTTTTATCACGTGAGCCTGGACGACGCCGATCCGTTCCGGGTTTACGGCGGGTTGCAGGACAACAGCTCATGGGTTGGACAATCGCAATACCCCGGCGGCGTCGCGAACTCGCAATGGGAAAACATGTACGGCGGCGACGGTTTCTGGATGTTTCCTGACCCAAGCGACCCTGATTATCTCTACGCGGAAGCGCAGGGAGGATTCATCGGCCGGGTGAACCGTTACACGCACGAGCGGCGCGACATTCAGCCGAAGGCGAACTACAAGGAGAAGCTGCGCTGGAATTGGAACACGCCGATCGCGCTTTCGCCCAACGAGAAGGGGACGATCTACATCGGGGCGCAATTTCTTTTCCGATCGCGCGATAAGGGACAAACCTGGGACCGGATCTCACCGGACCTGAGCACGAACGATCCCGAGAAACAGAAACAGGAACAATCGGGCGGCGTGACCGTGGACAATTCCGCGGCCGAAATGCACACGACGATTTATTCCATCAGCGAGTCGCCGAAGGACAAGAATGTGATCTGGGTGGGCACGGACGACGGCAACGTGCAGGTGACGAAGGACGGCGCGAAGAACTGGACCAACGTCGTCGGCAATGTGCCGAATCTGCCGAAGAATTCTTGGGTGAGCTGGGTGCAGGCGAGCAACTTCGACGCGGGCACAGCCTTCGCCGCGTTCGATCGCCACACCTTTGGCGATTTTGCGCCCTATGTTTATCGAACGACCGATTTCGGCAAGACCTGGACGCCGCTGATAACGGGGCAGGATTCCAAAGGCGTCCGCGGCTATGCGCACGTGGTAAAGGACGATCTCGTGCAGAAGAACCTGCTTTTCGTCGGGACGGAGTTTGGGCTCTTCGTTTCGATCGATGGCGGGAACGCCTGGGCGCAATTCAAGGGGAGCCGGTTCCCGGCGGTGGCGGTGCGTGATCTCGCCGTTCATCCGCGCGATCACGATCTGGTGCTGGCCACGCATGGGCGCGGCATCTGGGTTATTGACGACATCTCGCCCTGGCGCGCGCTGACGCCGGACTTGCTGAACCAGGAGGCGGCGTTCGTTTCCGCGCGTCCCGTGCAACAGCGGATCGATGCGAATGGCGGTTGGGCCAGCGGCGCGGCGACGTTCATTGGCGACAATCCGCCGGACGCGGCCTTGATTACCTATTACCAAAAATCGCGGCACCTCTTCGGCAAATTGAAACTGGAAGTAATCGATTCGACCGGGCGCGTGATCGACGACCTGCCGGCGAGCAAGCGGCCGGGACTGAATCGCGTTGTCTGGAGCATGCACGAGAAGCCGCCCCGAGTTCCGCCGGCGGTGCAAATCGCGGGCGCCGGAACGCAGGGGCCCCGTTACCTGCCCGGGACTTACACAGTGCGGATGACGAAAAACGGAAAAGTTTCCGAAACGAAGCTGACGGTGGGCCTGGATCGCCGGGCGAAATTCAATGCTGCGGATCGCAAGGCGCAGTTCGACGCCGCGATGAAAGTGCACGCGCTCTTCGGCGACGAAACCGCGCTCATGGATAGGATCCTGTTTTTGCGCGGCGCGCTGGCGAAGGGAAAGAAGGCGATGCCGGAAGGCGACGAGATGCGCAAGGCTTTGGGTGATTTCGACGGTAAGGTCGACGCATTGCGGAAACAGATCGTAGCCACGACCGAAGGCGGAGCGATCACCGGCGAGGAACGGCTCCGCGAGCATACCGATCAACTTTATGGCGCGATCCTGGCCTACGAGGGGAAGCCGGGTGATTACCAGATCGCGCGAATCGAAGCGTTGCGCAGAGAGCTGGGCGATGTCACGAAAGACTTCGATCAGCTGGTCGCAAAAGATTTGCCGGCGTTGAATGACGCGCTGAAAGCGAAAGGCAAGGAAGCGATTCCAGCGCCGCCGGCGAAAGTGGCGGTGAACGAACAATCGTCCGGCGGCGGCAACGCGGCGCAGCAGGTTTACGAGGGGGATTAGCTGAGCGAGGCGGTGGGCTACAGAAGAGGCGCGACCAGAATTTCTGTAGCCGCTTCGCTGTGCGAAGTGCGAGAGCGGCGCACGATCCCGCTTGGCGAGTTGAACCTCTATTCGGAATGCCACGCGGAATTCCGTGGACTGCGTTTGGCATTGCAGCCGACTTCCTCTCCAGGGGAAAGGAATTGAGGTGAGGGCCACGCGGATCGGACGTCAGCGTCATGAAAGGCGCCGGAGCTGAGCGCAGGCGGCAGAAGGCAACCCTCATCCTAACCTTCTCCATCAGGGAGAAGGAACTGGCGACATAACGCACGTCATTTCTGGTAGGGAGAGACTCCGTCGAGCCGATCGGGCGCGCCACAAAACTCGCCGGCTCGACGGAGTCTCGCCCTACCAAAGAATTCAGCGCCGACAAGGAACTCCGTCTCCGTGGAGTGAGGGCCGATCTGATCGGCTCACGAAACCGGGGCAGGCCGCCTTCGCCTCCTGTCATTCCGAGCCAAGTCGAGGAATCCCGGCAGAAAGCTTAAAGGTATCGCAACGGGATCCCCCGACTTCGCTCGGGATGACAGCTAGATGTTGCGACTACCCGCCGGGTGGCGGCGGGACGATCACGATCTTTTTCGAGGGCAGCGCAAACATCCAGTTGCCATCCGCGGTCACGCCGATGAAACGGGCGCGGGTGCGCCCTCGCGTTAACTGAGGCAGCCCCGAATCCGTTCCTTCCTCTTCAGCGGCCACACCCGTCCGCGATATCTCTTCTTCGGTCGGCTCGCGCTTTGGCTTCGTGGTCCGCTCTTTTTTCGCTTTTGTGGCGGACGTGACCTTCTTCTCGGTGGCCGGCGCGATTTCTTCGGGTCCCTCCGCGGTTGGCGCTGGCTCCGCGCGTCTGACTTCAGGCGAAACCGGGCGGGCCGTCGGAATGGCGGCGACCTCTGTGTCGCGATTGGGTTCCCGTTCGCTGGCTTCGGCGTGGACCGTTTCAGTTGGTTGCGGCCCATCCGCTGTCGGTCGCTGATTGTTCGTCTCGTTTGTCGCAACCCTGGGTTGCTCCTCAATCTTTGCGTTTGGCGGCGGCGGCGGCGGGCCTTCGGTTTGGACCGGAGCCGAGGCGACGACGGGTGTCGATTCTGGCGCGACGGAGGATGCTGGACTTTCCTGCGCAAGCGTTGTCGGCGCGATGGTCTCGGATTGGACTGGGAGCGGTTTGATGGTGGGAGCCTGGGCCGTTACCGGCGGCGCGGATGCGGTTGCCTCCGGCACGCCGATCGGCACACCGATTGGTTCCTCGGCCTGGCGAACGCGCTGATGCCGCAAATATTGCGGCAGGATGAGCGCGATCACGGCTGCAATCGCCAAAAGAACCGCCGCGAGCGCGACCGCTTTCGTCGGGAACCGCCGGTGGGCCGGGAGATCGACAACATTGGTTTGCGAAATCAGGGGGACACCGAACCGGCGCGCCATCGACTCCCGCCGATCTACCTGGGCGATGCAGTCCTGCACCTGCCGATAAAATGCCAGTGGATCCTGGGGCCGTGCCGCCGGATCCACCGAGAGCATGTGCGCCAGCAACCGCCGCACTTTCTTTGGCAGTCCGCTTAGCTTATCGACGGCGAGCCCGATCGTTGTCGGCCGCATGGCGAGCGGGCCCTTCGGCGCGATCAAGGGCGGCGCGCCCGTGAGGAGGAACCACATTGTGGCGCCGAGCGAATAAATCTCCGAGCGGAAATCGACGTCGCCGTGCTGCAATTGCTCAGGGCTCGCGTAATGCGACGTCTTATCGAACGACGCGACCGCCGTATCCGCGCTCGCAAAAATCGGGGCGACGCCAACGAAATGCAGCACTTTCACCAGCGGCCAATCGCCCTCCGGCGTCTGGCCCGGCACGAGCATCAGGTTCCCCGGATTGATCGCGTGGTGTGAAATCCTGTGGAACGACGCAGCGCCCATCGCGCCGATGATTTGGAGCGCGATGCGTAGGACTGCGCCAGTTGGCATCGGGCCGTGTTCGTTTACCCATTCCTCTGCGCTGGTGCCGTCAAAATATTCGGTGACGTAGATGAGCTGGTCGTCCTCGATCCCAAAATCGTAGAGCGCGGGAATGTTGACGTGATTGATCTTTTTCGCGGCAAGGGCTTCGGCCTCGAGTTCTTCCCGCACGGCCTCCTTTAACGCCACCGCCGGGATCGCTTCCACGGTCACGTCCCGGCCCGAATCGATTTCTTCGCCGCGATAAATCCGGGTCGTTAAGGGTGGTTCCGTCGCGAGCGCGACGCTGGCAGGATCGACCGCGGCCAACGCCATTTCATCCGCGGCAACGCGGTATTTACCGAGAAAGGTTTTGTGAGCCATAGCAGAAGCCCGCTGATTCGAGTCCCTGTAATAGATTCGAAACGCGCCGTGGTGGCGAGTGTCATCGCACCGCGGATTTTGACGTTATCCGGTGAAACATTAGTCAGTTTTTTGTTTATTTCCCCCGGAGAAATCTCGAAACTCGCAGCCGCAGAGAGGGTTGAACCACCGATGTGTCGCCGCCGCCCCCAGCAAGGTCGACGCAGCGTTGCTATTTCAAGTGGCCGCACTGCTGCTGGCTTTGAACCCGGCCCGCGCGACGGATTACTTCGTCGATCCCAATGACGGAACTGCCTACGCGACGGTGCAGGAGGCCGTCGATGCGGTGACCGGCCAGACCGAATCCAAGCGCGCTAACATTTTCATCGCGCCGGGCACCTACCACGAAATCGTCACGGTCAACAAACCTTAGGGACTCTGAGCCATTTTCCATGGCCCGGTTTCACTCGTCGCTTGTCAGTTGGCACGATTCCTCGGAGGATTATGTCGAATGGTTGCCGACATCAGCCTCACTTCGGTCATCATCTGGGCGATTTGTCTTCTCCTCGCCGCCGGGGTGGCCTGGTCGCGCTACGAAAAGAAGAAGACGCGCGATAAATTTCTGCGGGAGCTGATCGCCATGGACCCGGTGCGGCGCGAAAAGGTGCTGGGCCGCCTCCGGCCGGACATGCAAACCGATTTGCGCCAGCAACTAATGGAGCGCTTTCGGATCAGCTGATCCAGAGCGGCCGTTGATTGGAGGGACGACCGCTGTGTCGTCCCAAAAAATAATGGGACGGGACAGAGCCCATCCCTCCAATGAGCTTGCATCGCGCCCGTCATCACGCTCATAATCGCCGCCTTCAGGAGGATTTATGACTACAACAAGAATTTTTCTCACCGGCGTCCTTGGCGCTATTGCCATGTTTGTCTGGGTTTCGATCGCCCACATGGCGCTGCCGTTGGGCGAAGCCGGCGTGCAAAACACGATGAATGACGACGCGCTCCTTACCGCGCTGAAAAGCACGGTGAATGACAAGCCCGGGCTCTACATTTATCCGTCGATGGGGCTCGGCCCGGATGCCACCCACGCCCAGCGAAACGAAGCCATGAAATCGTACGAGGCGACGCTGGAAAAAAATCCTTCCGGATTTTTCATCTACCACCCCGCCGGTGCGCGCCCGATGAAAATGGGAAAATACCTGACGATCGAATTCGTTACCGAACTTTGTGAAGCTCTCCTGGCGGTCTGGCTGCTCGCGCAAACTCGCATCGTCACCGGCGGCGGCCGGGTGGGGTTCGTGACGGCAGCCGGAATCCTGGCCGCGATCGCGACGAACGTTTCCTACTGGAACTGGTGGGGTTTTCCGGGGAACTACACCGGGGCCTACATTTTTATCCAGGTCGTCGGTTTCTTCTTGGTTGGCGTTGTGGCCGCGATTATGTTCCGTAAGGTAACGGCGTAGCGCAGCCCCGCGACTTCGCACCAACTAAACTAAATCAGTTGTCAGGCTGACGGCCTCACGTCGGCTCTGATCGCCAATTCCATATTCTGTTTATGCGTCTAACATCGCTTCTTCGTTTCGCCTGCCGAGCCGTAGCCTGGCAGAGGCTGGTATTCGCGCTCCTGCTCGTGATCGTAATCGGTCGCTCGGCTTCGGCCCAGGCGCTGCCAAACACCACGCGGCTCTTGCGTTTCCCAACGACCAACGGCCAGCAAATCGTTTTCTGCTACGCCGGCGAGCTTTACACGGTCGGCAAGGAAGGCGGCATCGCGCGCCGTCTGACCAGCGGGCCGGGCTATACGTCATTCCCGCGTTTCTCGGCGGACGGAAAACAACTCGCGTTCACCTCGCAGTATGACGGCAACACGGAAGTTTACGTGATGCCGGGTGAGGGCGGCACGCCTAAGCGCATCACCACCACGACCACCGTCGGGCGGGACGATATCTCGGACCGGATGGGTCCGAACAACATCGTGATGACATGGGAAAATACGAAGCCGCTGGTGGTGTTCCGCTCGCGCATGCGCACCTTCAATACTTTCATCGGCGAGCTTTACACCGCCAGTCTCGACGGCGATTTGCCCCAGCAATTGCCGGTGCCGCGAGGCGGGTTCGCCTCCTTTTCACCCGACGATTCGAAGATGGTTTACAACCGCGTCTTCCGTGAGTTTCGCACCTGGAAACATTATCGCGGCGGCATGGCCGATGACGTTTGGATGTTCGACTTCAAAACCGGCCAGACAACGAACCTGACGAACGATCCGTCGCAGGACATTTGCCCGATGTGGGGCCCTGATAACCGCATCTATTTCATCTCGGATCGGGACGGCCGGATGAACCTGTTCTCAACCGATCTTACGGGCAAGGACACCAAGCAGCTCACTACTTTCAAGGATTACGACATCAAATTCCCGTCGGTCGGGAAGGACGCGATCGTGTTCGAACAGGCGGGCTACATCTGGCGCTACGATCTTGCCAGTGGGCAATCGACGGTGGTGCCGATCGACATCAAGGAGGATTTTGCTTCGGGCCGGTCCGCCCTGGTCGACGCGTCGAAGCACATCGAATCAGTGAGCTCGGCGCCGGATGGACAGCGAGTCATAGCGGTGGCGCGGGGCGATTTGTTTTCGGTGCCGGGCAAGGATGGTACGCCGCGTAATCTGACAAAAACTTCCAATGCGCATGAACGCGATGCGGTTTGGTCGCCAGACGGGAAGTGGATCGCTTATAATTCGGACGCGACGGGCGAGAACGAGCTTTACGTTCGTTCGCAGGACGGCAAAGGCGAGCCGACGCAGCTCACGAGCGGCGCGGACACCTATTACTATCAGGCGATCTGGTCGCATGACAGTAAGAAGCTGCTGTGGAGCGATCGGTTGCAACGACTGCGTTACATCGATGTTGCCAGCAAAGCGGTGACGCAGGTCGACCAGAGCAAGGAGGGAGAAATTCGGGGCTACGACTGGTCGCCGGACAGCCAATGGATTGCCTGGGCGCGACAGGAAGAGAACGGCGGGGACAAGGTCTACCTTTTCTCAACGACAGATAAGAAGCCGGTGGCCGTGACCGATGAATGGTATTCCGCCGATAACCCAACCTTTAGCGACGACGGCAAGTATCTGATGCTGACCTCAAGCCGCGATTTCAAGCCGATCTTCGACGAGACCGATTTCGGAAACATTTATCGCGACCTGGAGCGCGTCTACCTGGTGACATTATCGAAGGAGACGGAGAATCCGCTCGGACCGCGGAGTGACGAAGTGGGAAAGAAGAAGGACAAAGAGGGACCGGATGATAAGGATAAGGACGGCGACAAGGATAAGGCGAAGGCAGACAAGAAACCGGGCGATGAGGCCAAAAAGGACGATAAGGATAAGGACAAGGATCCTAAGGCCAAGAAGCCCGTCACCGTTAAGGTGGACCTGGACGGGATTCACGATCGCCTGGTTGGACTCGAGATTCCACCGGCCAACTACAGGAACCTCCGGCTCGTCAACGACCGGATTTTCTATATGCGCCGGACCGTGGCGGATGACCGCGGTGATGATGATGATGATGGCGGACCGGACAGTCGCCGGTGGCATCTTTGCTCTTATAGCCTGGAAGACCGGAAAGAGACGGTCCACGGGGATGTAAGCAACTACGAGATTACCGCGGACGGAAAGAAGATGCTGGTAAAGGTCGGCAAGGAATACGCCATGATCGACCTCCCCAAGGACAAGCTGGAGTTAAAGGACGAGAAGGCTGGGAAAGATTTCCACCTCAAGCTGGCCGGGCTCGACATGAAACTCGATCGCCACGCGGAATGGACCCAGATCTACAACGAATCCTGGCGCCACATGCGCGACTTCTTCTACGCGCCGAACATGAACGGCGTTGACTGGAAGGCCATGCGCGACAAGTATGCAGCGCTGGTTCCGTTCGTGAATCATCGGAACGATCTCACCTATCTCATCGGCGAGTTGATCGGCGAACTGAACAACGGCCATGCCTACGTTGCGGGCGGGGAAAGACCTGAGACACCTAGGATAAAACTTGGCCTGCTTGGTGCGCAGCTATCACGCGATCCCGCTTCGAAGGCTTATAAGATTGAAAAGATTCTACCGGGCGAAAATTGGGACAAGCACGCCCGCTCTCCCCTCACCGCGATAGGATTGAACGTAAAGCCGGGCGACTACATCCTGGCGGTCAACGGCGTGGCAGTTAGTTCGCTTGCGAACATCTACGACGCGCTGATCGGCACGGCCGACAAGCAGGTGATCCTGCGGGTTAACTCGAAGCCCGCCGACGATGGCGCCCGGGACATCACGGTCGTGCCGATCGCGGATGAATCGTCGCTCTACTATCGCGCCTGGGTGCAGAAGAACGTCGACGAAGTGAGCAAGAAGACCAACGGGCAGATCGGTTACATTCACATCCCCGACATGGGCCAGCCGGGCTTGAATGAATTCACGAAGCAATACTTTCCTCAGATCCGCAAAAAGGGTCTTATTGTGGACGTTCGCGGCAATGGCGGTGGCTTTGTTTCACCACTCGTGATCGATCGGCTGCGCCGCACGCTCGTGATGGTTGAGATCGCGCGCAATGGCACGCCGCAGACGAATCCCCCGCAGACGTTCCTCGGTCCGATGGTGGCCTTGTGCGACGAGTTCTCGGCGTCGGATGGCGACATCTTCCCGTACCGGTTCAAATCGCTTGGCCTCGGCAAACTGATCGGCAAGCGGACCTGGGGCGGCGTGATAGGAATTCGGAACCCGCTTCCACTTACCGATGGAGGCCAGCTCTTTCGGCCGGAGTTTGCGCCTTACGCGAAGGACGGCAAGGGTTGGGTCATTGAAGGCCACGGCGTCGATCCCGACATCGTGGTGGACAACGATCCCACGAAAGAATTCCGAGGCGAAGACGAACAACTCAACCGTGCCATCGACGAAATCCAGAAGGATATGAAGACGAAAGGTTATGATTTGCCGCCGGTGCCGCCATATCCGAACCGGAATCCGACGCCGCCCGTGAAGTAGCCAGATTTGGAACAGTGAGCGTTGTCATCCCGAGCCGCGCAGACGGCGAGGGACCCCGCACAAAATGACGAATTACGAATGTCGAAAGAATCACAAAACCGAATTGCAAAGGAAAGCGCCGAGCGTCGCTGTCCGATCTTCGGCATTCGTCATTCGATTTTCGTCATTCATCGTGAGGTCCCTCGCCGTCTGCGCGGCTCGGGATGACAACGCAAAGGGGCTACGCCGCCCGGCGTGTCCGCTGAGACAGCGGACACTACAGCTCTATGCTCATCGGAATCGCGCCGTCGATGTCTTCCCAGCCGTTCCGCAACCAGAACTCATGACCGGCCGGGTTATCTCCGGCTACGAGAATGATGGCGCGTTTCAGGCCGGCCTCGCGTAGTCCGCGCACGCAATCGTCGAGTAGGAGCTTTCCTGTTTTTTGCCGCCGATAAGAGGGCGCAACGGCGAGGTGATAGATCCACCCACGCCTCCCATCATGACCGCAAAGAGCCACTCCGACAATTTGTCCGTCGGCTTCGACGACACGACTTAGCCCCGGATTTCGCTTTAGATATTCCGCGATCTCTTCCCTCGAATCGCCCTCGCAGATTTCCACCCCTTCGACCTGGTTCCAAAGCGCGATCGCTCCCTCGTAATCGCCCATCAGGAATTCCCGCACCGTGATGCCAGCGGGCGTCGTCATTAGTCTTACGCGGCTGGTTTCTGTTCGCCGGCCAGGCCCAGTCGCTCCGCGTCATTTTGCAACGCGGTAATCACGCCAGCGATCACGTCGTCCACGGGCCTACCCAATTCCGCGGCGCCGCGGGTGATGTCTTCCCGATTCACGGCGCGGGCAAACGCCTTATCCTTCATCTTTTTCTTCACCGACGCGACATCGACCTCGTGAATGCTCTTCGACGGCCGGACTCGCGCTACGGCCATGACAAAGCCACTCAGTTCATCCACCGCGTAGAGCGTGCGCTCCAGCGGTGTCTCGCGGGCGATACCGGCATAATCGGCGTGGGACAGGATCGCGCGACAAACTTCCTCGCTCCAATCGTGCTCGCGCAGCCACGCCACCCCGACGAAGGGGTGGCCTTGCGTCGGGCGGTGTTCCTGGTTTGGATGCCGCTCGTAATCCATGTCGTGCAAAAGACCCACCGCCTCCCAAAGGTCCGGATCCGCGCCCGCGTTCTGCGCAAAAAACTTCAGGGAGTCGGCCACGGCATAGCAATGCCGCCGCAAACTTTCCGATTGCACCGACTCGTGCAAAATCCCGAGCGCTCTCTCTGCCAGCATTGTTTGAAACCTTATCTGGTCTTTGCCGTCTGTCCTCCTCCTAGATCCCCCAGGTCGTGACGAACTCTTTCAAGTTCGGCAACAGGTCGGTCGCCGCGTGGATGAACATCACCGCGAAAAGATTTTTCGTTCGGGCCCAGACGATCCCTAAAAAAATCCCGCCGACCGAGAGGACGACAATCGAATAGGCAATGGAATCGACCGGTGACGGGTTCGCGCCGATCGCTTCCTCCAGGCCCGCGTGCCGCAAGATAAATCCCGGCGCATGCGCGAGCCCGAAGAGTAATGCCATCAGTGCCACGCCGGACACCTCGGATTTGCACCACGCCGCCAGCCGCGCCTGGAGCAGGGCCCGAAAAAAGAATTCTTCCACCAGCCCGGCTTCCAGGAAGAGCCACCCGAAACAAAGAGGCAGGCCGATGACCAGTTGCACGGCGTGAAACTCACCCCGCCGGATCGGCGCCGCGCCGCCACCCAGGAAATATTGAAAGACAAGAATGAGGGCGCTGAGGATGAGGACAACCGGAAGATGGTTCCCCGCCAGCGCTCGCAATCCCGCGAATTGTAGACCGAAATCGCGCCAGCGATATCCGAAGACCGTCCGGAAGAGAACGAAAGGAATCGCGACAAAGACGATTAACTTCCGCGCTAATACAACGAAGAACTTCGCGCGGGGCGAAGTCAGCCAGTTCGCGGGGACCAGCGTTTCTGAAAGGGCGGCCCCCCAGACCAGGTAAAGCGAAACGCCAACCAGGCAGGCAAAGAGCAGCCACATTTCCGCGGAACTCCGCCGGACCGTGACCGTCAGCGGTTTGGCGCGCAGGGTCGTGAGCCACGCGAGCAGCGGAAACGCGAACCCGAAAATGATCAGCTCGGCGATCGCGTCTTCATGTCCGAAGCTCGGATTCCGCCAAAGGACGGCGAGACTCACTCCGTATAAGGCGAGCCCGAGCAGCACCCAGAGGTTCCCAAAAATGTTACGCAGCGTTTTCAATCGCGGCGCCTGCGTCTAAGAAACCGTTTATGAACGGGCACGAGCACGGCCAGCGAAGAATAGATCCAGCCGCTCCAGCCGAGATAGTCCGCAGGAAGCGTGAGCGCCAGCACGAGCGCGATGATGCCCACCGTGGCCGGAATGCTCCAGCCCGTCATGTCCGCGCGCGTCAGGAATCGTTCCCTCGCGTTCAAGCGCAACGGCTCGCGCAATCGCCAGGCGCGCAGGTTAAGCAGGACGATTTCGATCGCGATGGCCGCGAAGCCGGTCGCGTAGATGGCAAGAATCGCTCGCACTTGCGTGACGCTGCGCATTCCGAGTGTCTGGCCCAGCCGGCCATCGCTCAGCAGGTAAAACATCGACCCGAAAAGCGCCTTCAGTGGGTAAATATACATCAGGATTGTGACCAGCAGGACCCAGCTGATGAAGATCGAGACGCCATCTTCCAGACCATACCGGCGGCTCCACTTCCAATGGCCTCGCCAAAAAATTCCCAGCACGGCGATGCCCGCGACGAACGCGGGCGCATTCTTGAACGCCGCCAGGAGCGTAATGATGTTGTCGGGGACCCGTTCCGCGGCGATCACCATCATGGTCACGGCGAAGGCGAATGCGGCATCGATAAACGTCTCCAGCCGCGTCATCTCGATCCCGCGCAAACGGAAGCCATCGAGCTGTGGCAGCGCGTCGAGATTTTCCGGAAGTCCCGACGCGATCTCCTGGTCTCTCTTGCTCGTGCTCAATTGTGGCGGCGAGTGTGCCGAAAATATCCGGCCACCGAAAGCTGTTTCGCTGAACGCAAAGGTGCTGATGCGCGAAAGTTCCTGTAACCGGCTGCTCGTTTCGGCAGTCATCCTTCGCGAGCGGTCATCGCTCTCTTTCCGTCTCACACCTTAACCCAACATGAAAAGACTGGTTCTGATTCTCATTCTCCTTTCCATCATTGGCGCCCGGGCCGATCTCAAATCGTGGCTGCACGGGACGCCGCCCGCGCCCACTCCCGGCCCGCCCGATGCGAAGGCCGCGACGGTTTCGTTCGCGCCCAATCTAACGCCGGACAAGCAGGTCCTGGATTTCATGAAAGCGTTTGCGGAAGCGATGCGGATTCACGACGGAAAGTCGCTGAAGCCGCTGCTTTCGGACCGCTACGCGATCGAGGACCTCCCGGAAGAACACAGCGCCGCTGATTTCTTCATGCAGGCGATGGTGAAGGTGAAGGCACCGGACGAGATCGTGATTGCCGGCATCGAGCGCGAAGGCGAAACGCGCATCGTTAGGACGGAATTTCGTTCCACCGAAAAGGGAACGAAAGTGCGCACGTTCAAGTTCGACACAAACGGCAAACTGCTCAGCGCGGACTTCTTCACGCTTAAGCGGCAATGATTGCGCCGACAGTCGCGACGGATGACGCGGACCTCATCCGGCTCGAGGAGGCGACGAAGTCTTTTGGCTCGCGCGGCGGGCAATTGTTTCCAGCCCTCCGCGGCATTTCCCTGCGGGTCGCGCCCGGAGATTTCCTGGCTGTGCTGGGCAAGTCGGGTAGCGGGAAATCGACGCTGCTCAATTTGATCGCGGGAATCGACCGCCCGACGTCGGGCGAGGTTCGTGCGGCCGGTGAAGATCTCAGTCGTCTGGGCGAAAATAGGATGGCGCTCTGGCGCGGCCGCAACGTTGGCGTCGTGTTTCAGTTCTTCCAACTCTTGCCCACGCTGACGGTCGAGGAAAACATCCTGCTGGCGATGGATTTCGTCGGCAAAATTCCCCGCGTCGATCGCCGCCCCCGCGCCCGGCAATTGCTCGAACTCGTCGGCTTGAGCGACCAGGCGGCCAAGCTCCCCTCGACCCTTTCGGGAGGGCAACAGCAACGTGCTGCCATTGCCCGCTCTCTCGCCAACGATCCTCCAATCGTGCTGGCGGACGAACCGACCGGCAATCTCGATTCCGAAACGTCCGCGGCCGTTGTCGAGCTTTTCCACGGCCTGATTGGCGAGGGTAAAACGCTGCTTATCGTCACGCACGATAACAATCTGGCCAGCCGCGCCCACCGCGTCATCCAGTTGAGGGACGGCCTCATCGTCGCCGACGAGATGAATCATTCCGCGCGCGGATGAATACGCGATGGCGGAAAATCACGGGCGATTTCCGGCAACACCGTCTCCAGATCTTCCTCATCGCGGCGATTCTGGTTTTGGGCAGCGCGGGCGTGATGACGGCGCTGAACGCGCGCTCGATCCTGGCGCGAGAGATCGAGAAAAGTTATCGCCGCGCCAACGGAGCTGACATCATTCTTTGGTTCGACAAGGTCGAGCCGAAATTGGTCGATCTCGTTCGTTCCCGTCCCGGGGTGGCGGAGGTCGAGGCGAGGTCGACCGCGTTCACGCGCGTGGCCGGCAAATCCGGCAAGTGGTTTCCGATGCGACTCACCGTGCTACCGGATTTCGCGCAACAAAAAGTGAACCTGATTCACCGCGACGCCACCGCGTGGCCCGCGGTGAATGATGGAATTCTAATCGAACAATCAGGGATGTCGTTGCTTGGCATTGGCGAGAACGAGCCGGTGCGGGTCCGGACTCCGGCCGTCGTCGTCGTCACCATTCCACTCGGTGGCTTCGTCCACGACCCCGCGGTCGCCCCGAGCACGCAGGACCGGATGATTTACGGTTATATCACGCCGACTGCCGCGCCTTCGCTGGGACAAAATGCCGAGCTGGACCAGCTGCTGGTGAAATTAAGTGTGCGCGGCAGCCTGAGCGACGTGGCCGAATTCGCCGACGATCTAAACGGCTGGCTGAAGGGGCGCAACCTCGTTCCGTTACGGGTTGACGCCTTGAACAATACGCACCCGCACGCTGCGCTCATGACCGCGATGTTGCGTGTGCTCGAGGTGCTCGCCGGGCTTGCCTTTGTTTGCAGCGCCACGCTCGCGGCCTGCGTGATCTCGCTCTGGATGCGACGCGAGGTGCGTCAGGTCGGGATCATGAAAACGCTGGGGGCACGATCGTCGCAGGTCGCCGGGCAATACCTTGCGCTGGTGGCGCCTCTGGTTTTGGTCACGATCGCGCTCGCCTTCCCGATCGGGACCGCGCTCGGGCGCTGGGTCGTGAAGTATCACGAGACGATGCTGAACATCGACATCGCCGATTGGAGCGTGCCGCGGTCACTTGTTTTCCAGGAACTCATTTTCGCCCTGGGCGTTCCGCTCCTGGCAATGGCCCTGCCGATCGTACGGGCTGCGCGGATTAGTCCGCGCCAGGCAATTCAGGATCCGGGCATCGTTGCTCCGCGCGGGCCGATTGCATTCACGTCGCGCCTTATCAAGCTGCCCGGTAATCGGCGGTGGAGTTTCGCGCTGCGCAACAGCTTCCGCCGTCCGTGGCGACTGGCTCTCACGCTGCTCGCGCTTTCGGCCGGCGGCGCGTTGTTCCTGACCACGCACAATAATTAAGAAAGCTTGATGAGGGTGATCGACGACGCCCTTGCCAATCGCGCCTACGACATCGAGGTGCAATTGCAGAGCGCGGTGCCGGCGGCGCAGCTCGAAGCCGTCGCGCGTGGAGTTCCGGACGTGGAAATCGCGGAAGCGTTTCGGCGCGCGGGCGTGAACCTGGTTGGGGACGACGGCGGATCGATCGCCGTGCGTGAAGGCCGTCGCCTGCTGTTGTCCGGGTATCCGGTTGGAACTCAATTGCTGAAATTGCCGCTCCGTGAAGGTCACTGGCCGGCGCCGGAAGAACCCGGCGGGGTGGTGATTAACCGGCAAGTGCAGGAAGCTGCCCCGGGGCTGCGGGTGGGGGATCCAATCACGGTGAAGTTTCGGGAGCGCAAAACAAGGGTGCGCATCGTCGGCATCGTCGAAGAAATCGGGTCGCCGGTCATTTACGCGGCGTTCCCAATCTTTGAAAACATCACTGGTCTGGGCGACGCGTCGCCGGTTTTGCGAGTGAGAACCCAGGGTGACCGCCAGCAACTCGCGGCCGGCGCGCTCGAACAGGCCCTTCTCGAGGCGCGACTCACTCCGAGTCTCGTCAATACGAAGAGCGAGTTCCGCGCATCGCTCGAAGAACACTTTGCCGTCGTGGGAGGCGTTATGAAAATGATCGCGCTCGCCTCCGCCCTGGTCGGCGCGATCAGCCTGATCGCAACAGTGAGCCTGGGCGTATTGGAGCGCAGCCGCGAGATCGGCGTTATCCGCGCCCTGGGAGCGAGACCGCGCTCGGTCGTTTCGATCTTTCTCGTCGAAGGCGGCGCGGTGGCGTTGGTGAGCGCAATTCTTTCCGTGGCCGGCGGGATCTTTTTTGCGCGGCTGCTCAACGGCATGGCGGAGCGCCAGCTTCTGCACGTGGCGGTGCCGCTTTATGTTTCGCGCCTTGGTCTCGGCCTGCTTTCCGGAGGCGTTCTCCTGGTGGTCCTAGCGGTGGGACTTTCCGTCAGACGCCTCCTGCGGGTGTCGGTCCGCGACGTCCTCGCTTACGAGTGACGCTTCGTTGGGTCGGAGCTCCGGCGCCACCACACTGGCCGCCTCCTGGAGAGGATGAACGAAACCGAGCTTGCCGGTTTCATTAAGCGTAATTTCGCGCGAGCGCCGTTTCTCTGCCTCGAACAGCCGCGCTTGCTGCGAGGCGAAGCTGCGGTTCAATACATTCAGGTTCGCTTCGTCATTCAGCCGGATCGATCGCAGGTCCAGGTTCCCCGACCCGACCGAGACAAAGGCGCCGTCCACGACCATTAGCTTCACGTGCACCATCGACGGCTGGTATTCGTAGATTTTGATGCCGGCCTTTAGTAATTCGGGCCAATGCTTTCGCGACGCGGCGCGCACGGCCTTTTGGTCGATGTGCTCGCCCGGGACGACGATCTGCACTTTCGCCCCCCGCTTAGCCGCCGCGATCAGTTCTTTCCGCATAAAATCGTCGGGGATAAAATACGCATTCTCGATCAAGAGACTGTGCCGGGCCGAAGCGATTGCGAGTAAATACAGAAGATGGATGTCCATATCGCCCTGGCGGGGCGAGCTTCTGAAGGCCTGCGCGGTATAAGGACCGGTGGCGGCGAGCGGCGGGAAATATTCGGGCCCATCCAAGACTTCGCCCTGGGTCTTGAGCCAGTTATCCATGAAGACAGCCTGGAGCTGCGCCACGACGGGGCCGGTGACCTTGTAATGATTATCGCGCCAGTGTTCGGGCGATTCGCCATCGCCGAGCCATTCATCGGCGATCCCGACGCCGCCGACAAATCCGACCTTCCCATAAATCACCAGGAGCTTGTGATGGCTTCGGTTGTTGTAACGCCGCGGAGCGACGAACATCCACAAGAAGCAGGCCCGCCGAGAATTCATCGCCGAGCATAGCCTGCTTTTCTACCCCAGCCTTTTTAATTTCGATTTTGAGGTTCGAGGTACCGATTACATTTCCGCGCAACCTTCCCAAGGCCGCGGAGTTAATGAATCCATGGGGCGACGTTCCATCGTTTCCTCAATGGAACCATGTTTACCCTGCTCGATTTCATCGCCTTTGTGGTCCTGGTGACGGTGTCGCTGGGCGGATTTGCCGCCGCGGTGACGTGGACATGCGCGATCTGGTTCGGCGATCGCGGCTAGCCGCCTTTCCAATTCCCGGCCTCTGGCCCCAGCTCAGCCGCCCTTGTTTTTGTTTTCGGCCTTCAGCTCCGCCACCACCTCCTGCTGCATCCGCTGCATCTTTTCCATCACGGGCGCCATCAATCCCTGCATCTCGTCCATCGTGTTTTGCATGGCCACCGGCATTTTGCTCATCACCGCCTGGCCCGCGGGCGTTTTGTAGAACGCGATCATTCCGTCGACCTCCTGCTGGGTGAAGGTCTTCTGATAAACCCGCACGTACATCGGCTCCAGCTTCTTCCAATCGAGCAGTTCTTTCATCAAAGCCAGCATCTCGCCGCGCCGTTGGTCAATGTCCTTCTGGACTTTGGGCGGAACCTGCTGGCCCCTGGTGGCCTGCGTGATGGTCTGCTGCATCAGGTTGTCCATCTGCGCCATCACCGAGTCGATAAGCTTGTGAGCCTGGGCCACCTCGAGGAGTTGTTTGATGGAGGCTTCGCTCGGCCCCGTGGAGGGTCCTGGCGAACCCGGCGATGAGTTTTCCGCGGCATGGGACAGGGAGCCGCCCAGTGCGAGAATGAGAAGAATTCGCTTCAGCATGGCAGTCGTTAGACTAGGTAACACAGTGCGCCGTTGAAAGCGCAATCCATGGATGCGATTCAAGCGGCCATCGATTGAGAGGTCGTCCCTGTGCACGGGGAGACGTTTTCCGCTAATCCAAAGACCACCGGTGTGGTCGTCCCCGTCAAAAGGTAATAATGGGTGCGCCAATTGCATTCTGCTCGCGCCCTCCTAATTTCCGCTTGCATGAATGCGCGTAAAACATCCAACCGATCCGAAACAGCGGCAATTTCTTCCGAGGCACTGGTCGGTCTTGGGATCACGATCGCGGCTCTGGGTTTACTCGGCATTTTGCTGGGATTGGCGGAGCAAATGAGGTCGGAGCCGGGAGTGGCGATGTTGTGGTTTGGTTTTGGCGGCGCCTCCGTCGTTCTCGGCGGCATCATCGCAGCCGCCGCGCGCGTCCGGAAGCGTCCTTAGTTTCAAGCGCAACAAAGCGGGTTGCCAGGGGTTACCGTTCCAGGACAGTCGATCCTCCGCCACCCATTATGACCACAGCACTGAGGATCCTCCTACCCGCCGCGGCGCTGTTGGCGCTCGCCGGCCCGACCTACGGCAAGAACCGAAAACCGCCCGCCACCTTCGTGAATTGGAGAGATGTGCCCGCGTCCATCCAAGCAACCGTGCAAAGCAACGCCGGCGGCGGCAAGGTGAAGGAAGTGCAAAAGGATACCACAAATGGGGTGGTGACCTATTGCGTTGAGGTAAAAGGGACCGACGGGAAATGGGTGAAGATTTACGTCAACGAAGCGGGTAGCCTCGTCAAAACCGAACTGGACAACGCGCGGAACAAGCGAAAGCACAAGCCGCTTTTTGGCGGCTGAGCGTTGGAACGCTTACCCTTGTCGGCCCGGGGCGCCGCTGGTTGAACGAATAGTCAGCTCGATCACCTTGCGATTTTTTCGCCGGCGCAGATTTCGCGGGCACGCGAGCGTGCCTCATCTTCCAGGGAGCCGAGGCTGAAATCGCGGGAGCCGCGGCGGTCCAGGAGATATTCGCTCACGAACGATCTCAGGCCGCCGCTTCGTTCGCACTGGGCGACGTGGACGAGCTGGTGCAGGAGCAGTTCGCGGTTCTGCCAGCTATCGGCCCGAATGATGATGCCGTAGCCGATGGCCACGGCGCGGGAGGCGTCCGTGATGATTTGGGCATGACGGGCGGCGTCCGCCAGTTCTCTGTCCGCCGGTAACGGGATCCGGTCCACCACCAGCACCCGAACGCAGTTGGGTTCCCGGACTCCGGTTTGTCGGGCGTCCGATACCTGGTCCCTCGTTAACGGGACACCGTGTTCGAGGATGTAACTCTCCTGGCTTTTCGCCCACGCGGATGCGAGGGACGCCAGGCGGTCGAAGTCATGCTGGTCAATCATAGCGGGGAGAAATCGTCAGGTTATTCAAAGCAGGCTGCGTGCAAAGCCCGTTTCGAATGCACCGCGGCGGGATTTCTTCCGCATCCGGGTTTGTTTGCAAGGGGGTGTCACTCTAGAATCGGAGCGATGCAACGAGGTCAGCGGTCCTGGATGAAGAAATTTTGCGCCCTGTGGCCGGCGGTTTTGGGGCTGTTTGCTTTCTTCCTGTTCACGGTAAATCCGGCGGCGGCTCAGATCGCCGACTGGGACACGGCGGTCCGCCCGCTCGACGAAGGCATGCCCCAGGTCGCGGTCATGCGGTTGCGGGATATCCTCAAACGCGACCTGGCCGGGCCCGACAAGAAAACGGCAACAGCGAAACTGGGGGAAGCGCTGCTTGCAGCCGGCGAAGCGGAAGAAGCATTGCAGGTGTTGCAAGATCCGGCCTTGCAAGACCTGCCCGCGACCTGGCTCTGGCGCGCCCAGGCACTGGCGTCGCTCCAACGATGGACTGAAGCGCTTCCTCTTTACCAAAAGGTCGCCGGCCAAACCCCTTCGCCCTACCGGACCACCGCTCTCTTCGGTCAGGCGGAAGCGCTCCGGGCCCTCCAACGTTTTGATGAGGCGCTCCAAATATTCGCAGCGCTCCTGAGCGATCCCCAATGGAACGACCGCGCGCAGTTGCGTTCGATCGAGCTCTTGCTCGACAAGCGAGACAACACCGGCGCCCGTCGAATCCTCGACAAGACGCGTCCGGCGGCGCTGGCAGACAAGAAAGAGAAACGTTACCTGCAAGGCCGGCTCGAAGCGCAGATCAATCACCACGAGCGTGCGATCGAGCTTTACCAGACGATTCTGCGGCGGCCGGAAGGCGCGAGCCGCGCGGTCCTGATCGCGACCCTTTGCGCGACTGCGGAATCGCATCTGCAATTGCAAACGCCGGAAGCGGGCGATGACCCGCTGGAGGATTTTATCGAGCACCATCCGACGGATCCGGAGCTGCCCGTAGTTTTCGAGAAACTCGATCAGGTCTATCGCGCCGAGCGGCAAGCCTCGAGCCAGGAACTCGCCCGCTGGGCGAATGATTCGGCCCAGCCGCGGCGATCGCTGGCGCAGTGGTATCTGGCACGGGCCGAACTTCGCGACGGACGTCCAGAGGCGGCGCTGCGCGCTTACACGAAGTTACATGCGGATCACGCGCCGTTCCCGGCCCTGGCGGAAGGACTCTTCGAGTTTGCGCAATTCGAAATCGAACGCCGTCATTTCGACGAGGCGCTTGCCATCCTGACCGACGCGATGACGCTCCATCCATCCACCATCTGGTCCGATCGGCTCGCCCTTCTGGTGGCCCGCGTGCAATATCTTGCCCGGCATTTTGAAAAGGCGGGACAAACTTTCGAGCAAGTCGCGAATAGTTCGCCTCGCCTGCGACGCGATTCGCTTTTCAATGCGTCGCTGGCGTGGCTGCAACAGAACGACAGGGAACGATTCCAGGCGGACACGAAAGCGTTTGTGGACAGCGGGGCGAACGATGAGGCGCGGGCCGATCTTCTTCTCGAGGAAGGACTGACGCAGGCGGCGCAAGGTAACAGCAAAGCCGGGCAGACGGTGGAGAGTTTCGTGCGTCAGTTCCCGCGCCACAAGCGCGCGGCGGAAGCTTGGGTGACGCTGGCTGAGTTGGCTTTTCATGCAGCTCCTCCGCGCTTCGAAGAGGCCCGGAAGGACTTGGACCGGGCCAGGAACAGTGAGCCAAATCCCGGGGCCACCGAGCGGGCGGACTATCTCACGATCTGGATCGAGGATGCTGCGCCTGATTCCGATGCCACGAAGGTCATCTCCGCCGCCACGGAGTTTCTGAGGAAATATCCCGGGTCGCTTTTCGTTTCCGATGTGCGGATGAAACTGGCGGAAACGTATTATCGGCGGCAGGATTTTCCGAATGCGCAGACCCATTTCCAAATCCTGGCGCAGGAAAATCCGCGCGGTCCCTTCACGGAACGGGCCCTGTTTTTCGCCGCGAAGTCCGCGACCCAAAGCATGGCGGCGCAATCCCTCGATCGTGCCCTGGTGTTGCTCGACGAAGTCGTAAAAAGAAACGGCGAACTGAAATGGGCGGCGCGAAACGAGCAGGGCGCGATCGAGCGCAAGCTGGGCAAGAACCAGGATGCGGCAACGCTCTATGACGAGGTGTTGCAGGGGAACGCGAAGCCGGAGGAGAAACGCGAGGCGCTTTGCGGCAAGGGTGACATTCTGTATGAAGCGGGGGAGACGAATCGCGAGAATTACCAGCGCGCGATTGAAATCTATGACCAGCTCGCCGGGCAAAAGGATGCGCCCATCCATTGGCGAAACCAGGCGCTGTTCAAGAAGGGAATCTGCCTGGAAAAACTGGGCGATCGTGAGAACGCGCTCGCGGCGTTCTACAAAATTGTTGAGGGAGAAAATCGGCCCGACCAGCCGCAGCGGGAATTTTTCTGGTACTACAAGGCCGGATTCAACGCGGCCCGTTTGCTTGAGGACGATTCGAAATGGCAACCGGCGGCCGTTGTTTACCAAAAGCTGGTGTCGGCCGGCGGCGCCCGCAGCGACGAGGCGAAATCGAGACTAAGCCGGCTGCGCCTCGAGCATTTTCTCTGGGAGCAATGAGGCAGTTTCCATCGCTTTGATGATTCTGGTGAGCGCGTCGTTCACCGGGCATTCCAGCCCGTGCCGGGCGCCGAGGGCAGCGACGGCACCATTCATGTAATTGATCTCGGTGGGATGACCGCGGCGCAGGTCCTGAAGCATCGAAGCAATGTTGTGAGATGGCCGGAAGACCTCGGCGATTTCTCGTATGAAATCGACTGCGAACCTCACTTCCTGAGTCGCGGCGACGGCGGCGCATTCATCGATCACCAGTCGTTTGAGCGGGTTGAGTTCCGGGTTGGCGATGCCGCCCACTTCGCAACCCAGGATTGCCGTGATCGGATTGACGACGCAATTGATTACGAGCTTGTGCCAAACATCCGCCGCGATGTTTTGGGAAACGCGGCAATCGAGACCGGCGTCGGTGAGGACGCGCGCGACGCGATCACTCCGTTCATTTTGCTCGATCAGCGTGTAACCCGGAGCCATGAACTGGATTACCCCCGGGGATTTGAAGATCGCGCCGAATTGCGTGATCCCGCGAAGGACTATCCCGCGATCACCAAGCGCGGTGCGCGCGATTCGCTCGCTGCCGAGGCCGTTCTGAAGACAGAGAATCGTCGTGTCTTCGCGCACCAGAGATGCAACCGGGGCAAGCGCGGCGGCTCCGTCCGTAACTTTGGTCGTCAAGAGGATCACGGCGTCTGGCCCGATCTTCTCGATCGCCGTCGCGGCGCGAATCGGCACGACCCGTGACTCAATGCCTTCGATGCGCAAACCGTGCGAATCAATCGCGGCGACATGTTTCGCGCGCCCGACCAGGGTCACGTCGTTCTTCGTCGCCAGCTTCGCCCCGTAAAGGCTCCCGATAGCGCCGGCCCCGAGCACGATGATCTCCATGGCCGGGCAGTTTATCACGCCGGGCCGCAACCGCGAGGGCCTCGCGAGTTAGTCCGCGACGTGGGTCTGCGGCTGTGATTTCGCCAGCGCCTGGAGCGAGTGAACCTGGGCAAGTGCCGCTTGCGCTTCCTTATGACGGCCCGATTTTTCCAAGAGGTCAGCCAGGAGGAGATATTGTCGTGGTTGATCGGGCTGGCGGCGGACCGCGCGGCGCTGGCTTTCGCATGCTGCTTCGAGCTGGTTTTGCCCGATGTTCATCGCGGCGATCAGGTTGAGCGAATCAGCGTCATGGATGTCGAGCCAGCTTGCCCGGCGAAGCGCGGTCTCGGCTTCGGCGAAGCGGTGTTGCTCAAGGTAAATCCGACCGGCTTCGGTCGCAGCGGCGCAATGCCACCAGTGGCTTTCCCGGAATTGTTCCACCAGCGCGAGAGCTTTTTCGCTCTTCCCGTCACCGCGCAGAATCTCCGATTCCAAAGTAACCAGGCGCCACGCCCCCGGATACTCGATGCGCGCCTTTTCGAGGACGGCCAGTGCGCCGGGCGAGTCATGCGCGGAGTATTTCATGTAAGCCAGGTTAAGGGCGGCGATCCAGTTGCGCGGTTGATCGGACACGGCTTGGGTGGGAGCGCTCGCGCTTTTCGCAAAAATCTCTTCGGCTTCTGCCATCTTGCCTTCGCGAAGGAGCAGGTGGCCCAAGGCGTTCTTGGTCATCGCGTAATTCGGATTCGATTCCACCAACTTTCGCAGGAGAGCCTCTGCCTTTTGATAGTCCCCCTGGTCGGCGTAGGTCTGGGCCAGATTCAAAGCCATTCTGGTTTTCGCGGCACCGGCGTTGAGAGATTGGCGGTAGAATGTTTCCGCATTGAGCCAATCCCCGCTTCTGGTGAAACTTCGCACGCTCAGCCCGACAAGGCCGGCGCACCCGAGCGCGGCCAACAATATTCTCGAACGCTCCGGCCATTCCAGCCAGCAGCCCGCGATGAAGATCAGGAACCCGACGCTCGGCAAATAGAGCCAGTGCTCCGCCACCGTCGCATTGAGCGGAAACAAGTTGGAAATGGGCAAATAGGCCAGAACGAACCACGCCATTCCCAAGACCCGGATCGGCTGCGCTTTTCCCTTTCGAAGCGCGCCATATCCCAGGGCCACCGCCGCGAGAAGGCCGATAATGGAAAGATAATGGGTGGAGAGCAGCGCGCGCCAGTCCGTCGTGGCTTCCGTGAAGCGGACGGTTCTCTCCACGTGCAGGTTCCAGGGAAAGACCATGAGCCGGCCATAGTCACCGAGGGCGCGAAGCATCAAGACAGCTCGCTCGCCCAGCGGCAAATCATTCCCGGCCGGCAACAGGTGCTCGGCGGGCAACTGTCGCAGACCCGCATAGATTGCGACGAGACCAACGCAGACACCGGCGAGAATTGCCTTGAAGCGTCGTGACGATTCGCGGTCATAAACGAAAAGATAGAAAAGAAAGAGCAGCACCCAAATGCAACCGCTCTCCCGCGAACAAAGAGAAACCAGGGCGAGCGCTGCCGCGCCGAGGTAAAGCGCTAGACGAGGAAGACGCGACACGACTCGTCGAGCTTTCAGATAAAGAAGCCAGGCTGCGCACGCGAAGAAAAAGGCGAGGCTGTCCGCGCGCCCGGAGATGTAATCAACCGCCGCGCTATGGACTGGATGGATGATCCAGAAAAGCGCGACGAAAAAAGCGGCGCCGGGAAACAGGTTTGGCCTGTCAGGAAAACGATCGCGGAACGGTTGGAAAAGGCGCAGCAGGAGAAAGTAGAGCAAGAGGCCACTGCCGAGATGCCACAGCAGATTGGACAGATGGAAACCGAATGGATCCGTGTTCCAGACCAGGTAATCGAAGAAGTAGGAGATGTTTTGAATCGGTCGGTAATGGGCAGAAGACCCGTCGAGGGTGAGATAGTGGCGGAACGTTTCCACGATCAGCAGCGGGCTCTTGCTGAACGGATTATCCCGAACAAGTGAGGCGTCGTCCCAGATCAGTTCTCCCGAAAGAGCGGGAACGCGCACCGCGATTCCGAAGCTCGCCAGGATGAGGCAGCGGATCCAGTTCGGCCTCGTTCGTTCGAGGAATCGACTGAGCAATGACATCGTTACTCCTCGGGCGAAAGTGGATTTCGTCCGTTCAGTTCAGGTGCTGGTCCGAATGCCCGAGCGCGCTCAATTGGGAGAACTGACCCAGGGCGGCCTGCGCCTCCTTATTGCGTCCCATTTTCTCCAGGATATCGGAGAGGAGGAGGTATTGTCGGGGCTGGTCTGGCTGGCGTGCTACGGCCCGGCGCTGGTCTTCATAGGCAGCCTGGAGCCGATTCTGACGTACGTTCATGCCCGCGATGAGATTGAGCGATTCCGCATCGTGAATATCGAGCCAGCTGGCGTGACGCAACGCGGCTTCTGCCTCCGATCGTTTGCCAAGTTCTGCCTGGAGACGGCCGAGCGCCATGTAGGAGGCGCTATGCCACCAATACGAGTGCGCAAAGTCTGCCACCAAGGGAAGTGCGGCGCCTGGACCTTGAGTTCGCCGCAGGATTTCCGCTTCGAGACTGACCAATTCCCAGGTTCCCGGGTAGTCGATCCGCGCTTTGTCTAGAACTGCGAGCGCTGCGCTGAAATCTTTATCTTTATAGTCCATGTGGGCAAGGTTCAGCGCTGCAATCCAAGTGCGGGGATATTCCTTTCGTGTTTGTTCCGCCGCCTTGCTTGTCTCTGCAAAAATCGCGTTGGCTTCTTTCGTCTTGCCTTGGGAAGCAAGCGCCTCCCCTAAATTCGTCCGGGCGATCGGGTAATCCGGGCTTAGCTTTACGACTCGGCGAAATAAGACCTCGGCCTTGGCATATTCGCCCTTGGCGCAATAAACCTGGCCGAGATTTAACGCCACACGCAGACTCGACCCGCCAGCAGCCAGGGTCCGCCGATAAAATGTTTCCGGGTCCGCCCAATCGCTGCTTCGGACAAAACTGCGTCCGCTCAACGCGAGCGCTGCCGCGCAGCCGACGGCCGGCATCAACCTGATTGCCGGGCGTGGGAGCTCGAGGAAGCAGCCGACCACGAAAAGAAGAAACCCAACGCTGGGCAGGTAGAGCCAGTGCTCCGCGACGGTAGCATTTAGTTCGAGCAAATTGGAAGTTGGCAAATACGCCAGGATGAACCAGCAGGCACCGAATGCCCTGAGAAATCGGGCGCGGCCTCTGTAGCATGCGCCAAAACCAAGCACCGCCGCGACGGCAAGACCAGTGACAGAGAGATATTCGACCCCGGCGTTTATCCGCCATCCCTGGCTATCTTGCAGACTGTCAGGATCAAAAACCGTTCGTTCCATGTGGAGATTGGTAGGCCAGACCATGAGCCGTCCGTAATCGCCCAACGCGCGCAGCATCAGGACGGTGCGCATGGGAGCCATCCAGCCGGAAGAAGGGGCAGTTGCTGGACGCTGTCCGGGAAGGTGACGCAAACCGGCATACATGCCGATAACAAAAAGGCATCCGATCAGGATGAAACACTTCACCTTAGCGGTCATTTTCCTTTCGAAGAAAAAGAGGTGCACGAGGAAAATCACAACCCAGAGGCAGGCGCTTTCCCGCGAGCAAAGCGCGACGAGCAGCGAAATCGCTGCAAGAAGGAGACAGATGCCGCGGCCCAGGTGTCGCGGTGCGTTCATCGCCCGCAGGTAGAGAAGCCAGGCACCGCATGCGAAGAAGAACGCAAGACTATCGGCCCGTCCGGAAATGTAGTCTACCGCCGCGCTGTGGACCGGGTGGACGATCCAAAGAAATGCGATAAAGAAGGAAGCGCCGGATAACAGAGCAACCGGCAAAGGGGTCGCGGAAGCCTCGCTCCCACGCTTCAGTAATTTACTTAGGAGGAGATAAAGAAGAATGCCGCTGCCGACGTGCCATAAGATATTCGAGAGATGGAAGCCCGTCGGGTCGCTATTCCAGATCCAGTAATCCAAAATATAGGAGATATTTTGGACAGGTCGATAGTGCGGCGAATAAGAGTCGAGAAAGAGATAATGTCGAAAAGCTTCCAGGACGAGAAGGGGACTTTTGATGAAGGGGTTACCGGACGCAAGGTAGCCGTCATCCCACACGAGCGGTCCTTGCAGAGCGGGCAAGTGAGTGCCAATTCCAGCCAGAGCCAGTAACACGCACCGCAACCATGTCCGGGCCAGAAGGGGGAGAACCTTTCCGAGCCGCGACCGTTTGATGGCAGGCCTCATGGTCTCGCCGATCGACGCCGGAGCGTCGCCTCGCGCTTCAAGTGGAGTTGAAATCGTCATCTGCTAAACAAGAGAGCGTCCTTCCGTTGCCGAAAGGACGCTCTTCATGTTGAGAACCGCGTTCGACTAGTTAAAAGGAGACCAGAAGGAGTAGTCCGTTACGTCCGACAGGGTCGCCTTGGCGTTGGCGGGGACGGAAGGATGCGTATCCACGGTCTGGATGCCATAATCATCGCCGAACAAATCTTGCCCGGTAGCGTAAAGGACCGTGTCTTTCTTCAGGTAGTTAGTCCAATCCGCCACGGCGATCGGGTCGTCGGTTTTCTTGGCCGTTTCGATCGCGTATTGATCCATGGCAGAATCGATCAGGCGAAGGTCGTTGATGATCCGGGAAGCCTGGGAGCGCTTACGGGCCCGGAGGAATCCAGGGACGGCAATGGCGGCGAGCAAGGCAATGATCGCCACCACAATCATGATTTCCACGAGGGTGAAGCCCCCGCGTTTGGTTGTGAGTTTCTTGAGCATACTAGGAGTTAGTCTTTCTATTTTTTATGTAGTGCGAGGTGCAAGGTGGGCGTGACTTCTTAGTCCCGTTTTCTCACAACTCATTCCCTGCCACCAGCGAGCCGATGACAGGAGAATGAATCGTCAGATTCTTAGTTATACGGCGACCAGAACGTATTGTCAGTGACGTCTGAGAGGGCGCTCTTCGAGGTTGCGTTCACCCTCGGAAGAGAATCAACGGTCTGCGCCCCGTAGGAATTACCCAGAATATCGAGCCCTGTGGTGTACAGGTTGGTGCCCTTTTTCAGGTAGTTCGTCCAGTCGGCGGTGTTGACAACTGCTCCGCTCGTCTTGTTGGTTTCGATCGCGTATTGGTCGACAGCGGAGTCGATCAGGCGCAGATCGTTAATGATGCGGCTTGCTTGGGAACGTTTACGAGCGCGGAGGAATCCGGGCACCGCAATCGCCGCCAGCAAAGCGATGATCGCCACTACGATCATGATTTCCACGAGGGTAAAGCCCCCGCGGCGTTTGTTGAGTTTGTTTAACATGCTGTTTGCTTTCTTTTTATCTCTTGTTTGTTTGACTGCGATCCACGATACCGACCGCGGATGTGTCCGTGTTTAAAGCAGCGTTAATGCCAACAGCCCCGCTTTTGATAGTTTTCGCGACAAACTGCGGGACAGGCAAAAGGGGTGAGCGCCAGGCGGCGCTCCCCTCAGTCGGCCTCGGCGCCGCAGGCGTGGTCTTCTGCGGTTCTTTGATGTGATGGACCGCCGTCCGAGTCGAGTGCCGCGAACGCTTCGATTAATCCATGGCGTATTTGTCGGCGTTCTCCTCTTCCGCCTCGCGACCTTACTGCAATTTGCGGACTCCCCGCTTTTCGTCCCGGGAGCCGGAGATATGCGTTTCTACGACGATTGGGCGCAACGCATTCTCCATGGCCACCTGACCGATCGCCTGGCGTTTTTTGGGTTGCCTCTCTACCCCTATCTGCTCGCCTTGTTCTACAAACTTTTTGGATACACGCCTTTTGTTCCGGCATTGTTCCAAGCGCTGGCGGATACCCTAACCGCGACGTTTATTTACCAGATCAGCGTCGCGGCTTTCGGAGAGCGGCCCAAAACCGCAATCCCGCGAGAGGAGTCTGTCTCCTGGCTCGATCGTTACCGAGGTCAAATCATCGGGGTAACGGCCGCCATCGCCTGGACGTGGTTCGTCCCGGCCCAGGCCTATTCTCTGGTTATTATGCCGACGGCCCTCGCCGTCGCGGTCTTTTGGCTGGTGATCGCCTGGCTCATCAAACAGCCAACGATGCCTGGTCCCGCGGAATCGTTGATTTCAGGCCTCCTCGTGGGCATAGCAGCGACCGGCGTTGCCAGTATTCTGTTCGCGCTTCCGCTGATAGCGGCAGTCTTTTTTCTAAAACCGCCCGCGGTGCCGTTGCGCACAACTCGCACAGCCTCCTGCATTAGCGCCGTTGCGCTCTTGCTCCTAGGGGCCGGCGTCGGGACGGCGCCCTGCTGGCTTCACAATTATTTCGTGGCGCGAGATCCGGTTTTCCTTTCCGCCCATGGCGGCATCAATTTCTGGATTGGTAATAACCCGGCGGCCAAGGGATATCCGAGTTTTCCGGCGGGGATGCGCTCCGAACAGGCGTTCATGCTCCAGGATTCCACCGCGCTGGCCGAAGCGGAAGTGGGGCATCCGCTCCAACGTTCCCAAGTCTCAGCCTTTTGGTCGAATAAAGCGAAAGCGTACATTGCGGCGAACCCGGGCGCCTGGGTTCGGTTGTTATGGCAAAAGACGCTGAATTTCTGGAATGCGTTCGAGTATGACGACCTTGGGGTGATCATCAAGCTGCGGGAGTTGAGGGTGGTTCGGCCGGGGCTGCATTTTGGAGTTGCGGCCGCGCTGGCCATCCCCGGAATTGTGCTGGCCTTACGGACTTTTCCAGCCTCCGGTTGGGTTCTCGCCGGAATCCTGACGCAGATGATCTCGGTGCTGCCGGTTTTTGTCACTGAGCGTTATCGTCTCGGGGCTGTGCCGGGATTGCTGGTTTTTGCTTCCTTTGGTCTGTGGCGGCTTGGGCAAAGCTGTCTAACTGGCCGCCTTTCCGTCATTACTCTCTATTTCGTGGTTCTCGCAGGCAGCACCGCTTTCGTTTCCATCCGCCGGACAGATCCGACCCTCTGGGCTTTGCCTGCGTATACTTCAGGATGCCAGGCGTTGGATTCCGGTGACTTGGTCCGCGCGGAAGCGCAATTGCAACGCGCTCGAGGGTATGTACCGGATAGTCCCGAAACAAATTTTGCGCTGGGAAATTTGCGGCTCGCGCAGGGAAAACGCGCGGAGGCGATATCGTTCTACGAAATTGTTCTACGTTTGAATCCGAAGCATAAGGGCGCGCTAAATAATCTCGGCTTACTTTCGCTGGAGGCCGGGCAGCCGGCAGCCGCCGTGGAATATTTGCGTCGTGCGCTTGAGCAAGATCCCCAGGACGCGAAAACGCTCTATCTGCTGGCCAAGGCTCAGCTCCAGATGGGCGATATCCAAGCCGCGCGGATTTCGATCCAACAAGCCCTCGAACGCGAGCGCGATCGCCCTGAATATCGACAGCTCCAGGAAGAGATTGAACGACATACCCATGAATAGCTCTGCCTTTCGCGCGCGCGTCATCGGATTATGGCCGCTTCTGGCGTTGCTCCTCATCGCCGCCGTTTGGCTTTATCGGACGCCTTACAGCGCATCCAATCTCGAAATTCCGCCCGACAGCGACGAATATGCGCTTGCCCCTCTGCAATTCGTGGAGACCGGTCGCTACGAGATTGTTGTTGGAGACCGAGAGCTGCCTCCGCGTTATCCCCCTTGGTTCTCCGCCCTGACCATTTTGCCGGCGTACGTCGTTTTCGGGTATGAACCGGGGAATGCCATCCTCCCGATCACGATGCTGGCGGTCGCGGGAGTTGGTTTTGCCTACGCAATCGGAAAGCGGATAAGCGGGATCACGGGTGGGGTGCTGGCGGGGCTGGCGGTGCTCATTCTTCCGTCGTATACCTTCTGGGCCACGGAGGTCATGAGCGACATCCCCTGCACGGCCCTGATGTTGGGGACCTGCCTTGTCTTTCTTGAGCTCCAGGTCCGGCCCGACTCGCTGCGGCGTTGGTTCGCTGCGGGAGTCCTTGTGGCGATAACGACTTTGTTCCGGCCTGTCTTTTCCGCGATGCTGCTTCCTTTTGCGCTTAACATCATCGGTCAGCGAAAGCGCGTGCTTCTCCGAAGCGCTTTGCTGTTCGGCCCGATGGCGGCGGCGGCCGCACTTACCTTTGCATACAACGCGGCCACTTTCGGCTCGCCGTTTCGCAACGGTTACAAATTTTGGGTCGCGCTGCCGATGGATTACCCGCGCATGATATTTTCGCTCTCCAATGTGCCGACGAACCTCCGGGTAATCGGTCTCGGTATCTTCCCAATCCTGCTGCTGGCTTGCTTCGGCACCTGGCTCGTGGTTCGAAAACGAAAACCCGCGGCTTTGGCCTCATCATGGCAATCATTCCGGAATACCGGGATCTTTGTCGCCCTCACCACCGGTCCCATTCTCGTCTTTCATCTTCTTTATTTTTTTCCGGGCGACCGTTTTTATATTCCGATGGTCGCGGGCACTGCGATCCTGACGGCTTCCATCCTGGCGGTCCTCATTGGTTCCAAGGGGGAATCTTTGCTGAAACTGTTGCTGCCTGCGGTCTTTGTGTTTGCGCTGGTGGCCAGGCTCGCAGTTGCATCACCACTCCCCCTGCGCCGGCTCGCGGCGGACAGAGTGCGAAAATACACGCCCGAAAATGCGATTGTGATCTCGGCGATCGATCCAGTTTATCTAGGTCGCTTTGCCGCGGCCGGTTCGTCGCGCCGGATCGTTCCCCTTTCACGTAACGTTGAATATGCATCGAAGTTTTTGGTCAGGAAGCGAGTCGAGGATCCGCGCCTTCGTGGACTGAATTGGAACGATGATCGCGCCGTGGCCTTGATCCGTCCGCACGCGGAAGAAGCGGTCCGGTTTGTCGCGAGCGAGCGGATGGACGAACTAGCGTCGGCCCTCGCCCGCAGCTTGCCGATTTTCTTCGAATCGATGTTTGCCGATCCTCAGGACCCCGTTGTGGCGGAGCTGCGAACGCGTTTCAATCTCGTCCAGCGAGCGCCTTTCCTCTACGAATTGTTGCCGCGGTAGCTCACGGCTTCCGGCATATTACTGCAAGATTCTTCCCGAAAAACCGCCCCAGTATCGGATCAAGGAACCTGCTCACCGGAAACAAGAAACGGTCATAAAGCCAGATACTCCGGGGCGAAATTTCCACGTTCGCGCCGCGTCCAAAAACCAGGGCGGCAAAAAACCCGAGGCAATCTGCGTAGCGCGCCCTCTCCAAAACAAATCCGGTCCGACGAAGCATGGAGACCATTGGCCCTCGCCGGTAACGACGTTGATGTTCCACGTAATCATCGAGGGCGGACCAGAGGATCGGAAATGCGGGAACAAAAATGAAGAGGCGTCCCCCGCGGCGGAGGCGCGAAAACACAGCTCTGGTCAGTGCTTCGTCATCCGGCACATGCTCGAGCACGTTCAAGGTATAGACGTAATCGATCGATTCCGGCTCGTGTTCTTCCATTGTTGCCGCGACGGAGAATCCAAGCCGCCGAAGAATAGTTTGATTTTCGGGGTCCGGTTCGACGCAATCGGCCTCGAAGCCACGGGCACGAAGCATTTCTGGGAATGTGCCCCCCCCGGCTCCGAGATCGGTAATCTTTCGGGCATCCCGAGGCATGGCCGCGACGACCTGGTCGGTCAGCCAACGATTATAATTTCGCGCTTCCTTCAGTAAATCGAGGATGTCATGTCCTCGATATTGAAACCGGCAGCCGGGGCTCGAAGGAGGGGGCGGCTGAAGTGGCGCTGGCGGCTGAGCAGACATAGCTTTCGCGTCTCCAGAGGTTATACTTTAAGATCGCGTAAAGGGCACGAATTCCATCGCGCCAGCCAATTTTCTTTCCCTCCTCATAAGTCCGGCCGTAGTAGGAAATTCCAACTTCATAAAAACGGCAGCGTCGCTGGGCGAGCTTGGCTGTTATCTCGGGCTCAAAACCGAACCGCGCTTCTTCGATGCGGAGATCGGTCAGCGCCTCCCTGCGGAAAACCTTATAACCCGTCTCCATGTCGCTGAGGTTGATGTTCGTAAAGATATTCGAGAGTAAGGTAAGAAGACGATTACCGACCATGTGCCAGAAATAGACGACGCGATGCGGGCGGCCTCCCATGAAGCGGGATCCGAAAACGACGTCGGCTTCTCCGTTCTCGATCGGACTCAGCAGGCTTGGATAATCTTTCGGGTCGTATTCCAAATCGGCGTCCTGAACCAAAACGATGTCCCCAGTCGCGTGGCGAAAACCGGTCTCCATCGCCGCGCCCTTGCCCCGATTGACCGGGTGGTGCATCACGACGACCCCGTCGAGTGCCAGCTTGTCTACGATCCCGTCCGTTCCGTCCGTGGAGGCGTCATCCACAATGATAATTTCGGTCCCTGCCGCAACGACGGCTTTGACTTTTTCGACGATCGTTCTGATCGTGCGCCGCTCATTGAAACACGGGATGATAACGGAAAGTGTCATTTTACAAGTTTGCTTACCGAGCAGGAGCAGTGCCAGCCGGAGCCCTCGCCCTCTCGGTCGTTGCGTCGCCGTTCTGATCCTTCCAATCGGTGCGCATCATGATTATTTGTTGCGTCGCGAACACGTTTAGGATGCGTTGGCTGGTGCTGGTGGGCGGCCTCCCGGCCCTGGCTTGGAACCCTTGGCCGGCAATCGCGATTTTGGTTTCTTAAACCGGGCGCGAATGGAATCCGCAAAACAATTGAGCAATCAAATCCCAGAAGCGCAGGCCGGCCGTCGTGCCCGTCTTTTTTTCATTGCCTTTGTTCTCATCGGCGTCCTGGGCGTCTGGATTCGGGTTTATCCTTCCGCCGGCTTTACCGGTCTGGGTTACGACGAAGGGCTTTATCGAGGATACGTCACCGACCTGATCAACCACGGGATCACCAGTTATCCCGATTTCGCGGAACACTACGTCGAGCAGCAACAAAAGCTCGCCGCCGTGATCCTGCCGCCGACGCGCTTCCTCTACATTTTCTCCGCTTATCTTTGGCATGAAATCACGGGAGCAGATGCACTTCTTTCTCTTCATCGCGTCTCCTGTCTGTTCAGCATCCTGCTCCTGTTCGCCGCAGCGGGATTTGCCTGGCGACTGGCAGGTCCGGGCTGGGCGCTTGCCGTCTTCGCCTTGATGAGTTGCGCGCCTACGCAAATCCACATGGCGCAGCACGCCCTCATCGACGGGTTCTTCGCGTTTTGGGCCACGATATGTCTTTGGCTTCTTTGGGAAAACCTGAAGCGCCCCAGCGACCCTCTTCGGTTGACCCTGTTTGGTGTCGGGCTCGCCCTGATGGTCCTGACGAAGGAGAACGCCGTCTTTGCCTACGTCGGTGTGCTTGCCTTGCTCGCGGCGAATCGGTGGCTGCATTTCGGCACAATCACCCGCACGCTGTTGCTGGTGACGGTAGCCGGCCCGCTGGCCGGTCTCGTGATCCTCATTTTTCTCTGCGGTAGCGCCGAGACCTTCATTATGACTTACCGGCTGGTGGTAAGCAAAGCTGCCGTCCTCCCTTACGCGATCGCCACTGGCGATGGCCCCTGGTATCGCTACCTGGTCGATCTTCTCCTGGCGAGCCCGCTGATATTTCTCCTGGCTTGGGCCGCCATCTTCCGGCTGAAATTCGCCGATAAGCAATCGCTTTACCTCCTCACCTTTGTGGCCGCGACCTACCTGGTGATGTGCAACATCCGCTATGGGATGAACCTTCGTTACACAAATATGTGGGACATGCCGCTGCGCTACCTCGCGTTCGGCTGTCTGTCCGATATGACCCGCTCGTTTCGCCGCCAGCATTTGCTGTTGGCGATTGCGGTGCTACTCCTCTGCGCGTTTGATCTGCGTCAATACTACATCTTTTTTGTCCAGCACGATCTCTACGAGCTGGTTACGGCGGGCTTGCTTCGCGCCCTGCAAATCCTGAAGTAGCCGCCTTTTAGCAGGCGATCTTCAACACCGAATCGCGCAGTCGATCGCTCGATGCGATCGTTTCGCCGAGGAGATTGTGCACCGTCGGCTTTGCCACCGCCCGCACAAAGATCTGATACGAAAAAAGTCCCTTGCTCAACCGGATCAGTGCCTGGTTGGCCCGAAGGAAAAACCGCGCGATCGCATTGTTTCCAATCGCTTTGGGAAAGGGCGCCGGAATCCCGCGCACTTCGAGGACGTTGTAGCCGGACTGTTCCAGGAGCGCCTTGAGGGAGCGGAAGGTGAACAAGCGGGTGTGCGTCGCGTCGAGAATGCCTTTTCGGCCATAGTTAAATTGGCCGAAGAACAACATCAAACGCGTCACGAAGAACCCGATGTTCGCTGTGGTCATGATGACTTCCGGCCGCTTGCAGACGGCGGCAAAGCGCAATTCATCCATGAATTTTTCCGGCTGTTTCAGGTGCTCGATGATGTCCAGCATCATGATTTGGTCGAACGCCGAGACGTTCACCGGAAATTCTGTTCGGTCCAGATTCCACCGGATGAAATCTATGCCGGTGGTCTCAGGTGAAGCCTCGGGACTGTATTGGTCCATCCCGGTAACGTGGCAGCCTTTCGCCGCCAACTCGCGCGCGACCAGACCCTGGCCGCAGCCGATATCCAGGAGTCGATTACCCGGCCGCGCCGCTTCGATCGCCGCGGTGTGAGAAGAAGCATAGCCGAGTTTCAGGTCGTAATTTTCCTCCGGCGGGAGCACGTCGAACTTGCGATCGAAAAGGAGATTCATCTCGTGGAATCGCGCCCGGAGCATCGTCTTGAAGACGTTCCAGGCGTATTTCAGACCGTTCACGTGGCAAATCTCATCGCCGTAATAGGTTGGGATCGGCAGCTCGGCGATGCGCAGCCTCTTCAAGACAAGCTGCACGATGATCTCGGTGTCGAAATGAAAGTCGTTCGTGTTTTTCTCGAACGGAATCTGGGCGAGGGCTGCGGTTGAATAGAGGCGGTAACCGGAGTGGAATTCGGAGAGCCCGGTCCCAAGCATCCGATTTTGGAACCCGGTCAGAATTTGATTGCCGATCCACTTATAGGCCGGCATCCCTCCCTGGCGCGCGGCTTTTTTATCGATCATGCGCGAGCCGAAAACGGCGTCGGCTTCGTCCGCGATCAGAGGGGCGATCAATTCCGGAAGCTTTTCCGGGGCGTATTGCCCGTCGCCATGAACGAGAGCGACGATGTCGAAGCCGTGATCGATCGCGTAACGGTACCCGAGCTTCTGATTTCCACCGTAACCCTGGTTCTCCGGTGTCCTCAGAACCGTGACCTTGAAGGCTGAATTTCGTTGCTGATAGCGGAGACCGTTTCCGAAGGTGTCGTCTTGCGAGGAATCGTCGATAATCAGCACCTCGACCTTATCGGTTTGGAGGCTGCGCGGGATCCGGCTCAGGACTTTCTCGATCGTCGTCTGCGCATTGTAGGCGACGATAAAGATGAGCAGCCGCTTCCGGCCGAGATTGATTCGGCCCGGCGCGCAAGGTTCCAGCTCTGCGAGACGCATGTCCCGCTTTAGAGCTAGAATTACGCCAGCGGGCCCCCTCGGCTGCTTCGAAATGCCGGTCGGCGGGCGGCCTTACTGTCCGTTCGATCCAGAGTGCTCTTCCTTACCGAGAACGGAATTCGCCGTAGCGAGCAAAGCCGCGTCGTCGTTGTCGCTCAGTTCGGCCAGGAAGTGGCGGATGCGATGAAATGATTGCCCGAGGAAAAGTTGAGCGGCCCGGCGGCCCCCTGGCGCCGAGGCGCCATTTTGGGCGACACCTTGCAGCTCGGAATCGAGCCGGCTGATCACGCAGGCCGAGGCAAACATCTCCATCGCCACACCCGCAATCCGTTCCTGGATCAACTGCATGTCCATGACGGGCTCGCGATACTTAATTAGCGCCTTGTTTACGCTCAGGTTGAAGCGCCAGACCAAACGCCCCAGTTGCGACGCGTAGGAGCTCAGGCTTTCGCTCTTCACCGGCACGCTCGGGATTTTCACCGCCGCGCCGAGCCGATTCATCCCCGCCGTCCAGGCTTTCCCCAGCCCGCGCGAAGGGTTGAACATGGTGTCGTAGATTTCCTTGAATTCCATCCCGGGACCGCGCATCCCGACCAGGGCGATGAACGACGTCAGCACTTCGTTGCTTCCTTCGCCGATCTGATTGATCCGCGCATCCCTCAACATTCGCTCGAGCGGTGAATCGGTGAAGTAAGCCGAACCGCCATGGATCTGGAACGCGTCGTTGACCGCCTCCCACAACCGGTCCGTCGTGAACACTTTCAGCATCGCCGTCTCGATCATGTAATCCTCGAGCCCGCGATCGATCAGCGACGCCGTCACCGCTGTCATCGCCTCCATCGCGTAAACGTCTGCCGCCATCCGACCGATCTTTTTCTTGACCAGGTCGAAGTCGCCCAGCGTTTTTTTGAATTGCCGGCGCTTGTTCGCGTGGCTGACCGCGAGTTGCAAACAGGTCTTCGCTGCGCCGGTGCAACAGGCGCCGAACGTGGTTCGTCCAAAATCGAGCACCGTCAGCGCGACCTTCAATCCTTTGCCGATCGGCCCCAGGATATTTTCCTTCGGCACCGGCATGTCCCGCATGGCGAAACGACCGGTCGCCGTCCCACGAATTCCGAGTTTCTCCATGCGCGGTTCGAGCATCGTGAACCCCGGCATGTCGGGGGTGACGAGAAACGCCGTGATCGACGTTTTGTCCGAGCCCGGCACCGGGGTCCGCGCCATCACCGTCAGGACGTGAGCAATCGACGCGTTCGTGATGTAGCGTTTTTCGCCGTTGAGAATGAAATGTGAGCCGTCGGGGCTAGGGGTGGCGGTCGTTTGGACGTTTGCGGCGTCGGATCCTGCCTGCTCTTCAGTCAAGGCAAACGCGGCCAGCTGCTCACCGGTTACCAACGGTGGGAGCCATCGCTGTTTTTGCTCGCGGGTGCCGAACAAAAGCAGTGCGCGAATCCCGATAGAGTGATGGGCATTCGTAAAAACAGAGGTCGACGCGCAACGGGCCCCGATCTCTTCCAAAATTTTGCAGTAGGCTCTTTGCGAAAATCCGCGGCCGCCATATTCCTTCGGCGCCGTCATTCCCAGCACGCCGGTGTGGGCCAGGCCATCGATCAAATGACGCGGGATGTCGGCGTTCCGATCGATCGCAACCGGATCCAGGTGCTCATCAAGAAAAGCGCGGATCTCGGCGAGTGATTTGTCGAGCTCCGCCTGTTGTGCTGCCGGGATCCGTGGATACGGCATCGCCCAGTCCGAAACGAAACGCCCCAGAAACAGCCCCTTGGCGAAACCGAGCGCCTGCGGCCCGGTAAAAAGCAATTCCTCCGCCTCTTTGATCTCCTTTTGTCGCTGAATCTCCGCTTCGTTCATAAACTACAATCCTGAATCGCTTTAAGGTTGCCCCCGGCCCGGTTCCCTTGTGGAAGCTGGGGTTTGCCGCAAGAGACCGCGCTCAATTGCGCGGGACTAAATCGTGGATTCCGACCCTGCTGACAACCGATATTTTACATCTTCCTCTTGGTAGGGACGGCGCTACGCCGTCCCGATGATCCCCCTTCGATGCCGAAAACGCGGACGCCGCAGCGCGGCGTCCCTACCTGGTTACCCCGCGCGTTCGAGTTTCGTCACGTAAAGCGGGAGCGACCCCAGCTGCCGGCCATCCACCGCCAGGTCGATCGTGTATTCGCCGAACCTCGGCAGCCGGAGTTGCTGGATCAAAATGACGAAATGCGAGGTGACCGTTCGCTGGCCCGGCGAAAATTTCACCGCCAGCGTCGAATCGAACTTCGGCATGACGATGTTCCCATCTTCATCCGCGAAGGTAAGCATCACCCGATGTTCGCCTTCTTCGATTTGCTCAAAACGGAGCCGGCCGGCGATCGCGCATTGCGGATGCGCAACCGGCGCTTCGAACGCACGTAACGCATCGAACGTCCCGATAATGTTCAGCTTGCCCGCATGCTCCGTAGCCGCATCGCAGAGCGTGAAGATTTCCAGTTGCATGAGCGGTCGCCGCGGCGACCTGACGAATTGCCCCGATCAGCTGCAGCCCTGGCTCGTGCCGCACTCGGTGCAGACGCCGCAGGCGCCGGCGCGCACCACCTTGTTGCTGCCGCAATGCGAGCAGGTGATGTCCATGAACATGTTGCCGAGCGCTTCTGCCACGCGGTCGGCATGGGTGTGGCCGTTGCTCGTCACGTGCGGATTGCCTTCGTTAGGCAGATGGTTCGTCACCACGTCGATCAGGTCCTTCTCCGCGGTGCGCGGCAGGTCGGAGACCGGCCGGTTCAGAGCCTTTTTTTCCATGTCGCCGATTTCCTTCATCGGAAGCTCGGCCTGACCGCGCGACGGTGAGGTCGCTTCCTTGTAGCCTTTGATGAACTGGCACCCAAGCCAGCGGAACACGTAATCGGTGATGCTGGTCGCACTGCGGATATCGGGGTTCTTGGTAAATCCGCTCGGCTCGAACCGCTGATAAGCGAATTTCTTCACGAGGCTTTCCAGCGGCACGCAGTATTGCAACGCGATCGAAGTGAGGGTCCCGACCGTGTCCATGAGTCCGCCGATGGTGCTCCCTTCCTTCGCCATCGTGATAAACAATTCGCCGGGCTGACCATCCTCATACAAACCGACCGTGATGTAGCCCTCGTGCCCGGCGATCTCGAAGCGATGCGTCAACGACATGCGCGTGTCCTGCATCCGATGCCGGACCGGCTGGTTCATCCGGCTGCGGAGCATCGTGATCTCGCTCTCGAGCTCGAGGATCCGGTTGTGCAAATCTTCGCTGCCGATCGTGATATCGAGACCCACCTCATCGGCCATTCCGCCCATATCCCTGGTCTTGCGGGTATTCAACGGCGCCGAGCGTTTCGATCCGTCGCGGTAAATCGCGATCGCCTTCAGGCCGAGGCGCCACCCCTCGATGTAGGTGTTCATGATTTCCTCGACGCTCGCGTTTTCGGGCATGTTCACCGTCTTGGAAATCGCGCCGCTCAGGAACGGTTGCGCCGCCGCCATCATTCGGAGGTGCGCCAAGTAACCCAGGCTGCGCTGGCCGCGGTAGGCCTTGAACGCGCAATCAAAGATCGCGATGTGCTCCGGTTTCAGCCCCGACGAAATCTTTGAGCCGTCGGAATCTTCGACGTCCTCAATCGTGTCAAACGAATCGATATGGGCGATGATCCGCTCGATCTCCTCGGAATTGTAACCGAGTTTTTCCAGCGCCGGCGTCACGGTTTGATTCACGATCTTCAACATGCCGCCGCCGGCGAGCAGCTTGTATTTCACCAGGGCGATGTCGGGCTCGATGCCTGTCGTGTCGCAATCCATCAGGAAACTGATCGTGCCGGTAGGCGCCAGGACCGTAACCTGGGCGTTGCGATAACCGTACTGTTTTCCCAGCGCCGCCGCGCTCTCCCAGACTCGCGCCGCTTCTTCCTTCAAATAGGCGAACTCTTCGTTGGCCGCGATCTCGCTCACCGCCGAGCGATGCAGTTCGATCACTTCGTTCATGGGCGCGACATTGTTTTTGGCAACCGGTTTCGCCACGCCGCTGCAGCGCGCATCCCGGTATCCTGGGAACGGCCCCATCGCCCGCGCCATCCGGGCGCTTTGCTCGTAAGATTCGCCAGTCATGATCGAGGTGATGGCGCCGCAAAGGGCGCGACCTTCGACGCTATCGTAACCGTACCCGTAGCTCATGATGAGCGAGCCGAGATTTGCGTACCCGAGCCCGAGCGTGCGGAAAATGTGGGAGTTCTCCGCGATTTCCTTGATTGGATAACTGGCGTTATCGACAATGATTTCCTGCGCCGTGATATAGACGCGCACGGCCGACTTGAACCGCTCGACGTCGAACACTCCATCCTCGCCCTTGAACTTCATCAGGTTCAACGACGCCAGATTGCAGGCGGTGTTATCGAGGAAGAGATACTCCGAGCAGGGATTCGTGGAATGCTGGCGGTCGGTTCCCTTGCAGGTATGCCATTTGTGGATCGTGGAATCGAACTGCATCCCGGGATCGCCGCAGATGTGAGTACCCTCCGCGATTTTCCGGAGCAACGTCCGCGCCTCCTTCTTTTCACACGGCTTGCCGTCGCGGACCTTGCGCGTCCACCATTCGCGTCCTTCGACCGCGGCGTCCATAAACTCGTCGCTGACGCGCACGCTCAAATTCTCATTTTGATACATGACGGAGCCGTAGGCGTCGCCATTGTAGCTGCCGTCGTAGCCTTGCTCGATCAGGGCCCACGCTTTTTTCTCCTCCTTCTGCTTCGCATCGATGAATTCCTCGATGTCCGGGTGCCAGTCCTTGAGCGTGTTCATCTTCGCCGCCCGCCGGGTTTTGCCGCCGCTCTTCACCACGTTCGCGACCTGGTCGTAAACCTTCAGGAACGAAAGCGGCCCGCTTGGTTTGCCGCCGCCGCTCAATTTTTCCCGTGTGCTCCGCAGTGACGAAAGATCGCTGCCGGTGCCGCTGCCGTACTTGAAGAGCATCGCCTCGCTGGTCGCGAGCCGCATGATATCTTCCATGGTGTCGTCCACGCTCTGGATAAAACAGGCGCTGCCCTGCGGATATTCGTATTGCGTCGCCGCGCGTTCCGCCTGGCCGCTCGTGCGATTGTAATAGTAATTCCCCGGCCCCGCGTCCCGGCCAATCCCATACTGGTGATGGAGCCCGACGTTGAACCACACCGGAGAATTAAATGCGCCGTGCTGATTTACACAGAGCCACGTCAATTCGTCGTAAAAAATCTGCGCGGCCTCCGCGTTCGCGAAATAGCCATCGGCGATGCCCCAGTCGGTGATGGTTCGCGTCACCCGGTGGACCAGTTGCCGTACCGAGGTTTCTCGGCCGCCCTTGTGCGGATCGGTCCCGTTGGCGATGTCGCCATAGAAATATTTCGAGACCGCGATTTTCGTCGCGAGCGCGCTCCAGCTTTTCGGCACTTCGATGTTTTCCTGCTTGAAGATGACCTTTCCGCTGTCGTCGGTGATCTCAGCAGTGCGCCGTTCCCAATCGACCTGGTCGAAGGGAGCCACCTCCGCGTCGCTAAACACGCGCTCAAACCGCAGGCCCTTGCTCTTCTTTTTCGTGGCGCGATTTTTCGTGCGAAGCGACGATTTACGGGGGCGGTTGAGCGAGGAAGGGGTGAGGCCGGGTTTGAGTTGGATCATGGTGGCGAGGTCGGGCAGAGTTGGGAATAGATGGGAATAATAGTGAACAGCCCAGCGAATAAGTTGTGAATGAGGCCGAACTACATCCAACAACAATTACTAGCGGAGCTGCGTCAGCGGACCTACAAGATGAAGTGCTCGAGGCTGACGCCGCAAGCCGAAAATTGTAACATTTTTTCTGGCTCTTAGTCAGTCACTTACGCTTTGAAGACCTTGCCGGCGGATGGGGGCCGAGCCCGCTGCCAGTCCTAACGGGCGCGCATCGAGTGCGCCGCGTTTACCCCGCCTCCTTGGACCGACATCGCGGCGATAGAAGGTCGTCCGTTGCCTTGGAGGCTTCGCGCAGAGCCCGGCGCCTCGACCGCCAGGGTATAAGTGCGAGGACCTCGGCGCTCATGGGGAGTAAGCTGCCGGGGCTCAATCGTGAGCCATTGGCCGGCCTTTAACACAGCCATCCACGCGGCGCCGGAATAACGCAGCTGGTTGCCACCGGCTTCGTCAAAATGCGCGAACGACATGGCCATCGTGCCATCGGCGATTTGATAGATGAGCAGATGAACAAAGACGGTCCGTGGGGGACCAGACAGGTCGGCCCGGGTGTAATCCACGACCTGCAAGTTATGGGCGAGTTCCAAGGCCAGCTTGTCGTAGTTGCAGCCCAGTTCCGAGCGAATGATTCTGGCTCCCAAAAGGTGATCGTTGACCAATTCCCCGCGGGCGACAATCCAGCCCTCGACCGGGGAAATCAGGAGCGAGCGATAGAACTTTGGACTGACAATTCGGAGGAGTGACTCCTTGGCAGCCGGGATATCGTTGATGCTTCGCCCGGCAGCGAAATGGCTGCCGACCAGGATCGAAACCAACGCGACAAAATACCTGCCCATTATCTCTTCACTAATTTAGGGGTTCCGCCCCGGCGGGCAAGCCACGACCTTGGGTGATGGAATCGAGCCGTAATCTCGGATCTAAGGATTCATCATTGCAAAAGCGTGGGGCGGGGCTTCAATAACAAGCCAATTTCCGGATGGAGGAAGGGTGGCTGAGTCCGGTTTAAGGCACTCGACTCGAAATCGAGCGTGGGGTTAAACTCACCGTGGGTTCGAATCCCACCCCTTCCGCCAATTCAATCAGCATAATAAGTCGCTGAGCGTGTCAGTTCTCATGCGCTGTATAACCGGGATGAGAACGCAGTTCGACTGGTGGGGCGCGTTACGCGCAAGGGTTCCAATCCGGCAGCCGCCGGATCATTCTCCAGAGCCAGGCGCAGCCTGGATAATCCCACCCCTTCCGCCATCCCCCAGCGCTTTGTGAGTCGCCAAGCGTGGCAGTTCTCATGCGTTGCATAACCGGGATGAGAACGCAGTTCGACTGGCGGGGCGCGTTACGCGCAAGGTTACAATCCGGCAGCCGCCGGATCATTCTCCAGAGCCAAAGCGCCAGCTTTGGATAATCCCACCCCGGCCTGGCCGCTGCAGGTATCCTTGGCTACGGGAGATCATCGCTCCATTCCTCCAAGCGAAAGGCTCCAGGTTCCGCGTAATCCCCCGGGGAGATGTTCTTGCGTAATACAACAGACCTGACGAAATAGATGTTCCGGACCACATCATTTCCTCTGTGAAACAAAACTGCCCCGGCCCGAACCGCTCCTGGCTTCTGCTCCTTTTTAGCCTGCCCGCGACTCACCGGACCGCGCGTGTGGCTCTCTGGCGGAAGCTCCAAAAAACCGGCGCGATTCAGATCAAGACATCGACCTATCTTTTGCCGGACACCCCCGCTCAGTACGAGTTGTTTCTATGGCTGGCCAAACAGGTGACCGATTACGGTGGCGATTCCACCCTGATCCGCGCCCAGCAGATCGAGGGCCTCTCCGACGCGAAGATCGTCGGACTTTTCAACGCGGCGCGCGACGACGAGTATGCCGCGCTCGCCGCCGCGGCGCGGAAATTGGCGGAACCTCGCGGTCCGAAGCGCGATAAAGCGTTCGCCGATGAGATCGAGAAATTAAGGAAAACGTTCCGCACCATCCGCGAGATCGATTTCTTCGACGCGCCGAAAGCGCATGTCGCCGAATCGCAGCTTGACCGGCTCGAGAGCGCAACCCGCTCGAAAATGCCAACCGTCGTGCGACTCCAGGCCGCGCGATTTCAGGGCCGGATCTGGGTAACGCGCCCGCGGCCCGAGCTCGATTGCGTCGCCTGCGCCTGGCTCATCCGCGGGTTCATCGATCCCAAGGCAACCTTCGCGTTCGCTCTCGAGGCAGACGCGGTCCCGGACGGCATCCCATTCGATTACGCGCACGGAGAATTTTCCCACCATGGCGAGGACTGCACGTTCGAAACGTTGCTGGCGCGCTTCGGGATCGCGGACAAAGCCTTGAGCAAAATCGGCGAAATGGTCCATGACGCCGATCTGGAGGACGAAAAGTTTCGGCGGCCGGAGGGCATCGGCCTGGATCGGATTTTGAAAGGCTGGGCCAAACGGGGTCTGTCGGACGAAGAGATTCTGGCCCACGGCGCGACTTGCCTGGATGGCCTTTACGCTTTCTTGCGACGTTTATGAAGGAAAACGTCACGGGCTCTGGTGGATTTTCACCTTCGGAACTCCGGGCCCTGCGCGCCCTCAAGTCGCCGGCGGGCATTCAGCGATTTCTCGACGACATGCCCTACCATCTCGCCGGCACCGCCTGGTCGCCGCGGATGGTCATGCGCGAAAACATCGCCCACTGCCTGGAAGGCGCGACCTTCGCCGCGGCCGCGCTCCGTGCCCTGGGGTTTCCGCCGCTCATCCTGGATCTCGAAGCCGACCAGGACACCGACCACGTCCTCGCGGTTTTCAAATCGCGCGGACACTGGGGTGCAATCGCGAAATCGAACTTCGTCGGCTGTCGTTATCGAGAACCGGTTTACCGTACGCTGCGCGAGCTGGCACTGAGCTACTTCCACATATACTTCAACCTGCGCGGTGAACGGACCCTGCGGCGTTATTCCCGTCCGGTTAATCTGGCGCGGTTCGATTGCCGCCACTGGATGACTTCGGAAAAGCCGATCTGGTTTGTCGCGGAATATCTTTGCGACATTCCGCATCGGCGGCTGCTCGCGCGTGGCCTGGAGAAGCACCTCACCCGGGTTGATCGGCGCACTTGGGAAGCCGAGATGGTCGGCCATCGAAAAAAAAAGCGATGAAGAGAACAGCTTTGGTGGATCGAGCGCTCCCCGCGCGATGGCAAATGGTCTCGGAGAAGCCGACAAATAAACATCGAGCGACGGAGCGCTCGATCCACCTATGATTCATTCCAGCGGCCGCGTCTTTGGCCTCGATCTGCTCCGCGCCGCGGCCATCATGATGGTGGTCTGCGCCCACGGCTTTGTCGTGCTCTACCCGCATTTCGGCGAAGCGCTCGGCATCTTCGGACATGGCGGCTTTTACGGCGTCGAGTTGTTCTTCGTCCTGAGCGGATTTCTGATCGGCCAAATCCTGATCCGCCAGGGCCCGGATCTCGGCCACGCCGGGAACGTTGCTTTCTTTTATGTGCGCCGCTGGTTTCGGACGCTGCCCCTTTTTTTTCTGTTCCTCATCATCAACGTCCTGCTCGAGCGTTTCTTTCGCGCCCATCCGGTCGGGCTCGGCGAAGCGTTGTCGCACGGTTTCTTTCTGCGGAACCTGACCGGCTTCCACATGTCGTTCTTTCCAGAATCATGGAGCCTGGCAATCGAGGAGTGGTTCTATCTGTTGTTCCCGGCCGCGCTCTGGCTCGGGCTCAAGATCGCGAAGCGCTTCGATGCGGTCTTTCTTTCCGCCGCCGTCACTTTCTTCGCGTTCTCCACCGTCGCCCGAATGTTCGCCGCGCCGGATCCAGCCGCCACCTGGTCGGAGGAACTGCGCATGGTTGTCATCTATCGCTTCGACGGGCTCATGATCGGAATGATCGGGGCGTGGCTCTCAATTCGTTTTCCACTGGCGTGGCGCCGCTCCGCATTTTTCGCCGCGCTCGCCGGCCTCCTCCTTCTCTTGGCGATGTACGCGACGCTCTGGAAAATCGAGAATGGTCACCTCGCCTTTGGGGATGATTCTTATTTCGCGCGGACGTTTCGGTTCACGTTCGTCTCCCTCGGTTTCGCCCTGCTCCTGCCCTGGGCTTCCGCGTGGAAATTGGCCGGTGAAAATTTTGGCAGTACCGCGGTGCGGAGGATTGCCCTTTGGTCCTACGGGCTTTACCTTGTTCACCTCCCGGTTTTTCTCCTTGTCACGCGCGCGGGGTTCGGCGCCGACACCCCAACTTCGCTCGGGAAATCGCTCGCCTCCTTCGCCCTCCAGATCGGGGGTGCAATTCTTCTGAGCGCCTTGCTCTATCGTTTTTTCGAAGCGCCCTGCACGCGATTGCGGGAAAAGGCGGCGCCAGCCGTGGCGACGCTCTTTTCACGATCCTGAGGTTGATCCGTTTCGACGAGCTGTGGAAATCCGCGCGCATCCAGTTGCACTGGGACCAGGCGAAACGAAGCGGGCCGCGATCCCGGCCGGCCCAGGTCCACCTCGAGAAGCTCGCCGCGGTTCCAGCCCGGTACTGTCGGCGCGCCATCGAAAACGAGGTTGCCTAACGAATAGATAATTGGCCTGCCATGGTAGGAATCGAAGGGCTGGATACAATGCGGATGCGCCCCAGCTACCGCATCCACGCCGTGGTCGGTCAACCAGCGTGCCAATTCGCGCTGCCGTTCGCTGACCTCTTTTCTGTTCTCGTCGCCCCAGTGCAGGAAACCCAAAATGAATGAGGCATGGGCCCGCGCCTCCGCGATCGCCGCGGTAAGGCGCTCGCGATCCTGTGTGTTCGCGACCGAAACATCATTCGAATCATCCCCGACGTCGTTGAGCGCAATGACTGCCGCTTTGGTTCCCGTGCTGGTTGTGAAAAAGTGGGGCCTGTAGGCGTGCTCCGTTGTTTCGCCGGCGCCGATCGCTGTTATGTCGGCTGCCCGCAGACGCGCGATTGAATCCAGCAACGCGGCTCGCCCGAAATCAGCCGCGTGGTTGTTCGCCAGGCTGACCGCGCTAATTCGCGCCGCGGTCAGGACGCGCAGCGCATCGAGCGGAGCGCGCAGCGAATAGGGCTTCCCGGGGTTGGGCTTTCCCTGGTCCGAAAGAACACACTCCAAATTCACCACCTTCAGGGAAGCCTGCTCGAGCCGGGGCCGAATCCCCGTGAGCGGGTCCGCGCCCTGTTCGATCTCCGTGCCCAGCGTCCGGCCGAGCATGACGTCACCACCGAGAACCAAGTCGACCGTTCCCGAATGATGCGGGACGCGCAACAGATCGAAGCGTTCCGTTTTTCGCGCCGCAAGAAATTGGCCTAACGAGAGGATCTCCGGCACGCCTTCGAGCTGGTGCGCGACGAGATCGTTTTGATCGAGGACGCCGAGCGGTGGCCGGTCTTTCATGACCACCGCCACATGACTCCCCAAATGAACAACCAATCCCTCCGCGATATCGGCGTCGCTGATTTTGGCTTCGCCCGCCCTGACGTTCTCGCCGAGAGATTCCAGGTACTTGCGCAACTGCTTCGGATTCGACCACGGGATGAGGCGGCCCTGGCGGCGGAGGGCGTAAACAATGAAATTTGCGCAGTCGGCGCCCCACCCGGTTTCAGGTCCGGTGTTGGCGCCGTCGACTAATTCGCCGCTCCCAAAAAGATAAGGCAGGCCAAATTGTTCCGTGATCGCGGAGCGGAAACCGGAACCGGCCACGCGCCGGATCTCGATTGCCGGCGTCTCGCGCAGGTGGTGCTCGATTTCGACGCGCGCTTTCAGGCGGGTCGCGCCATAACCGGATCTTCTGTCGAATAATTTCCCGATCGAATCGACGGAAAGCGTTCCGCCCGTTTCCGGCAATACGATCTCGCGCCAGCGCGGTCGCGGCGGCGCGCCGCTGGCGACGCCGATTTCGTCGGCGCGTTCCGCGACGAGATTGCAGCGCCCAAATTCCGGGGTGAGCGCAATCCATTCAATCCGCTGAGTGGCCGCATCCCACGGCGTCGTCTCGAGTTCTATTTCGGCTGTTTCGCCGCTCGGCAGTCGCCAGACATTGTCGGTCGAAGGCTGGTGATTCTTCACCGTGAGCCGAACGCCGGGCGCCGCCTGTTCCCAGTCGGCCAATTGTTTCTCCCAGGCCGCCGTCTTCGTGCGCACGGAAATGCGCTCCCGGTTCGCCAGGAGGAGCGCCTGCAAATCCTCGGACGCATTCTTCAGAGCAAACGCCGGCACTTCCCGGTGCCGCTTCAAAAATTCAAGGGCGCGTAAGGATCGGTCGTTCCCGACTTTTTCGAACGGCTCGAATTGGATCGTCGCCGTTGGCAACGACAACGAGGCGGACAGGGACAGGCGGAGGAGTTCGTCCGCCGTTGCATCGTCCGCCAGATAGAGGCGTGAAATCGCGATCGTGACCGCGCGAAGGTTTCGGCATCCAGTTACAAACTTCCAGACATGCTCAAATTCCGCCGCCCGTTGTTTCGCGGGAATGCCGGCGAAATAATCGAGATCAATTGAGATCACCACTGGGTGTTCTTTCCCGAGCTCAGCCCCCAGCTGATCGAATCCAATCACCTGGTACCGCTCTCGAAAAGAGCCGGTCAGGCGCGGGGCGGCTTCGAGGTGGCCGTCGAGTTGCCCCGCCGCTTCTCTTTGGAGCCTGCGCTCGTCGCGCTTCGTTACTCTGTCGCCGCGCACCCAGATCACGCGCCCAATCGGCGCCGGCATCAGCGGTTCCATCCAGTTGAAGCATTGGATTGCGCCGGTTTCGCGCCAGTGCTGGAGAAGCTCGCGCCGTTCTTCGAGGGAAGAAATCCGCCGCAGTCGTTCCCGCAATTTGTCGGAGTCGAAAATCGCCGACGCGTCGCTGTGCGCGTCGAAATGAATCAGCGTGTAATCTTCATCGAGGTCGAGATGGTCGGCCAGCCAGTAAAAAGAACCGGCGTGGCTGTCCTCTATATAGACAGGCAGCGTGATCGGCGCCGCGGCCGTCCATCGCGTGGCGGCGGCGAACAGAACCAGCGCGGCCCAGCGCGATTTCACCGGGCTGGCTGGATCTTGGGTTTCTGCGCAAGCTTCGCGCGCACTTCCAGGTGCGAGATGCAGGTGTCGTGGGCGCTGCTGCCGGGGTGCACTTTTTTGATGACGAGCTTCACGCTGTTCACCGGCTTCGCGTAGTCGCGGACAGGAATTGGATAAAGATCGGCAAACTTATCGTCCGGGATTGCCGCCATGAAAGTGTGTTCGCCATTCAGCGTGATCTCGAGTTCCGCGACGCGATTATTTTTCGACCAGAGAGTTGCGTCGTCCGCGCGGTATCCGGGCATGATCATGATCGCGTCGAGCGGCAGCGACCGATGCAGATTAAACGTAATGCTTTCGCCGATCCCGTCGCCTTCCGCGCCTTCCGCCCACGTCGTTCCCGACTCCAGGCCTTTGATGTTATTGACCTCGTAGTTCTTTGGGGCTTCGGAATCTGGGGCCGCGCTGTCATCGCTAGGTGTGGGCTGCGGCGAAACGGGGCTGCGGGCCGGGTCCGGTTTTCGCGTCGAGCTCGCGACCGCGTCGTAATCGCTGTGCTGGAGAAAATAGCGATTGCTCTCGATCACATATTCCGCCCGGAACTTCCGGTCTTCGCCTGTATATGGCTCCGCCGGATAGGTGTCGTAGGCAGGGTGAACCACGATCTTCATGTCGTCGGCCAGGGTCGGTTTCAGGTTCTGGAATTCCCACGCGAACTCGGTGTCGCTGATTTTCTTGAAACGATCTTTCGGCTTAGTGATCGAGATTTCTTCCGGGCGCGGGTGCAGGTAGTTCACCGTGATCTTGCCTTTCCCGATCGGCCCTTTCCAGGTCGCGGCGGGCGAGAGCGAATAGCGGAAATACACCTGGCCAGAATGTGCGTCGTCCGAGACCGAGCTTTGGATCGCGGCGTAGGGAGAATGATAACGAATCAAAATCTCGCGCGTCTGCCCCTGCGCGAACGGGATGCTCGACTTCTTCCACAATCTCGTCGCCGCCTTGAACTCTCCCCAGAGCGGGTCCTTCTCCGCCTTCGGTTTCTCCCCTTTCGCGTCCACGTTTTCCGACTCCAAGTCCGTGCCGTCTGCGGCGATGGCGTAGCCTTCGAGGTCTGTCATCGTGTTGCCGCCTTCGTCCTCCGATTCCGCCCAGCGTTCCACCGGGAAAAAGAAATCCTGTTCGACCTGCCCTCCGGTGTTCCGCATCCGGTAACGTACTTCCACGGCCGCGAATTCCTGGTGCAGATCGATCGCCAGTTTTTCCTCCTCGATCGTCACATTCGTCGACCGCTTCTGGTCGGACGCCGCGCCGTTCCCGGTCACCGGCACCCCTGTTTGCCAGGCACCGCCGTTGCCGAACAGGTGGTCGCTTGCGAGAAACGAGAAAGAAGCCGTCAGGAAAACAAGCATCGCGCGCATGATCAAGGCAGCTTAGGAAATGCGGCCATGATGGAACAAGCCGGATATTTTTTCCGTCATCTCGAGCGCAGTCGAGAGATCCCGAAGCGCTACCTGAAAGCTAACATCCCGGGCTTTCTCGACTCCGCTGCGCTTGGCTCGGAATGACGAAGCTTGCCACACGGCATCGCTGATGCTCATGATAGATTCCCGATGATCCAGGCGAATTGTCGGGCGCGCTTCACCGCGGCGGATTTCGACTTTGTCGTTCGCATTCTGGCCCGTTCGCAAACCGATCACGTCTCGCTGGTTGATCTCCTCAGCGACGCGGACACTCGCGATGCGGTTCTGGATAATCCGCGGCTCGTGGACGCGATCCTTTCGAACGCCGGACATCTCCAGATCTCGTCCCACTTTTATTTTTATGTCCTGGCGCGTCATGTCCTGCGCGATGTCGGCATCACGGACCGAAAGCTGTGCGATTACGTCGCATCGTTGCTCGAGGCGTTCTCACGCGCGAGCGGTTTGCGCGCCCCGCACATGACCGGGGACGGCGAGCGCCAGTACGTTTCCGACATGCTGATTGCGCTGACCCGCGCGACGGCCGAACAGGCCTTTTTGCTTCGGGCCCACGTGGGCAATTACTCGCTTTTCCTCAGCGGCATTTTTCACGAGAACACGCAGCGCCGCAGCCTTCGTGGCGCGCCCGACCTCGCGTTTTACGAACAGATCGGCCGGACGAATTATCAGCTTGTCGCTTCCCATGCGACCGCGCGTCGTTGCGATCTCAGTGATGTTTACGAAGGCCTGGCCGGGCATTTTCGCGAAGTCCGGCTGGCCTTGAATCGCCTCTCCGATTCGCTGCTCAATCTGGATGATGAAATCACCCCGTCGCTTTTCCTGTGAACCAGACGCTCTTCAGCCAGATCCAGAAGCTCTTTGAGCGGACTTATGCGCAGGTTGGAATCAACCTGGAAGATTGTCTGATCGATCAGGGCCGTTGCGCGCAATTGTCGCGGCTGGCGGGCGCGACCGCCCGGGAACTCAGTGAACTCGCCCGCACCTTCCTGCGCCATGCCGACGATCAGCTCTACGTCGGGATTTATTATTCGCGGTGGCTCATCGAACAGCTCGAGCGGCACGATCCCCGCGCCGGATTGAGCGATCGCAACATCCGGTCGTTGATCGCGTTCGTGGAAGAGATCAACCACGCGCTCCATGCCGCGTTGCAGTTCAAGAAGGGCGAGCGCGCAATCGCCTCGGAAGATTTCGCGCGGAACCTCGAGCTCCAGGCGCGCGTCGACACGTATCTCGTGCTGCTTTTGTTTGTCGCTTTCTTTCGAAAGACCCAGAAGGTGTCGCGGACGGATCGGCGCTGGCTGCGTTTCCATCTTTTCGCCGCGGAGAATCCCGGCGCGTTTCAATCGACCAATCTGCGGAGCCGTTACCTTGAGACAACCGAGCTGGCCGCGCGTTACACCGAATTTCTCGACACGCTCAACGCGATGCGCCGGCTCGAGGAAATTCGCACCTTTCGCTCGCTCGATTACGGCGAAAAAAAAACGCGGATTCTCGCGCTGCCGGACACGAAGATCGCAGGGTTGCTTGGAGGGACGCCCTCTGTGGCGTCCGAAGAATGAAAGGACGTCATCCCGAGCCGCGGAGACGGCGAGGGACCTCGCAGTTGCAACCCTGGCTTGCTCACGCCAAGACGCTCGCGCCGACAGACGGAGCGCGGCTCTTCGCGGAAGCGGCCGCAAGATCGTTTGTGAGGTCCCTCGCCGTCTCCGCGGCTCGGGACGACACGCATTTTTTGCGCGCAGATTCCATTTCCGATTTGTGAAACCGGGCCGTGTCCGTTACTAATCGAACGTGTTCACTTTGACCATGCTCGGAAGCGGCAGCGCGGGAAATAGCGCGCTGGTCGCGACCGATCATTGCCGGATTTTGGTTGATGGTGGATTGAGCGCGCGGCAGATCATGGTCCGGCTTGAACAATGCGGGATTACGCCGGCGCAGCTCGATGGTGTTCTCCTGACGCACGAGCATGGCGACCATGTCTGCGGGCTCGAAGTGCTCTGCCGGAAATTTCACGTCCCGATCTATTGCAATCGGCTGACGGCGGAAGCGATCCGGGGTGGGTCGTTAGGCGATCACCGGAACTGGCGGCTGTTCCAGACCGGTTCGGAGTTCTCGATTTGCGATATCCAAGTTCAAACTTTTCCGGTGCCTCACGACGCGGTCGATCCGGTGGGTTACGCGTTTCACTCCGGCGAAAGCGCGCTCGGGTTTATCACCGATCTCGGCTACGCCACCAAGGTCGTCGTGGAGCGGCTGCGCAGAGTGCACACGCTCGTAATCGAGACCAATCACGACGAGAAAATGTTGCAGGATGATCCGCACCGGCCCTGGCCCGTGAAGCAGCGAATCCAATCGCGCCACGGCCATTTGTCGAACACCGCGGCGGCCACGGTAGTCGAGCAATTGCTCGGTGGAAAACTGGAGCGGGTGGTGCTCGGACATCTCAGCCGGGATTGCAACACGCCTGAGCTGGCGGCGGGCGCGATCCGCGCCATGCTCGCGCAACGCGGACGCGGCGAAATCGAGGTTCATTGCGCCGCCCAGAGCCAGATCAGTCTCCGCTTCACGATCGGCCAGACCTCCGGGCGCGCGTTTCAACCGACGTTCGACAGCGTCTTTTTCCAGACGTCGCCCGCCCCCGGCAAGTCGATTCGCGCGGCCTAACAAATACTCTAAAAACAAAAAACAGCGCGTCATCCCGAGCGAAGTCGAGGGATCCCAAGTTGTTAGCTTTAAGGTTTCTCAGCAGGATCCCTCGACTTCGCTCCTGCGAGGGCGAACTATTCTTCGTTGCCGACGACGAGATGAATCACGCCGGCGGGATCGGAAATCCAGAAGCCGTCGAAATCTTCCCGGAGCTGCTCGACTTCGTCGCGGCGCGGCACGCCGTTGATCTTTAAATAGGAAGCGGCTGCTTCGGTGTCGTTCGTTTCCAGTTCGAGCCAGATGTCGGGATGGCTCAGGTTCGGCACGCGATCCAGCCAGAGCCGGTTCGGCCCGAATTGAAAAATGCAGCCGTCCGCCTCTTCTTCGATCAGGGGCAGGCCGAGCGTGTCGCGATAGAAATGCATCGTTTGCTCGTAGGTGTGGCTGGGGCATTTGATCGCGATGTTCGCGCCGCCGGAAAACTGTGGACCGTGAACGTTGGCAACCATGACGTTAGAGTTTCCCCAGGATTTTTTTCGCGAGCGTTTTCACTTTTTCCGTCGCGCTCTTTTCATCATCCACCCCGCTGATCCCCACGGTGATGAAAGCGCTCTGTTTCGCGACGTAGAGAAGGAGGGCGTGCGCGGGACCCTTTTCCGGGCCTTCCCTGACCAGCGCCGCTTTTTCACCGAGACCGCTCACTGGTTTGAACCGGTTGTTGCCCGCGCTCATTTCTTCCAATTGCTTTTTCGGCTCGAGCTGGCCCGGAGATGCCTGGCGGATTCGCAAGACGAGGGATTTGCCCGGGTTTTCGCTGTAATAATTGCAGCGGGAGTAATATCCGTCGGCGCCTTGATCGTTCCGGACCTGCGGGTCTTTGACCGGCTCGCTCAGCGCGGTCTGCGCGTCCGTTTTTGTGATCAAGGCGGCGAGATCGATCCGGTTTTCCGCGGCGCTGGAAATGGAAGCGAGCGCGCCTGCCATTGCCAGCACGACAGCGGCATGGGTCGTTCCGCGCATGGTTCGTCAGCCTCCGGAGGAACCTTCTCCGCCCGGTTCCGTCATCGCGACCGGATCGAGCGCGTGTTCCAGTTCTGCCGGCGGCAGTATTTTTTTCTCGAGACAAATCTCGCGCACGGTCTTGCCCGTCCTGGCGCTTTCCTTCGCGATCTCTGCGGCGCGATCGTACCCGATCTTCGGCGCGAGGCTCGTGACCATCGCCATCGATAATTCGACCAGTTCGCGGCAGCGCTCTTCGTTTGCCTCGATTCCGATCACGCATTTTTCGCAGAATGCGTCGCAAGCATTCCCGAGCAGCCGGATGCTCTCGAGAAGGTTGTGGGCCATCACCGGCATCATGACATTCAGCTCAAAATTCCCGTTCGCGCCCGACCAGGTGACGCAGCTGTCGTTGCCGATTACCTGCGCGCAAACCATCATGAGCGCTTCGCACAGGACCGGGTTCACTTTGCCCGGCATGATCGAGCTCCCGGGTTGCGTCGCCGGCAGTCGAATCTCGCCGATGCCGCAACGGGGCCCGCTCCCGAGCCAGCGAATGTCGTTCGCGATTTTGAACAGGCTCACCGCGATCGTTTTCAGATGGCCGCTCGCTTCCACGACGCCATCCTTCGCGCCTTGCGCTTCGAAATGATTTTCCGCTTCGCGAAATTTGATCCCGGTCCGCTGCGCGAGGTGCCGCATCACTTTGGCGGGAAATTCCAGCTGCCGGTTCAGGCCGGTGCCGACTGCGGTTCCGCCCAGAGGGAGCTCCGAAAGCACTTCGACCGCGCGCCGCGCCCGTTCGCGGGCGTAAAAAACCTGGCGCGCGTATCCGCCAAACTCCTGGCCGAGCCGGACCGGGGTCGCGTCCATCAAATGGGTCCGGCCGATCTTGATGATGTCCCAGAACTCCTTCGCTTTTGCTTCCAGTGCGCCATGCAACTTCTCGAGCGCGGGATCGAGGCAATGCTGAAGCTGTTCCGCCGCGCTGATGTGAATCGCGGATGGGATCACGTCGTTACTCGACTGGCCCATATTGACGTGATCGTTCGGATGGACCGGGTCTTTCGCGCCGATCGGTTTTCCCGCGAGCTGGCAGGAGCGGTTCGAGATGACCTCGTTCGCGTTTGTGTTCGTGCTGGTGCCCGAGCCAGTCTGGAAAATGTCGAGCGGAAAATGCTCGTCGAGCTTTCCCTCCACCACTTCTTCGGCGGCCTGAACGATGAACGCGCTCCGATGAGAATCGAGGAGACCGAGATCAGCGTTTGCCTGGGCCGCGGCCCACTTGATCAGGCCGAGAGCGCGAATGAACGGCCGGGAAAAACGCTGGCCGCTGATGGGAAAATTCAGGACGGCCCGCTGCGTCGAAGCTCCGTAGAGGGCGGACTTCGGGACGGACATTTCGCCCATCGAGTCCTTCTCGATCCGGGTCGATTCGGCCTTCATGCCGAATGATGGTTGGTGGAGAGGGCCGCCGCCGGTCGCAGCGGACGCCGGTGTCCGTTCCGCCGAAGTACCTTGTGGAAAACGGTGACAAACATCGGCGGAATATTTTGGAGGACATACTGGGATTCCGCGCGATCGAAGAGGGTGGCGTGCTGCCGAAGCTCATTTGTGACCTGATAGATGATGAAACTCCCGCCGTCGGCCAGGGCTTCATAGGTTTTCTCGAGGAGCGCCCGTTTCTTCGTGATCTCCAGAATGCTGAATGGAATGCCCGATAGAATATAGTCGCACCGGGGAATGGAGCGGCGCTCCAGTTCTTCCGGAAGTTTGGCGGCATCACCATTGATGACGTGAACCCGCGGATCATCCGCGAACTGGCGTCGCAGGTCGCGCGAGAAGGCGGCGTCCAACTCGAAGAGGAGCAACTGCGAGTCGGCCGACATCCGGCGTGCGATCTCCCGCGAATGCACTCCTTCGCCCGGGCCGTACTCGGCAATTACCCGCGGCTCGCTGAAGTCCATTTTGCGCGCGACCTTTTTTACGAGCGCTTTGGAGCTGGGGACAATCGAGGCGATCTGAAAGGGACGTTGCAGGAATCGCTTGAAAAAGAGCGCGCTCATTAAAAGGGGGAAATAGTCAACCGCCCCCTTCACCTTGTCCAGTCACGATGTGTGAGAGCAGCCGCGCGATCAACCGGTCATCCCGAGCCGCGGTGGACGGCGAGGGACCTCGCGGTTGCAAATTCGGCTATCGCCAACCAATGCCGCGACACTCTTTTGGTAGGGCGAGACCGCGTAATTTCTCGGAGGGACGTGCTTCTGCACGTCCCATAATCCTCGACCTGGCCGGAGCTACGGACGCGCAGAAGCACGTCCCTCCGAGAAGCGTCTCGCCCTGCCAGGCGGAGCCATTTTTCAGCAGCTGTCCGTGATAAGACCGGTCCCGCCCTACCCTCGGGTAGGAAAAAACCTGAATGAGGCATTGACATTGACTATAAATTTAATAATGCTGCCCAAGTGAAAAAGGCTTGCCCATTAAGGCGCAAGTTGCTGTTTTTCTCCAATGCACAACCTTTTGACGGTCAAAGAAACGGCTAAATATCTCCGGATTCCGTTGCCGACCGTTTATTATCTAGTGCAACGCGGCCAGTTACCGGCCATCCAAATCGGGGGCCGCTGGCGCATCAAAAAGGCGTCGCTCGACAAGGATATCTTGAAGGAAGACAAGTCCGGGCAGCCGACCGTGCTCGTGGTCGATGACGATGAAAGCCTCCAGAGTCTCTTCAAAATTTTCCTGAAAAAAATCGGCTTTAGCCGCGTGGTTGTAGGCACGGTGAAAGAGGCGCTGGCCGCTCTGGAAAAGCAAAAATTCGATCTGCTCTTTCTCGATTTGAAATTGCCGGACGGCCCGGCGGATGACGTTTACGCCGCCGCGAAGGAAGCGGATCCCGATTTGCCCATCGTCGTCATTACCGGTTATCCCGACAGCGAAATGCTGGACCGGATCCTGGCGCGGGGTCCCGTAACGGTGTTGAAAAAACCGCTCAAGGTCGAGCAGCTGCAACAGACTGTTCGCATTCTCGGCCACAAAGACGCGGCGAAGCTGGCGGCCTGATCTCGCGCGCGATCAGTGTGCGGGGTGATCGTAATCGAGGCTGGTCTCTCGGCTTCCCCTTGACGGATCATGGATCACTCTTCACATATCACTTCTCCATCCGCGCGGTTAGCTCAGTGGTAGAGCACTACCTTGACACGGTAGGGGTCAGAGGTTCGAAACCTCTACCGCGCACCATCCCGCCTCATTGCTTCCGCCCTTGGCCGGGCGCGACGCCGCGGAAGTTTTAACTCGTGCGAGGCCCGATTTTCGGTTACTATTTTGACCCGTGCATGCCATAAACGATGTCGCCTCCGAGCGGCTCCAGACCACTTCCCGGATTTTTGCCTTTACCCGGTGGGACATCATCCCCGTTCTCGCCGAATTCCTGCACCTCGCCTATTTTTTCGGGATGTTTTTCCTTTTCCCGCGCGTGCCCCTCTGGGTGATGCTCATCCTGGGCTTCATCTATTCCGTGAGCATCTCCTGGAACATAAACGGCATTTCGCACATGTTCATTCACAACCCGTACTTCCGCTGGCCGCTGCTCAACCGGCTCTTCAGCGTTCTCGAGTCGGTTACCGTCGGCTTCAGCCAGGTCTTCTACGACTGCGTCCACATGCAGCATCACAAGGGAAACGCCGACCGGCCTGACGAACACGGCGAGACGATCGACTGGCTCTCGATTTACAAGCACGGGCATGATGGCGAAGCGGAACATCCGTTGAGTTACATGTTCCTCAGCTTTTTCCGGGACGATCCCAAGGCGATCTTCCAAGCCGTCTACCGCAAGGATCGCCGGGAAGCTTTTTGGGGCGTGATCGAGGTCGTTCTCTTTCTGGGCACGTTCGTGACCCTCGGCATCCGGAACTGGCACTACATTCTTTTCCTCCTGGGCTTCTGGTACTTCGGCCACTGTCTCTCCTACTTGAACGGTTACTACCGGCACTACGGCGGCAACCCCGATGAGCCGATCGCCTGGGGCGTGAGCAGCTACGACAAGCTCTATAACTGGATCTGGTTCTTTAACGGTTACCACGCCGAACATCATTTTCGGCCCAAGGTGCATTGGACCCGGATGGAGGCGTTCCGCGATCAGATCGTGGAACAACAGCGCGCTGCCGGTGTCCGCGTCATCAAACCGCCGCATGCTTTGGGTTTTCTCGATCCGGACCTGCCTAAGTTCGGCAAGAATCATCCGCACGGCGCGGAGCAGGCAAATTCCGTCAGCTGAACGTTGGAGCGTGCGCTGGCTCAGCGCATTTTCAACCAGGCCGTTGAGACAACGGACGCTACAACATCATGGCCGGGCCACTTCGTCGTTTCAATAGCCGACCGCCGCGCCATCCTGCCGCGAGTCGCTTCCGCCCAGCCGCACGTTCGTTTTCTCCTCGATCATCACGCCTTGCAGGTCGCTCATGTTCCGCGGATTCGGCGCGAAACGGTGTCCTCGCGCTTCGAGCGCCCGGCGCGTCTCCGGCGATAACCCGAGCGGCTCGTCCTGAATTTCGTCCGGCTGCCATTGATGATGAATGTGCGGTGCGTCGATCGCAGCCTGCAGATTCATCCCGTGATCGATCGCGTTCGTGATTACTTGCAGAACCGTGTTAGTAATCGTCGTGCCGCCCGGCGTGCCGATCGCGAAGTAAAGACTCCCATCGGGCCGGAGCACGAAGGTCGGCGTCATCGAGGAAAGCGGGCGTTTCCCTGGCGCGATCGCGTTGCGCTCGCTTTGGATGGCGCCGTACAGATTCGGGGCGCCGGGCTTGGAGGTGAAATCGTCCATTTCATTGTTGAGCAGAACGCCGGTCCCTTTAGCGACTACGCCCGCGCCGAACCAGCCGTTCAACGTGTAGGTGTTCGAGACCGCGTTTCCGGCCGCGTCGACAATCGTGAAATGGGTCGTTTGCGTCGATTCATACCCGGCCGGTTTGCCCCCGCCTATCTCACTGCTCCGGGAAGCGCGGTCGAGCTTGATCGTCGTGCGCTGCCGTTCCGCGTAGGCTTTGTCCAGGAGCCCAGCGATCGGCACAGAGACAAAATCGGCGTCGCCCATGTATTCCGCGCGGTCCGCGTAAGCGCGGCGCATCGTTTCGACCAGCAGATGGTAATAGTCGGAGGAAAACGGCTCCAGCTTCTTCAGGTCGAACCCTTCCAGGATGTTAAGCATCTCGAGCAGGATCGTGCCCCCGGCGGAGGGCGGCGGCATCGAAATGATTTCGTAGCCGCGATAATTTCCGCGCAACGGCACCCGCTCTTTCGGCGTGTACTCGCGGAGGTCCTCCGGCGTGATAAGTCCACGATGCTGACGCATATCCTCCACGATGAGCCGCGCCGTTTCGCCTTCGTAAAACTCTCTCGCCCCTTTTTTCTGCAGACGACCGAGGGTCGCGGCCAGTTCCGGCTGTCGCAACCTTTCGCCTTCGCGATAAAGTTTTCCTTCGCGCAGAAAAATGCGCCGGCTGTCCGCGAACGGCAACAGAATCTCCTTTTGATCCGCCAGCATTCTCTCCGTCCGATGGGTGACGACAAACCCATCGACCGCCAGTTTTCTCGCCGGCTCGATCAACTCCTCCCACGTCAGTTTTCCGGAACCATATTTCTTCAAGGCCAGCGCCATCCCGGCAACGGTCCCGGGAACACCGGTGGCGCGATACCCGAGAACGGACGAGTCTTCGCCTTTCAGCAGCTCGCCATCAGGCCCGACGAACATTTCGCGCGTCGCTGCCCTGGGCGCAGTCTCGCGATAATCGATCGCAGTCGCGCGTCCGTCGTCCTGGCGGATCAACATGAATCCGCCTCCACCGAGGTTCCCCGCCGCGGGATAGACCACGGCCAGAGCGAATGCCACAGCCACGGCCGAATCCACGGCGTTGCCGCCGCGCTTCATTACGTCCACGCCAATCTGCGACGCGATGCGCTCCGTCGACGCGACCATCGCGTGCGGCGCCCGAGTCGGTTCGCGCCACGCCGCTTCGCTTGTCGCGAGACAGAGGCTTAGAAAAAGAAAAACGGCTCGCGCTCTGGCAGGCATGGTCTTTCATATTTGATTTCAATCGCGCTGGCCAACAAATGTCTGGACGCCGGTCAATCCTGCGTCAGACCCTGCTCCTGTGAATGCGAAGGCTCCCGCACTCCGAGTAATAACCCTTCTGCTTGTTCTGATCTCGTCCGGCTGCTCGAAATCTCGCGACGACGCGCGAGCCCGCGAAGTCGCGGATCGCGTGAAAACAGAATTCCTCCACGCCTGGAATAATTATGAACGGTACGCCTGGGGACACGATGCGCTCAAGCCGTTGAGCAAAACGTCCCACGACTGGTACGGCCAGTCGTTGCTTATGACGCCGGTCGATGCGCTCGACACCCTTGTCCTGATGAAGCTGGACACCGAGGCGGACAAGGCGCGAGCGCTCATCGACCGCGACCTTTCCTTCGATCGCGACATCTACGTCAAGAACTTCGAGATAACGATCCGGCTCCTCGGCGGCTTACTTTCGTCCTATCAACTTACCGGCGACAAGCGCCTGTTAGCTCTGGCTGAAGACCTGGGCACCCGGTTGCTCCCGGCCTTCGAATCTCCAACCGGCCTTCCCTACGTCTACGTTAATCTGCGCACGGGGCAGATCCGCGACCCGGTTTCGAATCCCGCGGAAACCGGCACGCTCCTGCTCGAGTTCGGGACGCTCAGCAAGTTGACCGGTAAGTCTATTTTCTATGACAAAGCCAAGCGCGCGTTAGTCGAGACCTATAAGCGCCGTTCGCAATTGGGCCTTGTGGGATCAAGCATCAACGTCGAGACCGGAGCGTGGACCGATCCGGACAGTCATGTCAGCGGCGGCATCGATTCCTACTATGAATATCTCTGGAAATGCTGGCTCCTGTTTGGGGACAAGGATTGCCTCGAAATGTGGAATGCCAGCATTCCGGTTGTGCAGAAATACTTGGCCGACGAGGTTCGCGGCGAACTCTGGTACGGCCACGCCGACATGACGACCGGCCGGCGCACCGAGACAACTTACGGTGCCCTTGACGCTTTCTTTCCCGCTTTACTCGCGCTTTCCGGTGATTTGCCGCGCGCGCGACGATTGCAGGCTTCCTCCTTCAAGATGTGGAACCTGCACGGCATCGAACCCGAAGTCATCGATTACACGACAATGGAAGTGAAGGCAGCCACTTATCACCTGCGCCCGGAAATCGTGGAGTCTACCTACTACCTCCATCATTACACGGGCGATTCCGAATATAGTCGGATGGGCGAGACGATCTTCGATGATTTCGTCAAATATTGTCGCACGGAAGCCGGTTATGCTGCGCTTAAGGATGTGATCACGAAAGAAAAGCGCGACGAAATGGAGAGCTTCGCCCTCGCGGAGACCTTCAAATACTTTTACCTGCTCTTCGCGCCACCGGGCGCTCTGGAGTTCGACAAGGTTGTCTTCAACACGGAAGCGCATCCGCTCCGCCGCACCTGGTAACCGCCATGAAAAAGACGACCTGCTCATTGTTTGTCCTCGGTTGCCTGGCGTCATTGAGCATGCCCGTTTTTGCCAGTGATCAACCTCACCTTTCGGATTTCGTCCGCCCTTTTGTCGGGACACAAGGAGAGGGCAACACTTATCCCGGTCCTTCCGCGCCCTTTGGCATGATCCAATTAGGACCGGACACGGAGAAGGAGCTTTGGGAAACCGCGTCCGGCTATGAGTATTCCGATCCGACCATCCTGGGATTCAGTCTGACGCACCTTACCGGCACCGGAATTCCTGACCTGGGCGATTTCCTTTTCGTTCCGCAGGTAGGAGAGCCCAGGCTTGTTTCCGGGACGAAAAAGGATCCGGATTCCGGTTATCAGTCGCGCTTCTCGCACGAGGAAGAAACCGCTTCCGCCGGCTATTATAAAGTGAAGCTACAGAGATCCGGGGTAACGGTCGAGCTTACAGGCGGGGAGCGCGCCGGGATGATGCGAATGGTCTTTCCGGCTAGTGAGAGGGCATCGATCCTGACGGATCTCAGTCACGTTTTGACGGGAAAGAAATGGAAGGTGGTTTGGTCCCATGTTCGAGTCGAGAACAACTCAACTGTCACAGGCTTCCATCTCGTGAATGGCTGGGCCAGGGAGCGATATCTCTACTTCGCCGCGCGTTACTCGCGGCCTTTCGATAAGGCCGAAATCATGAGTGACGGCAAGCCCATCCTCTACAACACCTATCGGTTCCGTAGCACGCAGGAAGCTGCTGGGACCAATCTTCAATTCCTCGCTCACTACAGGACGGGGGAGAAGCAGGCGATTGTGATCAAGGTGGCTGTGTCCGCGATCAGCGCCGAAAACGCTCTCAAAAACCTCGATACGGAAATCCCTGATTGGAATTTCGAGAAGGTGCGGAACCAGACCCGGCTGAAGTGGGATAAGGAGCTGGCCCGGATCGAAATCGAAGGCTCGCGGGAGGAAAAGGAAACGTTCTACACGTCGGTCTACCATACTTTTCTCGCGCCAAACCTCTACCAGGACGTGACGGGCGAATACCGCGGCCTCGACCAGAATCTTCACCAGGCAAAAGGTTTCACGAATTACACGGTTTTTTCCCTCTGGGATACATATCGCGCAACCCATCCCCTCTTCGCCCTGATCCAGGCGCCGCGCGATGCGGACATGATCAACTCGATGCTGGCTCACTACGATCAAAGCGTTGAGCATATGCTCCCCATCTGGTCGCTCCAGGCGAACGAAACCTGGTGCATGGTCGGTTATCACGCGGTGCCGGTGATCGTGGACGCCTATCTCAAAGGCGTGAAAGGCTTCGATCGTGACCGCGCTTATGATGCGATCAGAACGACGGCGCTGAATCCGCATTATGACAGTGTCGCCACTTACGCGAAACTGGGCTGGGTTCCGTTCGACAAGGAGAACGAGTCAGTCTCGAAAACGCTCGAATACGCCTACGACGATTATTGCGTCGCCCAGATGGCCAAGGCGCTCGGGAAGAGAGAGGATTTTGCCGTTTTCTCGAAGCGCGCTGCCAGTTACAACAACGTGTTCGATTCTTCGGTGGGTCTGATGCGCGGCAAGGACTCACAGGGGCGCTGGCATTCGCCCTTTAACGCTCACTTCTACGACGAGACTGCCGGAGTAAACGACTTCACCGAAGGCACGAGTTGGCAGTATTCCTGGTATGTCCCGCACGATGTGCCCGGTCTCATAAAGTTAATGGGCGGGAGGGAGAAATTTTGGAGCAAGCTCGATGAGCTATTCACCTTCAAGGAGGCTGATAAAAGTAAAGGTGTCTCCGATATCCAGGGACGGATCGGCGAATACTGGCATGGCAACGAGCCGAGCCATCACATCATTTACCTCTACTCTTTCGCAGGCCAGCCGTGGAAAGCGGCGGAGCGCTTGCGCGAAGTTGTGACGACGCAATACGGGAACAAGCCAAATTCACTCAGCGGAAACGACGATTGCGGGCAAATGTCGGCCTGGTATATCTTCACCTGCCTCGGGTTCTACCCCGTTTGTCCTGGAAGCGATTACTATGTGATCGGCGCGCCTCAGTTGAAGAAAGCCGTGCTCCATCTCTCGAATGGAAAGACGTTCAGCATGACTGCGAACGATCTTTCGGCGGAGAACATCTACATCCAATCGGTGCAGGTGAACGGCAAGAACCTCGATAGCCCATTTCTCCCCTTCAGCGAATTGAAGAACGGCGGCAGACTTACTTTCAACATGGGACCTAAGCCAGGCCAGTGGGGAACAAACCCACGAATTCCCGAGTAGCCATGCAGGAAGCATCTCCAACTCGAGCCAGCGGCGGTCAGACCTACCGCGGGCCGTTCGCGATCATGACCGTCCTCTTCTTCATGTGGGGATTCATGACTGTCTTCAACGACATTCTCATTCCCCGCTTCAAGGACGCTTTCACGCTCGATTACTTCCACGCCATGCTCGTCCAGTTTGCGTTCTTCGGCGCTTACTTTGTCGGTTCCCTCCTTTACTTCGGCATTTCCGCCGGCTTTGGCGATCCCATCGCGCGGCTTGGCTACAAAAACGGCGTCGTCATCGGCCTGATGATCTCTGCCGGAGGGAGCGCGCTCTTCTGGCCCGCGGCTTCCTTCCTTTCCTATCCGCTTTTCCTGCTGGCGCTCTTTATTGTTGGCCTTGGCTTTGCCATGCTCCAGATCGCGGCCAATCCTTATGTCACGATTCTGGGGCCGGAACGCACCGCCTCGAGCCGGCTCAACCTGGCCCAGGCTTTCAACTCGCTCGGCACGACTTTGGGACCGTTGGTCGGCGGTTACCTGATTTTCCAATACTTTGCCCGGACTGGCGCGCATGGGACGGAGTCAGTCAAGGTGCCCTACCTGGCGTTCTGCATTGTTTTTGCGGTGCTCGCGGCGATTTTCTTCTTCGTCAAGCTTCCGCATGTCGGAGAAGGAAAGATCGAGCCGGGCTTTGCCGCGCTGAAGTTTCCTCATGTAGCCCTGGGTATGCTTGCGATCTTTCTTTACGTCGGCGGCGAAGTATCGATCGGCAGCTCAATCATCAATTTTCTCGGCCAGCGGAATGTCGCGGGCTTAACTCAACTGCAAGCCAGCGGCTATGTCTCCCTTTTCTGGGGAGGCATGCTCATTGGACGTTTCATGGGCGCCGTGGAATTGAGCGACCTGGCGCCGGCTACGAAGCGGCTCTTGCTCGGCGCGATCCCGATCGCCGCCTGTCTGCTCCTCGGGACGATCCGAGGTTGGTCGATCCTCGTGATGTACCTTCCGTTTGTCGCGCTCTGTTGGATCTTATTCCAACTTGGAAAGTCCCTGGCGCCGCGCACCCTCATGATATTTTCGCTCAGCGTGGTCGCGTTGCTTCTGATCGCGATCGTAGCCGGCGGGAAACTGGCCATGTGGTGCGTGGTGGGTGCAGGACTCTTTACGTCGATTGGGTGGTCAAACACCTTCTCGCTCGCGATTGAAGGTGTCGGCATCTACAAAAGTCAGGCGTCATCTCTTCTCGTCATGGCCATCCTGGGCGGCGCCATTCTCCCTCCCCTCCAGGGATACGTTGCCGACCGTTACAATCTTCAAATCTCTTACATCATTCCAGTGTTCGCTTATGCCTACGTCGCCTTCTATGGCTGGAAGGGACACACGGTCGGACGCATATCTGCCGCCGCCTGAGTAAGTCGTGACTGCTGATTACTCGACTGATCCGCGCATTGTCCTCACCCTCGATGGAGGCGGAACGAACTTTCGCTTTACCGCCACGCAAGGGAACCACCCAATCGTCGAGACAGTCGCCCTGCCTTCGTGTGGCGACAACCTGGAGCGCTCCCTCGCGAACATTGTTGAAGGATTCAGCCGCGCGCAGGAACAATGTCCGCAGCCGCCGGTTGCGATCAGCTTCGCGTTTCCGGGTCCGGCTGATTATCCAAACGGCGTAATCGGAGACCTGCAACATCTCCCGGCCTATCGTGGCGGGGTGGCGCTCGGGCCGATGCTGGCAGAGCGCTTCGGCGTGCCCGTCTTCATCAACAACGATGGCGACCTTTTTGTTTATGGCGAAGCTATCGCGGGCTTTCTTCCGTACGTGAACGGATTGCTGGAGAACGCAGGTAACCCGAAGCGCTACCATAATCTTTTCGGCGTGACTCTCGGCACAGGCTTCGGCGGTGGCATTGTCCGCAACGGCGAACTGTTCCTGGGTGACAACTCGTTAGGTGCGGAAATCTGGCTGTTGCGCAATAAGCTCAATCCGCAAACCAGAGTCGAGGAAGTCGCGGGCATCCGGGGCGTTCGCCAGTTTTATGCGGATGAGGCGGGGATACGGTTTGAACAATCGCCTGAGCCGCGAGTCATTTTCGCGATCGGATGTGGCAAACATCCGGGCGACAAGGAGGCGGCACTCGAAGCGTTCCGGCAACTGGGCGAAGTCGTCGGTGACGCGATGGGACAGGCCTTGACGATCGTGGATGGGCTTGCGGTGGTCGGCGGTGGTTTGTCGGGCGCGTGGCCGCTTTTTTCACGAGCCCTGATGGAGGAGTTAAACAGCAGTTATGCCAGTGCGGTGGAGGAGGGTGTGCGCCGCTTGATTCCCAAAGCATTGAATCTCGAAGAACCGAATGAACTAAATCGGTTTTTGGAACCGACCATTCGCAACATCCCGGTGCCCGGCAGCTCGCGCACCGCAAGCTATGATGCGTCTCCGCGCATCGGCGTGGGCCTTTCGCGTCTCGGCACGAGCGAAGCTGTCGCGATCGGCGCTTATGCCTTTGCCCTGCGACAGATTGATGGGTAGGGAAGCTGCGTTGGGGCGTCCGCGGACAGCGTAGCGCGCCGTCCCTACCGCACCGCGCACCTAGCCCTTCTTCGCGATGACGCTGATAGACCCGTCGGTTTCGAGCAGGGGGCGTGCACCTCTTCCACGTTGGCGCAGCCCGCCGCGCGCAACGCTGTCATCAATTCATGGTGGGTGATCTTGGTATGTTGCAAGGCTTTCTCGAAAAGCTTCCCGTTATGGATCAGCACCTCCGGCCTGCCTTCGACGAGGGTTTCAAGGCGCTTGCTCTTATAGGTTATTAATCCCACCAGCCAGTTAGTCGCGACCAGCGTGATGGCTGAAACCATTCCAGCCAGGACGGAGTTGTCCCCGCCGTTCATGGCATTCTGGACGGCGTTGCTCAGGACGAGGAGCAACACCAGATCGAACGGCGCCATCTGCCCGATTTGTCGTTTCCCCGTGAGCCGGAGCAGCACAATCAAAAAGAAATAAACGATCACCCCGCGAGGGATGAATTCCCACCAGGGCAACGACAGGATCGGCTCGTTTATTATTTGGCGGCGGCAACAGGCCGGTTCCGCGTCGTTTTAGCGGTGGCCTACCTCAGTGTCGAAGCAAAATACCCGGTTTCGTTTGCCTCTTGTTCGTCCTCTCATCCTCCGCCTCCCGGGTTTGTGGCTTGTGTCATGCTGCAATCTCGTCCGGCGAGGGGCCGCTCTGTATGAAATCCAAGTCTTTTTTGACCAGCGTTGTCGTTTTGTTCGCCACCATGGTTGCGAACGCCGGCAGCCTTCAACGGATTGGCCACACGACCCTGGCGCCACGGCACACCAGCCCGGACGATAAGGGGATGTACGCAGCGGCCATCGATCCGGTGAACGGTTATGCCTACTTTGTCGGCAGCTACCTGTTTAAGCTGGATGTCACCGGCCCTCTGCCGGTGCCGGTCGGACCCGCCCTTTCCACGGGCCAGTTTGCGGGAGCCGCCATCGATGTGGCCGGCGGTTACGTCTATTTCCCAGGGGCCTCGATCAAAAGATATGCCCTCGGAGCGGGGAACGCGCCCGTCACCGCGGCCGGTTCCCTCACCCTCAGCGCTGGCGCCGTTTCCTGCATCGTCATCGATGACTCCGATCCGAACCCAGCGAACCATTACGCATACGTCCTTTCCTCCGGCGCCCCGGCGAAGGTGGTCAAAGTGGCTCTCTCCACTTTCACCGAGCTCGGGGCTGTTTCCCTCGCTTCCGGAGAGGACAAAGCGCTCTTGGCCCCTCTCGTCGATGCGAAAAACGGCTATGCCTATTTCGTCACCACGCCCAATTCGGCTCCGCCCAATATTTCACGAGTCGTAAAAATCAAGATGCCTCCTGGATCGAATCCGCCGGTGCGGATCGGCGCCATTGATCTGGATTCGGTGCCGTCGTCGATCGACGGCGGATCGATCGATCCTTTGCACGGCTACGCTTATTACGGCACCTACGACAGCGACCCGGCCGTTTCGGCCAAAGTCTACAAAGTGAAACTCGAGGCCGGCGACGTGCCTCCCACCATGGTCGGAAGCACCTCGCTCCAGGCGGGCGAAGGCCGGCTGGCCGCATCGGTCATCGATCCCCTCGGCGGCTACGTTTATTTCGCAGACGACAACAGTTATCCCGGACATATCTATCAACTGAGCTTGAACGGCCCGAACCTCCCGACGGAAGTGGCGGTCCTGCCGCTCCAGGGAGGAACCAACAGCGCGCCTCCTCCCAATGGCACCACGGCCGCGAACGTCAGCGCCGATAGCAACCTTCCGTACGGTGAAGTGTTTTTCCGGAGCGCGGTCTTCGATCCCGTGCACGGCTATGCCTATTTCGGGCAGGACAGCAGGCCGAACCAAATCGTGAAGGTGCAGGTGGCCACGCGTCCACAACAACTCCTCAATATTTCCACGCGCGGCCGCGTTGATGCCGATCCGAACGAAATGATCGGCGGTTTCATCATTACCGGTTCTGCCCCGAAACAAGTGGCGATCCGTGCTCTCGGTCCATCGCTGGGCCAGTTTGGGGTCGCTGGTTTCCTGCCCGACCCTGTTTTGGAATTGCATGATTCAAATGGGCTTTTGGTCACTTCGAATGACGATTGGCTCCAGGCCCCCAACGCCCCCCAGATTCCGGTCTCGCTCCAACCTGCCAACAACAGCGAGTCCGTGATCCTGACGACCATGGCCCCGGGCGCAGCCTATACCGCGATCGTCCGCGGCAAAGGCGCTTCAACGGGTGTAGCCCTGATGGAAGTGTACGATTTGAATCCGGACGACGGTTCGTTGCTTGCCAACATCAGCACGCGCGGGCTCGTCGGTGGCTCGGACAACGTCATGATCGGCGGGTTCATCGTGGGCGACGGGACCGCCAACGCCCAAATCCTGGTTCGCGCGCTGGGCCCATCCCTGAGTCAATCGGGTCTCTCCAATGCTCTGCCCGATCCCTCCCTTGAATTGCACGATGGCAATGGCGCCACGCTCGCGACGAACGACAACTGGAAAACGCGGCCCGACGGCAGCAGTCAGCAATCGGAAATTGAGGCGACCACCATTCCGCCCACGAATGATTTGGAGTCCGCCCTTTTGACTGACCTTCCCGCCGGCAACTACACCGCCGTGTTATCTGGAAAACCCGCCGCTCCCGGTGTCGCGGTAATAGAAGTTTACCGAATTCCGTAGCTGTTCGCACGGCGATCGAGCTGTAACCTAGACATTTGTTCGGTTCCTTCTCTATGAGGGAGAAGGTTAGGATGAGGGTCGTTCGGAAGCGGCGTGGTCCCGTTTTAGTGTGTGTTCCGTCTTCTCAATCGGCCTGGCGGGGCGGGGTGTTCCAAATAGGGTCAGGCTAGGGTTTCGCCGGTTTTTCAGGCGCGCTAGCGGGCGGCCCTTTTGGGAATGGCATTTCGGGGACCGAGTTTGTGTTCTGGAACGCGGCGATCAGCCATTTGCCGGCCTGCTTTTGGACGACCTGGGTCTGGATCCCTTGCTGCGGAACCGGAATACCTTGCGGGGTCCGGGCGCCCGTCATCGTCCACCGGACATGAACAATCGCGGTGTTGGCTTCGAGGAACCGGACTGTCACGTCGCCGAGCTTGAACACACTTTCGTTGAAGACATAAACGTAAGCGTCCGCGAGTTTTTTCTCGATCTCGGCCCGCCCTTTCCACCACCAGCCGACGACATTCACGCAGTCGCCATCTTCGCTGAACAATGAGGCATAAGCTTTCGCGTCGTGCCGATTCCAGGCCTCCTGTTGTTGCACCTCCAAAGCGCGGATCGCAGCTTCGTCATCCGTTGCACCCGCCGCGCGGATGGTCCCCGCCGATAAGAGACTGAACGCCAGGAGCAAAAGTTTCGGGCAATATTTTCGCATACGCCTGTGTGGACAACCGTTTGTGAGATGTCAACGCTTGATGTCCGGAAAGGGTCGGTGATGTGCCAGGGACGTTGGTTGTCGAAGGCGGACCTGAGGGGTTCGTGCGCGACGTTCAAAGTGACCGGGCCCATCACGCAGTGCCATGAATCGCTGCACGGTCAACGGTGGTTGATCTTTATCGTTAGGCGCTTGAATACGCCCCATGAAGAAACAGATACGAGGACTCCAAGTTGAGAATATTCAAAGTCCAAATTTAGCTTCTGAGTGAGCCGCGAAAACCTCTGCCGCTGTAGTAAGACTCGGCGCCGTTGTACCCCACAAAGACGCGGCCGTAGCGGCGATCACAATAGAGCGCGCCACCGAGCTTTCTTAATTCGACGGGCGTCTTAATCCAGCTTGACCTCTTCGTATCGAACTCACCCAGCTTTTGCAGTTCGAAATATTGTTCCTCTGTGAGAAGCTCCACACCCAGGGCGGCGGCCATGCCGAGTGCGCTGCCTTTCGGCTTATGCTCCTTTCTCGCGGCCAGCGCTTCATCGTCGTAACAAAGACTCACTCGGTCACCGGGGGTTTGCGGCGCGCAATCGAAGAAAATGTATTCGCCCGTCTTCTTATCGTGACCCACCACATCCGGTTCACCGCCGGTCCTTTCCATCTCGCTAAGCGACCAGAGTTTGTCGGCGTCCGCTTCCAGCCTTGCTAGCACTTTGGCCCATACAATACCTTGATGGCGGCTGATGTGTTTCTTAAAACGGGCTTCCAGCACCGTGAGCAGTTCTTCACGTTGTTGTGGTGAAAGCTTTTGGGGTTTAGGTTGTTTCTTCATAGAATGTGTTCGAGGGTCTAACGAGCTCGGCCACGGCGGCCGAGAGTGAGCGTGGCTGCAAGCTTAGGGCTCGAGGACATCGGAATGCAAGAAGACAACGGGGCGCCCGTTGGCTTCAGCGGCTTAATTAGGCCTTGGCGAGGATGGCGTCGACGTCCAAGACGAACCCAGGAGGGAAGCCAATATGTTTGGCTTTGCGCCACCAGCTCTCGCCACCCGGCGTTCTGAGCAAGGTGCCCAAGAGTGCTCCACCTGTCGCTTCGAAAGTCCCCTTCGGAAAGATACCGCGCTGCGTTCTGTCCCAAATGTGAAAAGCCGCCCAGGCGTTTTCCTGCAACATCTGCTCCAATCGAAGCTGATCGGCTGCGTCTAGCGGGCTCTCCCCATGAAGACCGGCGGTCATCAACTCCGCGATGTCGCGATGCTTGGCGATGGCCATGCGGATCACGGTCCACTGCGCCATGGTGGAGTTGTGTTCGTTCCGCTGGAGGGCGGCCGTATTTTGTTTGATCTGTAAAGCAACAAAGATCAAAGAAGCCACCACGGCCACCGAGGCAACAATTTGTGCGAGATAGGATATTCGTTCGAACGACATCGGTTTTAAACGTTCCGTGGACCTAACGAGCACAAGATGAGGCGCCGCTGACGACACCGCAGCCCGCTTCGGATTTGAGTGTTGAACTGCTCATGTAGAAACTTTCGCGTCGGTCAGCGGTTGCCTCCAGCGCATAGATGACATGAA
>PLCM01000034.1 GCA_003134765.1 Spartobacteria bacterium | reverse complement strand
TGGAAGATCAACGATCAGACCGGCCAGTCTCAGGAAGCTGACATCCGCGCCACGACAATTCCGCCTACCAACGATTTGGAATCGGCCCTTATCGCAACTCTGGCTCCGGGCAACTACACCGCCATAGTGCGTGGTAAGAACAACACCACGGGGGTGGGGTTAGTAGAGGTTTACAATTTGCAGTAGATCAAGCCAGAGGTCCACCCGTTTTGCCCCCCTGGCACTGGAAATTCGGTCTACTCCTGTCCAGAAATGTCCACACGATTGTGCGGATCGGACGCAGGGCACTTTCTTTTAGCGTCCGCACATGTCCAGCTTTGTCCATCACTGTCGGGAGGGGTCACAAGACCGCAAAAAATCTTTGCGAACGAGACGCTCTGCCAACGGAGACTATGTTTGGCGATCCGTGCGCAATCCTTACCGGGCAATCGCGAGCCGACGCAAGATGCGATGAACCGTAGGTCCGTGCCACTTGCCGGTGCCGCTTGGAGAAGGAATCCCGCGACTGTTGAGCGCTTCGACGAGTCGCGCCGGCGCGTGGACACCCTCATGCCTCAAACGCTCAAAGAGGGGTCGGAATTTATGAGCGCGTTTTAGTGCGGCTGCTTTATAGCGGCGCGCCAACACACGACCTGTCGCGCCAATGTCCACTCCACGTCGTTTGGCGGCAGCTAGGGCTTCCTTCGTTCGAAGCGAAATGCGTCTGCCCTCCTCTTCTGCGAACGCCGCCTGCAAGTGCAGCATGAACCGGTCTTTGGTCGGCTGGTCAGCTGCGACGAAGAGGACGCCAGTTTCCAGAAGGCCGCTAATGAAGTGCACGTTGCGGGCAAGCCTGTCCAGCTTCGCGATGACCAGAGTCGCCCGCCGCTTTCGACAGAGCGCGAGTGCCTCCAGCATAGCGGGGCGATTGCTCGCCTTCTTCCCTGATTCCGTCTCCGTGAAAGAAGCGATGATCTCGCCGCCTCTTCCCGAGATAAATCTTGTGACCGCGTCGGTCTGCGCCTCGAGGCCGAGCCCGGAGGCTCCCTGCTTGGCGGTGCTGACCCTGTAATACGCTACCCAGCGCGAGACGATCGCCGGCGTTTGACCATTTTCCGACGGGGTCGGGACGGCCTGTTCCGTAACAGGCGAACGAGCATTCGTGTGTTTCTTCATCGTGGAAGAAAACATGGGGCGACCTTGAGTACAATAGTCGGCACGCCCACTGCTCGGCGGGAGTTAATAAAAAGCGACGGTTCCTCGTTTCGCAGTTGGCGTGGAGACGACTTCTTGGGCGCGAACATCGAAGCGCTGAAAGCGCGCCGAGTCTTTTCGGTCAGAACTCCGAGCAATTCAGGACTACGCAGCCTCGGCAACTTTCACTTTCACAAACGACTTTGCAGCGACGCTGCACACAAGCAGCCCCGCAGACCGGGCAGACGTTTTCAGAAGGAGCCGCATCGAGGTCAAGGGGCGGAGCTATCTCATCTTCATTCATCGAACCAGAAAACTGTCGTCTCGATTTGAGGACAAAGCCGATCAGTTATCGCACTTATGAATACACGCATCATAATCGTCTTTTGCCGATTGGATGCAAAGCTTGAGGTAATCGGCGTCATCCGGGGAATCGTGAAGCAATTTGCACATTTCCACCGCGGACCCGTAATCGTCGCGGCAATTGGATTTACAGCCGGCCCAAATTAACGATGCGGGAAATGCCACGCAGAGGAGCACGGCTAGACAGATTCGGATCATAGGGAGGCGTTCCATTGGGGACTTCTTTGGGTGTTATCGAAGGAGATTTTGCTTCCCTCGAATGTGTTTTCTTCGTATCAAATGCCCGCCCCTAAAGACAATGACAAAATCACCCCCGCGATTCTCGTCAGTTCTATATCTTTATGCAACACGAAACCACAATTCACATCGAGTGGGATGGCCCGCACCGCCTCGACGCTGTCACCTCACTTATCGGCTCAACAGATTACGGAGTCTACCAGATCTATGGCGGACACCCGGTCTATGGCAACACCGCGTTGCTTTACATCGGCTTAGCGGCCGGGCAGCACTTCGGTGAACGCATCGCCCAAGAAACGCAATGGTTGGACAATCGTGATGCAGGCCGAGTCGAGGTTTACGTCGGTCGTCTTTCCGGTAGCACCACGCCAGACGACGATACGTGGGACAAGCACATCAAGCTAGCAGAGCGACTTCTTATTTTCGCCCATTCTCCGCCGATGAACACACAAAAGAATCTCTCTACGCTCGAACCCGATCTCCGATTCGTTCGCGTTTTGAACTGGGCTCGCCACCGCGATTTACTTCCCGAAGTGTCCGGTGATCGTTGGACCAGCCGATACTACGACATCCCGAATTATCATCAGTTTAGTGACACAGAAACTCGAAACACCACAAAGACCTAACCAAATGCTGCAGCCGATGCGAACCCGCAATCTAGCTGCACCCTCGGAATCATCATTGATGATTGCCCCGACAGCTCCGGGCGTGACATTTTGCTGTTGTCACGGCCGACTCATGTTGGACCGCGGAACTGCCCCTGAATTTTCTCGCGGCGCTGCTTCGAGCCGGGCGCGGGCGGGCCAGATTTTTCTACCAATCGGAGGATCTCCCGAATGAAATATGCCCGTTTCGCAGCCCTGTTCGTCGCCAGTGGCTTGCTGGGGCTGTCGCTAGGACCACGCTTCGGTCAGACGGCTCCGTCTAGTTCCAGCGTGCTACAGGCGACCGCAGACGGCCTGAAGCCGTCCGCGGCTAGTTCCTCACCACCACCCGCTCCCACGAACCCGTCGATTCCGGCCGACCTCGACACTGTCCGGGCGCTCAGGCGCGCCGGATTGACCGAGGCGGCGATGTCCGAGTTACACCGATGGATTCAACAGAACCCCAAAACGGCTATCCCGACTGACATCAAGGAATTACTAGCGAATCTGGATGACAACGCCCTCGACGTCGCAAGAGCCTATCGCGACGCCGGTCTCCTTGAGATGGCGAGAACGTCGCTGCAGCAATCGCTACAGCAGCATCCCAAGAGCCCTCTTCCCAAGGATCTTGCCGGCCTGCTGCCGGGGCCGGTCGATAACTCCCTTCAACTGGCCCGGGCCTACAAGGAGACGCGCTCGTTAGATGCGGCCGCGACTGAACTGCAACGCTGGATACAGCGCCATCCGGAATCCCCTGTGCCAGCCGATTTGAAGGATCTCCTGCCAGGACGTTCGGATGCTCTCTTGTGGAGATTTCGTCACGCCGTCGCTTTCTGGATCGTGCCGATCCTCGAAGCGCTGGGAGTTTTGGGTCTTCTCGTCTTAATAGTTTTACGAATGGCCGGCGTCGGCCGGCCGTACTTAGTCATCGGAGATTTCGATTCATCCGGAACGGATGCGGCACTCGGTAAGAGGCTTGCCGCATTGGTCCGGCAGCGTCTCGCTGAGCCGCTTTCTGCAAGCTCGACGCTTACGATCGCGACCGGACCGGTTGAACCGGCGCAGATTCCCGCCGATATTACCTCCGGATTGTCGTCGATGAGCTCGGTGGCTCAGACCGTGTTGGCGGTCTTCCGGTGGGCGAGTCCAAGGCGGGTGGTCACGATCACTGGTCTGCTGCATCCGCAGGGTTTACGAGGCGTCGGTGCCACGCTCACCATTGGGGAAGACCAAAACGCCTCAAACAGTGTCACCATCTGGCAAGAGGTTTTCGAGCCCGATTTCGTTCCGGTTTCGACCGGAAGCGACGCCGCGCTTGCGGCGCAGCCTTACGATTCTTTGATCGCACCGAGCGTGACGTGGCTGCAGTTTCACATGTACCGTGAATACGGATCGGATAAGAAATCCCCGTTCCAGACTCGCGACTGGCGCAGCCAAGCAGCCTTCGAAGCAGGCCTTCGTCTGTCGAATTTCGGTCGGTCAGAAGCGGCGCGGACGATGTATCTCAAAGCGTTAGGCCATGACCCCTCGAACCTTGGCGCCCGACTGAACCTCGCGCTTCTGCTGTCTTGGTCCGACATTCGCGAACAAATTAAGCAACTCGAATACGTCGCGACGAAAAGCAAGGGAGAGACCGGCGATTCGACATATTACTCGGCTGCGTTCAGCCTCGCGATGGCCCTAGTGGACAATGGACAAATTAGCACAGCGGGGGCTATGGCCGATGAGTTGGTCGGTCTAATCAATAGAGATCTAAACCTTGCCGCCTCGAGGAAATGGTATCAACTCCGCAAAGCCAAGCCCAGTCCGGCGCTCGAACAGTACCTTCGCCTTGTTAAACCGTCGGCTCAGGTGGTCGCCGCAACCCTCAAGTTGGAGCCGCTTCCCACCGACCTCGATACATTGTGGCCATCGACCGAATTTCAGTACAATCTGGCTTGCTACTACTCGATGCGCGGAGGGGACGATCTGACCCGCTCGCTCGGTTGTCTCGAATTTGCAGCGCTCTTAAACCCTTCCAAGGTTGCCCGCCAGGCGGCGAAAGAAGCCAACACGCTGCTAAAGAATGTCAGCACCTCGCCACAAACAACGAAGCGCTTCGCCGCGATTGTCGCCGAACCGGCACCGCCCGTCGCGGCGCCTACAACGCCATCCGTTCTCGCGTCGTTGGTAGTAATCGGGCCGGAACGCGCCGCTGTACTATTATCGCAGGACGTCGCCACACCAGCCGACCTTATCGTCAGATGTACCACATTCACGGCAGCCAGCACGCTCGCGGATTCCGTTGGGGTCTCACTGCCCACGCTATTGCGCTTGGCACGGGTGGCGGAACTGATGCGACTCCCACACATCCAGCCCGCTCACGTAAACGCATTGACGCTTGCTGGTTTCGATTCACTCGACGCACTCCGCGGAGTCGCACCAGCGACGCTCGCGGCTGCTCTACGGGACTGGTGTAAAGATACACCGTTGCCGCCCGCGAACACCATCGACGCTTGGGCGCTGGAGATCATCAATCTGCCCTCATTCGTGTTACAGGACATCCGTTAAGTGATCGATTGAAGGCGCTCTGGGTCATAGGCAAAGACACTGGTCAACGTGGGCTGGGGCGGCATTCCGCAGGTCTTCGCGTGGCTGAGGATCCCGTATGGCAGCCGGAACGTCTACGCTTGAAGACGCTCCTGAGCATTCCGAGCAGTGGCGGGTTGAGCCGGTCGCCACAGACCGAGTTGATGTGCGCGTACCGCCAAGTGCCCGCACAAAATGGAAAGCGACGCAGTGCCGAGCATATCGACCACCTTGCTCCCCCAGTTCCGGTGTAGGCTAGGGGCGACTTTTGGAGGAACTGCTCCCACCGCCCGTCGACGTGCAGGAACTGCGCGAAAAAAATCAGCTCTTCTCGGTTGTCACCGGCGCCTCGTCATCGAACTCGGCCCAATACCGTCCGCCGGGCGTGTCGACCGGCCACGCAAGTTGCTACAAGGTGGACTCACCCAGCGGGTGAACGGCGACGTGCTCTCCAACGGCGGCATCCCTCAGCGCAGCAGCTCTTTGCGCCCACGGCGATGCTTTTCCATTCCCGTAGGTTAAAGGAAGCTGGCTGGGTTGAATCCCGCGATGATGAGGACGGAGACGGTAGTGTTCGCTTTTTCAAGATCACCGGAAACGGGTTGGCGGCGTTGCCTCGCCTTGCGGAAATTCAAGGACTGTTTTTTTGGGGGGTGAGCGCATGACACTAAATCACGAAAGTGTGAAACGATTTGCTTTCTGGACGAGCATTGTTTGTGGTCTGGTGGTGGTTGTCCTCGCTGTCGTATACGTTACTCTGGCTATTCGACAGGGGCCACCAGCGCGTATCGGGTTCCCATTTCAGAATTTCACCGCAAGACCAATCGTAAAGACGTTCACGTTTTCCTTCGTGAAGTTCAGGCCACCGTACTGATAATCGGCGCTGACAGCTACTTTCCGGTTGTTGAAAGCGTCGTTGTAAAGGTCGAGCACGACGCTGAGCTTCACATATGATTCGTGGGCGGAAGAGCCGGAAATGGCGGCCAGATAGGAATAGAGCGCGTTTAGGGACAAGTCCTTGCCGCCAACCAGCCGGTTTTGGGGAAAATTCAGCTGAAACTGCACCGTAGGACCCATGCGAAAGAATTCGCCCTTGGTGGGATCCCAAGTCGTTCCATTATCCTGCACATCGCCACCTTCCACGTGAAGCCAGGCCCGTAGCGAGACGTCGCACAGAGACGGGTTGATCTGGGGAACTGAAGGATCCGTCGAACCAGGAATGGTATTGTCATACAAAGGATTATATACAAGGATCCTTTTATATCCCAACGGCACTACACCATTATTAAGGCGGGGCTCAATGTCCACTTCGAAGCCAGGAAGCTGCGCATGCCCACCCGTATCTGAAGCGTATACGCCCGCGGCGCGTAACTCCAATGCGTTGTAATTGGGGCCGATCCAGTCGCTGTAGATGCCAACGCGGTAGAGCGCTGAATCCACATTTTTCTTCGGGTTGCCACTATTGTCCACGCGATTGATACTGTAGCTGGGGGCGACAGCGAAACGGGTTGGCGTAAGCCCTCCACCGGAAAAGTCCAGTTGCCACGGCAAAATCACCGCACCGCTAACCGACCACGTATCGCTGCCGGCCTTTGCGTCGTGTGCATAGGAGAGCTTGGCGCCAACTACATCTTTTTGCGTAGCAGGTCCACCTAGTGACTGGCTGGGGTCTTCCTCCGTCAGCACGTCGCGCCAGCTAGACCGGATGAGGGGCAAATGGAAGCCGCTCTCGAAATGTTCCCACGGATGCGCTTCGTAGTACTTCTTTCGTTTTACTTCTGCAAGCACGTGTGCATCCCTAGCAGCGTCGGCGGCCTGTGCGGCTTTCTCGGCTGCCGCTTTAGCCTTCTTCGCTTCAGGCGTGTTCGGATCCCTGGGCGGCGCCTTGTCAACGTTGCTTTCCACGTAGGCGATCTGAGGGGGCTTATACCAGTCCTGCACTCCAAAGAATTGGGTTAGCGCCCAAGCGAAATCCACGCTTGAACCGGAGGCCTGTTTGTACATATTGAGTTGCCTTAGGGTCTCTTCCGTCGAGAAGGTTCCGTCCTGCTTGGGGTTATTTTGGGTGTGGTCCTCTATTAATTTGGTCGGCGACGATGGTTTGGCTGGATTGAGCGCAGTCTTGATGTCGATCAGAGAGTAGGAGGTTTGCCCCGGGAAGAGTTCCCTCACTTTTTGCGCCGGACTTTTCGCGGACGGACTAATCAGTTGCTGCATGTCGCTATAGGCATCCAGTTGTTGATCCGACCACCTGGCGGAGTTGTCACCGGCTTGCACGCTAAACGGGAGTGTGCAGAGCAAAAAGAAGGCTACCTGACCGAAGCGGGTAGTTTTCATTGCGGATCAGGCGTTGCTGCGAAGGGTTTCGGTTTCATGAATCAGATCGCTGACCCTCCAGCTTCCGTCTATAACGACGCCCCCTCCCCAACAGCTGGGGTCACTTAGGGGGACGCAATCATTGATGCACTGGCCGAGAGCTACCAAGTCTGGTATGGGAATCCTCGAAAGAATACTGTTGTTCGTAATGCTGGCCCCGGGCGCAATCTGGCGTAGGCAATCGAAAACGCAATTAACGATCTGCTGGGACGGAGCTGCAGCGCTAAGGGCGTGAGCGTGGGCGGACAATGCCAGCGCGTGAGCCGTCAGGGCGTGAGCATGCGCCAGTAACGTCTGAGCGATGGGCGCGAGCGCTGGCTTTCGGGCCTTGACGCCTGCCGGCGTCGTTCTGTGGCCAGTTGGCCCTTTCTTGGGCGACGCTTTCTTAGTTTTTTTATTTGCCATATGGGTTATTCCTGGTTGGAGTTGATTGCTTCTGCGTGGAATGCACAGGTCAAATTTGAGAGCGAGTCTTCTCTTGGCGACGACGACCGATGGAACATCTTGGGATCACGGTGCTCGCGGCCACTAGGAGTCTGTTTGTGTACGCGCCACGAGAGGCAAAAACGACCGCGCCAATCAAACTTGCCCAAAACTCAATATTTCTTTTCATCGTGTGTTTTCCTATCAATCAGATCTCGGATTCCAAAAAGCATGGATTGGGGTTTCCCACCCTAGTAGATTGCATGACTGCCACCTAACGCTACGACCCATGCAGCGGGAATTTTTTGGAAATGTAGTCGGGTCGTGGATCACCTGAAGCAAGTAGTAGCCTGCTGTTAAGCTAGTGACGATCAGCAGTTGCGTTCGACCGGGACTAAAAACCGTAGAAAAGCCTGAAAGGGTTGTCCGATCGCGACGGTCACCGTAGAGAAGAAAATCCAGGCTGATTCCGCCCGTAAACAGCCTCCGGGCGATCACGCCAAAAAGGCCGCCGATGACAATCACACCTTCCCAGTAAAACAATCGAGCCGCGCTAGGCATGGGAACTCCTACGTCTCTCGGTAACAAACCGGCTTAGTGGAGGTCAAGTATTCTTTGTCTGTAAGGGTGTAGGAGAACTCCTACACCCCGCCTTTGGAATGAGTCCCGTGGAAATTAGGTCGCTTGCGGTCGCGGTGAACTCTCTGTTGTTTTGGGCGCCCGACCTTCCCTTTAAACGCGCCGCAGAAAAAATGAAGATTTTCGAAGAAAATTCGAAAACTTCGACCCGCAGAGACCGTAGTCATGTTTTAGAACGATGTTACTAGACCCATCGATCAATCAAATCAGCTCCCAGCCGAGTGACTCCCTGCAGGCCGTGTTGGTGGTCGCGGTGGATGGACAGATTCAATTCGCCACCGAGCGCGCCCGTTGTTGGTTGAAGAATTTCCTCCGGAGGCCGTGACCCGTTGGCTAAGCGACGGGTTCACCGGGTGGCCGCCATCGCGATTCATCGCGGACCAGGCGGGAACACGTTTGTACATCCAACCGCTTTGCCGAGAAGCGAAGTCTGTCGGTCTGCTTCTGGAATTGAGCCCACGATCAGCTCAGCCGATAGCGGGTGCCACTCCCTAACCAAGCGTCAGGCAGAAGTACTAGCTTGGGTGGCGCAAGGTAAGACCAACTCGGAGATAGCTGAGATCTTGAGTCTGAAAACCGGCACGGTCGGCAAATATCTCGAACGCATTTTCGCAAAACTCGGAGTAGACAATCGCACTGCGGCGGCAAGTTTCGTTGTGTTTGGGCAATTTGCCGATCAAACATGCGCCGTTCGCTTATAATGCGCCGTAGTAATTCGCGCCGACACCCCTAGAAATATGAAATTCCACAGAGCCCCCGGATGTGTATTTCTCATCGCCGCAGTGTAAAGAAGTGTTGGCTCTCTTAGAATTAGGGCTCGAATGGGATGATGGCGATCCCGGCACATATGCTACGCCTGAAGCGTGTAACGACGCGGAAACCAGACCGCTATTCTTTAGTCAAGCGTTCTGCGAGTGGGAATATTCCGACACTCAGCTGAACATAGGACGACATTACTTGCCAACAAATATCCATCTCGTTTCTTGATGGAGCGACCACCGCAGACGGCAAAAAGGGTTTCGCAGTTCGTGGCTGCAAAAGATCGATTTGGCGGCGACACGTGAGACGGCGATAGCGGCGGCCCAGCGTATATCCAAATGAATGGCTATTATTACCTCGCCGGGGCGACTTCTAGACCGATTAAAGACGCACCGACGAGATGTGGATCCGGAGGTGTCTATGAACGGTTAGATAAATACGAGGAGTGGATTAGACAGGAATCCAGTAAACGTGGTGGAATTTGGTAACGCTGCTGCGGGTTTGAAAACACATTCGGAGCCGATATGATCGGCTGATATGAAAACCCCCCAGATTCAGGCGCGGCTTACTCAGAATGCTCTAAAGAAAAAACAGCAACTCCAGCAAGCCAAGGAGTTTGGATTCCTCCTGGGCGTTCAGTGCGGTGCGAAGGTGTCCAAAGAACTGATCAAGTCTGGTTGGACTAATATGGAAAAGATGGAAGCGGAGGTGTTGGCGAGAGTCCGTGGACGCAGAGGACCAACAAGTAGCTGATGTCAGTCCCGCATCGAACGCATTCGGCATCCACCAAGGTGAACGAATGCGTTCAATCACGATGATCGTGCGTAAGTGTTGCCACCGAACAGCTCCTTCAATATAGGCTCACTGGAAGTATCGGAATTCGAGGGAAACTTCAGACGCAGTTTCGTCACTGCCTCGTTTGGATCAGAAATGATCTCGGTATTGTAGATTTCGTCGAGCCTCAAGTGCCGACTGCAGACCAATGCCTTCAGGGATGATTCCGTTAGAAAAAGATCAGAATAAGGAATCGCTAGCTGAGCGTGATAGAAATCGAATACGTCGTTCTCCGTCAATTGTCGATTGCTGTCCCAAGAAGTGGCTGCGTAGAGTGCCGCCGGTATGTGGTACGACGGCAACTGATTCCCTGCTTTGTCCTTTTTAAATAACCAGTAAATGAGGTTTATTGACGGTCGTTTTTGCAATTCGGAGAGAGCATCAACGTCAATTGCCTCTTCTGGACCACCTGTTTCAAGAGACTGGAGATATGACATCGAGCTGTACCAATGATCCTCGTTCTCTTTGATTGTATGCATCAGTTCCGCTAGGAACATGCTCTTGAAACTCTTGTGCTCTCTCCGGACCTGTGTCTTCCGGCGGTTAATATCTGCCACGTCATACCCCGGCTTCACCGATTCAGGCGTGATAACAGCTGCGTCATCGATAATATCCTCCAACGGGATAAAGAAATGGAAATCCTCCATGTTTTTCTGCGCGAGCAACTGATCCGACTGCGGAATCGTCTCGGGCCAGACCGGAATTCGATCACCGAGAAATGAGAATGTTCGTGTCCAAATACACTCACGTATCGGCCATTGTTTAACGTCACGATAATGCGGGGAGATTGTTCGAATGAAGTGAATGACTTCCTGGCCAACGATTTCACCGTGATGCATGAACGCGACCCCGCTGCTTAATTTGTCAATCAGTATAGCTGTCGCCTTCCTGGTCGCTGGATCGCTTTGCTTCAATAACTCCTCAAACACCCAAAAACTCAACGGACAAACAAGGACTCCTCGATTGACTGCTTGCTGCAGGATCTCGAACAGCGCGGTATACGCTAGCTCAGTTGGCTGACCCAAAACGACTTTTCGTAAATTGATCCAATATTTAAGATCAAGATAAACGATTGTTTTCCGAGCAACGATCTGCCCGAACCTGTGGAGAAGACGACAGCGATACTGCTCCAGAGTGACATCCCCATGAGCGCGATGGATTGCCCACCGCTCGTCGTTGAATTTCTCGTAATCGACTCCGGCACGAGCAAACCAAGCCAAAACGGATTGGCTCATCTTCTCTAGCACAGCCTCATCCAGCGGTGGGTCCATCGTATTGCAATATGGCTCAACCTTTTCAATCCGCTAAACCGCAACTATTCTGCAACCGTGAAATGTCGGTTGTGCTTGCGCGAAGAGGATTTGTGCAAATCCCATATCATTCCCGAATTCTGCTTCACCCCTTTTTATGACAAAGACCACCGTATTATCGAGGTCAGCGACGTTGAAAAGGGCAAAGTACGCCGGATGCAGAAAGGGATGTGGGAGCGATTACTCTGCACAAAATGTGAATCGCTATTGAACGGATGGGAGCGACATTCTCGCCGTATTTTCACCGACCCCTTGCCTCCGCATGAACCTGGATCGAAGAAAGCCACTCCGTTTTGTCGGTAGCGTTGAATGCGATCAGATCGGCGACTTGTTCGCGTTCGAGATCAATCACGCGCAGTTTTTGGCCTTTCGAAAGTTCAAAGGCCGTGCCGGTTTGTGGTTCCAGACGATTAACAGGGCTTCGGCAGGCGAATAAATTCGGGACGGACGATGCGATTCTGGTTCGGAATGACTACAGGTTTGGTGGTGAGATTCATCAGGGAAAATTGCATCACCAAGCAGGACCGCTGAAGCCAGGTGAACGCGTTCGAATCGGGCATCTCACTAACCGAAAACAGCAACAAAATAGCAACGGGACCCTTGCTACCTCGTAAAATGAAGCCCTTTTAAGGCTCGAAAACTTGTCGAGGCGGGGCAGCCACTGGGGTTTTGTAACAGGCGAACCACCGTTCGTATGTTTCCTCATCGCGAAACAAAACACGGCGAGACGCGCTGTACAAGTCCCATGGTCCGTGTCGATTCGCTTAGCTTGATTGAATTTTCTTCCTGACCAGCCAAACTAATTCAAGCGATCAAGTGCTGTTGGTCGTCGTCTATCCGCAATCCGTTCTAACCAGTGCAATCCGCATCGTCTGATAATTGTTTGCCGATCACCGGAGAGGAGTTGCCGGATGTCGATCTAGACGAGTCGCTTCAAGGAGTCCAGCCTAAGGGGTTCTTTGATCTCACCCAGGCTTACGGTACCGCCGCAAAAAACGCAGAGGAAAAAGGAGATACAAGAGCGGGGAAGATTTACCGATCGGTTGCGATCTTGTGTTCCTTCCAGCCGCAATTCGACAACCCGACAGAGCCTTATGGGCCTGCGGGGATCATGGATGGCAGGCGTTCCGCCATTCCCAACGATTTGACGGACGGGGATCTAAATATCGTCTCGGCACTCAAGCTCAAGACAAAGGAGCCCCTCCTGCGTGCCCGACTCGGAGACATTTTGTGGGTTCGTCGCCACGACCACGTGGCGGCAAAAGAGGCCTCAAAGGACTACGTCACCGCTGGTAAAGGATTCCTGAACAAGGAAAATTGGATACACGGAATCCAACAATTCCAACGGGCCATGCAACTCGGGCACCGGCTAGGGCGGAACAACGAACCATGGCTAGACGCAGAAAGCGCGACGATTAAGGCACTGACAAGTCCGCTTGCAGCGACCGAACCTTTCTACGCAGCGCATTTCCTAAGGATTTTGGCCCAGATGAACGCCGGAAACGCGGACGACTTGGCGGCACTCGCACGACAGCATGCAGAGAAAGCTTTGGCCGCAGGGCAACCGGGTCGGGCACGCGATTATCGGGAATATGAGGCGGACCTATGGAAGCGGGCGAAAAACAAAGGAAATGAATCAATGGCTCGTTTGGAGACCGCGAAGACCTATGAAATCGAGGCGGACAATTGGATCAAGGGAGACAAACCGAGCTACTTCGCCGCAAGCGGCAGCCTCGCCAAAGGCGTAGAAGCTCTCCGGCGCTCGGGAGGTGATCCTGCGCAGGTAGAACAACTGCGCAACAAATTAATGCTGTATCAGGCGAAGTCCGTGGCGGAGATGCAGACGCTTGAACACCAGATGGATATTTCCGATCCCGTAAAGCACGCGATGGAAATCGTAAGCGTTCCTGATTTCCGAGAAGCCCTAAGACTTCTGGCCTTCTCGGTGCCGTTGGTCAAACAAAAGGATCTTCGCGAGGCAGTTTTGAAACAAGGTGTTTGGCAAAGCATCATAGATACCAGCCTTATTGACAGCGCAGGCCGAGTTACCAAACATCTAGGAACTATCTGGGGTGACCGAACCGAGCAAGAAGTCAGTATCGAGAACCACATGTTTCGACACGCAGCGGAGATCGACTGGAGCCTCCGAGCCCAGGCGTTCATAGAGCCGGCGCGGCGTACGATTTGGGCAAAAAATATCCCTCGTGAAAGCGATTTTAATTTCTTGGTATTTGATAATCCCTTCGTTCCCCCCGGTCACGAGGGGATTGTTCGACGAGGACTGTATTATGGCTTGCAGGGAGATCTCCTTCTGGCCACGCACCTACTTGTTCCGCAGATTGAGAATTCAATCCGATATGTCCTTGAACAGCGTGGCATCGATGTTTCCAACTTGGAATCTGATTTGACTCAGCCGGTCAAATTGCTCGGACCGCTTTTGTGGCTACCAGAGACGAAGCGGGTTTTTGGTGAAGACTTGTGGTTTGAACTTCGCGGGCTGTTGATTGAGCAAACGGGGTACTCACTCAGAAACAATGCGGCGCATGGCTTTCTCACGGAGGGCCAATTTTACGGTCCTGAATCTCTCAATGCTTGGTGGCTCGTCTTACGCCTTTGCTATACGCCGCTCATTCAAGTTCCCGCATAGCAATTACCGTTGTATAATCTTATTTTGTCTTGGATCTCATGCTTTACGCTGTTGCGTCTCGCCCGAGCGTTGCGAGGATTTTACGCGTGACTCGCGGCCAATGCTTTGGTGCAAGGTCGCACTCCCAAACGCGTAATACGAACCATCCTTTCTGACGCAAGGTGCGCGATACAAAACGATCTCGAACCTTGTTTCGTTCGAGTTTTGCAGCCCACCAACCGGTGCGGCTTTTAGGCATTGGCGCATGTTTCGGCTTCGGACAACCATGCCAGAAGCAGCCGTCTACAAAAACAGCGACACGCTCACGTCGAAACACAAAATCGGGTTTGCCGAAAAGCTTTTGTCCTCTGCGCCAACCCGGAATCTTGTGCGTGCGAAATAGAGTAATCATCCGCAGTTCGGTGTCGCGATTCCCGTTCCCGCGAATGCGCGCCATCACATTTGAGCGCTTTTCGGGCGTGAAAACGTCAGACACCTAGGCGGATAGAAGATTGGAGAAAAACCCAATCTCCGGTTGAAGCGGCGTACCCGTAAGCATTGCTCGATCTAGAAGTCGGTTGCCTTCTTCACATGAAGTTTCGGGTAGCAATGCACAACTGTGGCATGCCGCGAGGTTGGAATTGTCCGCGCCTTGGCCCGCGCTTTCGATACACACTGGATCGGATGAACACCAAGCGGCACGCTGCATCGCGCGCAACACGATGTTCTCAAAGGTGCCAGGTTGACCTTGCCGCACGAGGCCCCCCATCGAACCCTCGGAATCGCCGGAGGCGGTGTAAATCAGAACACCAGACATCGGGTTTCCCGCATCGGTAAAATCGCAATAAATGCGCTCCCGCAATGAGGCGCTTCCATAACCGCACTCGAATGCCAGTTGATTGATAAGCACGTGCGCGAAGGTGTGCATCAGCACGAACTTTGCGCGGATCGGTCGCTGTTCCTGACCGTTCTTGATGCGACGCTCATTGTAGTGAGCGCTCAGGCCACTGATCCGCGACGCGATTGCAGGTGTCGCGCTAGACCAGGCCTCGACGCGTGCCGCGTCAAACTCGACAAAAATGCCTTCCCCCCGCACGATCGTTGCCGGTAGCCAGTCGATGCGGGTGTCGCGCTTTAGCTCACGCAGTCGATCACTCGCGAGATTTCCGTCCGGCGGAAGAATGCGTGTGAAGCCCGCCAGAGCGCGCGTCTCGCGCAACTTGTGCACGAGTGCGAGGTGGGAAAAACATCCGGCCACGGCGGTGTCGTATTCGCCGAGACTGGCGGGCTTCACCAGCAAATCACTCCGCGGGGCACCACGCTCATTCTTCAGTGCCTCGTACTCACTCCGTCGAAAATCTTCCTCGCTCTGCGAACGCAAAGCCGAAGCGGCCGGAATGCCTTCGAGTTTGCGTTGGGCCGCCACACGCAACTCTTCCGAGTCGAGATTCCGCATCGATGCGACCATCTCGCAGCGATCCGCCGAGATTTTACCATTAACCAAACCCGAGGAAAGCGGTCCCCACACTCGCGGATCTTCCAATGCTTTGACCACACCACTCGCGGCATCTTCGGCCCAAAGGGGGAGGTAGATCGAGCTTACCACATGGGGGAAATATACGTTGGATGCTCCGCGCTGGACGACTTGCAAGAACTCGCCGCAGCCCTTCGCGTTCTCCCATTCGCCAAGCCACGGCCGCAGACCAGCGCAGTCACAGCCCATGCGATGTAGCGCTCCACCCTTTTCGTTGAAATCAAAGATTCCTCCCAAACTCCGAAATTGCCCACATTTGCACTCAACAACTATGCCGGTCAGACCTGCAGAGGAGCGTCCGGCGCGCATACGGAGACCGCAGCCCTCTCCCAGTGTGGCTGCGCGATGCACCCATTCCAGAAACGGAAAGTCCTGAATGTGTCCTTTCTCGCAGACAGCCACAAAGCGGACCGGTATCAGCCAGGGCTTCTTCTTGCGTTCGCTACAGTTGCGCCTTGGCCAGGGCCACGCCTTGCACTGTTGGCGTCCGCTGAAAATTGGAAGTTGCTCCATGCCGCCGCAATAATGGCAGTAGTGCCATCGTGGGAATCGAACGAAAGGAACATTCTCGTTTGGGTGCGCCACACCTTGACCCGGATCGCGATGGTCGGGCGGTAGCCGAAGGTGTGTGACGCCGAGTCGCGCTTCCAACCGCTCCTCGCGCACGAGCCAGTCGGCTGGACATTTCAGTCGGGCGTGTGCCGTCCAGACATCAAGACCTGCAGTCATCAGCGATTCATCGCGAGGAAAGGACACCATCGCCCCTACACCAAATGGCGAGATTAGCTGTCCACGTCGAATCGGTCGGTCGGCTGGCATGCGTTAAACCTCCTCTGGTTCTGGAAATCGTGGCACCACAGCAGCGTCGCAAGTCGAGTCCACGTTCCGCATTGAGCTCGGTGTGGCAAAGCACGGCTCACCCCACTCCGCGAGCTTTTGAGTGCCGCTCGGAAACATTAACGGGGTCTGTCCATCGGGTGGTCGAAAGTCGCCGTATCGTGGCGGTGGATTGCGTCGCCAGTCTTTAAACAATTCTTCAAGCTGGCGCCGGGTTTCGTCCACTTCATCCTTGTCCACGTCTTGAACACGCGCCAGCAAGATGTCGCTCACCCTCTTTACCAGCGCGCTGTCAGGAGGAGGCTGGGGACTAATGCGTGACGCTTCACCGCCAAGGTAGCGCACGAGCGTTATGGCCAAGGCATGTAACGCACGATCCCGCACTGGCACCGCAAAGGGCGTGACACTTGTCGGCTCGACCCAGCGATAGATGCTCTGATGATACGCGCGGAAGTGCTCGAACAGTGACCGGTCACGCGGTTTTGCAGGATTGTAAACCGTGACGACGAGCCCCGGACTGGCACGGCCCACGCGGCTTGTTGCTTGTATGTATTCCGAGGTCGTCTTTGGCTGTCCGACGACGGTCATCAGTCCCAAACGCGAGACATCGAGTCCGACTTGAATCATGTTCGTGGCCAAACAGATGTCGATTGGGTGCGACTCCCTAGTTCCATCCCATTGCACGAAAAGTTGCTGAAGGATTTCCGGAATTTCGCTGCTCTGCACGCGACTCGTTAGCTCACGGTCTGCATTGATGAAACGCCGCGGATCACTCGTTCCATCTGGGCGAATTTGAAGACGATCCCACATCGCATTGAGATAGTCGGCGATGTCCGCGCGAATTAGCGTCGCAGCGTGGCCGAGTTCGCGGAGGCTGTTGAAGTAAGTCATCACTGTCCAGTACGGATCGAGCCCAGCCGGCGCTTTTTCGGAGATACTTTTTACCGCTTGGAGCAGCGCGGAGATCACGCGAATCTGTGCAGTTACGTGCGACGAGAGGGCGGTGGCAAACACGCCCACATACACTCGTCCGATAGTCTTCCGTTCCTCTGCTGCAAAAAAGGAATCACCAGCGCGCAAACCCTGCGGCGGAAATAGGAATACATCCCGCGAATAGAGATTGCGGACTTGCTCGACAGCGCGGCAAATGGTTGCCGTTGAAGCGATGATTTTCGCGGGCAACCGTTTTCCTCTTTCCTCTGCCGTACAGAGAGCGTCGAGCACGGTCTCGTAATGCCCCACCATTGACCCCAAAGGGCCGGAGATTAAGTGCAGTTCGTCCTGAATCACAAGGTCTGGCGGCGAGATTTCGTCGTCAGTATCGAGACCGAAAAGGTGACGGGCCTGCGGATACCAAGGCAAAAGCGCAAACTTATCTACGGTGCCGATGAGCAACGTCGGTCGCTCGGCGTAGATGGCTTCGTCCACGACATACAACGGCAGGCCATCGAAATCGCAGTCCGGGTCTTCACAACAAAACTCAACGCGCTGTGGGGCACCGCGTTGGATGTAGCCTTTTACCCGATTGGCTCTGCCAAATTCCACCGGCCCCATTTGGGCACCGCACCAAGGGCAATTCAACATGATGAACGGATTCTCCCATCCGCCATCAAGTAATTCCTGAAGTCGCTTCACCGCGTCGGCGTGCCGAATCGGAGTCACATCGCCCCCGACCCAAAGACCAATAGAAATCGGTATGACTCCGAGTTCTTCCGGTTTGGCACGTCGCAGCAGCTCGCACGCGCATATTAGCGAGGCGGCGCGCTGATATTGTTGGGTGGTGAGCAGCCGAAGCGTGTAACGCATGAGCGCCGTCGTGCCGCTGTTCTGAGTATTCTCCAGCCGTCGCCAGAAAACCGTAAACGCGGTCAGGCCCAAATATGCTTCCGTTTTCCCGCCGCCGGTTGGGAACCAGATTAGATCAACGATTTTCCGTTCATCAGAATCGCGCTGTGTCATCGAGCGTAGATTCATGAGAATGAAAGCCAACTGAAAGGGCCGCCAGCGACCCCTCTCGGGCGGTGCTCCGGGGATATTTGGCGCTTGGTAAGGGCGTTCCAGTACGAGCGTTTGCCCGCTCTTAATCCAATTTCGCTGCAAACTTGGGGATGAAGCCAGTTCATAATGAAACTGTTGCTGCAGCATCGCTTCGTTCATCAGCGCAAACGCGCGCTGCGTGTCCGCATCGGTCGCGAGCAATTCAATTCCCGCAAGCATCCGTGAATATCCCCCCCGGCATTCCTCCAGATGCCGCTCCGCTGCCGCTCGATACTCTTCTGGCAGCGTGGTTGTCTTGTCTACCTGCTCGCGAATCCACTGTTCATACGCGCTTATGAGTTGTCGGCATAACTGGACGGCAGCGCCATTGTCCGCGGCGAGCGCCGCCATTGAGAGATCAAGACCTTCGATGCGCGTGGGTGCAATCGGCTTAATTTCATGGCACGGCAATGACTCGGTCCAAACGCGTGACATCACTCCACCTTCATTGTCTGGCCAGTTGGCCGCGCAGCCGTGACCTACGGCGAACGTTTTGCGATGATCGAAGAGTAGTCGCAGCGATTCCTCCTCTTCGTCCAGTGCCAGCCCGACACGCTCGGGATATTCAAGAAAACAGTTACCGCCCTCTCCATCCATGACGCCGAAGTGACACTGAAAAAAGCATTCTTCATCACCCGGCCGCATCGATTTTGCCTGTTTCTCGTTAAGCAAAGTGAACGTGATTATTCGCTCTCGATCAGGTTCTTTGGCATGGACAAATGGCCGACTGAAAATGTGCATAACGAGTCCTGTCGCGCCCCCGTCTATCTCTACCGGTGCCACTCCAACCTTCGGTCCGGGCACAAGAAATTCCGCACAATCAATCTCCAGCGTTGCCTCGACGGGCTTACGCCACCAATGAGCGACCCATTTACCCTCCTTGTTCTGCCGCCCGAGTCCCGCGACAGTCAATGGCTCGTATCGGCCTGCGCTCACGACGATTTTCAGACGTTTTGGTAAACGCACCAACGCGGAGATTCCCATCGCGCTTGGGAGGAATTCGTTCGCGCGATTTACTTCTTGTTCCGTGGGCACTTCGCCTTCGCCTCGTGCATCAGCTCGTGCATCACCGAGACCGGTCTCCTCATTCTCCGGCTCTTCCCCTTCCGACACATCGCTAGCAGCAGCATCGCTCTCTGCTTCAGTGGAATTCTCGGCTTGCGCCACGGGCGCTTTGCGCGGAAACAACACACCCGCGCTGTAACGCAGCCGGGGAGGATCTTGCGGACGCAGAATTTCCTCGCGATTTAGTTGCTGCGCGGGAAAACCGGGGTCTGGTCCGACCAATTCGCGCCTTAGAAAGTCGATGATGTCGCTTCTAACCTCGGCACTCATACATTGGCTCCCCACAGTTCAGTCATTTGCCTCTTGAAAGCCTCTTTCATCGCAGGCTTTGTGCGTTTGTGAAGGAGCACAACAAGCAGAGACCGGGCGCGGGACATTCCGACGTAAAGCAATGAGCGGCTCTCGTCCGACTCAACGTCATCGACATCGCACAAGACCACGATCTTGCTTTCCATGCCTTTGAAAGCCTGCACGGTCGCGAAGACAAATACTGGCACCCGAGTCACTCCCGCCGCCGGTCGTTCAACGGAACGAACACGAAAATCAGCGACATCATTGAGCGTTCCTGCTACGGAGTTCTCAAATCGGTGCCGTGATAGCAAAATGACCTCGCCTGCGTCGACGCCTGGTTCGTTCGCCAACCGCATCAGCACCTTAACCAAGGCCGTTCGCTGCGAAGCCGAATCATCGTATTCCATGTAATCGACTGCCAAGCCTTCCACCTGTCCCATTCGATACGGCGGCGAGGTAAAGCCCGACAACAATGCCGTCTCCTCCCCAATGCGTCGCGTGTTGCGGCAGTTCTGCGTGAGATTCGCGCGCGCGACGAATGGGCACATCGCTCGCAGCATCTCGTGTGGATCGCCGTCGCTCTTTGTCCCGTAAATTGCCTGCCGATGAAAGTCTCCGAAGAATGCCCAGTGTCCGTCGCTCAACCCGCCGAGTAACCAAGCGTTCAGAACGTCGAGCACCGGCCTGCGCACCAAATCCTGCGCTTCATCCACCACGACGACATCATATTTTTTCGCAGCGTCGTCGAGTGCGAGTTGCCCGTAGAACGGATATACGTCGTCGAATAGAGAGTCGCCGGAAGCGCGCTGTTCCGCTTCGGCAAACTCGGCACAACCAGGCGACGCAACGATCACTTCCCGCAGACACTTATAAAAGCGACCGGCCGTAGCCTTCCCGTTGGACTCGGACGCACCCAATTCAGTCGCCAGCCATTCGCCGAGCAGCTTGTTGAAACAAACCAATAACACGCGCTGCCCTGCCGCGGCGCAGCGTCGCGCGTATTCCAGCGCGAGTAACGTCTTTCCCGTCCCCGCGGCACCTTCAAAAAGGCAGCGCGGATTTTCCGCGACGAGATCGAGGATATGATATTGTTCCTCCGTCAAGCTTAGCAGTTTTCGCTCCGATTCACGTAATTCCGACGAGCAAGCGATGACGCGGTCAAAATCCGGGCGTAGGGCGTCGCGAAGTTGTTTGAGGAGCACCGGCTGGGGCTCGGCCGGCGAAGAACGAAGGTGAAACCGGGCGCGTTGGTTTTTTGCCATTCGCAGCACATGCGCAGAAATCGGCGTCTCGAGGCCGTCACAATCAATGACTTCCCAAGGCTCTACCCCGGGTTCAAGTGGTGGCATGACGATGTTGCTGAAAATCACTGCATAGCCAAAAGCAACCTTTTGGAAGTCCGCCGAATTCTCGAGCCGCTTTTCCAACGCATCACGCACGGCCCACATTGCATCATTAGCCTGCTTAAATGGACTGCGCTTCAGATCATCCGTCCATCCAGATGCATTCGTGGTCGTCCAAATGCCGTCTTTGCACGCCACGCGTCCACCCTTCACCTCAATACAAAACACGCCGCCGCCAGGCACAAGGACAACGAAATCGACCTCTCCATAAGGTCTCTTTCCAGACCGGGCAAGATTAAGCGAATGGAGAACCACCCAATCCGCGGTAGCCGGATCATTCCTAAGTAAGTCGAAGACGCGCCGCTCGCTGTTAGGCGCTTTGTCGTCGCAATGAGGGGGGATCATCTTCGCCATAAACAATGGTCAGAAGAAATCGTCTCCTTCGTCCCAAAGCAAGCTGTTTACCTGCGAGCGCGGACACTGCACAGGAGCGGGTGCGATGCTTTCGACCTGCACAATCCACGCACCAATGGTGTTCTCGATTTCAATTCGCGTACGGCCCCCCACAAGCTCGCCGACACGGTTGGGCAACTCACGTAAGAGCACATGTAAGAGCCTCCTCCCAGCCGCTTGATGTTGACCTTTCAAATTCTGCATTGCCTGCCACACGCGAGATACATTGCGCAGCAACGTCTCATCACCGGTTGCCCGTGCGATGGCTGTTACGTCGCTCTCACTCTGGGGTCCGATCATCGATTCATCATACAGCCAGTTCCTAACTGCCGCTTCTCCGCGGGAACATCCAGCAGCGACTAGCGATTCATACAGCTCGGCCTCGCTCAAATTGGATTCGCGCAGCGAATGCTGCCATTGCGCGGCGAGGGCACGGATTCCCATTGCCTTGTCGCCCATCCTTTCATCAGCAAGTGCGTGGATGACATCACGCTTTCCGCCTTCTCGGAAAACGACCACTTCTCCAGGCTTGATTTGTTCAATCCGGCGCCTTGGAATCGTGTAACTCTCATCACCGCGCCCGGATACAAGCTCGGTGATGACCGGAACTTTGTTGCTGGCGGTCAAATATGCGTAGGCATCGCCCACAAAACTCACGAAAGTCGCAGCAACGAGATCATCTTCCCCATCTACTGCGGGTTGGGCGATGCCTTTGCCTTTCCCGGTGATCTTCTCTTCAAAACTCGAGATGTGGAACTCGCCGCTGACCGGAGCAACCTCGACAGGAGCGACACGAGAGGGTGGTTCAGGCCAGGCGATTGACACGTCGCCGGCATGACCAATCAGCTCCGACTTTTCAGCACCTCCGAGGCTGGGGACGCGGAAGGCTTGGGCACGACGACGACCAAATTGCGCCAGCCACCTCTGCTCAAAATCATAACCTACCAGGTAGATCGTCGGTGCGGCATGGCACGCAAGCACGCGTTGAAAAGTGGCGGTGTTGGGCCAGGAGACACATATCAGCGCATCGAAATAACCTTGTTCTTGCAAGCTGGCAGGTAGCAGCACGGGGAGGCTCAACGAATGAGCAGCACACCATGAAGTGAGATCATTGTGCTGCGTTAAATTGCGGACAATAACTCCGATCCGCGCGGCTCCACTCGCGCGCACCGACGCGGTTACCGCCTCCACCGCATCACCCTTCGAGCTTCCCAGAGTGGCGTCCCCGACCGCCTGCCTGATAGCCTCGCACGCTTCTCTTAGACCTGTTGCAGCCTTTTCGGGGAGCCACATTGTACGCTCACTCGCCGCTGATGAAAGACGGTCGATTGATTGGACAATCTGTTCCCGCTCGACTTTCAAAGGCGGCCGGACGAGACCGGCACACCGCATGAGCACGCCGTAAATTTTTCCTAAAAGCTTCCTCGTTTCATCGGTATCTGATTCTTCGAGCGCTCGCTCGCAAGTCTCCAGTGAATTACTCGCAACATCCAACTGTTCGTTCACGCAGGAAACCGGCTCAATCTTGCATGAAAACTCATTCGTAGCGGCACGGACAAGCGGTCCAAAAAACCCTCTCGAATGAGATGTTGTCGTGCTCGCGTTTTTTCCACGTCCCAATTCAAAATCGGCGAGCGAGAAGCGCCAGAATCTGCAGCCGCGATCATGGAGCTGCCGCAGCTTCTCATCGTCTCCGCTCTCCGCGAAAATGATCAAATTCTGTCTTTCGAAAATCTGGTCAAATTTGCCCAAATCCATAATGCGGCTCGCACCATCCACCAGCACGACTTTGGAATGCGGTTTGGCTAGTGCGCACGCAGCAGCGATGTTTTCCATGCGCGGACTAATGGCAACAAAAGGCTGTCCGGCCACATTGTAGCGATCGTCGTGCTCTGTCTGTCCCGACTCTCCCACGATGCCGGTGGAGACAAGGTCCGCGAGCGTCCGCTCGAGCCCATTCTTGTAGAATCGTGTGTCCGCAAGGAACGTGTCGAATTCGGTTCGAGCTCCGAGAAAAAGCACTTGGTTCTCAAACAAGGAAGTGTTGCCGAAGGTGCGTGTGCCGATAAACCGATCAAGAGCGGAAAGTTGTCCTCCATCGAGCAGAGAATGCATGTGCTCAAGCTGGCCGCGAGGCGTAGACCGCTGCGTTGGTTCCAAACGTAAGATTTCCGAGGTACGCCAAGTAAACGCCGAACCTGGGTGATTGGTAATTTCTAACCGAAAGCGCGTCGGGTCATCGTGCCAGAGTCCACCGAAGTTAAAGACGTGGCCAGTCGGATGCACTTTCACTCGCTGTCCGATATGAAAGCTCTTGGAGGCGTATTCCTCAGCCAGCCTGGGAAACTCGACGGCGAATTTGCTGAGTGAATAGACTACCGCCGTTAGGGGCGCGATCTGGGTCTTTTTCGGGAATACGAAACAAAAGGATGCGTGCCGTCGCTGTTCAATCGCCCCAAGAATGACCCCCACAAATGGAGCGATGTCTTCGGGTACGGCGTCGCCGCTGCGCAGCTGCAAACAAGTGAGAAGAGGAAATTGCTTTCCGAGGTCCTCGAAAATCTTTTCCATTCTTGCGTCGCCTCACGCCGCAAACTCCGCCCGGCCAGCTATCTGCCCCGCAGCCATCCAAGGACTGCGAAAACACATACCCGCCATTTGCGCCTCCGAGCAGTATAACTGGGCGTCTTTCAACTCTCCCGCCTCGTAGCGCCGCCATGCCTCGCGCGCAATCGGGGCGAGAACAACCGGCCAGCCACTGCGCTCATAGTAAGGCGCAAGCAAGCGCGGTTCCCGACGACTTGCTAGGGGGTAATCATCAACAATGTTGGAAATGGTCGTGCCGTGGTCGAGCGCTCCGTCGGGATGAAGACCGGCGTAGAGGAATGCAATCGCATACCAGGCACGCTTGAATGCATCCGAAGACACGCGGTGAAGTGCACGCTTGTCCTTATCGAGGAACGGCAGCAGCCAGTTCAAGGCTTCGATTTCGTTTCCGGGTAGCGGCCCCAGCTTGAACGCCGGTTGAGGATGTTTTTTCGCGGCATTGCGGAGGAATTCCCTTACCTCCTGACCAACTGCCTCACCGACAAGGGGTGGCACTGCATTGCCGATGATACGAAATTGATGCGTTCGGCTGACAGGAAATTGAAACCAATCAGGAAAGCTCTGGACGCGCGCCGCCTCTCGCGGGGTTAGTGACCGATTCTGCGTCGGGTGGATGAACATCAAGCCATCCTTGCTCAGGTGCGCGACGATTGTGGAGCAAAGCTCCTCTCGATGTTGTCGCTTGTAACGGTCTTTGAAGATGTCGCGGTTGTATGTGAACTCCATCGTTTCGCCGCGAGCGATGGCTTCTGCCGAGTGCTCTCCTTCCCTGAGGCGTGCGAAGTCCCGGAGGTCCTGCTCGTTGTGTGGGCGGGCGCGGTGTGCGGTGAGATGCGAAGCACGAGCGATCTCCAGGACGTTCGTCAGGTAGTGCTTTGCACGCTCCCCCCGTTTGGCGAGCACATTTCCTCGCAATGAGAAATCGTACTCAGTCTCCTCGTCGCCCCCCCCAGCGCGAAGTCGGGGCAGATCGCCAATCGCATCCCCCAGCGTGGGACAATCGCCTGGCTCATCCTGGTTCCACCACGCCCGCGCCGATGGCGCAAGCTGCGTCGGGAAATATCCCGGCACATCGATGCGCACGCCGACGATCAGTTGTCGACGCCGTTTCTGCGGCACACCCAACGTCCACGCTTCCTCCACCTGAGAATGCACTCGATAGCCGAAAGCCCGCGCTTCCGCTTGCACGCGAGTGAAAAATTTTCCCTTCGCCGCGCTTTGAATTCCGAGGACGTTCTCCATCACGAATACCCGCGGGCGAAAGAAGCCCACATAAGCGAGGAAATGGCGGTAATGGTATCGGCGTTTGTCGCGGCGAACGCGCGAACCGTGATTGGCCGCATCAACTTGACGGACCGTGCTGAAGCCCTGACACGGCGGCCCGCCGACAATCACGTCCACCTGTTGCCTGCCGAGCAGAGCTGCGAGTTTTTCCGGCGCAAACCTAGTCAAGTCCTTCTCCAGCGCGTGCGTAACCTCAGAGAAATTCGCGTGGAAGACTGCCATAGCCTCAGGATTGAAATCGATCGCAGCAAGGCAACGAAAACCCGCGCGTTCCATCCCCAATGTAAATCCACCGCAGCCACAGAAAAGGTCGATAAAGGTCGGCGACTGCGATGTCGCAACATCCGATGCCGATTTGGTCATTCCCGGACTCCCTCGCAAAGCTTCGCAACAGGAACTCCGAGCACTTTTGCGAGCTTTGAGATGATCAGCAAGCTCGGATTGCGAACGCCTCGCTCAATCCCGCTGATATAAGTCGGGTCGAGGTCGGCTTTGTCCCCAAGGCGCACTTGCGTAAGGCCCGATACCCCGCGCATCTTCCTGACATTTTCTCCGAAGTAGGTGAGCGAGCGAGCGCGTCTTGGCATCTGCGAAACCTTCGACGACATAGACGATAAGTCTATGGACTATAAGTCACATTTCCTCTAAATGTCGCGTAACCTCCAGGATGATTTTAGCATGAAGAAGAAGAAGGAATAGCGCGCGAATGCTGCCGAACACTTGTCTGTGTGCGCTCGCCCAGCGTAGCCAGGGTTTTTCTAAGATAGATCGAAAGAGTTCGCGCAGTGGACGCTCGCTCTCGCCAGCCGTTGCTCATATTATTCTCGTTAGGCTTCAACCGCCCAACACATGAACGATCTTAACAAATTGCGGCATCAACTTGCAAACGTTGCGAGAAGACTGGCGGCCGAAAGGAAATCAACGCTCGACGACTTGAAGGCTTCGGAACGCCATTTAGAGCGCCCCGATTTTCTTTGGCACTTTCTGCTTCAGAGTTTCGGCACGATGGGTCGGGCAGTTGGTTGGGCAGGGCTTTCGAAGCCGGAAAACTATCGTCGCGTCACGTACGAAGCTCTCGCAGAGTTGCCGCCACGCGAACGCCGTGTGGCAGCCGAGCAAGCTTTTCGAGATGCGAAGGTTAGAATGCCAAGCATTAAGGCAGGCTACCTCACCGGCTGCTTCGATCGCATCGCACAGCTCGGTGGTCCACAAGCAGCGAAGGATCGCCTCCTCCGCCTTCCCGGCAGAGACGCCAAGATCAAGTTTCTAAAGTCCTTACCGGGTATCGGGGATAAATACGCTCGCAACATTTTGATGGATGTATATCACCCCGAGTTCCGAGACTCCATTGCTGTCGACGCTCGGATAAAAAGCTTGTCGCAATCGCTTGATCTTACATTTCCGACCTACCAGCAGCATGAGGAGTTCTATCTCGAAGTTGCCCGCGAAGCAGGCTTAAACGGCTGGGAGCTGGATCGGCTTATTTTCAATTTTCTTGGCGAGTTTGTGCCAGCGACTCGATAACTTCTCTGGCTTTGTCGTCCTTGCGATGCCCAAACGTGGGTAGGATGATGCCTTGCACGAGCTGAATGAAATTCATATAGCAGCCTTCGGCGGACGGGACGCCGTCACTTCGGCCGCCACGGCAGCAACCAAGGTATTGATCGAGCGCTCTATTTCGATCCGGCGGAGGGGCGCAGGGCTCTAAAAAAGCTCGACACATGGAGGCGTAACCGATCACATTAATATCCAACATGCCAAAAGCCAGCCTCGGAAAGAAAACCGTCTATACCCGGAGGAACAAGGGCGGGCAAAGAAAGACAAAGGTTGTTCTCCGAAAGAAACATAATCGAAGCAAGTAACGGCGATCCCCTCCGAAACCCCCACTTGCCGCCGCAAGAAACTTCGGCGCTAACGTCGGCCAGGGGAGCGCGCCCACAATCCAATCTATTACCCTCCCCGTAGGGCGAACTTTTCCACTAACAATAGCCGCAACCCCACCCCGCAGAAGCTATGGCTCTCTTTGTTTACGTTGCCGACGAATGCAGGCAGGAATGCCGCAACTATCAGCGTGACGATGCGCTTGATAAGGTGGTCGAAAAGTTAGAAACCTCCCAGAAGCTAGGCGGGTTTGATCCATTCCCGGCCAATTACCATGTGAAGAAGCAATTCGGCGGGCGCAACGGGCGGTTGATTGGGCGCCTCGAACTGGTGACGGCGAAGAGAGTGAGCGGTGAGCTGGAAACACACTCCGTGTTGGTGCTGCTGTCCTTCCTGATTCGGTCAGATTCGAAGTATCACGCGCAATTCAGCAGCAAACCAAAAGAATACGGCGAGCAGTATTTTGATCATCTTTACTCGAATGCCGGACTGAAGGCATGGGCGGAGAATCGGTTGCGAGTGAATCCGCCGCCGGAGAAACCCCTGCCGAGCAACGAAGAATACGGCTATCTCCACCAGGCCCTCCAGCGGCACGAGGCGTCGGATAGGGCGGAAGAATCCGTCTGCGAGAGCCGAGAGTGGTGCGATCGCTGCGCGAAGAAGCCATTCAAGGATTGGCTCGGGTCGCTCTACCAGGCCATCTTCGATGCCAGGTACGAGGACGTGCCGGGGGGCGAACTGCTCGATGTTCCGGGCAAATCAGAGTGGCAAATTCTGGTCCGCTACTTTTCCACCAAGCGCGTGCTCTTCCTCGTGGCACCCGTGCTCAAGAATGACGCCGCCGGACTGGCGAAAATTCGCGAAGCCTACGCGGACGTGCTTACGCGGCCTGAAGCGCAAATCGAAACCTTCATCAACCGCGCGCGCCGAGCGTATCCCTCTGAGGTGTTGCAAGATGACGAACTGTGGCTCGAAATTGAAAAGGACGACGACGCGAACATGGCGCTTTCGAAGGAGGAGTTGGACCTGCTCGAATCCGCGCGCAGTAGCAAGGGAGGATATCCGCTTTTTATCAACGGCCGCGCGGGTAGCGGTAAGACGACCATTCTACAATACCTGTTCGCAGATTACCTGTACTACCACCTCACGGTAGGTGGCGTGGAGCATCCGCCGGTGTATTTCACGTACAACAGCGAGCTGCTCCGACGTTCACAACAATTGGTCACACGCCTGCTGCGGTGCCATGCGAAGTGGGCAAAGCACAAGAACCGGGAGCAATTCGTCGAGGAGCGCACCGCGGATATCGAGGAGGCATTCCGGGAGTTTCACCAACACCTGTTGTCGCTGGTGCCGGTGCCAGAGCGCGGCCAACGATTCGCGCCGACAAAGTATGTGAACTACGCGCAGTTCAAACAGCTTTGGGAGGAGAATTTTAGCCGCGACCCGGCGGCGCGTGCATCGTTCGGACCGGACATTTCGTGGCACATCATTCGCAGCTACATCAAGGGCCTGAGTTCTGAGGAGTTCATTGATCCGGAGGAATATCAGCAACTACCGGCCAACCAAGTCACGGTCACGCAGGAGACTTACGAGACGGTCCACGACAAGGTATGGGTGCGCTGGTATCAAAAGCTCTGCGAAGATGAGGGACATTGGGACGACCAGGACCTCGCACGCCACCTCATTGAGCACGACTTGGTGAGGGCGGTTCACCCCGCGGTTTTTTGCGACGAATCGCAGGACTTCACGCGGATCGAGCTGGAGGTGATTCTGCGGTTGTCGTTGTTCTCCGAACGGAAAATAAGCCGGGAGTCAGTGGCGTTCGTGCCTTTCGTGTTCGCCGGCGATGAGTTTCAAACGCTGAATCCAACCGGGTTCCGATGGGACACGGTAACGGCGTTTTTCGTGGAAAAGTTCGTTGTCGGTCTGGCCCAGCAACCGCCAAAGTCCACCGAGCTCAACTACCAAGTACTGACGTTCAACTACCGTTCGTCACGGAGCATCGTGAAATTCAGCAATCTCGTTCAGGCGTTGCGCGCCCGGCTATTCGAACTGACGGGGCTCGAGCCGCAGTCGCCGTGGGAGCATGACTTGAATCCGCCTCCCGTGACTCGCTTCCAACGCGAGGATCCGACCTTGTGGGAGAAGTTAAAGGTGGAAGCGGACATCGTAATCATCGTGCCCTGTGGCGAGGGCGAAGAAGTGAATTTCATCCAGGAAGACGAGGTGTTGAGTGAGAAAGTGAAAGTGATCAATGGAGTGCCGCAGATGCTCGTGCTAAGCGCGAACCGTGCGAAGGGCCTCGAATTCCCGCGCGTCGTGCTTTACGGCTTTGGCAGATGGGCGCCAGAGGGCGTGCTCGCCCCGCTCCAAGGCAAGGATTCCTACGCAAACGATCCGGATCGTTCGCTGCCATATCAGTATTTCATAAACAAGCTTTACGTGGGAGTGAGTCGTCCGAAGCGACGGCTTTTCATCGTGGATTCCAAAGAGGGGCTAGACAATTTTTGGCCATTCGCCCACGACATGACGAAGATGAAGGAGATGCTGGATCGACTGAAGCACGGGCAAGAGAAATGGGGCTCATCGGTGGCCTTAATGGAGATAGGCAATGCAAACGACCTTGCCCTCGACCGGGCAACTGACCCTCTGGAGAACGCGAAGAATCTTGAGCGGGACGGACGTGCCCGCCGTGACGCATATATGCTCGAGCAGGCGGCGGTGTCATTCAGCAACGCGAACCAGAAGATGGATGCGACGCGATGCACGGCTGAGGCTCGACGCATCCAGGGCAAGTTCATCGAAGCGGGCGACCTTTACCTCCAGACCCAGAATGTGCGTCAGGCCGTGGAGTGTTATTGGGAAGACGGCCGTGATGGCGGTCGCGAAGGCTGGAAGAAGCTTGTGGCGATCGCCGCTCAACACGCGGAGGTCATAGCGACCCCGGAATATAAGCTGGCGAGCGGACTAATTGGCAAGCTCACGATGGCAATCGCGACGGACCTTCTGCAAATGCTCGTGGACCGGTTAAGCGGCGAGGAGACGCATGCACAACTGATTTCCAGTTCGGCGTGGACAGCGGCGGTGCGGGCCTTGGTTGGGGAGTTACTGAAATTGGAAAGCACGGCTTCGGCGGATTGGGCACGAATGGCGCAGCTCGCGGGGAAACTCGCTGATGCGGGTTTGGTAATCCCACTGGCCGCGCGGGCGATGCTGCACTATCGAGCGCAGAATCTCGGCCGTGCGATGGAACTGTGGGACCAGTGCCAGCCCAGCGAACGCAGCGTTCATGAATATCGCGTCGCAAGAGCGTACTCGTCCCCTTATCCCGATAAGCTCACTGCATTGAGCGACCTCGGAAAAACCGACGACATCATCGTGGCGTATGAGGCGAATGCCGGAACGAAACTTTCACGGCTCCAGGCAAGTGTCGTCGGGCGAGCATTCCTCGCTAGCGGCAGCTACGAGCGCGCGATGGCACAACTAACAGAGGCACACGATGGACAGGGGCTGGCAGATGTCGCGGTGAATGTTTATGCGCAACAATCCGAGCTCGCCTTGCGTGCCGGCGTAGCGCTCTTCGCGGTTACGGCCGCCGAGAACCGTTGGGTGGATATGATCCCATTTCTGGATGGTAGATCGCTGCCGCTCGTTAGAAAAACCACGGACGATCTCCGCGCCTGGCTAAGCCAGCACCAGCGAAAGCTCGACTTGGGATTGATGCGCACGCTAGCCCGTGCCGAATCGCTTAATGACTTGAAATGGGATTCTCGCGGTGAAGCCGTGAAGCAAAAATCCTTCGCTGCATTCTTAAAACAACGTTTTTTCCTAAACGAGCGTCCGAACCTCAGTGGAGCGGACTTGATCGATCTCGGTGCGGCCGTAGAGCGCGCGGGCGACCGCGTTCATGCCCTTCAGTATTATGAAAAGCTCAGCGTGGACAAATCGCTAGAAACTGATTTGCGAGAGCAGGCCAATGAAAGGTGGATTGCATGCAAGGAGCGTCAGGCGCGCTTCATGGAGAAAGACGATGACACCAAGCGCGCGAAGAAGGCGCGGGACGAGGCCCAAGAACGCCGTAAGAGCGCGGGCATAAAGCCCGACCATCGGATTCCCGAATATCCCGAAATTAGTTCGCTGACGGACTACCTCGCGGCAGTTCTCACGATGCCGTTGACGGAAGCCGAACCCTCAACGCCTCCCGCTGGACCGAGTCCCGAGGCGGAAGCACTCAAGCCAGATGCACATAAGCCAGAAGTCCCCAAAAACGGTTCGCCTGAGGGCGGTACCATGCCCGCGAAGCTCAGTGCCACGGAAAGCGCCTCCCCAGATTCACCGCCCCCCGAACCGAGCGTGGCCAAAGAGCCGCAACGCGGCAACATAGGTGGGCGCGCTTTCGAATTTTTCAGACAAGACGGACGGCTGAACATTAGCGGTGAAAACGGCATCACACTCTCGATCCGCCTCGCAAACAAGACATGCAGCAGCGTGGATCTAACCGTAAAACCCGACAGCAAGAAGTCCAAACGGTTCGTCGTCGAAGAATGGAACCTCATCGTGGACTTGACGGACAACGCAATCGCTATGCTCGCATTTGTTGATGAAAAGCTTGAACTTCGATTCAAACTCGAAGGAAACATGAACTGAATGCTGAAGCGCTTTAGGCACCCTTCTAGAAGAGCGCATAACGACCTTCAAAGTGCGACAGGGGCTCGTCATTTATAATGAAACACCAACGCGTTGAGGGCCTGGTTCTGGGTGCTCGCCGCGACGCGCTTGTTGACCGCAAGATGTTCAAGAAACCTGCCAACCTCGACTTCGCCCATCTCAGTCGGATGGCGTTTCCCATTGAAAAGAATGAACTTTCGGGCCCAGTGCACGTAAGCCTCTTCGGTGCGGGGTGAATAATGCTTCGTGCGGATTGCAATGCGGATTTGGTCGAGCAATCGTGGGGCCGGTGGAATTGGCCCGCCCCGCAGGTCGGAAATTCGAACACTTGCGGCTTTTGACCGCTAATAACGCTGGATATGCCGCAATCTTGTCGGCATACTCACATGTTAGGCCTCTAGCACACCTCTTTTCCAAATGAGCACTAAGCAATCACTGAAATCATCCCATGACGTAGATCGCGTCGCCGCCTTTTTGGAGGCACGGGCGAAGGAGTCTCACCGTGACAGAGCTCCAATTTTCTACAACCAGCTTGCTACTGAGCTTGATTTTCCATCCGTAGATCAGTATTGGCTGTCGCATCCGCTCTGTGGCATTTTCGAGACACTCGACGTGCAAGACGTTGAGTCGGGTCGGCCACTCCGAACGGCGCTTGTCGTTAACAAGGAGTTTGGACTGCCCGGCGAGGGCTTTTTTAAGACGATGGCACGCTTGCGCGGTGCTCGGAAGCCCGCAACTGATGTCGTTCAGCGGATGACACTTTGGACTGAGGAGTTAGACAGACTCCTCAAGTTCTATCAGCACACCACGACCTAAACACACCACCATGAAGCCTCTGTTTCTAGTTCTTACATTGAGTTTGTTTTGCAGCGGCTCCTACTCCTATCCGCACGTCCGACCGCAGCCGAGTACCATTTGATCAATGCGATCAGTGGAACCCGGCAATCCGCAAGATAGTTGCGCGATGCTTGCCTGTCTGTTCCGTGCATCCTTGGAACACCACGCAAGCGAACGCCCCGCTCGGAAACACGATTAGGTGGTTGCCCTTTGCATCGTGCCCTTCCTCGGCGCAAGCGGGACACCGTGCATTGTAAGACCCATCCGGTCGAGGTGAGATCATCGTCAGTTTTGCAGGGTCTAGTGCAGGCGCCTGCACTGGACGTGTGGCAGACGGGAGCGTGGCTTCGGGTTTCGTCGCACGTACGGCATCCTCGATGCCGTGCTGGCCCGGCAATTGGGCGCTCCATTCGGATGGCCATTTGATATCCGGCCACTTGATTCTGATCGGCGGGAGCTTCTTGAGGAGACGGTAAGAGTAACCGCATGGGTGCGTGCCGTGGATAATGGTCAGCCGACCGTTCGCTCTAAACTCGACAACGTTGCCCTCTCCGTCGCTCCGCACATCGAAGCTGTCTGGAAAGTCGCCGTCGAGGAAGAACCAGAGGTTCCTTCCTCTCTGCCCAGTCGTCATGAGCGTTTGAGCGAACAGAGGGCTCGTCGCCAGAAACTGTTTTGCGTTCCGATCGTCATCGAAATCGAAAGTGCAGAGTCCGCCGCTCGCGCTTCCCAGTAGCACCGCGACGTTGCAATTCGGCCTGCCGATGCACGCGATGAACCGCTCGTCCTGCATGAGGTCGAGCGTGAAGGTCTGGAACTTTCGGAACCGCGGGTTCTTGGCCCGTCTGTACATCGGCACGAGGACGACCGGTTGCCCAAAGAGCTTCGTGGTCGAACGGATGATCCGCCGTCCTTGCTCGAGACAGCGCTGCTCTGCGACGGTCTTGGGTTGGGCATTCGCCATTTTGCTACCCTGCTGCGAGTTCTCTGTTGCCATTGCGACGCTCCTCTCCGCCCGCTACTTGTCCCGAGGTCCCTTCGCCGTTGGCGGGTTCGGTTGCGCGGGCTGCGCGGAGCGTCCGGCGGTGTCGTCCAGCGCTCCAGTGCCCCTTCCTCTGCGTTTTGGTAGGTCGACCGAACCTTTGCCAGTCCCTGGTTCCTGCCAAAGCGGAAAGCGGGCCGTCCCCCGACGCCCGCGGGCGGCCTCCCCGAACCACGAGAGCACTGCCGCTCTGGCGCGCCGCTCCGTGGTTTGTATTATTCTCCAAACAGCGATTATTACGGAGCAGGCGGAAGCCGGAGGGAACACCGTCGAGGCCCTCCCCTTCGCGACCCACGAAGCCAGCGGCCCTTTCGTGGCTTCGCTCTCGCAGCCTTCTCCCTTTCCGGCGTTGTACGGGCGAGGACTCCGTAGGAAGTTTTTTTCGAAGGAGAGGTAGCTGCACGGAGCGGGTTCCCCTTTCTAGGCCAACAGGCGCGAAGCGTCGAACGAGGGAAACTGCGCCTCGACCCACTCGACAAAGCGCACGACGGAGGGCGTCGCTTCCACGCAGTGCTCGTGCAAGGGCGTCTCCTTCCGTCTCGCGTTCTCGACCTCGTGGACAGTGGTGTCAAAGCCTCCACGGGTAAGCAACGTCGCCAGCTCGATGTTAGTGGTCTCGCTCTTCAGTCCCCATTGCGAATGCGTATAAGCGACAAGGAACATCTTTCGTGCGACGTACAGCGCCGATTCACTCTTGGGCAGATGCATCTTACCGCTCTCGCGTATCGCCGCGAATTCGAGGAAATCGCGAAGATCGATGGTGCGCTTCAGTGGCTGCTTAAACCTGTGGTAGAAGCGCTTCCACGCGGTTCGAAGCCGAGTAAATTGATCCTCGTCTTTCAGAGGGTCCGTTGGAAAGCATAGGTGCGGCGCGCCCTCAATTTCTCGCTCGTGCGGGCCGGTCGCAGTGCGTTTCCAATCAAAGTCCATCGAGTAGGCGATGGGCGTCTCCACTTTCACAAAGTCGGCACCCTCAATCAGGCGGCGGATCTTCGTGAATTCTTCCTTGGTCGAAACGTCTCCATAGCTGCGTCCGAAGAACTTCTTGACGATAAATTCGTTCTGTTCCGGTAAGGTAACGTGCGGGAGCTGGATTCCAGCCTTGGCTAGAATCAGCTCCTTCGGGTCATCATACAGGAGAGTCGCCTGTCCCCGTGTCCGCCATGACATCACCTGCCGAGCGCGATGTTTGACTTCGAGAACCCGACGATCCTCGCCAATACGTTCGCGGGCGTCGGAGAACATGGCGCAGGCCTGCCCGGAACAAACGCCTTCAACCTGATCTTCACGCAGATCGGACAAAAAACCATCCGTAGTCGCGCTGATCACCCGAACCTCTGTTGGAATCTTCCACAGAATCTCGCCGAGCACCGCCCGAATGATCCCGGTAACCGTCGCTGCAATATAGGGATTGGTAAGTTTGGAAGGTTTCAGATCTTCCATCGCCCGGACGCGCGTACTAAAGAGGCGCTTCGCCTTAATCGCTTGCGCGGTTTTCCCGTAAATGGAATTCATGACCGTCTTGACCAGCAAGTCCATGATACTTCCCCTGCCGTCTCGCTCCTGGAACTCCGTCCGAAGTTTCGTCGCCGTCTGCGTCACTCGGGCGAATGGATAACAGGCAAAATCCATCGGCATCACGCAGCCGCGTCGAATTCTAATGCGCGCTCCCATCCTTCTTGCCAAATCGATTTCCTGAGCAGTCGTGTAGCAGGCCTGCCCGCGCAGCGGAAAAATCAGTCCGCTTTTCACCCGCACCGCGAAACATGGAAAACGGGTGTCTTCGGGAAACTCGAAGTCCACGCATCCGAACCCAATCACATCTCGCGTAAAGTCGTCCAACTGCGAAGTGTGCCTAAGCTCGTCCCACACCGGCATTCCCAGGGCAGCGAGCGCCGTCGAGTAAGCGCCCCGCAAGTCCCAGTCGATGTAATCACTCTCCGGTGAAATGCCGAACCAGTAGGTTTCATTCCGACCGCCGGCGAAAGCCTTGGATGCGATCTCCTCGAAATCCGTCCGCACGTCGAGCGGGATCGTCTCCCTATGGGTATGCCTTCCACTCCCTACGAGGATCTCTTCCGTGCCCAATACCAGGTGGCGGTCGATCTCCTCGTCTTTCCAGATTTTGAACGTGAGATTGATGGCACAGCTGCCTATGGTCGGCGGGGGTTCAGCCTGGTTAAAAAGCTCGCGAGAAAACTCCGCCATTCGCTTCATATAGCGGGCCGAAATAATCGCATCGGTAATCGCGTATTTCCGAAAAAACTCAGGATCATCGCGCAGGAGTTCGTCCATCCGAGTGATCCGATCCCCGATGTCGATTTTCGGAATCTGAAGTAGATCGCCAAGGGCCTTTAAATTTTGCTTTCCCGTCGGTGCCATCAGGTAAGAATCCCGGAGAATCACCTGCACCGAGTGTTCATTCCGGTAGCGATCGTAATATTTAATCTCGATGGGATCGCCAAAGGTCACGAAGGTCTTGCGGCAATAATCCAGTTGTAGAGAGACGTCTGCGCGGTCGCGCAGCGTCCAGATATCTGCAATCGAGAAATGACAGCAGAGGAAAATCTTTGAAGGGCGCCGGCTTAAGGCTCCCGTCGCTATTCCCATCTCAACCGCGTTAATGATCAGCTCACTGAGCTTCAGCGGTTTCATCGATATAGTAGATATTTGCCCAGACAGCTTCGCCCGCGATGCCGTAAAACTGTTGCGAAAGAACGATGTTCTTTTCGCCTACGTTTTTGTATTCCGCGTCAAAACCAAGAAAGACGATTTCATCGTCCTTAACTTTGGATTTATCAGCCTTCTTGTTTGTATTTTCTTTAGACATCTGGTTTCGCGCCGCAGGCGGGAACCTCGTGGGAGGTCCCCGCCCGGATTTGCGCGGATTGCCTAGTCGGCGATCATGCTCCGCAGGACATCGATCTCGTACGTCCTGAGCAACGCCTGGCGCTGCTGCTTCTCTTCGTCGGTCATACCGACGCAACGCAAGTCGTAGTAGCGCCGGCCACCAACGACCACGTAGGGCAACCGCAAACCGTGGCCCCCCAAGGCGTCCCCGAATGCATTGCTTCCCCGGACCGGCTCGTGGAGTCCACGAGCGATCAACCAAACACCAACACCTTTGGCGGAATGGAGGGGTTTGTTCCCCGCCTCTGCGATCATGTCAGCCGCATTCTCGATGATCGAGCGCGGGATGTTTTTCTTGGTTTTGGACCGGCGTTCCTGACGAGCACGGCGGCCCGCTTCGAGTTCATTGATCGCGGCGGGCGACATGATCGCTTCGAGTTCAGCGCGCTCTTCGGGACTAAAGAGTCCCGGCTGGCCTTCGTTATCCGTTTCTTCGGCGGTACCGTGACCGAAACCCTCGCGGGGATCGCGACCGATATCAGGGCCGGTGTACTTATTAGACGGCCAGGAAGCGTTTGACGCCTCGGCTTGTTTAGTTTGTTCTTCAATCTCCGGCGAATTCCCGGAGCCATTGCTTGCGTCCGTTATGGACGTTTCTTCATGCTTCTGCATCCGCGAGCATCAGCGCGGACAAGCAGGTTGGTCACTGGCTGCAGTGTCACATCCTGCAGCCAGAACGCACCTTCAACGATACGCCCCGTAACTGATGGGCTTGGTAGCAGGGGGAACGCGAAATATCTTTTGGAGAATCTCCTTGGCGGCTCGGCGAGCTTCGCTGTGATCTGCCCGGCCAACGAAGTGTTGGATTTTGGCCCAAAGCTTAGGCGCTACCGACTGCGGACGTTTCCGCTTCTGCAAAGCCGCAAGAAACTCGTCCCGTTCCGCCCGATCGCATTGATGAAACAGCCTCATCATTCCCAAGGATCGAAGGTATGCTTCGCAACTAACCCTGCCGAACTGTCCCCAAAATACGTCGTTGGCTATCGGACGTCGTCGGTCAAGTAGGTAACACTGGCTGCGGAAAGCTGCCGCTAGATCTGCGGGATCGTGCAGGTCAAAATACTCGTCGGGTACCACGAAGCAATGGGCCCGCCCGCCGACCGACTCTCTTTGTGCCTGCGCGATCTCGATGATGTCCTGTTCGAAGATTTTTAAATCGATAATGCCTGCTTCCGTAGGATTGCCCCAAACCAAGGGTTTCCCGACCTCTACTTCGAGACGGTATAATTTTGGCATCCGCCGCACCTGCTTTGTTCGCGTGCGCTTCTTACCGTGTGGAACCCTGACTTCAAATGTGCCGGTGGATGGCCAGGCGGTACGCCTAAAGAGAACTCCAGCCTGCCCATCGTCAACACTCATCTTGGCAGCCACCTTCCAATTTTTGTCAGGGAAGGCAGTGGAACAAAAAAAACGCCAATCGAACCGAGGCGTAATATCGCTGATTTGGTCAATCAGGTCCGTCCACCTAGTGATAAAGTCCTGTAACGATTGGTTGCGCCGCTGTGCTACGGCTGAGAGTTCTCGGTATGTTTTGCTACCACTTTTTGCTAGAACACCTACGTCATCGATCCTCGTAAAGCCATCTCGAGCCCACACCAGACGAAACGTTTTCCGGGCACACTCCCCTTCGTCGCCGATTCCCATAAGGTTACCAACGATCATCCGTAATTTTCGAATTCGTTGAACCAGGGGCAAGCACTCTCGCGCGTATTCCCATACGCATCGGCGGTTTAGCTCCGCTTCGTCATTTGGCAACGCGCTAAAAAAGTTCCATTCCATCTCGTTACGTCCGCACCAATGACCTAATTTGTAAGCGGGCCTGACCCTTCTGGTTGCAATATACCACAGTGCAGCCATGGCGCTCCCACCAGCACCGAGTCGAACTTGGCCCGTGCCGGCGCCATCCGATATCAATCTCGAGCAAACAGCTCCATTGGTACGACAGCTTGTCAAATCTGCTAATGACGGGGAGAAGCTCCTCGACGCGTTAGCGAGGGCCATCCAAGCGGACGATCGGGACGAAACTTTCAGACTCGCGACCCTCTTAACACGGGGCACTCTGATTCAATCCACATGCCAACCTAGAACTCACAGTCAGAAAGAATCGAAAACCGATGAACCGGAGTAATAAGCAGAGCGTGATACTGGCACCGTAGCCATTGGCGCAACTTGTCAGAGAATTTCTCCGCTGATTTTTTGTCATGATGAGCGTTTCGTTGCCACGGACCGAACGTGGAGACCCGGCACAAAAACGCCGCATCGTCGGCCTGATAAGGGTCTCGACCGCCGACCAGGCACGCGACGGTCGAGGTGGCATACCGAGACAACGACGTGTAATCGAGGACACAATCAAGCGCAAGGACCTCGACTGCCTACGCATCTACGAGATCAGCGACCTTTCAGGGACACGCGTCCGCCATCACCCCGACATCCAAGAGATACTGCGACTCGTCGCTACCAAAGTGGTGACTGGACTGGTAGTCGCTGATTTGGATCGTCTTTTTCGACCAGACGAACCGACCGACTACGCGATCCTCCAAAACTTCAAGGACACCGGAGCAATTATCTATTCGGGCGACACCGAATATGACCTTGGATCGAAGGACGGGATGCTCTTTTCTGGAATCAGGAGCGCGATTTCGGCATGGGAACTCGGACTCATGAACGAACGCCAAAAAGGGGCCTGCGAGGCGAAACGTCGGATGGGCCACTGCCCGACGAACGCCCTCACCCTACCCTTAGGTCTCTCGTTCGACCGTGAACAGCTTCGGTTCTACTACAACGAGAAGATCGTGACCGTGATCGAGCTGTTTCGCCTCTACGACTCGGGCGTTCGCAACTACCACGAACTTGAACGGCGCACCGGCGTGCGTCACCGCACCGCTTACAACCTGCTCCAGAATCCCTTCGTCACCGGCTGGCGTGTCTTTGACAAGAAGCGCGGCGAGAAAGTCGTGAGCCGGACCGGAAAGGCATACCGGAAGAAATGCAAAAGGACGGACGACGTTATCCGCGTGAAGATAATCAATACGCCCGCCGTGAGTCAGGAATGCTTTGACCGTGTCCAAGCAGCAATCCGCCAGACCACCTTTAACCACCACGAAACGCGAAAACGCAACGATACTTGCAACCTCGGAACCGGACTCGCCCGTTGCGGATACTGCGCGGAAACGTTCTACTCGTCATCAGGACGACGGACCTCCCACAAGCGAAGTGGACAATATTTCTGCAAACGAAACTATTACGTGTATCGCGACAAGCTCGGCGGTTGCAGACAACTCAACCTTCGACAGCCAGAGCTTGACGCATTGATTCTGGCATTTGCGGTAAAGACGCTAACGAATGCAGACACTTTGACTGCGATTATTAACGACTCTGTCCGCCGCGCGCATGAGACCATCAGCCCATTTCCGGTGGACGCGACCGCCGAAATCGGCGCGCTCAGGCGGGCCGACAAAAGACTTCTCGAAGCATTCGAAGCCGGTGGTGCAATCACGGTTGATGAACTCCGCGACCGCCGAAGCGCGATCCGAACTCAGATCGAAGCCATATCTCGGCGGAATACCGACCGAGACGCGCGAGATGAACTCGGCATCGAGGAACTTGCAAAAAAAGTGGTTCGCGGAGCCTTCCGGCTGAAACGCCTGAACAATGATCCGCACGCTCAAAAAGCGATCATTCTCGCGGCGTTCAGTGAGATTTTCGTGAAGGATTCCTCAATTATTGCGTTCAAGCTCCGCGAGGATTTCGGCGTTGGTAATCAGGTAAAACTGGCCGCCGGTTTCTCGACACCCCCAATTCACCTGCCCGAGCCGTTCACGCTCGAACCGGATGATCCCCTACCCGATGGAATGCGCCGCTGCTCCTGCTGTCGGAAGATATTTCCCGCGGCCGACTTTTATACGCGCAAAGGACAGTGCCGCCGCTGCATCGCAGCGAAGGCGCATGAGGCGTATCTTCGGCGACGTTCTGGACCCGACGCGTAGCGCATTACGCCGCCCTTCGACAAATGGGATTCGAAGTGCTCAGGACGCCATATTTCGTCGAGCATCTAGCAGGCGTCGACGACAGCGACGACTTTGAATGCTCAAACGGAAGCGTTGACCCGCTTGCCCGGCGGCTTTAGCCTCCGGGCGGATGGCAACCGGCTCCTCCTTCTCAGCCGCGCCCAGCGCACTCGGATATCTGTTCCAGATTCGTTACGCCTTGGTGCTTCTCTTGGAATCCAAAGAGCCGGAGAGCATGATCTCCATCGAGAAATTTGATGACGTTGCGTTTGAAGAACAGGGCGAACCCACTCAGTTGCTGCAGTTCAAACATCATGTCTCCCACCGTGGTCTTCTGACGGATTCGAGCGCGGACCTTTGGAAAACGATTCGTGTTTGGGCAACCGGCGTAAGCGATGGAACCATCGATTTATCCTCAGTAATTCTATCGCTGGTTACGACTGGAACGGCGCCGACCGGCTCGGCAGCAGCATCACTGAGAGTCGGGGGAGAAAGAAGCGAGTCGCGAGCGCTCGAAAAGCTTTTGGCCGCCGGATCGGCGTCGAAAAATCCGATCGTGGCTACAGCCTATGCCGCTTTGACCAATCTTCAGAATGCGACGCAACTCGCACTGCTACGCCGCGTTCACGTTTTAGACGAAGCGCCAGACATAACGCGCGCCAGTGAGGAACTGGCGCTCGTGCTTCGCTACAGCACGCGGCCCCAATTTTTATCTGCCCTGTGTAGCCGTTTGGAAGGCTGGTGGTTCCGGCGCGCCATTGAACACCTGAAAAACCCGGACGCCATACCAGCGATTTCCAGTCGTGAAGTGCAACTGGAAATCACCGATTTGGCAGAACAGTTTCGGCTCGATAATTTGCCGATTGATTTTCCTATTGAGGTCGACAAGACCGAGGGCGATCTGCCTGAAGACGAGCGTCTTTTTGTCGAACAACTTCGCCTCGTGATGGTGAGCAACGCCCGCATCAAAAAGGCGATCAGCGATTATTGGAGGGCGTTTAACCAGCGAGCGAAGTGGGTTCGCGAAGATTTGCTGCTCGATCAGGATCTCGAGGAATACGAAGACAGATTGGTTCGCGAATGGGAAGAGCTCTTCCTGATAATGAAGGAGAATCTGGTTGCTGATTCTGATGCCGTGTTAGAAGGACGGAATCTTTACAACAACCTGATCGCAGGTAAGCACATCCCGATTCGGCCCGCCTTTCCCAATCCGTATGTCATGCGCGGCAGTTTTCACATGCTCGCCAATGCCCTGAAGGTCGGATGGCATCCGGATTTCCAAAAGCGCTTCTCCAACGTCCTGGATAAAGCTTTGCGCGCCGTTTCATGAAATCGTGGGAACACAGGCCGCAGGAAGTGGCGAATCTGCTCAACCCAGCGTTTTGCGCCGGAGTTCTTTACCGCTCTATGGAGGGCTACGCCAAAGAGCACGGCAGAAACATGCCCTACGCGCTGGGATTTCTGGTTTTACCGCTGATTTTGCACCCTGACACTCGTGCTACGATCCAAGGGACGACGCGGCACTTCCAAGTTTGGATCAACAACCATCAACATATCAAACTCGGGCTTTGCACACGAGCCCGAACCTTGGTTCCGTTCGCCCGCGAGGCACTCGGATTTCTTTGCACGGCTGGTGTTGTCGAGGTCCAAGAGGACGACGCCTCATTAGCCGTCCGTGGCAGCTTACGCAGACGGCGGAATGCTCAATCCAGCAGTGCCGATGTCCGTGAATGTTCAGCCAAGGCCGCTATTCTCGGGAAATGGCTCTCACGCGTAAATTCTGCCGCCACCGTGTACGTGTCTCTCGGGTTGATACCTTAAACTTATGCAGATTCTTGAGATCGTTCTCTACGGACGCAAAGGAGGTAAACGCGTCGTGCCGCTTCGTCCTGGAGCGGTTAACATAATCACTGGGCAATCGCACACCGGGAAAACTTCCCTGATACCGATCGTGAGCTACTGCCTGGGTGGTTCCTCATTCCACGTGCCCGAAGGTCGCATCGTAGAGAGCGTCGCGTGGTTTGGACTCTTGTTGGAGGTTGGCGGCGGACGAATGTTCGTCGCGCGGGAGAATCCATTCCCCGCTCGGGCGTCAACATCAACCGCGTATGTTTTGAGAGGCGTCAATGAGAGTCCCGCGTCTGCTCCGACCGAGGCCACGACTAGCGTTAAGGCACTCGAAGACATGTTGTCTCAGGTTATTGGAATCGCGCCCAACCTTCAGGTTCCACCCGATGAAAGCACGCGCCCGCCCCTTGCGGCAAATATTCGCCACGCCCTCTTTTATTGTTTTCAACACCAGACCGAGATTGCAAACAATCAACTCTTGTTTCATAGGCAGGCGGCCGACTTTCTGACCGCTGCCATAAAAGAAACGTTGCCCTATTTCTTGGGAGCCATTCAAGAGCAGGAGCTCGCGCTCGAAGAACAGCTTTCGGCGGCTCGACGAAAACTCCGTCTGATTGAGGTGCAGCGGGACGAGAACAAGCAGATCGAGGGCGAGGGAGTTTCAAAAGCCACAACACTATTGAAGGAGGCAGTTGCGGTCGGGCTCATTGACGAACAGCCTGACGCACCAACATCGATGTCAGAGGTCAGGGCGATACTGGAGAAGGCCATGGCGTGGGCACCAGGCCATTCAGTTTTCGTGGGAGCCGACGAACTCTCGCAACTTCAAGAGGACGTGGCCGTGATCAAAGAGCAACGGGCGAAGCTCGCTGACACAATTCGCGCGGCCCGAACAATGTCGGGAGAAGCGCAAGGCTTTGTGGATGAAGCTCGAATTCAGGCGGAACGTTTGGAGTCGATAGGACTGTTCGAGGCTGACGGTGGCCACGATTCATGCCCAATGTGCGCCCAGCATATGGCAACTCCGGTGCCTGGCGCCGCCGCGATCCAAGCATCATTGAAAGAACTTCGACACAGCCTATCGGCAACGGAGAGAGAAAGACCACGGCTCCGCGAATATATCGAGGAGCGGGATCATGAATTACAGAACCTGACGGAAAGACAGGGTGAAAAAGAGCAAACCATAATCGCTCTGCAAAATCAGGAGGAAACCGCTCAACAGATCCGCGACCAAAATTCGCGCAGGGCGAAAGTCGTCGGGCGCATCAGCCTATATTTGGAAAGCGTGCCGTTGGTGCCCGGCGATGATCGCCTTGATCGCGCTATCGTGGCGGCGCAAGCAGAGGTGGATCAATTAGCAGCCCGGTTGGATCCAGTCCAGAAGGACCAGCTGCTAAAATCCATCTTGAATCGAATCAACTTGAAAATGTCGGAGTGGTCCCGTTCCCTCGAATTAGAATTTGGAGATGCACCCGTGCGGCTCGATTTGTCGGCCGTCACGATTTTTGTAGATACCCCCAACAGAGCAGTCCCCCTGCTGCTGCTCGGTAGCGGTGAAAACTGGCTCGCATATCATCTGATTACGCACCTGGCACTTCATCGACACTTCAGGCAATCCGGCCGGCCGGTTCCCGCGTTTCTTTTCCTCGACCAGCCCACGCAGGTTTACTTCCCACCCGACGCCGATCCAGACAAGGATGTCGATCTTCTCGATGATGACGACCGGAAAAAAGTCGTTCGGATGTTCAAATTGATTTTTGACGTGGTTTCCGAACTTGCACCGGATTTGCAAATTCTTATCACGGATCACGCTGACCTAAAGGAGGAACCGTGGTTCCAATCGGCGATTGTCGAAAAGTGGCGAGGCCAAGGGAAAGCGCTCATACCGGAAGACTGGTAGCCAATTTTTGAGGAGCATAATAGTCGGCGTGATGCCCCCCCCCAATCGGAGAACGACCGTTTATGCTCAGTGTCACCCTCACCTGAATCCGCACGGACATGGATTCCAGCGAGGGCGCATCTGAGCATAAAAGGAACAATTTTGATTGAGCTCTGAGCGGGCCGCCATCCCCGGCCTGCTCGTGGGGGTACTGTGTGTTCTTGATGCCTGCAAAATAAAATACTTGCCGGTGTCGGGCGCGAAATGCTAACGAAAACGGCTTGTTCTGGGGGGAACAAAAAGGCCGGGCATTGTTGCTCCTCGAGTGCGGTGCCCGGCCCCATTCTTAGACGCCAGGGGTTTCTTTTTGCTCGCCGGGGTGTCGGGGTAGCGAAAGGCCGTCCCCAGCGCCACGGGAGTAGTCTCGAAGCCCACCGCGACACCCGAGCGACATTTGCCTTATGCTTCGAGGGCTCGGGGTGCCTAGATGTGATGTTTCAATAGGTTGTTCATGCGACCTGGAGTTAAGAAGCTGCCTAACAAGTCGACGAGCGCCTGGTTCGCTTTCATTGCCTCCGGCGTAAAGCGCGGGAGCATGCTGCGGAAGTCGGTGCTGTCGAGCTTGGTGTTCTCGCACCGCGTTGATCCAAGTTTTCGTTTTTGCATTTTTGTTCGTTATGGTGCGCCTGAACCATTCGGGCGTGACTCGACATAAGTAAAACGCACGGCGCTACTCTCGTGATCGTGCGCCACCTGTCGCGTTTGCCCCGCTGAAGCGTTGAGGACAAACTAAATCATGCCGACCCGCACCTTCGAATTTGTTCAGCTCGACGTATTCACCTGCACCCCGCTCATGGGTAATTCGCTCGCCGTGTTCACCGATGCCCGCGGCTTGACGGATAAGGAAATGCAAGCCCTGGCGCGCGAAATGAACCTTTCAGAAACGACTTTCATTTTGCCCCGCGAGCCGGCGGTCGAGGCCAGGGAAGGAAAGAAAGTCCGCATCTTCACGGTCGAGGAAGAACTGCCCTTTGCGGGCCATCCGACGCTGGGTACCGCGCTTTACTTGCATGCGGCAGGCTCTGCCGTGGATCAGATTACCCTCGATTTAAAGGTCGGAAAAATTCCGGTGCGCTTCAGTGGCGATGCGAAGGATACGAGTCGTACTCGGGCGGACGGTCAGGTTTTTGGCGAGATGCGTCAGCGTGATCCCGAGTTTGGCGTGGTTCTTCGGCGCGAAGAGGTTGCTCGGGTAATTGGGGTCGGTGTCGACGATATCGCTTCCGAGTGGCCCTGCCAGGTCGTCTCAGCCGGCCTGCCTTTTGCGATCGTGCCTTTCCGCGATCCGCAAACGTTAGCCGGTCTGAAAAATAATGCTGCGCAAAGCGCGAAGCTCCTGGAGGGAGCTGGTGCGCGCTTCTTTTATTTTCTGTGTCTTGAACCGCGTGAAGGCCGGCTCGCCGCGCGCGCCCGGATGTTTTTCTATGGCGGAGAAGATCCAGCTACTGGTTCCGCCGCCGGCTGTGCGGCTAGTTGGCTGGCTAAATATGGATTAGCAAAACCCGATGAACAGGTGGTCATCCACCAGGGTGGAGAGGCCGGCCGGCCGAGCGAAATCTTTGTGCGAGCGAAATGCGAAGACGGACGCGTGACAGATGTTCGCGTCGGTGGATACGCTATCGAAATTTTGAGCGGCGTGGTAACCTTGTAACGCAACGCTTCATCGATGTTCTCTGCCTTTGGGAATTCGTTGCCTGAATTCCGTCGATGCATCCCCTTGGTTGCTTCGCCTAGTCTGCCAATATGAGAACACCGAGCTTTCGAATCATCCCGCTGCCCACGGACGTAGCCGACGCCGCGCGCAAAGCCGCCAAAGCTGGCGCGCCCGATCATGAGATGGTTATCGCCGATTCACCTCGCGGATTTCCCTGCCGGCACTGTCTTCGCTGGGCGGAACCTGGCGAACGCCTGATCCTTTTTCCATTCGCGGCTATCGCACCGGGCCGTCCCTATTCAGAAAGCGGACCGATCTTCGTCCACGCGGACCGTTGCGAACCTTATCCGGCGACGCACGAATATCCTGCGGAATTCCGTCAAGGGCGAGCCGTGCGCGCTTACAATGCCGATCACGATATGATTGGCGCTCAGTTAGTGGATGGTGAAGAGCCGGAAGCGATTATTGAAAGTTTTCTGGAGAAGCCCGAAACCGCTTTCGTTCATGTGCGAAGTGCCAGCCACGGCTGCTACACGATGCAAATTGGACGTCTCTAAGAAAGAGCCGCTCTTCTTTCCTTGACAGCTTAGGAGAGGCCTTGTTAATCTCCTAAGCAACTTAGGGAGACACAATGAGCGACGAAGCTGAACTTCTTCCGGGCACACTTGACCTGCTGATTCTCAAGGCGGTCTCGCTCGGTCCTCTTCACGGCTACGGCGTCCTCCTGCGGATCGGCCAAATCTCCGGGCAAACACTCCTGATCGAGCAGGGAGCACTCTATCCGGCTTTATTTCGTTTGGTTCGGCAAGGACTCCTCACGACCGAATGGGACAAGTCGGACAACAATCGCCGCGCCAAATATTACGAACTGACGCGGAAAGGACGAAAGCGTTTGCGGGAGGAAACGGAATGGTGGAACCGCCTGGCCGCCGCCGTCGCTACGGTCCTCGCTGCCGAGCCGGAGGGAATATGAAATCGCTCGCATACTTTCGGTCCGTCGCGGCGAAGTTTTTCCGTCGATCTCAAACCGAACGCGAGATGGAGGAGGAACTTCGCTCGCACATCCAGCACCGCGCGGAGGATCTTCAACGCTCCGGACTCGACCGAGCTGAAGCAGAGCGCCGGGCGCGGATCGAGTTCGGAAGTCCGGAACGTTTCAAGGAAGAATGTCGCGAAGCGCTCGGCGGAAACTTTATCGACACGCTGCTCCAGGATGTGCACTTCAGCTTTCGCATGTTGCGCAAGTCGCCGGGCTTCACGGCGGTCGCTGTCCTGACAATTGCGGTCGGCATTGGAGCGACCACAGCAATTTTCAGCGTCGTCGATGCAGCCCTATTGCACCCGCTGCCGTACCCGCACCCTGAGCAGCTCGTCAGCATCGAGGATGATCTTCCAGGGATAAGCGCGCAGGACGTAGGGATGTCCGAGCCCGAGTGGCAGGACCTTCAGCATTCCGGAATTTTCGAATACGTTTCGCCGACTTGGTACGACGACAACAATCTCACGGGGTCGTCCAAGCCGGCGCGCGTCAGCCTGCTTATCGTCGCACCGGATTATTTTGCGCTGCTGGGCGTGAACCCGCAGATGGGCTGCGGCTTCAATCCCGAGAATCACACGCCCGGCTTTACGGAGGAAGTCGTGATCAGCGACACGATGTGGAAGCGAGACTTCGCGAGCGATCCGCAGATCGTGGGAAGAAACGTGCGGATGGATACCGACCTGTATCGGATCATCGGCGTCATGCCGCCCGGTTTTCAGGCGCCAGGGCGAACAACCAGAGAACGCAATATTGAAATTTGGGCCGCAACCAGTTTCTACGGCCCGCCTTTGGCTGATCAGCCACCGCGAAACAGGCGCAATCTTCCAACCGCAATCGCCCGGCTCAGACCCGGCCTGACGATTGCCGCGGCGCAGAGCCAGGTAGACGCTCTGGTTGAATCTTTGCAGAAGCAATTCCCGGCAGATTATCCGGAGCAGGCCAGGTGGAGAGTGCGGTTGCTACCGCTGAAGGAGATCGTGGTCGGCAATGTGCGGCAGTCGCTCATTCTGCTGCTTGGCGCCGTTGGTTTGGTGCTCGTCATTGGCTGCGCGAATATTGCGAACCTCATGCTGGCGCGCGCCAGCGCGAGAGGCCGCGAAATGGCCATCCGCCAGGCGCTCGGGGCCGGGTGGAAGCGGCTCATGCAGCAGTTGCTGACTGAGAGTTTGCTTCTCTCGCTCATCGGCGGGATTGCCGGCCTAACGATCCTTTTCTGGATGAGAGATTTTCTGGTCCGACTTGTTCCGGAGAGTCTGCCGCGGCTGAATAACATATCGATTAGCTGGCCCGTTTTGCTCTTCGCTCTCGGCGCCTCTCTCCTCGCCGGCGTGATTTTCGGGCTGGTTCCCGCTTTGCAGGCCGGCCGGCTCGACTTAACTCATGTTCTCAAAATGGACGGGCGCGGCTCGACTGGCTCCCGGCAACAGTCGCGCGCGCGGCGCGTGCTGGTGGTAGCGGAGTTTGCTCTTTCTTTGGTGCTGATGATTACCGCGAGCCTTCTGCTGCGGAGTTTTTGGGATTTGGTGAACGTGCGGCTCGGGTTCAATCCAGAGAGTGTCCTGACGGTCAAGACGAGGTTACCCTATCCAAATGATCCGAAGACCGATCTTTACGCAACGGCTTCCCAGCAAGCGCAGTTTGTGCGGGAAATACTTCAGCGTAACAGGAAACTGCCCGGCGTAGAAGAAGCGGCCGTTGGTGATCTCGGCGCCATCCCATTGGGACATGACCGGGACAACCAAAACCCGCCGGTCCCGCTGATCTTGGAAGGCCACGAAACGGCCGCGAACCAATCTCCATTGGTGGACGCTTCAATCGTTACGCCGGGGTATTTCCACTTGCTGGGCATAACGCTGCGGCGCGGCCGGCTGCTCAATGATTTCGACAACGACAAGGCGCCCGGAGCCGTGGTGATCAATGAGACAATGGCTGAGACTTACTGGCCTAACGAAGATCCGTTGGGAAAGCATTTGAAGCTATCTTCCTCGGAGTCTTCCTGGGCGACGGTGGTAGGCATAGTCGCGGATGCTCGGATCGAATCGCTGGAGAACGCACGAATTTCGGAAATTTACACCAGTGTGTATCAGAACGTCTCGCGGCATCTCGCACACCACCTGGCGATACTTCTGCGCGGGCATTTGGATACGGCTGCGATTCCAGATCAGGTGCGCGAGCAAGTGCAATCCGTCGATCCGACGCTTCCCGTTTTCGGCGCAGAGATGCTCAACGACACGGTGTCCGCGTCTCTCGCCCAGAGGCGGTTCTTGATGGAAATCGTCGCGATATTTGCTCTAACCGCATTGCTGCTCACCTGGCTTGGGATTTACGGGGTGATCTCCTACATCGTCAGCGAGCGCACCCACGAGATCGGGATTCGCCTCGCGCTTGGTGCACAAAGAAGGCGCATCCTGCAGATGGTTTTGCGGCAAGGATTGGGACTCGCTGTTACTGGTGCCGTGATTGGACTCGTTGGCGCTCTAATCGTGTCGAACCTGATGAGCGGGCTGCTCTACGGCGTGAGGCCGACAGATCCGCTGACGTTCGCCGGTGTTGCCCTGCTTCTCATGATTGTCGCGCTACTTGCTTGTTACATCCCGGCGCGGCGCGCGGTCCGCGTCGATCCGATCGTCGCCCTTCGGGAAGCATGAACAAGCTGTCCATACTTTTTGCGGGATTGCTTGTCGCTCTATTCTCGACCGGGCACCTCACTGCCCAACCGCCCGCTCCGATAACTCTAGTAAAAGCGGGTCGCCTTCTCGACCCCCGCACTGGAAATGTGCTCTCGCCCGCAGCCGTGGTGATTGAAAGCGGCAAGATCAAGGAAGTTGGTCCGCCTGCGGCCGTGCAAGCGAAGGCGCCCGCTGATGCTAAGATCATCGACCTAGGGACCGCCACCTTGTTGCCGGGACTGATTGACAGTCACACCCACCTGCTTCTCGACGTGATCGTGCCCCCGGAAGCCGAGATCACGCGCCGGCAAAACGGCATGTTTGTTCCGGGATTGTTGCTGGCGATCACAATGTCACCCACTGAACGCGTCTTGCTGGGCGGCCACTTGGCACGCGAAGACCTGGAGAGTGGTTTCACTACTGTGCGCAATCTCGGCCACTCCGGCATTGATGGGGATGTGGCGCTGCGGAACGCGATCAATGCCGGCCGCGTCTCCGGCCCGAGGATTCTGGCCTCGGGACGTAAACTTACGGCGCTAGGTTCGTATATCCAGAATCTCAATCCCGCTCTCGCCGAGCCAATCGTGCAACAGGAATTTCTGGAGATAACCAGCCCCGACGCAGCGCGGCAGGCAGTGCGTACGAACCTCTTCTACAATGTCGACCTCATCAAGATTGCGATCGACGACGACATCACCCAGGCGGAAGCGACGGCGATCGTCGATGAAGCTCACCGCCAGCACCTGAAAGTGGCCGTTCACGCTTTCACTCCCACCAGCATTCAAATGGCGATCGATGCGGGCGCGGACTCCATCGAGCACGGCAACGGTGTGACCGATGAGCAGCTGAAAGTAATGCGCGACAAGGGAATCTTCCTCGATTTGACGCCGACCTTTTATGGCGGCCGTTTTACGAGAATTCTCGAGGGCGAAATTGTGATGTCTCCGGCCATGCGATCGGAGCAAGCCAGCTCCAGTGAACGGGGCCGGAAGCGATACGACAGCCTGGTTCAGCGGGTATTGAAGTCGGGAGTGAAGTTCGCCCTTGGATCAGACATGTGCTGGTTCTATCCCGGAAAAACGCGCGGCCAGGCTACCGCCAACGTGTTCTCCGCGGTGCACGAGACGAGCATGCCACCGCTTGACATCATTCGCGCCATCACCACGAACGCGGCGGAATTGTTAGGCTGGCAGGACAAAGTAGGCGCGATTGAGCCCGGGAAATTTGCTGATCTCGTAGCCGTTACTGGCGATCCGATCGCCGACATTAGCGAGCTGGAGCGAGTTCGATTCGTGATGAAGGACGGACAAGTCGTCAGGAATGATCTTGCCTCGCACTGAGGCGCAGGTGCCGGCAAACAAATTGGGAGGTCACTTTAAATGAAACAAATACAAAGGCTCGTCCTCTTAGCAGCGCTTACCTTTATCGCGAGTGCCACAGGACAAGATACAAAGAACGCCACGACGCCGAACGCCACTTCAGGGCCACAGTCGCAGCAGCGATCGGCTCCACGTATAGTCGAACTGAAGGCTCCCGATGGGACGATCCTGAAGGGAAGCTACTTTGCCGCGGCAAAGCCAGGTCCCGGCGTATTGCTGCTGCATCAGGGTAACCGCACCCGCAAATCGTGGGATGAACTGGCCGGGCAACTGGCGGAGGCTGGAATCAATACGCTTACGCTCGATCTGCGCGGATTTGGCGAAAGCGGCGGCCAATCCAAACCTTATAACAGGCTGACGAACGCACGCGACATTGACACAGCATTTCAATACTTGGTTTCGCAGCCAGGCGTGAAGCGCGATGTCATCGGCGTGGGAGGAGCCGGGTGGTTCGGCGTCCTTCCTTCCGTCGAAGTAGCGAGTCAACACGCTGCTGAGGTGAAGTCGCTGGTATTGCTTTCGGGAGAGACCCTCCGGGACGGCCTGGAATTCATGCGGCAGGCGTCACAACTGCCCGCGCTATTCGTCGTGGCCGACGGCGACGAATACCCTCCCACCGTGGAGGCAATGGAATTGCTCTACATCACCTCCTCCAACCCAGGCAAGAAGTTCGTCCATTACTCTGCGGCGCAAGAGGCGCCTTGGCTATGGTATGAAACCTTCGACATCAGCAAAGTTCCCGCCAACGGCGGCCACGGAACCGACATGTTCAAAGTCCATCCCGAGCTGCCCGGCATCATCGTGGAGTGGTTTGTGACCACGCTTATTAAGACGCCGGGTCACGCGCCCGCCGACACCGTGGCATCGGCCGCGATCATCGATGAAATTCGGATGCCCGGCGGAGTTGCGAAGGCCACGCAGCGGCTGCTGGCGGCCCGCCAGAAAGATCCCAAAGCGCAATTGTGGCCAGAAGTCACCCTCGACATCATAGGCGCTGACCATGTGCGCGCTGGCGAGACGAAGGCAGCGATCAAGATCTTCAAGCTTAACCTCCTCGCTTATCCGGACTCTGCCGACGCGCACTATAACCTTGCCGATGCGTATTTGGCGGACGGGCAGAAGGATCTGGCCAGGCAGTATGCCGAGAAGGCACTCGCCATGCTGGATTCTCATGCGGCACCTTTGTCATCATGGTCCGATACAGAACAGCGGCGGGGTGAGATTCGTAACGGCGTGCAGGAGACACTCAAGAAGCTCGATGCGGGATCGCCGCCCGCCGCGCCTTGAACGTCGATCCCGTGACGGCGCTGCGATGACTGACGGGATTTACGTAGCGAATTCGAAACGGTGTGCGGTCTTGTCGACGCCCGCCTTTTTGTAAACCGCCACCGCCGCGACCGCGTCTTCGATTGCCACGCCGGTGCTGTCGAAGACGATGATTTCGTCGTCGGAGGTGCGGCCCGCCTTACGGCCGGCGACGACTTCGGATAACCCCGCATAGACATCTTCTTTTCGCATCAGGTTCTGGTCGATCGCGTGGTGCGTGTCTCCGATGCCGCAGCATTGCTCGAGCCTATCGGCAACGACTTTGGCGGAGGCCATCAGCGCCGGACCGATCGGTAGTGGCTCAGTTTCGGATCACAGCTTCGCAAAACTGACACTGCCGTCCGCGCAATAAGTGAAACTCCAATTTTCACTCTTAGCGATCCGTGCGATTGCGTTCCATTGAGTGCTTGCTGGAACTTCATCCGGGCAGAGCACGCGTAATTCCTCGCAGCCGACGACGCTCTCGCCGTATTCTTGAATCTCCTGCCGTACCATTTCGACTTGAGATTTCAGCGTCGGACGGTCGTTCCGCACGTCTTTGGTGAGCGCGTCCACACGCTCAAGATAATCTATTCCGGCGATAAAGCGATAATTTCCTCCAAGCGAAATTTACCTCCGCACGAACGCAGACGCGAAGTTTGCGGCGGCTTTTGGGGAATTGAATTTGTAACTTCCGGACTTGTGAAAGGCCGCGGGTAAAAGTAGAAATCACCGCATGGGTTTAATTATTCTTATCCTTGTAATTCTGCTGCTAGTAGGGGCTTTCCCGACA
>PLCM01000041.1 GCA_003134765.1 Spartobacteria bacterium | reverse complement strand
AGCGCGGAACTGTATGATCCGGCGAGCGGGACTTGGACAGCCACCGGCAGCCTCAATTTCGCGCGCTGGACTCACACGATGACGCTACTGCCTAATGGCAGGGTGCTCGTCACAGGAGGAACGGGCCCCGGCGGCGATCTAACGAGCGCGGAACTGTATGATCCCGCGAGCGGTACCTGGACGGCGACCGGCAGCATGGGCACCAAACGCGATAGTCACACGGCGACGTTGCTGTCCAACGGCAAGGTGCTCGTCGCAGGCGGTTCGAACAGCGACAAACTTATCATGGCTACGGAACTGTACGATCCGGCAAGCGGTACCTGGACGGCCACCGGCAGCCTCAGTGCCGCGCGCTGGACTCACACAGCAACCTTGCTATCCGACGGCAAGGTCCTTGCCGCAGGAGGATATAACGGAAGCAGCGTTCTCGCGAGCGCGGAACTGTACGATCCGGGGAGCGGGACTTGGACGACGACCGGCAGCCTCGCCACCGCACGCACCGAACATACGGCGGCGTTGCTGTCTACCGGTCAGGTGCTTGTCGCAGGAGGTATCAGTGGCAATAGCGGCACCTACCTCACGAGCGCGGAGTTGTACGTTTCGGCGTCCCCATCACCCACCACACTTGCTAACCTCTCGACGCGTCTTCTGGTCGAGACGGGCGACAACGTTCTAATCGGCGGCTTCATTATCACCGGCACGCAACCCAAGAAGGTCATCGTGCGCGCCCTTGGACCTTCACTGCCTCTCGCTGGAAAACTCGCCGATCCCGTCCTCGAACTGCACGGTCCGAACGGATTTGTCACGATCACTAACGACAACTGGCGGAGCGATCAGGAAGCGGAAATTAATGCGACGGGCATACCTCCGACCAACGATCTGGAGTCAGCCATCGTGGCGACTCTGCCGGCCAACAACTCCGGCTACACGGCTATCGTCAGAGGCGTTAGCAACACCACCGGCTTCGGAGTGGTGGAAGCTTACGATCTGGATCGCACGGTTGATTCGAAGCTGGCGAATATCGCGACGCGTGGACTGGTGCAAACGGGTGACAACGTCTTGATCGCAGGAACGATCGTGCTTGGCCAGACAGCGCAAAAGGTAATCGTCCTGGCGCTGGGTCCATCGTTGGGTATTCCCGGGGAACTGGCAGATCCGACTCTGGAAATGCGAGATGCGAACGGGGGACTGATCGGGTCGAACAACAACTGGCGGACCGATCAGGAAGCGGAGATCATTGCGACGGGCGTACCCCCGAGTAACGATTTGGAGTCGGCCATCGTGGCGTCGCTGCCGGCCAACGGGGCGCAGTATACCGCGATAGTGCGCGGTGTGAATGACACGACGGGCGTGGCCGTCGTCGAGATTTTCGCTCTAAACTAACCGGGCTCTCCATCCCCTGATTGGGGCGCATCGAAGCGCGACACCCGGTCGCAAGTTCGCCAATGGACGAACCCGCCGTGGCGGGCCACTTTCCGAAAGTCACTTCTCCCATTATCTAGCAACCATGGATCTTCAGCTCGCAGGTAAACTCGCGCTCGTCTCCGGCTCGACTGCCGGCATCGGCTTCGCCATCGCGAACGCCCTCGCCCGGGAAGGGGCGCGCGTCATTGTGAACGGGCGCAGCGACGAGCGAGTGCGAAGGGCCATCGAACGCATCCGCGCGGACAACCCGAACGCGCAGCTCGAGCCGTTCGCCGCCGATCTCGGTGGCGCCGCCGGCGTGGAAGAAGCGCTCCGCCGTTTTCCAGAGGTTGATGTTCTGGTCAATAACCTCGGGATATTCGAGCCGAAACCGTTCGAGGAAATCTCCGACGCCGAATGGCTGCGCTTTTTCGAGGTCAACGTCATGAGCGGTGTGCGGTTGAGCCGCGCTTATCTGCCGCGGATGAAAGAGTGCAACTGGGGCCGGATCGTTTTCATCTCGAGTGAATCAGGTCTTCAGATCCCGGCCGAGATGATTCACTACGGCGTGACCAAGACGGCGCAGATCGCGGTCGCGCGGGGGATCGCCGAGACCTGCGCCGGCACCGGCGTCACCTGCAACGCCGTGTTGCCCGGGCCGACCGCGTCCGAAGGCGTGAACGATTTCGTCGGCTCGCTGGCGCAACAAGCCGGCCAGACGCGTGACCAGGTCGAGAAGGAATTCTTCGAGAAAGCGCGGCCGAGTTCGTTGCTGAAACGCTTCGCCACGCCCGACGAAGTTGCGGCGATGGTCGTGTTCATATGCAGCCCTCTCAGCTCGGCCACGAACGGTGCCGCCCTCCGTGTAGATGGTGGCGTGGTGCGTTCGCCTTTTTGAGGCGACCTGTAGCGGCGGTCTAGTCTCTCGCGCCGTAGCCCATCGAAGGCGGATGACCGTCGATCCTCGGCTCATCGCCACGCCATTTTAAGGCGACGTGTAGCGGCGGTCTAGTCTCTCGCGCCGTAGCTCGTCGAAGGCGGATGACCGTCGATCCTCGCCAAAACGAAAACGGGACCATTTCTGGTCCCGCCTTCTGGAGCTAACGAAAAAGTTAATGTGTGTGTAAGTGTCTTCGAGCTTCGATCCCCTATTTAGCAGCCGCGATGCCACTTCGGTTTGCGGAGGCTACTTAGTCGGAAAACGAGCAAAACCGAAGAGAGTTGCTAGCGCTTCGCGCGGACATTTGCCACCCACTTTCTCAGGTCAGCAAGAGGGAGGAAATTGATGATGCGATCGGCCGGAATCTTCGCGATCAAGGCAGCGGCAAGACCGAGCTCGATGAAACCGAATTGCGTACCGTGATGGAGTGCGCTGTCACCAGCGGATCTGTTCGCGCGATGGATGATCATCGGAATCTTTCGTGCGCTTTCCCGCGAGTACATTCGACTCCGGATTTTTTCCGCGAACACATCGCGCCGAATATTCCACCCGGGCAGGCTCGCCTCCTAACCGTTCCAGCACCTCGTTCCACTCGCGCTCGATGTTCGGAAACGCGCGATGACACGCCTCATCAGTCGCGCATTCCGCGAAGAGCAAGTCGATCGCGCGTTTCGCCGCGCGGGCATGATGAAGCGGCATTTTGAGATAGGTTGGTGCCACGCCCATCAGGATCGCGCTCCGGACGCGATCGGGATGCTGCCGCATATAAACCAGCACCGCGCGGGTGCCGTAGGACAACCCGAAAAGATTGATGCGCTCATAACCGAGCCACGCCCGCACATCATCGAGATCGTCCATCGCGATCGAGGTCGTGTATTGCGTCAGGTCCGCTCGCTTCTCCAACTCCTGTCGCAACGTCTTCACATAATCGACCGGATACATTTCCGTCAGATAAGCCTGTGGACTTTTTGTCCTCGCAGGGGCGGTCAGCGGATTCGATTCGCCCCCGCCCTTCACTCCGGGTTTAGCCTACGGCAGCGCGTAGACCTCAACCAGACCAACGCCGGTGGTGTTGTTCACTCCCCGCACGATCACGGTGTAGGCGCCGGGCGGCAGCGTTTGGTAGGTGGCGCTTTCCCGCGAGTCCTTGGGCTGGAGACTTGTGGGAATGAGCGCCGCATTCGGGTCGTCCTGCCAATTGTCGTTCGTGAAGCTGCCGCCATTCGAATCATGCAGTTCGAGAACCGGATCGGCCAGCGCGTTGTTCACGCCGAAAGCGGTCAGCGAAGGTCCGATGGCGCGGATCAAGAGCGTTGTATTCCCTCTCTCTGGCGGTATCACGATGAACCCGCCGATCATTGCATTATCGGCCGTATTCACGAATCCACGGGTGCTGATGTTCGCCAGCGTTGCTCTCGCCGCCAGGCTGAAATCGTAGACCTCCACCAGGCCAATGCCGGTCGCCTGATTGTTCCCGGATAAAATCGCGGTGTAGGCGCCGGGATTAAGCGTAATCAGGATCGCAGATTCCAGGTCATCGGTCGGTGCCGCATTCGTGGCGCGGATGATGGCTTCCTGTGATTGTTGCGTTTGGTCGTCAATCTTCCAGTTGTTATTCGAGACGACGGAGCCGTCCGGCAGATGTAATTCGAGGATGGGATCAGCCAGCGCATTGATCACGCCGAAATGAGTCAGAGACGGCCCGATCCCGCGAATCAACACCTGCTTCGGCGCGGTGCCAGTGATGATGAAACCACCGATGAGAACATTCTCTCCAGTTTGCACCGCGAGCCGCGTCGAGATATTGCCCAGGACTCCCGCCGCCAGCGTCGAAATCTGCGCCGGGTAGCCGCTGTCGATCGTCACACCTGCGGCGGAGCTGGCGGGGTTGCCTCCGCTATTACCTACGCTGGAGGTCATGTCATACGAGGTGCTGCTCGATTGGCCTCCGCCCCGGTCAAGGGTTTGCGCCTGGATCGAATAATTCGCGCTGGTTGCGGCTCTCGCTTCAGGCAGCACGAGGGCGACGAGGCTGAGCCATACGAACGCGGGCGCCAGCTTCGCAAGCATCCGATTCTTGCCGAAGCCCGAGCCCCGCGATTCCGGTGTGGAAGTTCGCTTCATGGTGCGGCAGGCGATCTTAGTCAATCTTGAACCAATTGGTGCCATCGCTAATCACCTGGGCGACGCCTGTGGTAGCCGCGATCGTGATCGACGCGTTGCCGTCGATGGTCGCGCTTCCAGAAAGCGGGCCCAGGGTGATCAGGCCGCTCGAACGATTCTTGACGACATAAACGCGTCCGGCGACGGGGCCTGGCAGGCCGACACTGGACGCGCCGGAGCCCGTTACGACCAGCACGCAATCCGATCCGCTGAGGCCGATTAGAGCAGCAGCCGGCACGACGCGAATGGCGAGGGCCATGGAACCCTTGACTTGCAGATTGGAATTCGGAGCGGTCGTGCCGATGCCGACATTGGTGTCCGCCGCCGCGCCGTTGACGCTGTTGATGGAGCCGAGCACGAGACTATTGCTCGCGGTAACTTTGGCGTTGGGCCCAATGGCCGTCGAGTTGGTGATGCCGGGCGCGCCGTCACTCGTATCGCCGAAGAGCGCAACGTGGCTCTCGGTCGTGATGCTATTGCCCGTGTTGCCACCGAAGAAACTATTGTTAGTTCCGAGCGTATTGCTCGAGCCGGCGATATTTCCGACGAAGGTGTTGCCCAATCCGCTCGTCGTGAATTGACCGGCCCCGGCGCCGAAGAAGGAATTGAAGCTGCCGGTCGTCTTGTTGCCGGCATTGATGCCGAAGTAGGAGTCCTGGGTTCCCGAGCTGTTTGTGAAACCGGCCCCCGAACCGAAGAAGGCGTTGTCGCTGGCGTTATTGGCCTGGCCCGCCTGATCGCCGAAGAAGGCATTGTTGCTGCCGTTCGAGGTGCCAAAGCCGGCATGCCAGCCAAAGAAGTTGTTGGCGTTTCCGTTGAACGAATTGAATCCGGCAGCCTGCCCGACAAAGTTGTTGTTGCTGCCGGAATCGTTAAAAGCGCCCGCGCCCTGGCCGATAAAAACATTCAACTGGCCGCTCGTATTGGAGGAACCGGAGTTCAAGCCGAAGAAGCTGTTCGATGAACCGATGTTGTTGGCCTTCCCTGAGTTATGGCCCACGAACGTATTCCCGAGGCCCGTGGTGTCGGCCGCCCCCGCGTTCATTCCGATGAAATTATTCAAACCGCCCGTGCTGAGCGGGCGCGGTTCCACCGTAAACGAGGTCGAGACGTTCAGAGTGCCCGTAAAGGTCACGGCATTGCTCCCGATCTGCGCGCTGCCGACCGCCCCGTTGGCGATCTTCGTGGCGGAGACCGTGCCGTCGGCCAAATAGCTATTCGGCGCGAGGCGTTGATCCGGGGAGAGCAGCTGGGATCCGTTCGTTCCGTCATTAAACCACACCCGCAGGCGCACATCGGGATTAACGAACACGCTGGCGGGAATCGCGCTCATGTTACCGAGCGTTGTGTCCCCCAGTAACACGGAATAGAGGCCTTTGGCCACGGTGAGCGAGACCGCATTCGCAGGCTCCGCCCCGCCCGAGCCGGTGCCATCGTTGCTCCAATAAGTGATATTCCCCGCGGCATTGGTGAGGACGAACTTGAACGAGCCGGTGCCGGTGAAGTTGGTCGCTCCCACGGCGACGAGGCCCTGGTAATTGACGAGATTCGGCACCTGCGCCGACGCATAATTCGCCAGAAAAAGGAGGCCAAGAGTGAAGAGCAGTTTTTTCATACGAGAAGTTTTCGTGACCGCGTAATTTGACCGCATCATTGCAAGGACCAGGCGCTCCGCCCCTATGATCGGTAATGTGCGACTAATGCGCACATTACGCGCAGGGAGATAGCGCCAGGCAAGTCTTTTCGTGGCGAAATTTCAAGCCATCGCGCCGACATGCCCCGGTGAATGGAGCGCGCTGGGTGGCCGCGATGGATATTTGCCTAAGACCTCTCGGCTGACATTTCAGCTTTTCAGTTTTTCAGCGTTCCGCCTTTTTCCCGAAACATACTGGTCTGGGACCGGCCCTTGTCGAAACGCTCCTGATTCACGTATATCATTACAGACCGCGATGAAGACAAAGATCCAATTGCGGAATGTCGAAGCGGACGACTTGCCGCTGTTTTTCGAGCACCAGCGGGATCCGATCGCCGTGGCCATGGTCGCATTCCGTTCGCGCGACCGGGCGGCCTTCGACCAGCATTGGGCGAAGCTCCTGGCCGACGACTCGCTTCTGAAAAAGACGATTGTTGTAGTGTCCGCTGTCTCAGCGGAGGAACAGGTAGCCGGAAACATTGGCAGTTGGACGACGGACGGGAAGCGAGAGATCGGCTATTGGATCGGCCGCGCCTTTTGGGGCCGTGGCGTGGCCACCGAGGCGCTCTCCGCTTTCCTCTGTCTGGAACAGACCCGGCCGCTTCACGCGGGGGTGGCGAAGCATAACGTGGCCTCGATCCGCGTCCTGCAAAAATGCGGGTTCGAAATAACATCCGTGGGGGAGCCATCCAATGACGCGGACACTTCACACGTTCTTCTGACGCTAAAGCTTGATCGTCGAATGCGGCTGGGAGCGCCGGTGCGAATTGACGAGATTCAGAGTGACCCCGGTAATTAACCTCACGGCGACCGGAGCGGTCGCGCTCGAAACTGAGAGATGAGCCCTGTAGCCGCGCCGCTGTGTCGGCGCGCCTCTTCGGCGATGCCCATCTTCATTTCATTGCAGAGAGCAACGTGCGGGCTTTCGGCTTGCCATTCTTCGTCCGGCAATTTTACTTTGACGTCGGTGCCCCTCACCCCAGAAGAGATCGAAAAGCGCGAGGCAGGAATTCGAGAAGAAATCGAAGTCCGGGAACGGCTCCTCGAAGCGTATGCGGCGTTGCGCACTCAGCTTGAGCAGCGGGAACATCCCACGCCCGAGCCGGCGATAGGCTCGGCGTCTCCGAGCATTCCGCCGCCGGCGGCAACTCAGCCGATCGCCGCTCCGGAGCCGCCGCCTTTACCGAAAGCCGAACTGCCGCCGTCCCCAATACCCGAGGGCCCGCGTCTGCCGGAATTTCTCAAAACAGGCAGACATGGAAGTACCGGGCGAATCGTCGCCTGGGCGATCCAGCATATGACGGAGGACTACACGCTTCGGGACATTGAGGACTTCCTGAGTCGGCACGGGGGCGCAAAAAGTCCCGAAGCCATTTCCGTTGTGTTGACGCGGATGAAGCGCCGGGGAGAGATCCAGGAGACTAAGATGGGCGGCGGACGAAGAGCTTGCGTCTTCCGGAAACCAGACATCGCTCCTCCCGGGACAAAGGAAGAGGGCGACACTCCCAGAGATGCCGGCGATGCAATGAAAGAAACGACCGGCGAACCCTGAAAAGAGGCCCGGCGAAGCCAAAGAATCGTTTTTATTGTCAGGAACCGGGCATTCCGACCCTTGTTCGCATTTTTTTCCTTGAAAACACTGTTTCCCGCCTCTGGAGCTCGTTTTCACAACCAACAACATCATTTCCCCTATATGAAACATCGTTCCTCGTATTGGATGAATGATTTTTCAGACCGGCAAAACCGTGTTGTGAATCCGAAAAATCATTTATCAGACAAGAGAAACTGTTTTTCAGATCGACTAAATCGATCATCGGGTCTGAAAAATCATTTCTCCTATCCACAAAATGATTCTTCCTATCTGGGAAATCCCGCATCAGATACGGAAAATCGTTTCCCTTATCTGCAAAACCGTTCCCTCAATAAGCAAAAGCGTTTCTTCAATACGCGAAATCGTTCCGTTTATCTTCAAAACCGCGCCCCAGATAAGGGAAATGAGTTCTTCGGTTCGAGAAATCCTGCGGCAGCCATCGGAAACCGTGGCGCGAGTCTGAGAAACCCCGCCGCGACCAATAACAATCCCACCGCAATCCATAGACCGACCGCCGCCATCCGCATGCGCCTCCGATTTCAGCGTTTCGGAATTTTAACTTTTCAGCGTTTGACTTGGAACGTCCGCCGCATCGTCGACACCGGCGGCCCCTCGGCGCCGCCTACTCCGCCGCCGCCGCCCACGCCGTGATGGCGGGTGGCGCCGTCACCGTCCGCGACTTGGCGTGATTGCGCTCAATCGAAGCAGCCTCGACGGCTTAACAGTGTTGAGCCCGCGGTTGCGAATTGGCGAGATTCACCGACTGCCCCCCTTCGCTTCCCACCGGGGCGGCGAAACGGCATAGACATCTTGCCGTGAACATCTAGCGTGCCTTGTGAGCCTTAACCGGTCTTTCATTAGCCTTTTTTCAGGCTGCGGGGGATTTGATATTGGCTACGTCGCCGTCGGTTTTGAGCCGTTAGCCGCCTTCGAGTCAGACGCGAACATCGCCAAACAATATCGAGCAAATATCGGAGTCCCGGCATATGTCACGGATCTCGCAGCGAACTTCCCCGCGTCCTCGTCTTGGCGGGGCTTATCGACGGTAATTTCGGGGCCGCCGTGCCAAGGATTTTCTGTGGCAGGACTCAGAAATCCAATCGATCCGCGGAATAGGCTTCTGCCCCTCGCTGGCGAACTGAGCATGAGACTTCGACCCCTCGTGATCGTGATCGAAAATGTTCCAGCCGCACGCTCTGGAAGTCACGCTCGATACTGGGTCGAGCTCGAAACGAGGATGCGCTTGGCGGGGTATTGGACACACACGCTCATCTTGGAGGCACTCGAATTGGGAATGGCGCAACGCCGCCGCCGGATTTTCCTGATTGCTTGGCGAACGCGGCGCTTTCCTGATTTCGATTTGCGTCATCGTCCCGCAGGGCGTCTCGATCATGTGCTCACTGGGGTTGAATCCCTAAAAAACCACGATCCTAAGCCACTGCTGCTCGGAACACGGCTTTATAAAATCGCGCAAAGAATAGGCCCCGGTCAAAAACTTTCCAACGTGCGCGGAGGGCCGCGCGCTGTGCACACCTGGCATATCCCGGAGGTATTTGGTCGTACAACGGCAGCGCAGTGCTCTGTCCTCGAAACGATTATGCAAATCAGAAGATCGGAACGGCGAAGAGATTTCGGCGATGCCGACCCGGTCTCGGTTCGACGTCTTCTAAGCGAGTTTGGTCCTACAGTAGTGAATACTGTGGACGTGTTAGTTCGAAAAAACTATCTGCGCCGGGTTGGCAACAATATTGATCTCGTTCACACGTTTAATGGCAAGTGTCGTCGCGCTCGTTGGGAGGATGTAACGTCTACGGTGGACACTCGATTTGGCGATCCTCACTTATTCCTGCACCCCAATGAGAATCGCCCATTTACAGTCAGAGAAGCGGCCCGACTGCAGGGATTTCCGGATTCGATCGTCTTTGGAGGCTCTGAGCATGAACAGTTTAAGATGATTGGGAATGCAGTTCCGCCACGGATGGGCGAGGCCACGGCGGAGATTGTGAATCAACTCCTTGGCTTGTGAGGAGCGCGCCGGAACTCGAAGAATTGGTCGAGCGATGGATGTTCGAGGGGCACACTCCGTATGGCAATCCAAGTTCAGATCCGGGTCGACCTAGGCCAGTCCGCCCGGAGGAAAATTTTAACGACCTCTTGTTGGAACTCTACTATTTTTCGGAACGGTTCTCCCAGTTTGTGCCGGCGCTCTATCCTCCGAATCCCCCACATTTTCTAGATCGCCTCGTCAACTGGGTCAATAACAGAGGGCTTACATCTAAGCAAAAACGTCTCCTGTTCGAGTTCGCACTTAGACTCCTCTACTTTACATTTGAGGATTTTATCCAGCTCTACCGCAACACGTTCATTGGTCCGGTGACGCGCTGGATAATAGACGAACTCGCCCTCGGGCTTGGCGATCCTGATTTCGCCGCCCGTATTGATCGCGAACGTTTACGCCGCACTTGGTACTGTCCGGTTACAGACAGCATGGTAATCAGCGAGTTCTATCATGCGAATAACATATCGGGGATCGATCATCGACCAGCGTTCCGACCGCTGTCTCACTTTTCATCGGCGAATCGGTTAAAGGAATATATGAACAGAATGGGGCTGGTTCGATTGGTGTTGATCGAGGATTTTGTCGCTACGGGAGTTCAATCAATCAAAGTCGTGCGATGGGCGCTAAAGGGACTGAAATGTCCCGTGCTTTTTGTTCCATTGATTAGTTGCCCCGAAGCGCTGGCCAAATTTCGCCGAATGGAAAGAGAATACAGCCATTTCACGTTTGAGCCGGCCTTTTCCCTCGACGACTCTGCTTTCGTTACGTCACCGGCATCTTCGGAAGACCCGCTACTCGTCGCGGTCCGCGCCTTCGCAAACAAAGTGCATCCAAGAATTGCCGGCAAACCCGATCCGACTTACGGACCATTAGGGTTTGGTGACACGGGCGCCATCGTGGTGCTATTTTCTAATACGCCGGATAACACCTTGCCTTTGGTTCATCACCAAGCTCGTCCGCCGCGGACATGGAAGCCGTTGTTTCCGCGTGTTAGTCGCGAGACATCATGAAACCGTACGACGCCAACCCATTCCACGAGATATATGTCACGGATAGCATCGCGGCTGATGACTTCGTCCGCTATTTTAGCCCGTTTTTGGTGCCGCACCTCCCTGAACTTTTCCGCGAAGGAAATGTAGTCCTAAAAGGAACGCAAGGGTCCGGGAAAAGTATGCTTTTGAAGCTGTTCTTGCCCGAAACGCGAGTCGCATATGCCAACGCAAGACGCGAGTCGGGGGACATTGTCGAGTTCCCGATCCCAGCCGAGCTGCGGAATTTTGTAGCCGCAGGGGTGAATCTTTCAAAAAGCGGGCTCATGGATATTGCACAAGTGTTACCACCCGCTCCCACCGTGGCTGATCTAGACGAGTTCATCGCATTATTTTGCGATTTTCTAAACTATTGGCTGCTCCGCGATTTGTTGATCTCGGTTCATTACATAACACGACATCCAGAAGTTTTCCGTTCCTTGATTAAAGCAGAGGCATTTGAAGACTTTGTTGAGAAATTGCGAGGCCAAGATTGTTGGTTTGGCTATTTGCGCCGCTGCAAGACTTTTGCGCAACTCTACGCGCGCGTTAATGCTAGGATCACTGCATACCGAAATTGGACAGCGCGCAATGTACGCACGCTCGATCCACGCATTGTCCGAACCAAAACGGTTATCGGGGAGCCGCTTTCTAGGACGGTTGCCTGCATGAAGACGTCCGGCGTTATTGCTTCGCGAACGCTGGTTTTTTTGCGAATAGACCAGATCGAGGAGCTGTGGCACCGAGAAGGATACCAAGCTGAATTTGCGCAAGGGGTTAGAAGAGTGATTAATCGCGTAGTTGGTAATCGTGATCTGCGTGTTTCATTCCGGATGGGAACGCGACGATACGCATGGTCTGGCGAACTTGCGATGCCTGGTGGACGCCAACTCGAAGAGGGCCGCGACTACCTCCTTGCCGATTTGGATGAGCGATTGCGGCGACGGGAGGATCGATCGGGCTGGCTGTTCGATGGATTTGCAGCGGACGTTTTCGACCATCGCGTTTTAGCAAATGTTCAAGAGACTGATATCCCACTTCGAGCCACTCGGTTGCGTCTAAACACGTACTTTGGTCCATCTCCCACGCCACACGAGTTAATCGAGAAACTGATCGTTAAACCTCCGGAAGATCCACACAAGCTTCTCAAACTAGACGATCGATGGTCCTCTGAATGGCGAGGATACATTTCTGGGGTCTACAACAGAGAAACGGATCGACGTATTCCAAAGGCAACCCGCGAATATCCAAAGAATCCATTGGACGCACTGTTAACCGTAGCATGGGGATTGCAGACCGGTGGAATCAGCGGCGCGCCGGAACGACGATCTAGAATGTCGCCCCCGCAGAAGTTTCCTCCGTGGACGCAGTGGTGGGAAAAGGAACGTCTAATGCAGGCAGTGATGCAACTTGTCGTTCGTCACCAGCAGAATTTGTGCTGGTGGGGGACAAACAAGCTTCTCGCCCTGAGCGCGAGCAACATCACTTTGTTTCTGCGAATTTGTCGAGAAGTGTGGGATCAATGGTTGCGACTAAAGGATCGTGCACGTGCCGGAGGACGATCGGTTGGCATCGAATGGCCGGTTCCGTGGAAGACACAATCCATAGCCATTCAAGCGGTCAGTGACAACGCGTACCGGAGTTTTTCTAAGCAACCCGGGCGGCCGGCGGGAGATGTACGTATGGCTTTCGTCGACGCGCTTGGCGCATGGCTGCGTACACTGATGTTGAAGGACGTGAAGATGTCGTATCCGGGCGGTAATGGGTTTTCGCTTCGAGAAAGTGACCTTACGAGCTCCCCGGAACTAAAGCGGCTTCTCCAGGAAGCCGTAGCATGGGGAGACTTATATGAAGTCCAGCATACGACTAAACTTACTCAAGAAAAACACCGTGACCCTCGCCGAAAATATTATTTGAACCCGATTCTCTCGCCGCATTTCCAAGTTCCCGAGGCACATACGAAAGAACCCCGCTATGAACCTGTGCAAACCATTATTTCTTTGGCCACTAGAGCGAAAGCAATAGTGCCGCGGCGACTAAAAAGCTCCAGCAGTAACCCCAAGTGGGAAGTTTAAGCGATGTATACGACATACCGACCCTGGGGTTGGCTAGATTGGAGCTTGGAGCTCGCTCCTCCACGACTTTGGACATTCATTGGTTGCGTTGGTCCAGAAGAACGATCGATTGTTGCCGCTACGGCGTTTCAAAAGCGCAACTTGCTCGAACATGCGATTCTCCTCCGCATCGTCGAAGGTGAATCTCCATTCGCAGATCTTGCCTCGAAATATATTTGCTCAAGGGAGCGGAGCTGCCGCAATGCAAAACTTCGAGCCGATATTCTTCAGCTTGATCTTCTGACATCAATTACAGCGTTGGATGAAGTCTGCGACGCGGCCTCCGGATCTGTGGTCCTTGATATCACGTCTCTGCCAAAGCGCTTTTTTTTCTATCTGTTAAAGCAATTTGCAAAGAATCGCAGGGTTCGTGACCTGCTCGTGACATATACGAGTCCCAAAGGATATCCAGAGGGCGCATTGGCGGGTAACTACGATGATTGGCAGGCATTGCCGTCATTCCGACCCGCAGATCCCGACGCGGAGAAACAGGCACAGACGCGCCTCATCGTAAACATTGGATTCTTGCCAAACGGATTGGTGGCGCATCTCGGCGGTCCGGCTGATGAACGCAAGATTGATCTCTTGATTCCATTTCCTGCACCCGCTGAAACAGTCCGACGGATATGGAAGGCTGTTTGGGCGCTGCGCCGTCCGACCGATATACGAATCCGCGAGGTTCGTGTCGCGGCCAATGATCTTTCCGAGGCATTCAATGTTATTTTGTCGTTGGTACCTGAAGGAACCGGTCTTGTTTCCTTTGCACCTTTTGGTCCTAAGCCGATTTCCGCTGCCATGTGTTTGTATGCAACCCTCACAGGTTGCCCAGTGTATTATGCCCAACCAAAAGTATACCGCCCTAATTATTCGATCGGCGTTGCGCGCGTCGACGGTAACCCGGCCATCAACGGGTACTGGATTAAGCATGAGGGTCGTTCTCTTTACGCCTTGCCTCCAGGTCTGAGGCGTCTAAAAAAGAGGAGGCGACGGGCCGCAGCAATATATGGAGCGCGCTCTTAAGGAAGCGCTCAAAAAGAGCCAATCATTACCGGTACGGCCGGTCACCGCGAAAACCATGGCGACGATCCGCAGTCGCGGAACACGTTCGACCGAATGGGCGCTTAGAATGCGTTTGGTACGTTCGGGGTTTCGGGGATGGACGCTCCACCCGTCGCATTTAGCTGCGAGGCCTGACTTCTATTTTGGAGTAAAACGAATCGCTGTTTTCGTCGATGGCTGTTTTTGGCACAACTGCCCCAAATGTGGACACACTCCCAAGATCCGAAACGAATTCTGGACCACCAAATTTGAGCTCAACAAACGACGAGATCGACGTGATACCGCCCGACTGAGACGCGACGGGATCGCAGTAGTGCGAATTTGGGAGCACCAGCTCGCAACATCGGAATGGAGGCGAAGAATACTGCAAGCCGCGAGAAAGAAACTCTGAATGCTTCTTATTACTTCATCCGGTCGAACGTCTTCTGAGTTCATAGGGAACGGTTATTGGTTGTCGGTTATCCGTTACTGAGCGGAGAAGTTCAACCTCGTTTTCACTCGGGCGCGAAGAAGTGGCGAGTGACATGTGACTAGTGACGAGTTGGGGAATCGGAACGCCGGAGGCTTGATATCCTCCGGGTCAACGAGCGGAATGGCGCGGAATGCAATTTCTCAATCGGCGGTTCTCCAAAGCTCCGGAGGGGACAGCCGTGCTGTTCTGCATTGATTGATCTGCTGCGTCCCCGCATCAGACGCTTCGCGCTTCGTCCATGTCGCACCGCTCCCGCTGGCTCCATTCGCTGCCGCCCCGCAGCTCACCCCTTGGGGCCCGTCTATGTCGCTCGATTCCCATCAGCTCCATTGTATCTCGGCTGCCACCCGCAGCGCTCGACCGCTACCCACGCGGCTTTACCGGCCATGTCGCTCGCCCCAGTCGCTCCATTCATCCTATCGCTGTCGATAGTTGCTTCTAATAACGCAGGGCCGTAATCTATCTCTGAACCTAGTCGCGGGAGTGACGTATGCGGCGCATGATTTGTTTCGCGCTTTTCGGACTGCTCGTTTCGAGTGGTGCGGCCTTTCCGCAAGCGCGGCATTGGGCGCGACCGAGGGGAAGAGTGGTTGTTGTCGCGCCGCGGTTTAGATCGCATCCGCAAATATTCCCTCGATACCGCTTCTTCGCTCCATCTTCCTATTCTGTCCGGGATTTTATTACGCCATTTCCAGCCAACGAGTCGTTCGTCCCCTTCTCGCCAACCTACTATTTCTACGGCAGCGAGTCTGCGAGCCATCCGCAACTGGTGTTCAACGACGGCACGATATATACGGTGGCGGACTACTGGCGCGTCGACGATCAGCTCCACTTCATTACCGTCGAAGAAAATGGAAGCAAGTCTGTGCCGCACACTGCGCCGTTCGGGGACCTCGATGTGCAACGGACAACTGACGCAGATGCCGCAAAGGGATTTCGGTTCCTCGTAAAAGATGAACCGATCGAGCAATGGCTGCAGCACCATGCGCAGCGAACGCCTGCGGCACCGAAACACCGAAGTCGACAACAATCGAACTGAATTGAGAAAGTCGAAGGGCTGAGGTAGAAAATGTTCAGTCGCCTCATTTCATGCGGGCGGATGAAATTCGACGAAGCGGCGTTTGATTTCGCCGTTCACGGCCTGACAGACGAACCAGCCTTTCTCGGGTGTGCCATCGTGATTAAAACGGACGCGCGAGCAGCAGCGATCGGTCGTGACAATCGAGTTTTGAAATGGAAACGCGGTGAATCCGTGGAAGTGACCGCAAAAAACGGCCTGGAGATTCACCCCGGAGCAGCGCAGCAGTAAGTCATCGGCGTTAAGGGGGCGGAAGAACATAACCGGCCCTAGCGGGAAATGCGTGAACAGGATGGTCGGGCGGTCAGCTTGCAGTTTGGGAATGTTTTGATCGAGCCACCCGAGGGTCGTAGCTGAGATCCGTGTTTCCCGCGATTTCGTGCCTTCGCTCGAATCAAGGCCGAGGATTTGCCAGCCACGGTGGGTAAAGAAGTAGTTGATCTGATCCGGGAAAATTTTCTCGTAAGCAGATCGGTCGGTGTCTGACCGGTGGTCGTGATTGCCGACCACCGCGTGACACGGCATGCCGAGCACGGCGAAAGAATCCTTGATCAGGGTCAACTGCATGGGCGTGCCGTTGTCCGCGAGGTCGCCGCCCAAAAGGCAAAACTCCGCGCTGGGCGCGCTCGCTTTCATTTGCCGCACCACCTCGTCGAACCAGGGACGACATGCTGGTTCCAACGCGTGCAGGTCATTCACGGCGATGAAGGTGAAATCTTCGGTAGGCGGAGCGTCCGCTCCGCGGAGACGCCCGGGCCAGAGCCCGAGAGAAAGGAGCGCGCCGGCGCCGGTGCCGGCGGAAAGTCGAAGCCACTCACGGCGAGTGAAGCGTTTCATGTCTGGGGCTTCGCCCGGTTATTGGTTAATTGTTATCGGTTAATGGGGGGAGAAATTCAACCTTGTTTCACTCGGACAAAAACAGTGACGAGTGACCCACCACGGCGGATTGATTCGATCGCAGCCCGCTCTCTCACCCTCGCCCCTCGGGTTTTATGATCTATGTCGCGGCTCCCCGGCGCGCTCCATTCGTCCATGGGCGAACATGTGACCCGCCTTCGTTTGACTTCGGCGTGGCAAGCCAGTGATGAGTTGGGGAATCATGGATTGGGCGGCTTGACATCGACCGGGGCGGCGAGCGTGGGGCGGAGGTCAGCCGCCTACGCACGAGGCTACGGCGAGCCAAGGAGGTCGGAGGTCGGAGGTCGGCCTGCCAAGCCGTAGCCTCGGCGTAGGCTGGAGGACAGAGAGCGGCTTAAAGCGAAGATTCTTGTGGGCTTTTACGGTCGCTGAGCGATGCGAAGCGAGAGGAGAAGCGACGGATTTTCCCGCTCGGTCAGGCGGGGAAACGCCGGTCGAATTCCTTGTGAGTCCCAATCCAAAACCAAAGCCACTCGTCCCCATGCCGGAGCGCAACCGCGCGATAATCTCGCGTGACCCGGACTGACCATTGCTCGTGGGTCGGCTCGCAACATTTCGAGCCGAAGACTCGGATGTGCGGGATTCTGGCTGAAGGTCTGATAGGTCTTCCGCGCAGCGGATTGGATCTGCGGCGGCAACTGCCGATATAGCTGCCAGAACTCCGCCGCGGCGCGCCGAGGTCACGCTGATTGGTCAAAGTCACCCTCAGCGACCTTTGGGAAGCTCGCAGCGTCGGTCTCGAGACCAGCCTCATAGCGGTCGAGCAGCTGGCTTAGGGCTGGGCGGCGGCGTTCATCAACGATGATGCGATCCCATTCCTGATCCCCTGCAAACTCGGGAAGGATGTGAGGAAGATGCTGCAGCAGCTTGGCACGCTCGGAGGGCGATAGGGATCGGATCGCATCTTCAATCTCCTGCGCGGTGCTCATCCACCAAACTTAACTGTTTATTTCCAGCCCGGCAACAGGGCCGTAAGAGAACAATGTAAGAAGGCCCGAAGAAGTGTGAATTGCGGATGGAGATTTCGAAATGCAAGACGAACTGGCGCGACGGTAATTCGCTCCTGGCATCATGGGCGGCCTGAACCAAAAGCTGAAATTCTGAAAGCTGAAACGCTGAAAACAGAAATCAGCCGCCGACGCACGAGGCTACGTCGAGCCGGGGAGGTCAGAGGTCGGAAGTCGGAAGTCGGAGGTCGGAGGTCGGAAGTCGGAAGTCGGCGGACGGAGAGCGGCTTGACATTGCACGAAGCGGCGAGCGAAATGGGCGACCGATGAAATTTCTCGAACGGCGATTCTCCAAAGCTCCCGAAGGAACGGCGGCATTGTTCTTCATTCAGATTTTTGCGACGCTCGGCTTTGCCGTCCTCTACTCGACGCTGGTCCTCTACGCGACGAAGCATCTGCAGCTCTCGGTGAAAATGGCCACTACGTTGATGGGCGTGTTTGGCGCGTTCAACTACGGCCTGCACCTCTTCGGCGGCTACCTGGGCGGCCGATTCCTCTCGAACCGGAATCTCTTCGTCGGGGGCATGGCGCTGCAGGTCATAGGTTGCGGGTGCATCGCCCTCGGCACGGCGGCGATGTTCTATGTGGGCCTCGCCTTCTTCCTCACCGGCAGCGGCCTGAACGTCACCTGCATCAACATGATGCTCACGCAGCGCTTCACTCCGGAGGACCCGCGTCGCGAAGGAGCTTTCCTCTGGAACTACGCCGGCATGAACGTCGGATTCTTCGTCGGGTTCAGCGCCGCCGGGTATTTCCAGGGAACCGAGAGCTACTCGAGCCTTTTCATCTTCGCGACGCTCGGCAACTTCGTCGCCATTGTCCTCGCCCTGCTCACGTGGAAGACGCTCGCCGACCGCAACACGACGCTGCTCGAGGCGACGCCGAGGCAGTTCCGGCTGCGCCAGTTCGCCGGCATCGCTATTCTCATCGGCACCGTCCCTGTCGTGTGGCTCATGCTCCAGCGGCCCGGCATGACCGAAACGGTGATCAAGGCGATCTGCGGCGCGGTCGCGCTGACGCTGATTTACCTCACGCTCCGCCACGCGGATCGCCGCGAGCGGCGGAACATGACGGCGTACCTGATTCTGACGCTCGGCTCGCTGATGTTCTGGTCGCTCTACCAGATGGCGCCGAGCGGTCTGCAGCTGTTCGCGGTCAACAACGTCAACCTGATGATGGGCAAGGTGCAGATTCAGCCGCAATGGATTCAGAACATCAACACCGTTTGCATTGTGGTGGGCGGGCCGCTCCTCGCGGCGCTCTTTATCCGCATGCGCGCGCGTGGATGGAGGATCGACATACCGAAGCAGTTTGCGACGTCGCTTATCCTGATGGCGCTCGCGTTTCTCATTCTCCCGCTCGGGATCAAGCTGGCCGGGGTCGATGGCAAGAGCGCGTTCTTGTGGCTGTTCCTGAGCTACGTGCTGCAGAGCATCGGTGAGCTGCTCATCATGCCGATCGGATACGCGATGATCGGCAAGATCGCGCCGAAGCAATATCAAGGAGTGATGATGGGCAGCTGGATGCTCGTGACCGGCCTCGCGTCGCTCTTTGCGGGCGATTTCTCGGGCATGATCCCCGAGCCGAACGGCACCACCGCGGTCGCGACCAACCCCGAGTATGTGAAGCTTTTCGCCGCGCTCGGCGCGGGCAGCCTCGTGGTGGGCGTCGCTCTCGTCGTGCTCATTCCGTTCCTGCGCAGGCTGATCACCGACAAGGCCGAGATACCGCCCGAGGAAATGGAGATGACTACGGTGGTGCCGGTCCACTGAAACGCCGGGCCTGTTGTCGAACCGCCGCGAAACGGAAAGTTGAGGGTTGAGAGCTGATTGTTGAGAGTTGGGGAGACACAGGATCGACATCAGAGTCACGAGGCACACGCGAGGGCCGGCACGGGAGGCAAGAAGCGTCGCGATGAACGATTCGGAACAATTCAGGACCGGCTTGAGCGCGTTTTGCTGCTCGCAATATCTCGCCGAGACCAGGCGCATGCGCTTCGTACCACGCGGCAGCCTCCACAACATCATCGACCGCCGCCGGACGAAAGATGATTCGAAGAATCATTGCGGCTTCAGCCGCTGCAGCACTTCGCTTTTCAGTTGCTCTGCGGGGGTACCTGACTGGGGGTTGCGATGGAAATCATCGAGTCGCTGGTCCAGGATTGTTTTCTCTTCCGCGGTGAGGTCCTGATCTTCGACTTCAATCGCGCGGCGAACCAGCTGTTGCCGCTCCGCGAACGATAACTTCGGAATCTCCGCAAGAATTTCGGTCAGGCTCACAGTGACCTCACTTCATTCTGTCGAACGTCTTTTGTAAGAGTTGCAAGTCGGTTGGGTTCCCCAACTTTTCGCGAGTGGTGTCGATCCATTTCTTTTCCAGCGCGTTTTTGGTGGGGCGATCAGACTCGTAAAAGACTCCGAAGACACCAGGGAAAGGAAGTTGGGCCAGCTTATACGCGGCGAGCTCGTCGGTGACCCGCCACGGCGGGCAGGCTGTGTGGCGAAGCGTCGAAATCATTTCATTCGGTCGAACGTCTTCTGTAAGAGCTGGAGATCGGAGGCGTTGCCTGTCTTTTCCCGGGTTGTCTCAATCCACTTCTTCTCAAGAGCGTTTTTCGTGGGCCGGTCGTTCTGATAGAAGACTCCGAACACTCCCGGAAACGGCAATTGCGCGAGCTTGTAAGCAGCAAGTTCATCCGTCACATCATGTCTCAATTCATCTTCTGGAGTTCCGTCCCAGGTTTTCTCCTGAATTACTTCGAAGGCGCCGCCTTTGCGGGGGTTCGCGGGGTCGAAGGCGCCGGGGAAAAATTCGACGCACTCGGACAAGCATTCGATGACACTGAAGCCCTGGTGGTCCATGGCGCGTTCGATCATCTGGATCATGTGGTTTACCTGGGTCGCGTGCGTCCGGGCGATGAAGCTGGCGCCGGCGCTGATGAGTTGTTTCATCGGGTTGACCGGCTGGTCGATGGCGCCGGTCGGGTCGGTCTTCGATTTGAAACCGATTGGCGACGTGGGCGAGGTCTGTTTCTTGGTCAGGCCATAGACGAAGTTGTCCATGATGAAGTAGACCAGGTTGACGTTCTTGCGCGCGCCGTGATTGAGATGGTTGCCGCCGATGGAGAAGCCGTCGCCGTCGCCACCGAAAAGAAAGACGTGCAGGTCGGGCCGGGCCAGGCTGATGCCGGACGCGAGCGGGACGGCGCGGCCGTGAATGAAATGCGCGCCGTAGCCGTTTACGAAATACGGAAAACGCGAGGAACAACCGATCCCGGCGAGGGTGACGATCTTCTCGTGATCGAGCTGCCGTTTCTCGAGGACTTTGTAATAGGAAGCGAGAACGGCGAAGTCGCCGCAGCCGGGGCACCAGGTGGGGTGATCGGCCGTGATGGCCTTCTTCGTTAACTTTTCTCTGGGGGCGTCGGTGGTGGTGGTTAGGGTGTCGCTCATGAAAAGTTGCCTTGGGTGAGAAGCAAACGTCCAACGTCCAACGTCCAACGTCCAACTTCGAATTCAGATAGGGAAAAGATCATCATTAGCCGACTCCCTGTGGGACGACTTCTTGCAGGGTCTTCACGTTTTCGGATGAGGGGTCGGCGTGGACGATGGCGGGGCCTTCGCGCGGAATTTTCCGGGCGGCAAAGGAGCGGCCTTCGAAAACGCGTTCAAGAATTTCTTTCACGCGGAAGGTGAGACCGTCCGTCTTGGTGGTGCTTTCGATTTTCGGTTCGCAGAAACGGGCGCGGAGAACGGTGGCAAGCTGGCCGAAACCGTAGAGGCCCTGGTCGTTCATTTCGACGACAACGATGCGTTTGAATCTGGCGAAGACTTTTTCGAGGCCGTTCGGAAACGGATGGACGTGGCGCAGATGCAGCGCGCCAACTTTCTCGCCATGTTCGCGCGCAAGTTTTACCGCATCATGGACAGGACCATAGGTTGATCCCCAGCCGACGAGGAGGACGTCGCCTTCGGCATCGCCGTAGATTTCGGGGACGGGAATTTCCTCAGCGAGTTTGCGCAATTTGTTGCGGCGCTTGGCCGTCATGGCCATGTGCATTTTCGGGCTGCCGGTGGGATGGCCCATTTCGTCGTGCTCGAGGCCGGTGACGAGCGGATATTTTCCGTCGAGCATCGGTGAGCCGGGCGGGACGTGCTGGGTGATCTGATCGACGGCGTAGGGTTTGAAGCCGGTGCGCGGAGAGAGGTCCGGTTTCGGGTCGAGCATCAGGTCTTTCAGGTGCGGTTCGTCGAACGCTTCGATGCGGGTGGCGAGCGAGGTGTCGCTCAAAATGAAAACGGGCGTGCTGTATTTGCGCGCGATGCGAGCGGCTTCGATCGCGATGTAGAAGCAATCCTCCACGGTCGCGGCCGCGAGGACGACGCGCGGGCTGTCGCCGTGCCCGCCGTAGATGGCCTGGAAAAGATCGCTCTGCTCGACGTTGGTGGGCAGGCCGGTGCTCGGGCCGCCGCGTTGCACGTTGATGATGATGAGCGGTATCTCCGACATCGAGGCCCAACCGATCGCTTCGGTCTTGAGCGAGATGCCGGGACCGGCGCTGCCGGTGACGGCGAGATAGCCAGAGAAGGAAAAGCCAAGCGCCATCGAGACGGCGCCGAGTTCGTCCTCCGCCTGGACAAACATGCCGCCGTATTTCGGCAGCTCGCTCCGCAAAATTTCCATGACGGACGACCACGGCGTGATGGGATAACCGGATCCGTAGCGGACACCCGCGGCGATCAGGCCGTAGGCGAGCGCCTGGTTGCCATCCATCGTGATCTGGGCGCGCTCGCCTTCCTTGGGGACGTGCGGCTCAAACTTGTACTGCTTTGTCAGGACGTTGCCGACGGGGTAGGCATAGCCGGCCGTGAACGCCATGATGGCCGTGTTGGCGATGCTCACATCTTTGCCGGCAAATTTTTCTTTGATCAGGATCGTCAATTTCTCGACATCGAGATGAAAGATTTTCGCGATCAGGCCGAGAATGAAAATGTTTTTGCCTTTGTCCTTCGCCGTTCCGCCAAGCGCTTCGACCGTGAGGCCCGTGATCGGGACGCCGACGTAAACGAAACGTTTGTCGCCGAGGTCGGGCGTGACGTTGTCGGAATCGTAAAGGAGGACGCCGCCGTCTTTGAGAAATCCGATGTGGTCCTGGTAACTGTGCTGATAAAACGCGACGAGGAAATCGGCTTCGTCGCCAGCGGAGAGAACTTCGCCGGTGCCCATGCGGACCTGGAAAATGGACGGGCCGCCCGAGATGGTGGCGGGAATTGTCATGTAGGTCATGACTTCCTGGGCGCTGCGGCCGGCGAGCCGGGCGAGGAAGGCGCCGGCGCTCTGGATGCCGTCCTGCGAATTGCCGGCGAGGCGGATGACGGCGTCGTTAATGTTTTCGGGGCGAAGATCGGCGCGGTCCGGGCCGGAACTGGCCGAAGGAGCGGTCGCAAGCGATCCGCGTTTGGCGGTGGGGTCTTCGGCGCTGTTCGGAGCGTCGGTGGCCGGTGTGGTGGAAGTCTCGTTCACGGGATAAATACACTAACTAAACCACGGCGCGAAGCAATTGCGGAGGTCAGAAGTCAGATGGCGGAAGTCAGACCCCTACGCGAAAGTAGAATGGAGCGACATGCAACTTTCAGCCGCGAGGCTAGCGGGGAGCGAAGCCGGGGACGACTGCGCGCGCGGAATGACAGATGGGGCGGCGAAATGTGAAATGGAAGCGAGCGGGGCGATGAATCCCGAAATGGTGGGGTGAGGAAAAAACGCTGAAAAACGGAAGCACTGAAAAGCCAGGATTTTCTGTTTTCAGCGTTTCACTATTTTAGCATTTCAACGTTTGCTTTACCGGGGGCGAGCGAGGCAACGATCTTATCGAAGCGTGGATCGCCGCGAAGCGAATCCCATTGCGGGAAAAGTTTCAATTCGCCGTAGGACACGCCGCCGGGAAGTGAAGCGGAAAGGGCCAACTGCTCGATCGCCAAATCTTTTTCGCCTGTCCAGGCGTAGATTATCGCCAGATTCGTAATGTAGGAAGGTCCGTCCAACGAGTCCTTGGTGACGGGAAGTAATTCGCAGGCGCGACGGCCTTCGCGAATCGCGTCTTCCTTGCGTCCGAGCCCGGCGTCGATGAGGCCGAGGCGGCTCCAGGCCGGCGCGTAATCGGGTTGATCTTGCACGTTTATTTCCTCAATGGCGCGCGCGGCCGTGAAAGCGATCTGGGCTTGTTCGACGTCGCCGAAGGTGCGCGCCGCGAGACCGACGAACCAATCCCGGGCCCACAGGGAATTGTTGTACACATCGCGCAGACCCTCGGCCCGAATGGATTGAAGAGCGCGTGTCACACCGGCGGCATTCCGCGCCGCCAGCGCACAGGTGAAAAGGCCGTTTGCGATCTCCGTGGCGGCCTTTGGATCTTCGTTCAAGATGTCGGAAAGGACGGCGCGCAACGGTTCTATGTTACCGCGTTCGAGAAACACGTTTTGGCCCAGTTGGGTCCGGGCGAAATGATCGTGCGGAAGGATTGAGGCCGCGCGCTCGAACATGCCGGCTGATTCGGCATAGCGACGATTGACCTGATAAGTGAATGCCGTTTCGATGAGGTAGCGGAAGTTGCGAGGATCGAGGGCGACGCCGCGTTCCATATTCCGGAGAGATTCCGCCCAGCGCCCCTGACGGCGATCGATGGCGGCAGCGTAGATGTAGCCGACAGGACTGTTCGGAAGGGAGACGCGCGCGATGTCCAGTTCGGCGCGGGCGCTGTCGTAATCGCGAAAGGCTTTGTAGAGATAATCTCCTCGCGAGAGGTGGACTTCGCCGGCATCCGGATTCACCCGGGCAGCTCTCTCAATGGCAACGCGCGCCAGCTCCAGGCGCTCGGGCGTGTGCTCGAACCCTTGCCAATAAAGGTCAATGTGAGCCGTATAGAGAAGAGCATAGGCACTAAGGAATTTCGGATCGCGCGTGATCGCTTCCTCCAGCATTGGGATTGCCTGGAGCAGGCCTTCCTTGGCATCGGGGTTGGAGGCGAGCACGACCAAATCCCAAGCCTGGACCAAGAGCCGCTGGGCGAGGAGATCGGTCGTTTTCGGTTGAGCAAGCGCTGCTCTTTCTTGCGGCGAAAGCTGGACCTTGAGCTGGTCGGCAATCGTCGCAGCAATTTCACTCTGGATGGCAAACACGTCCGCGACCTCGCGGTCGTATGTTTGGGCCCAGAGGTGGGTATCGGTTCGGGCATCGATGAGCTGGGCGTTGATCCGAATGCGATTGTCGATGCGCTGGACGCTACCCTCGAGGATGTGGGCTACGCCAAGCTGGCGGCCGATCTCACGCAGGTTCCGCGCACGCGCGACTTTGTACTGCATCACGCTGGTGCGGCTGATGACCTTGAGGTCTGCGATCTTGGCCAGATCGGAAAGAATTTCGTCCTGCACGCCTTCGGTGAAGAAGGCGGTCTCGGGATTGGCGCTGAGGTTTTCGAAGGGCAAAACCGCGATGCTTTTGTCTGGAATCGAGGCGGCAGGAGTGGCATTGGGTGCGGGCGGGGTTTCGTTCCTTCGGCGAGGGGTTTCGAAAATCCAGAAACCGACCGCCGCGGCGGCGATGACAAGAACAGCCACAGCGATGGCAATGGACCGCGAGTGGGCGAGAAGGTGCCGCCCGGCGGCCTTGGCTGCGTGACGGCCCCGTGGAGATTGCCTGAATTTTGCTGGCAGCGCCGGGTTGCCTACGTCATCCGTGTAGAGGTTTACCAGGGAAATGACTTCGCCGTGTTTCACTTCGCACTCGCCGAGGTTGTGCAGATAGGGCTGCCAATGGCGGTATTGGGCGAGATCTTCCGCCACGCGTTTCGAGAGAAGAATATGTCCGGCGTCGCCGCAATCCATGACCCGCTGGGCGATGTTGATCCCGGCGCCGGCGACGTTCGACCGGTCGTTCACGTCGGTCATTCCGTTGACCGCTCCGCTGTGGACGCCCATGCGGACCTTGAGATCCGGCTGATTCTGCAAAGCCTTGGCAATCTGGAGGGCGAAACGAACGGGCGCGTCGGGTGTCGTGGCAAACGCGAGCGCCATGCCATCGCCGGTGGGCAGGCAAATCAATTTTCCGGCGCTGTCGGCGCCATGAAAAGCGTCCGTGTTCCGGACAATCCGGTTGAGTTCGCGCAACGATTCGTGTTGCTCATTGATCAATAATTTGGAGTAGCCCACGATGTCGATGAACAAGACATGGGCTATTTCGAGTTGCAGATCGGATTCGAGCTCGGCGGACATGGGTCGGAGGCGCCCCTCGTACAAGGAGAAAGCGCGCATCATAAGGACAAGCTGCTCCCGCGCCAGAGAGGTATTATTTCTATAAGGAAAAGATACAAAAGGCATCACCCGTGCTCCATGCCTTGGCCATGACCGTGCTCGAACCCCCTGACACCTTTCGCTTGTTCGCCAACAACCGGCTCTTCGCCGGCATCGATCCGGAAGTCCTGCGCGATATGCGCTACGGCATGCAAATGGTGCATTTGGAAAAGGGTGAAGTGGTCTTTCACGAAGGGGACGCGGGCGATTCGCTTTACCTGGTCGGGACCGGCTCAGTCACGATTTCCAAGAAAGGGCGGGCGGGTGAACAGGAAACGCTCGGGGTGATCGAGTCCGGCGATTTTTTCGGGGAAATGGCGCTTCTCGATGGTCAGCCTCGCTCGGCGATGGCGGTTGCGGCCGGACCAACGCTCCTGGCCAGCGTGGACGACGAGGTTTTTCAACATTTACTGGAGCTGGCGCCGAGCCGGCTGCATTTGAACTTCCTGCGCCTCGTGTCGCAGCGGCTGCGCAATGTAAACTCGCATTTCATTTCCGAGTTGATGCGGACGGAGCGTCTCAGCCTCGTCGGTTCGATGGCAAACTCGATCATTCACGATCTGAAAAACCCGATCTGCATTGTGCGTTGTTGCGCCAGTCTGATCGACCGTCAGAGCGCCGATCCAAAGTTGAAGGAATTGACCGGCATGCTCCAAAACGCCGTGGATGGAATGCTGGCGATGACGCAGGAACTGCTCGATTACTCCCGCGGTGAGACGGCCACGACCAGGAAAAGAACTTCCGTGCGGAAATTGCTGGAGGAATTAGACCAGCAATCGCTGCGGCTGTTGCCGGGCCAGAACATTCACCTGGTCAAGACCGTCGCTTATGAGGGCGACCTGGACCTTGATCTGCCGCGCTTCACCCGAATGTTGTCCAACCTCATCAAGAATGCGCGCGAAGCGATGCCGAACGGTGGAATCCTGACGCTGACGATCGAGCAAGTCGGGAACGAAATTCTGATCCGAGTCGGCGACACCGGCATTGGGATGCCGCCGGCGGTGTTGGCGAAAGTCTTCGAGCCATTTGTGACCCATGGGAAGTCGCACGGGACCGGGCTGGGTATGGCAATTGCGAAATCAACCGTCGAAATGCACGGCGGAAAAATATCGATCAGTAGTGTCGAGGGGCGAGGCACGGCCGTGGACCTACGGCTCCCGGCGCCTTTGCCAGTGACGGGTGACGAGTGACGAGCGGGGAGTCGCCTTCGTTTCAAGTCTCAGTTTGCAGAGCTTTCGAAGCGGGCAGATTCCTCGCTGCGCTCGCGAAAGTTAGCCGCCTACGCCGAGCCAGGGCTACGGCGTGCCGGGAAGGTCCTTCGACTCCGCTGCGCTTCGCTCAAGATGACACAAAAAGAGAGCCGGTCTTCGGTTGGCGCTCGCACGTTGCACAACGGGATTCCTCGACTGCGCTGCGCTGCGCTTCGCTCGGAATGACGGATGAAGGAGGGTGGCCGCTCGCGAGCGGGCGGCGCGGCAGTGCAAGGAAATTCATCTCGCTCGTCGAACTGACGTTGCTTTACGATGGTGGCAGGCAACATAGTTCGGGGAGAAAGGAATCGATATGGCAGAGGAAAAAAAGTGGGAAAAATGGGACGGACCGGAAAAACCTTCGGGGCCGGGAGCGATTGGGAATGCCGAACCGCCCTCAGGCAATGAAGTGGAAGGGCATAGCCGGCAAATGACGGTGACCTGTTTCAACTGCGGTGCACATCAGTACGTGGGGCCGGACTCGAAATGGTTTATCTGCTGGAAATGCGGCGCCACGAGTTCGGAAGTGATGGTGGCGTGAGGGAACGAAGCAAGTGACATGTGACGAGTGACAAGTGACGAGCGGGGGAAGCGCCTTCGCCGAGGCTACTCCGAAAGTATTCGCGAGCGGGCGGCGTGGCAGGCGGAGATCAGAGGTCGGAAAGACGTACGTCGGGCAAGCGGAAGGCGGTGGATCGGCCGCTCCGCCGGGTGAGGCAATTGGTTTCGGCTGCGTCGACATTTTTTCTCAGCATCGAGCGGCGGAGCGCTCGATCCACCTCGCTGCGTTCGCGAGGGTTAGAGGTCCTTCGACTCCGCTGCGCTTCGCTCAGGATGACAGGAATGAGAGCGACAGGATTTCTCGACTTCGCTCGGGATGACGGGACCAACTCGTCACTCGTCACGCGTCACTTTCCCTTATTCCACGGGCAGCCAGGCGTGCTCCTGCCACCAGGCGGCGAGAGATTCGTTGCTGCCGCGGAAAATGTTGCGCTCGGCGCGGGCGATATTGGCGACACGAACAGGATAGGCGGAACGCGGGCGAAGATCGCATTTGCCGTCGCCGGTGTATTGCCATAAACGCCAGTTGCTCCAGGGCGAACTGGCGGTCGGCTGGTAGTGGTAGTTCGCGATCCAGAGCCAGCAATTACCGAGGACTTGTTTGTCGGCCCGGCTGACTCCGGGAGCGTTCAGCACCGCCCGGAGACGGTTCTCGCTGCCGTAGACGCCGGGATATTTTCCGGTGCGCTGTTTGATGCGCTCGACAAAACGCGCGGCCTGATCGACGCGCATCGTGCCGCCGGGATAGTGCCCATTTTTTTCGAAATCGAGGACAAGCAAGACGCCGCTTGGCTGGATGGCGGGTCCAGTCCAGCTCGATTGCACGACGCTCAGAAAATGCTCGGCCTGGCGAACGGGATCGGTCGCGTCAGCAAAATGGTAAGCGCCCCAGAGCAATCCGGCCCGCGTGGCTGCGTTCTGGCGGGTGCCGTAATAGGAATCGCGATCGAAACGCGGATAGGTTGCTTCGTGAATGACGCCGACAACGTCCTCGCGTTTCATGCTCTCGAAATCGACCCGCATTAAATCGTAGTGCGACAAATTAACCACGCTATTCCCAGCGAGTGCTGAGAGGGTGGAGCCGAGGAGCAAAAACGAAATCCGAACGACGAAAAATCTCATCGCGCGGACGATAACTTGAGGCGGGGAAAAGGGAAATGGGGAATGACGAATGACGAATGACGAATGGACGAGTGAAGGAAGAAAGGCCAGCCAAGGAGGTGGAATGATCGGCGCGCGCAACTCGGGTACGCGGGCGGGGTTCTTTTGTAAGAAAACAGCATTCCGGTTCGACTTATTGATATGAACAACCCTGCAAGAAGAGACGGCTCCAATTTTGACAGCCTGGTGGCGCGTTATTATCCGGCGGTTTACAGCTTCGCCGCCCGCCTGACCGACGATCCTCGTGACGCGAACGACCTTACGCGTGCGGCCTTTCGCACGACACGAAAACAGCTGGCATCGCTCCGTAACCACACCGCCATTGCGACAATCCTCATCTCCGCCGTTATCCGCTCGGGGTTGATGGCGGCCTGAGCGACGGCTTCTACTCGGTCTTTTTCGCGACGGGGCTGATCAAGAGCAGGGCGATAACCGCGCTCCCGAACGCGAGTCCGGCGCCGGTGAGCATAACGACGCGGAACCCGTCTACGAATGCGAGATCGATGGCAGTTCGCAGCAACGCTCGTTCGCGATTCGGAATGGATTTGTCGAGCTCGATACCGGCGAGGCGGTTACGTTGAGAATCGAGAGATTGACGCTGGGAAGAGGCGACATTGGCCTTCGTCAGGCGACCAGTAAGCGACCGGTCGAAAACAGAAAAGATGGCGATGCCCAGAACGGCGATCGCCAGCAGACCCGCGGTCCGCGAGACCGCGTTGTTGATTCCGGAGGCGACGCCAGCCCGATCACCGTTGACGGAGCTCATGACGGTTGTCGTCAAAGGGGCAACGCTGACGGCCATGCCAACCCCAAGGACAACGACGGCAGGAAAAAAAGTCTGCCAATAAGAGCCGCCAACACCCGGCAAAGCGAAAAGGGCAAAGCCCGCGGCCGCAACGACGGGCCCGACCACGAGAGGAATCCGGGCGCCGTATTTTTGCACAAGTACTCCCGACCAGCGTGAGAGCAGGAACATGATGAGGATAAACGGGAGCAAAGCCGCGCCGGCAGCAGTGGCAGAGTAACGTTGGACCTGAATCAGATTGAGCGGCAAAAAAAATAGGGTGCCGCCGAGCGCGCCGTAGAGGAGAAAAGTCAGCAGGTTCGCACCGGTGAAAGTGCGCGAACGGAAAAGCTTGAGGGGCAGCATGGGATTCTTGATGCGCGCTTCGAGAACGACAAAGAGCACGAGGAGAACAATTGCGCTGAGGAGCGCAGTGCGAACACCCGGGTGTGCGAAGCCCCGCGAGGACGATTCAATCAAGCCGTAAACGAGCGCGCCCAAACCGAACGTGGCAAGAATTGCACCGAGCCAGTCGAGACGCCCTTTCGCGGGGTTCGAACTTTCCGGCACATGCCGGAGTGAAATTACGACGACGAGAAACGCGACCGGGAGGTTGATGAAGAAGACGGCGCGCCAGGAAACGGTTTCGACCAGCCATCCACCGAGCACCGGACCGATCGCTGTCGTGATAGCGCTGAAGCCGGACCAGGTTCCGATCGCCCGGCCCCGCTCCTCTTCCGGGAACGAATTACTGATTATCGCCAGGCTGCCCGGAACCAGCAAGGCCGCGCCGATTCCCTGGACCGCGCGAGCTGCGATGAGTTGCCCGATGCCGGGGGCGAGGCCGCACCAGGCCGAGGCCGCGGCAAAAATCACGATGCCGGCAACGAAAATCCGGCGGCGCCCATAGCGATCGCCCATGGAGCCGCCGACGAGGAGCAGGGCCGCGAGAAGGAGCGAATAGGCTTCGATGACCCATTGGACGCCGACCACGGTGGCGCTTAGATCTTTTTGCAACGCGGGCAGGGCCACGTTCACGACAGTGCCGTCGATGAAGGCGAGGCAGGAACCGAGGATCGTCGCGGCAAGAACCCATTTTCCGGATGCTCTCGGGCACGGCGCATTGACCAGCCCCGACCGGATCACGCCGTGGTCACATGGTTCGCAAATCAAGTTGGATATCGTGACTCTGACCGGCTCCCACGACAAGTTCTACTCGGAGTCAGCGTTGGGCATTTATTCTGCGAAGGAGTTGCGCCAGGGTTATGCCGTTCAGGTGTTTGCGGACGGCTTGTTCGGTGCTCTCGGCCACGGTGCTCATGACGCTCTTCATGGCGCAGCTAACCTGACACTGCCTGAGCGCTCTCCGCTCGTTGACCGGGATGACCGGACGGGGTTCGACAGCATCGTAAATTTTGACGAGCGAGATCTGGCGCGGATTTTTTCGCAGCCTCGCGCCCCCGTGTTTGCCGGCGAAGGTCTCAACCAATCGAGCAGCTCGCAGCGCGAGGAGTAATCGGCGCACGACGACCGGATTGGTGTTTACGCTTGCGGCCAGTCTCCGCGAGCCGATCACTTCCTCGGACGAGAGGGCCAGCACGGCCATGATGTGAACGGAGAAAGTAAATTGCTGGTTGACCACGTTTCGTTAAATGTAATTGTTTTAATTACAGTTCCATGAATGACGATCGGATTTCAACCTTTAAAACGAGCCCTTCCCGAACGGACACGATGAGTCCACTTCTTCCCGAGTTCGTGCTGAACGACGGTGATTTTCCCGGCAGGCCCGCCGCGCCCGTCAAGGAGGACGACGAACAGCTTCTCGATTCCTATTCCAAAACAATCGCCGCCGTCGTCAATCGCGTCGCGCCGACGGTGGTGAACATTCGCGTTCTCAGTGGCGAACGGGGCCCGGGCGGCGGGTCGGGATTCATCATTGCGCGAGATGGATTCATCCTGTCCAACAGCCACGTCGTCCATGGCGCGCGAGAACTCGAGGTGACGCTGCACGATTCGCGCGTTTTTCCGGCGCGGTTGATCGGGACTGATCCCGAGACCGACCTGGCGGTCATTCGAATCGATGCGCCCGACATTCAGCACGCGCGTTTCGCCGACTCTTCGAAGATCCGCGTCGGGCAGGTCGCGGTGGCGGTGGGTTCGCCCTATGGTTTTCAGCAGACGGTGACTGCGGGAATCGTCAGCGCGCTCGGCCGTTCCATGCGGGCGGAGTCTGGCCGTCTAATGGACGAGATCATCCAGACAGATGCGGCGTTGAATCCCGGGAATTCTGGCGGCCCGCTTTTGAACAGCGCCGGAGAAGTTATCGGCGTGAATACCGCCGTAATCCTGCCCGCGCAGGGAATCTGCTTCGCGATCGCGAGCAACACCGCGCATTTCGTAGCGGCCTGGTTGATCAAGGATGGCCACATTCGGCGCAGCTCGATCGGCGTGGCCGGCCAGAACGTGCCGTTGCATCCCCGGGTGGTTCGGTTCCACAAACTGCCTAACGACCGCGGAGTCCTGATCATGGAGGTGGAACCGGGAAGTCCCGCCGCGGTAACGGGTTTGGAGAAAGGCGACACCATTGTCGGTTTCAAGGGCCGTCCGGTCGCGACCATTGACGATCTGCACAAGGGTCTCGTCGCTTCCGAAATCGGGGTCCCCTCTCCGATCATGTTCCTGCGCGGAACGGAGAAGCTCTTCCGGATGGTGGTGCCGCGGGAATTGCCGCCACCGAAAACCTTGCGTCGCGAGAAACCGAACCGGGAAAAATCATGAAGGAACCAATCAATATCAACGAAGCCAGCTTCGAGCGGGCCGTCCTTCAATCGCCGATTCCCGTGGTGGTGGATTTCTGGGCGCCCTGGTGCGGCCCATGCAAAATGATTACGCCCCTTCTCGATGAGATCGCGAAGGAAAACGGCGACCGGTTTCGGGTCACGAAGGTGAACATCGACGATAGTCCTGTGCTCCAGGAGCGTTTTGGGATCCGAGGCGTTCCCACATTGCTCTTCTTCAGCGGTGGCCAACTGCGAGACCAGGTCGTCGGCGCCGCGGGAAAGAAGGCGATCGTCGAGAAGTTGGAAAAGTTATCGGCGCAGGCCACGGCGAACCCTCACTGAAAACGCGCGGGCGTTTTGGGTTCACTGCCCTGGCGGGCTTCCTGTTCAAACGCGGGTGATGCGATCGACGATCAGTGATTTTCGGGAGTAGAACAGGAGGCGATCGCAATGCCGATGGCAACCTCCGCGGCGTAAACGACGCGGGCGGTGTTCGGGTGCTCCGCCAGTTCTTCAGTCACAGCGATGGCGAGCTGGGGTCCAAAATGCCAAAGTCTTGAGTGCCAGCGCGGTTTGATTAGTCCCATGATCCCGTCACCGATCAGGAACAGCGCGCCCGCTTCGATAATCCGGCGAATGTGCGAGGTTTTGTGCTAGAGCCAAACGGAGAATATGGTAGCCATGGGCTGACCCAATGCCGCAGCCAGGGTGGCGAAATTGGCAGACGCGCCAGACTTAGGATTGCGGAATCGTCGATTTCAAAGCATCGCTTTTCGTTTCAAAGCGAAACGTTTTTTAGGAGGGTAAAAGGCTGAATTTGCTGAAATCGCCCGACGTTGCGAACGGCGAGTAGAAAGCCATTCAAACTGGCACAAATTCTAGCACACAAACGCACCAGACTTGTTCTGCTTTGAGGGCGATTTATTGAGTTATTGCCGGTTTGTGCTAGGCGTGCTCGACTTCCTTGTGAATGCGCAAGCCGTCCATCATGAAGAGCCGACCGGCGTGATTCTGCACTTGTCTTTCCGCTGCCGCCTTTACCCGCGATGGCAATTTTCATGTAAAAGTAACACGCGCCTGATCGCAAAAAACACAACACCGTTAGTGACGGTCGCGAGCAAGTGTGACGGGCCATCAAACTTAGCTTTCTGCCCGCGCAGAGACGTGAGCTGCCAATTAGAGTGACGGTTCGAACTTCTGAACGAACCTGCCGATCATGACCACCTCATCTCATCTCAAACTTCCTCCGGGTGTCGAGGTGCTCGGCGACGTCACGCCAGCGTTTGCTGGAATTCTTACGACCGATGCGCTCGCTTTCGTCGCCAAGCTTCACCGGGCGTTCGCTGGCCGTCGCGCGGAATGTCTCAAACGACGCCAGGAGAGGCAGGCTGCGCTCGACCAGGGTGAGACGCTGGATTTCCTCTCGGAAACCAAAAAGATCCGTGAGAGCGAATGGACCTGCGCGCCGATCCCAAAAGACATTCTCGACCGCCGCGTGGAAATCACTGGCCCGACCGATCGCAAGATGGTGATCAACGCTCTGAACTCGGGCGCAAAGATTTTCATGGCGGACTTCGAGGACGCGAACGCGCCGAAGTGGACCAACATGATCGAAGGGCAGATCAGCCTGCGCGACGCCATCCGGCGGTCGATCATCTTTACCAATCCCGAAGGAAAGGAATACAAACTCAAAGACCAGGTCGCGGTGATCATGCCGCGACCGCGCGGGTGGCACCTACTCGAGAAGCACGTGCTCGTCGATGGCGAGCCGATCTCGGGAGGGTTGTTCGATTTTGGTTTGTATTTTTTTCACAACGCAAGAGAGCTGATCTCGCGCAACAGTGGCCCGTATTTTTATTTGCCGAAGATGGAGAGCCATCTGGAGGCACGCATCTGGAACGACGCTTTTAAACTCGCGCAGGAGGAACTCGGCCTGCCTCAAGGGACGATTCGCGCCACCGTGCTGATCGAGACAATTCCTGCGGCGTTCGAGATGGACGAGATTCTCCATGAGCTGCGCGATCATTCCGCTGGCCTGAATTGCGGCCGGTGGGATTACATTTTCTCGTGCATCAAAAGATTTCGCAATAAACGCGACTTCCTGCTCGCCGACCGCGCCTGCATCACAATGACGACGCATTTCATGCGCTCGTACTCGCTGCTCTGCATCAAGACTTGTCACCGGCGAAAGACCTTCGCGATGGGCGGCATGGCGGCGCAAATTCCGGTGAAAAACGATCCGAAGGCCAATGACGAAGCCTTCGCCAAAGTCCGAGCCGACAAGGAACGTGAGGCGACCGACGGGCACGACGGCACGTGGGTCGCTCACCCCGGGATGGTGCAGCTCGCGCTCGACGCTTTTAACCGGTTGATGCCGCAGCCGAATCAGATCGACAAGAAGCGCGACGACGTGGAAGTCACGGCGAAGGACCTGCTCGATTTCGGGCCAAGCGAACCGATAACCGAGCAGGGGTTGCGCACGAACGTCAGTGTCGGCGTGCAGTATTTGGAAGCCTGGCTGCGCGGCAGCGGCGCGGTGCCGATCTTCAATCTCATGGAAGACGCTGCCACAGCGGAGATCTCCCGCGCGCAGGTCTGGCAATGGATTCGCCACCCGCGGGGAGTGCTCACGGACGGGCGCAAGGTCACGAAGGAACTTTTTCGTAGCGTGCTCGACGAAGAACTCGAAAAGATAAAGATAAGCACTGGCGCCCAACGTTATGCGAAAGGCAAATTCGATGTGGCCAGCGCGCTCTTCGACCAAATCACGACCGATGATCATTTCGTCGAGTTCCTCACCCTCCCGGGATACGAGAAATTGGATTAATATGAGAACGAAGGAAACTGCCGCGGACAATTCCCTTCAGGATTGGAAAACCAGTCCGCGCTGGAGCGGTATCGAACGACCTTATTCGCTATCCGACGTTGAACGCTTGCAAGGCAGCGTGATCATCGAGCACACCTTCGCGCGCCGCGGCGCGAAGAAGCTGTGGCAGCTTTTGCACACCGAAGATTTCGTGCCGACGCTAGGCGCCCTCACCGGCAACCAGGCGGTACAGCAAGTGAAGGCCGGATTGAAGGCTATCTATCTCAGCGGCTGGCAGGTCGCGGCGGATGCGAATCTCGCGGGGCAAATGTATCCCGACCAAAGCCTCTATCCCGCGAATAGCGTCCCCGCCGTGGTGAAACGTATCAACCAGGCTTTGCAGCGCGCCGACCAGATCTCCCACGCTGAGGGTAACCACGAGATCGATTGGTTCGCTCCGATCGTTGCGGACGCGGAAGCCGGGTTCGGCGGCCCGCTGAACGTCTTTGAACTAACGAAAGCGATGATCGAAGCGGGAGCATCTGGTGTGCATTTGGAAGATCAACTGGCGAGCGAAAAGAAGTGCGGTCACATGGGAGGGAAGGTGCTTGTTCCGACGCGCACCGCGATTTCGCACCTGATCGCGGCGCGCCTTGCGGCGGATGTTTCAAATGTACCTACACTCATCGTCGCCCGCACCGACGCCAATGCTGCGGCGCTCCTGACGAACGATGTCGACGAACGCGACCACGCATTTCTCACGGGCGAGCGCACGGGCGAAGGTTTCTATCGCGTGCGCGCCGGTCTCGACCAGGCGATCGCACGCGGCCTGAGCTACGCGGCTTATGCCGACATGATTTGGTGCGAAACAAGCGAACCAAATCTGGCGGAGGCGAAACGTTTCGCCGAAAGTGTGAGGGCAGAATTTCCGGACAAGCTGCTCGCCTACAATTGCTCGCCCTCGTTCAACTGGAAGAAGAAGCTCGATAGTGCCAGCATCGGCAAATTTCAGCGCGAACTCGGCGCCATGGGCTACAAATTTCAGTTTGTTACGCTCGCTGGTTTTCACGCGCTCAATTACAGCATGTTCTCCCTCGCGCACGGCTACCAGGAGCGTGGCATGTCGGCGTATTCTGAATTACAGGAAGCCGAGTTCGCGGCGGAGGCGGATGGTTACACGGCGACGAAACATCAGCGCGAAGTGGGGACCGGTTACTTCGATGACGTCGCCCAGGTCATCGCCGGCGGCGAAAGCTCCACCACCGCGCTGCATGGCTCCACTGAACAAGAACAGTTCCATTGATGGAAAGCGCCGTGGTCTCCGCAGCGCTCGTCAGTCATGAACAAGAGTGAAGTTGCGCCGGCCGCGGCCACTCTGACCGACAGCCGGCTCGCGTCACTTTGTGCTCAGACAGCGCACCAGGCGTTTCTCGATTACCAAAAGCGCTTTCACGCAATCACCGGCCGCGCGCGCGAACGCTTTCTGGCACGCGATTGGACGGGCGCTTTCACCGACGCTGCCGAACGGTTGCATCTGTACGGCACGGTCATGGACGATCTGAGGCATGAGATCGGGAGTTTGATGGGGGAGCGACTGAGCGAACGCAGGGTCTGGAGGGCGATCAAGGCGGTCTATTCGTCGCTCATCGCGCAGTCTCCGGCGTGGGAGATCGCGGAAAGCTTCTTCAACTCTCTGACCCGCCGGGTTTTCGCGACCGAAGGTGTGGACCCGACAATCGAGTTTGTCGATACCGATTTTGATGCTCCGCCGAACCAGTCGTTAGGCGAAGTGAGCCGGACGCAGTCGGGAGCCACCCTGCCGGATTTGCTCTTCGCCGCGCTGACCGATCTCGAGGCCGGTGGTTTCGCGGAGGAATGCTGGACCGATCTGCGGAAGGCGGTGGCGCTCTCAGCGGAGCGCATTGAGGCCGCACTCCCGGGAACGGATTACGCGGTGAGTCTGGAGATGATTGCGACCATTTTCCATCGCGGCCGCGGCGCCTATCTCGTGGGTCGGGCGACTCGCGGAGGGGATCAGGTGGCCTCATTGCCCCTGGCGCTCAGCCTGCGACACGACGACGCGCAAGGTATCACGCTCGACGCCGTCCTTCTCGGCGAAGTGGACCTCGCGATTTTGTTCTCTTATACCCGCGCCTATTTCCGGGCCAATGTCACGTGCCCCTATGAATTGGTCCGGAGTCTTCAGCAATTAATGCCGCGGAAGCGCTTGATCGATCTCTACAACGCGATCGGTTTTCATCGCCATGGCAAGACTGAATTTTATCGCGATTTTGTCGCCCACCTGCATACCTCGCGCGACCGTTTTGTTGCGGCCGAAGGCACTCGCGGGATGGTGATGTTGGTTTTCACCCTGCCGAGCTACGACGTGGTCTTTAAACTTATCAAAGACCATTTCGATTTTCCCAAAGACACAAGCCGCAGCGAGGTGATGCGCTGTTACCGGTTTGTGTTCGAGCACGACCGGGCCGGCCGGCTCGTCGAAGCGCACGAGTTCGAACATTTGCGCATTGCGAGAGACCGATTCGATCCTGCATTGCTCGAAGACTTGCGTCGCGATGCGGCTGAAACAGTGCGTTTCGAGGGCGATGACGTCGTCATCGATCATGCCTATGTCGAGCGCCGAATCCGTCCGCTTAATTTATTTCTGGCGGAAGAGAACGCGGACGCGGTGAAGGCGGCGGCGCGCGATTATGGTCAGGCGATGAAAGATCTCGCCGCGTCGAATATTTTTCCGGGCGACATCTTCACGAAGAATTTCGGCGTCACCCGGCATGGGCGCGTGGTGTTCTACGATTACGACGAGCTTTCATTCGTGACGGATTGCAACTTCCGCAACTTGCCGCAGGCGACGACGCACGAAGAAGAAATGGCCGCCGAGCCGTGGTACTCGGTGCGCGAGAACGACATTTTCCCCGAAGAGTTCTCGAGCTTTCTCCGTTTGCCCGAACCAGCGCAGAGCGAGTTTCTCGAATACCACAGGGATTTGTTCCGCCCGGATTTCTGGCGCGCGGTGCAAGAGAAATTGCGATCTGGGGACCTGCCAGAAATATTTCCTTATCGGCCTGAACGTCGACTCGCTTCCGCTGAGCATTCAATCATTGCTTCGTAGCGGCCTGGCGGACGTTTATTTTGGATGCTGTGCGGAAGCCATTTCGCCTCGCTTCCGCAATTTAGGTGACGGCCGCCTCGCAGGCTGACTTGGTTCTAACACAAATTCTAGTACAATGGGCTATTCGGTAAAGTTCACCGATCGAGCCAGGGTGGCGAAATTGGCAGACGCGTCAGACTTAGGATCTGGTGGAGCAATCCTTAGGGGTTCGAGTCCCCTCCCTGGCATTTTGCAGCGAGGATGGTGTCCCTTCGCTGAATATTTGAGTACTTTCGCGAAAAGGCTTAGCCGGTTTGGAACTCGGTGCTTGCGCTCCGCGATTGGTCCAAAAGTGCTTTGCGCTAGGGATTTGTCCGCAAGCCTTAGCGAACCCTAAACCGCGGCATGGATGCGCGGCCGGAGCGCCGGATCGTGCTCGGCTTGTCGCAGCACTTCGCGGGTGATGGGAGCGACGTCCCCGTGGCCGCTGAGTAGGTAACGGATTAAATACAACAGCGGGTTACCTTCACTCCAATTGAAGTAGGCGTGCGGCACCTTGCCGGTTTGGTCCCGGAGATAGAGAAGGAAGGCGGCGATCCCATTTGGGACCGCTGCGCTCTGCGCCCGCAGAACGCGATACGGCCCCACTTCGAAGCCGTGCACATTTAGGTCCGTACAGAAGTCGCTTCCGTCAGGAACATAGATCTCTAAGAACACTACTCGCTGATCTGGAGGGATGCCGTTGTCTTCCCGCTGTTCGCGCTCGCGCTGCGCATAGTCCCCTTCATCGCATCGGTGGGGTTGGTTGGCGATAATCCGCAGGGTTTCGCCCTGAGCCGCCTCGTCGATGAATTTTTGGGCGGGCCCATCTAGAGTGATCTTGGCAACCCGAAGTTCGGTAGTTCGCCAGACTCGTGACACGAGAGAAACAAGAATGATAGCGCTGATAAAGAACGCCGCGATTTTAACGCCATCAGGTCGCTCGATTATGTTTACGACGGTGGTGTAAACGAACACAAGCGCGATCCCAGCGAATGCGATGGCACGTCGGTGCGCCCGAGCACGCCAGACTGCCAAGGTCACAGCGACGGCTGCTGAGGTCATGAGGACCAACACTCCCGTCGCGTAGGCGCCCCCTTGCGCGTCAACATCGGCGTGAAAGAGCAGAGTCACGGCAAAGGCAATGGCAATGTAAATAAGGACCAGGGGTCGAGCGGCGCGCGCCCACTCCGGGGCCATGCCATAGCGGGGCAGATATCTCGGAACGATATTGAGAAGCCCGGCCATTGCCGACGCGCCGGCAAACCAAAGAATGGCGATTGTGGAAAGATCGTAGACTGAGCCAAAGGTGTCGCCGAGGTAGCGGTGCGCCAAGTAGGCAAGCGCCCTGCCGTTGGCCGCGCCTCCGGTGCGAAAGTCGGCTGCCGGGATTAGGAGTGTAGTAATGAATGCACTTGCGATTAAGAATACGCTCATAATTACGGCAGCGCTAAGCAGCAGACGGTGCGTATTGCGAATCCTACCCTCGGGAGAGGCCTCCGTATCTGTTGGACTCCCTTTAACCAATGGCATCATCGAAACGCCGGTTTCAAACCCCGAAAGTCCAAGTGCCAATTTCGGGAAAAGGAGAATGGAGATCCCGAGCATCGCCAACGGGCTGCCATGGGTTTGGTAGAGCGCGCGCCTCCAATCGGCGACGACTGATGGATGAGTCACAATCTGCGCGACCCCAGCGAAAATAACGGCGGTATTTAGCACTAAGTAAACGACGACTAGGACGACCGCTATGCCGATCGCCTCCTTAAATCCTTTCAAAAAGATGCCGCCCAGCGCGGCCACGAAAATCAGGGTGATCGCCACGGCCTGGCCGTGAAAAAGCGCTGGAGCAAACGGATTTTCAATCAAGTGCGCACTCGCGTCGGCGGCCGAGAGGGTGATCGTGATAATGAAATCGGTGGCCGCAAAGCCTAAGAGCACGAGCACGAAAAGCTTGCCCTGCCACCACGGCAGCAAACGTTCGAGCATCGCGATGGAGCCGGCTCCGCTCGGGCTCTCGCGCGCCACGCGCCGGTAAACGGGGAGGGCGCCAAAGAGCGTTAGGAGGACGAGCACAATCGTCGCTATGGGAGAGAGAGCTCCGGCGGCAAGAGCGGCAATGCCCGGTTGATAACCGAGGGTTGAAAAATAATCGACGCCTGTTAGACACATTACCTTCCACCAAGATTGCTCTTCCTCCGCATGGCGTGATTGCACATGAGGCCCTTGCCGTTCTCCGATTTCCTGGCCGACAAGAAGCCACTGCCTCAAGTGATTCGGCACTCGCGCGATTGATTTGTTTTCCAACACGGGTAAGCGTCGCAAACTTGGAAAGCATGTCCCGAGGCGGCAAAAATCGCGACGAAATTATTCGCCTACGCGCTTTGCGTCTTCAGGGATGCCCAAAAAGCTCGCGCGCGAGGAGCAGCGACACGTAGAGGCCCGCAACTACGCACACGGGGAAAGTTGATGCGGGGGAACTTCTTTTAGCGACCGCACTAATCGCAATCTCGACGTCACTCTGGTCCGAGGATAAAAGCGACCATGCAAACAACATGGGAGTTTCTAAGTACGGTGCTCGGTCTCGGCTTTGAGCCGAAGAATCTGACATTCTTTCAAATATCGCTTCGAGGATCCATCGTGTTCGCCGCTGCTTTGGCAATGCTGCGGATTGGCGATAGACGCGCTCTATCGCAAAAGACACCATTCGACACTGTTCTCATTGTCCTGCTCGCTGCAGTGTTGTCGCGCGCAATCAATGGTGGTGCCGCGTTTTTTGCCAGCATTGGCGGCAGCTTCGTCATGGTCGTCCTACATGGAATTTTGACCAAAGTGTGTTGCCGGTATCCTGCCGCGGGGCGATGGCTCAAGGGCGGGCTGTATGTTTTGGTGCGGAACGGCCAGCTCTGTTCCGAAACAATGAAGAAAAAATGTGTCACGGAACATGATATTGAAGAAGACATGCGTCTCAGCGCGAAAACCGAGGATTTGGCCGATATAAGAATAGCCCGGCTCGAGCGGAGCGGTGATCTCAGCTTTATTCTGAAAACCACAGCTTAGCCAAATGCTATTCTCCGCCGCCGTTAGAATAACGAATGGTGCATTTCAAACTACACGCCAATTCCACCTACAACGGATTATGGGCTACGGCGTTTTTACTCACACCTTTCATGTCTGGCGTGAGAAGGAGAAAGACTTCGCGCAATGACGGAAAACACGAAGCCGCCACCGAAGCGAAACATTGTCGTCCGCTTTTTCTCGAATCTCGGTCCGGGACTGATCACGGGCGCGGCGGATGACGACCCGTCGGGTGTCGCGACGTATTCGATTGCCGGTGCACAGCTCGGGACTTCGCTCCTGTGGACGGCCTTCATCACATGGCCATTGATGGGCTGCGTGCAGTTCATGTGTGCGCGCATCGGAATGGTGACCGGCCAGGGCCTGGGCACTGCACTCGGCAAGAAGTTCCCTCGCTGGTTACTGATCAGCGCGTCACTCGCGCTGCTCGCCGCTAACACGATCAACATCGGTGCTGATCTTTCTGGCATGGCCGATGCGGCGGACATGCTCACAGGCTTCAACTCGCACATCTACGTCGTGCTCTTCGGCGTCGCAATCGCAGTCGCGACAATTCGTTTCCGCTACTTCCAGATCGCGCGGATTTTAAAGTATCTGGCGCTCTTTCTCTTCGCCTACGTCATCACGGCATTCGTGGTCGGCCCCGATTGGCAGACCGTGATCCACGATACATTCGTCCCCACATGGCCAAAGGGACACAATGCGTGGCAGAATCTCGTCGCGATCCTCGGGACAACCATCAGCCCCTACTTATTCTACTGGCAGACTTCGCAGGAGGTGGAACACGATAAAGCTATGGGACGGCGGATGCTCCGACAACGACGGCATGCGACGGACCGCGAGATCATCGACCGTAAAATTGACGTAGGGACGGGAACCTTTTTTTCCAACCTCGTGATGTATTTCATTATCCTGACCACCGCACTCACGCTCCACGCGCACGGCACGAAGGATATCGAGACTTCGAAACAAGCTGCGGAAGCGCTTAAGCCCGTTGCCGGGTCATTAGCTTACACCCTCTATACTGTTGGCCTGATCGGCGTCGGATTTCTCGCGATCCCGACGCTTACCGGTTCGGCTGCCTACGCGCTCGCAGAAACATTCAAATGGAAGCAGGGTATTGATCAGAAATTCGCCGGGGCGCGACCGTTCTACACGGTCGTAATCGTTTCCACAGGGCTGGCGGTCGCGATGGATTTCTTGAAGATCAATCCGGTGAAGGCGCTGTTCTGGACTGCAGTCATCAACGGCCTCCTCGCTCCCTTCCTGCTCATCGGGATCCTGTACGTCGCCTCCGACCGTAAGCTTATGCTGGGCCAGCCAAGTTCGATGCTTTCGAGGGTGCTGGTTGCGATCACGACTCTTGCGATGTTGGCCGCAGCGATCGGTATGTTCGTGTTGTAAAGCGCGCTACGGAAAGGGCGAAAGAATGCCTTCCAAAACGTTTCGCCAAGGATTTGCCAGGTTGGCTTCTCGATTCGGCGAAGTGTTCACTGGCGTGAAGACCTTGAGTGGGGCGGGGATGGATGTTTCAACGGAGACTCTGTTGCGTCCGCGAAATCACGGGCGTATTTGGAGCAATGAGTAAGCGTTCAAAGTCGCCAGACAGAGTTTTTGTACTTCAAAAGGTTCAGCCCGCGCTGCTCGGGCTGATGGATGGCTCCGTTTCAACATTGGCGCCGATATTCGCTGCTGCCGGTCTCACTCACAACACACATCAAACATTCTTCGTTGGATTGGCTGCATCTGTTGGGGCGGGAATCAGTATGGGATTAGCCGAAGCGCTTTCTGATGACGGGAAAGTAACTGGCCGTGGCGAGCCAATTATACGCGGAGTTATAACTGGACTCGGCACTCTCCTCGGGGGGATGCTACACACGTTCCCGTTTTTGATCACCAGTCTGCCAGCGGCGCTCCGTATTGCTTACGCCATAGTCGCCGTTGAGTTGCTTAGTATCGCATTGATTCGATTTCGATTCATGAAGACACCATTGCTTACTACAATTGTGCAAGTAATCATCGGCGGCGGGATTGTTTTCGCCGTGGGCATCTGGCTCGGCACGCTTGGGGCCGGTGAGTAGCTTCGGGGTTCTGCCTCTTGCGCAGAAAATTCACCCCGTTTTGCCCCCCTGATGATTTTCGGAGAGTCCGGCGGCTGTTGTCTTTGACTATTTGGTTGGTGCCTCGTCGAAGCTTGGCAACGGCCTGTCGTGAGAGCCAACTCGAACCGGTCAAGGCCCCAGCAACAACAATCAGATTCTCGTGATAGGCGAGAAGGAACGAGACGAGCTGGTGGCGATGCGGCAGGAAGCCCTTCACGCGATGGCCGCAAAGAAAGGCTAAAGACCCATGCCATTCGCTCGGCGGTTGTTCTTGCAGTTGTGGGCACCGTTCCGCGAGAACCATGCTTGCTTTGTCCAAAACGCTCAGTTTTCTGAAAAAACTTTTCTGCTTGGGCGAAATGCCTCTGCTCATAGAGCTCGAAAGCATGTCAGTTTTGTTTGGCGAGCTCGACGAAATCTTCGTCGGCGAAGCGTTCAAGAATTCCGAGCTCAACGGGGATGATGTCCGACGCTTTCAAGAAGAATTCTAGCTCCCGCGACGCGCAGTTCGAAATTCCGAATCGTCCAGCCGGAGGTTGCTTTCAAACTGTACGACTACCGAAATGGCCACGAGTGGGCAGATATTTTTCGCGAATTATCAGCGGCACCTGGGACGCGATGCAATGCCCTTGCATCGCTATTGCAATGAAACTTTTTCGGACATTGGACACGCTCAAACGACTCAAATATTCAGCGAATCTACAGGATGGAAAAAGGCGGATAGAGGATGACGCGAGAGCTTACTGCTGGCCGCAGTACTTGAACAGCATCAGTTCTGTGCGCGCATTCTCGGCGAAATAGAAACGGATGGCGCCGTCGCGGCCGATGTAATCACGCGGGACGCTGCAACTGGCCCGCATGCTGTGGACCTGGTGGATTCCAATGTGAGTGCGGACATACAGTTCGCCCCACGCTTCAATGAAAATGGCGCGGGTTGTTTTTTCCGTCAGGAGGGCTTCTAACGCGGGACGTTCGTACTCGATGTACGCGACAGGCGAGGCGGTTTCGAGCGCGTGGTAGTCGAGGCAGGCCGACTTCACCAAGCCGGCAAGCGGCAATTCCTGCCAGGTCGAGGCGACGATCCCGACGCGCATCCGCGAGTCGAAACCGGCGGCGGCGTTTTGCCTTGAGTGGGTGCTAACCGCGATGCGGATTGGTTCCCCGGTGCCGATTCCAATCGTGATCCAGAAGTGATCGATGTTCGCTGGCACCCGGTCGACCTCGGCGGCGAAGGCTATCGGCGTGCCGGCGGCATGAACGAGTTCGCCGTGGTTGAGCCCAAAGTAAGCCTGCCGGCCCGGCTGTTTGCGTCGATGAGGCAAAGGCTGCGTCAACCCGATGTCATTCCGGGCGAAGTCGAGGGATTCCGGCGCCTGACCTTTAAGCTTTCTCCGCGGGATTCCTCGATCCGGCGGCTGCCGGACTCGGGGACGGCCGCTCTTGAATTCCACCGGCGCACAAAACAGATCGCTCCTAGCAAAACGACGGCCAGGGCGGCAAAATGATAACCGGAAAACGGGCCCCACAATCTCGGAGTCGCGCGAACGAACTCATGGGCGAAGCGGAACAGGCCGTAGCCAATCAGATAAAGATGGAAATGCTGGCCGGGCAGAAGTTTCCGATGCCGAAGAAAAAAGAAGAAAAGAAATGCCAGGCCATTAAAACCTAACTCAACGGGAACGGCTGGCCAGCGGGCTACGCCCTCGCTGTCTTTAAGCGCGTACCACTCCGGCCGGCAAACGACGCCCAGACAGCAACCATGGAGTAAACATCCGACGCGGCCGAGCGCGATACTGATCGGCGCGATCAGGGCGAAGTCATCGCCGGTGGTGCGTTCGTATCCCACGTGGCGCTTGGCCAGTTCAACGAAGATGTAGCCGCCGAGGAGCGCGCCAAGAATGGATTTGCCGGCTGCCAGTTGTAACCACATATCCGGCGCGCCGAAATGCAGCCAGCCTTCCGCGAAAAGATAGACAATTTTCGCCCCGAAGAACGCGCCAACCAGGGCCGCTCCATAAATGAAAACCAGCCGCTTGTCCTGACGCGCGCGTCGTTTCCAAAAAAGAAAGCTGATCGTTACGCCGGCGAGTAGGAGCCAGGTATAAGGCGAGATCGTCATGTTAGACTTCAAGGAGCGGCGATTCGAAATCGTCGTGTTTGTTGGGTCGGCGGTTTCAAACCGCCGCTCCTTGATGCGTCTCGCCGTTGCACGTGCAATGACCAGACTCGATGTCGTCCGGCGCGACGCGCACATCGGCGAAGCCAGAATAATAGCGGCAAAAGGAATCGAGCTTTCCATCGGGTCGAATCACGTGGGTGCAGCAGCGGTCGATCCGGTCCTCATCCCAGGTCCATGCATCCATGAACGGTTTGATGAAAAGGCGGAACGTGTTGGTTTCATTCAGCTCGAACTCGCGGAGCAATTCGCCGAGCGGTTCGGAATCACAACCGCACTTCATCAGGTCTTCGAGTCTGTAGCGCACTTTGTCGCGCAGGAATCCCTGGACTTGAGCAAAATCGATAAAGTCGCTGATGGACCAGGTGCGGCCATTGGCCTTGAGCAGGTAACCGATCGTCGCGCAATTTGGGTCGCCGCAGGGGAGCGGGGTGAAATCTTCGAAACGGAGCCGGCCATCCGATTGGCCGACTGCGGCGAGGATGATATCGGCGGTATTCAATCGCGCGTTGGCATTCAACGGGACCCGGCCGCTGCCGAACATCGGCTGAAACGCGACGCCGCGGACGTGGGAATATTGCAAACCGAATTCGATCGCGTCCCATAAGTGCGGGAGATTTTCCGGCATCACCGTCATCGCGAGAGTGACAGGGAGGTTCATTTCCCCGCAACGCTCGATGGCGCGCCGGCGCGTTTGCCGAAGATCGGCGCCGCGGAGGAAGTGCTGACCCTCAAGCTGCACGCCATCGAACTGCAGATAAAGCTGGAGGCCGCCGTAATCGAAACTCCGGCTGAGTTGTTCTGCGAACATCGCGTCGTTCGCGATCCGGACGCCGTTCGTGTTCAAGAGCAGGTAATCGATCCCGGGATTCTCGCGGGCCCAGGCAAGCAGCTCGAAGAATTGCGGATGCAGCGTGGGCTCACCGCCCGAGAGCTGGAGAATCTCGATGTTACCTTTCCGATTGATCACACCCTGGATGCGGCGCTGGAGGTCGGCGAGCGGGACGGCATCGACGTTTCTGCCCGCGCCGACGGGGGAGTCCGCATAGCAGGTAGGACAGGCGAGGTTGCAGGAGTTTACGATCTCGATGAGCGCCAGACAGGTGGAGAGTTTTTCAAAGGGCGCGTCTCCTTTCCCGTGCGCGTTGCGGCCGAGAGTGCCGCGGACCGCGCCGTCACTGGCGCGGCATGCGCTCCCGCAGCCGTCGCCGACTTCGGCATTATAGGGGTCGCCTTTCGCCAGCCAGTAGAAGCGCGCGTCGGAGCTGATGCATGTCTCGGCATCGCCATGGACGGGACATCTGCGGCGCAGGAATACTTTCAAGTTCGGGACATCAGAACGCCAGACCTCGGCCGGACAGGCTGCGTGGCAGAGCGGGCAACGGCTCGTGGTGCGTTTGAGCAGTTGCTCGAGGGGCGGGGAGCAGATGGAGGGTTCCACCGCTCAGTGACTGGTGGCGAGCACAGCGATGCAACCCGCCACGGCCAGCCCGCTTAGAGCGATGAGAAAGACGATTCCGAAAAGAATCCCGAGGAAGAAAACCTGGACCGGGGTTTTACCGGCGCGCGTCGCGAACAAAAATCCGGCAGCGAAACAAAGCGCGACCACAAATCCGACCACTGAGAGCCCGAAGATCATGTTTCAGCGCGTGGGTAAAAAATGAGATAAGCGAGGGCGAACAGGCCGGCGAGAATAATGCCGAAGCCAGCCTGGCGAAACGTCACGATCCCGCGGACGAGGTAGATAATGCCCACGCCGAATTCGAGAGCGCCGCGCGCGATTCCCACCTGGGCCCAGACGAGATGGCGCACCGGATCGGCCGACGCTTTCCAATAACCGAGCGCCATGGTGAGGAGGACGCAGCCCCAGAGCGCGATGATGTAACTAACGCCGACGGGCAGGTCGACGAAACCGAAGACGAGCAGCACGTGTTGGGGAAGGACGAGAAGCAATGTGCCAAGGAGAAAAAGCACGGCGGCATCGAGGGCGAGGAGAAGGCCGGTAACTCGCAGCTTCACGGGGAATCACTCTGCCATGAGGTCCGCAAAAGAAGCGATAGAATTCTAGTGAGGTGATCGCCTGTCATTCCGAGGCTGGCGCGAGCGCGCCGAGGGACATCGTAAGCGCTCAACCGCTTCCGCGTTAGATGCCGCGTATTCGTTGAGGAGCGCGTGAACTTAACTGGCAGGTCAGGATTGCAACTGGGAGGTCCCTCGCCGTCTTCGCGGCTCGGGATGACATTCGAGCTTCCACTTCCGCTACGTCGCGGTAGCAGCGGCGCTCAGCCGCCGCAAGTTAACGCCGCGGCCGAGGGGGGCGGCTACAGCGTGTCTTAGCGAGGAGAGGAAGAAGAAGAGGGAGAGGTAGAGGAAGAGAAAGCGCCGTTGCCTTCGTCGATGTAGAGGGTTTCGCCGACGAGCGAGACGCGGAGGTGCTGGCGCCATTCGCCGGATGGAAACTGGCGCGTGGCCTGGATCGTTTTGTCAAGCGACTCGATCCGCGCGGCCTTTTCGTCCATCGCTTCGGCCAGGACGCGACCGTCAAATTTTTGCGGCGGCGCGACGCCAAGAATACGCAGCACCGTCGGTGCAATATCGATGTTACCGCTCGGAAGACTGCTCGTCAGGCGTTCTCGAAAGTCCGGGCCGGCTGCGATGAGGGTATTGTGCACGTCGAATTCGCTCAGGGTGGCGTGGCTGCCCTGGCCCGGCCCGCGGGCGGAATCGGTGATGATCTGGCCAGGAACGCCGAAGCGATTCGGTTTTCGGTTCCAGCGCAGGGCTACGATTACATCGGGCGCATCGGCCGTATCCGCTCGGACAGTTTCAAGCGGGAAAGTGCCTTCGAATTTGTCGCGCGCGAAAATCACACCGGCGAAATCGGAGCGCTGGAGCCATTCGATCAGGCGGCCGGTGACCTCGCGGTCATGTTCGATCACGTAGAAGAGGATCGAGCCGCCATTGCCGACAATCATGATTTGTCCGCGTTTCGGTGTGTCACCAAAGCTCGCGGTGGCGTCAAATCCAGCCTTGCGCAGCTCCGCGGGAAAATCGATCGCGCGCTCGATGGTGGAGAAGCCGTGATCGGAAACGACGAGAACATCGGTGGAATCGCGCGCGTTCTTTTTCGCGATCGCGTCGAGGACAAGGGCGAGGTTCCGATCGGAACTGCCCACGGCGGCGAGCGCAGGTTCGGAACCGGGAGCGAACTCGTGCTGGGTGAGATCGGGATCGCTGAGCCAAAGAAGGGAAAAGGCAGGCAGGCCGTCGTGCCACATGATTTCGGTGAGGGCGCGGGTCGCATAGGTATTGCGCTGGTCGCTGGTGTTGTCCGCCTTGGTGAGAAACGGACCGAGAAGGCTCAGGGTTTCTTCCCGCATGGCCGCCGGCATCGGCGCGGCCGCAAACTTCACGGAGTCTTTTGGGGTGGCAACCGTCCATTCCGCGTGCCGGTCGTGAAGAAAAGCGACCGATTTCGTCCCGGCGATGGCGGTGCGCCGGCCCGCCGCGCGAAGGGTTTCCGCGATGGTTGGCGCGGCGATGTATTTTCCGCCGGTGACTTCGTCCGCCTTCTTAATGATGACGGCGTCCGCATTTTCGAAGGCATTACGTGGATCGATCCGCGGACGGAACTCGCGGTTCGCGAGCAGACTGTTTCGATTTGGGTAAACGCCGGTCGCCATGGCCGCGCCGTTGACGTTCGTTGCGGTGAGATAAACCGAGTGGTGTTGCGAAAAGGTGACGCCGTCCCGGGCGAGTTTCCAAAGTGTGGGCGAGTAACGTTCCGTGACCAAGTCGGGGCGCATGCCATCCCAAACGACAACGACGACGTGGCGATCGTTAGGAGAAGGAGCCGGCTCGGCAAGAAGGGCGACGGGAAAAAAGCAGGCGAGGAGGGGGAAGAAGCGCGTGAGGACTGACGAGTGTTTCAATTCCATTGGAAGAAGAGGAGAAAACGTCCAACGCCCAACGCTTAACGTCCAACGTCGAAGTCAGAAAGATTATTTCAGCGCGAACCTGGGAGGGACAAGCCAGCGTAACTGGCCTCTCATCGATTCAGGGTCCAGCTTTACAAGGGCGACGCCGGTTTTCGCGAGCTTGGTGTTGCCGCCTGTCAGTTCAAATATGGTGCGAGTGAAGTCGGGTTCGTGACCGACAACCATCAGACTGCTACCAGAGATCTTTTTGATGAGTTGCTTCAGTTTGACAGCGTTGAAGCCGGGGCGAAGAAGCGGATCGATCCGAACTTTTTGTTTCAGGTATTCACCGGCGATGTCGGCGGTCTGGCTGGCGCGGGGCAGAGGGCTAGTGACGATTTCAGGCGCGATCTCGAGACGGGCGAGGAGCATGCCGACCGCCGCGGCCTCAACCTTTCCCTCTTCGGTAAGCGGTCTGTCGTCGTCGGGCCTATTCCAGTTGGGCCAGTCGGCCAGGCCATGGCGGAGAAAATAAATTTTCATTCGAGCAGAGATGAAGTCAGTTTGATGGAGTCCGGCGCTCGCGCAAAAGAGCGTTCGTAATCACGAGCGCTGCCAGGACGGTGGTGACACCGGCGGAGAAGAGGCAGTAGTCGCAAAAGGCATGGAGCACGTAAGCCTGAAGGTAAAGCAGCCAGAGGGTAGTGGCGAACATCATGCCCACGACGAGAGCCAGGAAAGTTCCTGATTTCCGGGAACCGAAGGCGGCAAGGAGTGCAGCGCTGAAAGCTGTGAAGTAGGCAAAAGCGCCAAGTGCTGCCAGAGGGACCGGGCCCATCGCCGCATACTTGCTGCTCAGCACATCCTGGCAGCCGCTCGAGGCGATGCACTCCGCAGTTCGCCCGGTTAGATGTTCAACGGTGAGATAGATTCCATCCGCCAGTCCGAGAAGTGCGACGATGGCGGCTACGGCATAAAGACGTTTTCGTAACTTGTCGCGCGAGCTATCGGGCAGGGCAGGGTTTGGTGCGTTCATGACTAACGAAACTTAAGGTCGCCGTGAACCCAGCGCCTTGTCGATAACCGCCCGCAGGCTTTTCTCATCTCGCGCGGTCGACGCAATCAACTCGCCATTAATATAGATGACCGGCGTGCGATCAATGCTCAGGGATTCGCCGCGGTCCTGGTCGGCCGTGATGCGTTTGGTTACTTCCTCGCCGTCCATGTCGGCTTTGAATCGATCGACATCGAGGCCGAGCTCGGTCGCATAACCATTCAAGTAGGGGCGAATGTAATCCGCCGGCACCCAGGTTTCGCGATTGTGATAAAGCGTGTCGTGCATCTCCCAGAACTTGCCCTGCAATCCCGCCGCCTCGGCTGCGCGCGCGGCATCGAGGGCGTAGCGATGCTTTTTGAGTGGATGCTGCCGGAACAGGACCACGAGACGATTGCCGTAATCGTGCTCGAGTTTTTCCAGGACGGGCCAGGTCTCTGAGCAGGGGAGACATTCGAAGTCACCAAATTCCTCGAGTTGGACAGGAGCCTGGAGATTGCCGCGAACGTGGGCCGGCTCGGCACCCGGGCGACCGTAGACGGCGGCTTTGGGTGGCGATTGCGCGCGATAATAAAAGAGAACCAGGCCGGCGCCGACCGCGAGCGCAAAAATGGCGGCAATGATGAGAAAAGGAAGATAACGCCGCACGGGGTAAATGTTAACAGTGCCTCGCCGGCCGGCAATCCGGTTACAGCCGCTTCAGCACGCTTTGCGCAAGCGCCTTCGATTTCTCGATCTTCCGGGCCTGATCGTCCGCGCCGCCGACGCTGATCCGGATGTAGCAGTTCCCTTTCAACACATAAAGCGCGCCGCCGACATGAGTCCTTGTCCAGAACGCTTCATCACCAACTCCATCGACTTTTTGCGGCTCCCGTTCCTCCTCTTCCTCCTTCTTTTCGGAGGTTTTTTCGTGGTGGAAAATGTCCTGCCAACTTTGGCTCGGGTCGCGTCCCCCACCGGCCTTACGGGTTACTGTCAGAACGATCGAGTTCACCGGAGTAGGCAACTCAAAGTAACACTGCGAAACCTCCAGACCTGCTCCTGACTTTTGACTCGGCTTCGCCTCCTTGAATGCTTCCCCCTGGACTGCCTGCGTCTCTTCTTTGGTTAGCAAAGTGCAGGCGTCGGGGCCAGCCATCGCGGCGGGGCTGGTCGGCGACGTCGCGGTCGGTTGGGGTGTCGAGCTCGCAAGCTCGGGAACCTTTGGTTTTGAACAACTCGCTGCCGCGAAACCGAGCAGAGAGATCAAGATTGTTGCCGGCCAGTATTTGAGGCGTCGCATTCGATAAGCCACACGCAAATGGCGGTTTCGTCAAAGAACGCGCGTCGAGTGCCTGGACCCGGAGCGCCGGGAGTTGGATTAGGAAACCGGATAGTTCTCCCTTCTTCAGCTCGACAATCTCGAAGGAAACGAGGTCGTTCCAGGCAGCCATCCACCGATCGAAGAGCTCCGGCGAATCGGTTTCCATGAGCTGGAAACAACGATCTCCATTTTTTTCCAGCCAGCTATCGATGTAGCGCAAACCGTCCGGTAGCATCCTTCCCTTGTCGTGAAACCTTTCGTAAACCAGCGCCCTCGAGTTCGGGCGAAAAGTCTCAACCCCATGTAATTCATGGCGGCCGGGTTCAGTTTGGTTGCTGGTAGAGGCCGATCACATTTCCTCCGGGGTCGCGGAAACGCGCGGTGATTTCCGGTGCATCCGCCCCGATCGGCTGGACCAGTTCGCCGCCGTGGGCAACGAGGGCGTCAATCGTGGCGGCCACGCTATCCGCCATGATGTAAATGAGCAGCCCGGGCACCGCCGGTGGTCGGCCGGTGACCCAAGTCCCGCTGACCTGGCCTACGCCATCGTCGAACGCGATCGCTCCGTCGCCGCGCTGCCTGAGCTGCCAGCCCAAAACTTTTTCATAGAAGTCAGCCGAGCGCTTGATGTCGGTCGCCGGCATCTCGATGTAACAGATTTTACCGTTTGGCAATGTTGGAGTCATAACCTTAATCGCCTCGCTTCGTCAGACGTGTCCCTTACGCCTCCGGAAGCTTGAAGTGTGGATTCTGAATGATGCCAAGAATATTGCCAAAGGGATCGAGCACCGAGGCGACGCGAATGCCCCCGCCAACATCCTGTGGAGCAGATCGCCCGGTGGCGCCCAGAGAAATCAGGCGATCGAACGCGGCTTGTGCGTCGGAGACTCCCCAGTATGTCACCGAACCGGCGTTTCCGCCGGGCGCAGGAGAAGCGTCTGGGTCGAGACCCAATTCGTAGCCGCCTACGTTATAACCGACGTAAAAGGGATGGTCGAAGTAGGGGCCAATTCCAAGGACCGACGAATACCACGCCTTTGCTTTGTCCAAGTCGGGCGCATGATAGATAACCGTGCGAAGCCCGAGAAGGTGCCGGCTCGCGGCTGGTTGGCTCATTTGGAGTCGGAGCGGCGCGTCAAATCACGTTCCACTTAGGGCGACGGGTCTTGGGGTCGGTTTCCCACATCCGGAGGCCGCCGAGGTAGGCGTTGCGGTTGTGGCCCAGTTCGATGCTGGCGGGCAGGGTTGCGAATTGCTTGGCGTTGCCGCCACCGAGAACGATGTAATCAGCGATGAAAGAAAGCTTGAGTTGTTTCAGACAAAAAAGGACGTGGCGCATCCATTCTCTTTTGCCGAGGCGCTCGAGGCCCGGCTTGCCCAGGTATGCTTCGATGATGCCGCCTTCATAAGGAAGGTCGCCTAACTCGAGCGGCATCAGGTTCCTGGACCAAGCCAGGGCGGACCCCAGACCGGTGCCGAGCCCGAGGAACAGCATGCGGCCGCCGCGATAACTGCCCAGGGCCTGCATGGCGGCGTCGTTCAGGACCCGGGTGGGTTTACCTAACGACTTGTTGAAGTTCCAGCCCACCCAGCCGGGCGCAAGATGCTTCGGGTTCTTTGTGATCCGGCCCTTGATGACCGGGGCGGGGAACCCGATCGAAATTGCGTCGTACTTCCAGCCTTCGGCGGTTTTTTTTACCTGAGAGATCAATTGTTTCGGAGACAGCTTCATTCCGGAATCGAATTTACGTTTTTCTTTCCGGGAGATCATGAGCTTTACGCGGGTGCCGCCGATATCGATAACGAGGATTTTTTTCATGAAGTTTTTTCGTGGGGAGTGGTGATGGGAGTGAGCCGGATCATCGGCGTTTTCTGGGACTCAGCGAGTTTGCGGGCCTGACCGCGCGAACGTTCGCGGAAATGCAGCTGGGCCTGCAAGCGCGGCGCGCCTTCTTCAGGTTTCAAGCGCACGTAGGATCCATCGGCCTGAAGTTCACGCGCTTTGATGCGATCGTTGAGGAAGCACGGGAGCACTTCGTTGATGACCTCATCGCGCAGAGTCGGGTCTTCGATCGGGAAAGCGATCTCGACGCGGCGAACGAAATTGCGCGGCATCCAATCCGCGCTGGCGAGATAGAGGTTCGGGTTGCCGGCGTTCTCGAAATAATAGATGCGGCTGTGCTCGAGAAAGCGGCCGACGATGCTGATGACGCGGATGTTTTCGCTCAGGTTCGGAATCTTTGGACGCAGGCAACAAATGCCGCGGACGATCAGGTCGATCTTCACTCCGGCGCACGACGCTTCGTAGAGTTTTTCGATAATCCCGGGATCGACCAGGGAATTCAGCTTTGCGACGATGCGTCCCGAGCGGCCGGCGAGCGCAAGATCGCGTTCGCGCTCGATCATTTCGATGAGGCGCTGGCTGAGATCGAACGGCGCCACCAGCAGTTTTTCCGAGCCGGGATAACTAGCGAGCCCGGTGAGAGTGTTAAAAACAATCGCAACGCCTTCCGTGATCTGGGGGTTTGTCGTGAACAGGCTGAAGTCGGTGTAAATGCGGGCCGTGCGTGGATGATAATTACCGGTGCCCAGGTGCACATATTGGCGGAGCCGGTCGGCATCGCGCCGTATGATGAGGAGCGCCTTGCAATGGGTTTTCAGGCCGACGACGCCATAGACGACATGGGCTCCGGCTTCCTCGAGGCGACGAGCCCACTGGATGTTGGCGGCCTCGTCGAAGCGCGCCCTTAGTTCCACGAGTGCGGTCACCTGTTTCCCCGCGATGGCCGCGTGCATGAGCGCTTCGACGATGGGCGAATCGCCACTCGTGCGATAGAGCGTGATCTTGATCGCGAGCACCTGTGGATCCTGCGCGGCACCCTCGATGAATTCGACCACCGGATCGTAACTCTCGTAGGGATGATGCAGGAGGACATCCTGTTTGCGCATCACTTCGAAAATGTTGGCGTGCGGCGGCAGGGCCGGGTCGCGCGCGGGCTGGAAGACGCGGTCCTTGAGTTTGGCGAAAGCGTCGTTCGCCACCAGGGGCGCAAGATGCGGCATCGAAAGGGGGCCATCCACTTTGTAGAGGTCCATTTCGCCCAGGTCGAAAAACTCCAGGAGCAATTCCCGAAAATCCTTCGGGCAATCGGCTTCCACTTCGAGTCGCACGGCATCGCCGCGGCTCGAACGTCGCAGCTCCTGTTCGATGCTGCGGAGCAGATTGTCGGCTTCTTCCTCGTCGATGTAGAGATCGCTGTTGCGGGTGACGCGAAAAGCGTGGGCGCCATCGAGAATGAGGCCGGGAAAAAGATCTCCGATGTGATGTTTGATGAGCGCCGAGAGATGGATGTAGTCCCACGGTTCGTCCTCCCCCTTACCGCGGGGCATGAGGATCAGGCGCGGCAAAACCCGCGGCACCTGGACAATGGCGTGAAGAAGTTCGCCGCCGCGGCCACTCCGCGCGCGCACGAGCAGATTGTGGCTTTTGTTGAGGAGCTGCGGGAAGGGATGGCTCGCATCGACGGCGAGCGGCGTGAGCATCGGGAAAACCTCATCCCGAAAATAACGCTGGACCCAGGCGCTTCGTTTCGCATTCAGGCCGGCAACGTCGTGGATGCGGATGCCGTTCTTCTCCAGGGCCGGCGAGATATCGTCGTTCCAAAGCGCGTATTCCGTCGCGACCATTTCGCGCACCGTGCGCTGGATGGCATTGAACGTTTCCGTCGGACTCAAGCCATCGGGGCCGACGTCGCTTGTCTCGCTCTCGATCTGTTGTTTGATGCCGGCGACGCGGATCTCGAAAAACTCATCGAGGTTCCCGCTAAAAATCGTGAGGAATTTCACCCGCTCGATGAGCGGCTGGGTCGGGTCCTGCGCTTCTTCGAGGACGCGCCGGTTGAATTCCAGCCAGCTTAACTCGCGGTTGATGAAATTCTCGGGCGCGGAAAAGCGGGAGTGCTGGCCGTTCTCAGAAGGCGGCGCGAGCGGAATAACATTCGACGGCTCGGCCGGCGGCGCGGGTTCCGTTTTCGCCTGCATCGCGCCCTCGCCGGACTATTCGCCGAACCCGAGCTTTTGGAAGAACCCGCGGCGCTCCGGTTTCGCGGTCGTGGCGGCCGGGGGCCAGCACTCGACGATCTCGAGAGCGAGGAACCGGAAGAGGGTAAGCCGCGCGAATTTGAAATCGAGCCGGAGGTTTTTCGCGATCTGTGCGACGGAGCGGGCGCCATTAAACTGGGAAGCGAACTGCGCCTCCGCGACGGTCAGACGAAGGTTTTGCACGCGCTCGTAACCGTCGCGCGTATAGGCTGGGATGGAGCCGGACTCGATCTCGGGCGTTTCACCGAGTTCCTGAAACTGGATGCAGCGCAGAGTGGTGAGGGCCCAATGGTCGATGTCTGCTTCGCCTGGCACCTCGTTGCAAAAGTCAGGGAGCGTGTCGCTTTGCTCGAAGACGAAACGGACCCTTTCCGCCGTCCAAAGCTGGGCGAAAAGTTTCTGACCGTAGTGCTGCACGAGCTGGACCGCGGGTTCGTGCAGAATTAACCCCTGCCGCGCGAGCGTCAGGAAAAGCGGGCAGCCGGTCTCGCGCTGTTCCGCGCGGCCTTTCTCGGTTTGTTCTGCGTCCACGTTGACCAGGGTGATCGGCGCCTCGGGGCAATAGAGAACCGGATCGGCGGTGGTGACAAGAATGATGGCGCCCTCTTTTGCGAGCAGATCGACCGTGGCCTTGTTCCAGAAGGAACGCAGAGTGCCGGTGAGCTTTTCTTTCCCGATCGTGTGGAGCGCGCCGTTGAGCGAAAAGAAGGTCGTGTCGCCGGAGAAAAACGCGCCGTTGACCGGGAGCCGCTCTTCGCCCGCAACAGGTGCAGCGGATTCGAATGTGGAAGACGTGTCCGCCGGTTGCGACTCGGGCCAGGAGGAGGTTGTCACCGGTGCGCTCCACCAGGCATCGCTGGTGGCGCCGGCCGCCGATGCAATTTCGGCGGTTTCACTTGTTCGCAGTGAAGGCTCGTTGCTGGGTTCTGGCCAGACCGGTTCGTTCGCCGCGGTCGGTTCCGGGTCGAGTTCCTGCGGGGTTTTCTCGGGCGGCCAAACCGGCGCCGTCCAGGCGTTCTCGGACGGAGCCGAAGATTGTTCTTCCTCGGCCGCATCGGTTTCTGGCTGCGCTGATTCGCTCGGGTCCTTGGGCATGTAATTCTCCACCGTTTTGGTTAACAAATCAGAAGTGAACGGTTTGTTCAATGATCCTATCACGCTCGCGCTCTTGATTTGGTCCGGCTGGAGGTCCGTTCCGAAACCCGACATGTAAACGATCGGCACCCTGGCCGTGGCGGCGTTCTCCGCCAGGCGCTGGCAAACCTCGTCGCCCTTCATATCGGGCAGAACATAATCGAGCAGGATGAGGTTCGGCGGATCGTTCGTCGCCGCCGCGAGTCCTTCGGCCGCGGTCGCCGCTGTGCTCACTTCGTAGTTCGCTTCCGATAAAATCTCCTTAACAAAACTAAGCAGCATCAGGCTGTCGTCGATCACCAGAACCTTGCGGCCGCCTGAGGTTCGCGGCATGGTCGCGACCGATTCGCTCGAGCGCGTTTCATCGATCTCGCGGACGGCGTCCATGAGCAAGATCTGCCAGTCGAGATTGATCGTGCGCGGACTCGCATCCGCGCCGGCCACTTCGGAAATCTGCCCGCCCTTCCAATTCACGATTTCGTTGAACGCGGCGACCCCCTCCTTGCCGGGCGCGGTGGCGTGGCGGACCTGCCCGCCATCGAAATAGACCCGCGCTTTTTCACCCTTCGGGCCGGTAAATTGCAGCACCGCGGACGAGCCGGCCATGCATTTGAGCTGGATGATATCGGCCAGATGCAGGTCGCTGAGCGTGCCCTGAAATTTCTCGCTGTCCGGTTTGCTCGAAGGCGAAAGAAGCGCCTGGACGAGATCGACGAAATCGGCGTGCGGGAATGGTTTTTCGAGAAAATGAATCGCGCCGAGACTGGCCGCTTGCTCGCGGTGGGCAGTGAAATGCGGGCCAGTCAGAACGATCGCCCGCGCGTTCGGGTGGCTGGTGCGGAGGTCGTAGAGAAATTCCTGTCCCAGATCGGGAACGGCGTCCACGTCGAGCACGAACAGGTCCGGCTTGGCATTGAGGACGAGGTCCTGGGCCTGCCCGAGAGTCGGGGCGACATCGACCTGCGCGGAAGGGGCGGCTTCATGAAGCGCGGCCCGAATTTTCTCCGTGAGGTCCAGGTCCGACTCGAGCACGAGGACGCGCCCGCCTGGCGCGGTGTCGGAATGGCTCGGCGTCGCTTCGTTCACGATGAAAATCGGGGCGGGTCTGCGGCCTGGGTTCGCCCGCAATGCCCTATGTTAGACATGCCTGCTTCCGGCAAAATGGAAAGCAGTTTTTCTTTCTCGCTTCTGGAGACGGCCTGCCCTCAGGCCGTTGAGAGAAAATGCCGCCTCCAATCCCAGCGTCGTGGCACTTCAAGGAGCGGCGGTTGCTGCTGCGAGAACGGAAAGAGATGAATGATGGGGGTGCTTTCATAGGATTGAGTTTGGAATCTCGCATCATGGGAGCGTCAAAATCGGTCCAAGAATGATGTGCGAGTGATTGGGATTGTGCGTGGCCCTAACCCTGACGGTCTGGCCGCGCCCCACCCTGATGCGCTCACAGGCCCATTGTGACTTGGCGAATTCTGGAAAGAGGTCCTGATCATTCCACTGGACCAGGCCGAAAATGTAGTATTCGCCCGCGGGGACCTGCTTGAACTCGAAATTGCCCCGGTGGTCTGCGTCCGTCTTACGATCGAACTTTTTGAAACGTCGATCCTGCCATGAAGTCGTCGGCTATGGCCAGGTTCTCCCCGCGGCGATAGCGCCGGGTCATGAACCCTTGGTGCTATCCGCGCCATATCCAAACGGGCGGTTTGGAAACTGCCTCTCCTTGTTTAATGCACGCCGGCCGTGACGCCATGACCGCTATCGGTCCTGACGGAGGTGGAGCAGCCGCTGAAGGCGCCCAGGAGAATGACGGCAGCGAGGCAGGAAAATAGAATTGTACGCATGATGGTTCCTTGTTTATCCTTAATTCGAAAATCGCCCGAAGATTGACCGTCTGTTTCGGCGAAATCAACGCGCGCCGTATCGTTGGGCCAGCTCGCGCCGGTTCACCTTTCCCCGTTCGTTCACGGGAATTTCAGCGACAAGAAAAATCCGTTTCGGGACCTGCCAACCGCTCAGGCGGGCGCGGCAAAACTCGAGCAGGTCCGTTTCGCGCACATTCGCGCCCGCCGCGACGCACGCGGCTACTTCTTCGTTACGGAGGAGCGATTCGCGGCCGAAAACAACGGCGGCGCGAACTCCCGGACAGCGAAGCAGCTCGGCTTCCACTTCGGCCGGGTTCACTTTTTTCCCGGCGACGTTAATGACATCGGAGAGGCGGCCGACGATCCGGAAGCCGTCCTCGTTCGCAGTCAACAAGTCGTCGGGAACAAAAAACCCGCCGCCCAGTTTTTCCTCGTCCGGCTCGGGAAAATAACCGTCACCAGCGGCTGCGCTTTGCACGCGGAACCGGCCCGCGGGCGCACCCGGCTCCAGCGGGTCCAATTGCACCCCCTCCATCGGTTGCCCGACAAAGCCGGGTTCCTCCAGGCGCGCTTCGCGATCGTAACAAATCCCGCCGCATTCCGACGAACCGTAAAACGAGTGGATTGAGCGCTGGAATTTCTCCCGAAACTTCTTCGCCACCTCGAGCGGCAACGGCGCTCCGGCCGAGATGCAGAGCCGCAACTTCGGCAGGGAGGGTGCGTTTTCCATCTCGCAAAACGCCTGGTAGAAAACCGGCATTCCGGGAAATACCGTGGCCCCGGTGTGCGCGAGGTCGTCGAGAAGCGCGCGCGGCATTCGGTCGCGGCTCAGGACGACCCGGACGCCGCGCACGAGAAGGGGCGTGACCAGATTGCTGAAGCCGTAGGAATGGGAAAGGGGAATGACGCCAAAATTCAGGTCGTCCGGTCCAATTCCCATGGTGTCGCAAATCTGGATGCAATCGACGAGGAGCTGTTCGCTGCGGAAACGAATCACCCGGGGAGCGGCGGTTGTTCCGGAGGTCAGTTTCAACAAGACCGGCAGCCGGTGGCCCCAGGCGCCGGGTTCGCGGGCTGAGCAAATTCTGAGCGCTGATTCACGTTGCTGCGGCTTGATCGAACTCTCCAGGGGCAGGGCAATGACTTGTCGTCGCAAACACGCGAGGAGGAGGGACGGCCAATCCGGCTGGTTGCCGATGTCGATCGGGTAGATGTCGCCGGAGTCGATCTTACTTCCAAGAAGGGCGGCTCGCTCATCGACTTCGCGAAACGTCCGGAGCACTTCGCCCCGGGTGTCGAAAATGGCCGGCGCGTCCCCTTTGCGCGCCAGAGTTGCCTCCCAGGCAGCGAGGAGGGGGTCGTCCGATTTCATCCCTTGCGCGAGTGCCAGAGCGGGCTACAGTTCGCCCCTCGTTTCCAAATATGAAAGCGGACATTCATCCTGAGTATCACGAGACCGATATCGTCTGCGCTTGCGGCGCTGTCTATCACACGCGCTCCACCAAGCGGGACATCAAAATCGGCATCTGCGCGGCATGCCATCCGTTTTTCACCGGGGAACAGAAGTTCGTCGATACGGCCGGACGCGTGGAGAAGTTCGCGCGGCGTTACGGCGGCACCAAGGCCACTCGCGCCAGCGCCCCAAGAAAAGCTTAGGGGATTGTAGCCGGGATCGTCGATCCCGGTCGGGAGCCGCGGTCAACGACCACGGCTACAACAAATGGACTTTAATTCGTTAGCCGAACGCAAGCGCGAGCGCTTCGAGCAGCTCGAACGCGAGATCGCGGACCCCGCGCTTTTCGAGAACCGGAAGCGCGCCAGCGAAATCATGCGGGAACATTCCAGCGTGAAGCAATTGCTCGCGCGCTGGAACGAATTGGAAATCGCCCGCGAGCAGCTCGATCAGAATCGAGAGCTGGCCGCCTCCAACGACGTCGAGATCGCGGCAATGGCCGAAGATGAAATCCCCGATCTGCAAAAGCGCGTCAATGATCTCGAACGCGAATTTCAGATCGCGCTCCTGCCTCCCGACGAGAACGAGAATCGCGACGCGATCGTGGAAATCCGCGCCGGCACTGGAGGCAGCGAAGCGGCGATTTTCGCCGCCGATCTTTACCGGATGTATAACCGGTACGCGGAAGCGACGGGCCTCAAAATCGAAGACCTGGAATCGAGTCCATCGGAGCTGGGTGGATTGAAGGAATCGATTTTCAAGGTTTCGGGCGAGAACGTATTCAAGACGCTTCGCTTCGAAAGCGGCGTTCACCGCGTCCAGCGCGTTCCTGCCACCGAAGCGCAGGGCCGCATTCACACCTCCACGGCGACCGTTGCCGTGCTGCCGGAAGCGGAGGAAATCGATCTCGAACTAAAACCGGAAGACCTGCGGATTGAAGTTTGCCGCTCGGGTGGACCTGGCGGGCAGGGGGTAAACACGACCGATTCTGCCGTCCAGATTATGCACATTCCCACGGGCCGGATCGTGCGGTGCCAGGACGGGCGCAGCCAGCAGAAGAACAAGGAAAAGGCGCTCAAGATCATGCGGGCGCGGTTGCTCGAGGAAAAGCAGCGGGAAGAAGAAGCGAAATATTCCGCGCATCGCAAGAACCAGATCGGCTCCGGCGGCCGCGAAGAAAAAATCCGGACCTACAATTATGCCCAGAACCGGGTGACCGATCATCGCATCGGGCTAACCCTGTATAATCTGGATCGCTTCATGGAAGGCGATCTCGACGAGATGATCAAATCGCTTCAGGCCGCCGATCTGCTGGAGCGGCTGCAGGAATCATCGTTAACGGCGTAATGTGGGAGGGGCCTTTGCGCCCCGACAATTGCTGAACAGAGTCGGGACACAAAGGTCCCTCCCACATTGAAGAAAGGCCGGGATCAGCGATCCCAGCTACAATAGAGCCGTTTCAATCGGCGTGCCCTGCGCTACCATTCTCTGCTCATGGATCCGTTTCTCGAAGTTGCGATCGAAGAAGCGAAGAAAGGTCTGAGCGAAGGCGGGATTCCAATCGGGTCCGTCCTCGTGTACAAGGGGGAGATCATCGGGCGCGGGCATAATCAGCGGGTTCAGCGCGGCAGCGTGATTCATCACGGCGAGATGAATTGCCTGGAGAACGCGGGCCGGCAGAGCGCGGCCGTTTACCGGCAGTGCACCATCTACACGACGTTGTCGCCATGCCCGATGTGCACCGGCGCGATCCTGCTCTACGGAATTCCGCGCGTGGTGATCGGCGAGAACAAAACGTTTCTCGGCGCGGAAGATTCACTGCGTGCGGCAGGCGTAGACGTGGCCATGCTGCAGGATGCCAGGTGCATCCGGATGATGCGCGACTTTATCGACAGCAACCCGGGACTTTGGAATGAAGACATCGGCCGCTGAGGTCAGACCTTCAAATCTTTCCTCTTATGACCGTTCTCGAAGTGCTGCAATCGACCACCGCTTACTTTAAGAAGCGCCGAGTCGAAAGCCCGCGCTTGAATGCGGAGCATTTGCTGGCGCATATTCTGAAGCGGAAACGGATCGAGCTTTATCTGGAGTTCGAGCGAACGCTGACGGAGGAAGAACTGGCGCCGCTGCGCGAACTGGTCCGACGCCGGGGGCAGGGAGAACCGCTCCAGCATTTACTCGGAACAGTGGAGTTCGGCGGACATCTCTTCGTTTGCGATAAACGTGCGCTGGTTCCGCGGCCGGAAACAGAGCAGCTCGTGGATATGCTGAATGCGGAGTGCGGAATGCGAAATGGGAAGTGCCGAATCCTCGATGTCGGCGCGGGATCGGGCGTCATCGCCTTATCTCTCGCAGCGAAATTTCCGCAGGCGGAAGTGCACGCCGTCGATATCTCCGATGAAGCGCTCGAGCTCGCGGCCGAGAATGCCGCGCGGCTGAATTTAGCCAGCAGAGTCACATTTCTACGCAGCGACCTGCTGACGTGCGTGACCCATGTATACGATCTGATCGTGGCCAATCTTCCTTACGTCGCCACCGGCGATCGCGCTTCGCTTTCCCGCGAAGTCTTGCACGATCCGGAGATCGCGCTTTTTGGTGGCGAACACGGCGACGAGATCGTGCGCAAGTTGGTCGATTCGGCGCGTGTTCACCTGAGCGCCGGTGGTTTGCTCGCGCTTGAAGTTGGCCTTGGGCAGGCGGACGATTTGGCGGGGCTGATGGCGGAGAAAAATTATCACGACATCAAGGTGGAACGCGATTATGGCGGGGTGATACGATTCCTCTTTGGCAGGTATGGATAAAATTCTAATTCACGGCGGCCGGCCGCTCTCGGGCTCGATCAAGATCAGCGGATCAAAAAATTCCGCGCTGCCGATCCTGGCCGCGACCTTGCTCACGCGCGAACCATGCACTCTCCATCGCGTGCCGGACCTGAGCGACACCCATTACATGCTGCAAATCCTGACGCATCTCGGCGCGCAGGTGGAACGCGCCAGCGGCACGGTCACTGTCACCGCCGAAAAGATCGAATCGGTCGCGCCCTACGATGTCGTGCGAAAAATGCGGGCATCGGTCTGCGTGATCGGCCCGTTGTTGGGCCGCTGCAACGAAGCGACGGTGTCGCTCCCGGGCGGCTGTGTCATCGGCGACCGGCCGATTGATTTACACCTGAAAGGATTCGAGGCGCTGGGCGCGGCGGTGCGAGTCGAAGGCGGCAACGTCAAGGTTTTCGCGCCGAAATTGATTGGAGCCGTCGTCAATCTTACCGGCAAATTCGGGCCCACCGTCCTCGGGACCGACAACGTGATGATGGCGGCGGTGCTCGCGGAAGGCGTTACCGTTATTGAAGGCGCGGCGACGGAGCCCGAGGTGGTGGATCTCGCAAATTTCCTGAACAAGATGGGCGCAAAGATCGAAGGCGCGGGGACCCGGCGTTTGATCATCGAGGGCGTAAAGGAATTGCACGGCGCTGAACACGACGTCATTCCGGACCGGATCGAAGCCGGGACTTTCCTCGTGGCCGGTGCGATTTGCGGCAAAGGAGTGACGGTGAAACGGGTGGTGCGCGAACACGTCAGCGCCGTCACCGATGCGCTCATGGCCTGTGGGTACCAGATTCAATGGGCGGAGAATTCGATCACGGTTTCGCCGAATGGAACCGCGAAGCCGCTCGAGCTGGCGACGGAGCCATATCCCGGTTTTCCGACCGACATGCAGGCCCAGATGTGCGCGCTCCTTTCGACCACCGAAGGCATCAGCGTCATCACGGAGAATATTTTCCCGCAGCGCTACATGCACATCGCGGAATTGAAACGGATGGGCGCGCACATGCAGCTCGAGGGTTCGAGCGCGATTATCCAGGGGGTCGACTGCCTCTATGGCGCGCCGGTCATGGCCAGCGATCTAAGGGCGTCCGCGGCGCTGGTCCTGGCGGGATTGAAAGCGGAAGGCCGGACGGAAGTGAGCCGCGTTTATCACATCGATCGTGGTTACGAACATCTCGACGAAAAATTGAGCGAACTCGGGGCGCATATCGAGCGGGTAAAAGGGGATTAAGGTAATCTTTTCCTGCTCTTGCTCGTGATCATGATCTTAATCCTCTGGGCAGCCTCCCCGGAAAGGATCAGGAGTATGATCAGGATCATGAGCATGAGTTGATATGAACGGAAACGTCAAATCGTGGTGCGTCGCCTGCCACCTCAGCGCGCTGGCCGGTTTCCTGATTCCGGCCCTCGGGCACATCGGCGGGCCGCTGATCGTCTGGCTGGTCAAGCGCGGCGATTCCGCGGAGATCGATCAGCACGGCAAAGAGGCGTTGAACTTCCAGATTTCGATGCTGATCTACAATGTCGTGGCCGGCATTTTGTGTTTCATTCTGATCGGTTTCTTCCTGCTCGCGATTCTGCACCTTCTTAACGTGGTCTTCGTCATCATCGCGGGGATGCGCGCCAGCGAAGGGCAGATGTATCGGTATCCGCTCACTCTGCGGCTGGTAACGTAGAAATCGCCTGTCATCCCGAGCCGCATCAGACGGCGAGGGACCTCGCAGCCGGAGGAAGCGTTACGCAAAACACGCTTGCGCGAAGTGCGAAGTGGATGCTTTCGGGCATGCCGCCCTCGGTTTGTGTGATCTGCGACCCTAGCCGTCTGCGCGGCTCGGGATGACATGCCCGCTCGACCTCAGGCTGGCCTAACGAGGTTTTTGTTCCGCCAATTTCCGCAGCGTTTTCATATTCACGACGTCCTCGGCCAGGTCCTTGCCTTTGGGTGTTTCGAGGACTTTCGGGATTTTGCGGAAACGCCGGTCGCGCATGATGAACCGGAACGCATCGAGACCGATCTTCCCTTTTCCGATGTGCTCGTGCCGATCCACCCGGGAACCGCGCGCCGTTTTGGAATCGTTCAAGTGCAACGCCGCCAGCCGATCCAGTCCGATGACGCGATCGAATTCGACGAACATGTTGCGCGTGGATTTTTCCGTGGCCAGGTCGTAACCGGCGGCGAAGACATGCGCGGTGTCGAGACAAACGCAGAGGCGCTCCGGCTCCCGCACATTCGCGATGATGGCAGCGAGATGTTCGAAGCGTTCGCCCAGACAGGAACCCTGCCCCGCCGTCGTTTCGAGGGCGAGACGCGTTTTGACTTTCGGAAGGCCGGCGAAAACCCGATCGATGGAGCTGATGATTCGCGCGAGCCCCGCGTCTTCGCCCGCTCCCAGGTGCGCGCCGGGATGCAAGACCAGAAAGGGCAATTCGAATTGATCCGCCCGCACCAACTCTTCCGAGAGTGAACGGAGCGAGTTCGAACGGAACTGCGGATTGGTGGCTGCCAGGTTGATGAGATAATTCGCGTGCGCGAAAGCCGATTGGAGTTCCCGGCGTTGCGCATGTTCGAGAAAAGCCGCGATCTCTTCCCGCCGCAACGGCCGGGCAAACCATTGCATGTTGTTCTTCACGAAAATCTGCATCGCACTGCAGTCGATCGAACGGGCTCGCTCAATGGCGAGATGCGCCCCGCCGCCGATCGACATGTGTGCTCCAAGGAGCGATGACGAATGACGAATGACGAATGACGAAGGCGATGAAGTCCGCCGCTTTGTCTTTTTCGTCTTGTTCTTCATTCTTCATTCGGCATTCGGCATTCGTTATTGAGCGATTCGCTAGAATCGCTTTGGGTGCCAGTTCGGCTTTGAGATGCTGCCTTCGCCTTTGTATTCGAAAAGTTTGTACATCGGCGTGAGGAGGACGCCGGCGCCCCCGGCTTGGATCCGGATATCGAAGTCGAGTTTGTCTTCCAGAAAATGCACGTCGCCATGGCCGACCATGCCGAAAAGTTTTCCGGAGACCTTGAAATCATCGGTGTGAATGACGCCGTCCTTGATGGTGAAGGTGGATTTTGCCTGGCGGGCGAGGCTGTAACCGGCACCCGGAATAATGGCGGAGATCAGCTCCGAGAGCGGGCCGAAGACCGGAATGGCGAAGATGTCGCCGTCGGTAACATTGGCGGTGCCCGAGCCCTGCATGGCCCGCTCTTCGCTCCCGACGCCGGTCCATTCGTAAGCGCCAGTCAAGCGCCCGTGCTTGGTCTGATACTTAAAATAAAGGTCTGCGAGCCGGGGAAAGTCGACTCCGTCCAGGGTGAGGTTCGCGCGATAATGGTTGTCGTTTCTCGCGAGCGAAATGTCGGCGCCGCCGCGGACGTCGCCGTTGAAGAGTCTGCCCGTGATGTCGAGAAGCTGGAGTCGATTGTCCGTGAACAAGAGCCGGCCGGCGACGCGATCGAACGGCAGCGTCTTGCCGAGAAAAACGTAATCCATTCCCGTCGGCGCATCGATCCTGATCTCGATGTGGTCGTTCGTGCCGTGGAAATGATAGACGCCGTTCACCACCAGGTTCGGAGGCTGCCGGAACTTGTAGGGCACGACCTCCTTGAAATATTTTGGGTCCACCCAGACAATCGCTTCTGTCAGGCGCAGATTGCTTTTGATTTCTTTGAACCGAATTTCGTGACGCGCGAAATCGTAGGCGATCGATCCGGTGCCCGTGCCTTCGTCACGAACGACGCGCAGGTTGTCCAGGTGAAGCGCTCCATTTTCGAGACGCAATTTGGCGCCGGCTTCATTCATCCACGTGCCCCGGAAGCGAGTCCGTTGAGTCGTGATGCTTCCTTCGCCGGCCCACGTTTCCGGATCGCGACTCGGGCCATGCAACCCCAGACGGATGGAAGGTGGCCGCGCCCATTCCCATTCCGCCAGAAAACGACCCAGTTCGGGTGAGGCGAACGCGCGGAAGATAATCGGGTCCACGCTGCTCTCGACGGTGAGCCTGAAATCGTTCGGCGCATCGAGAAGGTCGCCGCGGAGCTCGCCGGATTCATGGCGCAACCGCAACTCGCGCACCATGGCACGTTCGCCATCCCACGAGAAATCCGCGGTCAGCTTTAGCAACGGCACGGTTTTGTAACTGAATTTTTCCACGGCGACGCGCCCGATCAGGCTGAGTTTCGGCGCCTCCCCGGCGAAATTGGCCGAGCCGGAAAGTTCGAGGAGCGGCGGAGAATTCAGGGCGACGTCAGCGAGCAACTGGGGGAAGCCGGCGGCGTCGAGAAAGCGCTTCGCATCGAGCGTGCTCCGGCCCTGGAAATCGGCGATCTTCGTTTCGCGGCTCCAGGTAGCGCGCCCGGCGAAATTGCCGGCGTTATCGGACCAGCTGCATTGGTTGACGTGAAGGGTTTGGTTCGCCCATTCCGCGATGACTGACAGATCGGTGATCTCATAGGCGCCGCGCTGCAACCGGCCGCCCTTCAAAGTCGCTTCCGCGTGGACGGTCTCGAATTGCGAAAGATCCCCGGCGAATTTCACCTGAAGCGAGGGCGCGTCGTCGGGAAAACTGAAGCGGCGCAACTCGTCCGCGATCCGGTGCACCATCAGCAACCGCTGCCGCCATTCCTCGTCCGAGATTTCATCGGAGGACTTGTAATCGTTCCGCTTGATCAACTGGCCGGTGGCCGAAATCCGGAGGCCACAGAAAATGCCCTCCGCCTGACTGACGTAGATTTGTTCCGGCGGAAAATAAATGTGCGCGCGCAGCTCCTTGATCTGGGTCTTGGGCGCGCCCGGCGTGGCGGCAGGGTTTGGGATCGTCAGTTCCGCGCCATGGACATCGAGCGCGTTGAGAAAGGGTTTGTGATGAAGGAGGGCCGAATAATTAATGTCGAGCGCGACTTCGCTGATCACCGCGAGCGTGTTTTCACGATTCTTAAAATCGTAAATCCGAACGTCCTGCGCGATGAGGCCGCGGACTGGATCGACCGTCAAGCGCCGGATCGAAGCTTCGACGCCGCGCTTGTGCAGTTCTTCCGAAACCCGGTCCCGCCATTCCTTGCCGAAGCCACGTTTGGCCAGATACCAGCTGCTCCAGCTGAAAATGAGAAGCCCTGCGACGATCGTCAGACGCAGGATTCGCCGGGATTGGGAGAGATGCACCTTCGCGCGGCGGCGGTAAAATTGCCGGGCGAGCGATGGTGGAGTGGGCTCTAAGACCGGTGGCACGGGGAAAGCGTCCAACGTTCAAGGGCGTTTGTCATCCCGAACGCAGTTGAGGGATCCCGTGTTGTTACCTGCACGTTTCGCAACGGGGTCCCTCGACTTCGCTTTGCTCCGCTCGGGATGACAAGGGAATTTGGAGCGAATTGTGGGGCGCAGCTGGATTTCGCCAGCACGCCTTTCGGCTTCTAGGGGAGGGCGTACAGTTCCACGACTCCGATGCCGGTTGAATTATCTTTGCCGCGGATCTGGGCGGTGTAGTTGCCGGGTTGAAGGGTGGCGACCAGCGCAGATTCAAGATCGTTGGTCGGCGCAACTCCGGTAGCCTCAATCTCTGCCTGCTGGCTGGATCCGTCTGTTCTCAATTTCCAGTTGTCGTTTGCCAGGATGAGCGCGCCGTTGGCGCCATGCAGCTCGAGGTTGGGATCTGCCAATGCTCCTACGACGCCCACTGCGGTCAGGGAGGGCCCGATTGCGCGCACCACAACCTTGACGGAGTTGTTCACGACAATGAATCCGCCAATCATGATGTTGTCGCCGGTTTGGACGAAGCCCCTCGTGCTGACATTCGCCAGTTTGGCGGCCGAGGCGAGGCTGAGGTCATAGGCTTCGGCGACGCCGATGCCAGTCGTGTTGTTCGCGCCGCGAATCTGCGCGGTATAATTGCCCGGAGTCAGGGTGGCGATCAGGGCCGATTCTGCATCGTTCGTCGGAGCAGCGCCGGTGGCCTGGATGTCGGCGACCTGATCGGCCGTAATGTTTCCGCCGATCTGAGTCGTTTTCCAGTTGTCGTTTTTGGCCAGAAGCGCGCCGGTGGCGTCGCGGAGTTCGAGCGTCGGGTCGGCGCTGCCTGCCATCGGGAATTGAGCGTTGGACGTTGGACGTTGGACGTTGGACGTTCTGCCCCAGTTGAAAATCACGGATCTTCCCGCCATCAATGCGTCGCTGAATTTCATCAGCACCCTCTTCATTTCATCCGGCTGGTACTTTATCCGTCGCGGCCATTGGCGACGTCATGTCGCCTGCATGATCCCGGCCCTGATTTCCTCGACGCTTTTTCTCGTCGGTTATTTGGTGTATCACGCGCATGTCGGCGAGCGCTCGACTCACTTCACCGCGCAGGGAATTATTCGGCCGATTTATTTCGCGATGCTGATCTCGCACATTCTCCTCGCCTTCGTAACGCTGCCGTTGGTGATTGTGACGCTCGTCCCGGTTTTTCGAAGACGCTGGGACCGGCATGCGCGGATCGCACGCTGGACGATGCCGATCTGGCTTTATGTGTCGGTGACGGGTGTGCTGGTTTACCTGATGCTCTACAAATGGTTCCCGCCGTCTGGCTGAGGTGGAACGGGTCCCGCAGCCGCGGGATCGCGCGAGGTTAATTTATGCCGGCGAAGCCGGGACCGTCGAGCCATCGAGCGGCGGAGCGCTCGATCCACCAAGAATCAACATCCAGCGAGTGCTCGAATCCGACCAGGAATCTCAACCGCGCCGAATCTTGCACTTGGCCGGTAGTTGATGTTTGATGGGAATTGCCCCGGGGCGAAAATCATGGTGACGATCGCAACATTCAACGAGCCGGCCAAGGCCAAGCACCTCAAGACGCGCTTGCAGGAAGCGGGGGTCAAGGCCGACGTCCATAACGAAGGCCACCTCCAGCAGATGGCATTCATGTCGAAACCGCAGGCGAACGCAAAAGTCCTCGTGACCGAGGAAGATTTCGAAGCCGCGAATAAATTGATGCTGGAGTGGGAGGCGAGCGATCCCGAGGTCGGTTCCGCGATTCGGTGCCCCCAATGTAAATCGCCCCGGATCGAGTATCCGCAGCTGACCCGGAAATTCATTACGCCGGGGATCGCGAGCATTCTCTTTACCCTCAAGATTTTCCCGAAGGAATTTTACTGTCAGGACTGCCATTTTACGTGGGGGAAGGACGGCGACCCGTTGCCTGGACCCGCCGCCTGGGAGACTTTTTCCTAGTTCGCTGTTTGGTAGGGCGAGACTCTGTCGAGCCGCCGAACTTTTTGCTAATGCGGTTTGGCTCGACAGAGTCTCGCCCTAGCAAAATCCGATCTGGCGGCCAATCCCCCTCGTCTTGCCTACTTCGATTCACCAGTTGATCATCGCCTTGGTTCATTCATGAAATGGCTTTTCCTTCTTTTGCTCGCGGTCGTGATTTTTGGCGGGGCCGCGTTCTTTAGCTACGACCTTTTCGTCAAGCCGGAGCGCAAGATCCAGCAGGAAAAAAGCGGCGAGATCCCGGTCGAGCCCGTGCCGGACGTGAGTCTGCCGGAGTTCCAGGCCGCCGCGAAATTGCGCCAGGAAGGGAAACTGATCGAGACGCATGATGCGCTCGTCGCGCTTCTCCAGAAATTCCCTAACGGCCTTCACATCGAGGAGGCGAAGGATCTCCTTGGTCAGGTGAACATCGAGATGCTCTTCACCGATTACCGGTCCCCCGAAAAACAGGAGTACGTCGTGCGGAGCGGGGACGTGCTCGCAAAGATCGCCGCAAAAACCAAGACGACGCCTGACTTGATCATGCGCACGAATAACCTGACCAATCCGATGCTGCGCGTCGGCCAGCACTTGTTGATCTCGCATCCCGATTTCTCGGTCTTCATCCAACGCAAGGCGCAGACGGTCATCCTCCTCAACCACGGCCAGTTCTTTAAGCGTTACCGCGTCAGAACAGTGCGGTTGTCCGCGAAACAGCCGCCGCGAATAACGACTCGCGTCGCTGAAGTCATGGCCTGGAAAGGCGGGAAGCGCGTCGGATTCGGCACGAAAGAATGGCTCGGCAGCACTCGCTGGGTTCGGCTCGCGCAACCGGGGTATTTTTTGTTTGCGGTGGCGGAAGCGGGTCGCCGCGATGAGTCAAACCAGCCGCCGCCGCCCGGTTTGGGCCTGCCCGCCGGCGACATGGAAGAGCTGAGCAGCCTTGTAAACAGCAAGACCACTGTCACCATTACTGACTGAAGAAGTAATTCGTGAATCGTGAATTGTGAGTCGTTGAGGGCGGGAACGCGGTCGAGCGATGGGTGTCGGCTACGGCTTCCCGATGTAACGGTTTAACGATTCACGTTTCAACATCCGCACCATGGATTCGCATCCTCTGGACTTTGAAAAACCGATCCTGGAATTGCAGCGGCGGCTCCAGGATTTGAAGAACCATTCCGACCAGCACGAACTCGACTTCGATTCCGAGGTCGAAGCCATGGAGAGCAAGATCCGGGAAACGCGGCGGCAGATTTACGACAACCTCACTGCCTGGCAGCGGGTCCAGCTGGCCCGCCACATCCAGCGACCGTTCGCGCTCGATTATGTGGCGCGGTGCTTCACCAACTGGATCGAGCTTCACGGCGACCGCGTTTTTGGCGACGACAAGGCGATGCCGAGCGGCCTCGCAAAACTTGGTCCGCATCGCTGCGTCGTCATCACCCACCAGAAAGGCCGCGACACCAAGGAGAACGTGAAGCGGAATTTCGGCTGCGCGCATCCCGAGGGATATCGCAAGGCCCTGCGTCTGATGCGGCTCGCGGAAAAGTTCGGGCTCCCTGTGATTTCGTTGATCGACACGCCCGGCGCATTTCCCGGCATCGGATCGGAAGAGCGCCACATCTCGGAGGCGATCGCCGTAAATCTTCGCGAAATGATGAACCTGCGGGTCCCGACGGTGGCCGTTGTGATCGGCGAGGGCGGCTCGGGAGGCGCGCTCGGCATCGGCGTTTCGGATCGGGTCCTGATTCTCGAGAACGCCTATTATTCGGTGATCAGTCCCGAAGCCTGCTCGGCGATTTTGTGGAAGGATCGCCGGCACGCGCCGGAAGCAGCAGAAGCCCTGAAGTTGACCGCCCAGGATTTGATGGGGCTCGGCGTGGTCGATGAAATCGTGCCGGAACCGGAAGGCGGCGCGCATCGCGATCCCGATCTCGCGGCCGCGAATCTTGGGACCGCGTTGCGCCAGAACCTCGAAAAGCTCTCCTCCTTCTCGATCGAAGAGCTGCTGCAAAACCGCTACGAGAAGTTCCGCAAGCTCGGCAAGTTCACCGAAGAAGTCGCGGTGGCGAGTCCGACCGTGGCGGAGCCGAACTAAATAAACTAAACGCGCGGCGCCCTCCGGTGCGACCGCAGCGTCCGAAAAGCTGAATCCGCGGTTCGGGACGGTGGATCAAGCGCTCCGCCGCTCGATGTTTTTGAGGTAGGGACGCCTTTCGGAGGCGTCCGACTTCCAGCTTTGAGCGCGGCCAAGACAGAATAGTCGGACGCACCGGAAGTGCGTCCCTACCCGATCGGCATCGCGCGATCCCGCGGCCGCGGGACGCGATCTACCATCTTAGTAAAACAATTTTGCCCGCGCCAGGGCCCGTTTGATCAGGTCTTGACGCTTTTTGGCGGGAGTGATTTTTGCCGTGCGTGGCAGCGGCGGCGGAAAGAGAAAGCGCAACGCCGGATCGACGCGTGCGGCCCAGGCGCCTTCGCTGTGATCGGCGCCTTCTATCTCGAGGTAATGGAGGTCGTCATGCAAGCGCCATCCTTTTTCGACCAATTGATCGCGCAACCCGGCGGCTTTTTCCCAGCCAGGCTCGCGCGTGCCCGTATCGAGCCAAATTTTCAGGGGCGGCTTCTCTTCGATCGATTCGACCAGACGGCAAATTGAGCAGTCGTCCCACCAGATCGAGGGCGACATGACCAGGAGCCGCGTGAATGCCTCGGGATATAACAGGCCAATCGCGAGCGTGACGAGCCCGCCCAAGGAGGAACCGCCCAGACCGGTGAACTCCGCTTCGCGTTTGGTGCGGTATCGCCGGTCGATGAACGGTTTTAGTTCGCGAATGAGAAAATCGGCGTATTGACGCGCCAGACCGCGGCTGCGTTTCTTGCGTTCCCCCGTCTGGGCGTAGACGCCGCCGGTGGGCGCATATTCGTGGATGCGATCTTCTCCCATGTTGGCGATGGCCACGATGATGAGCGGCTCGATCAACTTTTTCCGAATCAACTGTTGAGCCGTCTCGTCGACTCCCCATTCCACCCCGCCAAACGCCGTGGCGGCATCGAAGACGTTCTGGCCGTCGTGCAAATAAAGGACCGGGTACGGACGCCCCGAAAACCGGCGATAACCCGGCGGAAGATAAACCAGAATATCGCGTCGGTTTCGAAGAATCTTCGACGGGAAGGCGCGATGTTCCTGAATGTTTCCAGTAAGCGTATTTGGCGGCATGAAAAGCGAAACGCATCGCTTGTCATTCCGGGCTTGTCGAGGAATCTCTTAGCTGTTTCTTTGGAACTTCGCTCGTAACCCAAAAACGCCCATGAACGAACGCTATATCAAGTGGTGGACCCCTCACATGAGCCGGGATTTTGAAATGCTGGTGTTCGGCGACGGTGGCGGCATCCCGTTGATCCTGTTTCCGACGTCCTTCGGTCGCTATTCCCAGACCAAGGATTTCGGATTGACGGACTCGATTGCGAGCTTTGTCGACAGCGGCAAGATCACGATCTACTGCCCGGATTCAGCCGATCTCGACAGCTTTTATAATAAGGCGATTCATCCCGCGGATCGGATGCGGACGCACAACGCTTTCGAGCGCGTGATCGTGGATGACGTATTCGATCTCTCCCGCCGGGAATGCTCGGCCCCTCGCGTCATGGTGAGTGGCGCAAGCCTCGGCGCTTATCACGCGGCGAACATTGCCTTTCGTCATCCCGATGCCGTCAGCCATTTGATATCGCTGAGCGGGGCGTTCGACATCAGTTCTTTTTTCGACGGTTACTGCGACGACAACATTTATTTCAACAGTCCCTACGATTACCTGCCGAACACGAACGACCCCTGGAAGTATAACCACATGGGCATCATCATCGGCACCGGCGAATGGGATAACACGCGGCACGAATCGTATCGTCTCTCTGAAATCCTGAACTCGAAGGGGATTCAGCATTGGCTCGATGACGGCAAGTGGCGCGGCCACGATTGGAACTACTGGCGGGACATGCTGCCGCATTATTTGTCGAAGATTTGCTAGTCCTCCCGAGCGCAGTCGAGGAGTCCCGTCGCCTAAGTCTCAAGTAGCGCCACGGGATTCCTCGACTACGCTTTTCGCTTCGCCCGGAATGACAAAACCAATATGAAAAAAATCGGAATCCTATTCGGACAGGAAGGCAGTTTCCCGCCGGCGTTTGTCGAGCGGGTGAACCAGAAAACCGGCGGCCAGGACATCGTGGCGGAGTTCGTCAAGATGGACAAGGTTATCCAGGGCGAGCCGAGCGGTTACGACGTTGTGATCGACCGCATCTCGCAGGACGTGCCGTTCTATCGCGCGTGGCTCAAGAATGCGGCGCTGACCGGGACCGCGGTCGTGAACAATCCATTTTGGTGGAGCGCCGACGAAAAGTTTTTCAATAACGCCCTCGCCACGAAGATCGGTGTGGCCGTGCCGAAGACGGTGCTGTTGCCGTCGCATCAACTGCCGCCCGACACGAGCGACAACTCCTTCCGCAATCTTGCTTACCCGCTCGATTGGGAAGGTATTTTCAGCTACGTCGGCTGGCCCGCGTTCTTCAAGCCGTTTGCCGGCGGCGGATGGAAGAACGTCTATCGGCTGCACAATGCGGAGGAATTTTTCCGCGCCTACAGCGAGACCGGCCAGCTCGTCATGATGCTGCAGGAGGAGGTGAAGTTCGACATGTACTTCCGCTGCTATTCGATCGATCAACGCAACGTCCGGATCATGCCGTACGAGCCGCGGCATCCCTATCATTTGCGATACCAGACGGAGTGGCAGGCGCCGCGTGAGGTTTTGGAGGCGGTCGAACAGGGCGTCCTGACGTTGAACCAGTATCTCGGCTACGATCTGAACACGGTCGAGTTCGCCATCCGCGACGGGATTCCGCTGGCGATCGATTTTTGCAACCCGGCGCCGGACGCCGAAGTTGCCAGCGTAGGCCAGGCAAACTTCGAATGGGTGGTCGAAGCTGTTTCCGACATGGCGATTCGCAAGGCCATGGAACACCAGCCCGGCCGCGACAATCTGAGCTGGGGCAAGTTTATCCAGGCCGCGGTGACGAAGCGGGCGTTGGGTGACCTGGCGTGACCGAATTTCCTGCTCATGATCATGATCCTGCTCATGATCCTTCCGGACACGCGACGCTGGTTCACAGGATCAGGAGCACGATCAGGATTATGAGCAGGAAGGAGAACTTGCGCGCGAGAGCGCGTTGACGGTTGTTGAACCAATGCCCGCCACGAACCACACCTTCACGCTCGGCATCGAGGAGGAATTCGCGATCGTCGATCCCGAGACGCGCGAGCTTCGTTCCCACATCCAGGAAATCCTCGAAGGCGGCAAAGTTCTGCTAAAAGAGCAGATCAAGCCCGAGATGCACCAATCGGTTGTCGAGTTGGGCACGGAAATTTGTTCTTCCATCGCCAATGCGCGCGAGCACGTGGTCGAACTCCGAAGCAAGCTCGCTTCACTTGCGGGCAAAGCCGGACTGCGCATCGCTTCCGCCGGCACGCACCCCTTTTCGCATTGGCGCGACCAGCTCATCACCGAAGGCGAGCGCTATAAGGAAATCGTGAGGGACATGCAGCAGCTCGCGCGCGCGAACCTTATCTTTGGCCTCCACGTACATGTGGGAATTCCGAATCGTGAGTCGGCGATCCATGTCATGAATCAAGCGCGCTATTTTCTGCCCCACATTTACGCGCTCTCAGCCAACTCGCCGTTTTGGATCGGACGGGACACCGGCCTGAAAGGTTACCGCCTGAAAGTATTCGAGCGCTTTCCCCGCACCGGAATTCCCGACGCGTTCGAGTCGCTCTCGGAGTACGAAGATTTCTGCAAACTCCTGGTGAAAACCGGTTGTATCGATAATCCAAAAAAAATCTGGTGGGACATCCGGCTCCATCCGTTCTTCGACACGCTCGAGATGCGGGTGTGCGATGCGCAATCGCGCGTCGACGACACCCTCGCGCTGGCCGCGCTCATCCAGGCGGTGATCGCCAAACTCTACAAGTTGCTGAAGCACAATACGACTTTCCGCGTCTACCGCCGGCGCTTGCTGGACGAAAATCGCTGGCGCGCCTCGCGCTATGGCATCGAAGGCAAGCTGATCGATTTCGGCCGTGAAGCCGAAGTCGAGACCCGCAGCTTGTTAAACGAACTGCTCGAATTCGTCTCCACCGAGGTCGACGAACTCGGGAGCAAACGCGAGATGGCGCACATCGAGGGCATCATGCGCGAAGGCACGGGCGCCGACCGACAGCTCGAAGTTTTTCATCGCACCAACGACATGAAAGCGGTCGTCGACCACATCGTGGCGGAGACCTACGAGGGTTTAAGTATAACCGCGCCGGAAAGCACGTCCCGTGCGCCCGCCTAGAGCGATTTGTCCGCGCGGGATGATGGATTGCCGACGCTCATTTTTCGCGTAATGCTCACCGCTATTCGCTCACATCATGCCTGATCGCGCCCACACCGTAACCATTGATCCTGAACTCCAACCGGGCGCGCGCAACGCGATCCGCGATTGTCTTCGTCTGAAACCCCAGGAGCGAATCACGATCATCACCGATGAATTCACGCGCGACATCGCGGCGGCGCTCCAATGTGAAGTGGAGGAGGTGGGAGCGGAACATTCCGTTTTCGTTCTGGAGGAGCACGCGGAACGGCCGTTGACCGACATGCCGCCGATCATTCTCGAAGATCTGGCCCAATCGCAGGTCAGCATCTTTTGCGCGCAAACCCAGCGGGGCGAACTGCGTTCCCGCATGCAGATGAGCGACGTGGTGAATAAACATCGGATTCGCCACGGCCACATGGTCAACATCACGCGCGAGATCATGCTCGAAGGAATGCGCGCCGATTTTCGCGCGATCGATGCGCTCAGCCAGCGGTTGGTCGAGCGGGCGCGGGCCGCTCAGCGGATCCAGTGTCGCACCCCGGCCGGAACCGATTTCGCGGGCGAATTTTCGCCCACGCTGAAATGGCTCAAAACCAGCGGGATCATTACGCCGGACAAATGGGGCAATCTGCCCGGCGGCGAAATTTTTACTTCGCCGATGAATTCCAACGGCGTCTTCGTGGTGGATGGCGTCGTGGGCGATTACCTTTGCCAGAAGTATGGCGACCTGCAGGAGACGCCGCTCACGATCGAGGTGAAGGAGAATCGGATCCGCGATCTGCGATGCGAAAACCAGGAACTGCTGGAAGAATTTCGCGCCTACACGAGCACGGACGAAAATAGCAATCGCGTCGGCGAATTCGCGGTCGGCACCAACACCGCCTGCACTCATATCATCGGCAACATTCTGCAGGACGAGAAAATCCCCGGGATCCACATCGCGTTTGGCCATCCTTATGCCGAACACACCGGCGCGAACTGGGTTTCGAAAACACACATCGATTGCGTCGGCCGCGACTTCGACATCTGGTTCGATGACGAGAAGGTGATGGAGAAGGGCAAGTTTTTGGTGTGAGTCTGGGGAGACAATAAATCGGACGGCTCGGAAGGCCGTCTCTAGCTGGAATGGATGCGGAACTACGAGCGCGGTTTAACGCCGATTTTTCTGCGGAAAAATACGCGGCGCTGGTGCGTTGCGTGAATGAAACCGAAAAATGGCCCGCGGATTTCCGCGTTTCAGAGACGCCGATCTTTCTCACCGACGCGTTCACCGATGACGTAACGCGCGCGGCGAATGAGATTGTGGCTCTGGTCTGCGCGCCGGGGTTCGTTCGGCATTCTGCCTCGGCGATTCCGCCGGGACTGGAAGTCCCTCGTGAATCGGCGCATCCAAACTTCCTCGTGGTCGATTTTGGGATTTGTACCGAGGGCGGACGGCTCGTGCCGCGCCTGATCGAGCTCCAGGCGTTCCCGAGCCTGTTCGGGTTTCAACTCCTGATTTTTCATTGTTACCGCGCGGCGTATCCGGCAATCCCGCGCGACTGGACCCCCTCGTTTGGAGGAATCAAGGACGACGCTTACATCGAGATCCTGCGCCGGACGATTCTCGGCGACGCGAAACCGGAAAATGTAATCCTGCTCGAGATCGAGCCGGAGAAACAAAAGACGCGAATCGATTTCGCGGCGACGGAAACATTGCTCGGCATTCGCTCAGTTTGCCTGACGAAAATCAAAAAGCGCGGCCGGGAATTGTTTTACGACCGCGACGGCTCTGAAATGCGCGTCGAAAGGATTTATAACCGCGTCATCTTCGACGAATTGATCCGCCGGCCCGATCTCGATCAGCCCTTTCGCTTTCAGGACGATCTCGACGTGCAATGGGTGGGCCATCCCAATTGGTATTTTCGCATCAGCAAACATTCGTTGCCTTTGCTGAAAACGGAACAGACGTCGCCTGCCTATTTTGCGGACGAATTCCCGGCGCACGAGCAGATCGCCGACTACGTCTTGAAGCCGCTCTATTCCTTCGCCGGCCTTGGCGTGGAGATGGAACCGACCCGGGAAAAACTGGCAGCGATCGAGACTCCGCACGAATGGATTCTGCAGAGAAAAGTTCAGTATGCGGAGTTTGTGCCTACGCCGGAGGGCCCAAAATCAAAAGCGGAAATCCGGATGATGTTTGTCTGGCCGGAGAACGACCAGGCACCGACGCTGGTGAACAATCTGGTGCGGATGAGCCAGGGCAAAATGATGGGCGTTGATTTCAACAAGGAGAAGACGTGGGTCGGCTCCAGCATCGCGCTTCATAGGTAGGGACGCCGCGCTGCGGCGTCCGGTTTGGTGACGCTCGCGGACGGCGCAGCGCGCCATCCCTACCTGAGCTCGTTATTCGTTTCCGCGAAGGCTTTGACGGCGAATTCCAGATCTTCTCGCGAATGTGCGGCCGAAACCTGGGTGCGCACGCGCGCTGTGCCATGCGGCACCACGGGATAGAAAAATCCGATGACGTAGACGCCCTTTTCCAGCATGCGCGTGGCAAATTTCTGCGAGAGGGCCGCGTCTCCAAGCATGATCGGAACGATCGGATGGGTGCCGGGTTTGATCATCAGGCCTCGCTCGGTCAGAGCCGACCGGAAATAATTTGTGTTCTCTTCGAGCTTGTCGCGCAGTTCGGTCGATTCGCTCAAGAGACCGAGCGCTTTGATCGTGGCCGCGACGATGTGGGGCGCCACGCTGTTGGAAAAAAGATAAGGCCGCGAGCGCTGGCGCAACAGTTCGACGATCCGTTTGCGCGCGCTCGTGAATCCGCCGCTGGCGCCGCCGAGCGCTTTGCCGAGTGTCCCTGTGATGATATCGATCCGGCCCATCACGCCGCGATATTCGTGCGTCCCGCGTCCGGTCGAGCCGAGAAACCCCGTCGCGTGCGCGTCGTCGATCATGGTGAGGGCCTGATATTTTTCGGCCAGATCGCAAATTGCACCGAGCTCCGCGATCGTGCCGTCCATCGAGAAACAGCCGTCCGTGGCAATGAGGCGAAGCCGCGCCTCTTTCGCCTCGACCAGTTTCGCCTCGAGATCAGCCATGTCGTTATGCTTGTAGCGGGAACGTTGCGCCTTGCAGAGCCGGATGCCGTCGATGATCGAAGCGTGATTCAGTTCATCGGAAATGACAGCGTCCTCGGGACCGAGAAGCGTTTCAAACAGACCGCCGTTTGCGTCGAACGCGGATGGATAAAGAATCGTGTCTTCGGTGCCAAGAAATCGCGTCAGCGCATCTTCGAGATCCTTATGGATGTCCTGGGTGCCGCAGATAAAGCGGACCGACGCCATCCCGAAGCCGTGAGTGTCGAGCGCCTCCTTCGCGGCGGCGATGAGCGCCGGGTGATCCGCGAGCCCGAGATAATTGTTCGCACACATGTTGAGCACGCGGCGGCCGCCGGCGATGCCGATGTTCGCGTCTTGCGGAGAAGTGATGATGCGTTCCGTTTTGTAGAGGCCTTGCGATCTGATTTCCGCGAGCGTGTTGGCCAGTCGTTGATCGAATTCAGCGAGCATGATTCCACAATAAGCAGATCGATGTTCAATCGACAAAGTTAAACGGCGAGCGAAAGAGCGCGCCGCAGCTGCGTGTCATCCCGAGCCGCGCAGACGGCGAGGGACCTCACAGTCGTACCAAACGCTGTCGCGAAAGCTCGCGCGTGATTTCACGTTTGCCCGGAATGTTACGCGGAAGCGATTGACCGCCTGCGGGGTCCCTCGCCGTCTGCGCGGCTCGGGATGACACCGCTATCTTGTTGTTCCGGCTGAACAATCGCCTGAAAAATACTCTTGCATGTGGTTGTGAATAACTGTTAATAACCAGCGCGATTGCGTAACCGGGACTTTTTCCTTCTTTTCTGCGCGGCGGTTTGCGCGCTCTTCCTGAGCGCGTGCGAGACCACCCCCACTCGCACCAGAACGACCGCGCTTCCGAAATACGAGGCGCCCCTGGCCAAGCGCGATTTTCAAAACGTGCGCACCACGGCGTATACGCACACCGAGGCGGATCACCTCCCTTATGGAAGTCATAATGCCCTCGGAGGCCAACTCCATGCCGCCACCGGCGCGATTCGTCGCGCGGAATACACGCCGCGCGCCGTTGCGGTGAACGACGACGATGTCGCGGATTATCGCCGCGCTTCGTATTCCGGACCGGCGCTCGAGAAATTTTCGTTAAAGGAAACGAAAACAACGAAACTGGTGAAAACGAAACACGGCACGAAGCGGGTGGTTGTCTCCAGCAAACCGCAGATCGGCAGTGCGGCCGCGGATTGGTCGCGCTGGCCTGCCGGAACAGTCTTTCGTCTTATCTCGACCGGGCAAGTTTATCGCGTCGATGATTACGGCTGGGCGTTAGCGGGTCGGAATACGATCGATCTCTACATGCCGTCGCGCCGGACGATGAATTCCTGGGGAGCGCGCGAAGAAAATATCCAGATTTTGCAGTGGGGTGATTCCAATGAAAGCCTGCGGTTGCTGCAAGCCCATCAGGGATACCGCCACATCCGCCGAATGGTCTTGGAGCTTCAGGGCCAGGATGCCGCCGCGGCAAGTTTGGAATAGGACGCTCTCCCCAGCTGTCATCCCGAGCGCAGTCGAGGGATCCCGCGGAGAAACCTTAAAGCTAACAATTCGGGATCCCTCGACTGACGCTCGGGAGGACAGGAAAGGCAGGCGTCACGCCGCCCAGTCGAGAACGATCTTGCCGGAGTTTCCGGACTTCATCAGCTCGAAGCCTTCGAGGAAATCCGTGTAGGGAAAGCGGTGAGTGATGACGGGCGAAATGTCGAGCCCGCTCTGGATCAGCGCCGTCATCTTGTACCAGGTCTCAAACATCTCGCGGCCGTATATTCCCTTGATCGTCAGGCCGTGGAAAACGACGAGGTTCCAATCGATCGCGGCGCTTCCGGGCATGATGCCGAGCATGGCGATGCGCCCGCCATTCACCATCACGTCGAGCATGTCGGTGAACGCTTTCGGGTTGCCCGACATCTCGAGCCCGACGTCGAACCCTTCGCGCATATCGAGTTCGCGCATGGCGTCGTGCAAGTCGCGCTCGCGGACATCGATTGCCAGGGTCGCACCCATTTTGCGGGCGAGATCGAGCCGGTAAGGATTGATGTCGGTGATGACCACCTTGCGCGCGCCCGCCATCTTCGCGATCGGCACGGCCATGCAACCGATCGGGCCGGCGCCGGTGATGAGAACGTCTTCGCCGACGAGATCGAAGGAAAGCACGGTGTGAACGGCGTTGCCCAGTGGATCGGAACAGGAGAGCACATCGAGCGGGATCCTGGGATCGCAGCGCCAGAGATTCGAGTTGGGGACGGAAACGTATTCCGCGAAACCACCTGGACGATTGACGCCGATTCCCTTGGTGTTCGGACAAAGATGGCGCCGGCCGGCGAGGCAATTTCGGCAATGACCACAGACGATGTGGCCCTCGGCCGTGACCAGTTCGCCTTCCCTGAAATCGCGAACGGCGCTGCCAATTTTTTCGATGACGCCCACAAATTCATGCCCGATCACCATCGGCACCGGGATAGTCTTCTGGGCCCACGCGTCCCAGTTATAAATATGAACGTCGGTGCCGCAGATCGATCCCTTCTGAACGCGGATGAGAACGTCGTTGGGCCCGATCTCCGGCACCGGCACCTCCTCCAGTCCTAATCCCGGTTCGCGCTCGCGTTTCACCAGGGCCTGCATCGTTTTGCTCACGGCGATCAAACTAGATGAGGGTCGCGCGAGCGCAATCCTGTTCCCTTCCGCGCTTGCCTTTGAGGGCATCATTTCGGATGTTGCGCGAATGGCTGAGACGCTCGAGCGCGTCGCCGCAGCAAAACCGTCGGCGCCGCGCTCTGTTTTTCTTTTTCGCTTCGCAAGCACGATCGTCCTCTGGTCGCTCGCGCTCGGAATCATTTTTTCCGGCTACGAAATTGCGTTCTTCGCGTTGATCGGCACCCTCGGCATGCTCTCGCTCTGGGAATTTTACGGCATGCTCGATCACAAGGGCCTGCCGAACTTCAAGATCACGGCGATGATCTGCGGCGCCGTCATGTTGTGTGGCAGCTTCTATTATTTCTCCCGGAGCGGTCCCGGCCACTCCTACGATTTCGAGGTCGCGGTGCTGCTCTTTTTCCTCCTCACGGTTTTTACCCGGCAGATGTTCGACCGCCTGCGCGACGACGCGCCGCTCCGAACGATGGCTTACACGATCTTCGGGCTCCTCTACGTCCTCTGGCTCTACAATTTCATTACCAAAATCGTTTACGTCGTTCCGCGTAGCTTGACGGGTGCCGTGACGGGACAGTTTTACGTTCTCTATCTGGTGGCGGTCACGAAGTTCAGCGACATGGGGGCCTATCTCACCGGCAGTCTCATTGGGCGGCACCAGATGATTCCGCACATCAGCCCGAAGAAAACCTGGGAAGGTTTTTTCGGCGCGCTCGCGTTTTCGCTCCTGGCGAGCTGGGGCTTATGGAAATTGATGCCGGGGCATCTGTCGGCCCTGAGTCTGACGCACGCAATTGTCCTGGGACTGCTGCTCGGTTTCGCGGCTGTCGTCGGCGACCTGGCCGAATCGATTATCAAACGCAGCACCGGCGTGAAAGATTCCGGCAACTTTTTACCCGGAATCGGCGGGGCGCTTGATCTGGTGGACAGCCTCCTCTTTACCGCGCCGCTTCTCTTTTTCTATCTCCGACTCGTTATTCGGCTGGACTAATTCCAGCCACGAGAAACGAATCTCCTTTGGGATGAAACGGACAGAAGTCGTTATGGCGCATGCGAAGCGATCGGTTTGGGGCACGGTCGCCGCGGCGACCCAGTCCCTGCAGTTCGCAGCAGCTTGCCGCGAACATTTCGCCAGAGGCGCCGGCTGGCAGCCGGCTTGTGCAGGCAGGCTGCCTGCGCTCCCCGGAAGCGCGGCACCCCGCCTCTCATGAAACGGAAACGCATTGTCGTGCTCGGCGCGACGGGATCGATCGGCGAGAGCGCGCTGAAGGTCGCCCACGATATCCCGGACCGGATGGAAATCGTGGGGTTGGCGGCCAACAGCAACGCGCTGAAGCTGGCCGCGCAGGCGAATCAGGTGCGGCCCGAAGCCATTTGTCTAGTCGATGAATCCAGGGTCGGCGAGCTGCGCGCCGCGCTCGAATACGAGCCGCAAATTTTCTCCGGCGAAAGAGGGCTGGTCGAGATCGCGTGCCTCGCGGAAGCGGAGATGGTGCTGGTCGCAGTCGTCGGGACCGGCGGATTGCAGCCGGCTTTGGCGGCGATCGAGGCGGGCAAAGATCTGGCAGTAGCGAGCAAGGAGATCCTGGTGATGGCGGGAGAGATCGTGATGCGGGAGGCGGGGGAGAAGGGCGTTCAAATATTGCCGGTGGACAGCGAGCACAACGCGATTTTCCAATGCCTCGATTCTCAAAGAGAACGCCCAACGCCCAACCCGCCTTCGCCCGGGACGGGCTCCGCCGTGGCGAGCGTCCAACGTCCAACGTTCAACGAAGAGGTACGGAGATTGATTCTCACAGCGTCGGGTGGACCGTTTCGAAACACGCCGGCGAGTGAATTTGAAGGGATTACGGTGGAGCAGGCGTTAAAGCATCCGACCTGGAACATGGGGCCGAAGATCACGATCGATTCTGCGACGCTCTTTAATAAGGGGCTCGAAATGATCGAGGCGCATTGGTTGTTCGGCGTGGAGATGAAACGAGTGGAGGTGGTGGTTCATCCGCAGAGCATTGTCCATTCGATGGTGGAATTCAGCGACGGCTCCGTGCTGGCGCAGCTCAGCCATTCAGACATGTGCTTTCCCATTCAATACGCGGTCACCTGGCCGGAACGGGTGCCGAATTCGCTGCCGCCGCTCGATTTTGGGAAGCTGCGCCAGCTGGAGTTCGCGACGCCGCGCTCGGATGATTTCCCCGCCTTGAACCTGGCGCGGCGGGCGGGGGAGACCGGCGGCACCCTCCCGGCGGTTTTGAACGCGGCGAACGAGGTTGCGGTCTCAGCTTTTCTTGCGCGCAGGATTTCATTCCCGCGGATCTGGCAGACGGTGTCGGCCGTCATGGAAAAGCACGCCAACGTTGCGCACCCTGATCTCGATGCCATATTGCGCGCCGATCAATGGGCCCGGCTGGAAGCCCAAAAGCAGGCCGGGGACTAAAAACGGATGAAACACCGACTCGGGATTACCGTCTAAACAGGTAGCGAACCTATGCTTGGCCATATCCTGCGCGTCATTTTCATCCTTCTGGAAGTTGTTCTCCTTTTTAATTTGCTCATCGTCGTTCACGAGCTCGGGCATTTCCTGGCGGCGCGCTGGCGGGGATTGTTCATCGAAGAATTCGGCGTCTGGTTCGGGAAACCGATCTGGAAGAAAACGATCAAAGGCGTCCAGTACTCGTTAGGCTCGCTGCCCTTCGGCGGTTTCGTGAAACTGCCGCAGCTCGCCCCGATGGACATGATCGAGGGCAAGGCCGACATGGATCGCGGCCGGTTGCCCAAGATTTCCGCTCTCGACAAAATCATCGTGGCGATCGCCGGCCCGCTTTTCAGCGTGCTCCTCGCATTGTTCTTCGCGTGTGTGGTGTGGGCGGTCGGACATCCGGTGAGCGAATCGGACCTGACCACCGTGATCGGCTACGTCCATCAGGATTCGCCGGCGGCCAAGGCAGGTTTGCGTCCGGGAGACAAGATTTTGGAGGTCGATGGACGGCCGGTCTCGCGTTTTTTCGGGATGAACGAGAGTGTGGTCTGGAACGTGGTGCGCAGCGAGGGGCCGACGATTCCATTTAAGATCGAGCGGGACGGCAGGGTCCTGTCAATCGACGTCGTGCCGATGATCGCCGAGACGAGCGGCTGGCGACGCAAAGGGACGCGCCAGGTGATGATTCAGCCCGCCGTGACGGCGCTGGTTGACGGCGTCGACAAAGGCACGCCGGCGGACAAAGCGGGCGTGAAGGCGGGCGATATTATCACCGCCGTGAATGGCGTGCGGATTTTTAACGCCCTCAGCCTGGTCGACGAAATCGACAAGCATCCGACCGACGAGCTGACCCTGGACGTCCGGCGAGGTTCGGAAACACTGCAGCTGAAAATGCGGCCGGTCCCGCTGGAATCCGAGGGGACGACCAAACCGCGAATCGGCGTTCGATGGGACGTGGGCGGTCAGCTTTCCCTTTCGCATCCGGATCCGGTGGAACAGGTTTATCACAGCATCACGAGCACGTTGCAAACGATCGGAGCGGTGGCTTCGCCGAAGTCGGACGTGAAGCTGCAGCACATGAGTGGTCCGGTGATGATCGTGCGGATTTACTACATGCTGTTCGAGGGCGATAACGGCTGGAAGCTCGCTCTCTGGTTCAGCGTCATTTTGAACGTGAATCTGGCGATCCTGAACATGCTGCCGATTCCGGTGCTCGATGGTGGCCACATTGTCCTGGCACTAATCGAAGGCGTGCGGCGAAAGCCGGTGAACATGAAGATCCTCGAGTGGATCCAGACCGCGTGCGCCACCGTCATCATCGGGTACATGCTTTACATCAGCTTCTTCGACATCGGCGATTTGTTCGGGAAGAACAGCGATCGCAAATCCCCTCCGAAAGAATCGCCCGCGACGACGAAAGCTTCGCCGGCGCCGTAAGGCGGATTGGAGGGACGACCTCTGTGTCGTCCGGAAATAATGCTAAAGGTGTGTCTATGAATACGGCCATGACAACCACCGCTTTTGAGCTGGAGGGACACCGAATCGTCAAGACTTTCGGCGTTGTTCGCGGAATCATCGTCCGGTCACGCTCAATTTTCGGAACGATCGGCGCCGGCCTGCAAACACTTGTCGGAGGCAACATTTCCATCTTCACCGATCTCTGCGAGCAGACCCGGCGCGATGCTTTGGAACGGATGTTGGAACACGCGAACGCTCTCGGCGCGAACGCGGTGATTGGGCTGCGTTATGACGCCACCGAGATCATGCAGGGGGTCACGGAAGTTCTTTGCTACGGAACGGCGGTGCTCGTGGAAGCCGCGCCGGCCGCCTGACATGGAGTACTGCCACTCATCCTATTCTTATCAGCGCCGCGCCACGCGTGAGGTAATGGTCGGCCGTGTCGGGATCGGAGGCACACATCCGATTCGGGTCCAGTCAATGATCACCTGCGACACGATGGACACCGAAGCGTCGATCGCGCAGACAATCGAGCTGGCGGAAGCCGGTTGCGAGATCGTGCGGATCACGGCGCCGACGGTGAAGGACGCGGCGAATCTGCGGGAGATCGTGAAAGGTTTGCGCGAGCGCGGCTGCGACGTGCCGATCGTGGCCGACATTCATTTTAAACCCGAGGCCGCGATGGAAGCGGCGAAATGGGTGGAGAAAGTCCGGATCAATCCCGGGAATTACGCCGATTCGAAGAAGTTCAAGATTCTCGAATACACGGACGAGCAGTACGCCGCGGAGCTGGAAAGAATCCGCGAGCGGTTCACGCCGCTGGTCAAGCTTTGCAAGGAACTGGGGCGCGCGATCCGCATCGGCACCAACCATGGCTCGCTCTCGGATCGCATCATGAATCGTTACGGAGACACACCGCTGGGGATGGTGGAAAGCGCGCTCGAATTCGCCCGGATCGCGCGCGACCTCGATTACCACGCCTTCGTCTTCTCCATGAAATCGAGCAACCCGAAGGTAATGATCAACGCCTATCGCCTGCTGGTCGCGCGGCTGGGGGAAGAAGGGATGAAGGATGAAGGAGGAAGGATGAAGGAAAACGGCGATCCCGCGACCTATTCATCCCTCATCCCTAATCCTTCATCCTTTTCCTGGAGTTATCCGATCCACCTCGGAGTCACTGAAGCGGGGGAAGGCGAGGACGCCCGGATCAAAAGCGCGATTGGCATCGGCTCGCTCCTCCACGACGGGATTGGAGATACGATCAGGGTGTCGCTCACCGAGGATAGTATTCATGAAATTCCGGTGGCGCGGGCGTTAGTGGAAACCGGAAACCGGAAACCGGAAACCGGAAAGCGGGCAGAGCGCTGCGGTGGTATTTCGTTCGATCCGTTTTCGTATCAGCGACGCGGGTCGAAAACGATTGAACGCAATGGAGTGAAATTAGGCGGCGAGGAACTGATCCGGGTAGTCGTTAGGCAAACCACCTTCGATAAGGTCGCGCACAAGATCGACCGGCTCGGGGATTACAAGCCGGAGATCGTTTATGAAAAGGCGCGCGTTCGAGAAGTCGATCCGCGGGATAACGAGGCCGTTCGGCAAGTGAACGCTGAGGTTGAGCCGCAACTCGTCACGATCCGGGAGGACGTGGATCTGCCCGTGATCGTCGCGTTTCGGTTGCTCGCGTCGAAGGTTGCCGCGCGCCATCCGATTTTACTGAAGGACTCGCTTGGGAATGACGAAGCACGAATGACGAATGACGAAGGAAGCTCGAATGATCGAACGACGAAAAGCGATTCGGGCTTCGTCATTCCTTCGACCTTCGACCTTCGACATTCGTCATTCCTCCACGTTCTCTTGAACGCGGGAACCAATATTGGCTCGCTTCTCTGTGATGGAATTGGCGACGCGATCCTGATCCAGGGGGAAGAGGCGCCAGGGCAGGCATTGCGACTGAGCTATAATATCCTGCAGGCCGCCGGTTCACGCATTTTCAAGACCGATTACGTGGCCTGTCCATCGTGCGGCCGTACTTTGTTCAATCTTCAAACGACCACGGCCCGGATCAAGGAGAAGACCTTGCACCTCAAAGGCGTGAAGATCGCCATCATGGGTTGCATCGTGAACGGGCCGGGGGAAATGGCGGACGCGGATTTCGGCTATGTGGGCGGCGCGCCAGGCAAGGTGAACCTTTACGTGGGCAAGACCGCGGTGAAATTCAACATCCCGGAAGCGGAGGCGGTTGACCGTTTACAGGATCTGATTCGGGAACACGGGAAGTGGGTGGAACCAGCGGAGACGATTGGCGGTGGCGCAGAGACCGCTTCGCTGTAATGCTTTGGCGGATATGAGCTTGAGGCTGCCCACGGGCTTCGAATAATATCCGTGCGAGTTCAGTCTAAATACGAATCAAGGAAAACCAGTTATGAAATACAAACTTGCTGTTTTGTTGGCCGCGCTTTTTTGCGCGGGAGGGGTAATGGCGCCGAAGACGGCGGAGGCGATCAGACTCAATATCGAAATCGGCGACCGACCGTACTACACGCATGGCCCGTGGTACTGGAACGATGGAGTGAGGTGGTATTGGATCCCAGGACATTGGGGTTGGCGTTACCATCGTCACGCCTGGATCCCCGGCCACTACGCGCCGCGGTAAAAACCGAATCGATCAGTTTCGAAAAATACTTGAGCGCCGCACGGATTCCGTGCGGCGCTTTTGTTTTTCATTGCCGATGCGTTGCCACAGCGGTAGCAGTGGGGCACCAAGAATTGCCTCTACTTATGAACAAACTTTTGCTTCTCATTTTTTCTCTCGTTGTTTTGGCAGCCGCTGGCTGTTCGCGTTCCAATAAGCCGGACACGAGCGTGAAACCGCAATCCACGCCGGATGTGGAACGGCTGAAGTCCGATTCCGAACGCTTGCAGCAGGCGACGGCGAACGCGGCGAAGGAACGAGAAAAAGCGAATCAAGCCACACCGAGTCCCACGGCCACGCCGTAAAGGCGAGGGTTCGCGAAAATCGCTGCGGCTGGCGGTGTAATCACGGATTAAGCCGCGCCTCTCGCGATTTCTGTTTCCGAAAAAAAGACGCCGAACGGTCCATACCCGATGATTTGCCTGCGGAGCGCGAGAGCAAACATTACATTTTGGTCACACTTGAATAAAATGATTGCCACTGTTTTTACGGCCCGATAAAAACATCCCCTCAACTTGGCAGCTCATCCAACTCGTTAAATAGAAAAACTGAATCCTATGTCTCGTTATCTAAAGAAGACCTCACTTCCAATCACCCTCGTGGTCCTGCTTGCGGCAGCGCTTTTCACCTTCCGAGGTGAAGCGCAGTCGCCGAAACCAACGCTCAACAGCGGTACTGGCACTGCCAAACAACCCGAGGCTGGGAGTCCGGTGGTTTCTATGGCCGTTAACTTCGCCATCTCGCCGGAAGTCAGAAATCTCCCCGACGCAACCACTGCCACCGATGAGGAATTGACCAGCAAAGACGGGCAGGAAAAGAATGAGTTGAACGTGTCTCGGGTGAAAAGTGCAAACCCGGACGCGCTGACCAGGCCCTCGGTTGACAGTGCGCTGCAAGGACGGAGGCAGAGTTTGTCGAGTGCGCCCGGCGCGCCGGTGGTGACGTTTGACGGGTTGGCGGACGTTGATAACGGCGCCGCGTTGGTTGCGCCGTCGGATGAGAATCTGGCCGTCGGTCCGAACGACATTGTGCAAATCGTAAACGATAGATTTGCGAGCTATGATAAGGCCGGCAATCCCAAAGTTACGGCCAAGAAGATCAGCGCTCTATTTGCGAATCTTGGCGGAGTTTGTGCCCAATTTGACCGGGGCGACCCCATTGTTCAGCACGATCGGATGGCGGACCGCTGGGTCATCAGTCAGTTTAACTTTGCCAGCCAAACCGCCGCTCCATTTCATGAATGCATAGCAGTGTCGCAGACGCCCGATCCGGCAGGGGCATACTATTCGTATGATTTTATTACTGTCGGTAATAACTTCCCTGACTACCCGAAGCTCAGCACGTGGCCCGATGGCTATTACATGACCGTCAATCAGTTCGCGGCGCCTGCTCTGAGCTTCAATGGGACGGGTGTGTATGCCTTTGACCGTCAGAAAATGTTGGTGGGCGATCCTTCGGCCTCATTCATCTATTTTAGTCTTGATCTCGCTTCGCATCCTGAAGGCATTTTTGCTATGCAACCTTCAGATTTGGACGGGTTCCAACTTCCGGCACCGGGTTCGCCGAATGTCTTCTCCTATCTTAACTCCGACGAAGAGGAGAGCCCTCCCTTCAATGTAGACGGCGTAAGGCTCTTCAATTTCCACGCCGACTTCGTTACGCCCGGAAACTCATCGTTTACGGAACGAACAGAGAGTCCTCTCCACACGGCGAACTTCGATCCTCTCTCGCCAGAAGAAATCACCGGCACCAGAGCCGATATCAAGCAACCGGCTCCAGCAACCACCGCCGACGCGTTGGATTGCATCTCCTACCATTTGATGTACCGCCTGCAGTATCGCAAAGTAGGCGTGAACGAAAATCTCGTTTTCGGCTTCCCGGTGAACGTGAGTGGTGTAACTCCTAATACGATCGCCAACTATCAGGCGGGCGTGCGTTATACCCAACTGCAAAAGACTAGTCCGAGCGGGGCCTACACGGTGTTGGACAACGCTACCTTCTCTCCTGATGCCGGAAATCCTGCTACAGGGTTGAATCGCTGGCTGCCGAGCGCGGCTATCGACGTCCAGGGAAATCTTGCGGTCAGTTACAGCACGTCCAGCACGACGGTCTTCCCCTCGATCATGTATGCGGGCAGAGATTTTAATGCCGCAGGCTTTCCTACCGCCGGGTTGAGCAGCGAACAAACCCTGTTTGCCGGCACCGCCGTCCAACAAGGATCGGGTAACCGCTGGGGCGATTATCAATCGCTCCAAGTCGACCCCACCGACGACTGCACTTTTTGGACGACGAACCAATACTACAACGTAAATAGCTCGTTTAACTGGAGGACCAGGATTGGCTCCTTCAAATTTCCTGCTTGCACGGCGCCGGCACAGGGGACCCTCAGCGGCACGGTTACCGCGTGCGATACAGGCGCACCTATCGCAGGCGCTTTCGTGCAGATATCGAACGGGCTTTCCACGGCGACCCTGCCCAACGGCACCTATTCAGTTAAAGTTCCACCTGGATCATACACTGTTACGATTTCGGACCCTTCGCGTTCTTGCGCGAGTTCGTCCATACTTACCACCAGTATCGCCAGCGCCACCACGTCGACGCTTAACGCTTGCTTGAGCGGGACAGCTCGCCCCGCCGTGGATTCAACCGATGCTACATCGGTCACCATCTCTGGAGGGAATGGCAATGGCATCATCGATCCGAACGAATGCAACAACCTCATGGTAAAGCTCAAGAACTTCGGGTGCGCGTTGGCGAAAGGCGTTTCCGCGGTCTTGAGCACGTCGACGCCCAACGTCACTATCGTTCAGCCGAATTCCAGCTATTCAAATATTGCGATGGATGGAAGTGGGACCGACACGACACCGTTTACGTTTAGTACCTCGCCAGGATTTGTCTGCGGCACTACCATTAATTTCACTTTAACGACGACGTTCCAGGGCGGCAGTTCGGTCAGTAGCTTTAGCCTCCCTAGTTGCACCGAAACGGCGCCCACGCAGACGGTGAACGGCACTCTTACCAGCACCGATCCGACTACTCCTGGCAATGGTCGTCTCGGTCGGAACGCCGTGGTCAGCACTTGCTCAGGGAAAGCCTGCCCAAATAACCTGAACGCGACGAATAACCACTACGACGTGGTACCGTTCGTAAACAGTGGCTCCTCTGCGGCTTGTGCGACGATCACGCTGAGTTCCGCTAATGGCGTTCAATTGATTGGGGGTTCTTACAACGGAGTCTTCGATCCGACGAACGACTGTACCAACTATGCCGGCGACCCCGGTGGCAGCGCTAACGGCGCTGTGAGCTGGCAGCAGACGGTCCCGGCTGGCGGCACAATCAGCGTGGTGGTGTGGGAAGTGACCGCGAACCAGGCAAGCACCTTCAACGCCGGGGCGGGCACTCCATATACGGTCTCACTTAGTGGTTTGAGTGCGCCTCCTCTCGCTGGTAATGGAGCGTGCGCCGCTACTTCCATTGTCACTCAGGTCGCTTCAACGGCGATCACATTGGGTAACTCAACTTTCGACAAGGCGACGCTCTCAGGCACATTCGGCCCGAGCGGAACACTCACCTTCCGATTGTATGGTCCAAATGACGGAACCTGTGCCGGCACGCCGGTCTTAATTTCCTCTCAGCCGACCAGTGGAGACGGTGTGTATACATCAACCCCATTCACGCCGACGGCAATTGGAACCTATAGATGGGTGGCGTCGTTCAGCGACGGAACTAACCCCACAGTAAGTACCACGTGTGGCGATCCTAACGAAACCGTGACCGTCTCCGCGGCGCCATCTCCGACCCCGACGGCGACGGCAACTGCTACGCCGACGGCGACGGCGACGGCTACACCGACAGCTACAGCTACTGCGACGGCCACCGCGACTGCAACAGCCACTGCGACGGCCACCGCGACAGCGACAGCTACGCCAACGGCAACTCCTGCTTCGCAGACGTTGAACCTGTCGACGCGCATGCGCACCGACACCGGTAATAACGTTGGTATTGGTGGATTCACCATCACCGGCTCCGTGCCCAAGCACGTCCTCATCCGCGCTCTCGGTCCTTCGTTGACCAAGTTCGGATTCACGGCGGCGGAAGTCCTGACTGATCCGACCCTGGAGGTTCACGGCCCCGGCGCGTTCGGAACCATCACCAACAATAACTGGAGAGATTCGCAGGAAGCCCAGATCAAGGCCGACGGCCTCGCGCCGACGAATGACCTTGAGTCCGCGATTGACGCGACTCTGCCGCCAGGCGCCTACACGGCGATTGTGGCCGGTAACACAGGGACACCGTCGGCGGGTATCTGCACCTTCGAGGTTTACGATCTCGATACAACGGCTCTCTCGAAACTGGCGAACCTGAGCTCTCGCGCCTTCGTCGGCACGGGCAACAGCGTCGTCATCGCTGGCTTCGTGTTAGGCAATAACCAAGGCAACGATCGTATCGTCGTCCGCGGTCTCGGACCGAGCCTGAGCTCGTTCGGAATCGCGAATACCCTGGCCGATCCGACCCTCGAGCTGCGTGATGAAAACGGTACGCTCATCCTGGCGGATAACGATTGGCAGGATAATCCAGCGCAAGCTGCGCAGATCACTGCTGATGGCCTCGCGCCTTCGAATACGAAGGAGTCTGCCATCGCAGCCACGCTACCGCCTGGATTGTATACCGCGATCCTGGCCGGAGTGAATAACGGCACCGGTGTGGGAACCGTGGAAGTCTACGATCTCGGCCCGTAGTCCCTCGGTCGCAACATCTCTGGCAAGCTGGCTGCCTCTCTTCGAAGAGGCAGCCCTTGGCCGGGAGAGAATTTCGCGGCGTAAGTTCTCAGAGCTTGCGCCGCTTTCTTTACCGAACGAAAGCCCTTGAGCGCCGGAGCCCCGATAGCCGGGCGCAGATCAAAACAAATCTGATTACGGTCGCGCCGGACAGACGCGGAAGACTGATCCAAAGAGCGGTGACTCCGCGCGATATTTTCCGCCGGGCAAATCCCCGTCTATTCCTTTTTGGTCTCGGTCTTCTCTTCCTCGGCGTCCCTGATGTTCTGAAGAATCAGAAGCCAGTGACCGTCCTTTTTAATCCACATCCGCCGCACCTTGACCCATTTGAATTCCGCCGGCTGATCGGTAATCAGGCGTCCGAAAGATTTTGCCTCACCCTCGATCGTGTAGGTCGCGGCGCTGACTGTGCATTTCGCGTCTCTTTCAATCCGATAGAAGACCAATGTGCCGCCCTTGGCGCGAGCAATCACCGCACGTTTTGGCACCCCCATATTCTCATCTCCCTCGGATTCGGCGTAGTAATCCGCCAGGATTTCCGACAAGGCCGCGGTATCTCGCTTTTCAATCGCGTGGCCAAAGCGTTGCTCCGCTTCCTGAAGCTCTTTGCGGGTCTTCGGATCGACCTCCCCAGGCTTGTCTGCCGCGCATCGAGCAGGACAGCTCCACATTCCCAGTGACGCCAGCGCGCCGAGCGCGCCACCCATCCATTTTCTATTGAATCGGATTGTTTGCCTTGTCATCGCATGCCGCTATCGCAGTCCCAGTGGATTTTCTTGAACCCGTCCGTGGTCACCTCCACCTCGAAGGGGCCGCAACGTCTCGGTTTGGTTTTCGCGTCTCGTGCTTTGATCGAATAACGGCCTGGCGCGAGCGGGATCCGAAAGTGGCCGGATGCATCGGTTGTGAATGTCGTTACGACGCCGGCATCATTCGCTACTTCGAAGGCGACGTTAGCGAGCGGGGCCGAATCTGGCTCACCGGCACGCATTGGCCCGCCATGAATCGGCCCGACCGAAACGACGCCGTCGATTCCGGTCGAAAGCGTGGACGTTTGCGCATCCGTTCGAGCCGACACGAAGAAAATCAACAGCAGGCCGGCCCATGCGCAAAGTCTCTTTCCCGCGAATCTCTGTCCCATCGCCGATAGTTTATCGGCTGGCGCGCCGTTGACAACCGCGAGACGGAAAGGCGTGGCGCTTTGCTCTATCATTTCGCTCTTAATGCCGCTTCGATGTCGTCGCGCAATCCTTTTTCGACGTCGCCCTGGAGCTGGGCGCGCTGTCCATTAATGAAAACCACCGGGGTCCGGTCGAGACCGAGCGCCGCACCACGTTCACGATCGGCCGCGATACGCTTCGCCACCTCTTCTCCGGCGACGTCTTTGTTGAAGCGCTCGACGTCGAGTTGTAAACGGCGCGCGAATTCGGCGAACTCAGTGCGCGGATCCGCGGACCGGGTCCACATGCCTCGTCGGAGATAAAGCAAATCGTGCATTTCCCAGAATTTACCCTGTAATCCCGCCGCTTCGGAAGCGCGGGCGCCATCCAAAGCCCTGGAATGCTGCGGCATCGGATTCTGCCGGAAAATTACCGCGAGACGTTCGCCGAAATCGTGCTCCAGATTGCGCAGGGCTGGCCAAAGGATGAAACAAGGCATGCACTCGAAATCTCCGAATTCCTCGAGGGTCACGGGCGCATTGGCGTCACCGCGGACGTGGGGAGGCTGTGCGCCCGGCTTCGAGGTAGACGCAACTTGAAGGATCGGCTTGCTCCGCCGCGCGTGAAACAGGAAAACGCCAGCCCCCACCGCAGCCAGGAGAACCGCCGCAATGATCCCGAAGGCCAGATAACTTTTCCTTTTTTTCGTTGCCATGTCAGAGCCTCCAATGTTGATGGGCAGCGCCTTCATTTCCAGTAATAAGGCGGCCGCGAAGCGTGTGCCGGTTGACGCGGGGCGCTACCGCGACCATATTCCGCGCTCCTCAAGGTCGAGGATTCGTCCCATGGACAAGATTCGTAATATCGCCATCATTGCGCACGTCGATCACGGCAAAACCACGCTCGTGGACCAATTGCTGCGGCAATCGGGCACGTTTCGCGCGAACCAGAAGGTCGAGGACCGGATGATGGATTCGATGGATCTCGAGCGCGAGAAAGGGATTACGATCCGCGCCAAGAACGCGGCGTTCCAGTGGAATGGTTACCGGATCAACATCGTCGATACGCCGGGCCACGCCGATTTCGGAGGCGAAGTGGAGCGCATCATGAAGATGGTGGACGGCGTTTTACTGGTGGTCGACGCGCACGACGGACCGCAGGCCCAAACGCGTTTTGTCCTGCGCAAGGCGCTCGAGAACAAAGCCAAGCCCATCGTCGTGATTAACAAGATCGATCGTGAGAACGCACGGCCGCACAAGGTGCTCGATCTCGTTTTCGATCTTTTCGTCGAGCTGAAGGCGACCGATGAGCAACTCGATTTTCCCATCATTTACGCGAGCGCCAAGAATGGTTTCGCCATGCGCGAACTGCACGAAAACAGCGAGGACATGACGCCATTGTTCGAGGCGATCGTGAAGCACGTGCCGCCTCCGGCGGTTTCGCCGGAGCCGTTTTTCCAAATGCTGGTCTCGAACCTCGACTACAGCGATTACCTCGGCCGCATCGCCCTGGGACGCATTGTCAGCGGCCGGGTCAATGTTGGCGATTCGATAGTTTGCATTCACCGCGATGGTCGGCGCGAGCGGGCCACCGTGACTGGGCTCTTCACGTTTGCCGGCATGGGACAGGTGGAACTGAAGCACGCTAGCGTCGGCGACATCATCGGCCTGACCGGTTTCGAGGAAGTCTATATCGGCGAGACTCTGACGGATCGGGAAGAGCATCCACCGCTCCAGTTCGTCGACATCGATCCGCCGACCATCCGGATGCGGATCCTGGTGAACGATTCGCCGTTCGCCGGACGCGAAGGAAAATTTGTGACCGCGCGCCACGTCAAGGAACGCCTGGTTCGTGAGACCCGGGCCAATGTCTCGCTCCAGATGAAAGAGACCGAAGCCGCCGGCGCTTTCGAAATCAATGCGCGCGGTGAAATGCAGATCGCGATCCTGGTCGAGCAAATGCGCCGGGAAGGTTACGAAGTCATGGTTTCGCGGCCGGAGGTTATTTATCAACGCGACGAAAACGGCTCGCTCCTGGAGCCCCTCGAAAATCTTTATGTCGAGGTTCCCAACGACAATCTCGGCGATGTTTTGCAAACTCTGGCGGCGCGAAAGGGCGAGGTCGTAAGCATGGATCACCACGTGAGCCGGGTTTCCGTGGAAGCGATCATCCCGACGCGCGGGTTGATCGGTTTCGAGAGCGACCTGGTTAACCTGACTCGCGGCGAAGGATTGATGAGCCATCTCTTTCGCGAATACGCGCCCTTCAAGGGAGAACTCGAAGGCCGGACGCGCGGGGTCATGGTTTCCATGGAACCGGGGATCAGTACCGCCTACGCGTTGAACAATATCCAGGCGCGCGGCAAACTTTTCGTCGGTCCGCAGGAGGAAATTTACGCAGGTATGATCGTCGGCGAAAACGCGCGACAGGAAGACCTCCCGGTGAATCCCTGCAAGGCGAAGCATCTCACGAACATGCGCAGCCAGGGCGACGGCAAGGGCATCCAGCTGGAAGCGCCGCTGCGCATGACCCTCGAGCGCGCGATTGAATACATCAGCTCGGATGAGTTCGTGGAAGCGACCCCGAAATCGCTCCGTCTCCGCAAACGCATCCTCAATCCAACGGCGCGGAAGCGGGCCCAAAACGCGGCGTAATTCGGGTCGTCCCTCGACTTCGCTCGGGATGACGAGGTAGGGACGGCGCGCTGCGCCGTCCGAGTCCCTTCGCCGGTTAGCGAGCGAACCGGACCCCGCAGCGCGCCACGGCGAGTTCGTCCAGCGGCGAACGCGGCGTCCCTACCAGTTGACGACGGGCCGCGCAGAATTGTTGACAAGAACCGCCACAAGCGGTTTAATTCCCATCGTTACTTTGCCTCCTCGATAACGATTTCTCATCGAGGCTTTCCGGGTTCCCGAAAGAACACAGGTCTGTCCGGCAACTTAGAATTCCCATCTCATGGCGGGACACAGCAAATGGTCCAAAGTTAAGCGCTTCAAGGGCGCAATCGATACGAAACGGGGCGCGCTCTTCAGCAAACTTTCCCGCGAAATCACCATCGCGGCCAAGTCAGGCGGAGGCGATCCCGACGGCAACGCGCGTCTGCGGAGCGCGATCCTGTCGGCCCGCGCGCAAAGCATGCCCAACGACAACATCGAGCGGGCGATCAAGCGGGGCACGGGCGAGGGGATGGAGGCGCAGCATTTTGACGAGATTGTCTACGAAGGCTACGCCCCCGGCGGCGTGGCTGTGATCGTGGAGGCGGCGACCGATAACAAAAACCGCACCGCTGCGGAAATCCGGAGCATTTTCGCCCGAAACCAGGGCAACCTCGCTTCGAGCGGCAGTGTTTCCTATATGTTCCATAAGAAGGGGAGGATCACGGTGCCGCGGGGTTCCATCGAGGAGGAGCGGATTTTTGAGCTGGCCCTGGAGGCCGGCGCGGAAGAGTTGACAACGGAGGAGGAACAGTATGTTATTACCACTTCCCACGACCAGCTCTACGCAGTAGCTGAGGCGCTCAAGAACGCGGGCGTCGCCACCGATGGGCAGAAGTTTACTTTTATTCCAGATACGACAGTTCCGGTCCATGATGAGGCCGTCGCGCTGCAGATCTTGCGCCTGTGCGATAGCCTCGAAGAAGACGACGACGTCCAAAACGTCTATTCCAACTTAGATATCCCCGACGAATTGCTGGCAAAATTGCCGGTGTAACACGCCGCCGGTTTGAAGGGCGGCCGCGGCTCCGGCAGCAAACGAGATGAATCTCTGCATTTTATGAGCGAAGAAAACGATAACCAGCCATCGCCGCAAACCGACACTCAGTCGGACCGTCCGCGGCGTCCACGCCGGCGATTCCCCCGGCGGCACAACGCCCCGCGTGATCGAGGCCCGCAGGAACAGCGCGGGGATCTCAATGGCCCCGCCGATCGGCCCGAGCCGGGTTTATCTGACGAAACCGCGGGCGCTCCGCGGGTGAATGAAGGCGACCCGCGTGATGAATCGATGCGTGGCGAGGGAACGCCGTCGCAGAACGGCGAAGTCGAACGCGAACCAGAATTCGGCGATGGCATCATCGAGATCTCGGGTAAGGGCTTTGGTTTCTTGCGCGACGCGAAGCGAAACTTCGTCCAGACGCCGAACGATATTTTCGTTACGCCGGAGATCGTGCGCCGCTTCGCCTTGCGTGATGGCATGTGGGTTTATGGTGAGACGCGTCGCGGGAATCGCGGACCGCAGCTCATCCGGCTCAACAAGATCAACGAAGAAGAGCCAACGAAATACCAGGGACTGCGCCCTTTCGAAGAGCTGACGACGATCAACCCCAATCGCAAGATTAAGCTGGAGACTGTCCCCGATCGTTACACGACGCGGATCATGGACTTGATGACGCCGCTGGGCATGGGCCAGCGCGGCTTGATTGTGGCGCCGCCCCGCACGGGCAAGACGACCTTGCTCCATCACATTGCGGACGCCGTGGTAAAAAATCATCCGGAGATGAAGCTGATCATCCTGCTGGTCGACGAACGGCCGGAAGAAGTGACCGATTTCCGGCGTTCCTGCCCACAGGCCGAGATCATGGCCAGCTCGAACGACAGCGACATCAAGAGCCATACCCGCATCGCCCAGCTCGCGGTCGAGCGGGCCAAACGCCTCGTCGAAGCCGGCAAAGATGTGTTTATCCTGCTCGACTCGATTACGCGCACGGCCCGCGCGTTTAACAACGCGATGGGTGGGGGCGGACGCACCATGAGTGGTGGTATCGATGCGCGAGCCATGGAAACGCCGCGAAAACTATTCTCCGCGGCGCGCAACACGGAGGAGGCTGGTTCGCTCACCATCGTTGCCACGGCCCTGATCGAGACTGGCAGCCGGATGGATGAACTGATCTTTCAGGAATTCAAGGGCACCGGGAACATGGAAATGGTGCTGGATCGCAAAATCAGCGACCAGCGCATTTACCCGGCCGTGGATATTTTTCTTTCCGGCACCCGGCGTGAGGAATTGCTCCTCCAGCCGTGGGAACTGGAAAAGATCAATTTGATCCGGCGCGGCCTCGCGGGCCACAAGCCCGGGGAAGCGATCGAGCGTCTGCTCATGTTCGTGAAGAAATTCCCGACGAACGAACAGATGCTGAAGGGCATTCCCGGTTAGTTCATTTTCGAATCTCGATCGGCAATTTTCGATTTGGATCGGTTGACAGTGCAATCGAAAATCGAGAGCCGAAAATTCTCGACTGGGAGGTTCTCCCGCCGGAAGAAAAGCGAAAGCGCCAGGGCCTTGGAGCCGCTCTTCAAATGGATCGCGCTGATCATGGGCGAAATCATCCGCGTTCCCGGCACCCAGTTCCGGTTTGGACTCGATCCGTTGATCGGCCTCATCCCGGGAATCGGCGATACCAGCTCGGCCTTGGTTTCCGCCTTTGCGCTCATTCAGGCGGTTCGACTTGGAGTGCCGAAGATTCTTCTCTCGCGCATGGGCCCTCAATATCCTGGTTAACGAGGTCGGGGGGGTCGTTCCGGTGATTGGCGTGCCTTCTCGTTTTGGTTTAAGTCAAACGCGCGCAATTACGAAATCATCAAGAACCACCGCCTCGGTCCGAGCGTTGCGGGCCGAAGTGACTGGCTTTTCGTTCTCGGCGTTCTCTTTGTCGTCGTCTGCGCAGGATTGGCGATTAGTTTCCTGATTCTCGGGGCAATGGTGCGTTTGCTCTCAGGTCGCTGAATCTGACTTCTGTAGCCGCTTCGCTGTGCGAAGCGTTCCTTTCGCGTCGATCTCTCTCACTCTTCGCACAGCGAAGCGGCTACAGGTTGGAGGCGTGCGGTCCCGCTCAAATTTCATCCGCGTCGCCCCCAGTTCCTTCGCCCTGAGGGAGAAGGTTAGGATCAGGGTTATGTGGTCAGCGCAGGTATCGCGAGTAAATCGCGTGAATACCTGAGCGCGCCTCGCGATACGCTTGCGCAAAGTCATCGAGACTCTTTGCTCCGGCGCGGACGGCGAGTTTTTCCTGTTCGGTCTTGTCCGCCGGCAAAATCGAGACGCTCTTATTCTCCCAGCGCTGCAGAATCGATCCGATCGATCGCAGATATTCGTAATGCTTCCGCAGCATTTCGGTGTCGTCCTTGTTCATCACGTCCGCTTCAGCGAGCTGGCGGAGAGCGCCGATCATTTGCGGATTCCAAATTCCGGTGCGCATTTGCAGCGCCTGGACCAGGAATTCGGCTTCAATTAATCCGCCGGTCCCCGTTTTGAAATCCAGCTCATCGGAGGCGCTCCCTCGATCCCGCCGGATGCGCTGAAGCATCGCGTCGATCTGGGCGAACAAATCCAAACGCTCTCCCGCGACCCGCCACACATTCCGGGCGAGATCCATGAATTCATTTTGAAGCGGGCCTGCGATCGGTCGCGCGCGGGTGAGCGCCTGCGCTTCCCAGAGCTGGGCGCGCGTTCGATAATAGGTTTCGTAAGCCATGAGCGAGCAGCAAAGAATCCCTTTCTCGCCGTCGGGCCGCAGCCGGGCGTCGATGGTCCAGATACTGCCTTCAGCGGTCGGTTGCGCCATGGCCACCGTGAGGTGCTGCGCGGCGCGCACGTCTTCGCCCACAAAGATCACATCGAGATCGGCGCCGTAACCAATTTCGCCACCGCCAAATTTTCCCAACGCCACGATCGTGAGATCGCTTTCGCTTCCGCGCAATCGATTCACGAAAACCAGGCATGCCTCGGCCAACGCCGAATGTTCGGCGAAAACCGAAGAGAGCTCCGCGAGACCGAGAATGTCGCGAAGGAAGATTCGGAGCAGCTGAGTTTGCCGGTAGGCACGCAGGAGATCGAGCGAATCGGCGCCGACCTTCAGCGCTTCGAGTCGTTTGAGATGTTGGGCGAGGTCCAGCTCGCGATCGAGCATTCCGGGCCGGGTAATCTCTTCCAGCAACTGTGGCCGGCGAATAAGCAAATCACCCGCATGCCGGCTGGCATCCAGTGTTTTCACGAGCAGCTCGAGCAGCTTTGGATTCACCACCAGTAATTCGAAAAGCATGCTGCGCAGCCCATAGGCTTCGACGAACCTGATAAATTGATTGAGCGTTGTATCGGGATCCGCGGCCCGTTCAAGCTGGCGAAACAAAAGGGGCCGCAAGTTTCGCAACACCTGGCGCGTCCGCGGCGCGACGTGAGAACCGCCCGGGGCCTTCGCCAGGTCCGCCAGCGATTTGGCCGCCGCTTTTTCATTGCGAAATATGGCCGCGGTCTCCTCCGTGGATGGCGCGAGACCATTCGGCGTCGAGATCACCCGGCGGAAGACGGCGCGCACCTGCTGCATGTGGACGCGCAACGTCGCCTTGAATTTTTCCGCGGACGAAAACCCAAGGCTGCCCGAGAGCCGCCGCAACTCATCCGGATTTTCCGGGACGGTGTGGGTCTGTTGTTCCGCTTCGATCTGGAGCCGGTGCTCGACGCTGCGGAGAAAGCGATAAGCATCCTCGAGAAGGCGGGCTTCGCCATGCGGGAGCAATTCGAGGTCCGCGAGGACGGGCAACACTTTCAACGTGCTCGTCTCCTGGAGAAAGGCGTGCCGCGCGCCGTGCAACAGTTGCAGGGCCTGAACCACAAATTCAATTTCGCGAATCCCGCCCGCCCCCAATTTCACGTCCCGCTCGATGTTTTCGGGGCCAACAATGTCCCGCTCGATCCGCCGTTTGATCGCGCCAATTTCTTCGAGGACATCCCGGGTGGGACTCTTGGGAAAAATGAACGGCTGGTGCTGCCGGAGAAACTCGTAGGCGAGCTCGCGGTTCCCTGCTATTCCGCGCGCCTTGATAAGGGCAAGCCGTTCCCAGGTCTCGCCAAAACCCGCATAATAATTTTCCATGCTGTCGATCGAGCGGGCCAGCGGTCCCGCCGTCCCCTCGGGCCGAAGGCGCAGGTCGATCCGGAAGAGCGCTCCCGCCGAATCGTGGGCCGCGAAGGTTTCAATAATTTTCGCGCCGAGCTGATTAAACCACTCGTGATAGGTCAGGGTCGGCGATATTTGTCCCTCCTCGCCGTAGACAAAAATCACATCGATGTCGGAGCTGTGGTTCAACTCGCGGCCGCCGAGTTTTCCCAGACCCAGAATCGTGAAGGGCGTTTCGGGCCCGCCGCGCCGGCTGCGCAGTTCGCTATCCCAGTAAGTGTAGACTTCGCGCAGGCAAATTTCGGCCAGCTGCGACAGCTCGAGGGTCGTTTCCTCGAGCGGCGCGGCTCCCGCCACTTCGCGCAACGCAATCCGTGTCATCTCCCGGCCCTTCCAAAACCGGAGCGCCTGGAAATTACCCGCAAAGGTCGAGCCCTCTCCGGTCCTTTGCAGGTCGACGAGCATCGCCCGGAAGCCACGCGGTGAGTCAGAAACCTCGGGACGCGCGAGCCAGGGAAGAATGTCCGGGTGCCGGATCAATCGCGCCGCGCAAACGCTGGAGACGGAGATGAGATGAAGCAGTGACGCCTCGCCGAGGGGAAATTGCTCGAGCAAATTAGCCAAAGGCGTCGCGTCCGTTGGCCAGTTTTCCGCGATTCGCTGGAGAGTGTTTTGAACCTGCGCGGGATTCAGGGTGCCCGCGGATTTTTTTTGGATCCAGTCCGGTAGGTTCATCAGCGCGAAACGAGCATCTCTGCAGAACGAAAGGCAGAACGTCCAACGTCCAACGTCCAACGTCCAACGTCCAACGTCCAACGTCGAAATCAGAGAAGCGATGATGCACCGCTTTTCATTGAACGTTGGACGTTGGACGTTTCTGAGGGGCGCCCAACGACTACGGAGATATAGGCTAACCTTCCCCCGCCATCTTGTCGCGAGCCCGGGCCAATAACCGGCATTCGGCGCGTGTGAGGCTGCCGATTCCTTCCCGGGAAATTTTGTCCAGCAATGGATCGATTTCCTCGGCGATGAATTGTTCGGCCGTCATCGCGCGGTAGCGTTCGGCCTCGGCGCGGCGCTGCGAAAGCGCTCGTTGGAGGATCGAAGGACGACCGAAGCCGAGGAGGTGCGCGTAACACCACCCGCCGATACAGCCGCCGAGGAAGGAGCTGTGTGCGACGGTCGCGGTCCGGTCGAAAATAACCCCGAGAGTGGCAAGGACGAATGCTCCATAAGCGAGGTGTTTCGCTTTCAGGCGAATCGGGAGCAGGAAAAGCATCACGGAGGTTAATTCCAGCTCCGGCAGGATCGCCGCGTAGGCGACCACGACCGCTGCCGGTCCGCCGGACGCAGCCAGCAAAGCCGAGCTTTCCGGCATCAGGAATAAATGGCCAAGCTCCCCCGCGAGCGTGCCCGTCAGATAAAGGAAGAGAAAATGCCGCTGACCGATGATTGATTCCACATCGCGTCCGAGGAGGTAGAGGAGGAACATGTTTCCGAGCAGATGCCAGGGGCCGTCGTGCAGGAAAGCAGCGCTGATGAATTGCCAGCCATAAGCGGAGCGGAGCCCGTGATCGCTCAGGGCGAGGTATTCGCGGACAAAACCCGGCTGGTAGGCATCGAGAAACAATTGCGCGACGAAGACCGCGAGGTTGAGCCCGATCAACGCGAGCAGGACCACCCGCGGCCGCTGGGTCCAGCGCTGTGTAATCGGCGAAGGTTTCCGGCCGGACAGGCGCATGTCCCCAATCGTATCGCAACGAAAATTCGTTGTCGATGGATTCTGGTGGATCGTGCGCTCGTCGTGCGATGTCAAAACTAAAGCGGCAAAGCCGCCATTATTAACCTCAAGCGGTCCCGCGGTGGCGGGACTCGATCCACCTACAGCGGCGTGAGCACGCGCAAGCCGCCCGCGCGGACCTTGAATTCCACCGGACAATTGCCGATCAGCTCGCCGTCGACCTCCACGGGCACCATTTCCTCGCTGCTGACCCGGAGCCGCTTCGTCTGGAAGTACTCGACTTCCGGCGACGAAATTTGCGGGGTGAATACCACGTTTTGCAGGTAGCGGATGATATCAACGTAGCTTAGTCGCTTGAACACAATCACATCCAGGAGGCCGTCGGTCATCAAAGCCTGCTTGAAAAACGGAAGCCGTCCCCCGTACAGGCGGCCGTTTCCGACCAGGACAAAGGAGCCTTCCTTCGTGACCGCGTCCTCCGACTCGATCCGCAGAAGCGGCGGTGGGCGGGAGGCGATTTGCGCGGCGCAGATAAGATAGCTGAGCGGTCCAAAGTTCCGTTTGAAAGCGCGGCTGGTTTCCTTCACCGCCTGGGCATCGAGACCCACGCCCGCCAGTTGCACGAAGTGCTTTCCGTTCGCGCTCGGGAGATCGACCCGGCGCGTCCGATTGTCCTGAATGATTTTCCAGCAGTGCGCGAGATTGTTCGATGGCAGTCCCAGCTCGGTGGCGAAGACATTCATGGTGCCGATTGGCAGCAGGCCGAGGGCAACGTTGCGGCCGGCAATTCCGTTCACGATCTCGTTGATCGTCCCGTCGCCGCCGGCGGCCACGATTCTTCGATAACCTTCAATGGCGGCATGCCGCGCCAGCACTTCGGCGTCGCCCGAGTGCGCGGTCGCGCAGAGAGTTGCTCCGCGCGCGATCTTCTCCACCTGCGCGCGCAAACGTTGCGTTCGGGCGCCGCGCGCCGCCGGATTCAAAATAACGACGGTGTCTTTCACGGAGAAAACAAGGTTTCCGGTCTTTTCTTCAAACTCCGGCGGCGTAACCTTCCGGCGTGAAAAAAATGAGCCGGATTTTGCTGATCGCGCTGGGACTGATCGTAGGCGTGGCGCTGCTCATTCTGATTGGCGTGAACATGTATGTGCAGTCGCACGGGACACAAGCGAGGATTCAGCAGGAACTCAGCCAGCGGCTCGGTGCTACCCTTCGGATCCAGCGCATTAGCGTTACCCCCTGGGCTGGACTGAAACTGACCGGCATCACGATTCCGCAGAGCCAGCCCGGTGTTTCTCCTGATTTCCTGACGGCAAAAACATTTCGACTCCGCATTCGTTTTTCATCCCTCTTCGGAGGCCAGCTCGTTATCAAGGAAATTTCGTTGATTAACCCGGAGGTCGTTTGGGCGCAGAATTCAAATGGCAAGTGGCGGCTCCCATCCCTGCCGCCCGCGCGGGCCAAAACGATTTCCCCGGAGAAGCCCGCGCCGCCCGAGGTCCCGGCTTCCGTCCCGTCGCCGGCAGAAAAAGTGGTCGTGCAGGAGAGGCCGGCGAACCTCGTGTCCCCACTTCCGGCGCAGGCTGAGAACAAACCGACGTCGTTCACGCCCGAAATCCAGCGCGTCAACGTGGTCCGGGCGCGGTTCCGTTTCCTCGATGAGAAACGGCAAAGCGTGGCCACCTTCGATGAAGTCGGCTTCCGCTCGAGTTTCCGCACCGCGACGGATTTGAGTGGAAACATCACGATCGCGAAGACATCGCTTCGCGACCGTTTTTTCCTCCAGCAGCTCGAGTCGCCGTTGCATTATGATTCCACCGAGCTCGATTTTTCGCAGATCACGGCGCGGGCCGGCGAAGGCCAGATCAATGGCCGCTTCACGATCCAGCCCCAGGCTGAGGATTCGCCCTTTACGGTCAGCATTAAGTTCAAGGATGTGCAGGCGGACCGGATCATCACGGAAGCCGGCGGGGTCCTCGGCACGGTGACCGGCAAGCTCGAGGGCCATCTCGATGCGACCGGCAAGACGGCGGATCCGAACGCCCTTTCCGGTTCTGGCGAAATCATTTTGCACGATGGGCAGGTTCGGCAATACAGCCTGCTCGTCGCGCTGGGCCAATTGCTCCAAATCCAGGAGCTTCAGCAACTGCGTCTGGACCAGGCGCAGGTGAAGTATCACATCAATCCGGGTGTGGTGACGATCGACGAGCTCGTCTTTCGGTCCGAGAACATTCGGCTCACCGCGATCGGCACTGTGTCCTTCGATGGAAAACTTCAGCTCGAATCGCAGCTGGCCGTGAATGAAAAAATGCGCAGCCAGCTCTTTCGCGCCATCCGGGAAAATTTTAAGCCGATCGACGATCCGGGTTACACCGCGGTGAATTTCCAGGTCAGCGGCACGGTGGGCCGGCCCAAGACCAACCTGATGGACAAACTGATTGGCCGCGATCTCAAGGACCTCAGCAGCGTGATTACCGGTTTGATGGGCGGCGGCAAGTCCGAGAAAAAGAAAAAGGCCGCGGAAGATGCTGCGGCGGCCGCACCGGCAAGCAGTGTTTCACCGTCACCGCCGGCAACATCCCCGTCGCCGGGCGTATCGCCATGAGAGTGATTGCCGGAGCAGCCGGTGGCATTCAGCTCGAGGTGCCGAAGACCGGTGTCCGGCCGACGATGGATCGAGTGAAATCTGCGATTTTCTCCAGCCTTGCGGAGGAAATAATCGGAGCGCGGGTTCTCGATTTGTTTGCGGGTTCAGGAGCGCTCGGCATCGAAGCGCTCAGTCGCGGAGCGGCCTCGGCCCTGTTTGTGGAAGAGAACACTGCCGCGGTGGCGGTTATCGAGCGCAATCTCGCGCGCGTCAAACTCGCGGGTCGTGTCCGCAAGCAGGACGTCTTCGCTTTCCTTCGGTCGGCTCAAGTGAAGCAGCCGTTTCGGATCATTTTCGCCGACCCGCCGTACGAGAAAGCAAAGTCAGGCGGCGAATTCACAGCCCTGTTGCTCGAAAACGCCGAACTGGCCGCGATGCTGGAACCGTCCGGAGTTTTCGTGTTGGAAAAACGGCCGGGAGAAAAGTTGCCGGCGGCGTCGTTGTGGGAGATCACTCGCGCGAAGAAATATGGCGCCACCGAAGTGTTGTTTCTGCAGCGTTTCCGTCATTCCGAGCGAAGTCGAGGAATCCCGTGATGGCACTGATAAGCTCCGCCGGGATGTCTCGACTTCGCTCGACACGACAGAAGCTTGATTGCGGCCCTCTCATGATCCGATTTTTCTACAACCTTTTCTATCCGCTCGGCCTGCTCTTTTTTCTTCCCGGGCAGATCACCAAGCTGGTCCGGCGCGGCAATTACCGGCACAAATTTGGACAACGCTTTGGTTTTTATGAGGCGGAAGTTCGGACCCGGCTCGCATCGCATCGCTGCACCTGGATCCACGCGGTCAGCGTCGGCGAAGTTGCGATTGCCCTAAAGTTGTCTTCCAAACTCCGGCAACTCGATCCGGAGATTTTCTGCGTGCTCACCACCACCACGACGACCGGATTCCAGGTCGCGAACTCGGAGGCGAACGAAAGGATGGAAATCCTCTACAGTCCGCTGGATTTCTGGCCGATCATGCGCCGCGCCTTTGCGGCGATTCGGCCGATCCGGATCGTGTTGGTCGAAGCCGAAGTTTGGCCGAACCTTGCCGCGGAAGCGCGCGGCCGTCGAATTCCGCTTGCCCTGGTCAACGCGCGCCTGTCGACGCGATCCGAAGCGCGCTTTCAGCGTTTTCGTTCTCTCATTGGACCAACGTTTCGCTGTCTTGACGCGGTTTGCGTTCAGGAACCCGGGGACGTCCAGCGCTGGGTCGCGCTTGGAATTCCGCCGGACCGGATTCATCACATCGGCAGCATTAAGTACGATCCCGCGGATGTGCGGCTGAATCCCAATCTTCCCCTCGAAATCTTGCGCAGCTTTGGAATCGATCGCGACAGCCCGATCCTTTTCGGAGGAAGCACCCACGCCGGCGAAGAGGAAATCCTCGGCGAAATCTTTCAACGCCTTCGAGCCGACTTCCCGGCTTTTACGTTGATCGTCGCCCCGCGACACGTGGAACGTGCCGGAGAAATTCGTGGACGCCTCGAACGGCTTGGCCTGAACGTCTGCCTGCGGAGCGAAGCCGGCGGCACGCGAGATTCGCCCCCGGAGTGTCTTCTCCTCGATACCACTGGCGAGCTCCAGCATTGGTACGCCGTGGCCACGATTGTTTTTGTCGGCAAGAGCCTCACCGCGCGCGGCGGTCAAAACCCGGTCGAGCCGATTCTCGCGGGCAAACCCGTTCTTTTCGGCCCGCACATGGAAAATTTTTCCGCGCTCGCCCAGGCGCTCGTCGTGAACAAGGCGGCAGTGCAGGTGCGCGATCCGAATTCTCTTCAGCAACAAATCGCCTGGCTTCTGCGCGATCGGGAAGCAGCCTTGCTTCTGGTGGCGAACGCTCAATCCGTCCTGGCCCGGCACCGCGGCGCCACCGTCCGGACGGCGACGGTCGTGCTCGAGTTAGCATCTCACCATTGAGCAGTGCGTATGAGTAGCGGATGTTCCGTGATCCGGGTTGGCAAATAACTTGCAACCCAGGGGTGTGCTTCTGATATTGCCCCCGCTTTCCCTGACCCTATCGTCCAGTGGCCTAGGACACCGCCCTTTCACGGCGGCGACACGGGTTCGAATCCCGTTAGGGTCGTTTCATAGGTAAAAGTCTCCCCTGGGACTACTCACCCAAACGGGAGCATGGCAGTCTTGCGAACGGGCGTCGGCCGCAATTTGATGTGCTCTTGTTCGTGTTACACCTGATGAAAAAACTTCGTTCCATCTTCTTTGGCGTTTTTCTGACCTTCAGCATTGTCGCGGCAGCTCCCGGCGGCGATCAAAAGAACGAGGCCCCTATTGGAACCGCAGAGATGAAATCCGATCGAACAATTGTCTTGCGCTTGCGGGCCGAGTTCCCAGGCGGCGGCGGCTGCGGGGAAGGATTGCTCGAATATCCGCCCACTCATCCCGATTATAAGCAAATTCTTGAGCATATCGGTCCGCTCGATCCCGGGCAGACTGTTCTAGTGCGCCCGTGGCACTGAATCGACAGCGGGCGCGGCCGGAGGGAAGCACTAGGGGTTGATCGCAGACGCCAGGCTTTCAGCAAAAGATGCGGTCTCTCACGCTCTGAGGGGCGAAGAGACAGCTGGTGGTGCGTGTTCCCCCAGAATTTGCATCACCGACGCCAGACTGCGCCGGGCGGTGTGGGCGCCGATCCAATCAGCTACGACAGGGAAGGCGCGTTCGTGAGGGAGCCTACGCCAGTTGATGTTATCTCGGCTCTAAGGGTCGAAATAAATTTCTGAGCCTCTGATAAATTGCCCTCTGTCGCGGACAGATAAATACTAGTCGCCTTCACTCGATCACGAGCAATAAGGGCGTCAACGACCGCCGCGCGTTCTTCCGGTTTCAATTCTCGCTTCATTTGTCTACCGGGATTGAGCCATCGTTCAAAGCGCACGTCCAACGATTTAGTCGGTTCGTCGCGATTTCCGAGACAGCAACGATGTCCGGTTGGTTGGGAATGAGAGTGGAATTTGCGCGCCGAATCCGCTATTTTGGAGGCGCGCGATGCAAGAGACTTTTTACCACGCCGAATTCGAACAACCGCATCCCCAGCGAACGCGCGCGATCCTGAAGGCGCACCCGGAAGTCCGCTCCCTGATGCGCCGGAATCCCTATACCGCGCTCGTGGCCGCGCTGGTCCTGGTGGTTCAAGTTGCGATCGCTTATGGCATTTCCCGGCTCGGTCCCCAGGGCTGGTGGGTGAGCTTGATCGTTGCCTATGGGTTCGGAGCTTTCGCCAACCATTGCACCTACGTCATTATCCACGATGCCACCCACAATCTCGTCTTTCGGAGTAAGATCCTGAACAAGCTTGTCGCCATCGTCGCCGATCTGCCGAACCTCTTTCCCGGCGCAATCGGTTTTGGCGTTTACCACCTCAAACACCACGCCCATCAAGGAGACTACGAATCGGACGCCGACATCCCCAGCCAATGGGAGGCGCGGCTGATCAGCAACAAATGGTACAGCAAGGCTTTCTGGCTGTTCTTGTTTCCCGTTTTTCAGATGACGCGGCCGCCGCGTTTGAAAGCGATCACGCTTTGGAACGCCTGGACCGTCGCTAATCTCCTCTGCGCCGTTGTCTTCAATCTTGCGGTTTTCTACTTCTCCGGCTGGGCCGGCCTCTGGTATCTGGGGTGTTCCTTTTTCTTTTCCATCGGCCTTCACCCCGTTGGAGCGCGCTGGGTGCAGGAGCACTACACTCTCGATCCGGACCAGGAAACGTTCAGCTACTACGGGCCGATCAACCGGGTTGCGCTCAACGTGGGTTACCATAACGAACACCACGATTTCCCGTCGATCGCCTGGAATAATCTGCCGAAATTACGGGCGCTGGCCCCGGAATTTTACGATTCATTGCGGTCGCATTCTTCCTGGAGCCGGTTGCTGATGCAGTTTTTGTTCGACCCGCGCTACACCTTGTTTTCGCGCGTCGAGCGGTCGAACGATCTTCATCCGATAGGCTCGCGGCCTCAGCATCTCGGTCTCGTCTGATTACGGTCGCATTTGAAAAACCAGACCCTCCCTGGTATGCGCCACTGGTTCGTAGCGTTCCGCCAGGAGCTTGGATAACACCGGAAAATCGCGCACCGGATATTGCGGATCGGAACCGGCCGTGAGATCCACAATGAACCTGGGCGGGTGTTGCCGGAAATCTTCTTCGAGTTTATCCCACGCGCCCGGCATGATGCGATTGCGCGTGTCCACGCCCGGGAGATCGGCACCGAAAACTAATCCCGTAAGCGGAAATGTAAGGATGTAGCGGCTCGCGGGACGGCGCTGCGCCTGGAGATAGACTCCCGCGGCGCTGCGGCCCCAGACGAAGATCCTGTCGTTAGGCGCGGAGTGCTCCAAAAGATGGCGCGCCGTCTCCAAAGACTCGCGATTTCCAGCCAATAATTTCCAATGCGCGAACGAGAATGCGATCACGGTGACCGTCAGCCATCCGGCCATGACCGCCGGTCGAAAGAACCAGACGCGCGGCTCGGTCCTGTTGCCCCAGAGTTGGGCGTAATGCGGCGCCGCGAGGAGGGCGAGGGGTGGGACCAACTGAATATAGTAGTGAGGATAAAATCGCGCTCCCGCCGCCGCCCCAATTACAGAGGCGACCAGTAATCCGAAAAGCGCCGCGCGTTCAGGCTTCCTCGTTGCCCACAAACCATTTCGGTCTCGGAACGCCATCCCGGCACCTACCACCAGCGGCAGACAGGCGCCGATGAAAGCCAGGGTGTGAAGAATGCCGGTCTCCCAGAACACGTGTGGAATGTCGTGGCTGGTGAAGGTCCAATAGAACGCGTCGCGCAAGATGCCCTGGCGGGCGAGGACGATTGCCACCAGGCCGAGCGCGGCGAAAAATCCGGCCGTGAGCATTGTGGCCTGAACGAAGGAGATTGATTTGGTGATCCCACGACTCGTTCGATAGCTCGGAAGAAGGAGATAAATTCCAAGCGGCACCGCCGCGATCGCGGCCGGTTGTTTGAGAAGGAATCCTGCGCAAAGCAGGACTCCGGCAGCGAAAAGCTCGGGTCGCAATTTCGAGGAGCTCGGCCCAAACGCGATGCTCCAGGCCCAGACGAGGGGCAGATTCATTAACATCTCGCCGTTGAAAGCGAGATTCTTCGCGACTGCCCAGGATTGGAATGCGCTGTAAAGAAGCGCCGCCACCAACCCGGTGGCGCGATTGAACAACTGCCTGCCGATCGCATAAAGGCTGGCCATCGTTCCGAGCGTCCACAGGAGCGCAACGGCGTGCAGCGCCATCCAGTTATATTTTCCCGCGATCTTGAAGACGGCCGCATACGTCCAGAAGAGAAGGGGCGGCTTGCGATCCACGGCGTCGATGTAGGGCCGGCCTCCATCCACGATCTCATTGGCGACGACGGAATAGGGCTCCTCATCGTCGATCGCCTGTGGATGTTGCAGCGAAGGAAGGCGGATCGCGACCGTGAGCAAAACGATCCCGAGCGCGGCGAATCGAAACGCTCGGGTTAGCATCTCCTTTTCTTAGGGAGGGAGTGCATCAGCGGCAAGAGCAATGCCCGCTGGCATCTTTTCCGGGCCGACCCATACTCCTCCTCCGTGAAGGAATCAGGACTTCTGCGCTTCATCGATCGATATCCGGGGCAGGTCGTCTGCGGTCTGCTCTCGCTTTTCAAGCGGAGACGAAGACCGTCCGGGCCCCGGCGCATCCTGTTTATCGAATTCTTCGAAATGGGGGCGGCCATCATGGCCTATTCGGCATTAAAATATGTTACAAGCCGGTGCCCTGAAGCAGAGCTTCACGTTCTTTGCGCGAGTGGAAGCAAGGAGTCCTGGAAGCTTCTTGGATTGGTGTCCGAGGAAAACATCCACGGGGTCGAAGCGAAAAGTATGGTGCGCTTTCTTTCCTCCCTGATCGCCCTCCTCGGATCTTTGCGCCGAATGCGGTTCGACCTCGTGGTTGATTTCGACAAGTTCACCCGGCTATCGGCTATCACTTCATTCCTGGTCGGCGCACGGCAAACCGCGGGTTTTTATCGTTATGAATATGAGGGACTCTACCGCGGCGATCTCATCGACGTTCCGTGCGCCTTCAACCAGAACGCGCACATCGCGAAAAATCTTCTCGCGTTATGCAAGGTGGCGCTGGCCGACAAGCAGCATTATCCCAACTACAAGGGGCCCGTAGAAAGTGGGGAGATCTCCGTGCCGGTCTTCGAATCCGATGCCGGGCTGGCGTCGCAGATGAAAACCGGCGTCAGGGAAGTGTTTCCCGATTGGCAGGAGGGTCCGCTCGTTCTAGTAAATCCGGACGTGGGCCCCAATCTCGCGATCAGAAATTATCCGGTCGGCCACTACATCCGGGTCGTGAGCGAATTGCTCGCCCGGCCAGCTGAGATTCGCGTTTTGTTGATTGGGGTTCCTGAAAATGCGGCGACCTGCGAAGCAATTGCCGAGGCGGTAAACGACAAGCGCTGCCGCAATTTCTGCGGACGCACCCGGTCGCTGACCGAGCTCGTCGAGCTCATCAACTTTTCCCAGTTACTTATCAGCAACGATAACGGCCCGGTTCACTTTGCCTCACTCACTCAGACCCCGATCGTCGCGCTTTTTAGCACCGACTCGCCCTTCGTCTACGGACCGCTCGGCAATTGCGTGATTCTTTACACGTTTTTTCACTGCAGTCCGTGCATCAGTTTCCTGAACAACAAGCGTTCGCGTTGCCAGAACAACCTTTGTCTGCAAACTCTCGCCCCCTCCCAGGTGCTGGAAACTTCGTTGCGGGTCATGGAAGGCGGAGTGACCTATCGCACGATCAACGGCACCCAAAGCTATCTCTAACCTGCCGGCGCCCGCGCCTGAGGTCTGGAACACCCCGGGCCCACAGGCGGGTCGATTTATTTATGGACGTTTTGCGTCAGGTCCCTTATTTTGTCGGCCTGCTCAATCGAATGACCATCCTGGCGAACGCGGCTGCGTGGCGCCTCATTCGCTACGTTACGAATAATCGTCAGGCGTCCGAGCGGCGCACCTTCCCGATATGCCACTGAATCCAGATTCTTCAGCGCCGGAAAATGGGGCCAATCCCACGGTCGAAAGCGATCCGAACAAATTTAGCCTGGGCGACTTTTTGGTGGGTGACAGCAAAGATCCGTTGAAGCCGCCGCCGGCGTTTACGAAATGGCATCGCGCCATCGAGAGGGCCGTCGAGTTGTATGAGCCGGTCCTGCTCGGTCCGGCTGAGGCGCGGACGACTTTGAACTACCGCGGCAAATCACTTCCGGTAATCAATTTTTCTTCCTACAATTATCTCGGCCTGGCGAATCACCCCGAGGTGATCGCGGCCGCCCGCGAAGCGTTGGCCACCCACGGTCTGGGCGCGTGCGGCTCGCCCGTTCTGTCCGGCATGAGCGATCTCCACCGCCAGCTGGAAAAACGGATGGCGGAATTTCTCGGTTACGAGGATGCGATGCTTTTTAACAGCGGGTTTGGTGGCGCGCTTGGAGCGATCTCAGGACTGTTGCGAAAGTCCGACGTCGCCGTCATGGACAACCGTTCACACCTGAGTCTGCGTGACGGAGCGGTCCTGGCGCGGACCCGCTGCGAGCGGTTCGATCATAACGATGCGGAGTCGCTCGACGCCGCTCTCTCGCGCCACAAAGGAAAACGAAAGTTGGTGATCGTCGAAGGTATTTATTCCATGGACGGCGATTTCGGCCATTTGAACGAGGTGATGGATGTGGCGGACGCGCATGAGGCGCAGGTCTTCGTCGACGAAGCGCATTCGATGCTCGCGTGCGGCGAAAATGGCCGCGGGGCGGTGGAGCATTTCGGCGTGGAAAGGAGGGTGCAGATTCTTTACGGGACCTTCTCGAAGGCGTTCGGGGCGATGGGTGGCTTCGTCGCGGGTTCACGAGAAACGCTCGATTACCTGCGGTTCTATTCACATCCCTATGTTTATTCCTGCGCGCTGCCGCCCGTGGTGGTCGCTGGCATCCTGAAGGCGCTCGAACTCGGAACGACCCGGCCGGAATTGCGGAGCCGGCTCTGGGAAAACGCTGAATATTTTCACGCCCAGCTCAATTCGCTCGGCATCGATACCGGTGACTCGACGACTTACATCATGCCGATCGTGATCGGGGATCGCGAGCGTTTGTATCAGCTCGGCCATGAATTGCGCCAGCGCGGGCTCTGGGTCGCGCCTGTCGATTATCCGGCCGTCCCGCAGGACAAAATCTGTTTCCGCGCCTGCGTGACCGCGAACCACACCCGCGCCGATCTCGATGAGGCGCTCAATATTCTTTCAGACACGCTCCTGCCGGCGCAGCTCCCCCAGCTGGAGCATGCGCATTGATGCGGCGGGAGAACTGAGCATCGTAAAGCGTATGGGGCAGCGTTACGTCTCGAACAAAAACGAATCGGTCCGCATGTTTGAGAGCCGGTTCCTGGAATTTTTCTCCCATGTTCACCCCCTCACGCCCCTGGTGATTTACCTGCCGGTGGTTGGCTTCATGCTCGATCTCGCGGCGCGGCAGCGAGCCATGGCGATCACCGTGATCGCCGGCCTTTTCCTCCTCGGAAATCTTATCTGGAGCCTGGTCGAATACACGATGCACCGCTGGGTTTTCCATTATCAACCGACCAGCCGCCTGGGAAAACAGTTTCACTTTCTCCTTCATGGCGTGCACCACGATTATCCGAAAGACGCCAGCCGCCTCGTGATGCCGCCGATAGTGAGTATTCCGCTCGCGCTTTTCTTTTACGGAGTGTTTGTGCTCCTGTTCGGCCGCGTCGCGCCGGCGGCGTTTGCCGGATTCCTCGGCGGCTATCTTTTCTACGACATGCTGCACTACGCGACGCACCATTTTTCGATGAAACGTGGGGTGTGGCTCTGGCTGAAGAAGTATCACATGCGGCATCACTACGACGACGACCACGTCGGCTATGGTGTCAGCTCGCCGCTTTGGGATTACGTTTTCGGCACCAGGGCGTCGCGCCCGGCGGCGGAGCCCGGTTCGTTAGAGGCGGACCGGCAGCTCGTAGGCACATCGAATCACTGAAAGACAGAGCGCGGCTTCTTCAAAAGATTCTCGCGAGGTTTCCGGCGAGCGAAACTTCGCGATCACATCTGGCAACATGGCGGCAAACCAGTCGGCGTGATGCGACCCGGCGGATAATGCGCTCTCGAATCGGATTTCTTCGTCGCCGATCCTGAGCGTATCGTCGTCGATCGCGATTGTTCCGTGGTCTCCGCTCAGTCGGATCGTGTTTTGCCGCCGATCGGCCCGCCAGGTCAGGAAGATTTTCGCGCGACCATTTGGAAAATGCAGAGTTAACGTTGCTTCGTCCTCAATTCCGCCCGGCGTTGGCCGATGCAGCGCCGCTTCCACTGCGACCGGATCTTCTCCGAACCAATGGCGTGCGAGATAGACGGAGTGCCAGCCGTGATCCATCAGGACACCGCCGCCCGCAATGGAAGGGTCGCGTCGCCAATTCGGATGAGCCGGATCCGCGGCCACGCAATCCTCGATGCGCAGCGTTTCGATTTCGATTTCACGCAGCGATCCAATAGCGCCCGAGCGCAGGGCATCGGTCGCGCGTCGGATGATCGGTGCGTACTTCCAGTTGTGGACGGGCACGACGGCTCGACCCGACTTCCGGGCCAGCGTTCGCACTTTGTCGAGCTCGTCGAGATTGAGGAGAAGTGGCTTTTCGCACAGGACATTCCAGCCGCAGGCAAGGGCCTGGAGCATTGGCGCGCCATGCAGGGACGGGGGCGTGCAGATATCCACAAAGTCGATCTCGGGGCCGTCCGATAATTCTTCGATGGTGGCGAATGTCGCAATGGACGGCAGAGATTTTTCGGCGGCTTTCCGGCGTGTTTCCGTCCGATCGACCACGGCCACGATTTTCGCTTCGGGCGACCCCGCGTAGGCCAGTGAGTGCCCGTTTTCCGCGACCGCGCCAAAACCGATTATCGCGCCGCGCAGCACGGTCTATTCTGCTTCGAATCGCTCGAGCACGCGGTCGATGATTTCGAGCGCGGAATTTGCCTGCTCGACGGAAAGAATGAGGGGCGGATGGACGCGAACGCGCGGCGTGTAACTCATCATGATGAGGCCCTCAGCCAAACCGCGCTGGAAGAACTCGATGCATCTCTCCTTCGGCAGCGGCGTGTTGGTTTGCTGATCGGTCACGAGATCGAACCCGATCAGGAGGCCTCGTCCTCTCACGTTCGCAATGGACCGGCGCTTCGCCGCCAGTCTTTGGAATCCGTCACGAAGCAGACGCCCGACCCGTTCCGAATTTTCCACGAGCTTGTCGCCCAGAATTGTCTGGATCGTGATCAGGGCGGCGGCCGCGGCGAGCGGATTTCCTCCGTAGCTTGAAGACGAGGCGCTGGGCAGCGAAAACGGTTTGGCTGCCATGATCTCGTCAGTTGAAACCAGCGCGCTCACTGGAAATCCGGCCGCCATTCCTTTTCCAAGCGTCATGATATCGGGAGCGACTTCATCATGATTGCACCCGAACAATGTCCCCGTGCGGCCGAACCCGGTGATCATTTCGTCGGCGAGCAATAACGCGCCGTATTCCTGCGCGACATCGCGGACCTCGCGGAGAAAACCCGGAGGCGGCACGATGTTGCCCGCCGTTCCCTGGATCGGTTCGATCACAATCACAGCCGGGCGTCCCCCCACTTCTTCTTCGATCACGCGCCGCAGATTCTTGATAGCGTCTTCGCGGCATTCATCCGGCGAGCCGTCGAATTTTGTTGGATCGGCGTAGGGCGCGAGGTGATGGCCGGACGGCAGCGGGCCAATCAGGGTTTTCCAATCGACATCCGAGATTGGCAGAACGCCCGCCGTTTTCCCGTGAAAGCCGCCGGTAAAACCGACCACGTCCGTCCGTTTCGTGAACGAGCGGGCCAGTCTGATCCCTGCTTCGACCGCTTCGGCGCCACCGCTGAAGAATTGGGTGCGCGACAACTCGCCCGGCGCCAGCTCCGCGATCACCCTGACGAGTTCGGCGCGCGGCGCGGAAGTGAAACTGCCGACAGTGACCGCGCCAAGCTGCTTCGTGAGGGCTGCGACATATTTTGGATGGGCGTGGCCGAGACTGGCCACGGAAACGCCGGCGTTCAGGTCGAGATAGGTGCGACCGTCGAGATCGGTCAGCGTCGCGCCGCTGCCATGAGCGATCGCCAGTTTGGACAATAACGCGATCGTCTGCACGCCGGGCGCGATGAACTGCTGTTCTTGATCGAAAAGCGCTTTCGTGCGCGGACGAGATGGGCTTTCGGCCTTAGCTGGCATGGACACGTTTTGTAATGAAATCGGCGATGACATAAGACGCGCGTTCCCGGCAGGGGGCGAACGATGGCCAATCATTTAGATCGATCAAGGTCAATTCTCCCGAGGACGATACGATGATGTCGCCGCCAAAAATGTCGAGCCCGGCCGCGGCGGCCGCTTGATTGCCCAAATTCTGCAGTTCCGAAGAATCGAAAGGATACTTGCGCGGGTTTCCGGCATAAAACCAGTGAAAGAACGCGCGACCGGCCACGCCGTAGAATTTTATCTCGTCGCCCGCCCGATGCGCCTGCAATGCGGCCAGGTCGATGCCGCGCCCCGAAAAATCCGCCAGCCCGGTTTCCAGGCGCTCGCGCGAATCGATCCATTGCACATCGGCCGTAACGGAGGCGTGGACATTGCCGCGTTTCAGCCAGATGCCGCCGTTGAGATCGAGCGAATGCGGATCCGCGCTTTCGTTCGTGTTCACCAAGTGCGTCTGAGGAAACGGGATCCGCTCCTGGACCATTAACGACGGCAAACGATCGCGATGGGTATTGAGCGCGGCGAGCGGGCTGTTGATGATTTTCACGCCGTCGCGCTCCCACTGGGCCAGACTTTCAAGGGCCGATCTCCCCTGGCACATCGAGAAAACCAGGGCGGCCTCCGACCGCACTCCGTTTGCTTCCTCCAAGGTCATGAGGTCGACGGCGAATTCCCGTTCCCGGAGCCGGTGCGCGATCTGGTCGAGAAGCAGCGCGTCGTTCGACTGGTGACGGCCGGGCGAATACTGCTTTTCGCGATACAATCCAAGAAGGCGTTTCATCTTTGCGCGCCCCGGAGAAATATTTCGGCGGTTTCAATATCCTTGGGATGATCGACATCGATCGACCGTGAAATCGGAATTCCGGCCAGGTGATAGCCGCGATCGAGCAGACGCCCGAGAAACTTTCGCAGGGTATCGATTCCATCGCGCCGCGCGGCTTCGGCTTCGCGAAGAATGATCGGGCGCACGGCGTAGATGCCGGCCGTGGCGTAGTCCGATGGGGCCGCGGCTTCACCGATCGCGACGACGCGCGAATCGTTCGAAGCCGTTCGCACGAGCAGCGGTTTCTCGTCATCTCCCGGCGAAGTGAGCGCCAGGGTCACGGTCGCCTGTTCGAGCTGTCGCGCTTCAGCGAAAAAGCGAGCGTAGGTTTGCGCGCCCGCCACGGTATCGACGGTGGAAAGCAAAAATGGCCCGACGTTTCCATCGGCGGCCAGGGTTTCGACCAGCCGAAGAAAACTGTGCATCGAAGTAGGGGTCGTTTCGAAGATCCAGCGCAACGCGAAGGGCCATTCCCGTTTCGCGACATGATCCCGGACCGTCCGGGAATCTTCGTTGATGATGACGGTCACCTCCGTTGCGCCGCCTTCTGACATCGAGTTCAAGACCCGCTCGATCAAGGTTTCTCCGGCTACCTTGACGAGCGGTTTCAGATCGGAGGTTCCCTTCCGCAATCTTTCGCCGCGCCCCGCCGCCAAAATCCCCGCCCGAAGCGATGTCCCGGATGCGTTCATGCCAACGCTGGTGAGAGAGCTGCCAAAGCGCCGGGTAGGTCTGCCAGCTGGCGAAGATGGAGATCGACCAATGAAGGTTCGGGACAAGTTCGCGATTCAAGTCCCTGGAGCCACGCGGTCTTCATCCCGATTTGTTTCGCCGGCCGGACATCGCGATCGAACGAATCTCCTACCATCATGATTTCGCCCGGATCACGGCCGAGCTTCCCGGCGGCATGAAGGAAGATTGCGGGGTCTGGTTTGAAAAGTCCGACGCAGCGCGAGTCCACGATCACGGAAAGAAAGGGAGTGTAACCGAAATCGGCGCACAATTTCTCAACGTTCCCGCAACCGTTCGAGACAACGCCAAGCTCGAGACCGCGGGCCACCAGGTCGGCGAGTAAGATCATGTTGGCGGCCGCCGCCTTGCGGACTGGCGGAATAAAAGCCCCGACGAGATCTTGCTCGAGTCCGCGGTTTTCCAAGCCCAGTTGTTCAAGCTGCCATTTCACATGGCGTTCGATCATCTGCCGGAAATCCGCGGACGCGATGAGTTCATCCGTGGCCGCGCGGCGTTCGGCTTCGTCGAAAGCGAGGCGAATCGATTCACGCGGGAGGTCGACGCCGAAACTTCGGTAGAAGGCGACGAACCGATCCAGCCAATGAAGACCGTCGCCATCGAGAGTGCCGCCCATGTCAAAAAGGATCGTGCGAACCATGCGAAGGAAAATTAGGTAAACACCCTAGCGAGAAATCGGCGATCGGCACTCCGTTGCCAGATCCAGAGCCCGACCAGCGCCAGATTCATTGGCAGCAGGATGAAAGCGAAAAAAAGGTCGATTCGATGGAACAGAGTGAGGAGGCCGATGGCGTAGAACCGGGTGTTGTCGCCGAGCAAATTCCAACCCCGCACGGGTCCGTAAAAACTCTGCCGGTACAAAGTCACATCTCCCTCCCGCACGACGCCCTCAATCAAACGCGACGCAAGAGCCGATTCCACCTCGACATGGTGGCCGTTGCTCATTCGCTGAATATTGAGATACCCACGATAGAGCCAGGCGATCCAGGCCGAGTTTATCCCGTCCGGGTTGTCGAGCGGCAGGGATCTCTTTGTTACGATGGTCTTGTAATGATGCCGGTAAAATTCGTACATCTGGGCCTGGGCAACATTCGCCAGCGCGGCTAACCCCGCCCAAAGGAGAATCGTGCGGGGCGCGCCGCGATGAAGAAGTCCGGCGGTGATCCCGACGTAGATGGCGATGTGGGTGACGTAGCCGCCGACGCCGTCGAGCACGCGACCTAACTCGGTGACCTGCCCGGTCATGCGCGCGAGTTGGCCATCCGCGGAGTCGATGATTCCGTGGAGAATGAGAAGCGCGAATCCGAACAGCCCAAGGCGCTGGTCGTAGAGCAGGGCACCGCCGGCAATTCCCACCAGAGCCCCCAGCATCGTGAGACCGATCGGCGTCGTTCCGACGACCCGGGCGCCGTGAGCGATAAGCAAGCCGGCCGGGCGGAAAAAGTAAACGTCAGTCAGCTCCTCGATTTCGATAGCTTTGGAGGAGAGACCGTGCGCGGGAACTGGCTGGCTGTCGCGGCGCGTCACAAGGCCGTTGGTTGTACTCCCTTTCTTCGTGGCTGCAAGTCAGGGAAGGACGGTTTTGACCGCCGTTTTGGGGTCTGCGCTTGAAAATCTCCGTTCCTTGGGACTGGCAGACAGGCTTCGCTCAAGGCAAGGTTATGGCCGTGGCTCAAATTGAAACTATCCGGGTTGCTTCGCACGCCGAGCGCGATGCTTTCATCAAATTCCCCTGGCGCATTTACGAGAACGATCCCGCCTGGGTGCCGCCGCTCCTGCTGGAGCGCAAGGAATTCCTCGATCGAGAAAAGCATCCGTTTTATGAGCACGGAAAGGCAGAGCTTTTTCTGGCGCGGCGGGCCGGCGAAATCGTCGGGCGCATCATGGCGAGCGATGATCCCAACTACAACGCTCTTCACGGGTCGAACGTCGGTTGCTTCGGGATGTTTGAATCGGTCGACGATCAGGAAGTGGCGAACGCCCTGTTCGATGCGGCCGCCGGGTGGCTGCGCGGGCTCGGGCGTGACGAGATCATGGGGCCGATCGATTATTCGACGAACTATGTCTGTGGTCTGCTCATCGACGGGTTTCAATTCCCGCCCATGCTCCTTACCTCGCATAATCCACCGTATTACGGCGGGCTGATCGAGCGATGGGGCTTTGAGAAAGCGATGGACCTTTACGCCTGGTGGTTTGCGAATCCGGCGGATGCGGCCGAGCGCCTCCGCCGTCTCGCCGGAGCGCTGAAAAAACGGCGCGGCGACGTAACTTTTCGCACCGCAAATCTGCGCAACATTAACGCGGAAGGCAGGCTGATCCGCGACATCTACAATCAAGCGTGGCGGAATAATTGGGGCTTCGTCGCCTTCACCGAAAAGGAATTCGACTTCATGACCAAGGAGCTGAAGCCGATCGTTCTGTCGGAACTGATCTGGCTGGCGGAGATCGAGGGTGAACCGGTCGGGTTCATTCTCTGCGTGCCGGACATCAATGCGGCGTTCAAGAAAATCAACGGGCGCCTGACGACCTTTGGTTTGCCGATCGGGCTCGCGAAATTGCTCTACCACAAGAGCCGGTTGAAAACGGTCCGGCTCGTCGCGCTCGGCGTGGTTCCGAAGTATCGCCGGCACGGGATCGCCGAAATGCTGGTATTGCACATTATCGAGGAAGCCATGCTCAAACGCGGATTCATCGGCGAATGCAGCCTGATTCTGGAAAATAACTACATGATGAATCGCTTCCTCGAAGCCATCGGCGCCGAAAAATATAAGACCTACCGGATTTATCGGCGCCTTCTTGCGTCGGTGCAATGAACCGGCGGCGCGTCCTGGTTCTGGCCGACGAATCGGCGGATTGGCTGGTGGCCGGATTGCGCCAATTGGAACGGATCGCACTCTCCATCGACGAATTCGCCATTGAGAACAAGGAGACCGCGCCCGTACTCGTCGGCATTTTCTGGCACCCCGTTCTCGATCAATCCCAGCGCTGGATCCCGGACAATCCACGACTCACCAAGGTCGCTTTCTCGACCGATCTCGATGGCCAACCTTATGATCTTATTCTGAGCACACGACTCTTCCTCTATCGAAGAGCCGTTGGCCGTTTACTCTCGGAGGGAGGCGCTTCCGCGCGTTCCATTTCTCTTGGGGACTCACTTTCTGATTCTGGGGACGTGCGGAAGCAAGTCCCTCCGAGTGATAAGGAAAGCTGGGAGATTTATCGTCGGCTAACGGAGTCACTACCACGTTCAGTCGACGGAGCGTGGGAGTTCATCACCGATGGGAACGCGATCGATCGCATCGAAACGAAGTTCCTGCGTGGCAGCCGCAAATCCCAGGATGGTTTCGTGTCGCGATATCTGAATCGTCCGATTTCCCGCGCGATCACACGGCTCCTGCTGAGATTCACCACCACGCCGAACGCGTGGACCTGGCTGATTTTTCCCATTCCGATCGTGGCGGCGCTCGTCTTGAGTCACGGAACCTACTGGTCGTTTTTCCTCGGCCTCATCCTGTTTCAGGTATTCAGCGTCTTGGACGGCTGTGATGGGGAGATCGCCCGCGCGAAATTCATGGAAAGCGAGCGCGGACGGCAGCTCGACGATCTCTTCGACGTCGCGAGCAACGTCCTTCTCGTCGTCGGTCTCGGATTTGGGCTTTCTCGACAGGCGCATTTTCACGGTGGTTCCGGTTGGTTCTATCTGCTTGAAGGAATCACCGCGGGCGGCCTGATCGTAGTGAATGAAACTTATCTCGCGACTCGGAAAGCAGTACCCGCGTCCGCGGCAAAATTGGATTCGTTAGGTCCTGCCCTTTATCCACGCCATCGCGAACTGGTCGAGCGTTCGGGCCTCCTCATGTTCGGAGAGAAATTCGCCTTCCTACTCATGCAGATTACGAAACGCGATGTCGCGGTGCTCTTCTTTGTTTTCCTGGCGGGGGTGGGGTTGCCGGCCCTCATTTTACATCTGCTGCTTTTGGTGACGGCGGTGAGTCTGGCGCTCGCGTGGCGGGCACGCTCGGCCCTGTAGCCGCTTCGCTGTGCGAAGCGCCGGTTGAGTCCATTATCGCTCGCCAACACGCCGCCCACAGGGCGGCGGCTACAGAAGCCGAGCTGCTTCCTGTTCGGCGCGCGCCAGCATTTCCGGCGTATCCACGTCCTGCCACCAGGCAACGCCGATATCAATCGCGAGCGCATTCCCTTCCTCAGCCATCAGCCGAACGCTGTCCGCCAGGCTGCAGTCGCCGTCTTTCAAAACGCGCCGCAAATATTCGAAGATGATTTCCGGACAAATGAAGATGCCGGTGTCGATCGCGTTGAAGTTATTAAGGTTCTTCCCGATGCCGACGATCCGGTTCCCTTCCGTGCGAATTTTCATCGCGTCTTCCAGATCGAAGATCGAAGCGATCTTCCGGTCGATGGCGAGATTGAGTCGCGTGGGATCGGCCTGGGCAAGCAGTTGATCCAGGATCGACCGTTCGAAGAGATGGTCGCCCATCGCGAGACAGAAGGGCGACCGAACGCGGCCCGCCGCCGCGAGAAGCGAGACGCCGTTTTGTTTTTGCCAGTTCGGGTTCGGAATCGCGTGGAATCGCATATGGGGAGGCAGAAGCAGCGCGACCGCCGCCGCCAGTTCCTCTCCGTTGGGGCCGACGACAGCGTGGATCGTCTCCACCCCGGCTTCATCGAATGCGTCAATCGCGTAGGAGATCAGCGGCCGGTCGGCGATCGGAATAAGCGGCTTTGCGATCGTCTCCGTCGAGCCGCGCAGGCGCGAACCGGTCCCCGCCATCAAAATCACCGCGTCGCTTATTTTCAATTCGGCAGCTGGTAATATTTCTTCAAGCCCCAGATGAGGGTGCGTTGCGGAAGGAAACGAAGGATGAACGGCGCGACGGCTGCTTGAAACGTTCCGCCGATGGTGACGCGCGCGGGAGGATTAGTCGCATCGATCAATTTCGCGATGCCCCGCGCGACCAGGTCCGGTTGCGGCGCGGCTTGCATGTTTTTTTCCACCACTCTCCAGGCGTGTTCGACGAGTCCCGTGTAACGCGGATCGCCGCTGTCGGTTCGAGCGACCGCGTCGTTGAAGCTGGTGCAAATGTCCGCCGGCTGGAGATCGATCACGCGAATGTCCGATCCGGCCAGTTCGAGCTGAAGCGACATGACGAAGGAAGCCATGGCGGCTTTCGCCGCGTTATAGGCGGCCATGAATGGAACGGGTAACCGCGACGCAAGCGACGTGACGTTAATGATCCGCCCGCTGCCGTGGATCCGCATCGAAGCCAAAGCGAGACGGCAAAGCTCGACGTGCGCGAAGAAGACGGTTTGAAATTGCGCCTGCACTGCCTCAGCCGAAAGATGTTCGCCCGGCCCAAAGTGGCCGCTTCCGGCATTGTTGATGACGACATCGAAATGGCCCGCTTCGCGGAGCGCTCGCTGGAAACTTTCGCCTAATGAGATGTTTTCGCTGAGGTCGAGCCGCACTGCGTGGAGCCGTGGAAGTTGCGGAACACGCGCGATATCGCGCGACGTTCCCCAGACTTCGTCGCCCCGTTCGGCCAGCAGCTTCGCCGTTGCCAACCCGATGCCGGCACTCGCGCCAGTGATGAATACGCGCTTCATCCTTCCTAATGATTGTCCGGCAAATTTGTAGGGCAAGTTGTTAGCTTGCCGCTCGTTTTTGCAGGGCAAGGCAACGCCTCACCCTACAATTGAATCGATCATGGGGGAAGCTGGGTTGCGATCGGCAATACCAAGGCCACGCGGCACCGTAAACGAGAAGGAACGCGCCGCGGAAATCACTTGGCCCGCGACGCCTCCGCGCGCGACGAGTAGTTTCTCGGTAGCCAGACCGATCCCGGCGATCGTCCCGGTAATAAACACGTTTCATGAAGGGGCGGTTGCCGGTTGCTTCCGGGTCATTCCTATTTTAACCACTGCACCGATGCCAGAACACCAGAAATCGATTTCGGTGGCAGTTGACGCGCGATATATTCGCGAACGACCGAGCGGCATCGGCGTTTATGTGCAGGCATTGGTTGATCGCCTGCCAACGTCCGCCCCGCTCGATCGATTCCTCTTCTGGGCACATCGCTTGGCGCCACGTCCATTGTCGCACGCATCCAATACTTCCGACGTGATTGTTCGCCCGGGACCGAGTTCCCCGCTGACATTATTCTGGCCTCGCCGTTACGCGTCATTCAGTGATGTCGATGTGTTTCACAGCCCGCACAATGTGCTGCCACGCAAGATACCGTGCGCGAGCGTGGTCACGATCCACGACGTCATGTCGATCGAGCACCCTGGGCTCCATCTGCCACGAATAGAGCGCGCGTTTAAGAGCAAATACTATCAACAAGCCGTCTGGCGCGCTCTGTCTGATGCGACTTGTTTGATTACTCCAACAAAGGCGACCGCTGATCGGATTTGTGCGCTCGCGCCGGACGCGGCGAAGCGCGTGTCGGTGATATGGGAGGCACCTGACACATGTTTTGAACCGCCTAACGACTTGGAGACGGCGCGGAAGGAGATGGCAAGGCTCATCGGAGACGAGTCACCTTACCTCCTGCTCGTCGGCGTGAATATACCGACAAAACGTCATGACTTGGCAATCGCTGCCTTCGCGAGAACAGTTCCGCGCCCGTGGCGGCTTGTTCTTTTGCAGTCCCGTCGGTCGCGCGATGAACTCGTTAGGCTCGCAAGTCGTTTGCAGGTCGCCGATCGCCTTGTCTGGCTCGAAGCGGTGAGCAGGGAAAATGTCGTAAAGCTAATCCAATGTGCCGGCGCTCTGGTTCAGCCGTCGAATTACGAAGGATTTGGACTGCCAGTTGTCGAGGCGATGGCTAGCGGTTGTCCGGTTGTCGCGAGCGATATCCCAGCGTTCCGCGAAATTACAGGGGGTGCAGCCCTGTTGGTGCCGCCTGACAATGTCGACCGGTTGGCGACCGCGCTGCGTGATCTTGTGAAGTCGCCAGAATTGCGCCGCTCGCTTAGCGAGCAAGGATTGTCCCGGTCTCGAGATTTTTCCTGGGATCAATGCACGCGCGAGACGCTCGACGTTTATCACGACGCGGCATCCCGCAAACGCTGACGTTATGTCTCGAACTGCCGATTCGGACTCTCAGAGGTCAGCGCGCGACCATTCCGCGGACGGAGCGGCGCTCGCCCGCGGCGCGTTCATCAACACGATCGCATTTCTTGCGTCCAACCTTCGCGGGATTTTCACCTTTCTGGTCGCGCGGCTGCTCGGCAGTGTGGCCCTGGGCGTCTTTGGTCTCGCGTGGGCGACGATGGATCTGCTGAGCAAGTTTTCCACGCTCGGATTCGACTACAGTGCGATCGCGTTCATCGCACAAGCGGAGGGAGTGGGCGACCGCGCCAGCAGCCGCCGGGTCATGAAGACGGCGCTCGCAGTCTCCTTCGGTAGCAGCGTTCTTCTGGCGATCGGCGGATTTTGGGCCGTCTGGACTTTCGGGCCATCCATCGGAGTGCGGCCGGAATTTGTGCGAGCGACCGCAGTGATGCTGCTGGCCTTACCCGGCGTCACGCTTTACCGCGTAAGCACGGCCTTGTCGCGTGGCATGATGGTGATGCACCACGACATCTATTCGCGGGGCCTAACCGACAGCCTCGGCACGGCGGCTGCGCTCCTTATGGCGTTTGCGCTCGGTGTGAGAGAACTGGCGCCGGAAATCGCCGTCATCGCTGGGACAGTCGCTTCCGGGCTCGTCGCTTTCACGCTGGCGCGACGTTTATTCACGTTCACACCGATAACGCGTTCACCTAACGTTGACCTCGTGCCTCAGCTCCTGCGGGCCTCGGCGCCGATCGCCCTCTACGACTTGCTCAATATCGGCATCATGCGCATCGACCTCATCATGCTCGGCTGGTTTGTGGGACGCGCGCCTGGGGTAACCCTCGAGACGCTGGGTATCTACGCGGCGGCGGTGGAGGTGGCGGGTGGCCTGCGTAAGGTGAGCCAGTCTTTTACACCGATCTTTACGCCCATCGTCGCACGCCAAATCGCAGCCGGCCGGATCCGCGAGGCTGAGGCGAGTTACGCATACCTCGCGCGCTGGATGCTGGCGCTATTGCTGCCAGCGGTCGTCGTTTTCGCTCTGGCGGGGGGCGCGATCATGACGATTTTTGGTCCTTCCTTCCACCGCGGTGGCGTGTGGGCGGCGGTCATCGGAGGGGGTTGCGCTCTGAATGCGTTCGTGGGCCTGGGCGAAACGATTCTGATGGTCGCGCGGCCGAAGATTAATTTGATGAACTCCACCATCGCCTTCGTTGCCGCCATCGGTTTGAATTTGTTGCTAATTCCAGCGTTCGGCGCTCTCGGTGCGGCGCTCGGGATTTTCTCGCCCTATCTGATTAAGGGGGTGCTCCGATGGATCGAGATCTCCTGGCTCGTCGACTGGCGTTGGCCGTGGCGAGCCTTGGTCAAACCGTGGGTCGCCGCGCTCGCCGCCCTCCCTGTCGCTTTGCTCATCCGCTTCGCGATTCATGGATGGTGGTCGGAGCTGGCAGCCGCCGGAGTTTACCTTGCAGGATATTTCATCGCCTGGCGCGTTTTCGGATTGGATCCGAACGATCGTGCTGTTCTCGATCAGCTCTTCAAAAGAAAAAAAGCGGAAGGAACGGAGCCGGAGAGAGGTCGCGAGTAGAGGTCAGGCGCCCGCCCGCACCGAGATGCGGTGACCGCGTGAGTGACTTTCCACGATGCGGCCATCTTGCATTTCGTGGATCCAATCGCACGCCTCGGCGATCTCGGGATTGTGCGTGACGAGGAGCAAAGCTTTCCGTTCTTCCTGCACAATTCTTTGGAGCAACTCGAAGGCACGGCGCGAATTTGCGCTGTCGAGATTTCCGGTCGGCTCATCTGCGAGAATCACGCTGGGATTATTGGCGAGCGCGCGCGCCACGGCCACGCGCTGTTGTTCACCGCCGGAGAGGTGCCGGCTTGGCCGCTTCAATTTGCTGCCGAGTCCGACGGCATCGAGCAGGTGCGCGGAGCGCTCGAGCATTTGCTCTTCGCTCAATACGGCCAGGCGCCGCATCGGGATCATCACGTTTTCCTGCGCGGTGAAATCCTCGAGGAGAAAATGGAATTGGAAGATGAAGCCGAGCAGCTCGTTCCGTTTCCGCGCGAGCGCGTCATCGACCAGGTGCGAGACTGCTTCGTTTTCGATCGTGACCCAGCCGCTGTCTGCGTGATCGAGCAATCCCAGGATATAAAGCAGGGTGCTCTTGCCGCAGCCGGAGGGGCCGACGACTGCGTGGACGGTGCCGCGTTCAAGTTGCAGCGAGACTCCGCGCAACGCATGCACGCGCGAATCATCTTCGCCCAGGAAACGCTCGATCCCTTCGCAGCTGAGCGAAACTTCGGCGTTCATGAGCATTAGGCGCCTCGCAAATTCGGATTCGGTCGCCGGTAGTTTTAGACCTCGGCCTGCGCAGGCTGAATCGGTTGACCCGGCTCGGCCGGTTCGGACGAACGGACCGCGTGCCGGATCAGACCCGGGATGCGCCTTGCGCGATTGACAACTTCCTTCGTGATCACGCTTGCCGGGTTCTGCACGAGCAGCGACGTGCTGACCGCGCAATAAACACCGCATCCTTGCTGGCAGCTTTTCTTTCGGTAGTTCGCGTAAAGATCATCGAGCGTCACATCCATGATGTGCTTTTCCGTGTGGACCATGCTGCACTCCCAAAATTTTCCCTGCGCCGAGACGAAGAAAAGTTTGTAGCCCGCCATGCAGGTCCAATCGACCGGCTCGTTCCGCAGGAGGCTCTTCTGGTACTGAAGGATCGCTTCGTTCGTGTGAATTCTTTCACCGCGTCGCTTCCGTTCGATCATCGAATCGATGAACGCCTCCAGTTCTTCTTTCGACCCGCGCTCGACTCGGAACCGGCTAAGCGGATCGGCATGGACCAGCCGCACTTCGGTCGGGATCCCGCGTGACAAACCGGTTTCGAGCACGGCCTTCGATTCCGGCAACGTGTCCGCGCAGATCACGCCCGTGATATGGAGGCTGATCTTCGAATCCTTGAAGTAATCGAGCTTCGGCAAAATCGTCTTAAACGATTTCTTCGTGATGGGGCTTGGCGTCATCCGGTCGACGCTGATTTGCATCACCTGGAGGCCCGCTTCCTCGAGTTGCTTCAATAATTTTCGGGTGAGGAGAAACCCATTGGTTGTCAGGCTGGTGGCAAATCCCAGTTCGCGGCAGTAGCGGACGATCTCGACCACGTCCGGATGCATCAGTGGTTCCCCGCCGACCAGCGCAATCCGCATGGTGCCCAAATCGCGGATCTTTTTGATCCAGACCTTCAGGTCCTCCAGCTTTGGATGCGGCCGCGAGTTGTCGTATTCGGTGCAATAGGAACAATCGAGGTTGCACCGATCGGTCAGGTAGAGGCTGCACTGGAGCGGCTTGCGATCAAAAAGCCGCTTGCCCGATTCGAGCAGGTTGTAGCCGGAAAATTCCCGGCCGATTTTGTCGAGCAAGTTCATGGAGTTGGCTGCGTTTTTTGACTTTACGGGAATTGCCTCTCGCTGTCATGCTGAATTGGTCTTCTGTAGCCGCCGCCCTGTGGGCGGCGTGTCTGTGAACCTGGCCGCGTCCTGTCCCGGCGCGTGCCACAGGGACGCGGCTACAGAGGAGAAAGCACCTAGGCGCTCGAGCCGCGAAGGGTAGCGACGGGCGCGAGTTGGGCGGCGCGGCGGGCGGGGACGTAGCTGGCGATGAAGACGGCGACGATGGCGAGCACGGTGGCCCACAGGTAATGGTGCCAGTCCCAGGTCACGAGAAAATGGTTCGCGTACAAGAGGCCGCGGACCTGAATCGGGATTTTTGAGACGCCCCAGGTGAAGGCGGCGCCTGCGAGGCATCCGATCACGGACCCGGCGGCGGCGATCATGGCGCCTTGCCAGAGGAAGATGGCGGAGATATCGCGGGCGCGGTAACCCATCGAACGCAGGATCGCGATCTCCTTGATTTTCGACAGGACCGACATGGTGAGCACATTAAAAATTCCGAACCCGGCCAGGAGAATAATCAACGAGACCGTGATGGCGGCGGAGACCCGCACAGTGACGAAGAGCTGAAGGTTAGCTTCCTCCCGGTCCTGCCAGCTTTGCGCGTCGTGTTGAAACAGATCTTCGAAAGCGCGGGCCACGGCCGGGGCGCGCTCGGGATCGCGCAATTTGTAAACGATCATCGAGGCGGGAAACGGTTTCCGCAGCAGCGTCTGCGCAACCCGAACGTGACAATAAACTCTGACGGAATCGACGACGCCCACACCACTCCGCGCGGTCGCGGCGATCGTGAAACGCCGATATTCCCCACCGGGCGAAAGCAACTGGACAGCGTCGCCCGGGACCACCTGCATCGCTTCGGCCAGACGCGACCCGATGATAACGGCGTTGGGATTGTTGCGAAAATCGTCGAGGTCACCGCTGGTAATCTGCTGGGCAAGGTTGGTCGTTTGGAGGTGCGACACGGCGTCGATGCCGAACAGATCCACCGTGGCGTTATCGAAGCCGGCCCGGGCGCTGACAGTCCCGCGCAAGACGGCAGAGCAGGCGGCGACGTCCGCGAACTGCCGGCTGATGCGCATGATTTCGGACGCGTTGGTTATTCCATCGATCGAGTGGCGTCGCGGTTGATTCGGATTACGGACGTTTTTCGGCGGAACGAGCAGGCCTGTCGTGGCGGATTGGAAGCGTGAGCGAAGAAGAAGGGCTCCGTTGCTTCCGAGAGTCGAGTCGATGAAGTTTTGGGCAAATCCCTGGGTCTGGGCCTGCGTGCAAATAAAAATGGCGACTCCGAAAACGACGCCGGAAAGGCTAAGGATAAAGGACCGCCTGCGATGGCGGAGAAACCTGAGCGCGATGTAAAGGGGAGGGGTCACCGGAGGTCCACTCGCGGCGTAACCTTGGTGACGCGCTGCCGCACCGGCCGGCCCGGTCGCAATTTGTCCTGGTCGGAAAGCACGGCGCGATCGCCTTCGGAGAGGCCGTCCAGGATTTCGGAAAAATCGAGGGTGCGATAACCGACTTTGACGGTGCGCGACTGGACAATGCCGTGTTTAACAATGAGCGCTTGATCGATGAGGAGCGCGCGCGTCGGCAGGAGGAGCGCATTTTCGTGCGTGCCGGTGATGATATTCATCTCGCCGGTCATGCCAGCCATCAGATTTTCGGGCGGGTTTTCGAGATCGAGCACGATGGTGTAACGCTGTGTCTCCACGTCGGCGGCGGGCTGGATCGCGGCGACTTTGGCGCGAAAAGTCCGGGTGCGAAACGCGTAAACTTGCACAATCGCTTCCATCCCGACTTTCACTTCGCCGACGTCCTCTTCGTCCACTTCGCCGCGCACATAATTTTTTCGGGAGGAAACAGTGAACAGCTCGGCGCGTTCGGCGACCAGCTCGCCATCGATCGTCTTGATCCCGGTCAACAAGCCGTCCACCGGCGAGCGAATCTCGGAGTTTTTCATCTGGGCTTCGAGTTTTTTGGCCGTTTCATCGAGCGCGGCGAGATTGCGATCGCGTTCGATCCGCTCCGTCTCGACCAAGGCCTTGAGGCGGTTCACTTCGCTCTTCGCTTTTTCAAACTCGACCTGCGGCACGTTGCTGAGCCCGGTCAGTTTTTCGAGCCGGCCCAAATTGTCCTCGGCGACTTTGAGCGCCTCCGCGGAAGGCAAGGGGAGCTCCGCGCGTTGCGTCGCCGCCTGGAGGTCAGCACGCGCCTGTTTCAATTGCCGGGCTGTGGCTTCATCGGCGATCGTTGCGAGGAGTTCGCCTTTCTCGACACTGCGGCCGATTGCGCCGCGTCCGGCCGAGAGAACTTCCGCCAGCTGGATGAACCCCGCGTTTTGCGCGCGCACGGGCAGCACGAGCGACGGTTCGATTCGCACCGTGCCGTAGATGGCCGAGATAGCGGTGCCGCGTTGCACGATCGCGACTTCCGCGACCGGCAGCGTCGCAAAGTAAATGATCGCCAGGATCACCAGCACGGCGGCGATTCCGGCGAGAATAAGATTTTTCGAGCGCGGGAGCTTCAACGGCTGCAACTAATGCGAGTTTCCTCCGGTGTCGTTCGAAAATTGAAAATAGCGGCCCGTCGTGCGGTCCCATTCGGCGCGCGCCACGTTTTGCTGGTAGGCGGCGGAAAGCAGGGCGCTCTTCGTTTCGAGAAAACTGCTTTCGGCGGTTCGGAACTCCAGTTGGGAGGAGAGGCCTTCGACCAGGGTCCGTTGCACCACAGTCACGTTCTGTTCCGCGCCCGACACGGCCGCGCTGAGCGCTTTCCATCGGCCTTCGATCGCGTGGAGGTTGTTCGAGATCCGTTTCAAATCGAGGGAGACGTTCGCTTCCAGTTGGCGGAGCGAAATCTCGTTCGTCTCGCGAATGGCCCGTTGCCGGGCTACCTGGCCGGCAACTTTACCATTGTCGACCACCCGCCAGGTCATCGAGACGCCGCCGGCGATCTCTGAGGAAAGAACGTCGTTCGAAGCGAGCGCGGAACCGCTATTGGCGGTCCGGACGGTCACCGGAATCCCGAGGCCGGTAATCGTCGCATCGAGCGCTGGATAATATTGGGCCGCAATAATTCGCTGGTCCTCGGCGGCGGCCCGAACCAGGAGGCGGGCGAGCTGGAGATCGGCGCGTTGGGAGAGGGCGGCGGATGTCTCCGACCCGAGGTCGTAGTTCAGAGTGGCAAACTGCAGCTGGCCGTCGGGGCGAAGCGTAGCGGCGGGCTGGCTGGCGTCGTCACCCATCGCGGCGGCGAGGGTGAGCAACGCGCCCTCGTATCCGCGCTCCACTTCCTGAATATGCGGTTCCAGCTCACGTTCAAGCAATTGGGCGCTCATGATCGCGGCGCGGTCCGTCTGTCCGGCGCGATAACGTTCCGACTGGGTCGTGACATTTTGCGAAAGACGTTCCCGCTGGGCTTCGCCGAGAGCGCGCAGAGAATCGTTGTAAAGGGCCGTGTAGAAGGCGACCCGCGCGGTGTGCAGCTGCTCGACGATCGCGACATTCAAACGCTGTTGTGCGATCAGCACTTCGAGATTGCCGCGGCGCCGGGAAGCCGGCATCGCTGCGTCGAATAACGGCTGGTTAAAAAAGCCGCGAGCAAAGGCGAACGGCCGAATTGTCGGTTCGTCCGCGCGTTTGCCGCCTTGAACACCCGCGAGGCCCTGTATCCTAACGTCGGGCAGCGTGGTGGAACGGAAAACGAGACGGCGGCCGGCTGCCTGTTCGAGAGCGATTCGCGCCTGGATGATCTCGGGGTTTTTTTCCAGCGTGCGGGAGAGCGCGGCGTCGAGCGTGAGTCCTTGAATAGGCGACAAAACAAATCCGCTTGCAAGTGCAGCAAGGATAAGGAACGCGCGATAACGCAAACAACTTCGGGGACTCGTCGCGTTTTGGGTCATCGGCCGCCTCCAAGCGTTGCCGGCGGCGCCGCGACTTCAAGGACCGGTTTTGTGCCCGGAGGATTTTGCGAAATCTTGGGGGCGAAACCAAGCGAGTTGGGCTCGCGCGCGCAGGCCCGGGCGAGTCGGGCCAGCGCCACGTTATGCAGATAGATCGCGCCGAAACGAGTGGTGCGGGTGCGGGTTACATCGGCGGCGGCTTGCAGAATATCGAGCTGCGTTCCGAGCCCAGCCCCCAGATTTCCCTTCGCGATCTCGAGCGCTTCATCCGCGTTCTGCACGTTGCGCGTCTCGGATTGGAGAACCCGATCGGCTTGTTGGATATCGAGGAAGGCGCTGCGCACATCGGAGGAAACCGAGAGCTTCGCCGCTTCCAGGGCATGCAACGCCGCGTCGCGCCGGGCCCGGGTGGCCTGGAGTCGGCCGCGGGTGGCGAAGCCGTCGAAAATATGCCACGTCGCATTGAGGCCGACGATGAAACCATGGTTGAACTCCGGACCGACTGCCGGATCCCGCTCACTGTAAGCTTCGTAACCAGCATAGGCTTCGACGCGAGGCCGCGTCGCACTGCGATCGAGGATCAATTGCTGGTTTTCGATTTCGACGTCGATCTGGCGCGCCCGGATTTCCGGCCGCGTCACGTCGGCGTAGGCGAGGCATTCGTTGAGCTCAGGGTGTTTCGGTGCGTATTGCAATTCCCCGGCCGCCTCCGCGGACATCGGCTTTCCAGAAGAATCCACGCCGATCAATTGACCGAGCCGCAGCTCGGAATTCTGCAGGCTCGTCTGGGCGTCGATCAGCTCCGGCTGTTCGTTCGCCAGGGCCACTTCGGCGCGGCTGACGTTGAGCGAACCGACGGTCCCTGTCTCGAAACGTTCCCGTTGTGTCTTGAGTTCTTCTTCGAAAACCCGCACCGATTGTTCGCGCACGCGGATTTTCGCGCGATTCAGGAGGACGTCGTAAAATGCCAGCCGGACATCCATCGAGACGCGGTTGACCAGGGCCTGATATTCAAGGGCGCGCTTTTCCTCATTCAAACGCGCGATGGAGAGCTGGCTCGTAATTGCGCCGCCGGTGTAAAGATTCTGGACGACACGAAGGGAGGCGTCGTAATCATCCGAGCGAAGCCGCGATGCTTCCACGCGCTCCCTCTTCTGGAGAAGACCAGTCGAAATCACACCGGGCAGGAACCCGGCGCGCGCCTCGACCACACCGCCCTTCGCTGCCTCGAGTTGTTTCGCGGCCATCAGGATTTCGGCATTCCCTTTTTTCGCGGCCGCAACTGCTTCCTCGACCGTATAAGAGGGAGCGGCGGCGCGGAGGGTCGCGCAAACAAATGGTAAAATGACGAGCCCGGCGAAGCGCCACATGGTTTCTATCTCAGTGGCAGCCTATGGTTTTTCAATCAAAATCCCCTTCCGCCGCCCCTTCCAAGCTCCATAATCCCCCATTTGCCGCTGTTTCGCCACTGCCACCTCTGGATTTGCGCTCGGCAGATATGGCAATATTGTGACAACTTTCTTGCTCCGGACGATCAGCTGCAGCTAGTTTCGGAGTTTTCCTGTAATGAACAAAATCAGAATCGCCGTCGTCGGGGTGGGGAATTGTTTCAGTTCGCTCCTTCAGGGCATCAACTTTTACGACCGTCCTTCCGGAAATGGCTCCGACGTCGGCCTGATGCATCGCAAGATCGGGCCTTACGAGCCCCAGGATATCGAAGTGGTCGCGGCGTTTGATATCGACCGCCGCAAGGTCGGGCTCGACGCCGCGGAAGCGATTTTCTCCGCCCCGAATTGCACGAAGGTTTTTTGCGACAAAATCGCGCCGACGGGGGCCATCGTGATGATGGGCTGCGTATTCGACGGATGCGCCGAGCACATGAAGGATTACGATGCCGCCCGGACCTTCCTCCCGCTGGAGAAGGAATCGACCCGCGAGCAGATCATCGAAGAGCTGCGAAAATCCGGCGCTGAGATCATGGTGAATTATCTGCCGGTCGGCTCCGAGGAGGCCACGCGCTTCTACGCCGCCTGCGCGCTCGAAGCCGGGCTTGGGTTCGTCAACAACATCCCGGTCTTCATCGCCAGCGATCCCGTCTGGGCGAAGCGTTTCGCCGACAAAAACCTGCCGATCGTCGGCGACGACATCAAAGCCCAGATGGGCGCGACGGTTTTGCACCGCACCATCGTCGATCTCTTCCGGAAGCGCGGCGTAAAAGTCGAGCGCACCTATCAACTCAACACCGGCGGTAACACCGATTTTCTGAACATGCTGAACCGGAGCCGGCTCGCCTCGAAGAAAACTTCCAAGACTGAGGCTGTGCAATCCGTCATCGGCACCCGGCTGGCTGACGAGAACATCCACATCGGCCCGAGTGATTACGTCCCATGGCAGAACGATAACAAGATCTGTTTCATCCGCGTCGAGGGAAAACTCTTTGGCGACGTGCCGATGGAGCTGGACGTGAAACTTTCTGTCGAGGATTCGCCGAACTCCGCCGGTGTGGCCATCGATGCGATCCGCTGTTGCAAGCTGGCGCTGGATCGCGGCCAGGGCGGCGTTCTCCATTCCGCCTCCGCTTATTTCTCGAAGCATCCGCCCCAGCAGATGACCGACGACGAGGCCCATCGCAGCGTTGAAGACTTCATCGCCGGCAAGCGCGAGAGCTAGTTCACCCACGAACAGCAGGTCATCCCGAGCGAAGTCGAGGGATCCCGGCAAAAATCGTGCGACATGCAACGGGATCCCTCGACTTCGCTCGGGATGACAGCGTTTTCTCTAGCCGTCGCCTGTGGGCGACGTAAGCCGCGCGTATTTCAATATCAGCGTCGATCTCACGCGTCCCACAGGGACGCGGCTACAGTGGAGAGATTTGTTCGCCGAGCTCCTCCGGGGGCAACGATCGCAGCCGGTCCCATTCCGCTTCGAGTTCCTTCGCGGAATAGCCGATAAACTCACCAGTCGCCGTGGCGAAGATGCCGGCGTCGACGTCGAGTTTTGTTATTTCCGAGACGGCTTTCCAATAGGCTGCGATCTGCGATCGATACCGTTTTCGGAGTTTCTCCTCGTCGCCTGGCTTGATCCGGTTTGTCTTCCAATCAAGGAGCAAACACCGGCCGGCGTCGCGATCGACCATGAGTGAGTCGATGACGCCTTCCAGCACGGTGCGATCGTTGATTAGCCAGGAGAAGGGAAACTCGCGGTGAAACCGCGTCTCCGCGCGCGAAAGGAAGCGGGTGATACTGGCATGGTGGAATAACTTCGCGCGCGTTGCGTTCCAATCTCTTGTCGCGGCCTTCGGGTCTGGAGAAGTCGGCAGGCGTCGGTCGAACAGTTCCTGGGCGGACTCGACTCCGCCTTTCCAATCCAGGCGTTCGAAAAGCTGGTGCCACCACCGGCCGTAGAGTGTCGCCGGATTGTCGAGTCGTGGATGCGGGCGCAGTTCGAGATCAATTTCCTCCTCGAGCGCGCTCGGAACAAATTTGTGGATAAATTCCTCTCCGCGCCTCTGTGCGCTTTTGAGCTGCCGGGAACCCAAAGGTTCGATTGGCCCGGTAATCTTCTCGGAAAAAGCCGTAACGGTTTCGGAATCTTCGACGTTTTCAATTGTTCGACTGGTTCCGTCGAATTCACCGGAATAAGAGTCCGCGTTTTGAATTAGCCGGCGCAACTGCGCCATTCTCGGGAGTTTGCCTTCCGCGGTCGAAAAAATCTCCTGATCGAGAGCGAGCACAAGCGTCCGGCGCGCCCGCGTCGTAGCCACGTAGAGGAGGCGCTCCAGTTCCTGCGCCTGGGCGCGCTCGATGGTTTCTTTCAACTCCTTTGACTTGTCTTCTTTGCCGAGCGCGAGAACAAGGCGACCGCTGTCCGGTGACTTTACGAAATGCGGGTACGACGCCGACGGCGGGCGCAGATCGCGGGCAAGGAAAGGTACGATGACCGCCTGCCACTCCGAGCCTTTGGCTTTGTGGGAAGTGATAAGCTGAATGGCGTTGTCATCGGCGGAGAAACGGACCGCCCTCGCGGCGGTAAAATCGTTGCGGAGCCGTTCGGCAAACTCGGGGAGAATCATCCCGCCGGTCTCTGTTTCGGCCGCCTGCGCGAGCAGGGCGTCGAGTTCTCGCGCAAGATCGCCGAACTCCGTCGCGGGCAGGACGAGTAAACGGTCGCGGAGCTGGGTTTCGCCGACGATGAGGATGACGGCATCGAAGAGAGCCAGTCCGCCCGTGCGCCGACGGATTTCTGCCAGGGTGCGCAGGTGCGAGGAGACCTTGCCGGTCGCCGCCGACACTTCGTCGATGCGGAAACTGGATTTCTGGACTTTGGAAAAAACCGCGAGGTCATGATCGGAGACGCCGAAAATTTCGCGGAGCACGCCGACGATTTCGTAGGCGTTGCGTGGATCTGTCATGACCGTCAACAGCGCGGTAAGCCAGGCGTAGGCCGGACTGTCGCCTTTGACATCGCGCTCGGATTGAATCGATACCGGCAGACCGAGGCGCCGCAATGCCGCCGCCATTGTTTGCAGCCAGGCTTTCCGCGGGCAGAGAATCGCGACTTCGCGCCATGAATCGGCGGAGAGTTTTTTCAGCCCGGTGTCTTTGATCCATTGCGCCAGGTAGTCCGCTTCGATCCGGGCCTTCTGGTAATCCTTCCGCTTTTTGCCATCCGATAATAACTCTTTGGCCAAGAGCGGAACCCGAATCACTCTTCCGGGAAGAATTTCAGGACTCGGATGCAGTTCCACGAAGCGGACCTGTCCCGCGGTGTCATTCAGGATTTCGCGGAACGTTTCGTTGACGAATTTCAACTGCTCTTCGTCGAGCCGAAACGTGACCGAAAAGGTCAGCGCCTCCCCTCCGGCATCGTTCACAAGGGCATCGTGGACCGCGCGGTAGTAAGGGAGGTCGGCGCGCTCCCGGTAAATCGATTGCTGAAAATCGCCGACCATGCAGAAGTGGCCGGGCTCTGGAGGATCGGCGCGCGTTTCCATCCAATCGCCGGTCGCAGCGATTGGCCGCGTCGATTCAAGCAGGACCGAAAACTGGGCGGGCTCGGTGTCCTGCGCTTCATCGAGAATCACAACAAAATTTTCCTCGCGAATCCGCGCCGCCGCCTGCGGATGCTGAAGTAGTTCTTTCGCAAGCGCGATCTGATCGCCATAGGTGACGAGGCCGCGTTCCAGGCGAAAATCGCGGTAGGCGTGCTGCACCTCGGCCGCAACGCAGGTGGCGGCATCGCCGACCCATTGGCGCAGTGGGGAGAATTTCTGCCGCCAAAGTTGGGTGAAGGCGGAGTTGTCCGCAGTGAAACAAGGCGGCCAGCGCAGATACTCCCAATCACCCGCATAACGTTTTTCCCATTCGCATAATTCGGCCTGGGATTTCCTGATGTTGTCGCGACCACGCTGATCGACCTGGGCATAAACCCCGGCGAAATCGAGCTTCGGGAACGGCGGCAATTCCGGCACGGAGAGGACCGCTGAACCCGCGCGCCGTGCCAGTTCCATCAAATCGCGCGCCTGGACCAGACGCAAAAGCGTGGCGCGATCAGCTTCCTTCAACGAGTGGCCGATGCGGGTCTGGCTTTGCCTGAATTCCGCCCATAAGTCATCGTCATCACTCAGCAGTTCGAGCGGCGCGGGCAATCCCAGGTGATGACCGAAATCGGTCAGTAACTTCATGCAGAAAGAGTGGATCGTGCCGAAGAACGCGCGATTGAAGGCGGTCTGCACATCGGCTCCCAAATTCTCGTCGAGCAAGATCTGTCGGGCTCGCTGCTGCATTTCGTCTGCGGCGCGATTCGCAAAGGTGACCACCACGAGGCGCGGCAGCGTTTTCACGGCGTCGGCAGCGCGAGCGAGAGACAGGACACGTTGCGTGATCGCCGTCGTCTTGCCCGAGCCGGCCGAAGCGACGACCGAAAAGTTCCGGGAAAGTTCGGTGGCAAAACGCGCGCGGGCCGACTCATCGCTCGGCCTCACCATATTTCCCACTCCTCTTTTTCGAGCACGAGGTTCGGATGGGTGAGCGCCCATTTGTCTTCCAGGAGGTCGTTGTCGATCGGCAGGGTCGCGAGCGGGTAGGGGGCGCTGTAACCGAACGCCGGGCGCACTTCGCCTTTCATTCCGAAAACGCCGGTCCGCTGCATTTCCGCCAGGTCGGCGAAGACGGTTGTGTGGTCCGCCAGAGCCGTGACCGCCAGTTGGGGCGCGACACTTTTCACGGCGAGCGAGAGGATGCTCATTTCTACTTCGCTGGCGCCAAGTTCTCGCAGGGCCAGAGAATAGAGTCCGAGCTGCAGGATTGTGCCTTTGACGAGATTGTCGTGGAGATCGGAATTTTTCAGCTCCCTGGTGGAGCCGGTTTTGTAATCAATGATCCAGAATTTTTTCCCGGCAAAATCGGCCGTGTCGTTTTGCGCGAGAATGAGATCGATCTGGCCGCGAAGAATCAGCTCCACTTCGCGGGTTATCTTTATCGGACCTTCCCCACCGATGGAAAACTCCGGGGCCATCCAGTTCCAGCCTTCCGTGTTTGCGATCCTGGCGCCGAGCCGGCGTGCCAGATAGCGGGCGTTGAGCCAGCCGGAGTTCCACCAGTCCGGCACAACTTTGCCCAGCGACTCACAAAGTTGTTCCAGTGTGGCGCGACGTTCATCAGCGGCAACACAAACGCGTTCGTCGATTTGAGCCGGTGAGGGGAAGCGGGCGAAGATTTTCCCATCTTTGATTTCACCAATGCTCGCGAGCCAGCGATGGACCCATTTGCCACTGGTTGTCGCCCACGGATTCGAGGTGTCTTCCGGCGCTTCGACACCGAGAAAGCGTTTCATCCAGACGATGGCGGGTGACGAGACCATTCGCTCGAGATCGGTTACGCTCAGTCTCGGAACCGGTCGATACGATGTGTCAGGCCGGAGGGCGAAATCGTACTCGCCGGCGGGTTTTAGCGGATCGCGGCGGGCGTTAAAGGCGTCCAAGGCAGGCCGAACATCGGCGGGTCGGGCCTTGGGGCCTGGCGCCAGTTGACGAGCACCCTCCACCCACTTCGCGGTCGCGCGTTGCAAACCCTTCAAAACCGCCTGCGTCAGTGGTTGAAGCTGTTTTTTGCGATAAAGCTGCGTGAATGATTCGCTCGGATTCCACCAGCGCTCGGGAGCGTCCTCCCGGACGAGGCTGGCTGCGAGTGTGACCGCTTCGCTGGTGGATTCGAGCAAGGCGTCGAATTGGCGAAGGGCGATGGCGCGTTGTTCAATCGGTCCGAGATAGAGCGAATGGTTTTCGCGAATACTCGTGTGGCCTTCACCCTGGCTTCCCTGGCGGGCGGCGCGTTTGTTCAGCCGCTGGACGCCGGAGTTAAAGACGCGAATTTCTTCTGTGCGGGCAAACTCCACGGCGGCCGGCGGCGGCCAGGCGCCTTCGTTCCAGCCGCCGAAAATGAGGTGCGACCATTCCTGGTTCTGCGCGTGCGGGACGGTGAGTAATTGGACCCGGGCGTAGGGATGGTCTCCCGCGGGATCGCGGCCGGCGCCGAAAGTGGCCGCGGTTTCTCCGAGCCAGCGCAGGAAAAGGGCGCGCGAAAAGAATGCGTCGAAATGGTCTGGCCAATCCCGGCTCACGGTCGCGATTTCAAAAGCGTGCTGGGTCCAGCCGAGATGCGAGAGAGAGGCCTGGGTTTGTTCGAGGAACTGCACCAGCGTAGTGCGCGATGGAAGAAAATGCAGCGAACCTAGAGCGGCGGCGGTCGATTGGAATTTGTCGTCTCCCGCCGCGCAGAACTCGCGCAGGATTTCGAGATCATCGAGCAGCACCGCTGAGTAGCTTTCCACGAGGGCTTTCTCTAGCGCGGAACGGCTGAGATTGGGTGACAAAACGGCCGGGTCCTGCAGCGCGTTCAGGAAACGGAGGAAAGAGTTGAGCCGCGGCGCCCGCTGTAATTCCAGCCACGCCTGCCACTCGGCCGATTCAAAAATTCCCGGAACGATATGGGCAAGGCCGTCGTTGTGCGGGATCTCGAGCCGCGCAAGGGCACTCGAGACCAAACGGGGCAACGCGCCGGCACCAGGAAAAATCACGCCGACGCGCACGCACTTTTTTTCTGCGAGATAACAAACGCATTGGGCTGCGATCGCTTCGGCCTGTTCCGATGTGTTCGTGCCGATGAGAAAATCGAAACGCATTGTGGGCTGCGCCGCTCCGCGCATCTCCGCTTCGCTGAAAAGCGAATCGACCGGCATGTGGGTGTGCCTGGCGGCCCGTTGTGCTTCTCCGAGGGTTTCCTCCCACGAGCCAATCCAGCAAAGGTCGGAATCGACAAGTTCACCGCGCGGTTCTTCGAGCACTACCGTCGTTTGTTCGCTGGCGTGGACAGCCGCCCGCAAGAGGAACCATTGCGGCCAATGGGCGGCGTCGAAACCGCAGATCAGGAGATTCGCGAAGTGCGGTGGGTCCGAGACCGAGCGGGCCAGGAGTCCACGATCAAACTGGGCCGCATCGGAGAAACGACAGGCGCGTAATCGGTCCCGAAAACGCCGGGCAATCGGTCGAAACGAATTCAGACCGAGCTGCTCGAAATCCCAGCCGGCAATTTCAAGGCGGTCGAGTGTGCGCAATAGATGATCCGGCGCCCGCACGACCGCTTTTGCAGCCAGATGATCGGCGTTGGTTTCGTCTTCGGTCGATTCGCGCAGAGTTTCCTCGGCCGCTACCGCCAGGAGTAGACGGAGATGCTCGAGCGGTGGCAACGCGTGATCGTGCTCGTCGCGAAGCAGGTCGCGCAATCTCGCTGGGGTGACGAATTGAATGCCGAGATGGGAATGACCCTCCTCGAGGAGACGGCCCTTAAGCGCATGCGCGTGGCTTCGCGTCGGCACGACGACCAACGACGGCAGGTCTTGCTTCCATGAAAGTGGAAGCACCTTGCGGAACCACGGCAAGATTGCTCCCTCCCACGCCTCCCGCGGAGATGAGGCGATGTGCAGAACAGCCTTTCGTTTCACATCCACACTTTAGCAGAATGCGCGGCGCGAGATATGAAGTCGCGTGCATCAGGATTCTGGTAGCGCACGCGTCTCGCGTGGGGGCGACGGTGTCTCGCCGTCGCGAACTTTCTCGGAAGCCTGTTTCGGCGAGACGCCGAAACCAACGCGCGAGACGCGCGCGCTATCCAGAGTGATCGGCCGTTCCGTTGCGCCCGACCGCCTCGGATGTTAGCCTCGCCGCTCCGCGCATGAGCCAGAATTACAAAGAGACGCTTAATCTGCCGAAAACGGATTTCCCGATGAAGGCAAGTCTGACGACGCGTGAACCGGAGATGCTCAAAAAGTGGGAAGCCTCCGGCCTCTACGCGCAGATCCAGAAAGCGCGGACGGGAGCCGAATTATTCGTCCTGCACGACGGGCCGCCCTTTGCGAACGGCGACGTCCACATGGGCACCGCGCTCAACAAAATTCTCAAGGACCTTGTCGTGAAATCGAAAAGCATGGCGGGCTTTCGCGCGCCCTATCTGCCGGGCTGGGATTGCCACGGCTTGCCGATCGAATACAAGGTCGTGAAAGAATCGCGCGGCCTTTCCCCGCTCGAGGTGCGGAAAAAATCGGAGGCCTTCGCGAGAAAATTCATCGGCATCCAGCGCGAGCAATTCAAGCGGCTCGGGGTCTTTGGCGATTGGGAACATCCCTACCTGACCATGGCCCCGGGATATGAAGCGGAAATTCTCCGCGCCTTTGCGGTCTTCGTCGAGAAAGGGCTCGTTTACGAAAGCCTGAAGCCCGTCTTCTGGAGCACCGGCGCGCAGACCGCGCTCGCCGAGGCCGAAGTCGAATACCAGGACCGCGAAGATACGACGGTCTACGTGAAGTTTCCGATCGTCAGCGGCGATCTCGCGGGGAAGGCAAGCATCGCGATTTGGACGACGACGCCCTGGACGTTGCCGGCCAATCTCGCGATCGCGGTGCATCCGAAAGAGCTTTACGTAATGCGGGAGTTTCGGAAGGAGGGTGTTTCCGAAACGTTCGTCCTCGCGGCCACGCTCGTGGAAGCATTTTGCGCCGCGACGGGATTTGAGCCGACGGGCGAGCCGATCAATTCGTTTCCGGGAGGAAAGCTGGAAGGCGTCACCGCGCAACATCCATTTTTGCCGCGCACTTCCTCGATTTTCGCCGCCGACTTTGTCACCATGGATACCGGAACGGGCGCCGTTCACATCGCCCCTGGTCATGGTGAAGACGATTACTCGTTGGGGCGGAAACACGGGCTTCAGATTCTATCGCCGGTCGATGACCATGGTCGGTACACGGACGAAGCGGGGTTGCCGAATCTCACCGGCAAATATGTTTTTGACGCGAACGCCGACATCGTCGCGCTGCTCCGTGAAAAAGGGATGCTTATCAGTGCATCCGCTTATCAGCACTCGTATCCGTATTGCTGGCGATCGAAGACGCCAATCATCTTTCGCGCAGTGGAACAATTTTTCATCCGGATCGACGCGCTTCGTACGAACGCGCTCACCGCCATCAAAGGCGTCCACTGGATTCCGCCCTGGGGCGAGAACCGCATCTCCGGCACGGTGGAATCGCGGCCCGACTGGGTGATCTCGCGCCAACGGAGCTGGGGTGTCCCGCTGCCCGTTTTTTATTCTGCCAGTGGCGAGACGATTCTCGATCCGAAATACATCCGCAAGCTCGCGGACGCTGTGGCGCAACGAGGCTCGAATGTCTGGTTCGAGCTCGATGATGCGGCCCTGGCGCGCGAGTTGGGATTGCCGGAGGGCACTCGCCATCGCACCGATACGATCGATGTCTGGATCGATTCCGGCGTGTCGCATTATGCCGTTTTGGCGACAAATCCGGAGCTGCGCGACCCGGCGGACATGTACCTCGAAGCGACCGATCAGCACCGCGGCTGGTTTCAATCGTCTCTCATGACGAGCATCGCGCTGCACAATCGTTCTCCCTACAAGACCTGCGTCACCCACGGTTTTGTGGTCGATGTCGATGGAAAGAAGATTTCAAAATCAAGCAGCTACAGCAAGCCGATGGATGCCGGCCATTTCGTGGCGAAACACGGCGCCGACATCGTCCGGTTGTGGGTGAGCAGCATCAATTACACGGACGACGTTCCGTTCTCGGAGGAAATGTTCACCCGTCTGGGGGACACCTATCGGCGGATCCGGAACACGTTGCGGATTCTGCTTGGGAATTTGCATGACAGCGATTCGTCATCCCGAGCGGAGCGCAGCGGAGTCGAGGGACCCCGTGGAAAGTCGCTCGACGTGCAACGGGGTTCCTCGACTACGCTCGGAATGACCCTTGTGGACCGCTGGATCCTAGACCGGCTCGAGGGCGTGATCGCCGAGTGCCGCTCGGCATACGCGGCGTACGAATTCCACAAGGTCTATCACATCTTGAATCAATTCTGTGCGGTCGATTTGAGCAGCCTTTATGTCGACATCACCAAGGACCGAATGTATTGCGACGCGCCCGATTCGCCACGTCGACGCGGGACGCAGGCGGCCATGCATCGCATTTTCGATGCGCTCTGCCGGCTGCTCGCGCCGATCCTGGTTTTCACCGCGGAAGAAGCGTGGGGTTATCTGGGCGGAGAAGATTCCGTCCACGTCCGGACATTTCCGGATGAGATGGCGGAGTTTCAGAACCCGGAAGCTCGTGAGCGAGTGGCGCAGTTACTCAATCTTCGCGCCGTGATTGGCCAGGCGGTTGAGCGGGCGAGACAGGACAAATTAATCGGCAACGCGTTGGAAGCCGCCGTGACGTTAACCTGTGAGGAGGCAACAATCGCGGCGGTGTCAAAAGAGGAACTCGAAGAATTTTTTATTCTGAGCGATCTGACCCTTCAGCCCGGTAAGGAACCGAGCGCGTTGATTTCAAAGACCGCGCATCAAAAGTGTGCGCGCTGCTGGCGGCATCGGCCGGCGGTTGGGAAAAGTGCGGTCCACCCCGATTTGTGCGATCGCTGCGAGGCCGCCGTAGAAACATCCTCGAAATGAAATACGTCCTGTCGCTTTCCCTGCCGCTCTACCTGCTGGACCAGATCACCAAGTGGTTCGTCCTGCGGTTTGTGCACCCGGAGGATATCCACGTCGTCATCGCAGATTTCTTTGCGATCGTGAACGTGACCAACGACGGCGCCGCGTTCGGCTCATTCAAAAACAACAATACGTTTTTCATCGTCCTTTCCTGTGTCGCGTTCGTTTTTGTTTTCGCGCTCCTGCTCCGGCGAACTCGGAGCCGCGACCCGCTCCGCGACATCTCGCTCTCCCTCCTCCTCGCGGGCATCGTGGGCAATCTGACCGACCGCTTCCTGCACGGCCACGTGATCGATTTCGCTCTCTTCGATCTTCACGTGCCGCTCGCGCATCCGTGGCCCGCCTTCAACGTGGCCGACTCCTGCATCTGCATCGCGGTCTTTTGTTTCATTATTCATTCGTTCAAGTCGCGGAAGTCAGCGGCGGAGCTGTAGCCCTGGCGCTCTGTCGGGGCGTTTTCCGAAATTGTAGGGCGTTGGAAAGCCCGGCCTCGGCGTTTCGCCTGCGTTACGGCTGTGAAACGCCGGCCGAAGAGGATGGCGTCTGACACAGACGCCCTACAAATTGTGGCCTCTCGACACCGCGAGGCGGCTACAGCGTGGCTCAGGGCAAAGGCGATTCCGTCCCGACGTGCGGTTCCGGCAAATAGAAAAACAGGATTACGAGAATCAGATAGACGGAGAGCAGCTGGACGCCTTCGATCCAGTTCGTTTCACCGTCGCCGCTGATCTGGAAGATGATGTACACCGAGGCGACGACGGCGAAAATTTCCGGCAGCGAAAACTCGAGGTTCATCGGACGGCCGAAGAAATAGGACAGAAAGACGAGCAGGGGAGCGACGAAGAGGGCGACCTGGAGGCTGGATCCGATCGCGATCCCGACACTCAAATCCATCTTGTTTTTCATCGCCATGACGATGGCGGTCGAATGTTCGGCGGCGTTCCCGACGATCGCGACGACGATCACGCCGACGAAAACCTCGGTGATGCCGAGAGAAGTGCGGACCGCCTCGATTGTTCCCACGAGGAATTCGGAAAGAAGCGCGACTACTCCAGTGGCCGCGACGAGGACCAGGACCGATTTCATCCGCGGCCAGTGCTCCACTTCCTCTTCGAGCTCGCCTTCGCACCCGATGAAAAAATGTTTGTGAGTGCCGAGCGTGAAGAGAAGGACGCAAAGGTAGGTGACGAAAAGGACAAGGGCGATACCCAACGAAAGCTCGTGCTCGACGTTCGGGCTCCAGCCGCTCGGGCTGGCCGCGGCCGCCATGTGAAAGACCGTCGGGATGATGAGCGCGATCGCGGCCAGCGACAGCGAGACGACCGAAGTGCGGGCGCCGGATTTGTTGAAGAGTTGCTCCTTGTGCTTGATCCCGCCAAAAAGAGTGGAGAGACCGAGGACGAGCAGAATATTGCCGATGATCGAGCCTGTGATCGACGCCTTGACGACGCCGGTGAGTCCTTTCGAGAGCGCGATGCCCGCGATAATTAATTCGGCCGCATTCCCGAAAGTCGCGTTCAACAATCCTCCGACCCCTTCTCCCACCCGCGCCGCCAATTCTTCCGTCGCCCGGCCGATCCATCCGGCCACCGGGATGATGGCAATGGCCGAGCAAATGAAAAGGGCGGTCGGGTTCGCCAGGCCCGGGAGGAACCGGAGAGCCAGGGCGGCCGGAACGAAAGGTAGTAACCAGTTCAGCGATGGTTTCATCTTCGGGACTTTATCGGTTAAAATGGCGCGAGTTCTACCATGAAATCGGCGCTGGAGCAGAGCGCTTACGGCATCGTGCGAAAATTGCGCGGAGTTTGACGCGCGCTTCCGCAAAAAGATACACGCGGCTGGTTCTGATTGCAGAAGCGACGGAAGAGCTCGTACGTGCCGTCGATGAAGTGAGCGATCATGCGCGAAAGCAGTTTGCCTCGCGCACCGGCTGGCGACGAGAGTAGATCAACAGCGTATGGATATTCGTCGTGCCGCCCTCATCCTGGTCGTGGGCATCATCACCGCATCTTGCTCCGAGAAGTCTGCGCCTGATCGCGAGAAGCGTTCGAACACTTCGGAAGCGACGCGCGAGGCCGGGCCGGAGGTGGCAAAAGGCGAAGACGAGCTTCAGCCGCGCGAAGACGAGATCGGGGAAGACTGTGTGGCTTTCGTTCGCTCCACGAAAGTTGTTTCTGTGCAGAAACCGACTGCCGACTGCCCGGCATGTCCTGCCGGAGGCGCGGAGGTGTTGGCGTTTCGGCAAATGACGACGGAGCGAATCTCTTGCTCGGGTGATACCTGCACCGTTTTGGTGACGATTCGCGCGTCGTTCAATCCAGGCGCAGGCGAAAGAATCTCCGGTGGACTGACAGCCTGGATTTCCCCGGAACAACGAAGCGCCTATTTGAGTGGGCACACGCCATCGGGCGAACAGGCGTATCGCGTCCAGATCACCTACAAGCATCGCGGCAAAGCATGGCGGGCCGTCGAATTCGACCGTGCGCCTGTCGAATGAAGATCAAAGTTGTGACGCGGGCTTCGCAAAAAGATACACGCGGCTGACTGCGCGCAAACGAACACTTTCGGCGTCTCACAGGCCGGCAGGTAAGCGGTTTTGTGGCTCGTCTCCCGGAGGTCCTCAGCCATGAAAATAAAAAGTGTCCACCGCGCAGCGTTCTTTAACTGGCGGGTTCTTATCGTATCTCTCCTGTGCCTCACGGCAGTGATGCTCACTCTGTTCGCCTTCGCGGGCACGCAGCAGCGAGATAGAAAAGGACAGATTACCAATATATCCCGGTGGTTCACACGGTTGGCATCGACCCTTGGGAGAGTGTCGTCCACACAACCAGGTGGAGCGATCAAGGTGGACAAGGACCCGGCAGAGCGACCGCCGGGAGCAACTCAACCACCCGTGGGCCCCTATACCGGCCCGGTGCGCGATCTGCGGCCGGTCACGGCGGTTCGAAGCGCGAATCTGCGGGACATGCCGCCGATCGATCCGGCAAGCGTGCCGAAGGTTTATCATCCCGAACCGATCCCGCCGAAGCTCCCGACGCAAAGTGCCGGACCCGAGGGACCGTTCCAGACCGTTGCGGGACCTCTTGCCTCGGCACCGAGTCCGACGGGTCTCACCTTCGAGGGCGTCGGCGTGGGTCTCCTTGGGTTCTCTCCTTCCAGTAATCCCCCGGACGTGAACGGCCGTGTGGGTTCCACTCAATATGTGCAGTGGAACAACACCAGCTTCGCCGTCTTCAACAAGACGACCGGCGCTCTCCAGTACGGTCCCGCCGCCGGGAATACGCTTTTCCAATCGCTGGGCGGCGTCTGCGCATCGCACAATGACGGCGACCCCGTCGTCTCTTACGACATTCTCGCCGGCCGCTGGATACTTTCGCAGTTCGCTGTCAACGGGCCGACCGGCAGCGCTTCCCATCAGTGCGTCGCCGTTTCCACGACATCAGATGCGACGGGTGATTATTACCTCTACGACTTCGTGACCGATCAGGTGAACTTCATTGATTATCCGCACACGGGCATGTGGCCGGATGGCTATTACATGAGTGCGCACGTGTTCAACCCCGGCGGGACATTCACGGCGGGGCGCATCTACGTTTTCGAGCGGGCCGCGATGATCGCTGGTCAACCGGCACGGATGCAGAGCCAGGACCTCGGAGCTGAATTCGGATTTCTCCCCGCCGATCTCGACAGTTTAACTCCTCCGGCTGCGGGCGAGGCAGAGTTTGTGATTGGCCCTAACTTCGGGCTCACGAACCTAACCGATTCGTTTCGAGTGGCGGTGGTGTGGGGCGCAACTCCAACGATCACTGTGACTCCTGGTACTCCGATCCTGGACGGCATCGGCGCTGCGCCGTGCGTCAACAACAGCAACGGCCGCGACTGCGTGCCCGAGCCTGGACCAGCGGCGGGAGTGGACTATCTCGACAGTATTTCAGGGCACTACATGTATCGGATGGCTTATCGTAACAACGTCACGCAAGAGTCCATCGTTGGCAGTGGTCCCAGCAACGGCAGCGACGCAAACCATGGCGCCGTGAGATGGTTTGAATTCCGGAACCCAACTCTGGGAAGCTCGACGACAACGCCGACTGTTTTCCAATCCGGCACCTACGATATTGATACGAACTACCGTTGGCTGCCATCGATCGCGATGGACAAAGACGGCAACATCGCCCTGGGCTACAGCAAATCGAGCACGAGCGTTCTACCCGGCATCTATGTTACCGGTCGCCTGGCTGGTGATTCTGCCGGCACCATGGGCGCCGAGGTGGAAATGCAGGCCGGCATCGGCGTGCAACAAGGCGGCGGGAATCGCTGGGGCGACTACAGCGCCATGACCATCGATCCGATCGACCAATGCACCTTCTTTTATACGAACGAGTATTTAAAGACGAACGGCGCGTTCAATTGGTCCACCCGCATCACGACCTACAAGTTTCCGTCCTGCACTTCGGCCGCGGGCTTGTGGGGCACTGTCACCGGCACAATCACTTCATCTCAGACAGGTGCTCCGATTTCCGGAGTGACAGTGACCTTGAGCAACGGCTACGCGGGCGCCAGTAACGCCAGCGGCGTTTACACCATCCTTGTCCCCGCCGGCAGCTACACCGCTACTGCCGCGGACCCAAACCGCAACTGCGCTTCAGCGACGCCAGCGTCGGTGCCGGTCGCACCGACTGGTGGCGGAACGGTCACCCAGAATTTTCAAATGACCGGCACGTCGAAGCTCGAGGCGAACGGGTTCACGATTAATGATTCCGGAGGCAACAACAACGGCATCGTGAACCGGGCCGAATGCGTGCTCGTGAATCTCGGCGTCAAGAACAATGGCTGCGCGAAAGAGACCGCGATCTCGGCCACCCTTACGACCACGACTCCGGGTGTCACAGTTGTCAACGGGAACTCCAACTATTCGGATATACGCATCGACGGGAGCGCCACGAACGCGACGCCGTTCAAGATCTCCGTCGCGGATACATTCGGCTGCGGCACCGAAATCGCGCTTTCACTCAATCTCACCTACTTGAGCGGAACGAAGTCGATCCCGTTCACCATCCCGACTTGTGCCGGCGGCCCGAACCAGACGATCCCGTCCAGCCAGGTGACGACGAGCGATTCGACGCAGCCCGACCGGATGGGCCGGGATGGCAACCCGAGCACGTGCAATGGAAAGACGTGCCCGGCCCCGATCAATACTGCCGGCACCCGCAATTTCAAGACGTTTACCTTTACCAACAACGCCGGCGCGCCACGGTGCTTTACCGTCACGATCAACGCGGCCCTGGGCGGAGCCGGTGACATCGAAAGCGCGGCTTATCAGACTTCTTACACTCCGCCGGTCGCTCAAGGCGATCCCACGGGTAACATGTGCATGAACTATCTGGGTGACAGCGGAGTTTCCGGCCTCGGGACAACGCTGGGGACGGCTGCCTACTCGTTCACTGTCCCGGCGCAGACGAATTTCGTCGTCGTCGTCAATACGGTCACGGGGTCGACGAACTCGTCGGCCTTCAGCGGCACAGTCTCAGGATTTATCGACAACACGCCAGGACCTGGCGCCTGCGCCGGCGCAACCCCAAGTCCGACACCAACTGCAACCGCTACGGCTACGCCAACAGCTACCCCGACGGCTACCGCCACTGCCACCGCTACCGTTGCGCCAACAGCAACAGCTACGGCTACGCCAACCGCGACCGCCACCGCTACGCCGACAGCGACCGTTGCGCCAACAGCAACAGCTACGGCTACGCCAACCGCGACCGCCACCGCTACGCCGACAGCGACTGCTACCGCCACAGCTACTCCAACGGCTACTGCAACAGCGACGCCAACAGCGACCCCGACGCAGGCCCTCAATCTCTCGACCCGCATGCGGACGGACGTTGGAGATAACGCCGGGATCGGGGGCTTCATCATTACCGGAAGCGTTCCCAAGCATGTGGTTATTCGAGCCATTGGACCGTCCTTAACGAAATTCGGATTCTCGTCGGCAGAGGTGCTGGCCGACCCGACCCTGGAGCTCCATGGCCCAGGAAGCTTCGGGACTATCTCGAACAACAACTGGAAAGATTCCCAGCAAGCCCAGATCCAGGCCGATGGTTTGGCGCCAACCAATGATCTGGAATCAGCGATTGACGCGACGTTGCCTCCCGGTAATTACACGGCCGTCGTGCGTGGGAACGCGGGCACACCTCCGGCCGGCATTTCGTTGGTCGAAGTCTATGACGTCGACACAGCCGCCGTCTCGAAGCTCGCCAACCTCAGCACCCGGGCCTTCGTTGGCACCGGCAGCAACGTGGTGATTGCAGGCTTTATTCTGGGTAACGGCAACAACAACGATAGAGTTGTCGTGCGCGGTCTCGGCCCCAGCCTGAGCTCGTTCGGCGTCTCGAACCCGCTCCAGGATCCGACGCTGGAGCTTCGCGACCAGAATGGCGTCCTGCTTCGCTCGGACAACGACTGGCAGGATGATCCCGTCCAGGCCGCCCAGATCATAGCTGCCGGATTGGCGCCGAGTAACCCGAAGGAGTCCGCCATCGCTGCGACTCTTCCGCCGGGACTCTATACCGCGATCCTGGCCGGACTAAATAATGGCACCGGCAACGGGCTCGTCGAAGTTTACGAGCGCGGGGCCGGGCCGTAGAGCGGACGGCGAAAAATCCGAGGTAGAGGCGCGGCGCGCGCCTGTTATTTTGGTTTAGGCGCTTGGCACAAGCGCCTCTACATTTTTGCCGTGATGAAATCGGCGATGGAACAAACGGCCCACGGCATCGTGCGCAAGCTGCGCGCGGCGGGACACGCTGCCTACTACGCGGGCGGTTCGGTGCGCGATTTATTGCGCGGCCAGGTCCCGAAGGACATCGACATCGCGACGGACGCGCGGCCGGAAGCCGTACAGAAAATCTTTCCGCGGACGTACGCGGTGGGCGCGCATTTCGGCGTCATCGTCGTTCTCGAAAACGATTTCCAGTTTGAGGTCGCGACCTTCCGTTCCGATGGCGCGTATCTCGATGGCCGGCGCCCGGTAGAAGTGCATTTCGCGACGGCGGAAGAAGACGCGGCCCGGCGCGACTTCACGATTAACGGGATGTTCTTCGATCCGGAAAAGGATGAAGTCATCGACTTTGTCGGTGGCCGGGCGGATCTCGAGCGGAAATTGATTCGCGCGATTGGCGATCCGGCCCAGCGCTTTGCCGAGGATCGGTTGCGAATGCTGCGCGCGGTCCGGTTTGCGACAGTTCTTGGCTTCGAGATCGATTCGGCGACCTGGAACGCCGTCCGGGCGAACGCGGCGTCGATCAATGAAATCAGCGCCGAGCGAATCCGCGAAGAGTTGGTGCGCATTTTTTTGTCGCCGAATCGCGTTCGTGGCTGGGACCTGCTCGACGCCAGCGGCTTGATGCGCGCGGTTTTGCCGGAGTTGGACAAGATGAAAGGCTGCGAGCAGCCGCCGCAGTTCCATCCGGAAGGCGATGTCTTCAAGCACACGCGCATCATGCTGGAGTTGCTTCCGGCCGAGGCGTCGCTGCCTTTGGTGTTCAGCGTTCTCTTTCACGACATCGGCAAGCCCCCGACGGCGATGGTCGACGACGAAGGGCGGATTCGCTTCAACGGCCATGACCGGATCGGCGCGGAAATGACGGAAGCGATCATGGAGCGGCTCCGGTTTTCGCGCGCCGAGATCGACGCCACGGTCGAAGCAGTGCGGCAGCACATGGTTTTCAAGGACGTGCCGAACATGCGGGTGGCGAAACTCAAGCGCTTCATGGCGCGGCCAACGTTCGACGACGAGCTGGAGCTGCACCGGGTCGATTGTGCGAGCAGCCACGCGATGATGGATAACTACGAATTCCTCCTGAAGAAAAAGGAGGAGTTCGCGAACGAGCCGATCATTCCGCCGCCCTTGATCACGGGAGACGACCTGATCGCGCTCGGGCTGCAGCCGGGACCGAAGTTTGGGGAGATCCTTGAGGCCGTGGAAACCCGGCAGTTGGAAGGAGCGCTTACAACTCGAGAGCGGGCGCTCGATTGGGTGAAAGGTGAGTATCCTCCAGATGAGGAAGAGCAGAAACGTCCAACGTCCAACGTCCAAAGTCCAACATCGAACTAAGAGATCGCAGTTCGATTTCTTTTCTGAAATTGGACGTTGGACGTTGAGCGTTGGACGTTGGACGTTCTGCCTTTCAATCACATGCGAATCCTGATGATTAGCGCGGAAGGGCCGCCGCTCGCACGGGCCACGGCGCTCGTGGACGTGCTCGAGGCACTCCCGCGGGAACTGCGCGCGCGCAAACACGAGGTCGCGATCGCAATGCCCTACTACCGCGAGATCAGCGAGAACACCGCCATTGATTTGCGGGACACCGGAATCACCGTTGAGGTACAAGTCGGCGCGAAAAATCACGTCGCGGAGATTGTCGAGGGCCGTACCGCCGGCGGTGTGCAGACTTTCTTCATTCGTTGTGACGAATTTTTTGATCGAGCCGGAATTTACGGCGAGCACGGCGTCGCCTACGAAGACAACGCCGCGCGTTTCATTTTCTTTTCGAAAGCGGCGCTCGAGCTGGCCCGGCGGATGACGCCCACGCCGCAGATCCTCCATGTCCATGATTGGGCCGCCGCGCTCATCCCGCCTCTGGTGGCCGACCAGAAATTGCCATTCGCGACCGTGCTCACGATCCATCACCTGGCGGAGCAGGGGAGTTTCTGGGGCCTCGATTTCGACCTGACGAATTTGCCCGAGCGCTATTTCAAGCCCGCCGGCGTCGAGTATTTCGGCCGGCTCAACCTGCTGAAAGGCGGGATCGTATTCGCCGATAAGATCACGACGGTCAGCGAACGTTACCGGCGCGAGACGCTCAGCCCCGAAGGCGGGTGCGAACTCGATATCGTCCTGCGCGAACATGCGCACCGGCTCGTGGGAATTTTGAACGGCGCCGATTACAAACGCTGGAATCCAGAGACCGATCATCTCCTGCCGCGCGGCTTTGGGCCGGGGCAGCTCGAAGGCAAAATGATCTGCCGCGCGCTACTTCTCGACGCGCTCCAGCTTGCGCCCGGGCCCTCAGGTCCAGTCTTCGGAATGGTCACGCGCCTCGTGCCGGAAAAAGGATTCGAGTTGCTGATGCCGTTACTCGACCGGCTTCTCTCCGACGACGTCCGCCTGATCATCCTCGGCGAAGGCGATGCCGGATACGAAACCGCGCTCGCCATCGCCGCCCGGAAATACCCGACGAGGTTCGCCTATCGCCAAACCTACGACGAAGCGCTCGCCCACTTGATCGAGGCCGGCATGGACATTTCGCTGATCCCATCGCAGATCGAGCCGAGCGGTCTGAGCGCGATGTATAGTTTGAAGTACGGCGCCCTGTCCGTGGCGCGCGCCACCGGCGGCATTCAGGAGATCATCGAGGACTACGACCCGACAATCAATGCCGGATTCGGTTTCCTCTGCTACGAAAAAACTCCCGACGCCTTCTGGGATTCGATGAAGCGCGCCCGCGAAGTTTTCCACGACAAAACGACGTGGACGACGCTGATGGAACGCGCGATGGCGCGCGATTTTTCCTGGAGCGAAGCGGCGGCCCGCTATGAAAGCATTTATGTTGAGCTGGCCGGCGCGAGCAGCGTCGCTGTGTAGTCGCTCACTGATCTTGGTTCTCTGTCAGCGGTAGTGAATCAGAACGGCGAACGCGGGATGTGGCGGGTATGACGATTCCGTTGAGCGAGTGACCGTGACGCCTCGGCCTGCCGCGAATGACATCCCAATGCGGGTAGAGGCGGACGGCGCCAGTGCCACTCGCATCGACGACAAAGATGTTCTGGTATTGCGATCGGGTGAGATCGCAGGTGGTGGCCGAGTCGCAGGTCCAGGTCTTCAGTCGCGCGAACAAGCGTTCGTGCCATGGCGCGTAATCGGGAAAAGCCGAAGCAGTCAGGTCGTCGTAAATAAGCAGGGAAGCGCTCGACGCATACGGTTTCGCCAGTTTTGTCCGGAACACCTGGTAATAGCTGGACCATGGCTGCGCATGCGAGTCCTGAATGACATGACCGTTTTTGCCATTTCCCACAGCGCGGTGGAAATCACCCCGACGATAATCTGGCGGCAACACTTCTGTGGTCTCGATAAGCCAATAGGGCTTGTCCGGCGTGAGATACGTCTGAAAATCGGGCTGCGGAGGCCGGAGCTTCTCTGCGTATTCAGGACACTTCCAGCCAGCGTGGGCGAGCGCTCTTGTGAGGTAAGACAGGATGAGCCACTCGAAATCCTCGTGATACTGGCGGTTGTTGAAAAACTTCGCGACGCCCACGGTAGATTGATAGCGCGCAATGCGCGCGCGCTCGTCCTCGATTCGCCTGATCATACGGAGCGTTAAATCATGGCGAGAATTTGATCGCATATAAAGACGGATTTATCCGGTCGAACACTTTGAGGCACGGTGGGCTGAACGCGCGGTCGCCTTTGCGCTATCGTGAAATCCAATGGCGCGGTTGCGATACAGGCGGGAAGAGGATCCGAGCGAGGCGGCGGCGGCGAAATTTCATCACAATGTTTACGTCATTCTGCTCGATCCGAAGGTGGCGCGGCATCCGACGATTCTGCGGATCAATCCGAAGCGGGATCCGGCGAAGCCGTGCGTGTATGTCGGGATGAGCGGGCTGCCGCCGGAACACCGGTTTGAGAATCACAAGCATGGTTACAAGGCAGCCTGGGTGGTGGAGAAGTATGGCGTCCGCCTGTTGCCGGAGCTCTACGAACACTTGAACCCGATGCCGTACGAGGCCGCGCTTCAGATGGAGATGGAGCTGGCCGAGGATCTGCGGGATGAAGGGTACACGGTGACGGGCGGGCACTGATGCTGTAGCCGCGGCCCTGTTGGCCATTCGGGTACGCAGATCACCAGCAGCGAGAAGATAGGCCACGGGGCCGCGGCGAAAATCGAATAACGCCGCCGAACTGGCGAGGGGCGGTCGTGCGAGCGATAGGGATTGCGCCGTCCGATGACAGAGAATCCGTGATTATCGCCACGTTACCGGCCAGTAACGCGACTTACACGGCGATCCTGAGCGGGAACAACGGAGGCACCGGCATTGGAGTAGTAGAAGTATACGACATCTCGCAATCCGCTAATTCTCGCCTGGCTAACATTAGCTCTCGCGGCTTTGTGGATATCAACGACAACATCATGATAGGTGGATTCATCATCGGCCCCACGACGAATGGAAGCTCCAACGTCCTGGTCAGGGCGATTGGGCCATCGGTCCCGCTAGCCGGAGCGCTGCAGGATCCCATGCTTGAGCTCCACGACGGCAACGGCGCTACGATTACGACAAATGACAATTGGAAAATCTCCGACGCCACCGGTCAATCCCAGGAAGCCGATATCCGGGCATCCGGAGCGCCACCGAGCGACGACCGGGAATCGGCTCTTCTCGCTACGCTCGCTCCCGGCAATTACACCGCAGTTGTGCGCGGTAAGAACAACACCACGGGGGTCGGATTGGTGGAGGCTTATGACCTGCCATAAGAGGATGCGACTCGTGGGAAGGTGACACGGTGGCGCGCCTTCGTTACAGAGCAGCGGGAACTGGCAAAAAATCCCGACGCAGTTCATCAAAACAGTATCTTCCTCGACGCGAGGGCGCCGCGGCAGTCGACGATTAGCGCGCGAATCCGAAGCGGAACCCGGCGAAACCGTGCGTTTATGGGATGCGGTTGTTGCCCGAGCTCTACGAACATTTGAACCAGATGCCGTACGAGGCTGCTCTCCAAATGGAACTCGAACTCGCGGAGGATCTGCGGGACGACGGTTATACTGTCACGGGCGGGTATTAGACAAAGCAGCCGTCATCCCGAGCGGAGCGCAGCGAAGTCGAGGGATTCCGGCGAGCGTCGATCGACGTGCCACCGGGTCCCTCGACTGCGCTCGGGATGACGCGCTTTTTCGGGGCCGCATTCTGTTTCCGAATAAAGACGCCGCGCCGTCGTCAAAGTTTGCTCTGAAAACAGCAAACGGTATTCAGGTTCTCCGGCTTCCGCGATTCCAGCCCACTGCGCTGGTGCCCCGGACGCAGTCTTGTAATGCCGATGAGTTTCGTATCTCCTCGACGCCTCCGAGACCGGGCCCGATGAATTCCAAGCCAATTCTCTTCAGACCATGGGCCCTCGGATTGATGGTCACACTGTTCCAGATTTTCGTCGCCGTCGTCCTGATCGCGCCGGAAGGCCCGCTTTTCTATCGCTACGACACGCTCGCACAGCACGACAGCTTTTGGTTCGCGAACATCATCGATCGCGGCTACGAGACGACGGTGCCGCCCACCAGCCACAAAATGATGGAAGTCTCGAACGTGGCGTTTTTCCCGGCGTATCCGGCCATCGCGGCGATCCTGCATTACGGCGCGCGCCTCAGTATTTACAACGCGCTCCTCGTGACCGCCCAGGCGGCGGCGTGGGGGTTCTGGAGTTACTTCTTTCTCTTCTGCGAGCGCTGGAATATATCGCCGCTCCTCCAATTCTTCGGCGCGCTCTCGATCCTGGCGCATCCGACGGCGTTTTTCCTGGTGGCCGGATATTCGGAGTCGCTTTTCATGATGGGGCTGTTCGGTTTTATGTTCTGGAGCACGGCTGAGGGAAAGGGAGCGAAGGCCCTGGCCGTGCTTCACGGCTCGCTGATGTCGGCCACGCGGATCGTGGGAATCCCGTGCGCGGGCTATCCGGTGGTGCAGGCGGTTTTTCAAAGCGGCTGGCGGGGCTTGGTTGAGATGCGGTCGTGGTTCAGGCGCTACGGCACCTCCGTCCTGGTAATGTTGGGGGCTACCATGGGCGCGGGCGCGTTCTTCTTTTATTGTCTCCTGCGCTGGGGCCGGTGGGATATTTATATGCTTACCCAGCAATCCGGTTGGGCGATCACCCCCGATTATCTGGCGGTGTTCAGACCGTCCAGTTACCGATGGCTTATTCCGGCGTTGAAAAACCCCACGGAAGCGAGTCAGATGACGATGACGCTGGGTGGCATCCTGTTGCTGGCCGTTGGGCTGGGTGAATTGCTCCCGGTCGTCCGCCGCAAATTCGCTGGGACTGCGCGGTTCGGCTTCTATTTTTGCGCGGCGGTCATTTACTACATTTCGGTAAGTGGAGTGGCCTGCGTGGAGATGGAGAGCATGCTTCGCTACGAATTTTGCGTGCACGCGTTAATCGTGCTGGCAATTCTCCATTTTTTGCATCAATTACCGACCCCGCGACTGTGGGTGCGCGCGAGTGGCATGGCGGCCGTCGCGTTGCTCAGTGCGGCTGGGCTCAGCGTGCAGGGATGGTACGTGTGGAATTTTACGAGGGGCAACTGGGTAGCTTAACAACAAATGAAAACTAACGTAGCGATCATAGGTGCGGGACCGGCGGGTTTGACGGCGGCGTATCTTCTTTCCAAGAACAACGTGCCCGTCACCGTGCTCGAGGCCGACCCGGTCTATGTGGGCGGAATCTCCCGCACGGCGACCTACAAGGGATTTCATTTCGATATCGGCGGCCACCGGTTCTTCTCAAAATCGAAGGCGGTCGAGGATTTCTGGATGGAGATCCTCCCGAACGACATGCTGAATCGGCCGCGTTCCTCGCGGATTTATTATAACGGCAAATTTTTCGCCTATCCCCTGCGCGCGTTCGAAGCGCTGATCAAGCTCGGCGTCGGCAGGTCGACCCTGTGCATGCTCTCGTATCTGAAGGCAAAACTCTTTCCCGTTAAGAACCCGAATAATTTCGAGGACTGGGTCAGTAATCAATTTGGCAAACGCCTCTTCAACACCTTCTTCAAAAGCTACACCGAAAAGGTGTGGGGGATGAGCTGCAAGGATATTTCAGCAGACTGGGCCGCCCAACGAATCAAGGGCCTCTCGTTAGGTAGTGCGATCAGGAACGCGCTTTTGCCCAAGCGGCAACCGAAGGACAAAACGAAAGTGATCAAGACCCTGATCAATTCGTTCAAGTACCCGCGGAAGGGCCCCGGCATGATGTGGGAAGCGTGCGCCGAAAAGACAAAGGCGATGGGCGGCCAGGTCGAGATGGGCGCGAGGGTCACCGGTTGTCTTTACGACGAACCGAGCGAAACCTGGCAGCTGCGCTATCAGGACGCTCACGGCAACGTCCACAATTTGGAGGCAGAGCACGTGATCTCGTCCGCACCCCTCCGCGAATTGGCGCGCGGTCTCACGCCGCCGGTTTCCGAGACCGCGAAGAAGGCCGCCGACAGCCTGAAATATCGCGACTTCCTTACGGTGATGCTGATCCTGAAAGATCGAAACATGTTCGACGATAACTGGATCTACATTCACGACCCGAGTGTGCAGGTTGGCCGGATCCAGAATTTCCGTTCCTGGTCGCCCGAGATGGTGCCCGATCCGGACAAGGCCTGCTATGGCCTTGAATACTTCTGCTTCGAGCACGATGGCCTCTGGGATTCGTCCGACGCAAACCTGATCGAGCTGGCGAAAAAAGAACTGCTCCAGATTGGCCTCGCCCACGAAGGCGATGTCATGGACGGATGTGTCGTCCGGCAAAAGAAAGCGTATCCGGTTTACGATGACGATTATGCAAAACACGTCGCGACCATTCGCGAAGAAATCGAGGAGCGTTACCCGAACATGCACCTCGTCGGCCGCAACGGGATGCACAAGTACAACAACCAGGACCACGCCATGATGACCGCGATGTTGTGCGTGGAAAACATTCTGGCCGATACCAGGCTCTACGATCTCTGGCAGGTGAACGGTGATGCCGAATACCACGAATCCGGCGAAGCCGCCGTAGAAGAAACGGGAGGCACCGCACTGCGTCACGTGCCCACGCGGGTGACCGCGACGCCGGAACTGGCGTCCGAGCAGACGTAGTTGTAGCGCCTCGCAGCTGTCATCCCGAGCCGCGCAGACGGCGAGGGACCTCTCCAATTCAAATTACGCCTGCCGGCAGGCATAACGCGCTCCCTGCCGTGAAACGGGTCCGGGCATCGCGGTAGCGTTTGAGCGCCTGCGAGGCCCCCTCGGCGTGCTTCGCCAGCCCTGGGGATAACCACGCTTTTTGTCCGAGCAGCCGGAATCACCGATCCCGGCTATTCCGTGTCTTCCATTGGCGGGCAGGTGCAGAACAAATTTCGATCGCCGTAAACGCTGTCGATCCGGGCCACCGCCGGCCAAAATTTGTCCTCCCGCGTCCAAGGGGCTGGATAGGCGGCCTGTTCGCGGGGATACGGCCGGTCCCATTTGTCCGAGATGACCTGCTGGGCCGTGTGCGGCGCGTTTTTCAGGACATTGTTCTGGCGATCGGCCTTTCCGGAAACGACCGCCTCGATTTCCGCGTGAATCGAAATCATGGCGTCGCAAAACCGGTCCAGCTCGTCTTTCGATTCGCTTTCGGTCGGCTCGATCATGAGCGTCCCGGCGACCGGGAACGAAACTGTCGGTGCATGAAAACCGTAATCCATCAGACGTTTCGCAACGTCTTCGACTTCGACGCCTCCGCTCTTCCACTGGCGTAAATCGACGATACATTCGTGCGCGACGAGACCGCGTTTTCCTTTGAAGAGCACGGGAAAATAACGATCGAGCCGCTTCGCGATATAGTTCGCACTCAGGATCGCGATCGTTGTCGCTTCGGTAAGGCCTTCTCCACCCATCATCCGGATATACATCCACGAAATAGTAAGGATGCTGGCGCTGCCGTAGGGAGCGGCGGTGACGGGGCCGATGCCATTTTCGATTTTCGATTTTCGATTTTCGATTGTGGAAAGAGCCGGAAGGAATGGAACAAGATGTTTCGCGACGCCGATTGGGCCCACGCCGGGGCCTCCACCGCCGTGGGGAATGCAGAACGTCTTGTGCAGGTTGAGATGGCAAACGTCGGCGCCCATGTCGCCGGGGCGGCAGAGGCCGACCTGGGCGTTCATGTTGGCGCCGTCCATGTAAACCTGGCCGCCGTACGAATGAACAATGTCGCAAATCTCGCGAATCGTTATTTCAAAAACGCCATGCGTGGAAGGGTAGGTGACCATCAACGCGGCGAGATCGTCTTTGTGGGCGTCGGCCTTTGCGCGGAGATCTGCGAGATCGATGTCGCCATCTTTGAGGCAGGCGACGGCAACGACTTTGAATCCGGCCATGACCGCGCTCGCCGGGTTCGTGCCGTGGGCCGAGGTCGGAATGAGACAGATGTTTCGGGCGGCCTGGCCGCGGGAGGCGTGGTATTCGCGGATGGCGAGGAGCCCGGCGTATTCACCCTGGGAGCCGGCGTTCGGTTGCAGCGCGACGCCCGCGAAGCCGGTTATCTCGGCGAGCCAGCCCGCGAGTTGATCGCACATCTCACGATAACCAGCCGTTTGATCGTCCGGCGCGAACGGATGCAGCTTCGCGAACTCCGGCCAGGAGATCGGAAACATCTCCGCCGTGGCATTGAGTTTCATCGTGCACGAGCCGAGCGGGATCATCGAGGTGGTCAGCGAAAGATCCCGCGACTCGAGTTTCCGCAGATAACGCAACATTTCGGTCTCGGTGTGGTGCGTATTGAAAACAGGGTGAGTGAGGAAGGGGGATTTTCGATTTTCGATTTTCGATTTTCGATTTTCGAGAGCTAGCTGATCAAGATCGACGTCTCGTCCACGCAAATCGGGATAGGCGTCGATCACGGAATCCAGAATTGCGCGGATGTCTTGTGCGGTCGTTGTTTCGTCGACTGCGATACTCAAGAAGCACTCATCAATCGCGCGAAGGTTGATTCCGCGCTTAGCCGCAGCGTCACATACGGCGAATGCATCGCCATAAGCATGAACACAAACCGTGTCGAAAAAATTCTGATGGACTAACGGATGGCCAAGTTTGTCGAGACCGGCAGCAAGAAGAAGAGCCATGCGGTGCACCTGTTCCGCGATGGCGCGCAGGCCGCGGGGGCCGTGATATACGGCATACATCGATGCAATGACCGCGAGGAGGACCTGGGCGGTGCAGATGTTACTCGTCGCCTTGTCGCGCCGGATGTGTTGCTCGCGGGTTTGCATCGCCAGGCGATAGCCGGGCCGGCCAGTTGCATCATGCGAAACGCCGACGAGTCGGCCTGCCATGTGACGTTTATGGGCGTCCCGTGTTGCGAAATAGGCGGCGTGCGGTCCGCCGAATCCGAGCGGAACACCGAACCGCTGGGTGCTGCCGACGGCGACATCCGCGCCGAATTCGCCCGGCGGTTTCAGCAGCGTTAGCGCGAGAATATCAGCCGCGACGACCAGCAGCGCGCCGACCTCGTGGGCCGCTTGCGCGAAAGATTCATAATCGAAAATGGCACCGTCCGTCGCCGGATACTGGACGAGTGCGCCGAAGACCGTCTCGTCGAATTTGAATGCCGAAAAATCTCCCACGACGACTTTGATCCCGAGTGGTCGCGCCCGAGTTTGCACGATCTCGATCGTTTGCGGATGACAATTATCCGCGACAAAAAATGTTGCGTGTCCGCCCCCGACCGCGGCGCGGCAGAGCGTCATGGCCTCGGCGGCCGCGGTGCCTTCATCAAGCAGGGATGCATTGGCGATGTCGAGCGCCGTGAGGTCGGTGATCATCGTCTGAAAATTCAGGAGCGCTTCGAGCCGGCCCTGTGCGATCTCGGCCTGGTAAGGAGTGTAGGCGGTGTACCATCCGGGATTCTCCAAAATGTTTCGTTGAATCACGGGTGGCGTGATTGTGTCGTGATAGCCGGCACCGATAAAGGATCGGGCGACCCTGTTTTTCTGGGCGACCTGGCGGAGCTCAGCCAGCGCTTCCCCTTCGGATTTGGCTTCGGGCAAATTTAGGGCGCGGTCGAGGCGGATGTTCTGCGGAACGGTTGCGTCGATAAGTTTATCGAGACTCTCGAAGCCGAGTTCATTGAGCATCGCCGCGCGGGCTTGCTGGTTCGGGCCGATGTGGCGGCGGGCGAAAGAATCGACTCGATCTTTCTCGCGCGGCGGACGCGAGGTGGGCGTGGATTCAGCGGTTTTTACCGGAGATTCCGTTTCAGCAGTGGGCATTCGCCAAGCTACGGAGTGCGTTTGGTCGTTCAAGCAAAAGGGTGGTTTCTGTCATCCCGAGCGGAGCGAAAGCGGAGTCGAGGGACCCCGGCGGAAGTCGCTCGAGGTTTAACGGGATCCCTCGACCTCGCTTCGCTCCGCTCGGGATGACGGCGTTCGTTGAAGGCAAATCTGTTCTCCGGGCCAGGGGTAGTTGATCGGCGTTCGACCTGCGACGGAAAATCCGGCGTTTCCAAACTGGCCCACCAGGTCGTCGATGTTTTTCCAAAAAAAGCTTTCGAAGAACCCGGGACTGGCTCCCTGATCACGGCCCTGGATGGCTTCCATGACAAAGAACCCATTCGGTTTCAAGACCCTGAGCACTTCCTTCGCGATGCGCTCGATGTCGAAGGCATGATCCATGGAATTGGTGTAAACGACATCGATCGACCCGGGCGAGAATTGCAGGTCGTGAAAATCGCCATGGACCACATAACGGTTGTCGGCGCCCGGATTGAGATCGATCCCGACAGCGAACGCGCCCAGGTCTAGAAACGCCTTCACCTCCGTCCCGATGCGCGCCGCCAGACAGAGAACATTTCGGCCCTGCCACTCGATGTCGAGAGCCGACAGGCGCTCCCGGAGAGCGGTGCGAAATTTGGCGTCGTACTCGCCAAAATCGTGCGTCTCGAGTTTCGCCTTCTGGTGTTCCAAATAGGCTTCGTAGGAATCGTAGCCGCGCTTTTGGAAGGCATCATCCGCAGTGTTCCAGCGCTCGCCGAACTTCCGGAAAAGGGCTCGCTTCCGCAGAGAACGCTTTAGTCGATCAAAGGCGCGCACATCTATTTTGAATCGAAGGTTTGAACTCCGTGTTCCTTCAGGCGCGCCCGGACTTCCGCTAAATGCTGATGGTTCCGGGTCTCGACGGTGCACAAGACGTGGACAGCAGAAACATCCGAGCCGGCGAAAGCGCGATCATGCACAACCTGCTTGATGCTCGCGCCGGTCGAAGCGATTTCGGTGGCAAGATCCGCGAGGCCGCCCGGGCGGTCGCTGATCACCGCGGTAAAACGGCAGAGGCGGCCATCCGCGACGAGCCCGCGCTCGACGACGCGGCTCAAGACATTTGGGTCGATGTTTCCGCCGCAAAAAAGGAGGACGACACGTTTGCCGGCCAGTTCCGGTAGCTGTCCGGAAAGGCAAGCTGCCAGCGGAGTGGCAGCGGCGCCTTCGACAACTCCTTTCTCAAGTTCGACAACGCGAAGAATGGAAACGGCGATTTGTTCTTCGTTGACCATGACGATGCGATCGACGAGCGGCGCCGCTGTCGCAAAAGCATTCCGGCCCACCTCTGCGATCGCGAGACCATCCGCGAGAGTCGGCTGTATATCGATGCACACTGGTTTTCCTGCCTGAATGGCCGCGGAAAAGCTTGCGACGTGATTCGCTTCGACCGCGATAACCTTGGCCTGCGGGCGCAAACTTTTCACGGCGAGCGCCACGCCGGCGAGCAAGCCTCCGCCACCGACTGGAATGATGACGGCATCGAGGGCCGGCACTTGCTCGACGATTTCAAGACCCATCGTACCCTGGCCGGCAATGATCGCCGGGTCGTCGTAACCATCGATGTAGGCGAGTGCGCGTTCTTGCGCGATCTCGTGCGCACGCTCCTTTGCTTCGGTGAAATCCTTTCCATGCAGGACCACGGTCGCGCCGAGCTTCTGGCAGTTGCCGATTTTGATGAGCGGCGCGTACTTCGGCATGACGACGGTGGCCGGAATGCCGAGTAACTTTCCCTGATAGGCGAGCGCCTGCGCGTGGTTCCCGGCGGAGGCCGCGATCACGCCGCGCTTTTGCTGATCGGGTGGCAACTGCATGAGGGCGTTGCGCGCGCCCCGTTCCTTGAAACTGCCGGTGCGCTGCAAGTAATCGAGCTTGGAGAAGATCTTCATTCCGGTGATCTCGCTCAGTGGAATCGATCCCGGGCAGGGGGAATAATAAACGGCGCCCTCGATCCGCTTCCGCGCCGCTTCGATGTCCTTCAACGTGATCACGCGAGGCGTTAATATACAGTGCGAGCGCGAGCGGCAACGTTTCCTGTAGCCGGGATCGACGATCCCGACGGGGTGGCGCCCTGATCCGGCCGGGATCAGCGATCCCGGCTACAGAATGGTTAACGAGTCGTCGCCAGGTCGAGCGTTTCGCGAATTTTGCTGGCGAGCTGTTCGGGATCGAACGGTTTTGCCAGGAAGAACATTTCCTGGTCGCGGCGTTCGCCCGGATGAAGCGATTCCTGCAAGTAGCCGGAAATGAAAACGACTTTTGTCCCCGGGCTCATCTTATTCATCCAGTCGGCAAAGCAGCGTCCGCTCATCTGCGGCATCACCATGTCCGTGAGGAGCAGGTCAATCTTCTTGTCGCCACTTCGGCCGATCAACTGCTGGGCGTCGTCGCCATTGGCCGCTTCGAGCACTTCATAGCCGAGACTGCGCAGGACGCGGACCGAAAGGTGCCGCACACTAATGTCGTCTTCGAGGACGAGAATGGTCTCATTGCCGGTGGGAAGTTTTTTTGCGCCGGGTTTTTTGTAGGAAGGAGCCGCCGGCGCCGCCACCCGGGGCAGGAAAATTCGCACGGTTGTGCCCTGGCCGAGTTCGCTCTCAACGCAGATGTGTCCGCCACTTTGCCGGACGATTCCGTAGCTGGTGGCAAGGCCGAGACCGGTGCCATGGCCTTCGTCCTTCGTCGTGAAAAACGGTTCGAACAGGTGCTGTTTTACTTCGTCGCTCATGCCGCTGCCATTATCCGTGACGCTGATGCGAACATAATCTCCCGCAGGAAGCTCTTCCAAAGTGCACTCGTGCTCTTCCGCAGGCTCGATCGTGACCGCGGAAGTTTCCAGGCCCAGGCATCCCCCGCCGGGCATCGCGTCGCGCGCGTTGACAACGAGGTTAAGGATTATCTGGGTGAGCTGTCCCGGATCGACTTTGGTGTGCATTCCATCTTTTCCGCGCTGGAAATTGCATTGGACGGAGATGTTTTCGCCGAGCAGGCGGAGGAGTGAGCGCTCAAGATTCGCGAGCAATGAATTCACCTCCACCACGGCCGGCGCGAGCGGATGCTTGCGGCTGAAGGCGAGGAGCTGGGCGGTCAACGCGGAGGCCCGGGCGGCGGCGCCCCGGATTTCGCGAATGTGGCTCGCGATCGCGCCTTTCATTCCCAGCTCATCCAGGAGCAGATCGCTGTAGCCGAGAATGGTGGTGAGGAAATTATTAAAGTCGTGGGCGACCCCGCCGGCGAGCTGACCAAACGCTTCCATTTTTTGCGAACGAACGAGCTGATCCTGGAGTTGTTTTCGCGCCGTGATGTTCATGAGCGAGCCGACGAAACGCACCGCCCGGCCGCTGCGATCGCGGACAATGTGAGCGCGCTCGAGCAAATCGAGATAAGAGCCGTCCAACTGGCGGAAGCGGTATTCGCCGGTCCAGTGATCGCCATCGGCGGCGAGCGCATCGCGGATGCTGGCCGCGGCCCGGGCGCGATCCTGGGGATGAAGTTGTTTCTGCCAGAACCCGATCTCGTCGGTGGCAGCGGACGGGGTATAGCCGAGGAGAGTGTCGAGGCCTTGCGGCCAGGAGAGTGCGCCGGTGGCTAGAGTCCAAACCCGAACAGCATCATTCGTAGCCTGGGCAGCGAGCGCAAGATGTTGCGGGATTTCATTCGGGCGGCTCGGAAGGTCAGAATAAGTTTCATGGGATCGGTGGTCAGCTTCGGTCGCTGCTCGGTGTTGGTTTTGGTAGGATGCCTCATCTCCCTGAATTTTGGTCGCTAGTCGCATCTTCAGGTCGTGTTTGGAACCCGCGAATAAAGAGAGCTAATTCCGTGCCTCTGGGCGGAGCTGATGAAGGCATTAAACCCCTTGCCTTTGCTCCGCATGAAATGAGTTTGCAGTTCGCATTTTACAGGTCATGAACCTCTCGCCAGACCCACTGAAACCACTGAAAAATCAAAAGGCGCTCGTGACCGGGGCAAATTCCGGAATTGGCGAGGCCTGCGCGATGGCGCTGGGCGCGGCGGGTGCCGATGTGGTCGTCAATTACTACTCGAACCCGGAGGAGGCCGCGCGCGTCGTCGATTGCATTGAGGGGAGCGGCAGCAAGGCCATCGCCTGCCGCGCCGATGTCAGTCGCGAGGAGGAGGTGGAGGGGATGTTTGCCGAGATGCTAAAACAATTCGGTACCATCGACATCCTGGTGAACAACGCCGGCCTGCAACGCGACGCGCCTTTTCACGAGATGACGCTCGAGCAGTGGAACACCGTCCTCGCCACGAATCTGACCGGCCAGTTCCTCTGCGCGCGGGCGGCGGTGCGGGAATTTCTCCGTCGCGGCGTAGTGCCGGAGATTTCGTCCGCCGCCGGGAAGATCATTTGCATGAGTTCCGTGCACGAAGTGATTCCCTGGGGCGGCCACGTGAATTATGCCGCGTCGAAAGGTGGGGTGATGCTCCTGATGAAAAGCATGGCCCAGGAGCTTGCACCGAAAAAGATCCGCGTAAACAGCATCGCCCCGGGTGCGATCAAGACGCCGATCAATCGGGCTGCCTGGGACACGCCAGCGGCCGAAGCGGAGTTGTTGAAGTTAATCCCGGAAGGCCGGGTTGGTTTGCCCGAGGACATCGCGCGCACGGCGATCTGGCTCGCTTCCGACGCCTCGGATTATGTGACCGGGACGACCCTCTTCGTCGATGGAGGGATGACGCTTTACCCCGGATTCGCGACGGGTGGCTGAGGCCGTTACGGCATGGCCGATTCCGCGGCCGCCACGCTCTTGATCGCGTTCTGCGAATCGAACTGCAAAAGTTTGCGCGTGGCTGCGGTGAGAAGCTGTTGCTCCTCCGGCAGGAGTTGCGCTTTGTTCGCGGCGGAAAGATAAGAGTGGGCTCGTTCCATCTTCCCGTTCTCGACCAGAATCACGAAATAATAGGCGGCGATCGCGGGGTGGCGGAGCTGCGCTTCCTTCAACGTGTCCATTTGCCGGAGCGCCTCACTCGTCCTGCCCTCGGTAAAGAGCGCGAACGCGTAGGTGGAACTGAAGGCCGCGTTCGCCGGGTTTTCGACGTGCAACCTCGTCGCGAGCCGGCGCGCGGAGCTGTCGCCGTTCAGCAGCAAGCCGAGGCTCGCGCAATTGTTGGCCGCAACCAGGTCACCCGGATTCAATTCCAGCGCGCGCTTGGCCACGCGGAGCAGGCCGTGGCTGTTCTGCTTCAATTTATAGAGACGTTGCAGCGCCGTGAGGGCTTCCTTCGCGTTTTCATTTCCGTTTGCGATTAACCACCACGCGTCCGCGGCGTCATCGGCGTAATCCCAGCCCTCGGCGAGCTGCGCGATCGCCGCCAGCCGGTCGGTGCGATTCTTCGTGGCCTTCAACGCCCCACTCCAGGCGGTTTGCGATTCCATGGACGACCGGTCATTCGGGGTGAGGTGATGAAGCGCATGACTCAACACGGCCAGCCGAAGGAATTCTTCCTCACCCCAGCTTTTGCCATCCACCCACGCGTGCAATCCGTTCCAGTCCTGAAGAAAACTGTACGCCTCGGCGACAGCGAGAGGAACAGGCTGGTCGTTGAGAATCTCCTTTGGCAGGGCGCGACCCCACGCGAGGCTGGCCTCCGCCATCCCGTGGCGATTCATCCATGTGATCAGGGCGGCAGCAGTGGCGGGTGTTTTCGCTGCGTTCGATTCGGCGTCGCGCAAGGCAGCTTGGGCGCCCTCGGTTTTTTGCATTGCCTCGACATACAGCAACAGGTCAGACAACGTCGCGCGTTTTTCCGATCGCAATTGTGTCGCCCATTTTTCCGCGGCGACCAATGAGTTGTTGGCGAGTGCGTCGGAAGTCAGAGCGCGAAGGGCTTCAACGCGCAACGCGCTTTGCTCAGCCAGCCGTGCCAACTCGGCGCGCGCTTTTTCCCGGGTAGGTGGATTCGTTGAGGTCAGTTGCACGGTGGCGAGATCGAGGGCGAGCTGCTGATCGCCTGGATCGAGCTGGAGGGCGATTTCGAACTCCGATTCCGCCAGCGCGGGCTTTTTTTCCGAGATCGCCAGGACACCTGCAAGCTGATGATATTTCAGATTCGCGCGGCCGGCGACGTCCACGGCATCAAGCGTTTTGCGAGCAAGATCGAGCTGGCCGAATCGAAGCGCCGCGGCGGCGAACGCGATTTTGTCCGCGGCGTTGCCTGGTTCGAGTGCGACCACCTGTTCGCGCCAGGAAAGAGCCTCGCGCCGACCGGCTATTTCCGCCGTTTCCGCCATGATTCGGCAGGCGGCGACATTTTTTGGATCGAGCTGCAGGAGGTGGCGCGCGACCAGCACGGCGCTCTGGTAATCCTGGTGAACAAAAAATTCCTGCGCCTGCTGGGAGAGATGGTGCCTCCTCCAAACGCCGTAAATCCGATAACCGCCGAAGCTGAGAGCGGCGAGGAGGACGCCGGCGACAGCGCGGCGCGCCCACCGCTGGTAGAAATCCCGTCGCTGCAACGCCCGGACGTTACCGAAACAATCGTTACTTCCTGAATTTTGCACTGTGACGAAGAATGAGGACCGCGGCGACCAAACAAGAGCCGACCGCGCTCCAGGCCGGATTGATTTCTGGAACGGGTATAAAGCTAATGTCGTGGATACCCATGTGCTGATACGAAGGATCCGCGACCGTGCCGCTGCCGCTTCCGTAGGTGAAGGTGAAGGATTGGATCGCAGTCGCCCCGAAACTGATCGTGACATTCGAGCTGCCTGAACCAGCGCCGGTGTCGGTTCCGCTTGCCGTTCCATTGACGATCTGGCTGAGGCCGGTCCCGGTAAGAGTATTATTGGCGCTCGTGGTGATCGTGGCTGCGACCGGGTTGCCGTTCATGTCGATTGCCTGGATGGAACGAAGTTGATCCTGAAAGTTGCTGCCGCCGGAGTTTGCAAAATCGATGTCGAAGATTTTGGACGAGACATTTTGGACACCGAGGGTGTAGCTGGCGGCGAAATTCGCCGAAACGGTCACAGACTGGCTTTGGTTTGTCAGGTCGAGCGCGAGGCAGAGTGTGTTCTCGGTCGTCGCAAGGCCGCCCTGGAGTGTATTCGTGAGCGCCGGTGTCTGGGGATTCGGGGCGGTGTTTTTCGGTTGAAGGAGCGCCGTGTTGCCGCCGATCGTCACTGTGATGTCATTGCCGGGCTTCGCAGGATCGATGTCATACGAATTGCTGAGCGACCCCGGGGTCCAGGTGACGCTGTCCCAATCCAGCGTCACGGCGCGGGCCGATGCCGCCAGGAAAGGACCGACGAGAACAACAAGTAAGAATCGCCGGTCGAAGTACATAGGAGAAGCCAAGCTTCCTGCTAAGCAGTCGCCATGCCTCCCAGTGGAATGGGAGTCTGTCAGTTAGCCAGGATTCCTGCCTTTCCTTTTGGCGTCTCCTGCTGAAGCTTTTGTGGGATGTCGCGGCGATCATGGGTAAATATTTTCGCTCCATGGATCGCGGCCGCGGCTCTCTGGGTTTGGCTTTTTTTTCACCTCCACGTCGAATGGTCCCTTAATCCGCAATACAACTTCGGGTGGGCGGTGCCTTTTCTGTCGCTGCTCATGTTTTGGTTTCGCTGGCAACGCCGGCCCGGCCCTGATGTCAGCCGTGGCACCAGTTTGCTGGCAAAGTGGGCGGGTTGGATTGTCTTGGCGCTCCTGTTTCCGATTCGAGTTATTGAAGAGGCAAATCCGGATTGGCGCCTGTTTAGTTGGCTGTTCGCGCTCTGCGTCGTCGATTTCTCGCTCCTTTCGCTTTTCCGGGCCGGCGGACGCAGTTGGCTGAAGCACTTCGCATTTCCAGTCTGTTTTCCACTGGCAGCGGTGCCGTGGCCCGTGCCCCTCGAGAACGTGGTGATTCAAGGTATGATGCGTGCCGTCGCCTACGTGGCCGTGGAAGTCGCCGGCTGGTTCGGCGTGGGCGCGTATCAGCTTGGAAACATCATCCAGTTACGGAACGGGTTCGTCGGGGTGGATGAAGCGTGCAGCGGTGTGAAAACACTGCAGGCCGGAATCATGGTGGCGCTCGCCCTCGGCGAGCTGCTGCACCTGCGCTGGAAGAAGCGCGTCGCTCTGCTGCTTCTTGGGTGCGGATGGGTTTTTGTCTGCAACGTCTTTCGCGCCACCGCGTTGGTTTTTGTCGCCGCCAGCAGCGGTCTGGACGCGCTCGGCCGTTGGCACGATCTCATCGGGACCGCGGCGTTGCTAAGCGGCATGGCGGGAATGCTCGTTCTCGCCTGGCTCTGGAAGGGCGAGCCGGAAACGGTTCGGCCTCGCGATCGATTATCAGATACGCCGGGGACTTTCCCACGGCAATGGATGGCGCTCGCGTGGCTCGCGCTCGTCTTTGCCGGCACCGAAATCTGGTATCGTAGCCACGAGCGCCAGTTGATTGAGCAGCCCCCCTGGCAGGTGAGCTGGCCAGCCGGAAACGACACGGTTGCCGCGCTGCCCATTCCGGAGTCGACCCGCGTGATTCTGCGTTACGACGACGCGAAGACCGCTGTGTGGGAAGAGCCGCCCGGCGTGCGCTGGTGGAGTTTTTTTGCGCACTGGAAACCGCAGCGCGCCGCTCTGCAGTTGGTCCGGAGCCATTCCCCCGACATTTGTTTGCCGGCCATCGGCCGCACTTTTAGGAGGGCGCAGCCAGACGTAAATTTGAGGACCGCAAATGTGCCGCTCGGCTTTCGTTCCTACGAGTTTGAGCAGAACGGCCGTCCGCTTTTTGTTTTTGTCTGCATTCAGGAGGACAAAAGGGTCGCTTCCGGTCCGGCGGATGGTGGCGAATGGAGTTTGCGCGGCCGTCTCAGCGCGGCCTTTCAGGGAAAGCGAAATCTCGGTCAACGGCTTCTCGAGATTGCGGTCTCGGGCTTCGACGATTTTGCGCCGGCGAGCGAAGCGCTCGCGAAAACCGCCGAAGAGACAGTCCGGCCGCAGAAAACTACGGACTGACCACCGGTAGTACCGGCGGCTGAACGACGAGCGGTGGGCTCATCAAACCGATGGAATTGTCGGCGTAAGTGTCGGGTAGCTCGGTCGTGCTCAACATCGAGAGTGGCATCTCGCCGAACGCGCTGACCTCAGCGACTTCAAAGCCATGCGACCCCTTCGGGTCGGCCGGCGTCCAGCGCAACGCCACGTAGCGGGCGCCGCTCGGATCGAAATCAACCGCAGCTTTCCCGCCGCCGGTCGTATCGGTCACCGAAGCGACCGGTTTCGCTCCATTGAGATCGCCGGGGTTCGTTCCGAGATCCTGGAGCAGAAACACATCCAGTCGGCCCTTCTCCATTTTGTAAACCGCGCTCACCCGATGCAGGCGCTCGCGATCGGCCAGTTCCACAATCACGGTTGGGTGAGGATCGGCCGGCGCGAATTGGAAGGAAGTGGTGACATCGTCGTCGATCATTCGCCGGGCCTGTTCTTCCATGCCGGAACTGACGAAAACGATGCGAGCCCGGGCGTAGAGATTCGCGAAATTGAAGTTGAGGATGTCTTCCAGGCGACGCGTCGCAGCGGTGTTGGTAACACGAATCACGCCGCGTTGCCGCGCTGCGAATTCCTGAAGTGATTGCTCACCATAAAGACCGAGAGCGGCAATGCGTCCGCCTCTGGTCACATGGAACGACAATTTCACATAACGCGCTTCGGTTCCGAGCAACGACAGATCGAAGAGCCGTTTGCCGGTGAACGAGGTGCTGCCGTTGACGTCATTCCATTTCCGACTATTGGCGGACAGACGATAATTCGAGACCGAAATCTTCATTTCACCCTCGGCCGCCGCGTTCTCGTTCACGAATGTAAAGCGATCGAGCGCAGACGTGGTCGGGAAGGAAATGACCATGGTCGTGTCGCCCTCGGAAATCGGATAGCTGAGGGTGTCGTCGTCCAGGAGCAGGGAGGTGGCGCTGGAATCTTTGTCAGAGGTGTCGACGCGTCCCTCGGGACCGATCAGATCGATCGTCGCGCCGCAGTTCATTCTCGCGAGATTCTTTGCGGGATTGCTGGCATCAGCAAACTTCAAGGCCGGCGTCATCTCGCCCGCCACAATGGGTTTCGTCGTGACCGCGATGAAAAGAAATCCGGCCGCGCTCACGACGCGGAAAAATCCAAGAGGGCGGAACCAGTTCATATTGGCGTTCCCGAAAAGCTAGGAGCACGCCAACTCGCTGAATTTTTACAAAGAGCTCCAAACTGCTGGCTTATTACCGCGTTTCGGTAAATCGGCGGCAATTTCGCCGCCGCTCGCATTCGCGGGGGAAGCCGCCGGGCGATTTTCCTTGCTGTACGGCTATTCCCATTGAAGAATCGCGGTCAAATTGCCCTAACCCTTGAAACCACAACTTTCGAATCCCAAACGGACCTCCGCCGAATCTGCGCGAGGTAATGAGACGGCCGCTAAGCCGTGTTCAACCTTTTGGTATCACATCTGCTAATCTACCGGAACCGACACCCACATGAGTCACGCAAATTCTCCTTCTTCGTTCGTCCGCAGACTCAGCCTGGCTGTTTTGGTCCCGCTGCTCTGCGCGGCTGGAATTTCGAACGCGCAGGATGCCGTCAGGCCGTCGCTTGCCGGCGAAGCCGCCGCGGAGGCGCGCCGCCAGTCGATCGACAAGATTCCGTACAATCTCCAGCTCGGTCCCATTAAATTCCGGTTTAGCGCGACGATGGGCGTCGAATACAATGACAACATCAACCTGGCCGAAGACGGATCAGCTCTCTTTCTTAGCCCAACAGGTCCAATCCTCGTCACCACGAAGCCGCAGTCGGACATCATCCTGCGTCCGCAGGTGAACGTTAATGCGCTCTGGCCAATCACGCAGCTCAACACCCTCAAGGTCGATATCGGCCTCGGCTACGCGTTTTATCTTGACCATTCGAATTACAACACCAACGGCGTCCTCTTATCGCCCGGATCGCAGATCGCGTTCGATATTTTCGTGGACGATTTCCGAATCAATATCCACGACCGCTTTTCACTCGAACAGGATCCGGTCGCGGAAGTCGCGCTCAGCAATGTGGCGGATTACGGTCGTTTCCAAAACACCGCCGGCGTTTCCGTCCTCTGGGATTTGAACAAGGCCGTCGTAACGCTCGGCTACGACCATTATAACTTTATCTCGACCACCTCAGTCTTCGACTATCTTAATCGGAATGCGGAAATCTTCTCCGGATCGATCGGTTTTACGCCAAGCTCGACGGTCACGGTGGGTCTTGAAGGATCGTTCGTCGATACCTACTACGACCAAAACATCCTGAACAATTCGCGCACTTACAGCGCCGGCGTTTTCCTCGAGACGCAAATCACGAGTAACCTGAAGCTGCGCGTGGCGGGCGGTTATCAGGCGATCAATTTTGATAACACCGGCCTCGTCAACGACGCGCACAACCTCAACGATTATTATGCGAACGCGCTGCTCTCTCATCGTGTGAACGCGGTCCTGACTCAGAATCTTTCCGTCGGCCACGAAACCCAGCTGGGTGTGAACTCGAACTACGTGAAGTTGAATTACGTCCGGCACACGACCAATTGGAACATCTTCTATCACACCCTCTTTTCGACGGAGCTGTTCTATGAGGACGCGGACGACTCGGGTGGCAGTGGAATTCTCTTCACGCCGGTTCCTGGCGTCCCGAACGTCAATCCGTTCGTCGCCGAACACGTTCATCGTTATGGTGGAGCCCTCTCCCTCGGTTATCAGCTGACGCCGCACGTCACCCTTGGCTTTCGTTATCAATACACCCAAAAGGATTCGGATCAGCCGCTGCGCGATTACCAGCAAAATCGCGTCGCGCTGGATGGCACCTACAGCTTCTAAAAAGGAAACGTTTGCAACCGCATGAGAACCTGGACCTTCACCTTCATCGCCGCCGCCTGCCTCGCCGGGCCGTGGGCGCTTTCGGCGCAGGATTCCAGCCCCATGCCCACCATTCCGAAAGCGACCACCGTCGAGCCGCCCACCACCAGCACGGTGATGCGCACCAACTCGATGACCGTGTTGGACGACAAGAAGCGGCTCGGGCCTAACGACTACGTCAGTTTCCGGGTTGTTGAGGATCGCGATAACGAATCCCAGCACCTCCGCGTCAACGACAGCGGCGAGCTCGAAGTTCCCTACATCGGGCTCGTTCAGGCCTCGGGGCGCAGCTGCAAAGAGCTGGCCTACTCTGTGAAGGCCGCGCTCGAGCGCGAATATTACTATCACGCCACGGTGATTATTGCCGTTGATCACATCAGCAAGGAGTCACGTGGCAAAGTTTACGTCTACGGTTCCGTCAAAGGGCAGGGCCCCCAGGAAATCCCGTCCGACGAATCCTACACCGTGAGCAAAGCGATCATTCGCGCCGGCGGCTTTGGCGATTTCGCCAACAAACGCAAAGTGCGGGTCACGCGCAAAGACGGGAAGAATTTCGTCGTCGATCTGAAGCGTGTCATTGAAGAAGGACATACCGATGAAGATCTCGTCCTCCAGCCGGACGACCAGATCAATGTGCCGCAGCGCCTGATCAACATGTAGTTTATGCACGCTCCCGCACCTACCGGTCCCGACCGGCCCACTTCCGCTCCCTGGAGCACAGCATTCATCACGCGTCTCCATCGTTACAAGGCGCTCCTCCAGCGCCGCTGGTGGATTCCGGTTCTGACGATTTGCCTCGGGCTCTTCGTCCAGGCCTGGCTCATTTACCAGACGCCGCCCTCATTCGAGTCTCGCAGCAAGATGATGCTCGCGGGCAAACTGAATATCAGCCAAAGCGCGGTTTACAGCGAAGATAGCGTTAATTTCTACGGCACCCAGATTCAGCTCATGCAGAGCCAGGAAGTGCGGCGCAGCGCCGAGCAGCTTGTCCGCTCAACCCATCCGGAAATGCAACCCGTCATGGTGGACGTCACCGTGGTGCAAAAGCCGCGGACCTCGATTTTCGATTTGATCGCGATCGGCACGACCCCCGATTACACGCAGGCCTATCTGAACGCCGTAATGCAGAAGTATCTCGATTTCAAAAAAGGCATGCGTGAGAACCAGGGATCAACGGTCACCACCGCGATCACGGAGCAGCTTATCCAGGTTGAGAAGGACTTGCGCAGCGCCGAGGATGAAATGATCGAGTTTCAGAAGCAGAACAATATCGGCTTCATCCAGGAAGAAGGGAACAGCGCAGCGGCGTATCTGGTCCGGTTGAACCAGCAATATGCCCAGCTCAAAACCGAATACGATCTGCTGAGCCTTCTCGATCTCGATCAAAATCTCGACCGCGCCCAAGGCAAGGGTGATATGCCGTCGGCCCCCAATGCTCAGGGCAGCGACGACAAGGCGCCGGGAATGGCGTTCTCCGATGTCGGACCAGAGGCGGATTACCTGAAGGCGAAGCAAAGCCTGCAATTGCTCAAGGCCGAACGCGAAACGCTTTCGAAGGACCTGCGTCCCAAGCATCCGAAAATCATTAAGCTCAACGACGAGGTCACGAAGCAGGAAAAACTGATCGAGCTCTATCGACAGGACACCGTGGAAAAACTCGATACGCGCCGGAAATCCATCGGCAAACAAATGGAAAACCTGCAAAGCAATATCAAGGAGTGGGAAACCAAGGCGCTCGATTTGAGCCAGCGGCTCGCCCAATTCAATCGTATCAAAGGCAAAGCCGAGCGCTTGAAGACGCTTTACGATCGGCTCACGAACAGCCTCAAGGACGTCAACGTCTCGCAAAGTGTCGATAGCGGCGACCAGGTTTCGATCATGGAAATGGCGGGTGCACCCATCTCGGTGCGGCCCGGCTGGTTCAAGAGTCTGCTCATTGGCCTTGGCTGCGGCGCCCTCGCCGGTGTTGCCGTCCTCTTGCTCCTCGATCGGATCGACGATCGCATGGCTTCCTTCGGCGAGTTTCAACACCACTTCTCCGAAAACGTCCTCGGGCAGATTCCGAAGGAGAAGACCAAAGGCCGCGTCACCCTGTTGCAACCGGACGATGCGCGTCACGTCTTCGCCGAATCGTACCGGAATATTCGCTCGTCAATTTTCTTCATGCCGTATGAAGGACCGAGACCGAAGACGATGCTGGTCACCAGCTCGGTGCCGAACGAAGGCAAGTCGACCATCTCCTCCAACCTGGCAATCACGATGGCTCTGTCTGGCGCGCGCACGCTCTTGATCGATGGCGATCTTCGCCGCGGTGCGCTCCGGGAAGCATTCGGAGTTTCTTCGAAGATCGGATTCTCGGAAGTCCTGAAACAGGAAGTGAATTGGCAGGAAGTGGTCGTGCCGACCTCGTATCCGAACCTGTTTCTGTTGCCGCGCGGCAAGACGCTCGGCCAGCCGAGCGAGCATCTCTTGCGCGAATCGACTGATGCCTTGCTCCGGGAAATGTACAATCATTACGACTACATCATCATCGATAGCTCGCCGGTCCTGGCGGCGGATGATTCAACCAGTCTCGCGCCGAAAATCGATGCGACCCTGTTCGTCGTGCGTCTTTCCTACACTTCCGCTCGGCTCACCCGCAAATCGCTCGAGCTTCTTTACAACCGTCAGGTCAACGTGCCGGGCGTCATTTTGAATTACGTCGATACCTCGCTGCCGGAATATTATTACTACCAATATTCGGAGTACTACAACACACCGGTGCCGGTTGAAGAACACGATGACGTTGCGGTCGCGCACCGTCATCATCAGCCGAAACAGATCCAGTCTTCCTAGCGCGCGTCCCGATCGGCGGACCGCGATCTCGGACGGTCCAGCGTCGCGCGAAATCCACCGATGAGTTTCTTCGGCCCGATTTCGCCACCGGTCCTGGATGAGGCTTCCCCGCCGCTTATCCGTCTCGCTCTGCGGCGCGCGCGGGTCGTCGGCAATTTCGCCTTTGTTCAGGCCGTCGTTCAGGTCATCGGATTCCTCAGTGGCATTCTCCTGGTCCGTCGCCTCGACCAGAGCGAATACGCCTACTTTACCATCGCCAACACGATGCAGGGCACTCTCAACGTCCTGGCCGATATCGGCATCAGCATCGGACTCGTCTCGATCGGAGGCCGGGTCTGGCAGGACCGCGAGCGCTTCGGCCAGCTCGTGAACACCGCGCTCGGCTTGCGGCGAAAGCTTGGCGGGCTCGCGATTATCGTGGTGGTGCCGATCCTGGTTTATTTGCTCCTGAAAAATGGCGCGGCAACGAGCTACACCGCAATTCTGGTCGTTGCGGTCCTGATCGGGCTGGCCGCCCAACTTTCAATCGGCGTTCTCAGCGTCGTGCCCCGGCTTCGTACCGATATCGGCCGGATCCAGGTTATCGATCTCACCGGCGCCATCGTCCGTTTCCTCGTGCTGGTCTCCCTGATGTATTTGTTTCTCAACGGCGCCGTTGCCCTTGCGGTGGGCTCGGCAGTTTTGCTCCTTCAATATTGGATGCTTCGAACTTACGTGGCCGGGGTAATCGATCTTCGCGCTCCGGAGAATTCCGACGATCGCGCGGCCATGGTCGGCTTCATTCGCAGTCAGGCCGCGAACGCGATCTTCTTCTGTCTCCAGGGCCAGATTACCGTCTTTCTGATCAGCATCTTTGGACGGCAAATCAGTTCGATCGCCGAAGTCGGCGCGCTCGGCCGCCTCGCGATGATCTTCGCCGTCTTGAGCAATCTTCTCGCAAATGTCTTCGCCCCGGCATTTGCGCGTTGCCAAAACTCCACCCGATTGCGGTGGCAATACGCCGCCATTGTTGGGGCCGTGGCCGGGTTCAGTCTCGTAATCATCGCGGCCGCCCTCCTCTTCCCGCGCCAGTTCCTTTTTGTCCTCGGCAACAAATACTCACACCTCGAGCGCGAGCTGTTGCTGATGCTGGCGGGCGCGGTCATCACGGCCATGGCCAGCACTCTCTGGTCATTGAACGCCGCGAAAGCCTGGATCACCGGTTCCTGGCTTTACATTCCGCTCACTTTGGTGACTCAGCTCGCTTTGATCCCGCTGGTCGATTTCTCCACCGTCACCGGCGTGCTTATGTTCAACCTCGTCTCCGCGATCCCCAGCCTGCTCCTGAATCTCGTCCTGAGTTTCCGCGGATTTCGAACCTGGCAGCCCGCAGCTGGCTGAAACATGCCGAACTACGGTTACCATCTTGCTCGCGCGAAAGGCAGGGCGATCCGCGCCATTTATCGCACCTTGCTTGGCACTTTGCCCGGGATTGAACCGTCGCGCCCTTTTCCCCTCGAAGTCTTCTCCTATTCCGGCGAAGCGGCCTTGCCGGAACAGGTGGCCTCGATCCGGTCCTTTCTCCGATACGTCGGTCGTCCACCGAAGTTCAACATCGTTTCGGACGGGAGTTATTCCGGCGCCAGCAAGCGTCTGCTCGGGGCCCTCGATCCCTGCGTATCCGTCAGCGACTCGAGCGACTGGCTGCCGAGGGATCTTCCTGAGAAAATCCGTCCGTATTTGCAGACCCACCCGACGGGCCGGCAACTCGCGCTCATCATGTCGCTGCCGGTGAGCGCTCCTATTCTCTACCTCGATTCCGATATCTTATTTTTTGCGGGAGCAAATGATCTCCATGCCCTCGTCGAAACGCGTGAGGTTGCGGCGCTCTATCTGGCTGACTACCGTTTCTCGGGTGATGAACGGCTCCTGCGCGACCCGAGCGAGGCGGACGATCCCGTGAATACCGGCTTCCTCCTCCTCTTTCAAAAACTCGATTGGTCGCTCAGCATCGGGCGCTTTCTGGATTTGAGCGGCGCACCGACTTTCTTCACGAACCAGACGATGACCCACCTGACGATGCACGCGAACCGGACGGCACCCTTCGACGCGCGGAAGTACGTCCTCCAACTCGACGATCAATTCATCTATCCCGACCGCTACGCCAATCGGCGGATCGCGTTGCGTCACTACGTGAATCCGGTAAGACACAAGTTCTGGACCAGTCTGTTTGTTTGAATGGATCAACCGCTCCGCATCCTCGCCGTCGTCAACCTCCCGTGGGATCCACGGCTCGGGGCGGCCCGCGTTTGGATCGAGCTGACAGATGAATGGCGCCAGGCGGGTCATCGCGTCGAAAAGTTTTGCCTCACCGACGCCTTCCCCGAGCCGGCTTCATCGCCGGCGGTGGCCGCTGTCCGGTTGTTGCGATTCCCATTTCGCGCCGCGCAATTCGTTCGTGAAAATGCAGAGCGCTTCGATGTCATCGATGCGCTGACCGGCGTGTTGCCCTTCTCAAGGCGGTCGTTGGGATTCCGTGGCCTCCTCGTCGCCCGCTCGGTGGGGCTGTATCATCTCTACGAAAAATTCGAGCGCTTCGCGGCGAAGCGCTGGGCGCCTCTGAAAGGAAAATTACCGGGCCGACTTTTTTATTGGTTTTTCAACCGGCGCGCGCGGGCGACCTCGCAGGCGTCGATCCGCCACTGTGATCTTTTGAATCTGCCTAACTCCGATGAACTGGTTTGCGTTCGTGACGAAATCAAGTCGGCCAAGCCGGCTATCGTCCAGCCTTACGGTCTCCAACCCGCACGCCGGCAGGCATTGTTCGAGGCGGCGGCCCCCGCGGAAGCTCGCTGGCAGAAAAAGAGAATCGTTTTCATTGGCATGTGGAGCGTGCGGAAAGGCGCGAAAGATTTCGGCCAGATAATCCGCCAGGTTCGCGACCGGGTGCCCGGGGCCTGCTTTCTCTTTCTCGGCACAATGATCGCGAACGAGAATGTCTGGAAGGACTTGGATCTTAACCGGGCCGATTTTGTCGAAATCGTCCCGCAGTTTGATCCCGACCAGCTCCCGGAGCTCCTCTCGGATTGCGCGGCCGGGGCGTTCCCCAGCTACGTCGAAGGCTTTGGCATGGCCGTCGTTGAGCAACTGGCTGCAGGCCTCCCGACCATTGCCTACGCTGCGCCAGGGCCGCGCGATATTTTGCGGAATACTTTGGCGGAGCTGCTTGTCCCCACCGGGGACGTGGCTCGGTTCAGCGAAGCGCTCTGCGAAATTCTGACGAACGACTTGGCGCACTACCAGGAACTGAGCGACCGAAGCGCGGAGGCTGCCCAGCTATTTTCGTGGCCCGACATCGCACGCGCCACCGCGGCTGAATACCGAAAGCATTTGCACGATGTCCGCGCGTGACACGGTCTTGCAGATTGTTCCGCATCTGCCGGGCACCTTCGATGGCGTGGGCGACTACGCACTGAATTTGGCCGACGCACTTTCCGCCGATCATGGCATCAGGACGACGTTTCTTGTTGCCGCAACAACGTTCGTGACCTCCAGGAATGGTTACACTGTCATCTCGGGAATGGATGCGCGCGATTGCACGGAGCTGGCGCGAGACCATGAGCACGTCATCTTGCATTACGTGAATTACGGGTACCAGGCGCGCGGTGTTCCGTTTTTGCTGCGTGCTTTTGTGAGGCAATTGCGACCGAAATTGCGTGGCCGCTGGGTAACCACTTTTCATGAGCTCTATGCCTCCGGGCCGCCGTGGAAGAGCGCGTTCTGGCTCCATCCCTTCCAAGTCCGGATTGCGCACGACATGCTGGACGCGTCGAGTGCCTGTGTCGTGAGCAACGCGCCTATTGAGGCGGCTATTCATGCCTACGATCCGGAAAAGAAGGTCCATCTCGTCCCGGTCATGTCGAATTTTGGCGAGCCCCAGTTGACCAATTTTGGGCCTGCCTCACCGCGGCGATGGGCCATCTGTGGCGGAACCGCGTTGATCGCTCGTTCGCTTCGCCTGTTCGAACATCTGCACCCGCTGATTCCGCCGGATTTCTCCGCCGAGCACATCGATGTCGTTGGTGGTCGCGGGGACGCTGCGATTGGCGCTGCTCTCGATCGATTGAAACGCAGCCGTCCCCATTTGGCGGTTCATCACTACCCGGAGGTGGGCGTCGAACTCGCTTCGGAAGTTCTCCGGCATTCGTCCTTCGGCTGGATCGATTATTTCGGCGCCGGAAAGGTGTGGCCGGGGATGCTCCTGAAATCGACTGCTTTCGCTGCGCTTTGCGCGCACGGCGTTATCCCCGTGCTCTCCCATCGCGAGGGCCCAATCGCGATCGAGGGCGACACCTTGCCGGGTCCCTACTATCTCACTCCTGGCGCCACCAATTTTCCGCCGATCGACCAGGTGCACGAAATGCGCCGCCGGTTCCACGATTGGTATTACGCGCACGCCGCCTCCCGGCAGGCTGCGCGCGTTTACGCGGAGGCGCTGACGTGACCCATTTCGCCGACCTCACGCTCGCTACGACGATGCATAATAACGCCCCGATGTCGGCTGCCATGCTCGAATCTTTCGAGACGAACCTCGGCACCGTCGACAAAATTGTCATCGTCGATGATGGCTCGAGCCGGCCCTGCAGGCTTCCATCCGTGAGCAGTCCGGTGCGGTTGATGCGGAACGAGCAACCGCACGGTTTCTGCCACGCTTCTGATCTTGCTTTGCGCGCGGTGCGCACGCGGTATGCGCTCCTCGTTGACGCCGACGTCCTGTTCGAACCCGGGGATTTCGCCGGGGGCTACGCGGAATTCCAAAAGGATAACTGGGCCTGGGTCAATTTCCGCCAGACAAATTTCCAAGGCGAACCGCAGACCGGATACGAACAACCGATGATGCCGCCATGGATTTTCGCCGCCGGCAATCAGGCCTTGAAGCTTTGGGAAAAATTTCAGCGCCCGCCTGTCGCCCGGCCTGGCGCCCGCATCGTCGAAGTGGAAGCGGCGCATTCCAGTTGCACGCTGGTGAACATGCAGGCGTTCAGAGATGCGGGTGGATTCGACCGCTGGTATTGGCAATGCCAGTCCGACATCGACCTCAGCCTGCGATTACGCAAAGCGGGTCTCCGGGTCGGCGTCGATCTCGGTTACGGCGTGAAACACGAGGGGGCTGGCGGCAAGAGCGGCGGGGCGGGGCGGGTGCTCGATTTATATCGCTCGCGCCTGCATCTCTACGAACATTTCTATCCCGTCTCGCGCTTCTATCTCCGGCCACTTCTGTTTGTCAGGCATCTGTTCGAACTGGCGTGGTTCGCTGTGGTTGCTCTGTGGAAAAACGAGCCGAGACTGCAGACGCGGATCGAAATGGTGAAAGGAGTTCTGAAAGGTTATCGCTGAATCCAACCTGGCTCCTGCAAATGCCATGCTCGAAAATCAGCTGGAGCGCCTCGTCCAGGAATACAACGGCGCCGCTCGATCGACCGAAGAAGTTCCCGCCTGGATTCTTCCGCCGCGGAGTTGCCGATTTTTGGAAGACATTGCCGCTCTTTTGCCGCCGGGCTCGACTGCTTTTGAGTTTGGGTCCGGTCGATCCACCCACTCGCTGCGCCGGACTTCTGCCGGCACCACGAGCGTCGAAGATTCCGGAGATTGGTTGGCCCGAACCGAGCAGCTGGAAGGCTCGATCCCCAAACGGGTTTCGGATTTTTCCGAGGTTGTGCCCCTGACCCGCTGCTGGAATCGCCTCCGACCGATCCAATCGTTTAAGGTGAGGGCGCCCCGCGAATCCCTTCGCCGATTGCAGCAGGCAAAGTTGATTCTGGTCGACAGCCCGCCTAATCCCGCGAAGCGCGAGCACGCCTTGTTTCTTGCGATGAACGAGGCGCCCGCCGGCGCCGTCATCGTGCTCGATGACCTTGAAGTTTCCGCTACTTCTCGCTTTGCTCATCGGCTTGCGCACCAGAACAGGGACCGCTTCCGTTTCTGGCTCCTCACGATTGATCACCAGCTCGGAGTGTTTCTGAAATTGCGCCCCGGGAAAATGCGCTCCCGACCAACCCTGCGGGAATTCGTTGGATCCTGGCGGCGCGCATGATGGTCGATCCGACTTCGTGAAAATTCTTCTCGGCTCCCATCATTTTTTTCCCAGTACCGGCGGGATCGAAACGGTTTCGAACCTGCTCGCGCGCGAATTTGTGAAGCGAGGCCACGAAGTGCGCGTTGTCACCCAAACCGTGGGCGAGGGCGATTTTCCGTTCGCCGTCCTTCGGCGGCCGGGAGCGTTCGATCTCTGGCGAAACGTCCGATGGTGCGACGTTTTTTTGCAAAACAACATCTCGCTCCGCACCCTCTGGCCGTTAATCTTCGTGTGGCGGCCGCTCTTCATCACCCACCAGACGTGGATGACGAAGCCCGATGGGAGCACCGGCTGGCCGCAGCGGTTAAAACGCTTTGTTCTTCGTTACGCGACTTCCTTCGCAATTAGCGGTGCGATGGCCGAGAGCTTGCCGGGCCCCTCTCTCCGCGTTGGCAATCCGTACGACGACGAGGTCTTCAACGATTCCTCAGGTGAAGCGCCTCGTCTGGAACTGATTTTCGTGGGTCGGCTGGTCTCGGATAAAGGCGCCGATCTGTTGCTCAACGCCCTGAAATTGATCGAGGTGAAGCCTCGCCTGACGATCGTCGGCGACGGACCCGAACTCGCGGCCCTGGAGAAGCAAGCGGCAGACCTGCAGTTGCGACCGCAGATCGAGTTCGTCGGACGGCAACAGGGCGAGCAATTGGCGAAGCTCCTGCGGCAACACGAGATCCTCGTCGTCCCCTCGCTCTGGCACGAGCCGTTTGGCATCGTGGCTTTGGAGGGGATCGCGTGCGGTTGTGTGGTGGTTGGTTCCGCCGGCGGCGGACTGGCGGAAGCCATCGGGCCGTGCGGCGTAACGTTTCCAAATGGCGATGCAGGCGCGCTGGCGACTGCGATCGCCCGACTTCTCTCCGAGCCCGACAACCGCTTCCGGCTCCGCCAAGAGGCGCCATCACACCTGGCCCGCTTCACGTTGCGGCACATCGCCGGCGTTTATCTGGAAGCCATGGAAAGGGCGCTGCGATGATTCTGCACGTCCATCCTTTCGGCAACGCCAACGTGCGCGCGGTCCTCGCCGCGCTCGATCGCGCCGATCGCCTCGGGAAATTTTTGACGACCCTTGGCTGGTCGAATGGTTCGCCGATTTTGCAGGCGCTGCCAGAGGTTCTGCGCTCGGAAATGATGCGGCGCGGGTACGACCTTCCGCATTACAAGATCAAGACCCATCCCGTGCGTGAAAGCGTCCGATTGCTTGCCGAAAAACTCGGTCTCCGTTGGCTGACCAAACACGAAGTCGGCTGGGCCAGCATTGACCAGGTCTGGACCGGCCTCGATAAGCTGGCCGCCAAGTATCTGCGGGAAAATGGCGAGCGGCTTAAGCTCGACGGCGTTTACGCCTACGAAGATTGCGCCGCGTCTTTGTTTGAAAGTGCCCGCGAACTGGGGTTGCGGCGGGTTTACGATCTGCCCATCGCCTTCTGGCAAACCGCGCAACGCCTCTTGCGCGCGGAGGCGCACCGTTATCCTGCGTGGGAACCAACGCTTGGCGGGACGCGTGACTCGAAAGAAAAACTGGCCCGCAAGACCCGCGAGCTCGACCTCGCTGAGATTGTCATTTGTCCCAGCACTTTCGTGCTCGATTCGCTGCCGGAACAGGTACGGCTTTTGAAAAAATGCGTGGTCGCTCCCTTCGGTTCGCCGCCCGATATGGCCTCTGAGTTTCGTGCGACCGATGGCAAACCGCTTCGTTTTCTCTTCGTGGGCGCGCTCTCGCAGCGAAAAGGCCTGGCCGATCTGTTCGCCGCGATGAAACTGGTCAAGTCGAGCGACGCCGAGCTGGTCGTGATGGGCTCGCTGAGTTTGTCGATGCAATTTTACCGCAATCAATTTCCGCATTTTGTCTACGAGCCGCCAAGGGCGCACGCCGCGGTATTGCGTTTAATGCGTTCGTGCGACGTCCTTGTCCTTCCCTCGATCGTGGAAGGACGAGCGCTCGTCCAACAGGAGGCGATGGCTTGCGGGCTTCCGTTGATCGTGACCCGAAACGCCGGTGGAGAAGACTTGATTATCGAGGAGAAAACCGGATTCCTTGTGCCCGCCGGCTCCCCCGCGGCCATCGCCGAAAAGATCGAATGGTTTATGGAAAATCGTGACAAATTACCCGGGATGAGCACGGCCGCGCGCGCGAAAGCTGCTGAGTTAACCTGGCCCGCTTACGGCGAAAAAATCCTGCATGCAATCGGCGACTGAACAACGCTCGTTTATCCAGATCAAACGGCTGATCTGGCTCTATTTTTTCCTCCTCATTTTCGAGGGAACATTCCGGAAGTGGATCCTGCCCCAATACTCGGATGTGCTCCTCGTCATCCGCGATCCGGTAGTCCTGGCGATTTACGCGCTGGCGCTTAAGGAGAAGGTCTTCCCGCGCAACGGCTATGTCCTTTCGCTCGGAATTATTGCCATTCTCTCGTGGCTCGTGGCCCTCATTGTTCTCGAGCCCTATCTTTCGCTCAAGCCGCTGATCCTGGTGACGGGTTTTGGCTTTCGCTCAAACTTCCTGCATCTGCCGCTCATTTTCGTCATCGGGAGAGTTCTCGACAGGGAAGATATCAAAAAGCTCGGGTGGTGGATTTTGGTCGGGTTGATTCCGATGTGCGTGCTTCTCGCGGTCCAGTTCAACGCGGCGCCGGATTCTTTCATTAATCGCACGGCGGGCTTGGGCGAGTCGCAGCAGATCACGGCGGGGGGTGGAAAAATCAGGCCTCCTGGAACTTTTTCGTTCGTCTCGGGCGTGATTCTGACCGCGGCGCTGGCCGCCGCCTATTTGCTCTATGGCGCGCTGACGCGCGGCGTTTATCGCAATTGGCTGCTCTTCGGTGGGGGGTTCGCCCTGGTGGTCACGATCGGTGTTTCCGGCAGTCGCTCGGTTTTGCTGGCCGTGCTGGTGGTTCTCTCGTCCTTACTGGCCATTATCGTCTTCCGTCCGAGCGCGATGACCCAATTCGGCCGAAATCTTCTTATCGTGGTGGTGGTCTTGCTCCTGGCGCTCCGGCTCCCTGTCTTTAAGGAGGGCGTGCAGATTCTTTCCGACCGTTTCACCGATGTCGCCGAAGCCGAGGAAGGGTCGATCGCCGGCGGCCTGCTGGTGCGATTGTTTAGCGGTTTCACGGAGGGATTTATGCTTTTGAATCGGGCGCCGATCGGCGGGTACGGGCTCGGAATTGGAACCAATGGCGGGGCAAAATTTCTCACCGGCCGCACCCTCTTTCTTTTAACGGAGGGCGAATGGGGGCGGATTGTTTTGGAAAGCGGGCCGATTCTTGGTCTCGCCTATCTGGCCTGGAGGACAATGCTCACGATCAAGCTGGGCCTTCTCAGTTTTAGAAAACTTAAACAAGGGGAGATTCTTCCCATCATGTTGTATTGCGCAGGATTCATCGCGCTCTTGAACGGACAATTTGGCCAGCCGACCAATCTCGGTTTTGCCGTCTTCATTTGCGGGCTTTGCCTGGCTGCGGCCAACGCGAAAACCTCGCCGGAATCAGATGTGCCCGCGCCGGTCGATCCGCGGCGGCGGAGGATGGCGCGGCGTTCTCGCTACGCCGAAGGCTTGCATGGCTCTCCGGCTACGCGCCTTCCATCCGATGATTTTGTTGATCGGTAACTACCCGCTCGATCGCCAGCAAAGCATGCAGCGATTTGCGATGATGATGCTCGAGGGCCTGACTTCCGCCGGGTTTTCGGTGGAGTTGATTCGTCCCGAGCCATTTCTCGGCCGGTTCCGCTTCGCGGGAAGCTTCGTGGCAAAGTGGCTGGCCTACATCGATAAGTTCGTTTTCTTCCGGCGAAAACTGGCGAGGAAACTCCGGGAGCGGCCGGCCGTGGTTCATATCTGTGATCACTCGAATGCGATGTATGCGAAAGCGATTCGCGGCCTTCCGGTGGTCGTGACCTGCCACGACCTGCTCGCGGTGCGAGGCGCGTTGGGCGAGGCGACGGATACCCCAGCCAGCGCCACGGGGAAACTGCTTCAACGCTGGATCGTTCGCGGCCTTGAAAACGCGACGGTGGTTGCCTGCGATTCGCAGGGCACTCTGGCCGACGCGCGGAGCCTCATCCGTCAGACGGACGAAAAGCCGGAGCTGGCGTTGGTTACCCTGGGATTGAGTTATCCTTACCGCCGGTTGTCGCCGGAGGAAGCCTGTGCGCGCCTGGCGAAGTTCGAAGCGCTGAAGCCCGGAGCTAGATTTGTTCTGCACGTCGGCTCGAACCTGCGCCGCAAGAATCGCGAGGGAGTTCTGCGCATTTTCGCGCGCTGCCAGGATCAATGGGATGGATCACTGGTCTTCGCCGGTGACGCGCTCTCCCCGTCGCTGCGTTCGTTAGGCCGGCAACTTGGCGTTTCGGAACGGATCGTGGAGATACCGAACCCGGGCAACGAATCGCTCGAGGCGCTCTACAATTGCGCGATCGCGCTGCTCTTCCCCTCCACCTTCGAAGGGTTCGGCTGGCCCATCGCTGAAGCACATGCTTGCGGTTGCCCGGTGCTCTGCGCCGACCGCGAACCAATGACAGAAGTGACCGGAAGCGCGGGACTCACTCACCCGCTCGATGATGAAGCGGCTTTCGCGGCCGATCTTTTGCGGCTCGCGAATCCGGAAGAACGGGCGCGCTGGAGCGCGAAGGCGCTCGAGAACGCGAAGCGATTCTCCACCGCCCGGATGATTGCGGAATACTGCGAGCTCTATCGTTCGCTGGCCCCGGCAAAATGAAGACGCTGCTCATGTTTTTTTCCATGCTGTTGCCATGGCCGCTGCGTCGCTCCATCCTGGAAAAGCAATTCGGCTATACAATTCATCCGAATAGCCACATCGGCTTCGCGTGGATTTTTCCGCGCCGCCTGGTGATGGAAGAAGGCTCTCGCATCGGTCATCTCACGCTGTGCAAGAACATCGATCTGCTTCATCTGGGCGCGCACGCGATCGTCGGCCAATTGAATTGGATCACCGGTTTCCCGAGCGGTCCGAGTCGGCATTTCGCCCATCAACCGGACCGCCGCCCCGAGCTTGTCATTGAAACCCACGCCGGGATCAGCAGCCGGCATCTGATCGATTGCACGGCGCGGATCCGCATCGGCGCTTTCGCCACCATTGGTGGATTTCGCTCGCAGTTCCTCACCCATAGCATCGATTTCGAAGCAGGCCGCCAGACCGCGGAGCCGATCGATATTGGCGATCACAGTTTCACCGGAACGAATTCCGTGATTCTTGGCGGAAGCACGCTGCCGCATCATTCGGTCCTCGGCGCGCAATCTCTTTTAAACAAGAAATGGGATGAGCCCTACCGCCTCTATGCGGGCGTTCCAGCGCAACCGTTGAAGGAACTCGCTCCCGATCTGGGATATTTCCGCCGGGCAGAGGGGTTCATTTGGTGAGCGAGAGATGAAGCGATCCACCATTCGCAATCTTGGCCGATGGATGCCGGGCAGCTTCCGCCAACGCGTGAAACGCTATCTCTTGCGGCGCTCGATTGACCCCGTAAACATTAACGTTGTCCTCGAAGAATCCGCCTCCGGGATCGCCTGCCGAATCGACGATGCCATTTCATTTTCCGCCCCTCACGCCTGCCGGAGAGAACTTGAGCACAACGCTACTTCGTTCGAAGGCCGCGCCGAATTTGCCGCTCTTTTGGAAGCAGCTGCGGGCCCGGGAGGCGTCCTGTTCGACCTCGGTGCGCATTGCGGTCTGATCTCCTCCCTCTGGTGCGCGGCAAAAACCGGCAACCGGGTTTGTAGCTTTGAGCCTTCGCCGGCCCTGGTTCGCCGTCTCGCCGAAATCAAAGAACTAAATCAATTTAACAACCGGATGGTCATCAGTCAGGTCGGCATCGGCGAATCGAACGGCGTCGCGGCGATGTTGATGGATCCGGTAGGCGGTTTTGTGCAAACCCGGCATTTCGATCATTCGATGTGGTCGGCCCCGGAATCGATCGAGGTCTCGATTGAAACTATCGAAGCCGCTTCCGCCCGGCTCGGAGTTGTTCCGGATTTCATTAAGATCGATATCGAGGGATACGAATACGAAGCGATCAAAGGCTCCGCTTCCTTTCTCTCGAAGCATCGGCCAGTCCTCTTTCTCGAGTTGCATTTGAACTATCTGGAGCAACGAAAGCTTTCTCCGAAAGGCGTGGTCGAACTTCTGGAACAATGCGGTTACTCCTTCTTCACCTATGCCGGCGCGAAGCTGAGCGCGGGAGATGTCTACGGCACACCGCTCGCCATTTGCCACGTGGTGGCAAAATAAAAGGACGGGAAGACGACTTCGTTGCGGATAATTCAACATGTGCGGAATCGCGGTCCATTTTAACTCGTCAGGCCAGGCCACGCCGTTGGACCTCGATCTCATCCGCCATCGCGGCCCGGACTCGCGCGGAGAATGGGCCTCGCCGGACGGCCGTTGCTGGCTGGGGAGCACGCGGCTGGCGATCGTGGACGTTTCGCCGACTGGCGCTCAGCCGATGATCGATCCTGCCACGGGCAGCGTTCTCGTGGCGAACGGCGAAATCTATAATCACAGAACGTTGCGCGAGCGCCTTGGACCGAAGGTGAGTTGGAAGGGGACAAGCGATACGGAGACGCTGCTGCAGGGTTACGCGCGCTGGGGCCACGAGGTTGTGGATCACCTCAAGGGAATGTTTGCGTTCGCGATTTATGACGCGGCCCGGAACGAAGTGTTCCTCGCCCGCGACCGTCTGGGAATAAAGCCGCTCTACTACGAGATCAATCGCGAAGGGATCCGCATCGCCTCGGAGGTGAAAATGCTCGTTACGGGACCGGAAACGATCGCCGCCAAATCGATTTCCGCTTATTTGCAATGGGGCGCGTGTCCTGAACGCCGGCTGCTTTACTCAGGTGTTCAGGTTTTGCCCGCGGGCCACGCCATGACGATCGGAGCGCAGGGCCAAATCAAGACCTGGCGATATTGGCCGGCCCGGAAAGCGTTTGTTTCTTCGCTGGAAAACGTGGTTCCCCGGTTGCGTGATCTTATCGAGAGGGCCGTGGAGGAACATCTTCTCTCCGATGTGCCCGTCGCGAGTTTTCTTAGCGGCGGAATCGATTCATCGGTCGTCACCGCCATCGCCGCGCGAAAATTGGAGAAAAAACTTCAGACCTACTCTGTTGGTTTCGATTTGGCGGAATTCGATGAAACCGCGATCGCGCAGGAGATCGCGCAACGTTATGGGACCGACCATCATCGCATCCAACTGTCCGAAGAGGAAGTGATCCACTCGGTCACCGAAGCCGTCGGCAAACTCGATCTTCCATCGGTTGACGCGATCAATACCTACATCGTGTCGCGCGCGGTCGCGGCGCACGGCGTAAAGGTCGCATTATCCGGCCTCGGAGGTGATGAGTTGTTCGGAGGGTATCCCAGTTTTCGCGATGTTCCGCGGCTGCAACTCATGGCTGCGTTGCCGCGTTTTTTGCGCAGAATTATCGGCTTTGCCCGAAACACCGGCGAGCGGCTGGCGGATCTGCCGTCCACCGGAGATGCCGTTGAGTTGGCTCGATGGCGCCGGCGTTTTTTTACCGACGAGATGATCCGGCGCGCCGGGCTTCCTCCAGAGTCCGCGCCCTTCGAATCTTCCGTGGCGCTGCCCGACGATTTTGCCCGGATCAGCTGGGCGGAACTCACCGGCTATATGCGCCGCATGCTGCTGCGGGACGCGGACCAGATGAGCATGGCGGTTTCCCTCGAGATCCGCGTGCCGTTTCTCGATCACGAATTGGTCGAATACGTTCTGGGCCTACCCGCGGACGTAAAGAGACGCTATTCGGGCGTGAAGGGCTTGCTGGTGGAAGCATGTCGCGACCTTCTGCCACCATCCGTTTACGAACGGCCCAAGGCCGGTTTCGTCTTGCCGATGAAACCCTGGATGCTTGGGCCTTTGGCGTCGTTCGTTCAGGAAGGGCTGGATGAAGCCGTTTCACGCGCTTTCCTGCCGGCGGCCTTCGTCGAGGAGATAAGGGAAGCGTTCCAGCGCGATCGCCTGCACTGGTCGCGGCCGTGGAGCATCGTAGTTCTCGGCCATTTCGCGAAGCGGCGACGATTGTCGGGAATCCCGTAAGGTGTTTAGTTCCGTTTGCGCAAGAGCGGCTCCCTCAGCGGACTCGGTGCGTTGGTCCGGCCCGGCATAAAACGATGCCGCAACGCGAGGCTTGGAAGTTCAACCAGGCTGTAGAACAAGGCGCCGGCGACTACGATCAAACCGCTTACCGTGAGCAGATGAAAAGCGGCCAGGGAGGATGACCGCCCAGCGGCGCGCAACGCCAGATCCAGCGCCAGGGTATGGGTCAGATAGATGCTGTAGGAAGCGGAAGCGATCCAGAAGACAACACGGGAAGTTGCGCCGGGAAGCGGTTTTCGCCCGGCGACGCAAACCAGCAGAAAGAGAAATGTGAGAGCAGTCGCAAGATAAAAAAACGTATACCGTCCGCGGCCGCCAAGCGCCGCGGCGCCGACTAATGCCGCCAGGGAAAGAGCAAGCCCAAACGGTGCGATCCGCCGAAGGATCCGCCACGCGTCAGAATGTTTTTGAAAGAGGAAAGAGGCCCAGACGCCGAGTAACAGGCCTTCATAACGAAGGTGGGTTGCGGTGTGATAATAACCAAACTCGGGAGCGAGAAATGCATTTCCGGCCAGGGCCCGAAAAAACGTCGGAAACAGGGCTGGAATCAAAAGCAGGGTATGGGCGCGTCCCATCCGCGTGCTGATCGCCAGAGCAATCACCGGCATCACCAGATAAAAGTGCTCTTCGACACAGAGCGACCAGCTGATGTGAAAGTAGGAAATATTCGCGTGATAATTCTGGAGGAAGAGAAGGTATCCCCAATCAAATGGCTCGTGGCGGGCCAGGTAAATCCCGAGGTAAAAAATGGCGAGCGCGACCAGGTAAGGGGGCACGGTTCGCAGGGCACGGCGGCAAATGAAGCGAACGATCTGGACGTCGCCAAACTTCTCGTGCTCGCGCCAGAGGAGGCCGCCAATCAGCCAGCCGGACAAAACAAAAAACAAATCGACACCATGTTCTCCGTACTGCGTGAAGGCGGTCAGCCGCGGCAAAGCTACCGGCCAGCGACCGGCCACGTGATATGCGACTACCATCAGGATGGCCGCGGAGCGCAGCAGATCGAGATTGCTATCGCGCGTTCTCATGGACGCTTGGCCTTTAACGGAGAACCACTCCCCGTGACGAGCGCGAAAATGATCCGTCGCTGCCGGGAGCGGAGGCGGGGAGAATCCGGCGACGGTGAGCGCGGCACAAAATGATCGACTTCGGCGGACCGGTTTGTTCAATGGCCATGGGAATTCAACAGCGCGACAATCAGTTGTTCATCTGCCTGGAACTGGTCATCGTCTCGTCAGCCCGCTTCAATGAAAATACTTCGCTCGATCCGGTCCGTTAACCGCGAGTTTGGAGGACCCAGCGAATCGTTGGAGCGATCTTCCGCCGCCCTGATCGAGCGGGGCCACGAGGTTGAGATCGTCAGCCTCGATCCTCCCTCCGCTAAATGGCTGCGCGACTATCCCTTTCCCGTGCACGCGCTCGGCCCGGGCTGGGGGACTTTTGCCTACGCCCCGCGCTTCGCCGATTGGGTCAGGAAAAGGCGCGCACAGTACGATGCCGTCATCGTCCATGGCATCTGGCAATACAGCAGCTTTGGCGTCTGGCGCGCCCTGCATGGAACCACGACGCCTTACTTTGTTTTTCCGCACGGCATGCTGGATCCGTGGTTCAATCGCACTTATCCGCTGAAGCATCTGAAGAAACTGCTCTACTGGCCCTGGGGTGAGTATCGGGTGTTGCGGGACGCGACGGCTGTTCTCTTCACTTCCGAAGAAGAACGCCTTTTGGCCCGCGAGTCGTTTTCTCTCTATCACTGCAACGAGGTAGTAGTGAATTACGGCACCGCGGCGCCCAAGGTCGATCTCGACAGTGCGCGCGAAGATTTCCTCAGCGGTTTTCCACAACTCCGCGGGAAACGGTTTCTCCTTTTTCTCGGACGCCTCCACGAAAAGAAGGGTTGCGACCTCTTGATCGAAGCGTTCACCGCGCTTGGAAATTTCGCGGCTGGCGATTCGCCCCTGCATCTGGTTCTCGCCGGCCCTTGCGCCGATGAGGAATATTTGCTTCACCTAAAACAGTTGGCCGCGACCGCCGCAAAAGAGGACAGCTCAATCACGTTTACCGGCATGCTCACCGGCACTCGAAAGTGGGGCGCGTTCAGGGCCGCGGAGGTGTTCGTTCTGCCGTCTCACCAGGAGAATTTTGGAATCGCTGTCGTCGAAGCGCTTGCTTGCGGAACCCCTGTCCTCATTTCGAACAAGGTAAACATTTGGCGCGAAATCGAGGCGGATCACGCCGGTTATGCTGAGAATGACGATCTGGCGGGAACAACGGTCCTATTGAAACGCTGGCTTGCCACCCCACCCGAAACTCGCGCCATGATGAAAAAGAGCGCCCCGGATTGTTTCGCCCGCCGCTTCGAAATCGAGCGCGCCACCGATTCACTCTTGAAAGTCCTGAACCAGTGAAAATCCGTGCTCATAGGTGGCTGCCTTTCTGCTTTGGAACAGTTACAGTTTGATCGCCCATGGAGGACAAGAAACCGGTAAACCCTGCCCAAAGCGTGGCGCAAGAATCGCCCTGGTCGGACCGCGATCGGGCGCTTCGTTTACTTTGGGAATTTACCTGGTTCGTTTTTTGCGTCTGGACGCCAAAGCCGGCCAATCCCTGGCGTCTCTTCTGGCTCGATGTTTTCGGCGCCACGATCGAGGGCAAACCGTTCGTCCACCAACGCGCACGCATTGCCATCCCTTGGCATCTCACCTTGCGCGACCGCGCCTGCCTCGGCGATCGCGCGAACGCCTATAGTTTGGGCGAAATCGAAATCGGCGAGCGCGCCACCGTTGCGCAGGAAGCGTATCTGAGCACCGGGAGCCACGATTTTTCGCATCCTGCGCTTCAGCTCGTCACCGCCAAGATCACGATTGGTGACGACGCTTTTGTCGGCGCTCGCGCCTTTGTCATGCCCGGTGTCCGGATCGGAGCGCGCAGTCTGGTCGGCGCCTGTTCAGTTGTAACCAAGGACATTCCTGACGATTGCGTAGCTGCTGGAAACCCCTGCCGCGTCCTGAGGCCGCGATAAATCCATTACCGCGGGTGAGCGTTTCCATCATTATCCTCGCGCAGAACGAAGAGCGCGATTTACCGCGGCTTCTCGAATCGATCCGATGGTGCGACGACATTCACCTCGTGGATTCCGGAAGCAACGACGCTACCGTAAACATCGCGCAGAGCGCCGGGCTTCGTTGCCACGATCACCCGTTCTCCAGCTTCGCCATGCAGCGGAATTGGGCGATCGAGAATTGCGGAGTTCGTTATCCGTGGATCCTGTTTCTCGATGCGGATGAAGCGAGCACCGTCCCGTTTCAACATGCCATCCAGGAGGCGATCGAACATGCTCCCGATTCGGCCGCGGGATTTTATTGCTGCTGGAAATTGATGGCCGAAGACCGCTGGCTCAAGCGCTGCGACTCCTTTCCCAAATGGCAATTCCGCCTGCTTCGGCGGGGCCGTGCCACCTTCATCGATTTCGGCCACGGCCAGAAGGAAGGGAAAATCGACGGCGTTCTTGATTACGTGCGCGAGCCTTATTTGCATTACGGTCTGAGCAAGGGCTGGACGATGTGGCTCGACCGCCATAACCGCTACGCCACTGAAGAAGCGGCCGTCCGCCTGAGGACACCCGTTTCTTGGAAAGCGATTTTCGCGCGAGATCCGTCCGTCAGAAACGCTGCGCTCAAGCCTCTCGTCAGTCGGATTCCCGGCTGGCCGTTCCTGCGTTTTCTGGTCGCCTACGTTTTTTCCGGCGGTTTTCTCGAGGGAAAAATCGGTTTTATCTACTGCGTTAATCTCGCTTACTACGAGTTTCTGATTCAGATCAAGCAGCGCGAGATGCGCCGGGCGCAAAATCCCTGACATGCGTGTCATCGTCTGGGGGATTAACTACGCTCCGGAGTTCACCGGCATAGCGCCGCACAGCGTTGCCCTCTGCGAATTCCTGCGCGCGCGCGGAGTCGACGCCGAGATGATAACCGCCTTCGCCTATTACCCATCGTGGGAGAAACGGCCGGAAGACCGAGCCCGCCTCTTCCGCACCGATATGATCAACGGCGTTCCGGTCCATCGTTCCTGGCAATTTGTGCCGGCGCGCGTCTCGTCCCTGAGGCGCATTTTCCACGAGGCTAGTTTCGTCTTCACCTCGACCTTTCGGATCCTGGCGCTGCCGCGCGCCGACGTTTACGTGCTCGTTTCACCGCCGCTCTCGCTCGGCGTAGCGGGATGGCTGGTCGGAAAAATCAAACGCGCGCCTTTCGTTTTTCATGTCCAGGACATGCAGCCCGACGCGGCGGTCGGCCTGGGCATGTTGAAAGCGAGCTGGTTCACGAAAGCGTTATATGCGCTCGAGGCTTTTGCCTATCGAAAGGCGGCGCGCGTTTCGGGTATCACCCGAGGAATGCTGAAGAATTTTCGCGGGAAAGGTGTGCCCGAAGAAAAACTCGTCTATTTCCCGAACGCGATCGCCCTGAGCGACAGAGCTCCGTCCCCGGAACTCGGTGAATTTCGGGACCGGCACGGCTTTGCCCGCGGAGAGTTCCTGGCCATTTATGCGGGCAATCTGGGCGTGAAACAGGGGCTGGAGGTCCTGCTGGAGACCTCTCCGTTGTTGCGCGATCGGAAAATTCGCCTGGTAATCTGCGGCGACGGCGCCCAGCGCGAAACTTTAGCGCGGCGCGTGCGCGAGATGAAACTGCCGAATGTGAGCATGCTGCCGTTGCAAGAGGGGCGCGATTACCAGGCCCTGCTCGTCGACGCGGATGTTTGCTTCATCACCCAACAAGCCGGCGCGGGGAACTCGTTTTTCCCGAGCAAACTTCTCGGCTTGCTCGCGGAGTCCAAGCCGGTGGTGACCGTGGCCGCGCCCGAGTGTGAGCTGGCGCTGTCGCTCCTCGAGGGAAATTTCGGCGTGAACGTACCGCCTGGTCAGCCGGCGGAATTGGCGGCGCTGCTCGATTCGCTGGCCAGCGATCCGGTGCGGTTGGCCGAGTACGGCGCTGCCGGCCGGCGCTATGTGCAGCAGTTCGAGAAGACGCGCGTGTTCGACAACTTTTTGGAAGAATTGGCCGACGTCCCTTAGGTCACATGGGACTTATGCGACCTATTAATACGCGCTCCGCGGCGGAACGATCACGTGCACGAAGGTGCGCAGGATGATTCCGCACTCGAGCGAGAGATTCCAGTTTTCGAGATATTCAATGTCGCAGGCGACGCGCTTCTGGATATCGGCGCTATTGCGCGCTTCACCGCGGAATCCCCGCACCTGGGCCAGGCCGGTGATGCCGGGCTTCACAAACGCTCGGACGTGGTAATTCGCCATCAACTGCGAAAACTGGTTGTTGTGCTCGATCAGATGCGGACGCGGGCCGACGATGCTCATGTCGCCCAGGAGCACATTCCAGAATTGCGGCACTTCGTCGATGCTGAGTTTGCGGAACCATTTCCCGAGTGGATATACCCGTTCGTCACCATCGCGCGCCTGCCGGGCCAATTCTTCGTGATCGGGACGCATGGTGCGGAATTTGTAAATCCTGAATTGCCGGTTTTGCATCCCAGCGCGGGTTTGCATGTGCAAAAGCGGACCGGGCGATTGGATCCGTTGCGCGATCCAGACAATGACGGTGAGGATCGGGAAGACGAGGATCATGACCGGCAACGAAATGGCGACGTCGATGGCGCGTTTGAAACAACGGTTGAGCGGGTTTTCGAGTGGTTCTTCCCGCAGGCCGATGAAGCGGAACCCGTCGTCTTCGAAATGCGTGACCGGGTGTCGCAATTTTTCCTCGAGATCGCTGACGATGAGGAGCCGCACGCCGATTCGGTCGCAAACCTGGATAATGTGGCGGTTATCGTCATCAAAGACGGGGAACTCCAGCATGATGACTTGCGTGATGCCGCGCTGGACGATGATGTTTTCGAGCGCGTCCGAATTGCCCAGGACCGGGATTCCGTCATCGGTTTTGTCGATCGCCTCATCGCAGATCAATCCGACCGTGCGCAGGCCGATATCGCCTTTGCGCCGCAACCAGCTGCGCAATTGCGCCGCTTTCTCGCTCGTTCCGACCAGGATTGTCTTTTCTTCTCGCGCCCCGGTGAAGATGCGCCGCGCAAGAAATTGCGGCAGATAATGATGCGAAAAGAGCAGCGCCACGTAGAGCCACGGCACGAAGTTGAAAAGGAAAATTCGAGAGATAAAAGCGTCCTTGGTCGCGATCAGGTAGAAGACGAGCGCCCCGACGCTGGCGAGAGTCTGGCGCAGACTGAGCCGATGCTGTCGGAGCAGTTCGTTTTGCAGGAAATAGTTTTTCGAGCCATCGCGGCTGAACGACTCGAGAGCCATGCCCAGGACGAGCAGTGCGCAGTAGATGCTGTAGCGCCGCCAGGTCCACTCCGCGCCGCCGGGAGAATAAAACGTCACCATCAGCCAAACGCCGAACCAGAAAAGGATGGCGACGATTGCGATCTGGCAGAGCAGGAAGACGCGATAAAGACCCTGCGTGCGTTGCGTGACCATGATTACGTCCAAATGCCGAGAGTGAGAGTACGCGATGGCAGGCCGCGTTCAACTCGTGCTAAAACGGGACCGGCCATAGATTGGGGAGCGTTGTTGATTTACTGAGCGATTCCCATACCACTACCGCCGACGCCCACCCGCCAATGCCACGCTCAAAAACCAGGACAGCCAGGACTCCCGCCAGCTTCACCGGCGCGCCCGCGCGCTGGTGGTTGAACGTGGCTTTGCCGGCGCTTCCGGTTCTGGCGTGTTTCCTCGGCGGCGCCACCCAAAAGTGGAGCGAAGGAATCATCGTCGCGCTTTTCGGCGCGATCCTGCTTGTCCATCCGCCGAAGGTTTCGTGGGGACCAACCCTGAATCTGATTTTCCTCGCGTTGCTGGCCTGCGCCGCGACCGCGTTCCTGCCGGCAAACTGGTTCCTTCAGCCGGCCTGGCGAACTGCGCTGGTGGAGGATTTCGGCGTCAATCTTCCTAGCACGCTTTCGCCGCAGCCCTGGATCAGTCTCGGCTGCTTTCTCAGTTTTCTCGCGGGTCTGAGCTGGCTCTATTATATGAGCACGGTTGACCTCGATCTCCGTGATGTGCGCACGCAACTGCGAGCTTTCGCGTTCGGTGTCGCCTGTCTAACCGCGCTCTGTATCGCGCTCCGCTCCGCGCACACCGCGCTTCCGTTCTGGCATAACGAACGAGGATTCGGTCCGTTCCCGAACCGCAATCAGACCGCAAATCTGTTCGGCTTGACCGCCGTGGTCATCATCGCATGCGGTCAGGATGATATCCGTCGAGGCAGAAAGCGCTGGATCCTCTGGCTGGTCGCGCTGGCGGTCATCGTCGTGGGAATCGTCCTCGATTTTTCACGCGCTGGTGTTCTTCTTCTCGTGGTCGGCAGCGCATTCTGGCTGGGCGCGTTTGCCATGCGCCAGGCTTCGGCCTCGCGGATCGCCCTCGGTGTTTCCTTGCTCCTGCTCCTTTTCACCGTGCTCCTTCTCTTCGGCGGACAAACCTTCGAGCGTTTCAATCTTCGCGCCGGAGACCCGGGCGTGGCTTCCGATCTTCGCTGGGCGATTTTCCGCGATGCCCTTCATCTCATTGGCGCTTCGCCGTGGTGCGGCATAGGGTTGGGAAATTTCGACGAGGTCTTCGCGGTCTTTCGCGACGTCTCGCTCACGAGCGCCCGTACCATTCACCCGGAGAGCGACTGGTTTTGGCTTTGGGTGGAAGTGGGCTGGCCGGCCGTCGTGCTCTCTCTTGCCGGGATTGCCCTGTTCATCAGGCGCGTTTTCCCCCTCCGCGAAGGCACAAACCAACGTTTTCGCGTAGCTGCTTTCATCGCCGCCATCCTCTTCGCGCTCCACGGAGTGGTGGACGTCTCGGCTCATCGCGTCGGGACTGCATTCGCGGCGTTGTTTCTCCTCGGCCTTGCCGTGCGGCGGCCCGCCGAGCTTCGACGGAGTTTCGCGGTGCCAATCGTGTTCCGTTCGATCGGTCTGGTCCTTTTCGTCGCCGGCAGTGCCTGGCTCTTTGCCACGCGCTACGAAAAACCGCTGGCCGGCGCGGTGGGCGTCGAAAACGAAATGCGTCTCGCCACAGCGGCGAACCAGGGCCGGAATTTTACCGAGACGATCCAACGGGCGACCCGTGCCCTCGGTTGGGCGCCGCTTCGCTGGCAACTTTATTTCCTGCGGGCCCTTGCCAAAGTAGGTGGCCGCTTGCCGGTGACTGAAGCGATCGATGACTTTCGGAGGGCGCGCTTTCTCGAGCCGAATCTTTTCGATGTTCCCCTCCAGGAAGGAAATGTCTGGATCGGTGCAAATCAGCCAACGCTCGCGCTCACGGCCTGGCGCGAGGCTCTTCGCCGGGCTGGAAACCAACGGACGGAAGTTTTTGGCCGGATGGTGGTCGTCGCGCAGCAGTTGAGTCCACGCGCCCACCTGGGTTTGGAGGAACTCGGAATGGTTCACCACGACCTGGCCCTTGTTTATCTCGAGCATTCCGGGGGGGCGCCTTTCATGGCGGCGCTCCGGCGATTCCTCGATCACGATCCGACTCTGCAAACCATGACGCCGGAGGAAAAGGTGACGTTGTTCAAGTACTGGGTCGAGCGGGGTGACGCCGCCGAACTGGCTCGCGCCGTGGAAACGCATCCGGATTGGATGGCTTTCGCCTGGCGCCCCCTCGCGAAATATCAGGCTGCACAGAAGAATTTTCGCGCGGCGGTTGAACTGGTGCGCCGATATGGCGAGCCTCCGCCGCTCCCGCCCGCGGCGGAGAATTCGTCGATCGATCAGCTGCGGCAAGCGCTCCACGCGAGTCCCGACAATTACGGAATTGGGTTTCAGCTTTGTCGCGAGCAAATGAAACAGGGCCTGATCGACGAAGCACTCGTGACCGTGCGGCATTTCACCGACCTGCCGGGCGCTCCGCGTTACTTCCATTTTCTCGAAGCCGAAGCCTGGGCCGCCAAGGAAGACTGGGAGCGCGCCTGGAAAGCGCGGGAGAAATTCGAAGCCGCGCCGGGTCAATGATCGGGGCAAACGCCGCGGCCCCGGCTTGTGTTTGAAATTATTTCGCCAGCGCGGCTTGCGCAGCAGCGAGACGGGCGATGGGGACGCGGAAGGGGCTGCAACTGACGTAGTTTAACCCGAGGCGGTGGCAGAATTTCACGCTGTCGGGATCGCCGCCGTGTTCGCCGCAGATGCCCAGCTTGATGTCGGGACGACTCTTCCGGCCTTTGTCGACGGCGATCTGCATAAGCTGACCAACGCCGGTCTGATCGAGAGACGCGAACGGGTTCTTCTTAAAGATCTCATTTTCGACGTAGGGCATGAGGAAGTTGCCCATGTCGTCGCGGCTGATTCCGAGCGCCATCTGGGTGAGATCGTTCGTGCCGAAGCTGAAGAACTCGGCGCTCTGCGCGACTTCATCGGCGGTGAGCGCGCCGCGCGGCACCTCGATCATTGTCCCGACCAGGTAATCGAACTTCACTTTCTTTTCCGACATCACCTGGTTCGCGACGCGGTGCACGATCTCGGCCTGGAGGTCGAATTCCTTTTTGAAACCGACGAGCGGAATCATGATCTCCGGTTTTACTTTGATTTTCCGCTTGGCGACATCCGCGACGGCTTCGAAAACGGCGCGGGCCTGCATCTCTGTAATCTCGGGGTAGGCAATGCCGAGCCGGCAGCCGCGATGCCCCAGCATCGGATTAAACTCGTGCAGCTGTGCGACACGCTGCGCGATTTTCTCCGCGGTCACGCCCATCTTTTTCGCCAGCGCCGCCTGTGATTCCGCATCGTGCGGCAGGAATTCGTGGAGCGGCGGATCGAGAAAACGGATTGTGGCCGGATAACCTTTGAGCGCCTTGAAGATCCCCGCGAAATCGTCGCGTTGATACGGCAGGAGTTTCGCGAGCGCGGCTTTCCGGTCATCGACGTTGTCGGCGAGAATCATCTCTCGCATGGCGTCGATACGATCGCCCTCAAAGAACATGTGCTCCGTGCGAGTGAGGCCAATACCCACGGCGCCAAAGGCGAGGGCGTTCCCGGTTTGCTCCGGATTGTCGGCATTGCAACGGACCGCAAGGCGTGCGGCCTGCGAGCACCATTTCATCAGCTGGTTGAACGCCTTAAACTTCTCCGTCTTTTGCGCCGCTTTGTCGCCGTGGAGCATGCCGGTGATGATTTCACTCGGCGCGGTCGCCAGCTGGCCGGCGTAAACCGTTCCGCTCGTTCCGTCGATCGAAAGAAAATCCTCGCCCTCTCTGAAGACCTGCTGGCCGACCGAAACTGTCTTTTTCGCGTAGTCGATGTGTAACGCCGACGCGCCGCAGATACAGACCTTGCCCATCTGCCGCGCCACCAGCGCGGCGTGCGATGAAACCCCGCCTCTTGCCGTGAGGATGCCTTCGGCTGCGATCATTCCGCGCAAATCTTCCGGGCTCGTCTCGTTGCGAACGAGTAATACCCTTTCTCCTTTTTCCGCCGCGGCCGCCGCCCGGTCCGCATTGAGGTAGATCTTGCCCGACGCAGCGCCCGGCCCCGCCGGCAGTCCGCTCGCGATCGCTTTCGCTTTTTTTACCTCGGCCACGTCAAAGATCGGCGCGAGGAGTTGGTCGAGCTGGTCCGCCGGATTGCGCATCACCGCCGTTTTCCAGTCGATGAGCTTTTCCTTGAACATGTCCATCGAGAATTTCAGCGCGGCCGCGGCGGTCCGTTTGCCGTTGCGGGTCTGGAGCATGAACAGCTTCCCGTCCTGAATCGTGAACTCGACGTCCTGCACGTCTTTGAAATGTCTTTCGAGCGTGGCGCGGACCTTCAGCAATTCCGCGTAGCACCTGGGCATGAGCTTCTTCAGTTCGATGACCGGCTGCGGCGTCCGCACTCCCGCCACGACGTCTTCGCCCTGCGCGTTGATGAGGAACTCGCCATAAAATTCATTCGCGCCATTGGCGGGATTGCGCGTGAACGCGACGCCCGAGCCGGAGTTCGCGCCGGTGTTGCCGTAGACCATCGCCTGCACATTCACGGCTGTGCCCCAGTCCTGCGGGATGTTGTATTTCCGCCGATACACGATGGCCCGATCGTTCATCCACGAACCGAAGACCGCGCCGGCCGCGCCCGTGAGCTGGTCCCACGGATCGTTCGGAAAGGCCTGCCCGGTGCGGTCTTTCACGAGCTTCTTGAAACGGACGACGAGCTCCTGGTAATCGGCGGCGGCGAGCTTCGAGTCATCGATGTTGTGCTGGCCGTATTTTTCATCCTTGAAATGCTCGATGACCGATTCAAACGGGTCGTGGTCCTCGCCCTCACGTTTCTGCACGCCCATCACCACGTCGCCATACATCTGGATGAATCGGCGGTAGCAATCCCACGCGAACCGCTCGTTCTTCGTCGCGCGGACGAGCGCCTTCACCGTCTCATCGTTCAGGCCGAGATTCAGGATCGTGTCCATCATGCCGGGCATGGAATCGCGCGCACCGGAACGGACTGCGACAAGCAACGGCATTTTCTCCGTGTCGCCAAACTTGGTGCCCATGATCCGCTCCATGTTGGCAATGCCCTTCTCGATTTCGGCCTGGAGCGATGGAGGATAGGTGCGCTTGTGCGCGTAGAAATAGGTGCAGACCTCGGTCGTGATCGTGAATCCCGGCGGGACCGGCAACCCGATGCGGGTCATCTCCGCGAGGTTGGCGCCCTTGCCGCCGAGGAGCGGCTTCATGCTTCCGTCGCCGTCCGCTTTTCCGTCGCCGAAATTATAGACGTAACGCACGCGCTTTGATTTCCGAGAGACGGCTTTCGCTTTGGATCCGGAAACTTTTCTGGGAACCTTTTTTTTCGTGGCCATGACAGAGTGATGTTGACGAACGCGGCGCGAACGGACGCCAAGCTAAATCCGCCGCCCAAGGTGTCAACGCGCGCGCGAGCCTCACGCGGCGGACATCGGGTGATTAGCTGATCGCAGCGCTGCGGCTGGCGTGAAGAACCTCACCGATCGCAGCGGTAAAATCGCCCACTCCGGTGCTCGGCACGATAATCGTGTTCCGCCGTCCATGCGCTTCCTCGGTGATGCGCAGGAATTTCCCGCGATCGTTCTCCCGAAACTCAACGTGAAAACGCTTGCGCTCGATCTGGAACTCTTTCGCGTCGATGATGCTGTCCATATCGAAAACGGAGGAGTCTAGGACGGTTGCCGCGCCGAGGGGAAGCAAATTCTGCACGGTGCCGTTAGGCCGGAAAAGGCTTAAGGCGAGACGCTTCTTCCGATCTGGGAGGGGCCTTTGCGCCCCGGCAGCCTTTCTTTTGGCAAGGAGAGACTCTATCGAGCCGGACCGGATTCCGGGCAGCGCACCAGCGGCTCGACGGAGTCTCGCCCTACCAGGAAGAGTCGGGGCGCGAAGGCCCCTCCCACCTTGGCACCGCCAGCTACCGTCGTCGCCTTTGCGATGGTCTTGGCTTGGCCGGCTGTTCGTCGGCGATGGCGAAATCCACCTGGCGCTTGAACGTGTCGACCCGTGCGACAAAGACGCGGAGTGTGTCGCCCACCGAAAACCGGCGGCGCGATTGCCGGCCGATCAATCTTCGCTGGGCCGCGTCGAACCTATAGAAATCGTCCGTGAGCGATGAAACATGGACAAGGCCGGTAAGGAGAACGTCCGGCAGCTCCACGAGCAACCCGAAGTTCTTTACCTCGAGCACCGTGGCTCGAAAAACCTGGGGATCGCGCGCGTCCAGCTGGCGTTGGAAAAATTCGAGTTTTTTCATCTTCACGCCATCCATCTCCGCCTCCGCTGCGACCCGTTCGGTGTCGGAGATGTGTTCGGCCGTGGCGGTAATCTGACCCATGTCAGTCCGGGCGCGGCGTGATTGGTCGCGCTCGGCGAGCCCGCGATGCACCACCAGGTCCGCATAACGCCGGATCGGGCTCGTGAAATGGGTGTAGTTATTCTTGGCGAGACCGTAATGTCCGAACGGCTGGGGAGCATACCGGGCGCGCTTCAGGCTTTTTAACAGGCCAATCTTCAATGCCTGTTCCTCCGGTTTTCCGGCGAGCGAAGCCAGCAACCGCTGAAGCTCCGTCCGTTTGGTCAGGTCGCCGACCTTGTAGTTATAGCTCAGGATCAATTCCCGGTATTCGGCGAGTCTCTGTGGATCGGGATCTTCGTGAACGCGATAAACCGTCGGGACCATGCGGTTCTTCAATTCGCGCGCGACGGCTTCATTCGCCGCCAGCATGAATTCCTCGACCAATTGATGCGACTCATCGTTTTCGATCCGTTCGAGCCGGATTGGCTTGCCCTCCGCGTCCAGCCTCACTTTCACCTCTGGGAAATCAAGATCGAGCGAACCATCCTTGAATCGATTTTTGCGCAGGAGCGAGGCCAGTTCCCAGGCGACGTGGAGGCGCTCACCTAATTGGTCGTTAGGCGGCGCCTTGAGAATCGCATAGGCTTCGCGATAGGTCAGGCGGCGGGCACTGCGGATCACGGTCCGGCCGAAGCGCGCGCTTTTCGTCCGTCCATCTTTCGAAAACTCCAGGAAGACGGAATGCGTGAGCCTGTTCACGTCCGGATTGAGGCTGCAAACGCCGTTGCTCAGGCGCTCCGGCAGCATCGGGATGACGCGGTCTGGAAGATAAACGCTGTTCCCGCGCTTGTAGGCTTCGCGATCGAGGGCGCTGAGGGGTTTTACGTACGCGGACACGTCCGCGATGTGCACGCCCAGCCGCCAGCCGCCGCCGGGAATTCGCTCGACGTCGATGGCGTCGTCGAAATCGCGCGCGTCATCGGGGTCGATCGTGACAATGAATTTGGTGCGCAAATCCTCGCGGCCCGCGAACATTTCCTCCGCGACCGTTTCGGGGATTTGGTGTGCCTCCTCCAGGACCGCCTTCGGAAATTCGGTGGGGAGATGATATTTCCGAATGATCGAAAGCATGTCCACGCCAGGCGCGGAGCTGGGCCCAAGCACCTCGACGATCTGGCCTTCGGGATTGACGTGGCGCGATTCCCAGGGCTCGAGCCGAACGACCACCTTGTCGCCGCGGTCAGGGGTTTTCGGCAACGGCGGCTGCGGCGGGACCTGGACGTAAACGTTGTGGACGATGCGCGGATCGTCCGGGACGACGTAGAAGAAATTCTTCGATTGCTCGAGCGTGCCCACGATCGAATCATGCGCTCGCTCGAGGATCCGAATGACGCGGCCTTCCGCGCGATCCCGGCCCTTGGCGCGGGCGTAACGGTCATCCCGCGTGATTCGCGCCACGACCTTGTCGCCGTGCATCGCCGTGCCGGTATTCTCGGCCGAGATGTAGAGATCCTGTTCGCCCGGCTTTTCGCGCGGCAGGAAAGCGAAGCCGGCCTGGTGCACATGCAATGTTCCGGTGACGAGGTCCGCCTCCGCCGGAAGCACATAGCGATTCTTGCGGATGCGTGCGATTTCCCCGGACTGCTCGAGCTGACGCAGGACCTCGTTCAAACCCATCCGCACTCCGCTCTTCCGGCCGAGAACTTTTGCCAGCTCGTCTTTATCGAGCGGCCGGTATTTGGGCGCGCTGAGGACGCGCAGGATTTGTTCGCGCAGTTGAGTTGTTTCAGATTTCACGATTGCCAAGCGGTCAATCTCCGCGCGAAGTCGGTTGCGCACGAGCGCAATTTTCTTGGGGAGCGCAGGCTGCCAGCCTGCATGTCTCGGCAGCTTGCCGAGACGCAGCGTTACCTGTCGGGTCGCTTCGCGAAGGTGTTGCCGGCAACTGCAGGCTGGCAGCCTGCGCTCTCCAGAATCGAATAACCTGCGCTCCGTGATAGTCTCACCCTTGATGGGTGGGATACTCTGGAAGATTGACGGCCGCGCGGTCGATCTGGCCGAGCGCGCCATGATCATGGGCGTGCTAAATGTGACGCCCGATTCTTTCTCGGACGGCGGCCGATTTTTCACCCCGGAAAGAGCTGTCGCCCAGGGAATGCGCATGGCGGCGGAGGGTGCGCAAATCATTGATGTCGGGGGCGAGTCCACCCGACCGGGGGCGGAAGCCGTTTCGACCGACGAAGAACTGGCGCGCGTCATTTCGGTCATCGAACAACTGAGGGAGAGCGTTTCGGCCTTTATCTCAATCGACACTGCGAAGGCCGCCGTCGCGCGCGCTGCCCTGGCGGCGGGAGCATCCATCGTCAATGACGTCACGGGCGGTCGCGCCGACCCGGAAATGATGGCGCGCGTGGCGGAAAGGGGCGCCGCCTTCATCATCATGCACATGCAGGGCACCCCGCGGACGATGCAAGCCGCTCCGCACTATGAAGATGTCGTGGGCGAAGTGACTAATTTTTTTCGACAACAATATGACCGGGCCCTAGAGTGCGGAATTGATTCCATGGCCATCGCGTTCGATCCGGGCATCGGATTTGGGAAAACGGTTGGGCACAATCTGTCGCTGCTCGGCAATCTGGCGCGTCTCCGGATTCATGATCGGCCCCTGGTCGTCGGCGTGTCGCGCAAGTCTTCCCTTGGCAAAATGATCGGCTCGAACGCAATGGAGGACCGGCTCGCGCCCACCCTTGCGTTCACGGCGATGCTGCGCGAGCGCGGTGCGAATGTTTTGCGCGTGCATGACGTCAAAGAAAACGTGGCCGCCTTGCGGGTCACCGAAGCACTTTTGGAAGCAGCGAAATGATGCAGCAAATCCTCCAGTTCTGGGTCGAGCGCTGGCGCAGTTTCATTGAGATCATCCTCCTGAGTGTCGGGATTTATTACGGCTACCTTTATTTTCGTGGGACTCGCGGCGCCAAAGTCCTCACCGGCCTGGCGATCGTTTTCCTGACCCTGACCCTGATCTCGCAGTTGCTGAACCTCGTCGTCATCGGGTGGATCATCCGCAGCTTCTCGGTCTTTCTGGCCGTTGCGCTCGTGGTGATTTTTCAGCCGGAATTGCGTCGCGGCCTGGCCGCGCTGGGCGGCCATCCGATTTTCTCCCTCACGAGCGAGAAGCGCGAGACCGTCCACGACATCGCGGAAGCCGTGACGCAACTGGCAAACAAGCAGTTCGGCGCGCTGATCGCGATCGAGCGCGATACCTCGATCCGCGTTTACGAGGAAACGGGCGTCATCATCGATTCGCATTTTTCCGTCGAGCTCCTCCTCACCATTTTCCATCCGAAAGCCGCGCTCCACGATGGCGGCGTGATCATCCGGAATGGCCGGATTGCGGCGGCCGCCTGCATTTTCCCGGTGAGCCAGCGCGAAACGCTCGATCGAAGTCTCGGTCTGCGGCACCGCGCCGGCCTCGGCATCACCGAGGAATCGGACGCGATTGCCGTTGTCGTCTCGGAAGAAACCGGCGGGATTTCCATCTGTCACCGGCGGCGAATCGAACGAAACTTCACTCCGGAATCATTCCAAAAACGCATCGGCGAACTGTTGCTCCAAGGGGCTTATGAAGAAACTGATCCTGAACAATTGGCGCGCGAAGTTAGTCTCCCTCCTGCTCGCGACGACGCTCTGGTACCTGATCAAGAAGAACGTCGCAACGACACTCTCGCCGTTTGATACGCCCATCGAGGTGACGGCTCCGGACCGCCGCTGATTTTGGTTGTAGCCGGGATCGGTAATCCCGGCCGCCTCGTCTTTCGACCGGGGTCACCGACCCCGGCTACAGCAACTCCCCTCAACATCGTTCTACCGCAAAAACCGCGCGAGATTGTCCTCCTCCCAGCGCCGGGCCCGGCGATAACCGGGGAACTCCCGCTCGCGTTCGTAAAAAAGTTCGGTATGGACCCGGCGTCGTCCATTTGCCCCGGGTTCGTCCGGCACCACGGCGTGCAGCATTTCGTGATAAAGAATGTAACGGAGGAACCACGGCGGAACGAACGGCTGGTCCAAAAGTGGATTGATCCGGATCACGCGATCTTCTTCCTGGATGGTGCCGAAAATAAAATATTCTTTCGGCCGCCGCTTCCGTTTGCGGCCCCACATCACTTTGTAACCGCGCAGCCGTCCCCGGAAAAAACGTTCGTTCAAACGATCGAAATTTCCCCGCAGATCAAAATACTTTCCTTCGTGCTGCAGATTGAGCTGCCGCTGCATCGGCCATTTCGGGTGGGCGATTTTCCTTTTGGTCTTCTTGGCCATGATCTTCCCTCGGTTTTTAAATCGTCCCAGCTTCACCACATTTTAATCGATGTGGGAAGGCCTTCACAAGTAAGTGCGCTGATTATTTTTATTCAGCTTAAAGCTCACAAAATTAGACGTTTAAGAGTTGTTATTTTTACCGTATGGCGCGAAATATCATCGCCCGGGGCCTCCGAGACAATCGCAGCTCTCTCTTTCCTAAGATCGCGATTTTACGGCGAATCGGAGTGCGGTTATAATCCCGCCGCGCTCTAATTCACCATGACTCCACTGCTGCGAAAATTGCTGGGCCTCAATTGGGTGCTGCTTTTGACGATGCTCGCCCTCGCCATCTTCGGGGTCGTCGCCATCTACAGTGCGACCTATATGCGCGAGGACTCGGTTGCGACAGAGTTCTGGCGTAAGCAGGCCAATTGGGTCGCGGTCGGCTTTCTCGCGTTCATGGTCACCAGCCTGATCGATTACCGCTGGGTCCGGTGGGGCGCGCTGCCGATGTATCTCGCCGGCATCGTCTTCCTCGTCCTGACGAAATTCATCGGCTCGAAAGTTTACGGAGCGCGGAGCTGGCTGCACATCGGGCCGATCAATTTTCAACCGGCCCAGCTTGCCGTTGTGGCGGGCATCATGGTCCTCTCGCTCTTTCTCAGCCACAACCAGTTTCGCGACCTGCACCCCATGCTGCGGCTCCTGCTCTGCGGCGTGATCGTCGGGGCGCCCTGTTTGCTCATCATGCTGCAGCCCGATCTTGGCGAAACCATCATTTGGGGCCCGGTCCTCCTCGCCTTGCTTTTTGTCGGCGGGATCCCGCTGCGTTACCTGCTCTGCATTGTCCTGATCGTGGCTGCATTCATCCCGATTGCGATCAATCTTGGCCTGAAACCGTATCAGCAGGAGCGCATCACCGCGTTCATCAATCCCGAGATCGACAAACAGGGCGCAGCCTGGGCGATCAACCAATCCCTCATTGCGATCGGCTCCGGCGGCTGGTCCGGAAAAGGGTTCAAGGCGCCGAACACCCAGATCGAGATGGGTTTCCTACCCGCGACCGCTGTCCACAACGACTACATCTTCTCCGCCATCGGCGAGCAATGGGGTTTCGTGGGCGGAATGTTCCTGATCAGCGCTTTCGGTCTGCTTTTGCTGACCTGTCTTTTCGTCGCCTTTTTCGCCGGTGACCAGTTCGGTTTGCTTCTGGTCATAGGAATCACGTCCCTCATTTTCACCCACATCTTTCAGAACATCGGGATGACGATTTCCCTGCTGCCGATCACCGGTGTGCCGCTGCCGCTCATCAGTTATAGCGGCTCCTTCGTGCTCATGATCATGTTCGGTCTCGGCATCGTGAACAGCGTCTGGATCCACCGCAGAGAAATCGTCGAACGGTAGAACGTCCGCGGCGCGGTTTACTTTCCTGGCGGCGGCCCGTAAAATTGCCGCCCGCATGGAAACGGATTACAAGGTCAAGCTCGAGGTCTTTGAAGGGCCGCTCGATCTCCTGCTTTATCTGATCAAGCGCGACGAGATCGATATCTACGACATCTCCCTCGAACGGATCACGAGCCAATACCTCGAATATCTCCAGGCGTTCCAGGAATTGAACATCGATATCGCGGGCGAGTTCATCGTGATGGCGGCGAACCTGATCTACTTGAAAAGCCGCAGCCTGTTGCCGGTCGACCAACAGCCACCGGACGAAGATGCCGCCGAGGATGACCCGCGCTGGGACCTGATTCGCCAGCTCATCGAGTACAAGAAGTTCAAGGAAGCGGCGGCCCAATTGCAAGTCCGCGCGCTCGAGCAGGAACGGATTTTCGCACGGACGGGACTCGCGCCCTCCGATTTCGCGAGCGCGCCTCTGCCGCTGGGAGAAGTCGGAATTTTCCAGTTGATCAACGCGCTCCAGACGGTGATCAAGCGCGTCGAGGCGCGCGAGGATTTGCAGGAAGTTTTCGGGGAACACTTCACCGTTTCGGACAAGATCGAATCGATCCTCCGGCAGGTTTCCAGCGGGACGACGCTGAAGTTTTCCGAGTTGTTCGCCCAGATGGCGTCGCGGGTGGAAATCGTGGTGACGTTCCTGGCATTGCTCGAACTGATTCGGCTGAAACAGGTCCGGGTTACGCAGCCCAATCCCTTCGACGAGATCGAAATCGCGCCCGCGGTGCTGAATTGATGGCGCGAGTTCTGATTGCGGGCTGCGGCTACGTCGGCGAAGCCGCCGCGAACGCGTTTCACGAGCGAGGATGGGACGTGGAAGGATGGACGGCCACAGAGGAATCCGCCGCGAAACTTTCCGATCGACCTTACGCCGTTCGCTCTGTTGACGTGACGGATTGGGACGCGGTTTCCGGATCGGCCGGTGAATTTGATGTCGTTGTCCACTGCGTCAGCTCGCGGGGTGGGGACGAGGAGCAGTATCGCCGGCTGTATTTCGAGGGCGCTGCGAACCTGCTGAACGCCTTTCCTCGTTCGACCCTGATCTTCACCAGCAGCACCAGCGTTTACGCGCAGACCGATCAAAGCGTGGTCGATGAAAACAGTCTGGCCGAGCCGCGCCATGCGAAAGGAAAAATCTTGCGGGCAACCGAAAACCACGTGCTGGCAAGCGGTGGCATGGTGGTGCGGCTGGGAGGAATTCATGGCCCGCTCCGGTCTTTTTTTCTGACCCGCTTTTTGAAAGGCGTGGCGGTTCGAGAAGAAAACGACCGGCTCATCAATCACGTCCATGGTGATGACATCGTTGGGGCACTGCTCTTGTTGGCGGATCGGCGACGCGATTGTCGGGGCGAAATCTTCAACGTCGTCGCCGACCAGCCAATCAAAACGAGCGCCGCCTTCGAATGGCTCAGTTTACGGCTGAAAAAATCGCCGCCGGCGACGGGCGGCGAAGCTCGCTTACGCAAGCGCGGCGATAGTAACAAGCGCGTGAGCAATCGAAAATTGCGCGCCCTCGGATGGGAGCCGCGCTATCCAACTTTCGAAAGGGCAATGACGGAAAGTATTCTCCCAAGTTTCGGTTTTTGACGCGGGAATTAGAGGAAAAGTGCCGGTATGGAAGCTGCTAAAAATATGGCATGCGGCATATCAAACTCAGCGGACGCGAGGCAACGATCGTGCGCGCGATCGGCTTCACCGAGGCGATGATGGGAGCCGAGCTCCAGGACCAGACTCACATGGAGAGTGAGGATGTGACCGATACGCTCAATAGTTTGATGTCGGCGGGATTCGTCGAATCGGTTCCATACTCCGACGAAGTCCAGCTTGCGGAGATGCCAGTGACAGCGTTTGAATTGAACCCGGCTTACGCACACGAGCTGAAACAGGCTCTTTATCGTCGCTAGGCGATGCTTCTGGAGCAACCGCCCTGCCTGCCACGCCGAAGCAATGGGAAGGCGGGGGCGGCTTATCGAAGTCGTTCACCGTTGCCACCTCTGACGCTTCGCACATCGAAGCGGCTACAGAAGAGGGGGCGAAGCGGCAGTAGACGAGGCATTATCCCGTTCGCCGAACAACTGGCGAATCACTTCTTCGACCGGCAATTCCTGCACGCTGATGTCGTTGACGGCACATTCGGCGAGGACCTGCCGGCAGGTTTCGGTGACCTTCGCGCGTGGCACCTTTAATTTCACGGACAGTGGCGTCTTCTCAAGGACTTCGCCTAACTGCGAAAACTCGCGCTCGCCCGGCGTTTGAAACGTGAGGCTGATGATTTTGGAGCCGGAAAACCGGTCGATGATGGAGTCGAGCGGGCCGTCGAAGAAAATTTTGCCGTGATCGATGATAATGACACGATCGCAAAGCTCTTCGATGTCCTGCATGTAGTGGCTGGTCAGCATCGTCACGATCTGGTGTTTTGAATTGTAGAGCCGCAGAAATTCGCGGACCCGTTTTTGGCTGATGACATCGAGACCGATGGTGGGTTCGTCCAGAAAAAGGACGCGCGGCTCGTGGATCAGGGCTGAGATCAGCTCCATCTTCATGCGTTCGCCCAGCGAGAGCTCGCGCACCATCACGTTCATCTTGTCCCCAACATCCAGCAGCTCGCTCAGGCCATTCACGACTTTGGCGAAGCGGCCCCGGTCGATGCCATAGATCGCGCGATTCAATTCGAGCGATTCCTGCGCCGGCAAATCCCACCAGAGCGCGTTCTTCTGTCCCATCACCAGGCTGAACTGCCGCTTCATCTCATTGCTCCGCTCCCAGGGAACGAAGCCGAGCACGCGGGCCTCGCCGGAAGTGGGATTCAAGAGCCCCGACAACATCTTGAGCACAGTTGTCTTCCCGGCACCGTTCGGTCCCAGGAAACCGACCAGTTCACCTTCTTCGATTTGAAAAGTGACGTCGTCCGCCGCCCGCGTTTCCTGGTATTTGCGCCTGACGAGCCCTTTGATCGAGCCGCGCAGCCCGCCTTCCTTGCGGTAGGTGCGGTAGACCTTCGTCAGACCGCGCGTTTCGATGACGGGCATGGGGAAAGGATGAGGGATGAGGGATGAAGGATGAGGGATGAAAGTCTAGGAACGGGCGCGCACCTTTTTTACGATCGCGGTTAGAATTGCGGTCAATTGCGAAGCTTCATCGAGAAGCGACGCGAGTTTCGTGGCTTTGACCGCGCCAGATTCAACCAACAATTCCAACCAATAGCTTGTTTCTTCCAACTCCTTTAGAGAATCGCCGACTTTGGAAATGAATTCGGCATTCGACCGCGCGCGATGGGCTTCCCGAAAATTGGCGCCAACCGAGGTGCCTGATCTCAGAACCTGATGTCCCAAGACGTGAGCAGAGCCGGACCGAGGGAGAGTGTCGTAAAGGGCGATGATCCGCAGCGCGAACGCTTTTGTGCGACTTCGCAAATCCTCCTTTTCATCCTTCATCCCTCATCCTTCAACCTTTCCTCACGCCGCGCTTGGTTGCGTCTTTGGGGATTTCTTTTTCAGGAGCGGCAATACCTTTTCCACCAGCGCGTCCGCGGTGATGCCGTGCTTCTGGCGGAGGATCGGGATCGTTCCGTGTTCGACGAACTGGTCGGGCCAGCCAATTCGCACCACGGGCGTGTTGATCATTTGCGAATGAAGGTGCTCCATTACCGCGCAACCGAAACCGTTGTGGAGCACGTGGTCCTCGATCGTGCAGACGACTTCGACACCGCGCGCGAAAAACTCGAGCGTCCCGGTGTCGATCGGCTTGATCCAACGGGGATTGATCAGGGCCACGGAAATGCCTTTCTCCTCAAGTTTGCGTGCCGCTTCCTCGGCGACTTCGAACATGTTGCCGAGGCCGAAGATCGCGACGTCGCGTCCATGTTGCACCACCTCCGCTTTGCCGATCTCGAGGAGCTTCGGCGAAGCTTTTGGCACTGCGCCCGTTCCGGCACCGCGGGGGTAACGGATCGCAATCGGTCCGGAATTGTAGTTTGCGATGGTCCAGAGCATGTCGACGAACTCATCTTCATCCTTCGGCTGCATATGGACGAAATTCGGCACGTGCCGGAGATACCCGATGTCGAAAAGGCCGTGATGCGTCGGCCCGTCATCGCCGCTGAGCCCGGCGCGGTCCATGCAGAGCGCGACATTGAGATTCTGCAGCGCAATGTCGTGAATGATCATGTCGTAGGCGCGCTGCATGAACGTCGAGTAAATGGTGAGGAACGGCTTCAACCCCTGGGTCGCCAGGCCGCAGGCAAAAAGGGCCGCGTGTTCCTCGGCAATGCCGACGTCGAAATAGCGGGTCGGATGTTGTGCCTGGAAAAACCCGAGGCCGGTTCCGCTCGGCATGGCCGCGGTGATGGCGACGATCTTTTGATTTGAATCGGCGAACTTTGCCAGCGTCTTGCCCATCAGCTCGGAATACGTCGGAGTGGGCGCCGGCGCGGTTTCGCCGCTCTCGATCTTGTATTTGCCGAGGCCGTGGAACTTGTCCGGCTTCGCGATGGCGGGCTCGTAGCCTTTGCCTTTCTTTGTCAGAATGTGGAGCAACACCGGCTCGTCCTGGCTTTTGAGGAATTCGAACGTCCTGGTGAGCAGCGGAATGTCATGGCCATCGATTGGCCCGTAATAACGAAGACCGAGTTCCTCGAAGATCACGCTCGGGACGAGCAGGTTCTTGACTCCCTCCTCGACTTTGTGCGCGAACTCGACCGCGCTTTTGCCGGCGATCGCTTCAATGAAACGGCGCGCCTTGTCGTGCAAACCCGCGTAGGTCGGATTCGCCACGATGTTGTTCAGGTAACTGGCAATGGCGCCGACGTTTTTGGCGATCGACCATTCATTGTCGTTCAGAACCACGATGAAACGTCGCGTTTGCGACCGGGTGTTGTTGAGCGCCTCGTAACTGATCCCGCAGGTGAACGCGGCGTCGCCCGCGACGACCACCACGTTCTCGTTCCCGCCGCGCAAATCGCGGCCCACGGCCATGCCGAGTCCAGCCGACAGCGCGGTGCCCGCATGCCCGGCGCCGTAGCAATCGTGCTCGCTCTCGGTGCGCAGAAGAAAGCCGTTTAGTCCCTGGTATTGCCGCATCGTGCCGATGCGATCGAGCCGCCCGGTAAACATTTTGTGGACGTAACCCTGGTGGCTGACGTCGAAAACGAACCGGTCCTGCGGCGTTTCGAAAACACGATGCAAGGCGATGGTCAGCTCGACCACGCCGAGGTTCGGGCCAAGGTGGCCGCCAGTTTGCGACAGCACTTTAATCAGCTCTTCGCGCACTTCCTGCGCGAGCTGCGGGAGGTCCTGTTCGTTCAGCGCCTTGATGTCGGCCGGCGAACGGATCCCATCCAACAACCTCGGCGCCGGGGCCGTCTTAGAAGAGTCTGACTTCGTCATTTGGGTTTGTTCCTTTTTCCTCCGGTCGCGCTGGAAGTTCTTTTTCCGCGGCCGGCTCAAAATCCTTTACTACAGGCTTGCCCGCGTTGTTGCGAGTAATGATCTCGATTCTTTGCTCCGCGCTCGCCAGGCGCTCCTGGCAAACCTTGACCAGCTTCATCCCTTCCTCGTAGCGGACAATCAATTCTTCCAGCATCATTTTGCCCGATTCCATCTGCTCGACGATTTCCTCGAGCCGATCCATGGCGCCTTCGAAATTTAGCTGGGGCTCGGCCTTTTTTGTGGCGGACGACATAACAAGGCGCAATTAAGCACCAGGTGGGGTGGATAAAAAGCGCGACTTCTCGCGGGTTCGGGTGTTTTATAGGCCAAGTTTTCCGCGGACCTGCCGCCAAAGACTTCCCGAAACGAAGCCATGGAGTGGTTTAATTCCTGCTCACTTTTTTCAGCAGAATCACTCGCCACCTCAGCCCGGCTGAGTCTCTCCTGCGGCAGCGGCTCTTGAGAATATGAGACGTTTCTTTTCAAGCGCGGGATTGGCGGCAGGGGCCGCGTTCATTTCCTGTTTCTTTGCGCGACCAGCGGCTGCGATCTCGAGCGCGGTCAACCTGTCGACGCGAATGGTCGTGCAAACCGGCGACAACGTTTTGATCGGTGGCTTTATTGTTTATGGCTCGGGCCAGAAGAAGATCGCGGTGCGTGCCATGGGGCCATCGCTTCCGCTGGCCGGAAAGTTGAGCGATCCGCTGGTCGAATTGCACGATGCGTCGGGTAATATCGTGGCCTCCAATGACAACTGGCGCACTTCGCAACAGGACCTGATCGTTGCCGCCGGGCTTGCACCGACGAACGATCTCGAAGCGGCCCTCATCGCCACGATTAATCCCGGAGCCTACACCGTCGTCGTGAAAGGCGTAAACAACGTTACCGGCGTGGGGCTCATGGAAATCTACGATCTCGATCCGGACGGTTCACCGGCGCGCCTCGCCAACATCTCTACGCGCGGCAATGTGCTGACGGGCGACAACGTGATGATCGGCGGCTTTATCGTTCGCGGCGATGTGAGCAAACGCATGCTCATGCGCGCGCGAGGTCCTTCGCTTTTTCTCAATGGCGTTGCGATCGCCGGACGCCTGATGGATCCGAACATGGAGTTAAGGGATGCCAATGGAGCGTTGATTATGGCGAATGATAATTGGCGGAGCGATCAGCAGGCTGAGATTGCGGCCAGCTCGATCGCGCCGACGGATGATAACGAGCCGGCGATTGTCTGGACGCTGACGCCTGGAAGTTATACGACGATCGTGCGCGGGGTGAACAACACGACCGGCATCGCGCTTGTCGAGATGTACGATCTGGATCAACCGCCAAGTGCGGACGGCTCCACGCTTTATATTTCGGAGATGCGGCCGCAGGGCGCGGCCACCTCGCAAGGTTCGGGCACCGCCAGCCTCCGCCTCGCTGCCGACGGCAAGTCCGCCATCATCTCGTATACCTACGCGAACCTGACCGGGCCGATCACTGGCATCCACGTTCACGGCGCGGACGGCAGCATCCTGTTCGACGTCGATTCCGCGACGCCGCAACCCGATGGCACCCTGATCTGGGTCTTTGTTCCGGTTGGTTCGTTTTCGGTCGCGGACATTCTGAACCAGATCAAGGCCGGCCAAACCTACTTGAACGTCCACACGGCCCAATATCCGACTGGCGAAATCAGAGGATTTTTCAATTTGTCCACCGGTGCGCAAAGCGCGCCGATCCCGACGCCGCCCCCCGCCTTGCCAGCCGGTTCGCCGACGGCCGCCGCGGCCGGACGCTTTCTTTCGCAGGCGACCTTCGGAGCGACCGACGCGCTGATTGCGCTAGTCCAGAGCCAGGGGTACGACAACTTCCTGAACGACCAGTTTGCCGCACCGATGTCGTCGCATCTGGCTTTCGTCGATGCGGCCGTCGCGGCCCTGCCGAGCCCGAGTCCTTCGCCGAGCGCGACGCCGAATCAACCGACGTTGACGCAAACGAACGATGCCTGGTGGACCTACGCGATCTCGGCCCCCGATCAGTTGCGACAACGCGTCGCCTTTGCTTTGAGCGAAACGCTCGTTGCGTCGATTAACAGCGCCGGGCTGGGCAACCGGCCCTTTGCGATGCCCGCGTACTACGACGTGCTGGTGCGCGACGCGTTTGGAAATTACCGACAGCTGCTGGAGGACATCACGCTCAACCCCGCGATGGGCGCGTATCTCAACATGCTCCAGAACGACAAGGCGAACACATCCCGTGGCACTGCGCCCAACGAGAATTACGCGCGCGAAGTCATGCAGTTGTTCTCCATTGGGCTTTACGATTTGAACCTTGACGGCAGCCTGACGCTCAGCTCGAGCGGATTCCCGATCGCCACTTACAACCAGGATGCAATTCTCGGAACTGCGGCCATCTTGACGGGCTGGACTTACGCGCAACCGGGGGCGGCGAACCCCGTGTTTTTCCCCGGCGCCCAGGATTGGCGTGATCCCATGATCAATATCGCCAGCCACCATCAAACGACCGCGAAGACGATCCTGAACGGCGTGGCGCTTCCGGCCAATCAAACCGCCGGGCAGGATCTGAAGACGACGCTCGATACGATCTTCAATCATCCAAATGTCGGCCCCCTTCTTTGCCAGCAATTGATTCAACGGCTCGTCACGAGCAATCCCAGCCCCGGTTATGTTTATCGGGTCGTAGCCGTGTTTAATGACAACGGCCAGGGCGTGCGCGGCGATCTGAAGGCCGTCGTGCGCGCGATCCTGATGGATTACGACGCGCGGGTCGGTTTCGTATCGACCCAGGGTGCGGGGCACGGGCGCGAGCCGGTGATTCGGCTTACGAATCTGCTGCGCGCTTTCAACGCGGACACAACTTTGCATGACGGCAAATACTCCGTGCGAAATGCCGACGCGAGCTTCGATGAGGAAGCGATGCATTCCCCGACCGTCTTTAATTTCTTTAGTCCCGACTACGAGGCGCCCGGCGCGATCGCGACGGCCGGCTTGAAAAGTCCGGAGTTCGAAATCACGACCGACACGACCGTAATTTCGATCACGAATTATCTCCGCACGGCGATTTACAGTTCGCTCGGGCCTTCGAACGATCGGATTACGCTCAGTCTCGCCGCCGAACAACAGAAGTACGGCGCCGATCCTGCCGGTTTGGTCGATCACCTCAATTCTTTACTCGTGGCCGGCGGCCTCTCTTCGAGCACGCGGAATATTATCGTCAATGCCGTGACCCAGATTCCGTCCAGCAACACCCTCGAACGAGTCCAGACCGCCATCTATCTCGTCGTCAATTCTCCTGAGTTCGTCGTGGACAAATGAGTATGAAATCGCCTACCCGCCGCACTTTCATTCGCCAGGCCGCCTGCGCCGCGCTCACGACTTCGGGAATTCTGAACACGATCTTCGATTTGCGGCGCCTGAGCGCGGCCCCAATGGATACGAGCGATTACAAGGCGCTCATTTGCCTGTTTCTCTACGGCGGCAATGACGCGAACAACCTCATTATTCCGCACGACACGAGCGGCTACGCTTCCTACGTCGCGGCCCGCGGCGTCCTGGCCATTCCGCAGGCTTCGCTCCTTCCGCTGACGTTGCAAAATGGCGACGGTCGCGATTTTGCTTTTCATCCAAATCTGCCAGAGTTGCAGGGCCTTTTTAATCAAGGAAAACTCGGCATCGTCGCGAACGTCGGAACGTTGGTCGCGCCGGTTACCCGCGCGCAATACCTGGCCGGCGGCGCTGCCGTCCCGCCGCAACTCTTTTCCCACGCCGATCAATCCGTGCAGTGGCAGACGTCGGTGCCGGACCAAATTTCGAAGACCGGCTGGGGCGGACGAATGGCCGACCTGCTCCAGTCGCTCAACGCCGGTTCAAAGATTTCGCTCTCACTTTCCATTGCCGGCACGAACACGTTCGAAGTGGGCAACACTGTCCTGCCTTACGTCATTTCGCCGACCGGGAGTGTCGGCCTGACTGGTTTTGACGGCAGTGCCAACGCCAACGTCCGGCTGCAGGCCTTCAAGGACCTCCTGGCCTTGCCGCACAATAATTTGTTTGAGCAGGCGTATGCCGACACCGTCTCGCGCTCGATCGCGGCCAATGACCTGCTCACCTCGGCTCTCACTGGCATTCCGACGTTTCAAACCGTGTTCCCGAACAGCAGCCTGGGCGGACAACTAAACATGATCGCGAAGTTGATCGCGGCGCGGAACAACCTCAGCATGGGCCGGCAAATCTTCTTCTGCTCCGTCGGTGGCTACGACACCCACGGCGATCAGCTCACGGGTCAGGCAAATCTTTTTACGGAATTGAGCCAGGGATTGAACGCGTTTTACGCCGCGACGAACGAGCTGGGCATCGCCCAAAATGTTACGACCTTCACGGCATCAGACTTCGGCCGGACTTATCCGACGAACGGGGGCGGCTCCGACCACGGGTGGGGGAGTCATCAGTTCGTCCTCGGCGGCGCGGTCCAGGGCGGCAGACTATTCGGAACGTTCCCAACGCTCGCGGTCAACGGACCCGACGATACCGGCCAGGGCCGCTGGATCCCGACGACGTCGGTGGATGAATTCTCTGCGACGCTCGCGACTTGGTTTGGTGTCAGCGCCTCGGACTTGTCTGCGGTCCTGCCGAACATCGGCCGCTTCGCCCATCCGAACCTCGGTATCTTTGGGTAGTCATCCCGACCGAAGTCGAGGGACCGCGTGACCGTCGATCAAGTTCCGCGTGGTCCCTCGACTTCGCTCGGGGTGACTGCGCATTTTGTTGCGCCATACCTAGCAGCCGCGATTAACTTCAGACAATGAACTGGATCGCCAAACAGGACGCGCGTCATCGAATCGTCATATCGCTGGCCATCGCCACAGCGGTTTGGTTCGCGCTGCGTGGCCACGTTCAAACCTCTACCCAATCGATCGTCACCTGGGACGTCTTCGCGGTCTGCGTCCTCGCGCTCGCCTGGCTCACGATCCTCACCACGCCGCCGGAAAAACTGCGCGCCCGCGCCCAGGTGCAGGACCTGAGTCACATCCTGATTTTCATTTTCGTGCTGGCGGCGGCGTGCTTTGGATTGTTCGCCGTCGGCTTTCTGTTCTTCAACAAGTCCGTGGCTACCGAACGCTCGCACTTTTTCATCCACCTCTTCATGAGCCTCGTGGCTGTGATTTGCTCGTGGATGCTGGTGCACACCGTTTTCGGTTTGCGCTATGCCCACACCTACTACGGCGATCCCGATGGCCCAGCCGGCCCCATGTCGCACGCGGGCGGTCTGCAATTTCCCGGTGACCGCGAACCGGATTACATGGACTTCACCTACTTCTCGTTCACGATCGGCATGACCTTCCAGGTATCGGATGTGGTGATCACATCCCGCGAGTTCCGCGCCCTCGTGCTCGCGCACGGCATCCTTTCCTTCGGCTTCAATACCGTCATTCTCGCGCTAACGCTCAACACGGTCTCGGCTCTGTTCTGACCTGGAGACGGCCTGCCCTCAGGCCGGTCGCGACCCCAGGATTGGCCGGGCCGCCCCCCGCATCGAGGGCACCGGCTCCATCATTAGTTCCCCCGCCGCTCCGCGCTGGCATATCCGATGCTTGGTAGGCCGCCGAACCATGACCTTCCTGAAAAAGATCCTGCTGATCGATCACGAACCGAAAATTACGGCTCTCGTTAGGCGGGCCCTCGAAAGCACCGGCCGGTTTCTGGTCAAGGTGGAAGGAGACGTCCGGCTGGCTCAGCACGCCGCTCCCTGGTTCCGGCCCGACCTCGTTCTCCTCGATGCTGCCGGGACCTCGGAGAGCGAAGACCTGAATCGACAACTGCAAAGCGAGCCCACCCTGAAAGACACGCCGTTCCTTTACCTGAGTGGTAATCCCTCTGCCGAAAAGAAGGTCATGACCGGGGGATTCATCAGCGGCTATAGTTTCCTCGCGGCCGCAGTGACCCTGGACGATCTCGTCCGGTTCGTGGAAGAAATGCTCAGCCCTGCGCCCCCGATGCAGGTGCACAGCAAGGCGAAACGTTAGCCGATCGCCGCGCGATAAGCGGCCGCGTCCTTCAGCTGCTTCACCTCATCCGGCGAGGCCATCTTCAGCACAAAGATCCAGCCTTCTCCGAAAGGATCGGTGTTAATCAACGCCGGATTTCCTTCCAGCGCTTTATTCACTTCGACGACCGTGCCTTTGACCGGAGCGTAGATGTCGCTGGCGGCTTTCACCGATTCCACGACCGCGATCTGCCCCTTCGCCTCAGCCGTCGCTCCGACCTTCGGCAGTTCGACGTAAACGACATCCGTCAGCTCGGCTTGGGCATGATCGGTAATACCGACCCGGGCATTCTCGCCTTCCACGCGGACCCATTCGTGGGATTCGGTGTAATGAAGATCGTCGGGAACATTCATGATTTTTTGTAGAGCGGTTTTTTCTCGATGACTGCCGGGAGTTTCCGGTCGCGAATTTCGATCTCGATCTCGGAGCCCACCCTGGCGTGTTCGGTCGCAACGTAGGCCATCCCGATCCCTTCGTTCAAGCTCGGCGATAAGCTGCCGCTGGTCACTTCGCCGATCCGCTGGCCATCCTGCCAGACTGAATAGTGCGGGCGGGGCGGCGGCCCTTTGCTTTTCATCCGAAACGCGATGAGCCGGGTGGCCGTTCCCTTCTCTTTGGCCTCCGTCAAAACTTCGCGGCCGACGAACTTCGGTTTTTTCAGGTCCACGAAGAAGCCCAGACCAGCCTCGATCGGGTTGTGCTTGGGAGAAAGATCCGAGCCGTTCAGCGGATAACACATTTCAAGGCGCAACGTATCGCGCGCCCCGAGTCCGCAGGGTCGGATATCGAATTCTTTCCCCTTCGAGAGCAAATCGTTCCAGACTTTCGCTGCATCTTTGGCGGCAAAGAAAACTTCCACGCCATCTTCGCCGGTATATCCCGTCCGGGCGATCGTGAGGGTGATGCCATCGTAGGCGAAGTCCTTGATCTGATTTCGCTCCGGCAATTCCGTCTCTTTGCCGACCATCGCCTGGAGCAGCTCGATGACGCGCGGCCCCTGGATCGCGAGCCCGCCAAAGTCCGCGCTCCGATTCCCCAGGGCGGTGCTGTCAGCGAGATGCTTTTGCAACCACGCGAAATCTTCCTCCGTGCGCGACGCATTGACGACGAGCAGAAACTTTTCCGGCTCCGTTCGATAAACGATCAGGTCGTCGATGATCCCGCCCTGCTCGTTCAGCAAAAAGGTGTATTGCCCGGTGCCCACCTCAAGCTTGTCGATGTTGTTCGTGAGCATCTCATTGAGCCACGCACCGGCGCGCGGTCCGGTGGCCACCAGCTGGCCCATGTGAGAAATGTCGAAGACGCCGACGTTTTTCCGCACCGCCTTGTGTTCATCGATAATCCCGCTGTATTGGACGGGCATCATCCAATCTCCGAACGGGATCATTTTCGCGCCGAGCCGGACGTGCTCGTCGAAGAGCGGTGTTTTCCTGGGCGCGGCTTCGCTCATGAGCGTCATCGTAGATGCGACAGGTAGCGTGTCAACGAAGGTGGATCGAGCGAATTTGGGTGCGGCCAGGCGAGTGGGTCATCCCGAGGCTGGCAAAGCACGCCGAGGGACCTCTCAGTTGGAATATCGGCTACCGCCAAAGATCGAGCATCTGATGACGTTGCGAGCTGTCGGGTTCGCGAAAGCGGTTGAGCGCAGGAGAGGTCCCTCGCCGTCTACGCGGCTCGGGATGACCCCACTGTGTCAACGAAGGTGAATCGAGCGAATTTGGGCGCGGCCAGGCGAGTGGGTCATCCCGAGGCTGGCAAAGCACGCCGAGGGACCTCTCAGTTGGAATATCGGCTACCGCCAAAGATCGAGCATCTGATGACGTTGCGAGCTGTCGGGTTCGCGAAAGCGGTTGAGCGCAGGAGAGGTCCCTCGCCGTCTACGCGGCCGAGGATGACCCCACTTTGAAAGCGCTAGTTTTCTCTCCCGTCTGTCTGTCAGTTGAAGCAAGCCGCGCTTACTCTACCGTGCTCGCAGCGATGAAATTTTTGGACAAACTTGAACGACGCCTGGGGTTCATCGCCATCCCGGGTTTGGTTCGCGCCATCGTCGCGCTCAACGTCCTTGTTTTCATTCTGGTTTACCTGAACAAGGGCTTTGATTCGTACCTCTCCCTCGATATGGCCCGGATCCGCGCGGGCGAAGTCTGGCGTCTCGTTACCTACATTTTCGTTCCCCAGGCATCGCACCCACTGCTTGTCCTGATCGCGCTCTGGTTCCTTTGGTTCATCGGCGATGGCCTTGAGCGCGCCTGGGGCCCGTTTCGGCTGACGCTCTATTTTCTGGTGGGGATGATCGGCACCACCATGGCCGCGGTCCTTTCGAACAGCCAGTTTTCGAACCAGATGCTGTTTACGACGCTCTTCTTCGCGTTCGCCCATTTCTATCCGGAAGAGATCATCTACGTTTTCTTTATCCTGCCGCTGAAGATCAAATGGATCGCCTGGGTTTATGCGGCGTTCCTGCTTCTGGCCTTCGTTACGCAGTCGAATTCCTATCGCCTGGCGCTGATCGCCGCGCTCAGCAATTACCTTATCTTCTTCGGTCCGGGAGTGATTCAACATCTGCGGCAACGCAAAGAGGTCGCCGTTCGCCGCAAGCGTTTTGAAATCCAATCGCGCCCCGAAGAGGAATCGCTTCACCGCTGCGCGACCTGCGGCGCCACCGAATTGACCGATCCGAGTCTGGAGTTTCGCGTGGCGCGTGACGGCGAAGAATATTGTCTGGCCCACTTGCCCCGTCCGGCGAATGCTCCGGTCTGACCCAATGAACAAGAACGACGCGCCCCTGATGCCTGAGCAGGGCTGGCATTGTCTCCATCTCTATTACCGGATCGAGCATGGCCAATGGCAGTTGCTTACCACCGAGGAACAACGGAATGCCAAGGTCGCGCTCTCTTCGCTCGTGCAGGAAATCCGCGCCCTGGAATCAACTCAACTCCTCACCTTGAGCATGGTCACGCCGAAGGCGGATCTCGGTTTCATGTTGATCACGCCCGACCTGCACGCGGCAAATCGCATCGAGAAACAGCTCAGCCTCGTCCTCGGCCCTGACGTGCTGGATCCCGTTTACAGCTATCTTTCGCTTACCGAGGAGAGCGAATACAAGACGACCCCGGATGATTACGCCGCGGTTCTCGAGAACGAGCAGAGGATCAATCGCGGCACGCCCGAGTTCGAGAAAGCGATGACGGCTTTCGATGAGCGCATGAAGCATTACCGGCACGACCGCGTTTATCCGACGCTGCCGGACTGGCCGGTCGTCTGCTTCTATAACATGAGCAAACGCCGCGGCGAACAACGCAACTGGTATTCGCTGGCTTTCGAAGATCGCCGCAAGCTCATGCTGGGACACGGCGCCGTCGGCCGGCAATACGCTGGCAAAGTGAAACAGCTCATCACCGGGTCGACGGGGCTGGATGACGCGGAGTGGGGGGTGACGCTTTTCTCGCAGGACACCTTTCAAATCAAATCGATCGTTTACGAGATGCGGTTCGATCCGGTGAGCGCAGAATATGGCGAGTTCGGTGAGTTTTTCATTGGGCTGCAACTCCCGCTCGACGAACTGTTCCGCCGGTTGCAGCTTTAATCTACCTGCTCATGATCATGATCCTGCTCATGATCTTTCTGCTTTGAACAGGAGCAGGAGCAAGAATTTCAGGGATGGGTGGCAGAGTGGTCTAATGCGCACGCCTGGAAAGCGTGTTTGCCGAAAGGCAACCAGGGTTCGAATCCCTGCCCATCCGGACCTAAATCGCTGTCATCCCGAGCAAGTCGAGGGATCCCGTCGCGATTCCTTAAGGGCCGCATCCCGGGATCCCTCGACTTCGCTCGGGATGACGAGGGTTACTCCCCGTTCACACTCCGCCGGGTCAGGACCTGCAAATTCTGCCGCACCTTTACCACGCTCGCGCTTGGCAACACTCCCCGAAAATTCGCGCCCGGATAAACGATGCAATCTCTTCCCAGGACCGATCCCGGGTTGATCACCGCATTGCAGCCGATCTCCGTCCGGTCGCCCACCACTGCGCCGAACTTCGTTAGTCCGGTGGCGATATCGCCATCCGCCGCACTGACATGAATCTCCCGATGGTCCAGTTTCACGTTGGAGAGAATGACGCCCGCGCCGAGGTGTGCCCGATGCCCGAGGATCGAGTCGCCGACATAATTGAAATGCGGCACCTGCGCTTCATCGAAGAGGATGCAGTTTTTGAATTCGCATGAATTCCCCATGACCACGCCGTTGCCCACGATCACATTCTCGCGCACGTAGCAGCCGCTGCGGATATGGCAGTTTTCGCCAATCCACGCCGGCCCTTTCAAGACTGCGCCCTGCTCGATGATCGTTCCCGCGCCGATGAAGACGGCGTTGCTGATGAAAGGTTTCCCGATGAGCTCGCCCAGGACCGCCGGTTTCAGGCGAAACTGCAAATAGCTCGCGATCTGCCGCAGAGCGTCCCAGACATATTTCTGCGATTCAAACAGCTTCGGGTGCGCCGTGTGTTCGAGACTGAGAAATTCCGCCGGCGAAAACATCTTTACGCTCCACCGCGCCGCGTGATTTTCTGCCCGTCCTTGGTGTCCCGGGCCTCCCAACCGCGCGCGGCCAGTTCGTCGCGCAATTCATCACTTTTTCGCCAATCCTTTGCAAGCCTCGCCTGCATCCGCGCCTCCCCCAGCGCCAAAATCTCCGCCGTCAACGCCCCGTCCTCCCCGCTGATCGCCAGGACCCGATCGACGCGCTCCCACCATTCCAGCCACGCCTTCGCCTCGCTCGCATCAATCTCACCGGCGTCGATCCGCCGATTGGTTTCTCGAATCGTCTCAAACAAAATCCCGAGAGCGCCAGAAATGTTCAAGTCATCGTCCAGCGCCGCCTCAAACTCTTCCATTGGATGTTGGACGTTGGACGTTGGACGCTCGCCACGGCGGAGCCCGTCCAGGGCAGAGGCGGGTTGGACGTTTTCTTCCTCCTCAACCTTCCCCCCTAATCGGCGCGCCCAATCATCCACCCGCGCCAACGCCTGCCGCGCCTCCTCCATTCCTTCCCAGGTAAAATTCAGTGGTGCCCGATAATGCACCCGCATCAACGCATATCGCACTTCGCGTCCGCTGTATCCCTTCGCGATCACATCGCGCAGCGTGTAAAAATTCCCGAGCGATTTCGCCATCTTCTGCCCTTCGACCATGAGGTGCGCGCAATGCAGCCAGTAGCGAACGAACTGTTTCCCGGTGCATCCTTCCGTCTGCGCGATCTCCGCTTCGTGATGCGGAAAGATATTGTCGACCCCGCCACAATGAATATCGAGCTGCTCGCCCAGCAGCTGAGTCGCCATCGCGCTGCATTCGATATGCCAGCCCGGCCGGCCGGCTCCCCACGGACTTTCCCACTTCACCGCGCCATCCACTTCATCCCACGCTTTCCAGAGTGCGAAATCGCCGATGTTCTCCTTGTCGTACTCGTCGCTCTGCACCCGGCCGGTCGAGCGTAATTCCGCCAGGTCAAAATGGGCGAGCTTGCCGTAATCCGGGAATTTGTTGATCCGAAAGTAAACCGACTTGTCCTCCGCCTGATAGGCGAGGCCCCGTTCCAGTAACGTTCCGATCATCTCGATCATTTTCCCGATCTCGCGCGGGTCGGTTGCCTCCGGAAAGGAATCAGCCCGCTTGATCCGCAGGGTCTCGAGGTCTTCGAAGAACGCCTTCTTGAACGGCGCGGTGAATTCCGCCAGCGGCACCCCCGCTTCGCGCGATCCACGGATTGTTTTGTCATCCACGTCCGTGATGTTCATGACGCGCCGGACTTTGAATCCGCGCAGCTCCAGGTGCCGTTGGAGGAGATCCTCAAAAACGTAGGCGCGAAAATTTCCGATGTGGGCGTGACTGTAAACCGTGGGTCCGCAGGTGTACATCTTCACCTCGCGTCCCGCCGGATCGAGCGGGCGGAATTCCTCGAGCGTCCGCGAGTAGGTGTTGAAAAGGCGAATCATCGCGATCCTGTCATGTCGAGCGAAGTCGAGACATCCCGCGGCATTACGGCACGCGTTTCCACGGGATTCTTCGACTCCGCTTCGCTTCGCTCAGAATGACGATAAGCAATCACTCCATCTCCACCGTTGCCACCGCCATCGCCGCCATCCCTTCGCCGCGGCCGATCGCGCCCAGGCCTTCGTTCGTGGTCGCCTTGATGCTCACGCGCGCCGTTTCCAGATGGAGCGCCGCGGCGATCTTCTCTCGCATCGCTGGAATGTGCGGGGCAATCTTCGGCGCTTCCGCGATCAAGGTCGCGTCCACGTTCAACGGCCGGGCATGAATCTCCGCCAGAAACGCCTTGACCCGCTGCAAGATCTCGATGCTGCTGATCCCGCGGATCGACTCGTCCGTGTTCGGGAAATGATGGCCGATGTCGCTTTCGCCGACCGCGCCCAGCAACGCATCCGCGATCGCGTGACAGATCACGTCCGCGTCCGAATGCCCGTCGAGTCCACGCTCATGCGGAATCTCGACCCCGCCCAGGATCAATTTGCGGCCCGGGGCGAGCCGGTGCGCGTCGTAACCGTTTCCGCATCGGATCGTGCTCACAATTTCAAATCGACGACGCCGTTCGACGCCACGATGCTGTATTTGTCTTTCATGTCCGCGCGCGGCTTCATCTCCACCGTGCCGCCGGCCGTTTCCACCAGAATCCATCCGGCCGCGATGTCCCAGAGACTGATGCCCTGCTCGATGTAAGCGTCGAAACGTCCGCACGCCACGTAGGCCATGTCGAGCGCCGCGCTGCCCATCAGCCGGCATTTCCGCGCCCGATGCACCATCTCCTGGAGCAAAGGCAGACCGGCCGCGATCGTCACGCCCGTCTTGGAAAGCCCGACCGAGATCACCGCTTCGCGCAAATCCGCTCGTTCACTTACCCGAAACGGTTTGCCGTTCAGATTCGGTTGTTCCCCCTTCTGCGCCTTCCACAATTCATGGCGCATTGGATCATAAATCACTCCGACGATGATTTCCCCCTTGTACCTGAGCGCGATCGAGACGCAGAAGTGCGGGATGCCGTAAAAATAATTCACCGTGCCATCGAGCGGGTCGACCACCCATTGGTGATCGCTCGTCTGGTCGCCGACGATTCCCTCCTCGCCGTAAAGGGCGTGCTCGGGAAATTTTTCCAGGAGCAGCTTAGTGATCAGGGTCTGGGCGCGAACATCGATCTCGAGCTTGATGTCGTGCGCTTCCGATGAATTCACGCGGAGCGGCTGCTGAAAATTGTGACGGAGCAATTCGCCGGCGGCCCGGGCCGCTTCCACGGCTGCGTCGAGGTAATGCGTCATGACGGAAAGACGTTAGCGCAAAAAAAACCGGGAGGAGAAAATGAATTCTCCTCCCGGGTTGAAGTTATTGGTTGGAACTACGAAAGAGCTCCGTAGCTCGTGACGCGAAGTGAACTAATGTTTCTTTTTCTTCGCGGCCGCCTTTTTCTTGGCGGGAGCTTTCTTTGCTTTTTTCTTAGCTGCCATATCGACTAATCCCCCCTTTCGGTCCGCTTGCGCGGTGGGTTGGTGAAGGATTTTTTCAACTTCACTTAACTCAGTCAGTAATCACCACGATTTTTTTGTCAAACTTTTTTCCCACATCTTTGAAATTATTTTCACGAGCTCGCGTGCGATATTTTTTTTTGAAGCGCGCGATATTTTTTCCGAATCGCCGTTGCGAAAGAAAACCTCGACTTCGTTGTCGTCACTTTCCATTCCGATTTCGCTTCCGCTCACGTCGTTCGCCACGATCGCGTCGCAATTCTTCGCGCGCAGTTTTTTTCGGGCGTTTCGTTTCAAATCGTGCGTCTCTGCGGCGAAGCCGACAACGAGGTAACGGCGGCGTTTTGGCAGGGAAGCGAGGATGTCGCGCGTCGGAACCAGGGTGAGCGCGAACGAAGCTTTTGGCTTCTTCACTTTGCGCGCGGAGACGACTGCGGGTTTGTAGTCGGCGACCGCCGCGCACATGACGAGGACGTCGCATTCCGGCAGCGCGCGATGGACGGCGTCGTCCAGTTCGTCGCTGGTAATGATCGAAACATTTTTCGCGCCGCGCGCCGGCGCGATGCTCACCGGTCCGGAAATCAGGGTCACCACGTGTTTCTTCGCCAGCGCCGCTTCCGCGATCGCGTAGCCCATTTTCCCTGACGACCGATTGCTGAGGAAGCGAACGGGATCGATCGCTTCGCGCGTCGGGCCGGCGGTAACGACGAACCTCACGCGATCAGATTATCCTGGCGCGCCAGAAGGAACTCCGCGCGAAAAGCGATCTCATCCACTTTCCACAAACGGCCGACACCCTCATAGCCGCAGGCCAGCATTCCTTCTTCCGGCCCGATGAATTCGACTCCGCGCGCTTTAAGCGTGCCCACATTCTCCTGCGTCGCCGGATGTTCCCACATCTTCCCGTTCATGGCGGGCGCGACGAGGATTTGCGCGCGGGTGGCGAGCGCGATCGCGGCAAGCGGATGCCCGGCGAGTCCGTGCGCGAGTTCGGCGATCACGTTCGCCGTCGCCGGCGCGATGAGAAGAAGGTTCGCCCGATCGGCGAGTTCGATGTGTCCTGGCCGCCAGTTTTCCTTTTCGTCGAAGAAGCTCGTGCTGACGGGATTTTTCGAAAGCGTCTGGAGTGTCAGCGGCGTAATGAATTCGACCGCGTCGCGCGTCATGACCGCGAAAACGTCGTGCCCCTGCTTCACCAGCAGACTCGCGAGCTCCGCGGATTTATAGGCGGCGATTGAGCCGGTCACGCCGAGGACGACGCATTTTGGTTGTTTTGTTGTCATGTCGAGCAAAGTCGAGACATCCCGATTATGACTGAGCAGTCAGCGACACGCAACGACACGGGATCCTTCGACTCCGCTTCACTTCGCTCAGGATGACAAGCATTAGCTCAAGGCCAACCGTCGGCTCAAATACCGTTCGGCACCCATGATGTTGCGAAACTTCAGCAGATCCTCCTCCATCGATTTGCTGATGATGGTGTAGCGGTAGTCGCGCCATAATTCCATCTCGCGCGCGGCCGTGACAATGCGCGATTCGATCTGGCGCGGCGTCTCGGTCCCGCGTTTGGTCAGGCGGCGCCGCAATTCGTCGAGGTCCGGTGGCATGATGAAGACGTCGCAGAGCGCGCGCCGGATGGTGTCATCGTCGAAGGAGCGAATGGCGGCCGCGCCCTGGATGTCCACGTCGATGAGGACGTCGACACCGCTTTGCAAATTGGAAACAATCGGGGCGCGCAGGGTTCCATAGTAGTGCTCGTGCACCTTCGCGTGCTCAAGGAACTCGCCGCCCTCGACCCGGACGAGGAAATCCTGCTCGGACAGGAAATGATAATCGTCGCCTTCGATCTCGCCGGCCCGCGGCGTGCGCGTCGTGCAGGAGACGGAGTAAACGAAATCCGGCGTTTGCCGCAGGGCATCGCACAGGGTCGTCTTGCCCGCTCCCGACGGCGCGGAGAGAACAAACAGAATCCCAGTGCGCGTGAATTGCCTATTCAAGGTTTTGGATTTGTTCGCGGATTTTTTCCAGTTCTGACTTGCAGGCCACGACGTGCTGGGAAATTCCCGCGTCGTTCGATTTCGCGCCGAGGGTGTTCAGTTCCCGAAAAATTTCCTGGGTGATGAATTCGAGCGTCCGGCCGACCGGTTCGTTCTTGCGGAGGTGGTGCGCAAACTGGGCCAGGTGGCTCTCGAGTCGTGTTAGCTCTTCCGAAATATCGGAACGATCGGCGAAGATCGTGACTTCCTTGAGGAGACGTTCGTCTTCGAGCGCGAGATCAAGACCGGCCTTCTCGAGGCGTTCGAGCAAAGCGGTCCGGTATTTCTTAACGACGTCCGGATAAATCGCGCGGACTTCCTTGATTTCTTTCCGCAACGTTTTCAGGCGATGAATCAAATCTTTCGCGAGATGTTTGCCTTCGCGCTCGCGCATTTTGATTAACTCGCCGAGCGCCGTGGTCAGGGCGCGCTCCACTCCCGGCCACGCTTCCTCGGCATCGACGCGTTGCTCCGGCGAGCGCATTACTCCCGGCGCCTGGAGGATCGTTCCAATCGTGATCTCGCCCGGCGCGCTCAGTTCCTTTTGCAACGTCAGCATCGCGTCATGGTAGGAGCGGGCGAGCGCGGTATCGAGCGCGAGCGCCGTCGCGCCATTCGCGCCTTCCTGCAACCCAACCAGCACGTTCATCCGGCCGCGGGAAATTTTTTCGTTGATCGCCTGACGAATCCGCGGCTCGAGCGCGGCGAGGTCGCGCGGGAGATTGATAACGATGTCGCTTTGCTTCCGATTCACGGAGTTCAGCTCGACGCTGAATTTTGTGCCGGAATGGTCCGCGTCGCCCCGCCCGTAACCTGTCATGCTGCGCATGGTGTTACTTTTCCCGTCATTCCGAGCGAAGTCGAGGAATCCCGTCGCGAAAGCTTCAAGGTGGTCTTACGGGATGGAACGCCCGGCCTCGTCCGCATCGCGGACTCGTTACGGCTTCGACTTCACTTCGTTTCGCTCAGAATGACCGAGAGACCTGCTTACATCGAGAAATGCGCCGCGGCTTGCGACACATCTTTGTCTCCACGCCCGGAACAATTAACAATAATCAATCCCTTGGGCGCCATCCTCGGGGCGATCTTAATCACGTGGGCGATCGCGTGTGCGGTTTCGAGCGCGGGGATGATGCCTTCTGTTTCCGCGAGCGTTCGAAACGCGGCCAGCGCTTCATCGTCGGTCGCGTAATCGTATTCGATCCGTTTCTGGTCACGCAGGTAACTGTGTTCCGGCCCAACGGCGGCGTAATCGAGTCCGGCCGAAACCGAATGGGTCAGCTCGATTTGTCCGTCTTCGTTGGCGAGGACAAAGGTTTTCGTGCCTTGGAGTACGCCGAGCCGGCCGCCTTGAAAACGGGCGGCGTGTTTGCCCGTGCGAATGCCTTCCCCGCCGGCTTCCACGCCGATCATTCTGACCGATTTGTCGTTGAGGAAGGGATGGAAGAGGCCGATGGCGTTGCTGCCACCGCCGACGCACGCGAGAAGAACATCCGGTAATCTCCCTTCGCGTTCCTGGATTTGCCGGCGTGCTTCGATTCCGATGACGCGGTGAAAATCACGCACCATCATCGGGTAGGGGTGCGAACCGAGCGCGGAACCGAGGATATAATGGGTGGTGCGAACGTTCGTGACCCAATCGCGCATCGCTTCGTTGATCGCTTCCTTGAGCGTGGCCTGGCCGGCAGTGACGGGCACAACCGTGGCGCCGAGAAAACGCATGCGGGCGACGTTAAGGGCCTGCCGTTCCATGTCGACGCTGCCCATGTAAATCACGCACTCGCACCCAAAATGCGCCGCGACAGTGGCCGTAGCGACACCATGCTGGCCCGCACCGGTCTCGGCGATGATGCGGGTTTTGCCCATGCGGCGGGCGAGGAGAATCTGGCCGAGGGCGTTGTTGATCTTGTGCGCGCCGGTATGAAGAAGATCTTCGCGCTTCAGATAAATTTTCGCGCCACCGAGATTTTTTGTGAGGCGTTCTGCGAGATACAAGGGCGTGGGACGGCCGGCAAAATCGCGGAGGAGCTCATCGAGTTCGCTTTGAAAAATCGGATCGTTCTTCGCGCGTTCGTATTCGACTGCCAGGTCGTTGAGGGCGGACATGAGCGTCTCCGGCACGAACATCCCGCCGTAAGGACCGAAATGACCGTGAACGTCGGGAAGCTGTGGGAGCGCGGGCATCGGAAAACGTCCAACGTCCAACCCTCCTCCGCAAGGCTGCGGCGGGCAGGCAGTCCAACCCGCCTTCGCCCTGGACGGGCTCCGCCGTGGCGAGCGTCCAACGTCGAATTAGGAGACGGGGTCGGGCGTGGAAGAGAGGATATCGTCGAGAGCGCGCCGATGGGGGGAGGGAAGAGGGATCGATTCCAATTCGCGAATGGGAAACCAGCGCTGAACCGAATGTTTTTTTTCGGACGGGGGTTGATGGGAATAGACCACGAGCGTGATGCGGTGGTGGGTGAAAGGGAATTGGGAGCGATGGAGGCGTTGACCCGTTGCCGGCCTGCCGGCCAATCGGGGCAGAATCCACATTCCGCGCCAGCGATCTTCGGATTGTTCGAGGAGAACGCGGCGGCGGCGCAAGGCAAAGCCATGATGCTCGGTGCGAACTTTCAGGGTGGGCCGCGCTTTTTTTCGGGGAAGAAGGGTCGGCTTGGTGGTTCGGCAGAACGTTTTTACCGGGCAGGATTGACAGTTTGGCCGCACCCCGCAGACAAGGGCGCCCAATTCCATGAGAGCGGAATTGTGTCTGCCGGCGCCTTGGCGTGGCAGGAGTTGCGCGGCGGAAGACCAGAGCCGTTGGCGCCCGGCGTTCGTATCGACGGGAGTTTGCACATCCAACAGGCGGGAGAGGACACGGGTGATGTTCGCTTCGACGATGGGGACCGGCTGGTCGAAGGCGAAGGTGGCGACCGCATTGGCTGTGTAGCGGCCGATTCCCGGGAGATCACGAATCGATTCCGGGTTTCGTGGGAATGTGCCGCCATGTTTTTCCATGATGGCAATGGCCGTGGCGCGAAGATTTCGGGCGCGCGCATAGTAGCCGAGCCCCTGCCAGGCGTGGAGAACGTCGTTTTCCGAAGCGGCGGCCAGCGCCGGGAAATCGGGGAATCGCCCGAGCCACTCATTATAATAAGAGATGACCGTGGCGACCTGGGTTTGCTGGAGCATAAATTCAGAGACGAGGATCGCGTAGGGATCGGTCGTGTGCCGCCAGGGAAGATCGCGGCGATTTTTGCGGTACCAGGAAAGGAGAGCGCGCCGGAATAAGGCGCCAGACGGGCCAGAGATCGCGTTTATAAAGAAACGTTCAACGTTCAACGTCCAACGTCCAACTTCGAATTTCAGAGTCCTGCGGCGACGCCGAATGCAATCGTTATTGGGTGCGCATGATACCTGCCGTTCTTCATTTGAACGTTGGACGTTGGACGTTGGACGTTGGACGTTTGCCCCTTCCGAAGGATGAATTCCTACACGCACCCGCTCACGACGGACCAGGCTGCAAAGCTACGCTCCTTGCTTCAGGACCTCGGCTTTGAATTCGCTCCCCGGCCCTACACGCTTTTCTTCGCCCAGAAAAACAAGCTGAGCGTCGCGGTTTACGAAAAGGGGCCCAAGATCCTGCTTCAGGGGAAGGGGATCGAGGAATTCGTGCAGTTCGAGCTGGAACCGAAAATCCTCGAACAGGCAAAACTCGGTTACGAGGAGGTTCATTCGCCGGAAATGTTCGAGCCGCATTTCGGGATCGACGAAAGCGGGAAAGGCGATTTTTTTGGCCCGCTCGTGATCGCGGGTGTGTACGTCGATCGCGAGATCGCGCGAAAATTTCTCGAGACCGGCATCCAGGATAGCAAACGAATCGGCTCGGATGCGCGGATCCGCGCGCTGGCGAAAATCATTCGCACGACGCCGGGTGCGGTGGGCGACACGGTCGCCATCGGGCCGGAGCGCTATAACGATCTCTACGACAAGTTCGGCAACCTCAACAGCCTGCTGGGATGGGGACACGCGCGGGTGATCGAGAATCTGCTCGCGAAAAAGCCGGATTGCCCCCGCGCGTTGTCGGACAAATTCGCCGATGCCAGTGTGATCGAGAAGGCGCTCCTGAAGCGCGGGCAGACCATTCACCTCGAGCAGCGCACGAAAGCAGAGTCCGACCTGGCAGTTGCGGCGGCCTCGATCCTTGCCCGCGAGGCATTTATCGACTGGTTGGAGAGGCGGGGAAGAGCGATCGGGGTCAAGTTAGGGCGGGGAGTTTCGCCCGAAGTAAAGGAGGCCGCCAAAAAACTGGTCCAGGCCGAAGGCCCGGATGCTTTGCGAAAAGTCGCAAAAGTGCATTTCCGGACGGCGCACGAGATAGCGCCGGACCATTACTCCGCGCCCCGGCCACGGCAGGCGTGGCGGAAGAAGGCACCCTCATCCTAACCTTCTCCCTCGGGGAGAAGGAATTATGGCTACGCTGACTCTCAAAATGTGGTAGGGCGAGACTCTGTCGAGCCGGATCGAACGCTCAAAGGGGTACGCCTGCCAGAGTCTCGTCCTACCTTAAGGAAAACAGTCCCCCCTCGGAAAGGTTTCGGTGGGCGTTTTTGGGAATTCGAATGCGATCGAAGGGGAGTAAAGGATGGCCAGCCCAAGGCAAGCTTCCTGCTATCTACTTTTTACCTCTGACGCGCCATTTGTGGAAACCAGGCTTCTCATATTGAATGCCGATCCGGTCTTTCAGGACCGGGCTCTGGCTATTCTCGACGAAATCGATCACATCGAGATCCGGGTCGTCCGAACCATGCCTGAGGCCGTCTCTGTTTTGCTGGCAGAAAATTTTGATGGGTTCGTGGTGGAAGGCGAAAATCCTGTGGCAATGAACCAGGCCACGAGCGCTCGCCAGCATTTCCCCTCGTTGAAGATAGCGTGCCTCGCTCCGCAGGCGAGCGACGCCGATCCGAGCGAGACCGCGCCGCAGCAAAAAATCACCCGAATCACCAGTGGTGGGACCGAGCGCGGTTTGCGCAAGCAACTGCAAACCTTTGTTTCTTCCCTCGCCCAGGGTGGAACACCCACGGAAGGCATCGATCCGTGCCATTCGCTAATCGGCAATCTCAATCAATTTTCCGCGGCTGAAATCCTGCAGATGAGCTGCCTCGGGCAGCGGAGCGGGCGCTTCACTTTCAAATCGGGGCGCGGCAACAGCGAAATTTACCTCGCCCATGGATCGGTGCGGCACGCGGTCTACGGGTCGCTCGAAGGCGAATCCGCCGTGGCCGAAATTTTCCGTTGGCGTCAGGGAAGGTTTTATTTTGAAGAAGGCATCATCAGCCAGGTGCAGACCGTCGATCGACCCTGGGCGCATCTCCTGATCGATAATTTGCAGAAACTTGACGAGACCCTCGAACTTTCCGCCACCGGTCCATTATGAGAGACAAAGTCCTCGAAACCCAATTGCGGTTGCTGACCCTGCAGTTGGATAACTGGAAGAAACTCCACGACCTGATCACCTACGGTCTGGACAAGGCGCGTCCGATCATTTCCGCGGAACAGGAGCGGCAATTCACCGAAATCCGCGCCAATCTGCTGCAGGAAACCGAGCACGTTTTCGGGGCCCTGGGAGTTCTGGCCGAATTGTCCGGTCGCGCCATGAATGTCCTCCAGCGGGGAGTGTCGGTCCGCGGCGTGCGCGAGCTTTCAAACGAGGAGGTCCGTCGCCTGGAAGGCGAGTGGAACGGCGTCTTCACCAAGCTCGGCGTGGTCCAGGGGCAATTGAAATCGCGCCGCAAATCGCTCGCCGAGCAGAGTACGGTAACCTATTACATTGGACGTCTTTTCAGTCGTCCGGCGACGGCTTAGAGCCGTTCGAGCGCGAAAAACGCACCAGATCGCCCCAGGCACTGGCGCTAATTGCAAATTAATTGCAATTCCGTCCCACCGGCTTAGTGCCGGGAGCCGATTACTTTGTGTATGCCAAAGCTCACCAAGAGGGACATCGTTGTGGCCATCAGCAACCAGACGGGGATGGTGCAGCACGACGTTTTTGAGGTCGTGCAGCGCACGCTCGACCACATTACGAATAGCCTGGCGAACAATGTCGCAGTGGAACTGCGTAATTTTGGGGTGTTCCAGACGCGCCTGACCAAACCGCGCGTAGGCCGTAATCCCAACGAACCAGGCAGCAGCTTCGTGATTCCGCCCCGGGCCACCGTCAAATTCAAGGCTGGCAAAATTATGCGCCAGCGCGTGGAGAAACTTTCGCGCGAATTGAAGGAAGCGTCCGAGCGGAAAGCGGCTGAGCAGACCACTGCGCCCGCCTCGCCTTAAGATAGAATCGACCTCGGCCCTGCTGATGCCCGCCTCGCTGGAGGCACGGGCTTCGTCGGTTCCCTGATTGTCTGGGACGCCTCGAGGGCCGTCTTCGCCATCAGGACGGTAGCGCCGCCGCCGGTTCAGCCAGCAGCATTTGGATTGCCTCGTCGAGTCGATCGAAATTGATCGGCTTCGTCAGATGTTCTGAGAAACCGGCAGCTCGGGCCCGGCTCACGTCGTTCTCCATCCCAAAACCGCTCAGCGCGATTCCACGCAATCCCCTGGTTGCGCTTAGCTCTTGCATCAACTCATAACCGGACCTGTCGGGCAGGCCAATGTCGCTGATCACGAGATCGAACTCCTGCCGGGCCGCCTTTTCCGCAGCTTGATCCGCGGTGTGCGCCAACGTCACCCGGTAACCGCGCCGTTCGAGCATCATCTTCATTCCCGTGCAGGTGTCGACGTGATCGTCCACCACCAATACACGCGGACCCGAGCCCTTGACCTGCGCGGCCTTCAAGGCCGCCTGCTTTGGTCCGCTTGCCTCCGGAAGAGCGGCGACAGCCACCGGCGTGGCGACGGTCGAGAGGGTGACGACGAAAGTAGCGCCGCGATTTTTTCCACGGCTTTCGGCTTTGATGACTCCGCCATGCGCGTTGACCATTGCCTTGGAGATCGCAAGACCGAGGCCGAGCCCGCCGAAGCGCCGGGTGATGGAGCTTTGGCCCTGCTCGAATGCGTTGAAGATGCTCTCCATTTGGTCGCCTTCAATCCCGATGCCGGTGTCGGTTGTGCGGATCTCAATTTTGTCCGGTGTCGGGTTCAGGGTCTCGATGACGATCCGTCCCTCGGCCGGGGTAAATTTCACGCTGTTCTTGATGAGATTCCAAAAGACCTGCTGCAACCGCGCGGGGTCGCCTTCGACGAAGGCCTCCTCGGCGCGCAGGCGGAATTCGATCCTCAGATCCTTCGCGGCGATTTCCTCGCGGCAAATCTCGTAGGAGCGTTGCAGGATTTCGTGAACGCTCGCTGTTTCCAGGCTGAGTTGGAGTTTGCCTTTTGAAATTCGCGTCACGTCCAGAAGATCGTCGATGAGGCGCGCTTCCAGTTCGACGTTGCGGCGAATGACCTCGAGGGCGCGGCGGACTTCCGGCGAATCCCCGGCGCTCGCCTCGAGCTCGCCGACCATGGCGATGACCGGCGAGAGAGGATTACGCAGCTCGTGGGAAAGGAGGGCGAGGAACTGGTCCTTGGCGGCGTTCGCGCCGATGAGTTCCTGGCGCAACGTCATGTCGCGTGTCTTGTCTTCGACCAGGTAGAGGACGCCTTGGATCGTTTCCTCGGAAGTTTGGAGCCGGAGGAGATTCACGTTCACGAAGCGCGTCATTCCATCGCGATCGACGAACGCATGCTCGATGATTTGATACGGCGCGCCGAACGCCAGGACCCGCTCGATCGCTTCGCCCGGCGCGATCTTCACTTCATCGTAAATTGCTTCGTAAATGTCCCGGCCTTCCGGCAGCCCGCCGAACCGTTTGGCCATATCGATAAAGGCCTGGTTCGCCTGCAGGAAATGACGTGACTCCGGGTCGACCAGGGCGATGCCGCTTGGCATGTTAGCCAGGATCTTCTCGTTGAAAATAACTTCGCGCTCGATCCGCCGCGACGCTTCCGCCTGACGACGCGCGACTCTCCCGGCGAGCCATGCCGCCACGGCCGTGACGACGATAAGCCAGAGGGCCGGAATGGTGATCTTGTCCAACAAATCCCGGACCGGTTTGTAGGCGACCGCCTTCGGTTGCTCGACGTAGGTAATCCAGCCGGTGTTGTCGACGGGAGTGAATGAATACAGGTTTCCATTGCGCTCGATGGCGCCGGTCTTCAGCGTGCGGATTTCGTCGATGATCTTCGCGAGTTGGGGTGGAGCAGGTCCTGGGTTTGGCGCGAAGTTACTCGAAAAAAGCGGCGCGCCGGTTTGATCGACGATCTGACAAATGGACTGGTCCGCGAAATCGATCGAAGACAGTCGTTTTCCCATTCGTTCCACCAGAACCCAGACGCCGAGATATCCGGCGACGTTGCCCTCCGGCGTTCGGACGGCGCCGACGATTGCGGTGGCCATGCGGCCGTCCGGCAAACGCGGATGGACGGGCGACACAAACACGTCCGGAGACCCCATGGCGCCTTCGCGCCAGAGCGAACCGGAAAAGTCCTGGGCCGCGGATGGAGCGATGGCCGGGATGGAGGCGATCAGCTGGCCATCGATCCCAGTGATGAACATGCCATCAATTCGCGGATGCGAATAAAAGGTCTGGGCCAGCCATTGCTGGGCGCCGCTCGCCGCTCCCGGCCCGGTCAAAATCTTGGAAACATCCGGCTGCGTCTGGTAATATTCGATGACGCCGCCCGTGTGGCTGAGGTCGTCGCCCACCAGATGGGCGATCAATTGCACGAAGGTCTGGCGATCGTGCAGGATTTTGTTTTCGAGCGTGTTGGTGAGGATGGTGTAGGAAACCACCAGCATCAGGATGGAGGGAAACCAGCCCGCCAGCAGGATTGCGATGACAATGTTGTAGCGCGCAAGCCGGTCGCGGTCCCGCCGCTTGAGGTGGGCGAGGAATGGAATCGACTGGATCCAGGACATCGCGGGGAAAAACTCGGCTCTCTCTCTGGTCGCGGCAAGGCCGGAAATACGTTTGCCCAGCCCTAATCGGCGGCAGCGATCGCCAGATTCAATTCCTTCGCCTGGGCATGCAGTGTTTTCACGTCTTCGAGGCTCAATTTTTCCGGCGCACGGTTCAGCAAGTTGCGGATCGCGCCGACCCCGGCGCGAACTTTTTCAAAGAGCGGCTTGTGGGCTACGGCCGGCGGCAATGTCTTTATTTCCTCCCCGAAATAATTGATCAAATCGCGCTGCCAGAGGACCGCCGCGCGATCGATGGTGTAATTGCTCTCGACCGCACCGGCGCAGATCTCCAGGCCGCGCAGCCAGCCGCCCAGGCTGATCAGGTGCGCCATTTTTTGGTCGCGGAGCTCGGTCATCGCCTGCTCGACATCCTGTTGCGTCGAGATCAATTCGCGCCGTACCGCCGGCCAGTCGCCCTTCTTTCCCAGCTCGGTAAGGCTCGCGCTGTGGCGCATGACGCGGTCGCCCACGCCGAGACTGCGCGCCTGCCGCAGCAAAACCCGGCCGAGGTCTTCCACGAGATTGTTTTTTTGCGATTCGACAATCAGGAAACCGTCCGCGACGAGCCCGCCGAAAACCAGGCCCATTTGTTCGCGGCTGGCGTGCGCGGCCTGGGGAAAGTCGCGCCTGAGTTGTTCGAACGGCAGGGGTTTGAGGTCGTCGAGCTGCTGAAAAATTTCGGCGACGGAAGGCGCCGTGTAGGGATTAACCCCCAGCTCTTCACGCTCATGCTCGGCCGGGTTTTCCATCGGTTCCTGCCCGGAAAGAGGACCTCCGCCGAGAAACATCGCCAGCACCGCAAACATAACTAGAGGGCGGCCCACGCTGGAAATGTCTTTCATTCTTATCTGAATCGAGGCGTGACCGTCTCCCGCTTGCATGCCGAGCGGTGGCGACCCAAGCTCGACCCAGCCGCCCCTTTGTCCCCCGAAAATGTCTCCGCTTTCCACGGGCAAACCCCGGATTTTTGATTTGACGGACGCGACGGAAGCGGCATCATGTCGCCCTGCTCCGGGCAAACCTTCGGGGCAGACTCTCTAATCCGTTATGCAAGGAAGCATCGCCTCGATCATTTGGACCATCTGCTACCTGAGTGTGCTGATCGGCCTTTCCGCTTACGGAATTCATCGTTACGTCATTATCTACCTTTTTTTGAAGCACCGGAAGCGCGGGGTAGTCCCGGTGGGTCATTTCGACCAGTTACCGAAAGTGACGATGCAGCTGCCGATCTTCAACGAAGTGTATGTCGTGGAGCGTCTCCTCCGTTCGGTGAGCGAGATCGATTATCCCAAGGACCTTCTTCAAATCCAGGTGCTTGACGATTCAACGGACGATACTCGGCAACTGACGGCTTCGTGCGTGGCGGAATTGCAGAGCCGCGGGTTTAATGTCGAGCTGATCCACCGCACCGATCGGACGGGATTCAAAGCAGGGGCGTTGGAGACGGGATTAGACTCGGTCGAAAGCGACTTCGTTTGCATTCTCGACGCCGATTTTGTTCCGCAACCGGATCTGTTGAAGAAGACGATTCATTTCTTCACCGACCCGAAGGTTGGGATGATCCAAACGCGCTGGGGCCATTTGAATCGCGGCTACTCGCTTCTCACCCGGGTGCAGGCGATGTTCCTCGATGGCCATCTTCTTCTGGAACAAACCGCGCGCAGCCGGAGCGGACGTTTCTTTAATTTTAATGGAACCGCGGGTCTCTGGCGCCGATCGTGCATCGATGAGGCTGGCGGCTGGCAGCACGACACGCTCACGGAAGATCTCGACCTGAGTTATCGCGCGCAGCTCGCGGGCTGGAAATTCATTTTCCTCCCGGACGTGATCACGCCGGCCGAGTTGCCCGTTGATATGAACGGGTTCAAATCGCAGCAACATCGCTGGACCAAGGGCTCGGTCCAGACTTGCAAGAAACTGTTGCCCACAATCTGGCGCAGCCATTTGCCCCTCATGATCAAGATCGAAGCGACGGCCCACCTCACTTCGAATTTTGCCTACCTCCTTCTCGCCTGCCTCTGCGTGCTTCTCCATCCGTCGGCCGGTGGACCCCAGGTCGGCTGGACCCGCACCTTGCTCCTCGACGTGCCGATCTTCCTGACCGCTTCTGTTTCGGTCGCGGTCTTTTATATCTGCGCCCAGCGCGAACTTAATCCCCGCACCTGGATGAAGGAAATCCTGCTCCTGCCCGCGCTCCTTGCCCTCGGCGTCGGTCTCTCCATCAATAATGCCCGCGCCGTTCTGGAGGCGGTCTTCAATCACAAATCGGATTTCGCGCGCACCCCCAAGTACGGGATCGAGCACAAAGCGCAGCCGTGGCGCTCCTGCAAATACATGCCGCTCAAATCGCTGCTGCCTCTCGCCGAAATGGCGTTCGCGCTTTATTTCACTTACTTCGTCTGGTTTGCGATCCAGCACGGACAGTTTATTTCCGTGCCGTTCCTGGCCATGTTCCAAATCGGATTTCTTTACGTTTCACTTTCCTCTTTTAGCCAATGGATGCCGCGGGTGAACTTCGGCGGCGAGCGCGCGGCGGCGACAATTCCCGCGTGACAAGAGGCGAAATTCTAGTAAGAACGTCGACATGTTTCGCGGCTCGCTGGTGCTGGTAGCGCTGGTAGCGCTCATCGCGCTTGCTCCTGGTCTCCGCGCCGACGGCCCCAGCCGCGTCATCATCAGCGTCAAAGACCAAAAGCTCATGCTGATGGGCAATGGCACGCGACTCGCGACCTATCCGGTTTCGACTTCGAAGTTTGGCGTCGGTGACAACTGGGGACGAATGACCACACCCCTCGGGTTTCTCCAGGTCGCGGAAAAGATCGGCGATCACGCACCGGTGGGGGCGGTCTTTCGCAATCGACGTTTTACCGGTGAGATTCTCAAACCGAATGCTCCCGGACGCGATCCTGTCATCACCCGGATCATCTGGTTGCGCGGTCTCCAGGCCACGAACGCACACGCGTTCAGCCGCTGCATTTACATTCACGGAACGCCGGAGGAGCGGACGATTGGCCGGCCCGCGAGCTACGGTTGTATTCGGATGAAATCGTGTGACGTCGCGGCGCTTTACGCCCAGCTCCCGGTCGGGACAGTCGTGGAGATCGTCAATGACCGGCTTCCGAAGATTCCGGACGCTCCCCGCGGCGCGGTCTTCACTGTGGACACGCCGAGGCCCGAACCGAAAGTCGAGCCGGAAACCGTGGCAAACGAGCCGGAAGCGCCCGCGGCAAAACCTGTGGAGAAACCGTCCCGCACGGTCCGCAAGAATTTGAAGGAGCAGCCGCACTTCGGCCGGAGCGCGTAATTTTTTCGCGTCACCGCTTTTCCGGGGCGCCGAACCCGCCTTGACAGGGCGTGAGCTGTCCGCGAGCCTCCACGCCTCACAAATTTCACCATGGCTAACACACGATCCGCTTCCAAACGGGCCCGGCAGACCACCACGCGCGCCCTTCGCAATCGCAGCGTCCTCACCCGCCTGCGCGGAATGCAAAAGGGGGTTTCCGCCGCCGGCTCCAAACCGGAACCGAAGGACGTCCGCGCGATGATTTCGGCGATCGACAAGGCGGCCAAGCGCGGCATCATCCACAAGAACGCCGCGAAACGGCGGAAAGCGCGTTTGAACAAGTCGTTAGGTGGCGCCGCGGCCGCGGCGTAGGCTTGCGCTGCAGTTTAGGAGGGTTAGAATTTAGCCGATGATTCCCGCTCTTCTTCTCATCGTCGCGGCCGTCGCTTATCGGATTGTAACTGGTCTCGCCATCACTTCAGGCTCCACCTGGCTGTCGAATTTCGCCCCGCTCGCGGCGATTGCACTTTGCGGCGCGGCCTATTTCCCGGCGCGTTACAAGTTCACCATCCCGCTCATCGCGCTCTTCATTTCCGACATCGTCCTGAACATTCACTACAGCGCCCCAATGCTCGATCCACTCATCGGCGGCCGTTACCTCGCTTTGATCGTCGTGGGCTTCATCGGCCTCGCGGTTGCAAATCGCCCCTCATGGAAAACGCTGTTGCCCGCCTCGCTCGCCGGCTCGGTCCTGTTTTACGTCATCACAAACGCGTTCGCGTGGTTGAGCGATCCCGGGTACGCCAAGAATTTCGCCGGCCTCGTCCAGGCGCTCACCGTCGGTTTGCCGCAATACAGTTCCACGCCAAGCTGGATGTTTTTCCGTAACTCGGTCCTGAGCGATCTTCTCTTCACCGGGCTCTTCATTCTTTGCCTGAAATGGGGTCGCACGCCGGCGCCTGCCCGCGCGACCTCCGCCTTGCCGCGCCCCATTTAATCCGGCCATGTCGCAGCCGGAGCAACGCGACGAGGTCGAAATGCTCTCGCTGATGCTGTTGATCCGGCGTTTCGAGGAGCGCGCGAGTCAGCAGTATCAGGCCCAAAAGATCGGCGGCTTTTGCCATCTTTACATTGGCCAGGAGGCCGTCGTCTGCGGAACGGTGGCGGCGGTGCGGCCCGATGACTATCTGATCACGGCCTATCGCGACCACGCGCATGCGCTCGCTCGCGGGACGAGCGCGAATGCCTGCATGGCGGAGCTTTTCGGCAAAGCGACCGGCTGTTCGCGGGGGCTGGGTGGCTCGATGCATTATTTCGATCGCGAGCACCACATGTATGGCGGGCACGCCATCGTGGCGGCGCACGTGCCGCTGGCGGTTGGAATGGCGTTCGCGTCAAAGTATCGGGCGGAAGATCGCGTGACGCTTTGCTTTTTCGGCGACGGCGCGATCAACCAGGGATCGTTCCACGAAGCCCTGAACCTCGCCGCGCTCTACAAGCTGCCGGTTGTTTTCATTTGCGAGAACAATCTGTTCGCGATGGGAACGAGCGTCGAGCGCTCCACTTCATTGAAAGAAATCGTCGATCGCGCGGAGGGGTACGATATTCCTGGCACCGTCATCGACGGCATGAACTTTCGCGAAGTGCGCGACAAACTGTCGGGGATCGTCGGCTCGATTCGCGGGGATCCGCATCCGGCCTTCGCCGAGATCCGGACTTATCGGTATCGCGGTCATTCCATGTCTGATCCCGCGAGTTATCGCACGAAAGAGCAGCTCGAAAAATATCGGCTCGACGACCCGATCACGCGCCTGCGTGCTCAGCTCGCCCGCGAAGAGAAACTCACGAACGAACAGTTCGATCGACTCGACAAAGAGGCGAAAGAGATTGCGCTCGCGAGCGTGAAGTTTGCCGAGGAAAGCCCGGAACCGCCGCTCGAAAAGCTTTACGATTATACCTACGCAATGGAGCCGGCACGCCCTCGTGCCCAAGGGGAAAACTCCGGCGAAGCGAACCGGCCCGGGGGCGGGCCGCCTTCGAAAGAGAAAGCGAGCGCGTGAGAGAAATCACCTACCGCCAGGCGCTCAACGAGGCGCTCGCCGAAGAACTCGCGCGCGACCCGAATGTTTTTTTGATGGGTGAGGAAGTCGCGGAGTACAATGGCGCCTACAAAGTGAGCCAGGGATTGCTCGAACGGTTTGGGCCGAAGCGCATCATCGATACCCCGATCAGCGAAAACGGATTTGCCGGCATGGGCGTCGGCGCGGCCATGGTGGGACTGCGGCCGATCATCGAGTTCATGACCTTCAGTTTCTCGTTCGTGGCTTTCGACCAGGTCGTGAACAACGCCCCGAACATGCTTACCATGTCCGGGGGTCAGTTCAACATTCCGATCACGTTCCGCGGACCGAACGGCCCCGCCCATCAGCTTGGGGCGACGCATTCGCACGCGACGGAATGTCTTTACGCGAATGTTCCCGGATTGAAAATCTGCACCCCGGCGACGCCGCGGGACGCGAAGGGATTGCTGAAAACCGCGATCCGCGACAACAATCCGGTGCTGGTTCTGGAGGTCGAGCTTCTCTACAGCTCGAAGGGCATGGTCGAAGAGGAAGACGTCGAGCTGCTCATTCCGCTCGGTGAAGCGGAAGTAAAACGGGAAGGCAGCGACGTGACGATCATTTGCTATGCGCAAACGGTGCCGCTCGCCCTGGCCGCGGCGGAAACGCTCGAGAATGAAGAAGAGATCAGCGCGGAGGTGCTCGATCTGCGCTCGATCAAGCCGCTCGATCTGGAAACGATCTTGAAATCGGTTTCGAAAACGCATCGAGTTGTGATCGTCGAACAGGACCGCCCGTTCTGCGGAGTGGGCGCGGAAGTTTCCTATCGCATCCAAAAAGAGATGTTCGATGGACTGGATGCGCCGATCCTGCGCGTGGCCCAGGAGGATGTGCCGATGCCGTACAACGAGAAGCTCGAGAAAGCGGTGCTGCCGAGCGTGGAAAAGTTGATCGCGGCTGTGAAGAAGGTTTGTTACGCCTAACGACTAATCGCCATGCCTGAAATTCAAATGCCGAAGCTGAGCGACACGATGACGGAGGGAACTCTGGTCGCGTGGAAAAAGAAGAAAGGCGACAAAGTCTCGGCGGGCGATGTGATCGCCGAGATCGAGACCGACAAGGCGACCATGGAATGGGAATCGCCCGAGGACGGGACGCTCACGGAAATTTTCGTCGCAGAAGGCGGGAAGGTGAACGTCGGGGAAAAGATCGCGTTTATCGGCGCTGAAGGTGAGGCGGCGCCGGCGGAGAAGAAGGAGCCCGAGCCGAAGGCGAAAGAAGATAAGAACGCGGCGCCGCAAAAGAAGGAGCAGGAAGAAACCGAGAAGCCGGCTCCGGCTGCCGAAAAAGAAAGCGAGACCGCTCCGCCACAGGAAAGCGCGAAAACGGAATCGGCGGAAAAGCAGGAGGCGCCCCCGGTGAAACCGCCCCCGGAACCGAAGCCGGCCAGCAGCGGCGAAGCGCGCGTAAAAGCTTCTCCGCTGGCCCGGCGGCTGGCTGCCGAACAAGGCGTCGATCTCTCAACTGTAAAAGGAACCGGACCGGACGGGCGGGTGACGGAGAGTGATGTGCGCGCGGTCTCCAGATCAAAGGGTGCGCCGCCGCCGCCCGCGTCAGTTCCGCGCATCCCGGCGGGCGAAGGCTCGCGCATCACCCTGAGCGGTATGCGCAAAGTGATCGCGGAACGGCTGGTCGCGAGTAAAGCGCCGGTGCCGCATTTCTATTTAAATATCGAGATCGACGCGGGCCCGTTGATGAGCGCGCGCGCCGAACTGAAGTCGGCCGGCGAAAAAAGCGACAGCTCCAAGATCACCGTGAACGACTTCGTCCTGAAGGCGTCGGTCGCCGCCGCCGTGAAAGTTCCGAAAGCGAATGCCTCCTTTGATGGCGACGCGATTGTGCAATACAACGACATCAATCTCGCCATCGCGGTGGCGATTGAAGACGGACTCGTGACGCCGGTGATCCGGGCGGCCCAGGGCAAATCGTTGCGCGAAATCAGCGAAGCGGTGAAGGACCTGGCGCATCGCGCCCGCCACAAGCGGATGAAGCCGGAGGAATTTCAGGGCGGCACCTTCACCGTTTCGAATCTCGGCAGCTACGGGATCGACAATTTTTCCGCCATCATTAACCCGCCGCAGGGATTCATTCTTTCCATCGGCGCAATCGTGAAGAAAGCCGTGATCGACGATTGCGACCAGATCGTGCCCGGGCAGCGGATGAGCATTGGCATGAGCTGCGATCATCGCGTGATCGACGGGGCCCTGGGCGCGGAATACCTGAAGGAACTTCGGCATTTGCTCGAGAACCCCACGCTGCTGCTGATCTAGTTGTCCGGCCATGGAGACACGGCCGCCCCGGAAAAGTTTTTGGATGGTGCCATTTACCATCCATGCCACCCGCGGGTTGCTGCGCGACCAGAGCTCACGCCGGAAAACGATGACGGTTTCGCTGGTGGTGGCGCTGGCTCTTTTGATCGGCGGCTTGACCGGGTTGCGTCCCTGGCTAGACCCGCACCAACATCCCTGGCGGTTTATCGTCTACTGGCTTGTTTGCGGTTGGGAAACGGTCCTGGTGTTATTGCTCGCGCTTTTCGATCTGCTTTTGGTGCGAGCCCAAACGCGCGCGGCGCGGAAGGCTCTCCGGGAACAATATTCAAAGGAACCTGCCGGGGATGATCCCCATTCTAAACCAGATCCTTAGGACCGGTCTCATCAGCTTGTAGTTGCAATCGCGGCCACCGCCAAAGGGCGATGACCAGGAGCAAGCCCGACACCAGGCTAACCAATGCGCCGGTGGCCAGGTACGGATTCCGATAACTTAATTCAACGTTGTGCTCCCCGGAATCGAGACCTACCCCGAGTAACCCTGCGTCGACTCTCAGCACCGGCGCGATCTTCCCATCCTGGAGGGCTTCCCAACCGGGATCGTACGGGGTTTGGATAACGAGGACGCTTCTTTCCGGCAGCACCACCTTACCGCCGAAGCGGGTTTGCCGGAATGAGCTAAGTTGCAATGCCTTTTCACGGCGTTCTGCGACGACATCCGCGAGAGGGAGGTTTCTGGCGGTCTTTTCAAGGTCCCAAAGATCAGCAGGCTTAAGACCTTGCCTGGCACCGTCATCGTTTGAAAGAACTACGGTTTGCAGGAGAATGCCCGGCTTATCGCCGGGCGGAAGGCCCACGAATGCGCTTTCGGTGATGAAGTGGTCAAAGGCCAGGCCCAGTGGGAGGAAGCGGGCATTCCGATAAACAAAGAATTGCCCGTAATCCTTCACGAACTCGTATTGCACCGCTCTCTGGAAAGGAAGAGGATCGTCAGCCATGACATACTTTTCCCCACCGAACAAGGAGAGGAGAGAATCGGCCTGCAATCCGTCAGTCCAGCGCGTGTCCGTTTCCGAATTGGGGCGAATTACGTTCACCGCGGTCAGGAAACTAACGTAGTTGATATTGTTAAAAGAGCGGTAGGACGAAGAGCCGTAGTACCCGAATACCATGGCATCGTTTAAGCCGGGCTGGAAAGCCAGGCTGGAGGGACGGGTTTTTGTTATCCGAAAGAACCTGGAAGGATCAGCAGATTGGATGTCGTTCAGCGCTTCGATTGTCGTGTCGTTGTAGCCGACGCGGGCCGTTAACTCTTCGCGCCTTACGGTAGCGCGGTGGCCGGAAACCGTGATTGTGTCGAAGAGAAATAGCTCGCCCACGACGACCCCCGCAATGATCCAAGTGAAAAGGCGGGGCCGCTTAAGCAAATGTCCCAGCGCAAGAAGAAGGCTGTATCCCGCCAGGAAAGCGGCCACTTGTAGCTTCAGATAAGGGTCGAGAAGGTTTTGCAGCTCGTCGATTGGCAAGTAGAGCGTGCCGATGACCAGGACACTGGTGACAGCGAGAAGCCAGAGGCTGAATCGGCCCTCTAGGTAGCGCCGCAAAGCCAGCATGCTCATGGTTGTCACGCCAAGGATCGAGAAAAGCGAAAGGGTCCGGTAGTAATCGCCTTGGAAGAGCCAAAAGAGATAACGAAACCAGGGGAAGGCAGTGGATAAAAATATTCCTCCTAGGAACAGGGCGAACAGAAGCTTCTGCCGCCTCGACGCACCAGAAAATGACTGAGGAAAAAGGACGAGGCAGATCAGGCCACAGTAAGACAAGGGCGCTTCGAGATAATTAGCCCAGCCTCGAAAGCCCTCAGCGGTCCCGAGCAGATCGTTGGAAAAAGGACGAATGGCCGCCGTAATATAGTGAGCCTGGGTGGAAAAGCTGAAAACGGGAAAAGAGCTAAGCCTGGAAACCAACGAAGCAGTGGAACCGCGCGGACTGTTGAGGATGGCCTGCAGGTTCGGATAGGCAAAGGCCGCTCCAAGACCGGCTCCAAGGACAGCTGCTCCGGCGAAATGCAGGCTGCCACGAAAAATGACGTTTGGCTTCCAGCCATGCTGCGTGAAAAGCCTGGCCGGCACGTAAAGAGCTAAAAAGAGAGCGCACAGATAGAGATGGAATGAGCTGATCAGTCCAACCAGTGCGACCGCCAGCGGGACAAGAAGCCATCGACCCTTGTGCATCGCTCTTTCGACCGCAAAAAGAAGGCCGGTAAAGCAAACCATATCCTGAGCAAGGAGAGGCCAGGACGCGCCCATGCACATGTAAGCTGAGAACGCGATGAGAAGCGAGCCAACGAGCGCCACCTGATTCGAGAGGCGGAGTCGAAGAAACCAGAAGAACAGCAGCCCGGTGAGGATCACCTTGGCAAGGTGCTGGTAAATCAGAGCTGGTGCGATGAGGTCTTTGGAAAGCCAGGTGACCGGTTCGAGGATCAGGTAACCCGCGGAATGAAAGATGTCCTGGCCCATTCCCACGTAGAAAGACCACGAGGGGATACCTTCGCTTCTAATATAGCGGGAAAGCTCAACGAACGATGGGTAGTAAAAGTTGACCGAATCGCCGCCGCTGTCTTTGTAAAGAAGGATCCCTCCACTGAAGAGAAAATCTCGGAAGACCGCTCCGCCAACGACCAGCAGGCAGAGGAAGACCCATAACGTCGAAAAACGGGACCAACGGCTCAAAGGCGCGGCGTGTGTTTCCGGCGAACCGGCGTTATCCGCAAAATCATCCTTCATAAAAGTGGGATAGTCGGTTCGTTAGGTTAGTGATTCCTGGGAAGGTAGCGAGGATCACGAAACGCGACGCCAGATTCATAGGTTGCTATCTGGATGCGAATGGAATCGGCGCGGGCAGAGTTGCCTTCCCGAGAGGCCAGCTGCAAAGCGCGTTGCGCCGTGGCGAGAGCCTCCGTCAGGCGGCCGGCTTCAGCCTGGGCGGCGGCCAGCGTCGCGCTAATCACGGAATTTTTTCTCGCGGTCAAGGAGTCCGCCCGCGCTGCGAGTTCCACGGCTTTGGCCCCATCGCGAATGCCAGAATCGGAGCAGGTCGCCAGAATCCAGGCCAGGTTGTTCATGGCCTGGATGTCGTTGGGATCGATCTCCAGGGCCTTCTGATAATGCGTGACCGCCTCCCGCGCCTCGCCCATTTGCAGATAGGTGTTGCCAAGATTGTATTGGGCATCGCCGAAATTGGGCTCGATTTCCACCGCTTCACGCAAATGAGCCAGCGACTCATCCACGCGGCCGATCTCGAGCAAGAGAGTGCCGAGACTGGAATGAATCGCGGCCTGGCGGGGATTGATTCGCAATGAGTTTTCGAAATGCATCATCGCCTCGTCGTTCTTTCCGTTGACGTGGCAGGCCTCACCGAGGTTTCCTTCGGCGATGATGTTATCGGTCGTGCATGCCAGCGCATGGCGCCAAAGTATTTCGCTGTCCCGCCAATAAGCAGCCTGGGCACGTCCGAGGACAACAAAGGCACCGACAACGGCGCAGCCGAGAGCAGCGAGCGGCACACGGCGATGCCGCCATCCAGCGCAGAACCGGGCCGCGCCCCAGGTGATCAGCAAATACAAACCGATCTGTGGAAGATAAGTGTAACGATCGGCGCGGGCCTGATTTCCAACCTGGAGAATCCCAATCACCGGGACGAGCATAACAAGGTACCAGAGCCACCCGGTAACAAGGTAACGATGACGCCGCAGGAGAAACACGCCGACTGAGATGCCCGCCAGGAGGGCCAACGAGAAGCCAATATTCAGGACCGTGAGGCGCGCCTCCTCCCACGGGTAGAGGATCGCGAGGTTCTTCGGCCAGAACATCTGGCGGACATAATCGACATACGCTAACGACGCGTTCGCGAGGCGATCCGGAAACGACATCCGGGTTACGGGCTGCATGGCCGCTCTTTGGGCGACAACGGTCACGGCGCACGAAGCCAGGCCTAATCCAATCAAGGGCAATTTTTCCAGCACCAGGCGCCCAAGAATGTTTCGATCGTCCGCACGCCTGGAGATGAACGCCGGTAGCCGTTGGAGAGGCCAGTAGTCCAGGAGAAGAAGGACAAGGGGGAGAGAAACGAGCATCGGTTTGCACATCAGCCCCAGCGCGAAGACGATCACCACCAGGGCATAGCGGCGGACGGTTGGCGCGCGGGTGTAATGCGTGTAAGCCATGGCCGTTAACATAAAAAACAGGCCGCTGAGCAGGTCCTTCCGCTCCGCCACCCAGGCCACGGATTCAACGTGCAGCGGATGGACTGCGAACAACGCTGCCACAAAAGCGCTCCGCCAAAGCGCGGCGGTCATTTGGCGGAGCAGAAGAAATAGCAGAATCGCCGTGAAGGCATGCAGCCAGACGCTGGTGAGATGATGTCCCCGCGGATTCAGGCCGTAGAACTGGCAATCCACCATGTGCGAGATCCAGGTGAGCGGGTGCCAGTTTGCGGAATGGACATGGGTGAAAGCCCAGACAATCCCTTCCCAGCTGAGACCGCGCGAGACCTGCACATTTTTGGTCACGTAGTCGTTGTCATCGTAATTGATGAAATCGTGGTGGAGGGTCTGGCCGAAGACCAGCCACGTGATCACGGCCAGGAAAACGCACACGCCAAACCCGACCCAGCGATCGTTCGAGAACACGCGTTCGCTGGTTCGAGCGGATTTTTTCCTGGGGCTGAGGCTCATTCGATCGCGGGTAGAGTTGCTCGCAATGCAGAAATTTCAACACGCGTTCCTGCGACGGCCGGACCAAACTCCAGACTCGCAAAGGTGGGAGAACAACCAATAATTCCGGCGTGACGAAAGATTTGCCCGGTGCCGTGGCTCCCCGGCAGAATTGGAAAAAGCGCGAGCAGATGGAGGCCGACGAATTGCACGTCCTTGCTCCGTATGCCCAGAAGTCCGGTGAATCGCGCGGACGAAAATATCCGGAATCGCGGCACGCCTATCGGACGGAGTTTCAGCGGGACCGGGCCCGGATTATCCATGCGCGCGCGTTCCGCCGCCTGGAATACAAGACGCAGGTTTTTCTAAATGGAACCGGCGATCATTTGCGGACGCGGCTGACGCATTCGATCGAAGTCGCCTCGATCAGCCGGACGATCGCGCGCGCGCTGGCCTTGAATGAGGATCTGGCGGAGGCGATTGCGCTGGCGCACGATCTGGGGCATTCGCCCTTCGGACATTCCGGCGAGGAGATGCTCGCCGAATGCATGCGCGAGCACGGCGGGTTCGATCATAACCGGCAAAGCCAGCGTGTGGTGGAATTGCTCGAGGCGGCGTATCCCGCTTTTCCTGGTTTGAACCTGACGTTCGAAGTGCGGGAGGGATTACGAAAGCACGACGAGTTTCATGAGCCATTCAGACCCGGGGGAGAAAAGTATCGACGCCCCTCCCTCGAGGCCCAGATCGCTGATCTCGGGGATGAGATTACGTACTATAGCCACGATCTTGATGATGCGGTCGACTTCGAAATTCTGCGGTCAGCGCAATTAGAGGAGGTAACCATCTGGCGCCAGAGCCACGAATCAGTCGCGGCGCGATATCCGGACGTGCGCGAACCGGAGCTGCACAAACTTATCATCGGCGCGATTATCGATGCGCAGGTGCGTGATGTGCTCATGACGAGCGCCGCCGCCATAGCGGGCGCCGGTGTTCAAAGCGCTGACGACGTGAGGCGAAACGCGGGCTCGCTGATTTGCTACAGCGACGCGCGCCACCAGGCGAACCAGGAACTGCGGCGCTTTCTCTATAAGAACGTTTATTATCACCCGCGCGTGGCGGAAGTGAACCAGCGAGCCTGCGAGATGTTGCGCGCGGTTTTTGAGGCATACCTCCGCGCGCCGGATTTGCTGGGAGACGGGGCGATGCGGCGGATCGAAAGCGAGGGCCTCCACCGAACCGTGTGCGATTACGTCGCCGGAATGACGGACCGGTATTTGATAGAGGAACACTCCCGGATCAAAACGCTATAGCCGCGGCGCTCCGTCGCCGCGTTCGGGAGCGACGCGCCGACAGAGCGGCGCGACGACAGCAAATCTTGCATTTCGTTAGGCCGCGGCGCTGCCGGTTTCTTCCCGCAAATACTGAATCACGAGGCGAAGCCGCCGGTTGAGGGAAAGTTCTTCGAGCAGTTGCTGCCGGCGAAGCGGATCGTTGACGAAGGTGGCAGCCATCAGATCGGCGAGCATTTCCATGTCGCTCAGATGCGCCAGATATTTATCCACCTTTTCCGGCAACTGGCGTCCGGCGCTTTTCAAGGTGGAATAAAGCTCGATGACTTTCGCGCCCAGCGCGTCGGTTTCCACGGAACTGGTCGATTCCGATTCGAGCGGTTCGATCCGTGCGATCGGGAAGGGGGCGCTTTGTTCAAACCCGGTGAATTGCACGCGGCGCAACCCTTGCAGGATCAGGTTCGAAGTGCCGTCGCTTCGCCCGACGCAGGCCCGGATCAGGCCGACGCCGGCCACATGGAAAAAGTCGACGGTCGATTCCCATTGTTCGCGCTGCGGCTTCATCAGCGCGACCGAGAACATGCGATGCTCGCGCAGGGCATGATCGAGCATCTGCTGATAGCGGGGCTCGAAAATGTGCAGCGGCAGGAGGGCGTTCGGGAAAAGGAGCGCGCCGGGAAGCGGCATCACTGGGACCTGGTCTGGCAACGAGATGGATGGATCCATGACGAACAAGGCGAAGCGTATTATTAAGATACGGCATCGGAGATATCCGCAAACGCGCGGCGCAAATCCCGGACCGAGAGCTGGCCCGCGGCGGCGGAGGAGCCGAGATGGGCGTAGTTGAGAGGGCAACCGCGCCGGGCGAGCTCGAGGCGCGAGACGCGACCCAGTTTTCCCATTCCCATGACGGCAACCGCGCTGGCGCCGCGTTGCCGGTTGAAGAAATCGAGGAGCCGATCGAGTTGAGTGGGCGTGTCGGTTCGCGTGGCGATCTTGACAATATCGGCGCCTAACGACCGCGCCTCGGACGCAATTTTGTCGAGCCGCGGCCCGGATGGCGTCTTTTCAAAATCGTGAAAGGAAACGATCGTCCGAACGTTTTGCGCCGCGGCGGATTGCAGCACGAACTCGAGCGGGCGCGCCGACCGCAATTCCACGTCCACGAAAGCCGCGCGCGGCAGGAACTGGAGGAGCAAGGCGCCACGTCGGCGGCCGGAAAGATGGTTCGCGCCTCCTTCGCGAGGATGGCGGGCCGTGATGATAAGCGGTGCTCTCAGGCGTTCGATCGCGGCGTTCGCATCGGCGAAGCATTTGGTCAGGCGATCGAGTCGCAATTCAAAAAGGTCGGGGACCTTTCGCATTCGGAACGCGCGCTGGAGATCAGCGCGGGAAAAAATTACGCCGACGATTTGCGGCGTCATGTCGGCCGCGCAACCTGGCGATCAAGCATGCGCTCGACGTACTTCGCGAGCAGGTCAAATTCGAGGTTCAGCAAATCGCCGCACTTCGTCACGGCGAGATTGGTCCGAGCCCTGGTGTGAGGAATGATCCAGGCAGCAAAACTTTTCGGCAAGACTTCCGCGACCGTGAGACTAATCCCGTTCACTGCGACAGACCCTTTGGAAGCGACGTAACGGGCGAATTCCGATGGCAGTCCGATCTCGAGCCGGAGGTCCGCCCCGGTTTCTTCCAAGGCAAGGACCGGTGCCGCGCAATCGACGTGGCCTTGAACAAAATGGCCGCCGAGGTGGGCGCCCGCGGTGAGGGCCAGTTCGAGGTTTACTCGGTTCCCGGGGCCCAGATTCCTGAGATTTGTCCGGGCGAGAGACTCTGCAAGCACGTCAAAAATCAGCTGGTTGCCGTTGCGCCGGGCGACGGTGAGGCAACAACCGTTGACCGACACGCTGTCCCCGACGCGGATTCGCGCCACGACCTGCGGGGCCGCGATTTCAAGTTGTGTCGCCCGATCATTCGCGTGCCGCGCAACGACCGTGCCGACTTCTTCAATGAGGCCGGTGAACATTCCTCAAGAATCGCGATGAAGACGGGCGAAGCAAGCGCCGCTGATCGCGGGCGGAAAAACTGGGTGGAGATGGTGACGGAGGCAGGGACCGGCACCGGGGGAGAGCGCGCCCAGCCCAAGAGAACTGCCGATCCGAGGTCAGGGCGAGTTTGCGGGCGCGCCTTGTAATGTAATCGAGCACGCGAACCATCGTCCCGCGACGCGAGGAATATCCGCGCGATTTCTCTGGGCGGGGCGAAAAATTGAATTCGTTGCGTTGCCGGAAATCCAAGGGCTGACGCACTGATTGCCTAACGACCCTCCCGATGAAATCAAGCGGCCGCCGGATTTTTTTCAACGTTTTTACGGGGTTCGCTGTCCCGCCCCAGGGGCCGGATAAAAATTCTGCTTTTTTTGTTGCATACAGCCTCTGGATTTTTGCAAAATCGCCGGAAATCAGGCTTGACCGGCCCTCCGCCCCGACATCACTCTGGGCGCGGCCGTTCAAAATATTTTAAAAAAAGTGAAAAAAAGGCTTGTCAGCCCTCTCAAACCCCGTTAATCCTCACCGCCAAACCTAACCAAACCATAGGAGAAACTAATGATAAGAAACGTACTGCACACGTTAGGATCCTTCCGCACAGCTCTCGCAGCTGCTGTCGGAGTTCCTCTCGTCCTCGCGGGTAGCGCTTACGCGCAGAACCCCGCTCCGGCTCCGGAAGCCACAACCGAGCGCGTCATCGTGACCGGTTCCTACATTCCGACCGCGGAAACCGAATCGGCTTTGCCGGTGACGGTCTACACGGCGGAAGTCCTGAAGAAACAGGGCGCCAACACCCCGGTGGAAGGCCTTCGTCAGCTGCCGTCTTTTGTCGGTAATGCTGCCACGGAAAACGATTCCAACGGTGGCGACGGCTCGGCGACGATCAACCTGCGCGCTATTGGCTCGGCCAATACCCTGGTCCTCGTCAACGGACGGCGCACATTCAATTTCAACGACATCAACGCGCTGCCGATCGGGGCAATTTCCCGGACGGAAGTGTTGAAGGATGGCGCTTCGGCCGTTTACGGCTCTGACGGTGTCGCCGGCGTCGTGAACTTCATTCTCATCAACGGTCCTGGTGAAAAGCCATATGAAGGCGCGGAACTCTTCGCCCTTTATGGCAACACGACGGACTCCGATGCGCACGTGCGTCAGGTTTACCTCCGCGGCGGTGTGACTGGTTTGGATGGTAAAGTCTCCATCGCGGCAGTGGGTGAATATTATTCGCGCGCGAATCTCTACTCGAGAGATCGGGCTATCTCGGTTACGGGCGATGCCAGCAACAACCCAAACGGCGGCCTCGGCCTCGGTGGACAAAACACCGACAGCCCAACCTTTGGCGGCCGTGTTTCGGTTGCGGCAGCTGCATCAACCATGGGAGCTCCTGCAGGTGGGGGAGCGCTCGTCCTGATCAATCTGGCTAATAACCAGGTTACGCCAGGGAGCTATCGCCGGTTTGAGCCAAGCGGCACGGCGAATCCTCCGCGTGGAAGTCTTCCTGGTGATTTCGCTCCGGGAACGGACCCTTCGCGATTCAACTTCCGCGCCTTCACCCCCACCATCCCGGCGATGGAAAAGGCGATGTATATGGTCACGGGCCGGTATAAGATCTTTGGTGATGGCCTCCAGCTTTATGGAGACCTCATGTATACCAAAGAGAAGCAGGACAACGGTCTGGCCGGCGCGCCCTTTTCTTTGAGCAGCGCCGCGAACGGTCGCAGTGAAGCGAGGGCGTCGCAGTTCAATCCCTTCGGCAACAACCTGAACTCGGTGGCTTACCGCCTCCAGCAGGAACTGTCCGATCGTAGATCATTCTTCGACAAAGACTACTGGCGTTATGTCGCGGGAATCAATGGCGACTTCAACTTCGCCGATAACGACTTCATCAGCCGTTTCGGATATGATTCGGGTTTCGTCTATGAGCGCTTCGACTCGCAGCGCATCGATAGCGGTGACGCGAGACGTTCTTATCTCCGGGCGTTGATCGCGCCGGTTGGGTATGTCCCGGCTGCAGGTGTTCCATCGCTTCCAATGGCTCCCACGGGCACTTTTGACCCGTTCATCGGTGTGTCCGCGCCCATCAGAGGCACGGCGCCGACCTATGTTAACGGCGTTCCTACTGGCCTGACGGCTCCTTACGACAACAGTCTGGCAGCGGCGGACTATACGGTCGGCGGCGCGTCCTATGTTGGTCACTCGTTCTTCTTCGAGCGGGATAACCTCTATGATATCAAGGTCAACATGCACCTGTTCCCGAAACTGTGGAACGGTGGTATCGATCTCGCCGGCGGTTACGAACATCGGGAAATCAACCAGAAGCAGATTCCCGATCCAGTTCAGGTCACGAACGATCAGCTTGGTTTCAACCAATCGCCTGCGTTGAAGTTCCGTCAGGAGGTCGACTCCTACTTCTTCGAGCTTGGAATTCCGCTGATTACTTCTTCGATGAACGTGCCGTTCGTGCGTTCCCTCGATATGGACATCGCCTGGCGGCGTGAAGTGTTCAACGATACGAACCTTCTGCTGGTCACAGGTTCGCCTGTGCAGACCACAGCAAGCTTCGTGAACGAGAATCCCCAGGAGAACTACAAAGGTTCTCCGCGCGTGTCGCTGCGTTACCAGCCAATCGCGGATCTGACGTTCCGTGCCAGCTGGGGCCAATCGTTCCGGTCGCCAAGCCCGACCGAACTGTTTACGCCTGTGTTCCAGAACTTCCCGGTCGTGTTTGACCCGGTGGTGGGAACGACCCTTCAGCCGCCTAGCGGCGTCTGGGAAGGTGGAAACGCAAACCTGATTCCGGAAACGACCGATGCCTACTCGGCGGGTGTCGTCTGGACTCCGAAGTTTTTCCCTGGCTTCACGATGACCGTGGACGTCTATCAGCTCTACACGACCAACCTCATCCTAAGTGCTGATTCGTTCGCTCAGGTGTTGTTGTCGACCGGCGTGGTTGATCCCGACGGCTGCGGACTAGGGGTTAACCCCGGGAGCGGCCCTGGACTGGGCGTCACTCGGACGCCGTCGGGCGGAGTGGATTGCATCGACTCCGGTTTCGGCAACGCGGGTAAACGCTTCGTCGAAGGCACGGACATTACCGCGGTTTACGAACTGCCGACCGAGCGTTGGGGCAAGTTCACCTTCTCTGGTGGCTACAACCACTTCTTCTCGTGGAAGGCTCAGCCGGGCACAGGACAGCCGTTCATTAGCTTCCTCGGAAACTACAACAACGGCACCCTACCGCTGGCTCCTGGTGCGATTCCTTGGAATAAGGGATTCCTCCGTGGCGAATGGGAATGGAGACATTTCGACTTCGTCGCAACGGGCAATTACGTGGGCGACTTCCGGGATGACCCGTCGTTCGACACGATCGTTCGCACGGAACGTCGGAATGTGCCGAGCTACATCACGCTCGACATGCAGTTGAGCTACGAGTGGGTCAAGCCTCCAACGGAACCCGCCCCGTATGTGAAGGAATCGAAGGACAGCAAGAACACACCGGCCGTGACCGAAGCCGCGACGGCCTCGATCTGGCAGCGCATGCTGTGGGGCACCAAGATGACAGTCGGCGTGAACGACGCATTCGATCGTCAGCCGCCATCGGTACTTGGAGCGTTCAACGACAATTACGATACCTCGCTCTACTCGATCCGTAACCGTTACTGGTACGTGAGCCTCACGAAGAAGTTCTAAGAGGAAAGCGAAGTCAGTTCTCATTAGGCGGGTGGCAGCGATGCCACCCGCCTTTTGCTTTCGGGATGAAAAGACAGACACGAAGCCTGCGTCGCGGCGCTTGTTTTCGACCGCCTTTTGAATTATCAAGCTGATATGGCGACGCAGACCCTGGTTCCCGCGCGAGTGACCGCCTCAAAATCCCCTTCGGCGAGCCAAACTGGGCCTTCGGCCGCCAAGCCTTCCCCTTGGATCCTGGATCGCTGGCGCGATCTGCTGCTCTTCGTTGGCACGCCGGTTTTGCTGATTCCCATTTTCACAGCGGCCCAAGCCCGTTGGAGCGCGCAGGATATTTTTCTTTTCGTCGGCGCCTTCGGGGCCATGGGCCACCACCTTCCGGGTATGATCCGCGCCTATGGGGACCGCGCGCTGTTCGATCGATTTAAAACTCGGTTCCTTATTGCGCCATTGGCTCTGTTAGCGGTCTGTATCTGGTCTTCGGTTTACAATATCCAGGCGATCCAGCTGGTCGCGCTCGCCTGGGGGATTTGGCATGGCATGATGCAGACCTACGGCTTTTGCCGAATCTATGACGCAAAAGCATCGGCCAAGGCTGTGGCTCGCGCGCGGCTGGACCTCGCGCTTTGTTTTTCGTGGTTTCTCGCCGCTGTGCTCCTGTCGCCGATGCGTTTTCGCACGTGCCTCGACCTTTATTACGAAAGCGGCGGCCCGGTGGTGCCGCCGGCAATCGTCCTGGGCATGCAATACCTCATTGTCCTGGCGCTCGCCGTCGTGACGGCACTATTCCTCTGGCGACAGTGGAAAGATTGGCGGGGGGCGAGCGTCGTCAGCCCGGTCAAGATTACGCTTCTGGTGAGCAGCATCGCATTCTGGTGGTACTGCAACAACGGCGTGCAGAACATTCTCGTCGGCATCGCACTCTTTGAGGTGTTTCACGATGTGCAATACCTCGCCATTGTCTGGATCTACAATCGCACTCGCGTGGAGCGTGATGCCAGCATTCACGGGTTCATGCGCTTCGTTTTCCGCCGGAGCGGTTCGCTTATTGGCGTTTACGTGGGCTTGGTCCTGGCCTATGGATCGATCGCCCTGACCACTTCCGGTATCTCGATCGAAGCCATCAAGCATGTTCTCATCGGCATCGTTACCGCCTCTGCGCTGCTGCACTTTTATTACGATGGATTTATTTGGAAGGTTCGAGAAACACAAACTCGGGCCATGCTCGGCATCGACGGAACCGGTGTAGGCACTCTCCCCGCACCGCGGATGTGGCCCGCGTGGGTGCGACACGGTCTGCGATGGGCCGTGCTTGTAGTCCCCGTCGCGGCCCTTTGCGCCGCTCAACTCGGCGGTCGGGTTGTGCCAGCCCTGGAGCGCACGGGGAAGGTCGCGGAGATACTTCCGCACGATGCGCAGGCGCAGCTCAACTACGGCAAAGCGTTGCATGAGGCAGGGCGGGTGAAAGAAGCGATCGACAAGTACGAATATGCGCTCAGTCGAAATCCACAGCTCGCCGAAGCAGAGTATTTTTTAGGATTCGCCTGGGAAGGTCTCGGAGACCTTGATAAATCGATCGAACATCACGAGCGGGCGGTTCAGCTCGATCCAAAGAATGGCAAATGGGAGTCTCGCTTGGCCAGAGCCCTGTTTGAGAAAGGTCTTACGAAGGAGGCGCGGGTTCGATACGAACACAGCCTCTCGTTGGATCGTAATCTTCCAAACGCCGAAAAAGAATTGGCTGATATCCTTTTGGAATTCGGAGAGTACCAGGCTGCGGTCGAGCATTACGAAGCGGCCCTGCGCCTCCAGCCGGATTTTCCCCAGGCAAAGGAGAATCTCAGTTTTGCGCGATCGCTGACCGGGCACTAGCGCGGGGCCGGGTCTTCAAGAACGAATCTAGGCCGGTCGGCCCCTCGTGGGTGGCGCGCCAGTCCCTTGGGGTCAAAGGTTTTGGCACGGGCAGTGCTCCATAAATACCATAACGAGTATGGTTTTAATTAGCATTCATCCGTTTGCGCTCCGCAAAGTCTTCCTCGTCATCGTGGCGTTTCTCTGCTTTTCCGCCCTTTGTTTGGCTGACCCGCTTCTCATGGCTCAGCGCTACGGAACGCACTCACGACACCTCCCGCCGGCTTCATTGCCGCGCCAGGAGGAGAACGAAGGATGGCTGTCCGGCGGATTCAATCAGCGCCAGCTCGAAAGACTACAGCCCCGGGAGCCCGGGCGGGACGCCGCTGAATTGCTTCCCATCGATACGCAGGCTGGCGATTACTTGCCGTCGGAAGATACTTCCGCGGTTTTTCAGCACGTAAAATATATTTTGCGGGCCGACTGTTCGAAGTCATGCAAAGCAGACGAAATCGTTATCCACACAGGTAAAGTCTAATCCACCCGCGACAGATGGCGGGCCGACTACGGCGCCTCCCCAAACGGCGCCGCGGAGCGGGAGGACCCCTGAGGGTCGAAAAATGTGTTCGCGACCCGAAGATTTTTATTGCCGAAGAGCGAGAAACGTCCTACTATCGTTTTTGTGGATATGGAAATTATGAGAACACTCGCCTCTGCCTTTGCCAAGTTGTCCGGTTGCATTTTGGTCTCTGCCTCGACCGTTTTTGCTTCGGATATAGTCCTGCAAAAAGTTCCCGAAACGGTGCCGGCCCGACTATCCGCCACATCAAAAACCAATCTCAGCCCACAAGCGAGCTTCGCCCTCATTAATTACAACGTTCGCACCCAGGCGCGCGCCCTCTATGTCAGTTCGGCAAGCGATCTTAAGCTCGCGAACAACATGATCGATGATCAAGCCGCCACCTCGTTTGGCTTTGCGCCCACGGATAATTCACCCGTCGCGGTAATCGATCTGGGAAAGGTGGCGACAGTGCGCCGTCTTTCCGCCGTCTATTCACCTCGCGCCACAGGACTCGATTTCTATGTTCTCCAATCGTTGCCCGGTCTGGATGGCGATAGCAATCCGAACTCGTTGAAGCTGGACGAAAGCGCCCTCGCGAAACTGAAACCGGTTGGTTCGACCATCGATGATGGAACGCAGGGCCGCGCTTCCATAGATTTTCCGGCCACATCAGGACGCTATGTGATGCTGCGCTGGACTCCTGCCGCGCATAGCGACACGCCGTTCACGGTCGCTGAAGTTTCGGCGTTTAGTCCGAGCCGCGGCAACCTGCTCGCTTCAAACCGGGATTTCTCCAGCGCGCAGACGACCTCCGATTCGAAAGACGTCGCTGATTCCAAGGACGTCTCCGACAGCAAGGACATCCCCGAAGAAGGGCCCCCGGCTCCTCCAGCTCCTCCGGCTGAAGGGCCGCCGCCGTCACTTCCGAACCCACCGCCATTCACCTTTATCCCGCAGCTTCTGCCAGTCAGCAACTAGACAACAAGAAGCGGATTTTTGAAAACCCGTCGATCGGCTTGGCTGATCTGACGGGTTTTCTATTTTGTCCCGGGAAAATTGCAGGAAGGCCGCGACCTAAAGTGAGTCGCGAATGATTTTGAAGATCGCGGTGTTATCGAGGGAGCCATGGAACGATTCAGTCCCCGGTCCCGTCCCAAACACGACTACATCGTCGACCGTCTCGAGCGCAGCGGGCGCGAAGAAGGCCGCCGGTTCCTGGGGCGGCTCGGGGAATGGCGAGGGGGATTGCTGAGCCGCCAGCTTCGCGGCTCCGTAGGATTTTTGGCCATTTGGACCACTTGCCCAGGAGAACCAGGGATCGCCGGCGGAATTCAATCCGAGAACGGCGATTCCGCGGTCCGTCCTAAAGGGTGATCCGTTCAAGCTCAAACCGCCCAAGGCCACATCGCCGCACACGACAACGGTCGATTTTTCTCCGACATACCGGCGCGCCATGGCTACGGCGCGATCGAATTCCAACGTTTCCGTCAGGGTGTGTTCGGCGTCATTTTGTTCTGCCGCTTTTCGCATCAGTCGCGCGTCGACCACAAGAAAGTAACCTCCACGATTGTATTGCAGCAGTTCAATCGCTCGCCGCACCATATCGGGGAGACTCGGCTGTTCGTGGCGCGCTTCAATCTGGTCCGCGTATGCCAGTTCGGTGTTCGCGAAAGTGCCGAAAAGCTTGGGACGCCGCCAGCCCGGGACTGCCTCCAGATCGACCTTGGTCCGCGCGAGATCGAATCCTTTTCGACGCATTTCGGAGAGCAGGTCTCGCCCGTCCTTGCGGTTGCCGTTCTTTGAGTCCGGCAGAAAATCCTGAGCACCGCCGCCGAGCACGAGGTCGACGGTTGAGGAATCGACCAATTCCCGAGCGATCTCCAATTGCGCGATGGGGTCCGGAGCGTGGGCGTAGAAGGCGGCCGCCGTGGCATTCGTCAATTTTCCATCAGTCACCAATCCCGTCGCTCGTCCCGCGCGATGCGCCAGGTCGATGAGATTTGCGGCCGTGGCCCCGCTCACCTGCGCGCTGATCGATTTGTTCTTGGCCTTCACGCCCGTGGCGAGCGCGGCGGCGGCGGCGGCGGAGTCCGGCGCTGCAAAGTCGCTCGAATAATTTGTTACCAGCGCCACGTGCGGCATTGAGTCGACGGATAAGGGCGCGTCCGCTCCAGCGGCATAAACCCGGGTCGCAGCGAGCCGTTCTGGCGCCAGGCCTTCGCCAATAAAGAGAATGATGCCGAAGGGTTTTTGCACCACCCAGTGTTGAAAATAGAAAATGCCGAATGCCGCGAACAGAATCAGGCAGAAAAGCGCCAGTAACTGGTTGCGCCACTTCATAACGCCGATCTACGAGGGCGCCGTTCGGATTGTCAATCCCGCAGAGCCGGAAACCGCTTGTGTGGGCGGTTGAACGTCGCGAAACTGCGCCACTGTGGCGAAGCCTGTCATCCTCATCATCCGCGACGGCTGGGGCATTAATCCGGGTGGCCGGGAGAAACGCGAAGAGAACGGCGACGCTACGCTGCTCGCGCGCACGCCGTTTCACGATCGGCTTTATCATGATTATCCCGGGGGGAAGCTGAGCGCCAGCGGGCTCGATGTCGGATTGCCTGAAGGACAAATGGGTAATTCCGAAGTGGGCCATCTCAACCTTGGTGCCGGCCGGATTGTTTATCAGGATCTGACGCGGATTAACAAGGCGATGGCCAACGGTGAGCTTGAGCGGAACCAGGTTGCGCAGGACGCCTTTTCCAAAGCGCGCGGACATCGTCTTCATTTTTTGGGTCTGCTCTCCGACGGCGGCGTCCATAGTCATTATAAGCACCTTCTTGCTTTGGCGGACGCGGCGCGGGCCGCCGGTGTCACCGATATTCTGGTTCATGCGTTCACGGATGGACGCGACACTTCGCCAACTGGGGGCGCGGATTTTCTGGACAAATGTTCTGCCGGCCTGAAGAAGAGCGGGGCAAAGATTGCAACGGTGGTTGGTCGCTATTTTGCAATGGATCGCGACCGCCGCTGGGACCGGACCAGAAAGGCGTGGGACGCGATCGTTTTGGGCCGCGGAGAGAAATGTGAAGCATCGCCGGCCGATGCCGTCCGGGCCCAATACGAACGGGGTAAGACCGATGAATTCCTGCCGCCGTTGATCTTTTCCCACGCGAACGAACAGCGCATTCGCGACGGTGACACGGTTTTCTTTTTTAACTTCCGCGCGGATCGCGCCCGCCAATTGTCGCAGGCTTTTCTCCTGAAAAGTTTCGATGGATTCGAGCGCGAGGTATGGCCGCAGGTGAATTATGTCACGCTCACGCAGTACGATGTGACCTATGGGACGCCGTTCGTCTTCGAGCCGGAACAGTTGCCTAAAATTCTGGGTGAAGTGGTCAGCGCCGCCGGGAAAACACAATTGCGGATCGCCGAGACGGAGAAGTATCCGCACGTTACCTATTTCTTTAACGGCGGCATCGAACGCGCGTTCGGTGGCGAGGATCGCAAGATCGTGCCGTCGCCCAAAGTCGCGACCTACGATCTCCAGCCGGAGATGAGCGCGCATGAGATTACCGAGGAAGTTCTCGCCCGAGCCGGGAACTACGACCTGATCATCCTGAACTTCGCAAATCCTGACATGGTCGGACACACCGGCGTGTTGGATGCGGGAATTAAGGCGGTCGAGACCGTCGACGAATGCGTCGCGCGAATCGTGCCTGCAATTCTCGGGCTGGGCGGCGCCTGTCTCATCACGGCCGACCATGGGAATTGCGAGCTAATGCGCAACCCGGATGGATCACCGAACACCGCGCACACCACGAACCTGGTCCATTTCATTTACGTCGCCGAAAACGCGGGACGTTTTAGCGTCGAGGACGGCATTCTCGCGGACGTCGCCCCGACGCTCCTTTTTCTTCTTGGTCTGCCGCAGCCCAGCGAAATGACCGGCCGAAATCTGCTCGTCGCAAAATCCTAGATCACGCGAACCTGTCGGCCGCGGTGATTTCTTCGCGCGTGATGGTGAAGGCGCGATTGAACTGGCGGGTCCCGGCCACCGCGATCCGCTGGAGCAGGCGGGTGCGCGCTTCCTCCGCGTTCTCATGCCAGAGGGGCTTGCGGACCAGGCTCAGAGATCCCTGCACCTCGACGAGCACGCCCCAGCCGGGCAGTGCCTCGGCCACTCCAGACAATTCGTTAGGCAAGGCCAGAAAAAAGAGGTTCGCGCAACGATAACGCACGAGGCACTCGAATTTCGTCCCCCCGGAGAGACGATTTTGCAGCGCAGCGAACTCCCGCAGAACACGCCGGTAACCATGATGCCCAATGGCCTCGAAATCATGCGAATCGTATTCCGCGAAAAGGGAATCGCCGGTCCGCAGCGTGGGGTAGTGGATCCGAAGATGTTTTTCGAGAACCTCCCGTCGTCGGGCCAGGGAGCACAGACGTTCTCGGGCCGTTGCGCTCTCGCAGTTATCGCGGCGCAGATCCGCGAGTGCCTGTTTGCACTCGAAGACCGCCGTGACCGTCCGTTCCTTGGGTCGAGAGCGATAGGCCGCGACATCGGCCCGATAACGGCATTGTGGCAAACTGACTTCCGCCGCACAGGCTGTATAACGATTCGCCTGCGCCCAAAGAAGCGCGAGACGTTTCAGCCGCAGGTGGGCTTGCGTTTCGCTTCGGCGCGCGGTTACTGGCGTGTCCATTCGGCGAGTTCCCTTGCCCAATAGGTGACGATCAAATCGGCGCCGCCCCGCTTGAGGGAAGTCATGATCTCCAGGACCGCCGCGCGCTCTTCGAAACATCCTTTTTCCGCGCCCGCTTTCACCATCGCGAATTCACCACTTACGTGGTAGACGGCAGTCGGTTTTCCAAAGCGCTCGCGCACGCGCCAAAGAATATCGAGATAGGGCAATGCCGGTTTCACGAGAACGATGTCGGCGCCCTCTTCGATATCGAGCGCAACTTCGCGCAACGCTTCCTGGGCGTTGGCACAATCCATCTGATAAGAACGGCGATCGCCAAATTGCGGCGGGCTTTCCGCAGCCTCGCGGAAGGGTCCGTAAAATGCCGATGCGAACTTCGCCGCGTAACTCATAATGCCGGTGTCCTGGAAACCGTTTGCGTCCAACGCTTCGCGGATCGCACCGATGCGGCCGTCCATCATGTCGCTCGGCGCCACGAAGTCGGCTCCGGCGGCCGCATGCGACACCGCGGTTTTCACGAGCAATTCGACCGACTCATCGTTCAAGACATGAAAGTGATCGCCATCGACGCGGGTCACGCCGCAATGCCCGTGGCTCATGTATTCGCAGAGGCAAACGTCCGTCATGACGACAAGGCCGGGACATTTCCCTTTGATGGCGCGCACGGCTTGCTGGACGATGCCGTTTTCCGCGCTGGCCCCGCTCGCGGCTTCGTCCTTTTCGCGCGGAATGCCGAAGAGCAACACCGCCTGCAGCCCCAGATCATGGGCCCGCTGTGCTTCATCGGCCACCTCGGCGAGCGCCAATTGAAAAACCCCGGGCATGCTCGCGATCGCCTGCCGCTCGCGGATTTTCTCACTGACGAAAAGCGGCAGAACGAAATCGTGCGCGGTGAGTTTCGTCTCTCGCACAAGGTTGCGGACGCCCTCGCTGCGACGCAAACGGCGCGGGCGGTGGACCAATTTTCTCACGTGCCGAGGCTAAGCGTTCGGCCGGGCTGTCGCAAGTTCGCCCCGGGACGAATCCGTTCACCCGCCCTTGCGCGGGACTTGACGCCGCTGCGCCTTCCCGCCTGAATGCGGTTCGCCATGCGCGCGGCCGGGAAATTAGCGACCGATTACCTGTTGGTCGACATCAGCAATTCATTCGTGAAACTGGCTTTCGCGACAACGAATCGGATCGGAAAACCGTCGCGCCTTCCGACTTCCGGGCTAAGCGCGGTTGCAATGCGGCGGATCCTGCGGGGACACAAAGTCCGGACGATCGTGGTTTCTTCTGTCGTTCCGAAGAAGAACAAAGCGATCGTAGCCGCGGCTGGTTCGGCGCGAATACTATTCCTCAATCCGCAGCTCGACCTCGGGGTCGGGATCGATTACCCGCAGCCGCGGTCCATCGGTGCGGATCGACTGGCGAATGCGGTGGCAGTGGCGCATTTGTACGGCGCTCCGGCGATCGTGGTCGATTTCGGCACAGCCGTAACTTTCGATGTCGTTTCGGCGGCCGGCGATTACGTGGGGGGAGTGATCGCGCCCGGCCTTGAGGCGATGACGAATTATCTTTATCAACGCACCGCGTTGCTGCCAAAGTTGACGTTGCGCGAGCCACCGCGCGCCATCGGAAAGACCACTCGGGACGCGATGATGTCAGGCGCTGTTTTCGGCTACCGCGGCTTGGTCCGTGAAATTCTGAGGCGACTCACGGCGGAGAATTTTCGGCGAAAGAAACCGCGGATTATCGCCACCGGGGGCTACGCCCAGCTCATCGCGAGCAAGCTGCCGGAGATCAAGGCCGTGCATCCGAACCTGACCCTCGAAGGTCTGCGGATTGTCGCGAACCGAAATTAGCCCGCAAATCCCCTTCGCCAGAGCCGACCCAACCCCTTCCGGGCGAATCTTTTCTGGGAAAAGCGAATTTTCGCGGGGAAGACGGCAAAATAGGCTTGTCATCGGGCGCGGCCCTAGCTTGTATGGCTCTTTGCATGAATATTCGGAAATTCGCGACGATTACGGTCCTGGTTCTTAGTTCTTTCGCGGCAACAAATGTCGCCCCGACCAAAGCGGAGCTCGAGTCGATGTACGACAAGGCGTTCCGCGAATTCAATGCCGCCAATTATGCGGAGGCGTTGAAGGAGCTCGATGCAATCGATGCGCGTCAGCCAGATCTCGCCGAATCGCAGAATTTGCGCGGCGTTATTCTCATGCGCCAGGCCGAATACGACCAGGCTGAGGCCGCCCTGCAAAAGGCGCTCGCGACCGATCCCAAATTCTGGAACGCGCGCTTCAATCTCGCGGAAATTCCTTTTTTGCGGAAGGACTGGACGGAAGCGCGGAAACGGTTTGAGGGATTGCTCCAGGGAAATACTTCCGAACTCCAGGGCGACGCGGCGCAACTGATCCAGTACAAAATTCTCCTGACCTATTTGCTCGAAGGCAAAGAGAACATGGTCGATTCCATTCTCGCAAAATTCGAGCTCACGCCCGAGACGCCGGCCGTCACCTATTCGAACGCGGCGGTGGCGTTCCAGCACAAGAACGAAAAAGAGGCCAAGGATTTGATTGCGGCGGCGGAGAAGAAATTCTCGCCGCAGCTCAATAAACTTTTCGCGGAATCATTCTACGAAGTGGGCTGGATGCAAAAACCGGCTGGCCAGACCCGCGTCGCGCTGGAAATAACAACCGCGGCGGAGCGGGCCGCCAAGGCGAAGGCAATCGCCACTGAAAAATTCGAACAGGCGGAGCTGGCCTTTCAGCAGCGCGATCTGACGGCGGCGCGCCGGTTGATCGACGAAGCAGACGCGGCCGACCCGAACCAGCCGGCAACGATCAATCTCCGCGGCGAGATTTTGCTGGCCCAGAAGGATTTCGATGGGGCCGAAGCGGCGTTTAAGCAAGCGGCGAAGATCGATCCGAAATTCCGCGAGGCGCAATACAATCTCGCGCAGATCCCGTTCAAGAAAAAGGAGTACACCAAGGCTCGAGACCGCTTTGAGGCCCTCTTTAACAACACGCCCGCGCCCGGCGGTGACAAAAATCAGGCGGCCCAAGTCATCAAGTTCAAGATTTATCTGACGCTGCTCCTCGAGGGCAAAGACAGCCGCGCCCAGAAGATGATGGAGCAATTCCAGTTTACGGGGGACACGCCGGCACTTTATTACGCGCAAGCGGCCTGGGAGTTCAAACATAACAACGCCGCGAAAGCCAACGATTGGATCGTTTCGGCGAAAAAGATTTATTCGCCCGCGCTCAACATGGTGTTCGCCGATTCGTTTTACGATGTCGGCTGGCTCCAACCGCAGAATGTCGCCGCCGCTCCGGTGACGCCGTCCAAGGAAGTGGCGAAGACGGAAGCGACCGCGCCGTCGATCGAGCCGAGCCCGATCCCGGCGCCTGCGATCGCGTTAAACAAATCGCCCAAGGCCCCGGAAATTGCTCCGCCAAAGTCACCGAACGTAAGCACAACCGAAACGACCACGCAGGCGCCGCAACCTCTCGCCAAGAACGAAAAGACTCCGGGTCCGGTGACAACGAATTCGCCGAGCGTCGAGACACCGGTGGTTTCGAACGCCCTTCCGTCGGAGACGCGCGCCCCGCTCCCGAAGGAACCTGAGACGACTACGCAACCGGCGACGGGTCCCGCGACGACGACGGCCTCGACCGAGCAAAATCCGGCAACCGGACCCGCAACGTCGAACGCCGTGACGCAGCAAAACCCGGCGAATTCGGCCGCCAACAAGGGGCCGGCCCCCGCGACGACGAAGGTCGATTCGACTCCCGCTACCGTGCTCGCGCCGGCGACAGTGCAGGATCGAAGCGTGACCGAGAGCATGAACGGCTTCAACTCCAACACGCTGCTGGTCGGTGGTCTTCTCGTTGCCGCAACTCTGATTTTGGGCTGGGTCGTGGTTTCAGAATTTCGCCGCCGCCTGAGTGTTTCCGTTTACCGCTCTCCCGCCCCTGCGAGCGGACCGACCTTTGATGCGCTCGAGCCCGAGACCGCAGTAGAAAAAATGGCGGCGCCCAAACGCCTTGCTGGTGGGCCTCCCCAGGTTTCCCTCCATCTAAAGGCGTCGGAACCGTCAGTGCGGCGGGCCGCGGTGCCCTTTGGCAAAACAAGCCGGCCTTTCGGCACGAACGGCGGGCCGACAACCATAGGCCCGGCCATCGAGAATCTCGTGCCGCGCGCGCCAGCGACTGCGCCGAAAGTGGAAGCGGTAAAAATGCCCGTGATCGAACCGATTTCGGAAATCCTCCCCGAGCCGGTGGAACCGGTGGTTCCCGATTTCGATCCTGTTTCCGCACCGTCCACGGAGGTCGCGGAATTCAGTTCCGTCGGCGAACCGCAAGTCATCGAAGAGCCGGCACAGGTCATCGAAAGCTTCCAGGAGATCCCGGCAGCGCCGAAGGAGGAACAGATGTTCGCCGAAGCGCCCGTTTGGACCGAGCCCGCGACGCCCGAGCCAGTCTGGGCGCCAGTCGCGATGGAACCCGCCTGGACGCCAGTCGCGTTCGAACCTTCCGCGCCGGTGTTCGAGACGCCCGCTCCCGTCGAAGAAGTGGCCCAGCCAATTGCCGAGACGGCCGCATCATTCGAATCTGTGAGCGAGCCGGTTGTCATCGAGCCGGAGATTACTCCCGCGCCGGTTGCCGAAATTTCCGCGACCGACACAGAACCAGTTGCACAAGGGCAACCTATCCCGTATCAAGTTCCCGCGTTTGAAACCGATTCACCGATGGCTGAAATCACCAAACCGGAACCGGAAGAACTTCCCGCGCACCTTGCCCAGGGCGTGGTTGCGGGGACCTCGATGGCCGGAGTTGGCGCGCTTCGCCATTCCGTAGAATCGCCCTCGTTCGCGCCACAAGTCATATCCACCGAGCCTCTGGCTCAGCAGCCAACAACACCAGCCACCATGCCTCAACCGAACCAACCAACACCCGCTCCCTCGATTCGACCCAGCCCTATGACCGGGGGCGCTCCTCAAACTCAAGCTCAACCAGGCAGCGGCATGCAGACCGCCGTGCAACTTACCTTCTCGTTTGAGATCGCGTCGCTGCAGCTCACTCCAAGCTTTAAGATGGGCGCGTTGCAACTCAAGCCCACCTCGAAGATCGTCACCATGCGCCTCGCGCCCTCGCAGCAGCCGCAGCCGCAGCCGGCGATGAATCTTCAGGTTACGTTCGAGATCGCGAGCGTGCAGGCGGCGGGCGGCGGGATCGGTCAGATCCGGCTCACGCCCTCGCAACAGCAGCGGCCCAGCGTGATCAGTTCACCGGCCTTCAATATCGCGGGACTCCAACTCCTTTCCGGTTCGGATTCGGGCGCTGTCCAGCTCACCCCGTCGCAGCAGGGACAGGCCTCCGTTCATGTCACCGGCCGGTTCCAAATCGCCACGGTGGAATTCTCGCCGTCATTCGAGATCGCGTCGCTTGTGTTGAATGCGACCTCGAAGAGCGTGTCCGTGCAATTGCCGGGCGCCGGCCCAAGCGCCGTTGAAGGAGCGCCCGTGTTCGAGATTGCGAATGTCCAGATCGCCGGCAATGGCGAGATCGGGATGTTGCAGCTCAACGCCCAGGGCTCCGCGCCGAAGGCGGCCTAAGCGAACCAAACGTTTATCAGCAAACGAGGAGGCATTCGTGCCTCCTCGTTTTGCGTACCGGCGGTTTGCGAAACAATCAAGGAGCGGCGATTTACCAATCGCCGAACCAATGAAAACGGCGGTTTGTAAACCGCCGCTCCTTGAGGCGAAACGGTGATTCAGCGCTTCACGAAGCGGCCGCGATTCAGTGATCGCAAATTCGCCGGCACAAATTCGCCATCGCGCCGGATCAGCTTTCCATCGAAGTAAACCTCGCCGCCGCCATAATCCGGCCGTTGGATGCTGACCATGTCCCAGTGAACCTGGCTTCGATTTCCGTTATCGGCGTCTTCATAGGCCTGGCCCGGCGTGAAGTGAAATGAGCCGGCGATCTTCTCGTCGAAAAGGATGTCGCGCATCGGGTGGAGCACGAACGGATTGAAGCCGAGCGAGAACTCGCCGATGTAACGCGCGCCGGGATCCGAATCAAGAATCTTGTTCAGTTTCTCAGTATTGTTGCTCGTCGCTTTCACGATTTTCCCGTCCTGAAATTCAAGGCGGATATTGTCAAAACCGGTTCCCTGATAAATCGTCGGCGCGTTGAACAGGACATGGCCCTGGACGGAATCCTTCACCGGACAGCTGAAAACTTCGCCGTCCGGAATGTTGCGATCCCCGCCACAAATCACCGAGCCGATTCCTTTGATGCTAAATCGCAGATCGGTTCCGGGCCCTTTGATTTCCACCCGATCGGTTTTGTCCATGAGCGCCTTGAGCGTTTTCATGCCCGCCTGCAATTTCCGGTAGTCCAGCGTACAGACCTCGAAATAAAAATCCTCGAACGCCTCCGTGCTCATGCTGGCGAGCTGGGCCATGGAAGGCGAGGGCCAGCGCAATACCACCCATTTTGTTTTTTGGACGCGCCAGTCCGTCACCGGTCGCATTTTTTTCGCGACGAGTTTCATCTGTTCCGGCGGCACGTCGGACAATTCCGTGATGTTTTGGCTGCCGCGGATGGCAATATAGGCATCCATCTTTTTCATCCGGGCCAACTCATGGATTGCGCTGAGGTTGAGCTGCCGTTCGGTCGCGTTGAGCGCGAGCTCACGGCTCAGCCGGGCGCGGTAAACTTGGGCGAACGGAATGGCGCCCGCTTTTCGGGCGGCCCGCACGAGTGCGACCGTCATTTCGTTCGGAACATCGAAGGTCTCGATCAGGACCGTTTCGTTCCGCTTCAATCGAGTCGAATATTCGACGAGAACCTTGGCGAGCTTGTCGTAGCGCGGATCATGCATAGACGCTAATGATTCCACTGCGGTCGCCGGATGCAACCGCCAGGGCGATGACCCTCACCCCAGCCCTCTCCCTCAGGGGAGAGGGAGTTTCTTCCACCCGCGGAGGCAAAATACAGTCATTTCACGCCGAACCTTCACGAAGATTCCTTCTCCCTGAGGGAGAGGGTTAGGATGAGGGTCAATCTGTGGCGGCCCTGAACTCTGCCGCCCGTTCACGAGTTACTCTCGTATAAGTTTTGCCGCGTAGGCGCCGTCGAATCCATCTCGAAACGGAAGCAAGGAAATCTGCTCGATGAGTTTAAGAAACGGAAATTCGCGGAGAATTGCGCGAACGACCTCCTCGTTCTCCTCCGGCTCGATGCTGCAGGTGCTGTAGACAACGGTGCCGCCGGGCCTGAGGAGGGGAATAGCCGCTCGCGCAATGGCGATCTGCGCCGCTTGCATGCGCGAAAAATCTTCGGGCGTGAGTCGCCAGCGGAGATCGACGCGGCGCCGCATCACGCCGGTGTTGCTGCAGGGCGCGTCGATCAGGATCCGGTCGAACGCGGCCTGATCGGAGGGCGGTTCGGCAGTCGCCCAGTCATGTTGCAGGCAGCGGCCAATCCTGACGCCGAGGCGCTCCAAATTATTCCGGAGCGTTCCCACCCTGTTTTCGTCCCGATCGCAGGCAAGAATGAATCCCTCATTCTTCATCAATTCCGCCAGGTATCCGGTTTTGCCGCCGGGCGCCGCGCAAACGTCGAGCACGCTCTCTCCCGCCTGGGGGTCGAGCAACCGGCAGGCGGCCGCGGTGCTCGGATCCTGGATGTAACAATGGCCGGCGGCGAGTGCCTCGTTCGGGATCGTCGTCAGGCGCACGAAACTGGTAGGGACGCCGCGCTGCGGCGTCCGGTCGGCGTAGCGCGCCGACCCTGCCAGGAAGTCCTTTTCGGAAATCTTGATTCGATTGATGCGCGCATAATTCGGCGCCGGAGAGTTGTTCCATTCGCAAAGGATTTCCGGGTTTTGCGCTCCAAAGCTTTTTCTCCAGCGATCGATCAGAAAGGAGGGATGTGATTTCCGGACGCTGAGGTCCTCTTCGTTCGCCTGGCGGAGGAGATTCGATTTTTCCCGCGCCGCGCGGCGCAGCACTCCATTGATCAGCGGTCGGCTTCGCTCCACGGCCAGTTCCACGGTTTCGTACACAGCCGCGTGCTCGGGCGTTTCCAGAAGAAACAGTTGATAGAGACCGAGTCGCAATAAATCTCGCGCATCGGGATCGAGTCGCCTGGATCGCAACGAATCGATCCAGAAATCGAGCAACGTGAGGTTGCGAAGAACTCCGTAGAAAAGGTCCGTCGCGAAGGCTCGGTCCGGGCCGGCCAAATCGCTCGACCTCAGGAGGCCCGAGAGAATCACGTCGGCGAATTGTCTGTCGTTCCTCCATTGCCGAAGGGCGATTTGGGCCAGGCTGCGAGAACTCATTGGTGGATCGAGCGCTCCGCCGCTCGATGACAAAAAAATGCCGGCGGAGCCGGGACAATAAAGCATCGCGCGACGGAGCGCGCGATCGACCTAAAATGCGGTCGAGTTCGGGCGACCTAGCTCGGCTTGACGCTGGCGCGTCCGATCGAGTGATAGTGGAATCCGAGTTTCCCCATCGTTTCGGGGTCAAACAAGTTGCGTCCGTCGAAAACAATCGCCGTTGTCATTTTCCCCTTCACAATTTCGAGATCGATATTGGCAAATTCCGGCCATTCCGTGGCGATAATGAGCGCTTCGGCCCCGTCGGTCGCTTCCAGCGCGGAATTCGCAAAGATGGCGCCGTCGATCAATTTCCCGTCACGCGCCTTGTCCATGGCCTTGGGATCGTAGACTGTGACGTGGGCCCCCTCCTTCAACATGTCGGTCACCAGCTCGATCGCGACCGACGATCGGAGGTCGTCCGTGTTCGGCTTAAAAGCCAGGCCCCACACCGCGATCTTCTTATCCCGCAAAACCCAAAGGGTTTCTCGAATCGCTTTGAGAAACCGGCTCTTCTGATCGGCGTTGATCCGCTGGACTTCTTTCAGGAGGGTGAATGGCACCCCGAGCTGATCGCAGATGGTAATGAAAGCGGCGATATCTTTCGGAAAACAGGAGCCGCCATAACCGATCCCCGCATTTAGAAAACTTCGGCCGATCCGTTTATCCATTCCGATGCCGTCCGCGACTTTCTCGATGTCGGCTCCGCTCGCTTCGCAGATTGCGGAGACGGCGTTGATGTAGGAGATCTTCAAAGCGAGGAATGAATTGGCGGCGTGTTTGATCAACTCGGCGCTGTTGATGTCGGTCACGAGAATCGGCGCCATGAATGGTTCGTAGACCTTCTTCATCAGATCGACGGCGGACTGGCTTTGGGCGCCGATGACGATCCGATCAGGGTGCATCAGGTCGGCGACCGCGCACCCTTCGCGAAGGAATTCGGGATTGCTCACGACATCGAACTCAGCCCCGTGGCGATTGTAACGCTTGATTGTTTCGCGCACTTTCTCGCCGGTTTTCACGGGCACCGTGCTTTTGTCCACGATCACGCGATAGCCGGTCAGGACGTCAGCGATGTCTCTCGCGACCTTCTCAATGAAGCTGAGATCGACGCTGCCGTCCGGCTGCTGAGGGGTGGGCACGGCGATGAATACAATCTGGGAATTATCGACGCCATCCTTGGTGCTGCCGGTGAAGCGAAGCCGATGCGCCGAAACATTCCGGTGGATTACCTCCTCGAGCCCCGGCTCGTAGATTGGGATTTTCCCAGCCCGGAGTGCTTCGATTTTGCGCGGATCGTTATCGACGCAAATAACATTGTGGCCGACGTCGGCAAAACAAGCGCCGGTAACGAGACCGACATAACCGGAACCTATGATGGAAATGTCCATGAGAAAATTGAACGCAACTGATCGACTGCTGCGCGAGAAGAAAGGGGCAAAGCGCCCAAATTGCAATCCTGAACGCCGGCTATTGGGTTTGCTGCGAGCCGGCCGGATCGAAGTTCAGATCGAAGCTGAATTTCGGCAATGCCTTCAGCGTAAAGGTCACGAGCAAGCCATATTCTTTCACGCCGCCGCCGTTGTCGCGGATGATCGCGCCGATTGAGGCGACCCAGCTCGTGAGGTCGCGATAGATGGAGTAACGCTGCTGTTCCAGCACCCCGGTCGTCCCTTCGTATTGCTCGGAGAAGCCGACGCCCCAGTTATCGTCGATCCGATAATAGCCGCCGACGACGTAAAGGCTGCTGTTATCGAAGAAAGGATTCTGGTTGAGGTAACGGTGGGCGAGGGAGATTTGAAGCTTCGAGATCGGCTGGATATTGACGTTGGTATCGATCTCGGTGAAGCCCTTCTCGAACACCGGGACCTGCGAAGAAATGCCAAAACTGGCCCAGGGTACGGGCGTGAAGTTGATCCGATTAAACAGGTTCGAGTATGGCGTCCTGTCGTACGGATTGTCGAAGTTCACGTCTATGAAGGTTTCGATATCCATCCAGCTCACTGTGGAATCGTCGCGGCGCGTCAGGAGCCGGTTGCGCACGCCGATCCTCCAGATCGTCCAGCTATCGATGGAATCGATCGAGGTGAACTGCGGAAAGTCTAACGGGCGCGACTGGGTGGAAGGCTGGTAGCGATCGAACTGCAGGATCGAGGCTGGGTCGGAAAGCGAGCTGGAGACCCAGGAAAAATTCGTGAACGGCTGGATGACGTGTTTGAGGCCGTCGAGACCAAGCGCGTTGCTTTGCGCGTCTTCCCAGGTGCGGGTGATTTTGAAGGAAGCTTCCACACCGCCGTTGAAAACGGTCCGGAGTTTGTCGCCTCCTTTCACCAATGGAGTCGAATCGGGGATGATGAAGTCGGGGATCAGCGGATTCGTGCTCGGTGTGAAGATGGTCTTCCCCAGGTCCCGCGTTTCACTGTAATACGTTGCGCGGAAACCGACCCGGGGCACGATCGAGAGCCAGCCGAAATAGGTATTGGGGAAACTAAATTGATGGAACGAGTCGAACCGGAGACTGCTGTAGTCGTCGAACGTAGAACCGCTCGCGAAACTTCGACGCAGCTCGGCCAGGCTGGTTTCACCCTCATAAAAAATTGGGCCACCGAAGAGGGGAGAAGGTTTTACATCGAGCGCCACTTCGGGCAGACGCTCCGTGGTTTCGAAGAATTCATTCGCCTGGAAACGACCAATGGCAGTCAGCGTGTAATTCGGATTCGTCTTGGTCACTGCGACGATGTTGTCCGGCTGCGGATTGATTTGGAACTCGCCCGGGAAAAAATCCTGGAGGATGAATTCATCGCTAAGTTTTGTGATGTTCGCGATCCCGTAAACGTCCTCGGCAAATTTTGTCCGGCTTTGGAGCGAAACCCGGTAACGGCCCTCCGAGATATCGGGGCGCACAAGTGACGTGCGATTGATGTCGGGGTTCTCGTCTTTCAAAAAGTAGGTTTGGATCCGGGCCCAGCTCTGTTTATCCGTGCCGAAGCGAATATCTGGTTCGAAACCGAACGCAACCCCGCGTCGCGAACGGTAATCGAGCCGGAAAACACCTTTGATGTCATCGGTGATCGGCATGGTAACGCGGCTGAGGATCGATGGACCCCACGAGCTCAGGTAAGCCGGCGAAATCATGTAGCTGAACGAATCATCCAGCGATTGATACATATACGGCCACCAGAAAATCGGGATGTCACGGACGTAGAACGTGACGTTTTGGAAAATGACGCGATCCTTTTCGTAGATCCGCATCGTTTTCGCCTGGAGGTGGAAATCCGGCTTCGACGAGTCGTGGGTGGTGAACGCCCCATTTGAAATCATGGACGCGCCTTCGGAGATGGTGGTGACCTTGTCGCCGGCGACAAGGAAGGGCTGCTTGTCGGTCTTCATATTGACCGCCTGGATTGCCTTCGTCTCGGTATTATAAATCGCGCGGTCCCCGACAAATATCCCGGCGGTGCGGTAGATGCGCACGTGACCTTCGGCGAAGATATCGTGAGTCTTCGGATTGTAGGTCGCCGCGTCGGAATAGATATCGGCGTCGCCGGTGTGGATGGCGACGTTGCCATGAGCGGTGCCGAGGCCGTCCTGGTAATTCGTGTCGCCTGTGGCGGTGATTTCTATCGGCTGCTTTTCTGTGCCGGCCTGCCCGAACGCCCACGAATAGGCGCAAAAAAGACCAAAAACTTGTAAAAGCAGCCTACGCATCGCGGGATGCGAAGCTACCGAACGGCCTGCTCGTTGCAAAGGCAAAACGCCGCGTTGTGAAGCCGACCCACCAGGGACCGCCTCAGGGGTCAAATCCGGAGCCGCAGTCCGGCGATCTGCTGGTTTAGCCCGCAGGCGGACACCACCGCGCTGTGCAGGGCCGCCGGCTCGGGGAATCCCGGCAGCTGTTGCCTTGTCAAAGCCTGGGCTGCCAGGATGGTTTGCCATAGACTGCTCGCTCCCACGCTTTCTCCAAGCGCTCCCTTCACGGCATAAACCGTAGCATTCGGAGAATGTTTTCCAATCGCGCCTTTTTCCGCCTGATCGATGAAGGTTCCGTTCGCGCTGGCGGCGACGAGATCGGGCGGGGGTTGGCAAAGTTCCGAAAAAACCTTGTCCAGGGCTTCGTCCGCTTCCTTTTGTTGATGGAAGTTCGTCCCGCCCGCGATTCTTTCGATTTGGACGCGTCCGCTGCGCCCGAGCAAAATCGCTCCCGCCCCTTCGCTAAGAATCATCCCGCGCGGCGGCTCTTGAAATGGCTCGATCGGTGCCGTTGAACGAAGGAGCCGCCATTTGCGATAGGCGTCGCACAACAGCCAGTCGGCTTCCTCGGCTCCGACTACCAGACAGTAATCGAATGTGTCGCTGTCCATGAGATCCTCAGCCATTTTCAGGGCAAGCATTCCCACGGCGCCATCGCCGACGAGTGTGTAGCTCACGCCGGTGAGTCCCAGGATCGCTGCCAGATGGCTGGCCGGGGCGTTGAAAACCGTCTCCGGGAAGAGAAGCGGGCTGGCCGCCTGCGCGCCCGACTCGACGATCTCGTGGTAGAATCGTTTCGTGTAGATCACGCCGCCATTCGAAACGGCAAGAATGAGCGCGGTGCGGTTCGCGATTTCAGGATCCAATTTTACGCCGGCATTCGCCAGTGCCTCGAGGCCGGCAACGACGGCAAACCGCGAGATGGCGCTCGATCGCCGCAATCGCGGATGAGTCGGCGCGCCGGCGGTGGCTGAGGGCGGAACGCGAAAGACCGGATATCCCCCGCCGAGCGGATTGGAAATCGTTTCGGCGATTGCCGTCTCGCCGTTGCGCAGGCGATTCCAAATTTCATCCACGCCGCTTCCCAACGGCGTGACCCAGCCCATGCCCGCGATGCGCAGGCTCATGCGGCAATCGACCGCAGAATGACGGAAGCGTTCGTGCCACCGAAACCGAAGGAATTCGAGAGCACGGTTCGCACACGACCGGTCGCGGATTGATTCGCAATGATGTTCAAGTCGAGCCCCGAATCGCCGCGCCGAAAGTTAATATTCGGAGGGAGGAGCTGATGGCGGAGCGCGAGAATGCAGATGATCGCTTCGATTGCTCCCGCCGCCCCCAGCGAATGGCCCATCATCCCTTTGGTAGAGCTGACCGGCACGCCGTTGAACAACTCCGCGATTGCTTTGCCTTCGGCGGCATCATTAAACGGCGTCGCGGTCCCGTGGGCATTGATATAATCGATTTCAGCCGGCGAAATTCCCGCGCTCCGCAAAGCGCCCTCCATGGCCCGGCGTGCTCCGTTGCCGGAGGGGTCCGGTTGAGTGAGGTGAAAGTTGTCCGTCGAGATGCCGTATCCAATGATCTCGGCGAGGATGCTGGCGCCGCGCTTCTTCGCCGTCTCCAGGTTTTCCAGCGCGAGAACAGCCGCGCCTTCACCCAGGACCATGCCGCTCCTCTCACTGTCGAAAGGCCGGCAGCGCTCCGGTGTCGAAGCCTGCAACGAATCGAACCCGACGAAGACCAGTTCGGAGATCGCGTCGTATCCGCCCGTCAGGATGCGCTGGTAACGGCCCGAGCGCACGCAGTTGAACGCATGGCCGATGGCGTTCGTCCCAGACGCGCAAGCGTTGGCGATGATCTGGCACGGTGCCCCAATTCCAAAGGCTTCCTGCGCGTCCATCACCGGTTTTTGCGGCGGGTAATTAGCAATCAGTGTCGGTGCGGAGCGGGATGACGGCTGTTTTTCCTTAAGGCCGCGATAATATTGCTCGCCGAATGTCATGCCGCCGCTGGTCGTGCCCATCACGGTCAGCTCGGGCTCGAAATCGTCGGTCTGCGCCATTGCTTCCTTGAGCGCGAGGATCATCATTCGAGCGACGCGATGGAGCCGCCCGGGATGGCGGTGATATTGGCTGGCTTCCGCGAGAGCCGCGTCAGGAACCTGGCCGGCAGTCTGGCAGCGGCAGCGATCCACCGCGAAAGCTTCGACCGGCGCTACGCTGTCTTTGCCCACGCGTAACGACCGGAGCGTTTCCTCCAATCCGAGGCCAAGCGGGCTGACGATGCCGGCCGCGACTACCGCCACGCGGAAGCCGTTTGGACCATGGGATGAGGAGGAAAAATCGGACATTTTTGGCAACGGCAGGCGGCCCCGGATTCTAGTTGCTTTCGCTGGCAAAAGCCTCTACTAATCACGCCGAAAAGAAAACGGAAGCTCGGTGCGTTGGTAGATTGTCAGTTGAGTTTTTCAGTGGCGATTTGAAATCCGATGAGCGGGAACAGTGGCCAAGCGGCGTTTTCCTCAGTTAACTCAGATGGGCACTAAATTATACGTAGGAAATCTTTCCTTCAACACCACCGAAACCGATCTCCAGGACATGTTTGCCGGCGTGGGACCGGTCCAGGAAGTCACGTTGATGCAGGACAAGTTCACCGGTAAGTCGCGCGGCTTCGCTTTCGTCACGATGACGACCGAGGCGGACGCCCAAAAAGCAATCACCGAGTTCAATGGCAAGACCGTGGAAGGCCGGCCGTTGACCGTCAACGAAGCGCGCCCGCGCGAACCTCGTCCTCCCGGCGGTGGACGGAGCGGCGGCGGGGGCTATGGTGGCGGCGGAGGTGGCTACGGTGGCGGCGGCGGTGGATATGGCGGCGGCGGCGGTGGTGGTGGCTACGGTGGTGGACGCCGCGACGGCGGTGGAAACCAACGGCGCGGCCGCTAAAAAGCCAGCCGGCTCCAGCTCGATTTTGGCAGGCGGCGGTCGCCCTGCTACAGTTATCCTGAGCGAAGCGCAGCGGAGTCGAAGGACCCCGTCGCTACAATCTCGACGTTCCACGGGGTCCCTCGACTTCACTTTGTTCCGCTCGGGATGACCGCGTCCAGATGAAGTTTTCCCACAAGATCGCGAAGCTCGCCCAGCCGCTGACGTATCGGCGCGCCTGGCGGAAGGCGGAGCGTATTATTCATCCGATTCCACTGGAGCCGATCTACGCCCGGATCGACCAGGCCAGATTGGCGGCGATCCAGGCGGAGTACGCGGGTTCGAAAGAGCACTACGCGAAGTACGCCGACGTCAGGCGCTGGCTGCAGCTGAACATCTCCCGAGCGCAGGACCTGAAGCTCCAGAGATTCGCGCCCCGGGCCGTCCTGGATCTCGGCTGTGGCGGCGGTTTCTTTCTCTTCGTTTTGCGACAACTGGGGCACACCTGCCTCGGTCTGGATATCGATGAGTTCCCGCTTTTCACCCAGTTGCTTGAACTTTTTGAGGTCGAGCGCCGGGTATGGACGATTCGCCCGTTCGAACCGCTGCCCGAACTCGACCGCAAGTTCGATTTCGTCACGGCCTTCTCGATCGATTTTAACCGGATCAGTAAACAGGATTGGTGGTGGGGACCGCCCGAATGGGCGTTCTTTCTCGACGATCTGAAACGGCACCTCAATCCTGGTGGCCGGATTTTCCTGGGACTGAACCCGGGAAAAAACAAGGAGTTCTACACGCCCGAGTTGCTTGATTTCTTTCTCAGCCGCGGCGCTTCCGTGGAACGGGAGAACGTCCTGTTTCGGCCGAAGAGTGGAGAAATCCCGCCCTCCTAGCCCGGTTTAATTGTGAACTCGTGCGGCTAAGAGCTCCCCCTCATCCGAATTACAATCAAACAACCACTGCCCAAGGAGCGCACGTTTATGGCTGAAGAAGAAAACCAAAAATCCACTGACACGTCAGGTTCATCGTCCGAAAACATCCAGATTCCACCCATCTCGAAACAAACGGCCGGAGCGGCGACAGGGGCGGTTCTGGGCAGTGTGGCGGGTCCAGTTGGCGCGGTTGTTGGCGGCGTAATCGGCGCGCTTGCCGGGCGAGCGGCGAGTTCCCGGAGCTCGGGGGGATCCAACGTGAAGAAGATGGCGAAAAAGGCCGTGAAAGCGGTCGCGGTGAAAGCCAGGGCTGCCGCGAAAGGCCGGAGCAAGAAGGCCTCTTCCCGGACCGCAAAGAGTGCGAAATCCAAGGGAAAGAGCAGCGCGAAGCGTCCGGCGAAGAAGTCTGCCCCATCAGCCCGCGGCAAATCGAAGGGTAGCGCGGCGCGCGGGAAAAAATCGGGCCGCAGCAAAAGCCGCGGAAAGAAATCGAGCGGCGCGGCGAAGGCTCGTTCCGCGAAACGGAGCGGCGGAAAATCTGCCCGCGGCAAGAGTAGGACGGCCTCGAAAAAGAAGCGGTGACGGGGAGTGGGCAGGACTGGATTCGAACCAGTGAAGGCGTAAGCCAGCGGATTTACAGTCCGCCCCGTTTGGCCACTTCGGTACCTACCCGCATTGCCGGCAACGGCGAGCGTTGATATAGGCTTGGGCGTCGTGCGTCGCAAGTGAATTGGGTGTGTCCATTGCGGCTTCGCCGCGACAAGGAGCGGCGATCTGAAATCGCCGTTTTTTTAGGTCGGCGATTTCAAGTCGTCGCTCCTTGATTAAGGAACTCTGCGATCGCTTCGGCGACATAGCGCTGGGCTTCGCGCGCCAGCTCCGGATACATCGGCAAAGCCAGGGTTTCACGCGCCGCGCGTCCGGCTTCGGGGAATTCGCCGGCGCCGTGGCCGAGATAGCGAAAACATTCCTGTTCGTGCAGCGCCAGCGGATAATAGATTGCGGTCCCGATTTCCCGGCGCGTCAGATGTTCCCGGAGGGCTTCGCGCTGCGGTGTGCGGATCACATATTGATGGTAGATGTGATGATTCGTCAGGCCTCGGTCCCGGAACGGCTCGACGGGAAGCGTGATCGAATCCGTCAGATTCAATCGGGTGAATTCTTCGCGGTAGATGTCCGCCGCCCGCCGCCGGGCCGCCGACCATTCGTCCAGGTGCGGCAGTTTCACCTGGAGAATCGCCGCCTGAATTTCGTCCAGGCGAAAATTGCCACCGATGAAATGATGATAATAGCGGGGCTCCATCCCATGCTGGCGGCAGTGACGCAGCCGTTCGGCGAATGCTTTGTCCTGACAGACGATCATGCCGGCATCGCCCGCCGCGCCGAGGTTTTTCGAAGGATAAAAGCTAAAGGTGCCGGCCGCGCCCATTGTCCCGGCCTTTGCGCTCGCTCCCCGGAATGGATATTCCGCTCCCAGCGCCTGGGCTGCGTCCTCGATTATCGGCAGCCGAAACTGCTCACCGATTCTGCAAATCGCCTCCATCTCGCAGCAGAGCCCGTAAAGATGGACGGGCACGATCGCGCGCAGCGTTTCGCCGTTCGGTCCGCGGAGCGACCCGTCCTCATGACGGTGGCATGATTCGCCCAAGTAACGCTCCAGGGCGGTCGGCGAGATATTGCAGGTGACGGGGTCGATATCGACGAACACCGGGGTGGCGCCAACCCGAGCGATGCAACCGCCGGTTGCGAAGAAGGAATAGTCACTGGTGAGGACGGCGTCTCCCGGACCAAACCCCAGTGCCATAAAAACCGCCAGCAGCGCATCGGTACCTGACGAAACGCCGATGGCATGCGGCGACCGGCAATAACCAGCGACGGCTTCCTCCAACGCATCGACCTTCGGACCGAGGATAAAATTCTGCGTCGCGAGCACTTCGTCGATCTGCGCGCGAATCGGCGCGGCCAGCGCGGCATACTGTTCCCTGAGATCGAGCAAAGGCACCCGCATGGCTCGGACAGGATGGCAGTTTCACTCTGCGGTTCAATCGGAACTTTGGCGGCTTGAGCGTGCCCGTTGACCTGCGTGGGCGAGTAAGTTACCATCGGTTCATGTCGTTGCTTCGCGGGCTGTTCTGGCTCGTTCTCTTTGTCTTTTTTACCTTCTGTTTTGTCGTGCTTTTCGAGTACGGCACCCACGATTTCGCCAGCGGCTTCCAGAAGGAATTCGAACGCGTGAAGACGTTCGCCAAGGAAGCCGGCAAACCAGCCGCCAAGCCGAAGAAGTAAGGGCGGCGAAGCGCTGTCATCCCGAGCCGCGCAGACGGCGAGGGACCTCACGGTTGGAAGTTGCGCTGTCGCGAAAATGAGGCGCCCTCTGACGAGGGACGCCCGTTGTGTGGCGCAAGCGATTGACCGCTTGAGAGGTCCCGCGGCGCGCCTTGCCAGCCTCGGGATGACAGCATCTCACTCCACAAACTCGATCGCCGGCTCTTTGCCGATGTATCCCTGTTCGTGCGCCGTTCGTAGAAATCGCCGGATCGCCTCGCGACCGGTCTCGCCATAATCGCGGGTGTAATCATTGACGTACATGCCAATGAACTTTCCGGCCAGGTCCGCGTCCATGTCGCGCGCATAAGGCATGGAATGCTTCACCGCTTCGTCACGATGGGTCAGCCCGTAATCGATGCTCTGCCGCATGATCGCGAGCAAATCGCGCTGCACCGGAAGCGGAATATCCTTCCGCAAGACATTTCCACCCAGCGGCAGAGGCAAGCCAGTCTCGCGCTTCCACCATTCACCGAGGTCGATCACTTTGGTAAATCCTGAGCGGCCATAAGTGAGCTGGCCTTCATGGATGATCAGTCCGGCATCGGCGCGACCAGCTTTCACCGCATCAAAGATTTCATCGAACGGCATGACGACGTGGTCGAAGTCGCCCAGATAGAGTCGCAGGGCGAGATACGCACTCGTCATCCGCCCCGGAATAGCAATCTTGCGAGTCCGGAGCCAGGCGCGGATCTGTTCGTCCGAAGCAGCCGTGGCCAGGTCTGCCGTCTTTGCCGTCACCACCATCGGGCCATAGCCGTCTCCCATGCTCGCGCCGCAGGGGAGGAGGGCGTAGCGATCGCTGACGTAAGCGAAAGCGTGAATCGAGATCGCGGAAATGTGCAGCTCGCCGCGCGTGGCGCGTTCATTCAGGGTTTGGATGTCCTCGAGCCGGTGCTCAAATCGGTAGCCGCGCAGGTCGATTTTGTTTTCCGCCATCGCATAAAACATGAATGCGTCGTCGGGGTCGGGGGAATGTCCGAGGGTGAATACAGTCGGGGACGGCATGGGCGCACGCTAGATGCGCCAACGTGGATTGGCAAAAATGGTAGTGCGATTCTGTCTCGACGCGAAAACCTGTCATCCCGAGCGCAGTCGAGGGATCCCGTGGCTAAATCTAACGTGGTTCCACGGGGTCCCTCGACGGCGCTCGGGATGACGGGCGATACCAATGCTGTTTGCGTCGACGAACGTGAACCGATAACCTGCCTGGCATGGCGAAGTCGGCTCTTGGCAAAGGTCTTAGCGCGTTGATCAGCGCGCGGTCCACGCCGATCCGTCTCGAAGCCGAGCCGGGCGAAAGGATTCAGCAAGTCGATCTCACCAGTATCGTGCCGAGCCCGTTGCAACCGCGGAAGGATTTCGCGCGGGAAGCGCTGGCGGAATTGGTCGAATCGATTCGGCAACACGGCATTATCCAACCGCTGGTGGTCCGGAGCGCGGCCGGCAGACATGAACTGATCGCGGGCGAACGGCGTTGGCGCGCCGCGCAGGAAGCGGGTCTGACAAAAGTTCCGGTGATCACCCGCGTCGCCAGCGATCTCGAAGTCCTCGAGCTTTCGCTGATTGAAAATCTGCAACGCGCAGACCTCAATCCCATCGAGGAAGCGCAGGCCTATGCGCGTCTGGCGAATGAATTCGGGATGCGTCAGGAGGATATCGCGCAGAAAGTCGGTCGAAGCCGCGCGGCGGTGGCGAATTCGATTCGGTTGCTTGACCTGCATCAGCAGGTCCAGGCGTGGGTGACCCAGGGGTTGTTGTCCGTCGGGCACGCCAAGGTATTGCTCGCACTGAAGGAACCGGAGGAGCAGCGGGCCGTCGCGGAGACAATTTTGCGCCGGAGTGCGACAGTCCGCGCCACCGAGCGTTTGGTCGCCCGCCAACTCGGCGGAACCCGGCCGCGCCGACGACGGCACGCAGTGGCGACCGCGACCTCCGTCACGATTGATGATTTGCAAAATCGGTTACAGGAACATCTCGGCACGAGAGTGACGCTGCATCACGGAGAGAAACGAGGCCGGATCGAGATTGAATATTATGGCAACGACGACCTTCAGCGCGTCCTCAACGCTCTTAGATTGCCCGCGAGCGATAGCTGAAGGTGGATCGCGCGCTCCGTCGCGCGATGCCAAACGGATGCCGGCGAAGCCGGGATTTCTTTGTCATCGCGCCCGGAGCGCGCGATCCACCGTCGCTCTTCTCGCGCTGGGGCTTCTCGCTGCTTGTGATCGAACCAACTCGCAGTCATCGCAGAGCACGCAGAGAAAAATTTGGGAGGATTTCTCCGGCGAGAAGGCGCTTGCCCATGTCCAGGCGATGGTCGATTTCGGTCCGCGCCCGCCGGGGACTGAAGCGATCGAAAAGACCAGGAGCTATCTGGTGAGCCAGCTTGAATCGGCTGGCTGGAAGGTGGAACGGCAGGGTTTTTCTGACGAGACCCCGCGCGGGAAAGTCCAGTTCGTAAACCTGATCGCCACGTTTGGCGCGAACGATGCCAGACCATCGTTCCTGGTTTGCTCACACTACGATACGAAAACCTTCGACAAGGCGCGCTTCGTGGGGGCGAACGATGGAGGTTCGAGCACTGGCGTGCTGGTGGAACTGGCGCGGGTGCTGGCGGAACGTCCCGAGCTTGCCCGCAAAGTAGAACTCCTTTTCTTCGATGGGGAGGAAGCCTATGAGGCGTTTACGGAAACGGACGGGCTTTACGGCAGCCGTTATTTTGCAAAGCAACTCGCCGCGCAGGACAAGGCAAAGCTCTTTCGGGGCGGCCTTTTGTTCGACATGGTCGGCGACAAATCGCTCACGATCACGCTCCCGCCCGATTCGCCGCCTGAGCTCGCTCGCGATATTTTTGCGTCCGCCGATGCCTTGAAATTGCGGAAGCATTTCACCTATTTCGATCGCGACATCACCGACGACCACACCCCCTTGAACGAAGCTGGTATTCCGACGATTGACCTGATCGATTTCGACTACTCGCCGTGGCACACCCCCGAGGACACGATGGATAAGATCGGCGCCGAGAGTCTGCGCATTACGGGCGCGGTCGCCGCTTATTATCTTTCCGAGCTGGCCTTCAAATGAAACAGCGACTTCGGCTGCTGGTCTTGATCGCCGCGGCGCTGGTGGCTGGTTTTGGGGCCAACGAATTGCTTTGCCGGTCAAAGGCCTTTCGTGATCTGGCGGGACGCCTCTCCGGCCGCGGGCATCTGATTGCTCTCACTAATGGGAAAGGAATCTACGAAACGGACGTGGGCCCCGCCGCCGGTGGCGACGCCTCTGATCTGGTTGCGGCTGAGAATCTGAAACAGGCAGCGGCGAATGAAGTGGTCGATTCAGCGCGAGTTGAACGTGAAATGGCCCTGGTCGCGGCGCAATTTGGCGACGATAAAACATTTCGCAACGCACTTCGCGCGAACGGATTTTCGATCGGATCCCTGCGCGAAAACATTGAAATTCAACTCCGTGGGCTCGTCTGGCTGGAGAAGCAGATCGCGCCGGAGGTTATCGTGCCCGAATTGGAATGCCGGCAATTTTACGCCGCGCATCCGGAATTCTTCACGCAACCGCTTCGTTTTCGGGCTTCCCATCTTTTCCTCGCGGCCCATGCGCAGACGCCTCGAGAAGATGTCGAAGAGAAGGAGGCAGCAATTGCCGCACTCGCCGCGCGACTCGCTCAGGGGGAGGTTTTCTCGCAACTCGCCGCCGAGGCATCCGAAGACGAGGCTACGAAAGCCCGCGGCGGCGATCTCGGTTATTTTTCCGAATCGCGCATGCCGCCGGAGTTCATTGCTGAGATCAAAAAGCTGCGCCGGGGCGAAACCAGTAAGACCTTTCGCTCTCATCTTGGCTTCCACCTAGCCCAGCTCACCGAGATCAAAGACGCGCGTCTTCTCAGCTTCGACGAAGCCCGTCCGGCAATTTTCCTCGCCCTCGCAAACGAACGTCGTGCTGCCGTCGTGGCGCGGCTTGCCGATAATCCGGGTCATTCCGAATAACCACCGCGGATATCGGCTGCAACGTGGCAGTAGAGTTTTCTTTCCTCTCCCTGAGGGAGAGGACTAAGGTGAGGGTCCCCCATGTCGCGCGTTATTCAACAAGCTCGACGTCTAAGAAAAATTGCCACGCGACATGAGAAACGCCTTTGGCGGCATTTACGCGATCGCAAGCTGGGTGGATTGAAGTTTCGCCGGCAGGTTCCAATCGGCGATCGTGGTCGATTTTTTCGGTGCCGAGGCTCATCTCGCGGTGGAGCTGGATGGTTCCGGCCATTCGCGTCATTTACTGAGGTCTCCGATCTGGATCGGGCAATCGAGCTGCATGAGCAGGGCATTCGGATTATCCGATTCTTTAATCGGCAAATAGACGAGAATCTCGAAGGCGTTCTGAACGCCATTTTGTATGCGGGGGATCCAGAGAAGTCTTTGTGGGCGTCAGGCCTAGTTCCCGGCGAACCCAGCTAGACACTTCAACGAGGGACCCTCACCTTAATCCTCTCCCTCAGGGAGAGGAAATTATTAGCGGACGCCCTGTTAGGCCGCGCGAGAGGGTGGAAGATAGCCGTCGCGAATTTCGGCATTGCGTCTCTGCTGGTTTGCCGTGATTTTCAGCGGGCGGCGGTAAAAACGGTATCGTCGTCGCAACCACCTTAGAAATGTCGAGTCGGACACGAAAAAATATTGGAGTTCTTGGCCTCGGAATTATCGGCGGCCGAGTCGTGGATAATCTGCGGGAACGCGGGTACCACGTTTTTGTTTGGAACCGGACTCCGCGTCCCGTCCCGAATTTTGTTGGCTCGCCCGCCGAGGTCGCCGAGCTCTGCGATTTCATCCAGATTTTCGTGTCGGACGACGACGCGCTTCTCCAGATGGTGCAGCGGATGCAGCCGAATCTGACGGCGCACCACATCGTGATGGCGCACTGCACGGTATCGCCCGATACGATGCGGGCGGCCGCGGAAATCGTGGAGCGGCGCGGCGCGCAATTGCTCGACTGTCCGTTCACGGGTAGCAAGACCGCGGCGGAAAAGGGCGAGCTGGTTTATTACGTGGGCGGCGACGAAGCGGCGTTGCGTCAGGCACGACCGATCCTGGAAGCGAGCAGCAAAGAAATCATTGAGATAGGGAAGGTCGGCGACGCCACGACGATCAAAGTGGCGACGAATATGATCACAGCCGCCAGTGTGCAGGCAGCGGCGGAAGCGCTGGCGCTCGTCTCGAAATCCGGGTTGCCTCCGGAGAAATTTGCGGCGGCGATGCGAAACAACGGAAGCTATTCGGCAACGCTCGATATGAAACTGCCGATGATGATGGAGGGAAATTTCGAGCCGCATTTTTCGGTGAAGCACATGCTGAAGGATATCGTCATCGCGACGCGGCTCGCCCGTGGGTTCGGGATAGAATTCGGCGCCACGGACGCGTCTCGGCATGGGTTGACCGAGGAGATGCGGCAAGGCCGCGGTGATGCCGACTATTCATCGCTTTTTCGCCAATACTTTCCAACGGGCGGTCCACTGGGAGCGCAAGCGAATGGGGAAGAGGACCAGCCGCGTCTTGCTGGAATAGACGAGACCAAAACGACGCCCACCGAACAAGTCCCGGTGGCGGTCGAAACTACCGCAGAGGTGCCGTCCGAGGCGAAGTCGATGGGGGAAGTGGTCCCAGCGCCGGCGTCAGTTGAAGAGAAACCGGAACCGGCCACTGAAGTCGACGGCCATAAGGTGCCCGCGGCAGTGAGCGAATCGGTGCCCGCGGCAGTGAGCGAACCGGTGCCCGCGGCAGTGAGCGAACCGGCGCCGGCGATTTCTGCTTCGACGGAGCCTGTCGCAGCAACAGAACCCAAGCCGAAAGAAGAAACGGTTCTCTCGTTCCCCGAGCCGATGAAAGAAGGAGAGGGCGAAGAGCCCCGCGGGTTGTGGGGCGGTTTCTGGCGCCGGCGGACAGACGATTGAACTCTTCCGACGCGTCGGCTATGACGCCAGTGGTTGATTTAAAAGGACCGGCCTTCTTTGATTTCTCCTCGCGGGTGAAGTTGCGCATGAACGGCGCCGATTCCTTTCGTTTCCTGAACGGCCAAATCACGAACGACCTCCGGCACGCGAGCACCACATTGGCGATTCAAGCCTCCGTACTGAACGCGAAGGGGAAGTTAAGCGCGCACGTCCTTATTTCCAGGGATGCCAACGGCACTTTCCTGTTGGATGCCGATCAGGAATTGCGGGAGGAACTTCCGGCGCGACTCGAGCGCTACATCATCGCGGACGACGTACAGCTGGAGGACGTGACGCCGCAGTTTTCCGTTTTCCATCTCATCGGGGATTCAGCGCCAGACGGAACGGCCGCGGCGAGAATGGTGGCCGTTGATCGATTCGGCATGGCGGGCTGGGATCTCTGGTTCGATCCCACGCTGGAGACTGAGGTCCGAGGACAGCTTTCCAGCCACTTTGTTTTTTGCGAGGAGTCCTGCGCCGAAGTCTTTCGAATCGAGCGAGGCATTCCACGCTGGGGGCGAGAGCTGACAAACGATATCATCCCGATCGAAGCAAATCTCGAGACGGCTTCGATCGATTACGGCAAGGGATGTTACATCGGGCAGGAAGTGATTTCGCGCATGAAGATGTCCGGGCAAACGAACAAACGCCTGTGCGGCCTGGTTTCACGTTCGGATGTGCCGCTCGGGGCTGGGGTGCGGCTCTACGCGGAGACTGACGCAGGCAAAGATGCGGGCTGGATCACGAGCGCTGTCCGAAGCATGCGCCTGGGAAAAGAGATCGCGCTTGGCTATGTGAAACGTGGTTTCAATTCCGCCGGTACGCATCTCGTTGCGCGGGCCAACGGGGATTCCGAAACAAATGCGGGCATCCCAGCTGAGGTCGTTCCGCTTCCGTTCAATTGAAACATGGCAAGCATTACCCTTAATAATGTCGGCCTGGGATCAGTCAGCCTGGATCTTCGGGTTCGGGATCGGGAATTGGTAGTTCTGGCCGCACCGAGGAGCTGCGGCCATTCTTCAATCCTGCGCATGATCGCCGGGCTGGATGAAGTAACGCACGGCGAGATCCTCCTCGACGAGCAACGGATCAATGATGTTCCGCCAGGCGACCGCGATGTTGCATTCCTGTCCGGCGACTACACGCCTTATCCGCGCATGTCGGTCTACGAAAATCTGGCGATCGGCCTCGAGCACCGAAAATTTGCGAAAACGGAAATTCGTAAACGCGTCCTGGCTGTCGCGGAGATGCTTGGATTGGAAAAAGAATTGGAGGCACTCCCGCTATCTCTTTTGCTCGAACAGCAACGGCGTGTGGGCCTGGCCCGGGCCATGGCGCTTCAGCCGAAAGTATACCTTTTCGACGAGCCGTTTGCCGGCCTCGGACCCGATGGTGCGAGGCGTGGGCGCACTGAAATCGGGAAGCTGCATAAACGCTCCTCGGCGACGATCATCTATGCGACGAGCGACCCGGCTGAAGCGCTGGCGTATGGCGAACGGATGGTAGTGATCAACCAGGCCGGTTTGCTGCAAGATGCGTATGCGGCCACTATTTTCCGGGAACCGGCGGATCTATTTGTCGCGGGTTTTTTGGGGGATCCGCCGATGAATCTTGTGCGTGGCACGCTGAAACAGGAGCGCGACGGACTCCTGTTTTCCGAGGATGGAGACGGCACCATCGCTGTCCGCCTGCCGGCCTCGCGGTTCCCCAACGCAGAAAACCTCGTTGGCAAACCAGTCGTGCTTGGAATCCGTCCCCAGGAGATCGAGATCGCTTCTCCGATGGAAAATGGGGATCGGCTCGCTGCCAGTTTCCGTGTGTTAGTGGAGCGCGTCGAACTAAGAGACACGGCGACAGATATTTACATTCAAACTGGGGCCCATGAGTTAATCTGCCGAAGCTACCAGTGGGGTGATCAAGGCAAGGGCGGAAACCGGCTTCAATTCGCGATTCAACCGGGAAATGTGCACCTTTTCGATGCTTCTTCCGGGCAGCGGATTATGCGGGGACCGTAATTTACTTTGCTCCTGAATCTTGCGTAAATTTGTTATTGCCTTTCCAAGGTGAGCGCGGGTAATCTCGGCCCCGATCTACGGAGGAGCCCTCAGTGAACCAACAATTACTTGCCGAAATCGGCCGCACCCAGCGGCTGGAAATTCTCAACACCCTCAAGCGCACGAAAGGTCTTTCCGTGAACGAGCTCGTTTCGCGCATGAAGATGAGCTACATGGGCATCAAGCAGCATTGCCTCACTCTCGAACGCGACGGCTATCTCGACACTTGGCGACGCCCCCAAAAAATGGGCCGGCCAGAAATGGTCTATCGTCTCACCCGCCGGACCCACGATCTGTTCCCCTGCGACAGTAACGACTTTACACTGGAGCTGCTGAAATCGATCAAGGAAGTGCATGGACCCAATGGTCCCGAGAAGCTCCTCTTCAGCGTGTTCGAACGGAAGACGGCCGGCCTGAAGCAGAAAGTAAAGGGCGATACCGTCGTCGAGCGCGCGAAATGGCTTGCAACCCAGCGGGAGAAGGAAGGCTACATGTCACAGTTTGTGGCCGACGAAAGGGAAGGCGGGCCTCAGATTCTCGAATGCCATTCGCCGATTCTGAATTTGCTCGATCAATATCCGATCATCGGCCGTCTCGAGCACGACCTCTTCGAAGGCGTCCTGGGGACTGAAGTGCGCCGGGAAGAGACGCGCACCTCCGGCCTTTACGAGTGTGCCTTTTATTTCGCGGTCTGAGTGCTTGTCATCCCGAGGCTGGCGCAGCGCGCCGAGGGACTTCGCAGTCGCTCAATCGCTTACCCGTTACTACGCGCGCTGACGTCAGATAACGCCTGAATGTTCGCGAGAGCGAAAACTGCAGGTGTGAGGTCCCTCGCCGTCTGCGCGGCTCGGGATGACACGAATAATCACACGGGCGTAATTCCCCTTTCGTCGCGGGCGAATTGCAGTTGATTGATGGCCCATGCTTCGGGCTTTTCCCACCGCCGTTATTGAGAATTTGCAGCCGCTCGTGGATGGCGGGCGCTATATGGTCAAGCGCGTCGTGGGCGACGACCTCGCGGTGGAGGCGGACGTTTTCAAGGATGGCCATGATGTGGTCGCGGCGGTGCTGAAATGGCGGCTGGTGGGCGGGACGCCATGGCACGAAACGCCCATGGCGCACGTCGATAACGATCGATGGCGGGGGGTCTGCACCCTCTACGAAAACGCGATCTACGAATACACCGTCGAAGCGTGGACCGACGCCTTCCGCGGCTGGCAGCATGAGTTTGCCACGAAGTTCGAGGCCGGCATCGCGAACTTATCGAGCGAGACGCTGGAGGGTGCGGCTTTGCTGGAGGCAGCGGCGGAGCGCGCGGCTAATTTTACCGACGCGGAACGGCTCCGTGATTTGGCGAACGCGATGCGCGCCGGCGCGCCGGCCGAGGTCAATGAGATCGCGCATTCGGGTGAGCTTGAGGTCTTGATGGCCACTTATCCCGACCGCGCCGGTTCCACGCAGTACGGCCCCGCGCCACGCGTGGTGGTCGATCGAGCCCGAGCGCGCACGGCAGCCTGGTACGAATTTTTCCCGCGCTCCGCCGAAGGGCTGGGGGATCGCGGCTCAACTTTTCGCGACTGCCTGCCGCGCGTCGAGGACGCGAAGGCGATGAGATTCGACGTGATTTATTTTCCGCCGATCCATCCGATCGGTCACACGAATCGCAAGGGGCGCAACAATTCCGTCACGTGCGAGCCGGGGGAACCCGGCGTGCCGTATGCGATCGGCAGTGAGGTGGGCGGGCACAAGGCGATCGAGCCGGCGCTCGGCACCTTCGAGGATTTCGCCTGGCTCGAGAACGAAATCCGGAGCCGCGGGATGGAGATCGCGCTCGATTTCGCGATCAACTGTTCGCCCGACCATCCTTACGTGCGCGAACATCCAGAGTGGTTCTACAAGCGGCCGGATGGAACCATCAAGTACGCGGAAAACCCGCCGAAGAAATACGAAGACATTTATCCGTTGAATTTCCGCTGCGACAACTGGCGGGCCCTCTGGGAAGAGATGAAGAGTATCATTCTTTTCTGGGCCGAGCGTGGTGTTCGCATTTTCCGGGTTGATAACCCCCACACGAAGCCGGTGGCGTTCTGGGAGTTTCTGATCACGGGTGTGCGCGCGCACTATCCCGACGTGATTTTTCTGTCGGAAGCATTTACGAAGCCCAAAATGATGAAGGCCCTGGCCAAGGCGGGCTTCACCCAGAGTTACACCTACTTTACTTGGCGAACGAGCAAGGCCGAGCTGACGGAATATTTCACCGAGCTGACGCAGACGAAAATGCGCGAATATTTCCGCGGCAATCTTTTCACAAACACGCCGGACATTCTGCCGTTTCACTTGCAGGAAGGCGGAAAACCGATGTTCATGATCCGGTCGGTGCTCGCGGCTACACTTTCGAGCGTTTACGGGATCTACAGCGGTTTCGAGTTGTGCGAAAACGCCGCATTGCCAGGCCGGGAGGAATATCTCGACTGCGAAAAGTATCAGCTCAAGGAACGCGACTGGAATGCCCCGGGCAATATCAAGGACTGGATCACCCGGGTGAACCGGATTCGAAAGGAGAACCGGGCGCTCCATCTCTACGATAACCTGCGTTTCTACCGCGCGGACAACAACGCGATCCTCTGTTACGGGAAAATGACGGACGCTCGCGACAACATCATCCTGGTGGTCGTGAATCTCGATCCGAGCCGGTCGCAGAACTCCTATGTCCATGTCCCGCTGGCTGAATTTGGCCCGATGGATTCCGACGTTTACGAGGTCCACGACCTTCTGACAGACGCTCGTTACCTGTGGCGCGGCGAAAGAAATTACGTTGAGCTGAATCCCGAGGTTCAACCCGCCCATATCTTTCGCGTCCGCCGCTGGCTCGCCGGCGAGACGTTTGTTTGAACGGAGGTCGATTGGCCGCGGTCTGTCCTCTGACCGTCATTTGCATCTGCCACCCTCGCTGCCTATCGTAACTGCACTTTCGGAATGAAAAACCTCTTCGCGCTGTTCGCGGGCGCCATGCCTTTGCTGGCCCAGACTCCGGCGCCGATCGCTCCCGATTTGCCGCGGACGAAATCGCTTCTCGATACCCTGATCGCGGGCGGACCGGTCATGGGCGCGCTCCTGGCGCTTTCGATCGTTTTCGTCATGCTGGTGGTGACGTACCTGCTGACCATCCGGCGTGGCTCGGTCGTCTCGAGTGGCTTTATGGCGACGGCGGATGCGTTGTTGCGAAAGCGTGATTACCTGGGACTTCTCGCTGTTTCGAATCGTCATGGTGAAGCGATCGCGCGGGTCGTCCAGAAGGTGCTCGATTTCACGACCAAAAATCCAAGCGCGGAATTTGCCCAGATCCGAGAGATCGCGGAAACGGAAGGAACGCGGGTGGCGTCGGCCTTGAACAATCGCGTTATTTATCTCGCCGATATCGGAACGATCGCGCCGATGCTGGGACTTCTCGGGACGGTGTTCGGAATTATCAAGTCGTTTGGTGCCCTGGGGGCGGACCTGGGAACGCAACGTTACGCGCTCTTGTCGAGCGGGGTAAGTACGGCGCTGCTGAATACTGCAGCGGGGTTGGCTATCGGCATTCCCGGCATGATTTGCTACGCCTATTTCCGCGGACGCGTTCAACGGATCATCTCCGAATTGGAATCTGCCGTGACGCACATTCTCGCACTCATTTCCCTGCAATATAATAAGCGGACTCCAGAGCGGACGCCTGTTCTGCTCGAAGATGAATTTTAGTCCCCGCCTGGCGCCCGCCGCGGCGGGCGCCCTACAAATATGAACTTACGCCGGCACGCGACTCCGCAGCATCCGGGCATTCAGCTCGCGCCGCTCGTGGATGTGCTGTTGTTGCTCCTGATTTTTTTCCTCCTCACCTGGAACGCGGCCCGGAACGAAAACGAGCTCGATGTGAAGGTGCCGAAGGCCTCGTCGGCGAAAGAGAAAACCGCAACGATGGGCGACATCGTCGTCAATGTCAAAGCCGACGGCAACGTGGTGGTGAATCGACGGACGCTCACGACCGCGGAGCTGAGTGACATGCTGAAAAATCTCGTCCAACTCTATCCCGAGCAGGCGGTGGTGATTCGCGGTGATGAAACGGGTGCCTATAAGAACATCGTCGGCGTCCTGAACATTTGCAGCGAAGCGGGCGTAACGAACGTCGCTTTCGCCACGGCAAAATGAAAGCGCGGCGGGGCGTGGTTTGCCTCGTGCAAGCTGCGTTGATTTTTTTCGCAGCGATTTCGTCTGCCTTCGCCCAGCAAAAGACACCGGAGGTTCGCCGCGCCCAGCCGGTCGATGAGCCGCCGACACCGAAGGCGGTTCCGTTCGATACTCCCACCCCGTCAGTCAAGCCGCGCCGGAGTCCAGCGGATCCGGGCGTCACTCCGAAGCCGAGCCCGGCGGACTCGAGTTCGGAAGCGCCGTCGACCGAACCCGAAGCCTCGGATCGCCGGCAACTCGATTATGCGAACGGTCTTTTCTCGCGGAAACTTTATGATCTGGCGGTCCCGGAATACGAAAAATTTCTCGACCAATATCCAGGCGCTTCTGGACGTGCCAGCGCCTACTTTTATCTGGCCGAATGTTACCGGGCGCTGAACAAGACCGGCGCGGCACGGAAAAGCTTCCAGAACGTTCTCGACAACTACGGCGACAGCGAATTCGCCGGTCCCGCTTCCTACGGAGTCGCCGAGATCCTCTTCACGCAAAAAGACTATGCGGACGCCCTTCCGCTTTTTCATCGGGCGGCTGCCAAATCGAAAGAACCGGCCCTGGCTCTTTCCGCGAAGTATTTCGAGGCGCGTTGTCTTGAGAATGTCGATCGCAAAGACGACGCGCAAAATCTCTATCAGCAGGTCGCTGAAACCAAGAATCCGAATCCCTATCGCGAAGATGCGCGGATGGCGGCGGGCACGATCGCGCTGGCCCGCGGTCGAAAGCTGGACGCGTTCCGAAACTACGAAGCGCTCGCCAACGAAACCCAAAAGCCGGCGTTGAAAGCGGAAGCGACCGTGCGCGCCGGCATGGTCGCGGTGGACCTGCAGCAGACCGAGAAAGGCAAGATCGACAAGGCGATGGCGGAAAAGGCGCTCAGTCTGTTGCAAAAGGGCCGGTCCCTGCCGGAGGCCGGCAAATGGCGGGCGATCGCGGAAGTGGGATTGCTCCGGCTGCAATATCAATCGGGCCAGTATGACAAGGTGGTGGCGGAGTACAAGCGTGGCGACAAGGAGATCCCCGAGGAAGTGCGCGCGGAGATGATGTTGATCGTCGGGAACAGCCATCGCCAGCTCGGGAACACCAAGGAAGCGGACGAGGTTTACCGGCAGATCATCGACAAGTATCCGAGCAAGGAAGAGGCGAAGGATGCGCAATACCAGCGCCTGATCAATTTCTACAACACAAACGCGCCGACCTTTCTCGCGGAGATCGATGAGTACCTGAAGTCGGATCCGGCCCCGGAACGCGCCGACCAGGCGAAGCTGCTCAAGGCGGAACATTTTTACAAGGACCAGAAGTTCGCGGAGGCGGCTCCGATTTACAGCGAGCTGCGCGCATCCCATCTCTCGCCGAAACTGCGCGCCGAAGCCGCCTACAAACTGGGGTGGTGCTACGTGCAACTGAAGGATGGCGTGAATATCATCGATGCCTTCGACTATTTCGTGAAGGCCTTCCCGGACAGTCCGCAGATGCCTTCGGCCCTGACCCAGCGCGCCATGGCCAGCCAGGCGAACAAGAACTACGACGCGGCCCTCGAAGACTTGAACACGTTGCTCGCAAAGTATCCCGCCGCCCGGGAGCGCGAAGCGGCGCTCCAGCAAAAGGCCCTGATTCTCGGTCAGAAGGAGGACGGAAGAGGAATGTCCGATGCCTTCCGCCAGTTACTGAAGGAATTTCCAAAAACGGCCGTCGCGGCGCAGGCGAATTACTATATCGGGAAGGCCGCCTTCGAAGCGAAGGACTACAAGGCTGCGCTGCCGCCACTGGACGCCGCGCGCCAGCTCAACAAGGAGCAATACTACAACCCGGCGACGCTCCGGATTGTCTCCTCGTTTTTTTACCTCAAGGACCGGCCCGCCCTGACCAGGGAAGTGGACGCGTTCGTGGCCGCCAGCCCCGATGCCAAAATCCCGGCGGACATTCTCGAGTGGCTTGGTCTCGAGTATTACAACGAAAAGAATTACGCGGCGGCGGCAAAATTTCTGACTCTTCTGGGCGGCAGCGACAATCTTGGTAATGTAAAACCCGACTTTTGGTTCTATCTCGCCGACGCGCAGACGAAGTTGAAGAATTTTCCGCAGGCGGAGTCCGCCTACGAAAAATATCTGCAGGTCGCGACGGATCCGGCGGCAAAAGCAAAAACATTGCTGGCGTTGGGGGCCGCGAAGATTTCCTCGCACAAGCCGGATGAGGCACAAAAGATAGCGGAGGAAATCATGAGCCTGCAACCGGAAGGGCGGGTGAATGCGGAGGCGCGGTTGCTCGCGGGCGACGTGCAGATCGAGCGCCAGAACTTCGACGAAGCCGGCAAGGCCTTCATGGGGGTCGCCTTGCTCTATGACGACCCCGCCATTACTCCGCGGGCCCTGCAAAAGGCGGCCTTCGCCTATCAGAAGGCTGGCAAAAAAGAGGAAGCGGACCGCGTTGCCAAACAGCTCCGCGAAAAATACCCCGATTTCGTGGGCGGTTGATAACGAGCGTAACCCACTAGCCGTCGGGGAGCGGTTTCGCGCACAAACGCGGACCCTCATCCTGGCCTTCCCCCTCAGGGAGAAGGAATTCCTCTCCCATTGGGAGAGGGTAGGGTGAGGGCCGATCGCAAATGGTTGAGTCGCCAAAGAGCTCCGCGAAAAATACCCCGATTTCGTGGGGGGTTGATTTTTCCGGGGAGCGCAGGCTGCCAGCCTGCGCTCCCCAGAAAACCTGAGTTCTGCGCTTCCACATTGTCATGGGCGAAACCTTTTGCTTGGATGGCGCGATGGAAAAGCTTCGTCCCTGCATTGCAGAATTCATCGGAACGTTCGCGCTGATTTTTGTCGGAATTGGCGCGATCAAAACGGCGGGCCACGACGTGCTCGCGGTCGCTCTGGCGCACGGTCTGACAATTGCGGCATTCGTCTCTGCCACCATGCACATTTCCGGCGGCCAATTGAATCCGGCTGTCACCCTGGGCGTGTTATGCAGCGGCCATATGACCCTGGGAGCTGCGATTCGTTATTGGATCGCGCAATTGTCCGGCGGGATCGCCGCCGCTTTTGTTTGTCTCAGCCTTTTTAACCGGGACGTCGTTGTCACAGGGACGCCGCAGCTCGCGATCGATCTGACACCGGGCCAGGGAATTCTGGTGGAAGCGATTCTCACCTTCTTTCTCGTTTTTGTCGTGCATGGAACCGCCGTCGACGGGCGCGCCCACCGGGTCGCGGGACTGGCCATTGGTGCGACGATCACACTCGATATTTTGTTCGGCGGCCCGTTAACCGGCGCAGCGATGAATCCGGCGCGGGTCTTCGGGCCGGCGGTGGCTGCGAATTTCTGGAAAGCGCATTACGTTTACTGGCTTGGGCCCATGATTGGCGGCGCGCTCGGCGGTTTCGTCTATCGAATTCTCATCGAGCGAAAACCGACACTGGCGCCTGCCGAACCTTAATCCTCGGAGAGACGTGCTTCCGCACCCGATTTGTCTGGCGGCACGGACGTGCAGAAGGACGTCCCTCCGAATTGGAGAATCGCGTTAATTGACCGTCAGCACTTCGATCGGGAGCGCGGCGAGAAATTCTCCCGCATTATCGGTTTGCAATACCGGTCTCGCCAGATGCGCCGCCAGAAAGCTGGCGTCCGGCGTCGGTGCAATCCCGGCCCGGGCGACGATTTCAGAGACGGCGAGTTGTTCCACCGCGAATGAAACTTTCTCCACCACATTTCTCGTGTCCGTGAACTGGACGGTCGAGATCCCGGGCCCGGTTGCCTCCACATAGGGCGCGAGGGTCCCGGCAAAATGAAGAAGAACGTCCTGAAGAATCTTTTCCTGAGAATGGCTTCGCACTTTGATCACCAGATCCAGGCATCGCGCCAACCCCTGGCTTGGCGCCATCCCAGTGCAAACTCCGGTCTGTTCGGCCTCGGCGTTGAGCTGAATAATGACCGCCTTTTTTTCCTGATCGTCGATCAAGGCGACCGGTTGGCCGGACAACTCCGGCTGATGACGCAGAGCGGCCTGTAAATAAAAATCCGGCAAATAGATCGTCGCGAACATCAGCCGGCCGTTGCCATCATTTCTCTGCCGCCATGCCTGCGGTTCACCTGAATGTTCAGCCGCGCGACGAGGTCCGGCTCTTCGAGGTCCGGCAATCGCCAGACGTTTTCGAGCGATAATTTTAATTGCGCGCTGCTCATGATGCTCTGGCGGGTGAGGACCAGAAAAGCCGTCGGCACGGCTTCCACGAGCCGCTGCAACCGATACCAGTGCGTTTGCGGAATTTTCCGCAGTTCTTCGCTCGGATTCAGGACCAGGTCGAGAACGACCAGGGAAAAATTTCCGTCGCGCAGGAGTAAATCGGCGGCCTGGACGGCGTCGCTTGTCTTTAGACAGCGAACCCAAAGCAGGTTTCGCAAAACCGCGTTCCCTGTCGTCTGAGGATCGAATGAATCCCGGCCATCGATTAAAGCGACAAAAAATCGGTGGCGATGCGCGCGGTGCAACAAAGCGTGAATCACGAGGGCGCTGCCGGCGCTCAGGTTCGGGCTGCTCAATTCCGTGATGCCATTTTTTGGTAACCCGCCGTTGCTCACTTCATCAATCGCCGGCACTCCCGTCGCCAGCCGGGCAGCGGGCGCGGCCCAGGTTTTGGGAAAACGTTTCGCCAGGAGCTGACGGAGATCGATTATAGTCCTGCTCGCGGCCATGCCCGAAGCTGGCACAAACGAGAAATATGTTCAACTGAACAGTTAAGCGCTTAGCTGCGTTTTCGACGCGAGACCGGCATCTGCTTTCGCACCAGCGAGACCATCACTCCCTGAATCCGCAATTCCCGGGCCGGCACCAGATTTGGATAAAGCGGATTCTCTGCTTTCAGGTAAGGCCGGCCGTGTTCCATCACATAACGTTTCAAGGTCGTCTCGCCGTCGATCAGGGCCGCGACGATATCGCCATTCTGCACATCCTTGCGATCTTCGAGAATGACGATGTCCCCGTCGAGGACATGGGCGTCGATCATCGAATCGCCCCGCACCCGCAAGGCAAAAGTGCGGCTATTCTTCGACGCGTTGACCGAGCGGGCATCGAGCGAAACGTGCCCCTCGATGGTTTGCTCCGTCAGGGTGGCCATACCCGCCGGGATCTGGCCGTAGATCGGAATGTCCGTGATGCGCACTTTTTGCACGGGGGTGATCAACGCCCGTGCTTTCCGAGCGTGACGATCCAGGAACCCTTTGCGCTCCAGGGTGCTGATGTATTGCATCACCGAGGTCTGGCTGGCAAAGCCGAAATGATGCTGGATCTCCCGGGTGCTGGGAGTGATTCCTTTTTCCCGCTGCTCAGTCTGAATGAATTCCAGGATGCCTCTTTGCCGCTCCGTCAGCATGATCTTAATCATCCGAAAAAATGTCAGTGGCGCAAGTTCAAATGAACACAAATGCGTCCTGTCTCCAATCGTGACCCTCACCCAAGCCCTCTTCCTCAGGGAGAGGGAGTCTCTTTATCCGCGCCGAATTCTTCGGTAGGGCGAGACTCTGTCGAGCCGCAAACTGATCGACGTGAAGTCGTTCGGCTCGACGGAGTCTCGCCCTGCCAGGAATGAGGGGTGTTATGTGCAAAGTTCCTTCTTCCCGTGGGAGAAGGTTAGGATGAGGGCGCGGCGAATCGGCGCGCGGAGCCTCTGACCTTCAGTCGAGCGAAAGCTGAAAGACTAATTCGTCCAGTTGCGCCGACCAACGCCCGAGATAGGCGAACCTGGAATGGAGGTTGGACAAGGCGGCGAAGTGCGCGGCCCGATCTTCCTGCCAAACCGAATTGATTTCGCGTAGCTGCTCGTTCGCAGCGTCGGTTAGTTCGCGAACTTTTTCGCGCAAAGCGGTGACCTCTTTTTGCATCTCCACCATTTGCGGCTTGAGCAGCGAACGGCTCAGGGCATTCGACGTCGCCCGGGTTCTTTCCAGAAGGAGCTTCGCGCGCTGGTTCAATGCGCCAATGAGGAGAAATAGTTCCTGTAATTCCTGCGGAATCGTCTGGTTCGCGGAAACCGGTGCGCAGTTTTCCAGGCTCAGGAGGTGATGCAATCGTCGCTTCGGATCCTGTAATACCTGATAAGCTTCGTTGAGTTCAGCAAAGTCGCTCTCCCGCCCGGGCGTGGCCGCATCGGGGTGGGTCTCGAGCGTTTTCCGGTGGTAACCTTCCTTGAGCGTGGAGGAATCAAGCCACGGAGCGTGTGGTTGCTCGAGCAGCGCGAAATAGTCGGTCATGCAGCGAAACTCTCGCCGCAGGAACAGTGGGCCACCGCGTTCGGATTCGTGACCTTGAATCCACCCTTTTGCAGGTCATCGCTGTAATCAAGGAGCGATCCGCTGACGAAGAGCGCGCTTTTCGGATCGACCACCACGCGAACATTCGACGATTGCACGAGGATGTCCCGATTAGCCGGGCCATCCACGAGATCCATTTTGTATTGCAAACCGGAGCAGCCGCCACCGATCACGGCCACCCGCAGGGCGCCATTGGCGCGGCCCTGTTTTTCCAGGAGCGAATTCAGTTTCCGCGAAGCGTTCTCGGTGATCTTGATGAGGCGCTCGTTACCAATCTTGTAATTGATCGCCGCGGCTGGAGCTGAGATATCGGGCACGGGGGAAGGTAGTTTCCCGGGGCTCTCCCTGCAAGGCTCGGGGAAGAACGCTGTTGCCACGGTGCCGCAGCCGCGGGCTCGCCGTGTCATCCGCGAACGCCGCTGTAGTCACGGTGCTCTGTCGCCGTGCAGACCGGGAACGCGCCGACAGAGCGGCGCTACTACAGCGAGGGTGCGAGACCCGTCGAGCCGATCTGGGGTTTTGCTTGTGCGGCTCGACAGAGTCTCGCCCTACCATGCGCTTTTGCGGCAACAACTCCTTCTCCCCGTGGGAGAAGGTTAGGATGAGGGGGCCTTGAAAGCGCTCGACTCGGCTCAGGCGACCTGCAGCTCGAGAGCCATATGTTCCGCGGCGATCTCGCCAATTTTCGCAAGCGAAGCCACGTGCTGGAATTTTTCCCGCAGGTTCCGGCTGTTCGGAAATCCCTTCGAATACGCCATCAAACGCGCCCGCATTGAGCGCATCGCCTGGTCTTCGTTGCCCCATTCTTCGACAGCGAGCTGGCAATGGCGTTGAATCAGCTCCCATTTCTCGGGAAGACTGGGCGACGGAAGGTTCCCACCCGTGGCGAAATAATGTTTCACCTGCCGAAAAATCCACGGCGCGCTCATTGCCGCGCGGCCGATCATGGCACCCGCGATCCCGGTTTCGGCTCGGCGGCGGATGACATCCGCACCGCTTGTCAGGTCGCCGTTGCCAATCACGGGAATTGAAACCGCCGCGGCCACTTCCCCGATAACGTTCCAATCGGCTTCGCCGGAATAACCCTGCGCCCGGGTTCGGCCATGGACGGCAAGGGCCAAAATGCCCGTCTCCTCGAGAATCCGGGCCACGTGCGGTGCATTGACCGATTCGGCATCCCATCCGATCCGGATTTTCGCCGTCACAGGAATTGGCGCGACCGCCCGCACCACCGCCCCTGCCACCGCGGCGAGCGTAGGACAATCCCTGAGAAGTGCCGATCCGCCATTTTTCGCCACCACCTTGTTGACCGGACAACCGAAATTCAGGTCGATGAAATCGGGCCGCACCCATTCGATGACCTGTTTGGCCGCTTCCGCCATGTGTTCCGCGTTGCCGCCAAAAAGCTGGACCCCGATCGGCCGTTCGCATTCGTCGAAATCGAGATACTCCCGGGTCCGTTCGTTCCGGCGAAAAACGCCTTCGGCCGAGACGAACTCCGTTACGAGCACGTCAGCGCCGCGTTCCTTGCAAAACTGCCGGAAAATCTTGTCTGAGACTCCCGCCATCGGCGCGAGGTAAAGCGGAAAGCTTGGCGGCGAAAACCATGGGAGTGACGCAGGCATGATCGACGACTCACTATTCCACAATTTGTGATCCGCGCAGGCCCGGCGAGATAGTAGCTTCTGCTCTTATGTTAATTACGCTTCCAGGCTCGGATGGCGAAATCGCGGTCAATATTTCCGACTTCTGGTCGGACCAGCATGGCACGGGAGTGCGAGGCTGGATTTCGGCATCGAGCGGTCCACCGGACGATCTTGAGTTTGTCTGCGATGGAGTGGTGGCGCCGGTTACTTCCTGGCACGCACGCGATGACATCGCCGTAAGAGCGCCGTCAATATTCCGTGGAATGGCCTGGGGCTTTTGGTGCTTTTTGCCGTCAGCCTCGACGCCTTTGCTTACGATTCAGCGGAAGAATCTTAGATCGCGGGACAGCCGGCAGATCCGATTAAAGCGGCATCCGCCCAAGATTCCAGACTGGCAGCGAGAAAAGGATTTAAATTGGTTTGAGGAATTCCGCGCCGAGGCGAATCGCCGACAAGGCAGAATTCTCGAGATCGGCTCGCGCCAGGTCGTCCGAGGCGGGCAAAGCAAACGTAGTCGTTTCCGGAATGCTCGTATGTTGGTTTCGATTATTACAAAGACGCTAATACCGACGTGATCGGCGACGCCCACGAGCTCTCGAAGTTTTTCGGTTGCGAATTCGAGGCGGTTTTTTCCCTCGCCGTTCTCGAGCATTTCGCCATGCCCTGGATTGTCGCGGCCGAAATCAACAAGGTGTTGAAAGTCGGCGGATTGACCTTTCACTCCACCCACTTCGCCTTTCCGCTGCACGAACGGCCGTGGGATTTCTGGCGTTATAACGACCAGAGCTTGCGCATCCTTTTTTCCCCGCCGCTGGGATTCGAGGTTATCCAATGCGCCTTTGATACGCCGGCGCGCATGCATCCGGATACATCTCGCGAAGATCTGATGCACCTTCCGCTGGAGCCGGTCTGGGTCGGAATCAGTGTGCTGGCGCGAAAAATCGCGGACATCGATCCGGCGAAATTCGTTTGGGCAGCCTCAGTAGCGGAGTGCCTAGGCGGCGATTCACATTATCCGCCTCCGGCCGAATCAGCGGCTGATTGCTAAATCTAGCCGCTTGCGTTTTTTAGGAGCTGCGAGACCTCGTGCTGCACATGTTCGATTTCATCGAGGCGCAGCCGGGCCTCCGGGACGATGAAAACATCGCCGTTTTTCGCGTGCTCGTAAACCAGTACCGGGCGGCCTTCGGTTGGTTCGGTCTTCACTGGTTTCAAAACGCGTTTTCGCTCGAGCATGACTGCCAGGACATAACACGCATTAGCGTTCGCCGGATCGTTTTGGGCCAGGAGGCGCCGTAACAGATCTTCCGCGGTCTCTTTGCCGAGTGCTTCGGGCGGCACTTCGGGCGGCGGCTCGTAACGCGTTTTCCAGAAGGAAAACGGGCGGATGTTTTCGTTGCGTTGCGTCCAGGCTTCTTCGCTCAGGTCTTCGCGGCGAAACCCCTCTCCCTCTCGAAAAAGGAGGGTGTAAAACTGTTCACCGGGTTGAAAGGGGCGGTGCGTCCTCGCGCAGGCGTCCGCCCGATGCTTGATCGGCCACTCGTTTGCCAGGGTAGGATTCATCGCGCGGTCACCGCTGCTGTTCGATAGAAACTGAGTCGGGGCGGTTCGCGATTGGTAGCCCGGAAATAAAGGAGGACCAAACCGATGACGCCAAAGATAATGTTGGGCGTCCACGCGGCGGCCCAATTCGAAATGCGGCCTCCCTCGCCCAGGGCCAGAAAAAGGTGGGTGGCGAAATTCATCGCGAAGATTAGAAGGATCGCGGCCGCGACACTGGAAAGAATGCCGCGGCGCGAGTACCCAATGCCGAGCGATCCCGCGATCAACGCGACCACGGCGCAGGTCCAGGGCAGGGCGATCCGGTATTCGAGGTGCGTCGCAAAAGGCGCCAGGAGCGCTGTCGGGAAATCCGAATTGAACTGCAGGTAATCGCGCAGCTCGGGCACGCTGAGATGTTCCGGGCGAAGATTGGCACTGCTCAAACGAAACGGCGTTTCGCTCCAGTCCGTAATCATCAAGGATTCAATGTACGGAACCGCGTCCGTGATATTCCCGGCTTCATCATAATGAACGACTTTCGCCTGCTTGAATTCCCAGGCATGCGTTTCCGGATGATAGACGGCGCGAGTGACGATGTAATTCGTGACGATGTTGTCGTTCGCATCCTGTTGCACGACGTGCACGGTGTTGAACAGGTTCTCGCCGGGAAAGAACTGCTGGATAAACCAGGTTCGGTTGTCGGTCCGGTTCCGAAAAATCTGGGCGGTCAGGCCGAGTTGTTGGCGGCGTGACTGCGGATCTTCGAGGAGCCGTTTGTGCGCGTACTCACCGTGGGGCGCGGCCGAATAATTCAGCGCCGTGCTCCCCGCGGTGGTCAGCAACCCGATGAAGAGGAGCGGCGCGAGGACGCGGGGCAGGCTCACGCCGGCGGTGAGCATGGAGACGATCTCGTTCGAGCGCGACATCCGGCCAAGACTGAAGAGCAGGGCGAGCAGAAGCGCGACCGGCAGCAAAATGACGAGAATCTGGGGAACCTGCGTGAGGTAATATTGCAGGATTAACAGGCGCGAGATGCGCTGATCGAGGAAGGTCGAGATATTGTCACTGACGTCGAAAATGAACCAGATCGAGATGAATCCCGCGATGCAGTAGAGGTAAGCTTGGAGGAAATACCGCACCACGTAGCGGTCGAGACGTCTCATGATGAATTTGCGAATTTCGGATTTCGAATTGCGGGCTAACTTAGCACGCCTGCCGCGCTCCGGTTAGCCCATACGCAAATCAAGAACCCCGGCAATCGCAATTCCACCCGTGATCGCATTAAAGGACTCTCTCGAAAGCGACTTTATCGAAGAAGTGCGGTCGCTCTTCTCCAAAGCGGGCCGGTTGTCCGCGGCGAAGAACTTCGAGTATCGGCCGGAGCAGCAGGAGATGGCAGTGGCGGTCGCCCGTGCCCTCGAGGAAGAACGCCATCTCGTGGTCGAGGCAGGCACTGGCGTCGGGAAATCGATCGCCTACCTCGCGCCCGCGATTCTTTACGCCCTCGGGCAAAAGAAAAAGGCGATCGTTTCCACCCACACGATCAATCTCCAGGAGCAACTGCTCCACAAGGACATTCCGATCCTGAAGAAAGTTTTGCCGATTGAATTCGTGGCGGCGCTTATGAAAGGCCGGCAGAATTACCTTTGCCCGCGCCGGCTGGAGCGGGCGTTGCAACAGGCCGCCGAGCTTTTCACGACCTCGGAAGCGGCCGAGCTGGCGCGCATCGCGGAGTGGGCGCGAATGACGCGGGACGGATCGCTTAGCGATCTCGTCCTCGAGCCCGATTCGAAGGTCTGGACGCAAGTTTGCAGCGAGGCCCACCTCTGCACCGCCAAAACATGCGGGCAGGCCGGGAACTGTTTTTTCCAGCAGGCGCGGAAGCGATTACTGGCGGCGGATGTGATTGTTATCAATCACACGCTGCTCTTCATGCTGCTCGGAAGTCCCGAGGAACAACTTCACCGCGAGAGCGGTTATCTTTTCCCGAACGATTTCATTATCTTCGATGAAGCCCACACCGTTGAGCAAACCGCTTCGCGCCAGATCGGTATCGGTGTTTCTCAATACGGTCTCCGCGCGACAGTGCAGCGCCTTTACAACGCGCGAACGAAAAAGGGCCTTTTCACAATCACCCGCGACGCGGCCGGTGTGACGCTGGCCGCGGCGCTGGTCGACGAGATCGACACCTTCTTCCGCGCCCTCGACGAACGCTGCGATTTTCGGAAGGGCCGCGAAGTCCGCATTCGGGACGTTGATTTCGTCCCCGACACAATTTCCGGCCGGCTCATGGCTTTGCAGGCGCGCGTGGCTGAGGTGGTGAAGCGAACGGAAGACGAATTCCTCAAGGCGGAGCTACAGGAACTTGGTCGGCGAATTCACGACGCGCGGGTCAGCATCGTTACCTTCCTCGAGCAAGCCGCCGAGGGCCATGTCTACTGGGTGGAGCGGACCGGCAAAACCGCGCAATTTCTCACGCTGAATGCGGCGCCGATCGATATCGCGCCAGTCCTGCAGCGCATGCTTTTCCGGGAAAATTGTTCGTGCGTCATGACCAGTGCCACGCTCGCTGTCGGTCGCCCCGACCTGTCGTACTTTCGGGAGCGGATCGGCGCGGGAGAAGTGGAGCCGTTGCAGCTCGGAAGCCCGTTCGATTTTCCCGAGCAGATGAAGCTCTTCGTCGTGCGCAAGATGCCCGATCCGCGTGACGCCGGTTATGCGAAGGCCCTCGCGCATTGGGTGGGGCACTTCGTTACCGAAACCGACGGGCGCGCATTTGTCCTTTTCACCAGTTATCGCGTCATGCAGCAGCTCGTCAGCGAGATGCAGGCCTTTTTCGTCGAGAACAAAATGAATCTTCTCGTGCAGGGGCAGGGTGCGCCGCGCGGGAAACTCCTCGAACAATTCAAGACGACGCCGCGCAGTATTCTTTTCGGCACGGACAGTTTTTGGATGGGGGTGGATGTTCCGGGCGACGCGCTGTCGAACGTCATCATCACGCGGCTTCCGTTCGCCGTGCCCGATCATCCCCTGATCGAGGCGAAACTGGAGTTGATCGAAGCGAACGGCGGAGACGCGTTCACCGAGTATTCGCTCCCCGAAGCGATCTTGAAATTGCGCCAGGGTGTCGGCCGTCTTATCCGAACGAAAAGCGATCGCGGAATTGTCGTGATCCTGGATAATCGGATTGTGACCCGCCCCTATGGCCGGGCATTCCTCGAGGCATTACCGGAGTGTCCCGTAAAAGTGATATAGGTATGAGCGGGAGATGTTTGGGGAGCGCAGGCTGCCAGCCTGCTCATCTCGGCAGCCTGCCGAGATGTTGGATGATTCTTCGCGCAGCAAAAAAAATTCAGTCGGCAAGCTGCCGACTGCTGCAGGCTGGCAGCCTGCGCTCCCCAGAGAAAAAAAGAAAGCCTATATACTCGCTTGAACATATCCGTTGTTTGGTTCTAAATTAATCCATGCCGCGCTTCGCTCTTCCGATTCTCATCGCGATAACGGCGTTGCTCGTCGGTATCGGCATCGGTCGATACACCTCTTCGAACGAAGTCATTCGGCCAAGCAGCAGCGCCCGCTTCTCGAGCGAACCAGGCTCGACAACTTCAATCAATCCACCCGTCGTTTCCGCGACTCGCCAGCCGCCTGCGTCACAATCGAATCTCCCGCAATCGACCGACTCGGCCGAAAATATCATCGCGAAAATCAAAAGCGCGCTGACTCATTCCGGGAGCCGTCATACCTACGCCACCTTTAGCAAGCTCTCCGAAACCGTGGATGCCACCAACGTCCGCGAAGTTCTCGCTTTCGTGCAAACGCTGCCGAAGCCCCAGGAAAAAGGAATGCTAGTGTCGCTCTTCGTGGCGCGATGGGCGGAGCTCGATCCGTCGGCCGCGATCGCTTACGCCCAGGCTCAGCCTGCTGGCACCACTCGAAACTGGGCCCTCACCAGTGCCGTCACCGGGTGGGCCGAACATGATCCCACCGCGGCGACTGCCTGGGTGCAACAATTGCCCGTCGGTCCGGTCCGCGACCAGGCGATGCAGACCGTCGTGGCGGCGCTCGCCGAAAAAGATCCGCAAGCCGGGCTCAGTTTTTTGGAAAACCTGCCGCCCGGTCGCAATCGCCAGAATCTTTACTGGCCCGTTTTCAGCCGATGGACGATGGCCGATCCCGTCGCCGCAGCGGAAAGGGCGACGCAAATGCCGCCCGGCGCGAATCGCGACACGGCGTGGCAGGTGATCAGTTCGAGTTGGGCGAACCAGGATCCGGAAGCGGCCTTCGCCTGGGCCAACACGCTGCCGGCGGGACAAGGGCGGAGCAACGCGTTGCAAAGCGTTCTTTCGAACTGGGCCACGAAAGATCCGCAGAAAGCGGCCGCTGTGATTCTCACGTTGTCGCCCGGTCCGGTGCGCGATCAATCGATCAACAACGTCGCGCGGCAATGGGCGCAAACGGATGCGCGGGCGGCATTGGATTGGGCGCAGGCCCTGCCGCCTGGCGATGGGCAGCGCAACGCGTTGCGCTCGGTCCTCGTGAGCTGGGTGCAATCGGATCCACCTGCGGCGTCGCAGTATATTTCCGGACTGCCGCCGGGAAAAGCACAGGAGGAAGCGACGATGGCAATTGCCCTTCAACTCGCCAACAGCGATGTCCAGAACGCCGTTGCCTGGGCGCAGAAACTTCCGTCCGGTTCCGCCCGGCAAAGCGCCTTGGCCAACATCATTTCGCAATGGAGCGAAGCCGATCCGGCAGCCGCGGCGAATTTTGCCTTGCAGGCGAGCGACGTGGATGGACGCAAAACGTTGCTGGAAAACGTTTCGCGACAATGGGCGCGGAACGATCCCCAGGCCGCCCTTACCTGGGCGGAAAGTTTATCTGACAGCTCTGTCCGGGATTTTGTTTTTCCCAGCGTGATCGCCGTCGTGGCCGAATCCGATCCCGGAGAAGCCGCGAAATTATTGACGCGGTTGTCGAGCCCGGAAGCGCAAACGAATGCAACCGCCGGCATCATCTGGCAATGGGCCGGGAGCGATCCTCAGGCCGCGGGGAAATGGGCACTCTCGATGCCGGAAGGAAAAATTCGCCAGCAGGCTTTTGAGAGCCTGATGAATCGCTGGGCCGAGAGCGATCCGCAGGAAGCCGGCCTCTGGCTTGGAACTTTGGCGACCGGAGCATCGCGGGATGCGGCGGTGTCGGCTTACGCGAGAAAAGTTTTTTCGTCCGAGCCGCAAACCGCGGCGGCCTGGGCCGAGACGATCGGGAACCAAAACGTACGCGAGGCGCAGTTGGAGTCGATTGTCGTTGGCTGGCTGCACGCTGATCCCACCAGCGCTGCTGCCTGGCTGAGCCATTCGTCGTTGTCGGCGGAAACAAGAGCGCGCCTCCTGTCCCAGGGTCGATGAATCAATTTTTGGAGCCGGCGCGCCCTCGCGCCGGTGAGTATGAGCGAAATTTGCCAAGCCACCGCCAAAGCCGCCAAGGAACGCCAGGCCGAAATAGCCCGGGTGCTCGACATTCTGCACCGCTGGGGGATTGAGACGTTAGGCCAGTTTGCGGCGCTGAAGAAAGAAGCGGTCGCGGCGCGGCTGGGTCCGATCGGGGTCGAACTTTGGGAACGCGCCGCGGGAAAAACAACGCGGCTCCTCAAGCTTGTCCCGGTTCGGGAATCTTTCGAAGAAGTATTTGAATTCGAAAACGAAATCGAAACCAGCGAGCCGCTCCTCTTCATGCTGCGCCGGTTCCTTCAGCAATTTTCGGTGCGCCTTTCCGCGCTCCATCTCGTCGTCAGCGAGCTCCAGCTCGAAATTTCGTTCAACAACAAGAGCCGTTACTCGCATCGATTCAAAATTCCCGAGCCGACGACTGACGTGGAAATCCTTTTCCGGATGCTGCACACCCATCTGGAGAATTTTACTTCCGAATCGCCCATCGTCGCCGTTGCGCTCCAGGCGGAAACAACCAAACCGGCATTCGAACAATTTCATTTGTTTGAAACCCCCTTGCGCGACCCGGCGCGATTGACCGAGACGCTGGCGCGCCTGGCCGGCCTGCTCGGCGGCGAACGTGTTGGCACGCCGGTGCTCGAAGAAACGCATCGGCCCGATGCCTTCCGGATGGAACCATTCGCGTGGCAATTGCCGGAAACAAAATTTTGGAGCCGGCCCGCCCTCGGGCCGGGAGAGGAGCAACTGTTCCTATCAGGGGCCGTTTTGCGCCGCTTCCGCTCCGCCTTACCGGCATCGGTGTTGCTCGCCAAAAATCGGCCGGCCCATTTGCGCAGCGCGAAAGTCCAGGGCCCGGTGCGCATGGAAAAGGGCCCCTACGTGGCGTCGGGCAATTGGTGGGATGAAAATGCGTGGGACCGCGCCGAATGGGACGTGGAACTGGAGAACGACGCGCTTTGCCGCTGTCATCATGACGGTGAGCAATGGCGCCTCGATGGAGTCTACGACTAGCGTGTCATTCCGAGCGAAGTCGAGGAATCCCGTAATGCGACCTGAAGAGATGACCACGGGATCCTTCGACTCCGCTTCGCTGCACGCTGATTGGTGTGAACTCGTTCGGCTCGACAGAGTCTCGCCCTACCAAATCAAGGCATCGTCGGCTCATCTCCCTCGACCTTTGGGAGAGGGCTGGGGTGAGGGTGGATTTTAGCGTGGCTGCCACGTTGTCCTCCTATGCCCTATGTTGAACTCCATGCCTGCAGTGCCTTCAGCTTTCTTCGCGGGGGATCGTTTCCCGAACAATTAGCGGAGACCGCGGCCGAGCTGCAGATGCCGGCGATGGCCTTACTCGATCGCAACGGCATCTATGGCACGCAGCGATTTTCCGTCGCTGCACGCGAGAAACGGGTGCGTCCGATTGTCGGCGCGGAATTGACGATGGAAGATGGGACCGTGTTGCCCGTGCTGGTGAAGGATCGCACCGGCTACAAAAATCTCTGCGAATTGCTGACCCAGGCGCACCTGCGCAGCGCGAAAGGCGAATGCGCCGTGCAGTGGAGCGAACTCCCGGAATTTACGGAAGGCGTTGTCGCTCTTCTGGGGAGCGCAGGCTGGCAGCCTGCAGTTTGCGGCAGCTTGCCGCAAACATCTCCGCGGGTGACGCGCAAGAGCAACCCTTCCGTCCGGCAAGCTGCCGGACGGGGCAGGCTGGCAGCCTGCGCTCCCCAGAATCCCTCGCACCGCGCGCAATCTTTGATCGACCTCTTCGGTCGCGAAAACGTTTACGTCGAAATCCAGCGCCATTTCCTGCGCGGCGAAGATCGCGTCAATCAACAACTCTGCGATCTGGCGGAGCAACATCGCCTCCAGGTTATCGCCACGAACGGGGTTCAATACGCCCGCTCCGACGGTCGTCAGGTCCTCGACGTTTTCACCTGCATCCGGGAGCACACCCATCTCGATGCCGCCGGCAAACTTCTGACTCAAAACGCCGAGCGACATCTGAAGAGCGACCCGCAGATGCGTGCCCTCTTCTCCGATCGCCTGGACGCCATCGAAAACACGGCGCGGCTCGCGGATCGCCTCGAATTTTCCCTGGAAAACATCGGGTACGAATTCCCTTCCTTCCCCGTTCCAGACGGGCACGACATGAATTCGTTCCTGCGCACCATCACCCTCTTCGGTGCCCAACAGCGTTACACCTCCATCAGCACCCCGGTGAAACGAAAACTGGAAGAAGAACTAAGCCTCATCCAGCGCCTCGGATTCTCCGGCTATTTTTTGATTGTCTGGGACATCATCAATTTTTGCCGCGAACACAATGTGATGGTTCAGGGTCGCGGGAGCGCCGCGAACAGCGCCGTTTGTTATTGCCTCGGCATCACGCCGGTCGATCCGGTCAGCACCAATCTTGTCTTCGAGCGCTTTCTCAGCGAAAGCCGCAAAGGCTGGCCCGATATCGATCTCGACCTGCCGAGCGGCGATCGGCGCGAGAGCGTCATCCAGGAAGTTTATCGCCGTTGCGGCAAACACGGCGCGGCCATGACCGCGAACGTCATCACTTATCGCGGCCGCAGCGCCGCGCGCGAGATCGGCAAAGCGTTGAATTTCTCGCCGAACATTATCGATCGATTCTCCCATCTCTTTGCCAGCGGCGATTTCCCGCACACCCTCGATCTCACCGCGCAAATCGAGCAGGCCGGTCTTCCGAAAGCGCATTCCCGGATGCCGGCATTCATTTCCCTCTATCAATCCATTTACGGATTGCCGCGGCACCTCGGCCAGCATTCGGGCGGCATGATTATTTGTCAGGGGAAACTCAGCTCGTTTGTCCCGCTCGAAAATGCTTCCATGCCCGGCCGCGTCGTCGCGCAATGGGACAAGGACGACTGCGAAGATCTCGGCATCGTGAAAGTCGACCTGCTCGGACTCGGAATGATGTCGGTGATGCAGGATGCGTTCGAACTTTGCCGGGAGCGCGGCCGGCCGATCGATCTCGCCCACATCCCGACCGACGACGCCCCCACCTACAAGATGATGCAGGAGGCGGACACGATCGGCGTCTTCCAAATCGAGAGCCGCGCCCAGATGGCGACGTTGCCGCGAATGAAGCCGAAATGTTTTTACGATGTCGTGATCGAGGTCGCGATTATCCGGCCAGGACCAATCCAGGGAGACATGGTCCATCCCTACCTCAATCGGCGCGCCGGGCGCGAGAAAATCACTTACTTTGATCCGCGACTCGAACCGGTGCTTGCCCGCACGCTTGGGGTGCCGTTGTTCCAGGAGCAGATGCTGAAGATTGCCATGATCATGGCCGATTTTTCCGGCAGTGAAGCAGAAGAGCTGCGGCGGGCCCTGAGTTTTCATCGCTCCGAGGAACGGATGAAGAAAGTGAGCGTGAAATTACGCATCGCCATGGAACGGAACAACGTCGTGCCGGAAGTGATCGAGAAAATCCTGCAATCGATTACATCGTTTGCGCTCTATGGATTTCCGGAGTCGCACGCGATCAGTTTTGCGATTCTCGCCTACGGCAGCGCGTATCTAAAAGTGCATCGCGCCCCGGAGTTCTACGCGAGTTTGCTGAACAATCAGCCGATGGGTTTTTACACCCCGGCAACGATCGTAAAAGATGCCCAACGGCATGGAGTACGGATGGTGCCGGTCTGCGTGCGAGAATCGAGCTGGGTTTGCACCGTTGTTTCCGACGACACCGTGCAGCTGGGATTTTGCGTGGTGAACGGATTGCGCAAGGAACACGGCGAGGCGCTCGTCGCGGAACGCGAACGCGTTGCCTTTGATTCGCTCGATGATTTCAAGCGGCGGGTGGAGTTAACCAAAGAGGAGCTGCGCACGCTGGCGGAACTGGGCGCGCTGAATTGTTTCGCCGAGCATCGACGGGCCGCGATGTGGAAAGTGGAAGAGCAGCCGCCAGAGCCGCTTTTTGAATCGCATGAAACGAGCTGTCATCCCGAGCGAAGCGAAGCGAAGTCGAGGGACCCCGTTGAACGGCGCTCGATTCAACCACGGGATCCCTCGACTGCGCTCGGAATGACGGAATCTCCGCTCCTGCCCATGACCATGCCCGAACGCGTGAAAGCCGATTACACCGCCATGAACCTCACGACCGGCCCGCATCCGATGAAATTGCTGCGCGCGCAGTTGCCGGATATCTGGCGCGCCACCGATCTGCCGTCCGCGCGGCACGGCGCCACCGTCCGAATTGCGGGGAACGTTATCTGTCGGCAACGTCCGGGAACGGCGAAAGGTTTTGTTTTTGTCAGTCTCGAAGACGAAACCGGCGTTTCCAATGCGATCGTCACGCCGGATTTATTCGAGCGGATGCGGCTCCTGATTACGGAGGAACCATTTCTTATCATCGAAGGCGTCGTCCAAAACACCGACAACGTCGTCCTGATCAAGGCGCAAAAAATCCGCCCGCTCGCGCACGAACAATTAGTGGGCAGCGAATCGCACGATTTCCATTAAGCCATCAACAACAGTCATCCCGAGCGGAGCGAAGCAAAGTCGAGGGACCCCGTCGAACGGCGCTCGATTCAGCCACGGGATCCCTCGACTGCGCTCGGGATGACAGCGCTTTCAGCCCGCTAACCGCACCCGGGTCCGCATCCGTGCGAGCCGACGGAACCGACCGACGGACCGGTCGATCCACCGGCAACATGCACACCGTAGCCACCGGAGATGACCCGCCGCACCGCCTCGCCGGTTTCCGGATCAACCCGAAGCGGCTCGTCTTTCATGCTCTGCTTTAGCTCGAAACGCCGGATCGGTTTCGACGCATCGGTCGTCTCGTAAACGTAGATTGGCATCTGCAACCTTACTCCGCGGCGCGCGAGTGCTCCTTCGGTTGTGCCGGTTTTTCCGTCGGCTGGGCGTCGGATTCCATCCATTCCGTGTGAAACACGCCGGGCTTGTCTACGCGTTCGTAGGTGTGCGCGCCGAAGAAATCGCGCTGGCCCTGGAGCAGGTTCGAAGGCAACCGCGCGGACCGATAGCTATCGAAATAACCAAGCGAGGCACTGAATGCCGGGACCGCTACGCCATGGGTCACTGCCGTGGCGACGGCCACGCGCCAGTTGTCCTGGGTCCGCCCGATGATGTCGGTAAAGTACTGGTCGAGGAGCAAATTGTGGAGCTTGGGATCGCGCTCGTACGCTTCCTTGATCCGATTCAGGAATTTCGCGCGGATAATGCAACCTCCACGCCAGATCGTGGCGATGTCGCCGAAGTTAAGATCCCAATGCGATCCAACGCTGGCCGCGCCCAGCAATTCCATTCCCTGGGCATACGAAACAATTTTCGAAGCATAAAGGGCATCACGCACTGCCGTGATCACTGCCTTCCGGTCGCCGGTAAATTTCGGCACTCTCGGCTGTGGCAAAATCTTGGAGGAAGCGACCCGCTCATCTTTCCGCGAGGAAATGACGCGCGCTTCGACCGCCGCGTTGATCGTCGAGATCACGACGGACTGGCTGAGGGCCGATTGCAGTGTCCATAAGCCGGTTCCTTTCTGTCCGGCTTTGTCGAGGATGACATCGACGAGCGGTTTACCAGTCTCGGGATCAATCTTGCGCAACACCTTGGAAGTGATCTCGATGAGATAACTGTTCAGGTCGCCCTTATTCCATTCGTCGAAGATGTCGGCCATTTCATTGGCCTGCAGGCCGGTCACATCTTTCAGAATCGCGTAGGCTTCGCAGATCAATTGCATGTCGCCGTACTCGATGCCGTTATGGACCATCTTGACGTAATGGCCTGCGCCATCCGGACCCATGTAGCGGCAGCACGGTTCGCCATCCACTTGCGCGGCAATCTTGCGGTAGATCGGCGCGATGATTTCCCACGAACCGCGCGAACCCCCCGGCATGAGCGACGGCCCTTTCAGCGCGCCCTCTTCACCGCCCGAGACACCGCAGCCGACAAAATGCAGGCCGCGGCCTTCCAGATCTTTGCAACGGCGCTGCGTGTCCGTGAAAAGTGAGTTGCCGCCGTCGATGATCACATCGCCCTTTTCCAAAAGGGGAGCGAGCTGGTTAATGACGGCGTCCACCGGCGCGCCCGCCTTCACCATGATCATCGCCTTGCGCGGGCGCTTCAGGGAGCCGACGAATTCCTCCATCGTCCGTGCCGGATGGATGTTTTTCCCTTTCGCTTTTCCGGCGGCGAACTTTTCCGTGACCTCCCAGGTGCGATTGAACACGGCGACCGTGAACCCCTTCGATTCCATGTTGAGGACGAGGTTCTCGCCCATGACCGCGAGGCCGATCAGTCCGATATCACATTGATTCGTGCTCATTTTAGTATCTCCTTGATCACGCCGGGAGTCGGCAGTGGCCCCAACTCTACCCGGTTCCAATAGCGCATGGCAATTTCCGTTTGCGAAGTTTCACTCACTGAGTCGCCGCTTGTTTTGCCGGAGCGGAACGACGATCCGCAAGCGGGGGCGGTGGTGGTTTTTTGGGGCGCGGTTCGTTCCACCGAGAACGGGCGCGAGATCACAGGCATCGAATATGAAGCGCATCGCGCCATGGCGGAACACCAGATGCGGCTGGTGGCGGAGAGCGCCGCGCAAAAATTCGAGGTGCGCGAAATTTTCGTCCGCCATCGGCTCGGGTTTGTGCCGGCCGCCCAACCGTCGGTGGTGGTGCGGGTGGCGAGCAGCCATCGCGGCGCGGCCTTCGGTGCCAGTCAATGGATCATGGACGAACTGAAACGCGTCGTGCCGATCTGGAAACATCCGGTGTTCAAGGAGAGACCCGAGGTCACCGAGACAAAATCCAAACAACCTTCCGACGCGCGCGCATGAACTGGGCAAACCGACTCACCATCAGCCGCCTGGTCTTGACGATCCTTTTCGTCGCGATGCTCAACTGGAGCTGGAGCTACGCCCGCACCGCCGCCTTCATCATTTTCCTCATCGCCGGCATCACCGATTTTGTGGACGGCGAAATCGCGCGCCGCTACGGCTTCGTTACAAACTTCGGTAAGCTGATGGACCCGCTCGTGGACAAGATTATGATGGCGGCCGCGTTCATTTCGCTGGTCCCGATGAACGCCATCCCGGCCTGGGCGGCGACGACGGTCGTGGGCCGGGAATTTCTCATCACTGGGTTGCGTTTGATGGCGAGTGCGCGCGGCCAGGTCCTGCCCGCCGAGCGTTTGGGCAAACACAAGACATCGTGGCAAATTATCACCGTGATTTTTTTCCTCGGGCTGCTTGCGGCGCGGGAACTTCATTTCGGCGAGCCTGATAGCGGCTGGTGGTACCGCGGCTGGTACCAGGCCGGGCCGGTTTTGGTCTGGGTCACCGTAGGGTTAACCGTTTATTCCGGACTACGTTACGCTTGGCGCCATCGCGATGTGATCGCGCCCGACCAGTAGAATCCGCCGCCCGGCGAGTCATTTTTCATTCGGAGGGACGTGCTTCTGCACGTCCCAATAATCTGCGAGGGCGGAAATCACGCCCCCGAAAACCCCCATTGGCGGAACAAATCGTGCTCTTCAAAATGCCCGACTTAACGGCGCGAGAACGCCGTTCGATTGGGACAACACGATATGGCCGTCGCTCCCGAACAATACCGCGCCGCGCGCCTCGCCGTTCCGCGACTCCCGTTGCCGGCAATCATTGGGTTTGCCGTCGCCGCCGTGGGTGGCTCCGTGTTCCTGGCCTACACAAGTTTCAACCATGGCGGGTTGAAATTCTCCGCCGCGGCGACGAACGACGTCCCGGTCTATTCGGCCCGCGCGGTACCTTTCGATTCGCCTCGGGAAGATCCGGCGCAGCGCGCGGCTTTGATCGCGCGAGCGTTGACGGCAACTCAAATGCAAGTGCACCGCGGCGAAACCATCGAGATGGGTAAGGCCATGCCAGCTCCCGGTCCCACGTTATTCGCGGGAGCGGATCGCCCGCTGCGAGGCTTTTCCCGATTCACGAATTTTGCTGGCACCAACACCTTTCTGACCTTCGCCCGCACATCGTTCGGGATCAGTTCCGAGTCCCTGCCATCTGGATTTGCCCCGGACGCGGAGATGCTCCCTGCCTCACCTGTTCCGGAAGCGTCCACCTGGATGTGTGGTGCTTCTCTGCTGGTTCTCGTTGCCGTCCGCGGCATTCATGCCAGATGGCATCGCAAACGTCGCCGCACCGATCAGTAGGCAACCGTCATCCCGAGCGAAGCGAAGCGAAGTCGAGGGAGCCCGTGGCCGCCGCGATCGATTTTGCAACGGGATCCCTCGACTGCGCTCGGGATGACGGGCCATTGGAATGAAGAAATCAGCGGGTGAAGGGAATCGAACCCTCGTCAGTAGCTTGGAAGGCTACAGCTCTACCATTGAGCTACACCCGCGCGCGACGAGTAAGCTGCCGCGCCTCATTGCGGCTGCCAAGTCCTTTCTGGATCCACCGTGACCGGTTGCGTTCTCCTCTCTCCGGGACCTAAGTTGTCGGCATGAGAGCTTTCGTCCTTTCCCTTGCCCTTCTCACTGGCTTCGGCCTTTCGGTCCGCGCTGATTTCACCATCGTCCAAAAAGTAGAAGGAAAAGGTGCGGCCAGCGAAATGATCATGAAGGTCAGGGGCGATAAGATCCGGATGGAAGCGACGCCGCAGATGACCATGATCGTGGACGGCAGGACCGGCGACACCATCACCTTGATGACCGCACAGAAGAAATATCTCCGCATTTCCGGCGACAAGGCGAAGGCGATCGCCGAGCTCGCGTCCAAGTATGGTGGGACCACCGGCGAGAAACCGAAGATTACCGCGACCGGGAAAAAGATGACGATCAATGGCTATGAAGCGGAGGAATACGTGGGTGAAACCAAAATGTTCAAAGCGAGCTATTGGATCGCCCCAAGCTTTCCGGATTCCGCCGCCATCATGAAAGAGCTTCAGGCCGTGATGCCCTCCGCGTGGAACGATCTCGCCAAGGGAATGATGGATTATCGGGATCTGCCCGGCTTTCCGCTGCGCACCCAGGTCAAGATGGGCGACCAGGAGATCACGAGCACGGTTACGTCGATCAAGCGCGACCCATTGAGCGACGCCGAATTCGCCGTGCCGAAGGGTTTTCAGGAGATGAAGATTCCGAACGTAAAGGAGTCCTCCGGCGAAAATCCTGAACCTGCGCCTCCCGCAAAACCGTAGGCGCGCGGCCGTGCTCCCGCGTTTCATTCTCGCCTCCGGATCGCCGCGCCGCCGTCAACTGTTGAGCGAAGCGGGTTACGAATTTGAGGTCATTTCGCCGCCGGTCGATGAAGTCGCCCACAGCTGGCTGACGATTCGCGAATTGACGATCTGGAACGCGGCGCGCAAAGCCACCCGCGTTTCAGAAATATCGCCTGACGCTGTCGTGCTGGCCGCCGATACCCTGGTAGCGATCGACGGGGAAGTTCTCGGCAAACCGGCTGATCTAGAAGACGCCGTCCGAATCCTGGGACGTTTGAGCGGGCGCGCCCACGAAGTCTGGACGGCGGTGCGGATATCCCAGCCGGCTCTCGGCAAATCCGAGAGCTTTCACGAGATGTCGCGCGTCCATTTTCGCAAGCTGGGTGATCGCGCCATCCGGGAGTACCTCGCGAAAGTCGATCCGCTCGACAAGGCCGGCGCCTACGCCGCGCAAGGCCGCGGCAGGGAAATCATCGAGCGCATCGACGGCTCGTACAGCAATGTGGTTGGACTCCCGATGGAGAAAACGGTGCGGGCGCTGCGAGCTTTTGGAGTGAAGGCGGCAGTCGGAGTCCCCCCGAAGTGTCTTTGAGGTGATTTTGGTAGGGCGAGACTCTGTCGAGCCGAAGGACGCAGGACCAGCGGCGGCTCGACAGAGTCTCGCCCTACCAAACCGACCACCTTGCGAAGGCGTCGCGGCCGCAGCGCCGCATCACTCCGCGATCGTGGCACTCTCGCGAAAGCAGACCTCAAGCTTGTTGCCATCGGGATCTTCGAAGAACACCGCGTAGTAGCCGGGACTGTATTCCAGACAAAGCTCCGGCCCCTCGATATTCTTCGCACCAGCGCTCCGCACTATTTCCCCGACCTTGTCGACCGCTTGCCGGTTCGGTGCCCAAAAGGCGATCCGATTCCCGTTTGGGCGATGTCCGGCATCTTCCGTGAAGCCGAAGAAGTCCACCGCCACGTCGCCTTGCGCTTCGAACACGCCCCAGCGCTCACCGCTCTTGTCTACGCGGAACCCGATCGCGGGCAGGATTTCTGCATAAAAACGCTGGGCGTTTGCCCGATTTCTCACCCGAAGATCGATGTGATCGAAAAGGCGCGCACTCATCCCCCAACGGTTCACGGCCTGGGGCGAGTTGTCCACCCTCCAACACTTTCTGCTTCCTCATTGGCAACGACTCGAATAATCATTGCCGGTTAAGTTACGGGCTTGGATTTTTATCTGCCTCGTGGGTTCGATGACGCCGGTATTCGGCGGCGGCCTCGAAAAATATTCTCAACTCGTGAAGGCTGACCCGCCGGCCGCGATCGCCGCGGCCCCGCGCCATGGAGTGAGAATCACCTATTTGGGGACGAGTGCCTATCTCCTCGAATCGCGCGACGCCGTGGTGTTGATCGATCCTTATTTTTCGCGGCAAAGCTTATACCGGATGGCTTTCAGATTGAAGCCCGTCGCGGACGAAACATTGGTCACTTCGTGGTTGCGCGACCATCCGAGGATCGACGCCGTTCTGGTGACTCATGGGCATGTCGATCATCTTTTCGATGTGCCGGAAATCATGCGCGCCACGGGGGCGAAATTGATTGCCTCCTCCACGAGTGTGGAACTGGTTCGTTCGACCGGCATTCCGGCAGGCCAAACGCGAGCCGTCCGCAGTGGATCGACCGCAATCGTAAGGCATGCAGTAATCCATGTTCTCCCGGCCACGCACGATCGCCTTTTTGGCGGGGTCCCGTTAGACGGGGCGCCGAAACATTTGCCGCCCGAAAAGATCAGTGACTGGGTGAAGGGCGAGCCGCTCGCCTTCATCATCGAGATGGGCGGCAAAAGAATTTTTATGAATTCCGGCGGTCGCGACGACAAATCACTCTCCTATCATTCGTCGCCGGTAGATCTCGCCATCGTCGGCGTCTCGAGCGGTGAGGCGATTCGCGCTGCCAGGTCTACGATTGCGCAGTTGCATCCTCGTTACATTCTGCCCAGCCATCAGGATTATTTTTTCCGGCCGCTCCGGGATGGTTTTGCTTTCATGCTGCGGACCAATTTCCCGGAAATGCAGCGGGTGGCCGCCGAAGCGCCGGGCCAACTGATCCTGCTCGATTACTTCAAGCCATGGACGCTGCGCTGAAGCGAGAAGCCGATGCGGGTCTACTCGGTTTTCGGTTTGGGGACGTCTCGTTAGGCCAGGTCGATGTCAGCGCCGATTCTCGCGGCGGATCATCAATTTCAATCCCGACCACGTTTCATCCACGGCGCAGACTTTTACATCCACAAACCCGAGCGGCAACGCTACCTCGCGGATGGTGTCTTCCGTGATGTCGCTCGCGATGCGGGAAGATTTTTTTGGCCACGAGATCCAGAGTGTTCCTGGGTCCGCCATCAATTTGCGGAATCGCTTCAGTTCCTTCTCCAGCATCTTCCTCTCCGAAACGAAGAAGTGAATAAAGACGGCGCCTGCCCTGATCTCGCTCGTGAAAGAAACTCCCTCCGGCAGGGGCGCGAGCCATTTCCGGTAGCCGGCCGGAGGATTGAGCGTGATAACTTTGGTCCCGGCCTTGATTCCAAGCTTTTGGGCCAGTGGCGTTTTCGAGTAACCAGCCATTTCCTTTCCTACCTTTTCGGGCCAATAATGTCCCGCAAACTTTTGATCCAATCGATGCCCACTTCGTTTGCCACTGGATTTCTCAAGACGGCTTCTGCAACGGCGTGCGTCGCTCTCGTGCTCGTGGCCGGGTGCAATCGGCGGAGCAATGCTGTCTCCGGCACCATCGAGGTGGACGAGGTCCATGTTGCCTCCCGTTCCGCTGGACGCGTGGAAAAAATTTTCGCGTGGGAAGGCGATACTCTGAAGGCAGGCACCCCGATCGTTCAGCTGGAAGCTTCCGAACTCATGGCGCGACGCGACCTGGCGGCGGCGCAGATCAACACGGCACAACACGACGTCGAAGCGCAAAGCGCGCAGCTCGAATTCTTGAAAGCCGACGCGCAACGTCAGCAGGACTTGCTGAAGCGCAATACCGTCTCCTCCAGTGAAGCCGAGCGCGCGATGAGCGCCGCAAAAGCGATGGAAAAAAATATCGCGGCTGCCCGGGCCCGCGTGGAGCAGGCGCTCGCCCAGCTTGCCGACATGGATTCACAAATCCAGGAAATGAAAATTGTCGCGCCAACCGATTCGATCCTGGAAGTGCTCAGCGTCAAAGTGGGTGACGTGCTCCCGGCCAATCGGGAAGTCGCGACCTTGATCCTGCCGCAGCGTCTCTGGGTTCGCGTTTATGTCCCTGAGCTCTGGCTCGGTTTGATCAAGCTCAACGAGAACGTGCGGGTGCGAGTCGATTCCTATCCGGACCGCGATTTCACCGGCGCCGTCGAACAGATCAATCGGAAGGCGGAATTTACCCCGCGGAATGTTCAGACCGTAGAAGACCGGATCAAGCAGGTCTTCGGCGTGAAGATCCGCCTGGATAACAAGGAAGACGCCCTTCGCGCCGGAATGTCCGCCGACATTTTTTTCCCGAACGTGAAATGAATCTGGAAGCCCGGGAATGAATCAGGGAAACAGGAAAGCAGGGAGTTTCAGTAACTCCCTCTTTCTGCTCCTTCCTTTTTTCCTGCTTTCCTGATTCGCCTATTCTTATGAGCGACGTGATGATCGAGTGCGAGGGGCTGACGAAGCGCTTCGGCAACTTCACCGCGGTCGATCACGTCAGTTTTTCCGTCGCCCGCGGCTCGATCTTTGGGTTTCTCGGTCCCAACGGTTCCGGCAAATCGACCGTCATTCGGATGCTCTGCGGCATTCTCGAGCCGACGGAAGGGACCGCCCGGATCGCCGGCCAGGACGTCGCGCGCGGAGGCGACGCGACCAAGGAAATGATCGGATACATGTCGCAGAAATTCTCGCTCTACGACGAGCTAACCGTGAATGAGAACCTGCTTTTCTCAGGAAAGCTCTACAGTTTGCCGGATCGCGAACTGAAACGTCGGCGCGACGAGCTGATCGCGATCACGCATCTCGAGCCGTATCTGGGCCGCCGCGCCTCGTTGCTCTCCGGCGGCTGGCGGCAACGTCTCGCGATGGCTTGCGCGCTCATGCACAAACCGACGGTCCTTTTTCTCGACGAGCCGACGGCCGGGATCGATCCCGTCGCGCGCCGGGAACTCTGGGATTTACTCTTCGAATTTGCCGGGCAGGGGATGACGCTTTTTGTCACGACCCATTACATGGACGAGGCGGAACGCTGCTCGCACGTCGGCTACATTTACATGGCGAAACTGATCGTTTGCGGCGAACCCGACGAGTTGAAACAGATGCCGGAAGTCAGCCCGCCGGGCACGCGCCGGCTGGATGTGACGTGCGACCACGTGACAGTGGCGTTGCGCGCGATGCGGGAAGTGAAGGGGGTGCTAAACGCCACGGTGTTCGGGCAATCGATGCACCTGCTGGTGGATGAAACCGTCCAACGCGCGGAGATCGACGCGAAACTTCGCAGCGTCGGAATCGCCAGTCCTGAGATCCACGAAATCGGCCCGTCGCTCGAGGATGTTTTCGTGACGCTGACGGCGAAGCATGCGGGCGAAAATCAGCGCGAAAGGGCCGCGTAAGATGGAAGCTCCAAGTTCCAAGCACCAAGCATCAAGCTCCAAACGGAGATCACGGCTTTCAAAGCTGTTGGGTGTTTGGAATTTCTCTGGAGCTTGGTGCTTGGAATTTGGAGCTTTCGCGCGCAGCGCGATTCCATGAAGCGCGCACCTTTTCGCGGTCTGAACGCGATCCTGTTCAAAGAGTTCATCACGGTCCTGCGCGACCCGATGACGCTGTTCTTCATGCTCTTCCCGCCGCTCGTGGAGATGATCGCTTTCGGCTACGCGCTCGATAACGACGTGAAGCACATGCCGATGGCCATCCTGAATGAAGATCGCACCGTGGAGAGCCGGCAGTTCCTCGATCGTTTCGTGAACACCGAGACATTTCGCATCGTGGCCGAAGTCCAGAACGCGGAGGAGATGGCGAGCGAGATTCGCAAGGGACGCGCCTCGGTGGGGATGCAAATTCCTCCGCATTTCACGCGCGACCTGCGCGCCGGGCATCCGGCGACGGTGCAGGTATTGATCGACGGCTCGAACTCCACGACCGCGCTGCAGGCCCTCAACACCGCTCTTGGGGTCGCGCTGACCCAGTCGGTCGAAATGATGATGGCCGAGAGTGGCCGGCGGACGGTCCCGGTCGAGATCAGGCCGCAGATGCTCTACAACCCGACGATGCGGAGCCCGAACTTTTACGTGCCCGGTGTGATCGGCATTGTCCTGCAAATCGGCACCACCTTCGCCACTGCCATGGCAGTTGTGCGGGAGCGAGAGCGCGGCACGCTCGAGCAACTGCTCGTTAGTCCGCTGAGCCGCTGGGGCCTCATGCTGGGCAAACTCGTGCCTTATCTCTGCATCGGCATGCTTATGGCGATCCTGTTGTTCTCCATCATGCGTTTCCTCTTCGCCGTGCCGATTGCCGGAAACCCGGTCGCGCTCCTGTTCTCGACCCTGGTTTATTGCTTCGCGCTGTTGAGCATCGGCCTCTTCGTCGGGACCAAGGCCGAGAACCAGATGCAGGCGCTCCAGATGTCGATGATGTTCGTCCTGCCGAGCGTTTTCTTCTCCGGCTTCATTTTTCCGCGCGAAACCATGCCCTGGATTTTCTACGCCCTCGGTTCAATTCTTCCGACCACCTATTTCATCTCCCTCATCCGCGCGATCATTCTCCGGGGCGCAAACTTCTTCGAATACTGGCATTCGCTCACCATCCTTTCGGGAATGGCCGTGATTCTCTTCTGCGTCTGCGCGCTCCAGTTCCGAAAGAAGATTGGGTAACGAGGATGAGTTACGGCAGGCGGTAAAACTCCACCAGGCCGATTCCGGTCGTGTCGTTCTTCCCGCGAACAATGGCCGTGTAGCTGCCGGGCGAAAGCGTCCGGACCAGGGCCGATTCCAAATCGTTCGAAGGCGGAATGGTGGTCGCTTCGATTTCTGCCTGTTGGCTGCTCCCGTCCGGGCGCGTCTTCCAATCGTCGTTGAACGCTATCGCGTTTCCGTTCTCATCGTGCAGCTCAAGGGTTGGGTTGGCTAACGCGCCGGTCACGGGAATCGATGGACCCAGGGCGCGCACGATCACTCTGGCCGAGCCAGTGGCGCTGCCTCCGCCAACGATCAATCCACCGATCATGACATTATCGCCGGTGTCCACGAAGCCACGCGTGCTCAAATTGGCCAGCTCGGAATCGACCGTTTGGTCCAGGTCGTAAACCTCGACTGAGCCCACGCCTGTTCCTCCATTGTGTCCCGTAAGAATTACCGTGTAGGCGCCGGGATCGATGGTACCCCAGAGCGCCGACTCCAAATCGTTGGTCGGGGCAAGCCCGCTATCACTAATTTGCTGCCTCGTCGCAGCGTCCTTCCAATTGTCGTTCGTGGCCAAGAGCTCGCCGGACGGCCCATGAACTTCGATGACCGGATCTGAGAGTGCTCCCGGCACCGGCATCGACGGCCCGATCCCGCGCACGATCACCGTCTTCCGTTGTGTCCCAGTGATGATGAAGCCTGCGATCAACACTTTGTCGTCCGCCTGCACATGAGTCCGCGTGGAAATATTGAGCAAGGCGGGCAGCGGCTTCCGGTAAAGCTCCGCGCTCGCCAAGGTGTTGTTCCCACCATAACCTCCGGCCACAAGGACAGCGCCATCGGAAAGCAATGTCATGGTGTGATTGCTGCGCCCGCTGACGAGATTGCCGGTAGCCATCCATGTCCCGCTTGATGGATCGTAGCGTTCCGCGCCTGTACTCGCGTAAACGCCACTGTTTCTATCAAAACCTCCGGCGATCAGTACTTCTCCGCCTCGGAGCAACATTGCTGTCTGACCGGAGCGTCCGGTGCTGAGATTGCCGGTCGACAGCCAGGTCTCGCTCGCGGAATCGTACAACTCCGCGCTGGAGAGCGCTCCGGCACCGTTGCTGCCAAAGCCGCCTGCGGCGAGCACCTTCCCGTCCTGGAGCAGGGTTGCGGTGTGACCGTCGCGTGCCGCCGCCAGGCTGCCAGTGGGCGACCACGTCCCGCTGGCGGCATCATACGATTCGGCGCTGGCAAGCGTGCCGCGACCACGACTATATCCGCCTGCAACGAGCACCCTGCCGTTGGGTAGTAGGGCGGCGGTGTGAAAAAAGCGGTCTGTCGCGAGGCTTCCCGTTGGCGACCAGGTTCCAGTGGCGGGATCATACAGTTCGGCTGATGCAAGGGAGTAAACCGAGGCGAAAAACTCCTGACTTCCTCCCGCAACCAGCACCTTCCCATTCGGCAGCAACGTAGCGGTGTGACCATGGCGCTGGGTATTGAGGCTGCCGGTCGGGGTCCAGATTCCGCTGACGGGATCGTATAGTTCCGCGCTCGCCAAGTCGTAAAAAAACTGCCGCCCTCCTACCACGAGCACTTTCCCGTTCGGCAGCAAAGTCGCGGTGTGCTCAGCGCGGTCGGTCGCGAGAGGGCCAGTCGCCGTCCAAATCCCATTCGCCGGATCGTAGAGTTCCGCGCTCGTGAGGGTTCTACCGCCGCCCGTACTGTCGCCACCGACGACGAGAACTTTGCCATTGGGCAGCAACGTCGCCGTATGATACTCGCGTGCCTGGACCAGGCTTCCGGTGTTCTCGAAACCAACGGAGCCGGCCCGGCACGTCTGTGCCAGCGCTAGAGCGATGCCCAGAAAAAGGAGCGGAAAACTGCGAAATATGACTTTCATTGGAGGGCTGAGGAGATCGACGGACGCGTTTGTGTACCGTCATCGCGTAAGAAGTATTTTACCACAAGTTCATTCCTGCGCAATTGCAGCGCAGGATTTATCGTCATCGTGAGTGGGCGGTACGAATGTCGAACGATCAGGTGAATTGAGGCGAGAACGCTCAAGACGATTCCGGCACGTCGGCCTGAGCGCGCTTCGGATTGCGTTGGCGGTTGCCGCCTTCTTCCTCCTACTCTGGTGGGTTGGGATGCGAATGTCGGGAAAAAACCCATCCGCCGCGGCGGCGCTTTCGCCAGCCGAGATTATGTTGCGCGCGGAATTGACGGCGGACGTGCAGCATCTGGCGGGTGAAATCGGCGAGCGGAACGTCCCGAATTATCCGCAACTCAATGCGGCCGCCGAGTTCATTGAGCGCTCATTTTTAAGCGCCGGTTTGCAACCGCGACGCAACACCTACGAAGTGGAGGGACGCGCCTGTCACAATCTCGAGGTGGAAATTAGTGGTACCCGTCCGCAAGTCGTCGTGGTCGGCGCGCATTACGATTCCGTTTCCGGATCGCCGGGGGCGAACGATAACGCCAGCGGAGTGGCCGCGTTGCTCGCACTCGCCCGGTGGTTCGCCGGAAGACCAACGGGCCAGACCCTGCGCTTCGTCGCATTCGTCAATGAAGAGCCGCCTTATTTCCAAACGGAACAGATGGGGAGTTTGGTCTACGCGAAACGGTGCAAAACCCGCGGCGATCGAATTTCGGCGATGATCAGCCTGGAAACGATCGGCTATTTTTCTGACGCACCGCGCTCGCAGCGCTATCCGTCGCCGGGGCTCGGTGTTTTTTATCCCACCACTGGCAATTTTATTGGCTTCGTGGGAAACCTCTCTTCACGTGCTCTTGTCCGGCAGGCCATTAGCCTGTTTCGGGAACAGCGAAAAATTCCGGCGGAAGGCTCGGCGTTGCCATCGTTTGTCCCGGGCGTCGGGTGGTCGGACCAATGGTCGTTCTGGCAGTACGGTTATCCGGCCATTATGGTCACCGACACGGCGCCGTTTCGTTACCCGTATTATCACATGTCTTCCGATACGCCGGCCAAGCTCGACTATGATCGTTTCGCGCTCGTTGTGAGTGGACTGGAGAAGGTAATCGCGGAACTCGCGAAATAACGAGGAAGAGTCGGGGCACTGAGGCCCCTCCCACATTAATGAATCAGCGCGGCGTAAGCCAATCGAGGGCCTGGTAGAAATCAGCGAGCGCGGCACCTTCGATGGGAGAATTATGACCCGCGCCGGCTAGCGGAATGATGCGTTTTTCTCCGGCGTAGGCGTCTACGACCAGCTGCTGGAAACGTGGCGCGACGACTTCATCTTTTTCGGCAAGCAGGAAGATCGCCGGGACGTGAATTGCCCGGGCGTTCGCCACGCTGTCGAGATCACGTGGAATTTTTTGCGCCATGGGGCCGGCAAACAACCAGAAATTCCACCAGCCGAACTGGCGCAGGATGATCTGCCGCAGCGCCGGCGGGTTGTGCAAAATCAATCCGGCGATTTTTCGATGCGCGGCGATGTGCAGGGCCGTGGTCGTTCCCAGGCTCGCCCCGAATACAATGATGGGCCGGTCGCCGGCGGTTTTTTGGAGCTCGTCGAACGCGGTGAGCGCTGCCGGTCCCAATCGCGCCAGCCGTGCCGGCCCTGTACTGCCGCCGAAGCCGGGATAATTCATTCCCCAAACTTCGACCGCTCGATTGTTCCACATCCCGGCTTCTGCCGCGACCCAGCGATCGGCGCGGTCGGCGTTGCCGTAGAACCGAAGGACATGCAGCTCCGGTTCTCCGCGCTGCTGCGCCTGGATCGAGCGCGCGGTCCACACTTCGAGCTCGCCGCCTTGAAACGGAATGCTCCGGCGGTCAGCCCGGCCGGCGTCGATGCGATCCGTCGTCGGAAAAAGAATGAGCCGGTCGGGAAGAGGCGCGAGCGCGATCAGAGCGACATATAAAGCGATCCATACCGCCGCGCGCAACTGCCAGGACGGCTTTCGTTTCATGATAGGGGCGCGCTGCACATGAGCGGGAGGGACGGAACGAAATCGCGGCTACCGGGGATCGGTCACGCGTCCGATGAAAAGGCAGGCGCCGCTTGCCGGGTGCTGGATGGCGTAAAAGAAGGGCCGATCTATTTTCACTTCAAGCGGCTTCGGCTTGGTTTGGCCGGCAGCCGAGCCGACTTCCATCGCGACGGCGGTCGCCGCGGCGGCTTCGGTGCCTTCTTCATCAAGAGCGATAAACGTTTTGTGAAAGACCGCTGAGATGCAGAGGTAATCGTTCGGAGTTCTTGGCGCGAGCCGGTCGAAATTGGCGCTGCCGCGGGGATGGTCGAAGGCGCTTTGCATCCCGAGCGCTTCCAAGGCGTCGCCGAGCCGCATCGTGGGCGGCTCGAATTTGAATTTCGGGAGAAGGATCGTCAGCCCTCGGCGTTCGAACTTGATAGCGTCGTCAAAAACAGCGGGCGTGATTTTTTTCTCCAAGGCGGCGAGCCCGTTGACGTCGTCGGGAAGCAGAACCAGCAACTGCAATTCCGAATCGAGATACGGAATGGTCACCGCCGTGTAGCCGTCGCGTTTGGCGTAACCGCAGGAGCGTTCGTAGTCGAACATCGTCGGCACATTCACTGAGTCGCCGCCACGGACGTGGAATGGCCGCGGCTCGGTCAACCCTTTCACGAAGGGAACGGCCCACGGCGCCTTGAGGTAGATGGCGTTGACCAGGACGAGCCGCGTGGCGGCGTTCAGGGCGCCGGGCGGAATGAGATCGCGAATGCGATTTCGCGTCTGCTCGAGCACCCACGAATTGATGCGCTCGGTCGCGCCGCTCGCGTCCTTCGCGTAATCCAACGGCTCCAGCGGCGCGGCGTAACGTTCCTTCACCAGGGCGAGGAAGTTTTCTCGAAAATTGTAACCCTTCTGGGCGAAGAGACGATTGGCGACCGCGAGCGTGATCGGTTCCTGCGGGCCGCCGAATTTTTTCGAGTCAGCGATGCGCTTGACGCTTCGCTCCGCGACCTCGTGCAACTGCTGGCGGAGCGCGGCGAACGAGGCGTGGACGGAATCGTCCTTGCTGAGATGAAGGACGCCGGCCATCTCGTCCCGGGTCTGGCCATCGGCGCCGGCGAAGGTCATCGCGAGCGCGTTTTCAATCGAGTAGGGCGAGAGACAAACGTTGCCGTCGCCCGTGGCGATTCGACGGAACAAATCCAGCCCGAGTTCGTTGGTCGCCTTCGCGGCCGGTGCGGAATCGCCGAGCAGCGGCGCCACCGACGCGAGGACGAGCGCGGTGGCGAAGAAAAAGCAGGAACGCGTCTTCACGGACTTACGTTAACGGAACAGGCGCTCGAGCGCATAGCCAATCAATGCCGTTGCCGGCAGAGTGAAGAGCCAGGCCCAGACAATGCGTTCGACCACGCTCCACTTCACGCCGCTGAAACGTTTTACGGCGCCGACACCCATGATCGAGGTGGAAATGACGTGCGTGGTCGAAAGCGGAATGCCCCAGTTGCTCGCCACCTGAATGATGACGGCCGCGGTCGTCTCGGCCGCGAAGCCGTGCACGGGCTGCAGTTTCACCATCTTGTGCCCGAGGGTGCGAATGATGCGCCAGCCGCCGGCCGCCGTGCCAGCCGCCATGGTCGCGGCGCATAAAACTATAACCCACTTGGCCACGACGAAATCGGGCGTGTTCAGGAATTGCAATACCGGCGGGAGATCTTTGAACACGCCGCTCTTGGTTCCGGTGAAAAGCGCGAGTGCGATGATTCCCATCGTCTTTTGCGCGTCGTTCGTGCCGTGGCTGTGCGCCATCCAGGCGGCGCTGACCAATTGCAATTTGCCGAAGACCGAGTTGACGATATGCGGCGTGAACGAACGCAGGACAAGGAAGAGCAAAGCCATCAACAGCGCGCCGAGCAGGAAGCCGATCAAGGGCGAAGTGAACATCGGCACGATCACCTTCGGCGTCAGGCCGGTATTCCATTTCAGAATCGACCAGTCACCGCGGGCGGTGGCGAGCGCGGCGCCGCACAACCCACCGATCAGCGCGTGACTCGAACTGGACGGCAAACCCAACCACCACGTCACCAGGTTCCAGATAATCGCGCCGAGCAAGGCGCAGAGGACCGTCTTCATGTCCACAAACTTGGTGTCGACGATCCCCTTTCCGATCGTGGAAGCGACAGCCGTTCCCATCAGCGCCCCGGTAAGATTGAAGAATGCGGCCATCGCGATGGCCTGGCGCGGGGTGAGAACTTTCGTCGAGACGACGGTCGCGATGGCGTTCGCGGCGTCGTGAAAGCCGTTGATGTACTCGAACGCGATGGCCGCGAGCACCACGATGATAAACAGGATCATGCGGCGAGCCTGGTTGGGCGGATCAGGAATGCTTGAGGACCACCTGCAAAATGACGTTTCCGGCGTCGCGGCAGCGGTCGATGACTTTCTCCAGGAGATCGTAGAGATCGCGCAGGAAAATGATCTGCTTCGTCTCGTAATTGCCGTGGTAAAGATCGTGAAGCAGTTCCAGTTCGAGCTTGTCGGCGTCGCCTTCGATCGCCTGGAGGTTGGCGTTCATCTCGCGGGCCCGGGCGATATCGGTGCCTTTGCGAAGTTCCTTTACCATCGCGAGCACGGCTTCGGCGGCCTGGTCGAGTAATTCCAGGTGTTTTTTGAAGCTGCGGCCATGGAGGTCCGCGGGAAAAATCAGGATCCGCTCGCCGATTTTCTCGACGGTCTTGGGAATCTTGTAGAGCGCGGCGGCGAGTGCCTGGATGTCTTCGCGTTCCAGCGGGGTGATGAAGGTCTTGCAGAGCTGCTCTGTCAGCTCCTGCGTGATCTGTTTGTCCTTTCGCCGGCTATGGACGAATTCGTCGAGGCTCTGCGGTGAATCGTGATGCTCGAGCTTGCCAAGAAGCGCGACGAGATGGTGGACGCTGCTGTCGGCCTGCTGCGCGCTGGCTTCGAGCAGGTCGTAAAACTTTTCGTCGTGTCCGAAGAATTGGCGGATCGAGAACATAAGAATGCCTATAGCATTGCACCTCGGGTGATGAGCAAAGCAATGCTGAAATGGACTGTTTCTGAAAGGCCCAAGACAATCCGCGTTGAGTGGTTACCTCGTCACAAGAGCGTTCCGCGAAGGATGAAGAGCGCCACGTTGAAATAAATGATCAGTCCGGTCACATCCACGAGCGTTGCCACGAAGGGCGCCGATGAGGTGGCCGGGTCGAGCCGGCAGCACCGGAGGAGGAAGGGGAGCATCGCACCGCTGATCGTGCCCCATAAAACCACTCCCACGAGGGCAACGCCGACGGTGAAGGCGACGAGCCAATGGTATTTCCCGTAGTCAAAAATGTGCAGGTATTGCCAGAGCGAGATCCGGAAAAAGCCAATCGTCCCCAGGATCAGGCCGAGCGATAATCCCGAAAGAAGTTCCTTTCGCACCACCCGAAACCAGTCACCCAGGCGCAATTCGCCCAGGGCCATCGCGCGGATCACGAGCGTAGTCGCCTGCGAACCGGAATTGCCGCCACTGGAAATAATCAACGGCAGGAACATCGCCAGGATGGCGGCCTTCTCGATCTCGCCGTTGTAACCTTGCATCGCCGTCGCAGTGAGCATTTCACCGAGGAAGAGGATGATGAGCCAGGTGGCGCGCTTCTTCACCATCCGCATCAGCGGAATCGTGGTGTAGGGTTCGTCCAACGCTTCCATACCGCCGAGTTTCTGGATGTCTTCGGTCGCTTCTTCTTCCGCGACGTCGAGCATGTCGTCACTCGTGACGATCCCGACCAGCACGTCGTTCGAATCGACCACCGGCAACGCCACTCGATCGTATTTCCGGAAAGCGTTAAGCGCTTCCCCCTGGGAGTCGTTCACCTTCAACGCGCCAAAAGCCCGGTCGCGAAAATCGCTCACTTTCGCCTCGAGGGGGCGCAGGAGAAATTCCCGCATCCGCAGGTCGTCAATGAGTTTTCCGCGTTCGTCGACGACGTAAATCACATTCAGCGTCTCGGTGTCCTGACCGAACTCGCGGACATGATCGAGAACCTCCTTCACCGTCCAATCGTCGTGGACCGCGATGAAATCGGGAGTCATCAGGCGGCCGACGCTTCCTTCGGGATAGCCGAGCAGCGCCTGGGCGATATGGCGTTCGTCCGGAGTGAGGAGCTTGATCAGTTGCCGGGCCGCCGCGCTCGGCATTTCTTCCAGGAGCGCCGTGCGATCGTCCGGCGACATTTCATTCAGGATCGCGACCACCTGCTCGTGGGCCATGGCACGGAGCATTTTCTGCTGCGCTTCCGCATCGAGATATTCGAAGACGTCCGCGGCGAGCGCATTCGGGAGCAGGCGGAAGATGATGACCTGCTCATCCTCGGGCAGGTCGACAATCAGCTCCGCCACGTCCGCGGGCGGCCATTCCTGAAAAATCTGACGAAGCGCCCCGAAATTACGCTCGTCGATCAAACTTCGAATTTCCGGTTGGAGAATTTTCCCGACCATAACGATGAACAACTAAATCGAAGGACCGTCTGCGCCGCCGAGCTTTGTAGCACTCGGCTTCGCGAAGCGCAATCTTGCGGAGGGACATGCTTCTGCATGTCCGGGACGTGCAGAAGCATGTCCCTCCGGTTGTCCTTTCCCCGCTTGGAATTTCCGCGAAACTCGCCAATATGAGCCCGATGACGCCAACAGCGACGCAGCCCATGATTCGGCGGGAAATAGGTGACAACGGGCTCTGCCTTCTCACTTTCGACCGGCCCGAATCGGGCGCGAACATTTTTGACGCCGCCACCATGCAAGACCTGCGCGAGCATGTGGACGCGATCGAAAAGGATTCGTCGGTCAAGGGGGTGGTCGTAACTTCGGCCAAGAAGTCGATCTTCATCGCCGGGGCCGATCTCAAGACCTTGCTGAAACAGGCCCAAACCGGTGACCTGCGTGCTTTCATTGCAGAAGGGCAGAAGGTTTTCAATCGGCTCGCAGCGCTAAAGGTCCCAACGGTCGCAGCGATCCACGGTGCGTGCGCGGGCGGCGGTTACGAGATTACCCTGGCCTGCGATTATCGGGTCGCGTCCGATGATCCCGCTACGAAGATCGGGCTCCCGGAGACCACGCTCGGGCTCGTTCCGGCCTGGGGCGGGGCGACCCGCCTGCCGCGTTTGGTCGGCGTGGAAGCCGCAACCGAAGTGATTCTAAAAGGAAAATTGTACGGCGCCGCGGAGGCGCTGAAGCTTGGTCTGGTCGATGAAGTGGTCTCGCGCGAACAGTTGCTCGAAGCCGCACGCAAAAAATTAGCGGCCGGCAAAGGCAAATTGGAGGGCGGAGCTCCCGCGACGCCGCGAATGGAATCGCCGGAACTAGCCCCTCCAAAGGCGGGTGGAAACGCCGCGCCGGGTCGCGCCTATGAAATCATCAAACGAAGCGCCGACTCGTCGATCGAGGAATCGCTGGCGATGGAAGTCGATGCCATCAGCGAGCTGGGTGCGACCGATGCGACGCAAAACCTGATTCGGAATTTTTTCCTCGCGGACAAATACCGCAAAGGCACCTCGAAAACCACGCCGGAGAAAATCATGCATGCGGCGGTGATCGGCGCCGGGACCATGGGCTCGGGGATCGCGCAATGGCTCAGCGCCCGCGGCGTGTCTGTCATTCTCCGCGATGTCGATTCCGCTGCGGTCGATCGGGGCCTCGCCAACATCGACAAGACCTATGCGGAGGCGGTGAAACGCGGTTTGATGAATGATACGAAGGCGAAGGAAGGACGGGCTCGCATTGTGGCCTCGACCCAGCCGGTCCCGTTGCGCGACGTCCGGATCGTGATCGAAGCGGCCTCGGAAAAGCTCGAGATCAAAAAGAAAATCTTCGCCGACCTCGCGGCCAATACTCCCGAGACAACGGTCCTGGCGACAAACACTTCCGCGTTGCCGATCGACGAACTGGCCACCAGCACTGGGGCGCCGGCGCGCGTCGTCGGCCTTCATTTCTTTAACCCGGTCAGCCGCATGAAACTGATCGAAGTTGTGGTCGGGCGGCAGACTTCGGAGAAAGTGCGCGAGCGGGCGCTCGCGTTCGCCCGACAGATTGGGAAATTGCCCGTCCTCGTCCAGGATTCGCCCGGTTTCCTCGTGAATCGCGTTCTCTTCCCGTATCTCCTGGACGCCGCTGAAATGTACCAGAACGGCGTCAGCGCCGAGGAGATCGATGGTGCCTTGCTGGAGTGGGGGATGCCGATGGGACCCCTGCGGTTGATCGACGAGATCGGAATCGACATCACGGTCGACATCGCCGCGACGCTCGAAAAGGCGTTCGGCGCGCGCGATCGGGCTCCGGACATTTTGCAAAAGATGCTCGAAGCGAAAATGCTGGGCCGCAAATCGGGTGGCGGTTTTTACAAATACGAAGGCAGGCAGCAAACGCCGAATGAAGCGTTGCAGGGATGGCGCGGTCATTCCGAGCGAAGTGCGGCGAAGCGGAACGAGGTCGAGGAATCCCGTGAAGGAACCGTTCAGGCTGCGCCACGGGATCCCTCGACTCCGCTGCGCTCCGCTCGGGATGACATTACCAATCGTTTGACCTACCTGATGGTGAACGAAGCGGCGCGGTGTCTCGAAGAAAAGGTCGTTGCGAATCCGGAGGATGCGGATTACGGCATGATTTTGGGGACCGGTTTCCCGGTTTTTCGCGGCGGACCGCTGCGTTTTGCCGAAAGCGCGGGACTCACGAAAGTCGTGACCGATATGGATGGGATCCATTCGCGCGCCGGGGAAAAATTTGCGCCCTGCGATTTGCTTCGCCAGCATGCGCAGGATGGTACTACATTCTACGGAGACAACCGGTAGGGCGAGACTTTGAAAGCCCGGCCGCGCGCCTGAGGCGCCGCGGTACGGGTCGAGTCGCCGGCGTTGCTCGCGGCTCCGCAGAGCGTCGCCCTGCCAACATTTGCTTATGAAACCATCGCTCGAAGCCCCGGAAAAACAGATCGCAGAGGAAACCAGCGCCAAATCCGCCGGTCGGACGGACTCGTCCGGTGGCGAGCCGGCGACACAGGCATCCGTCATCGACACTTCGAAGATGTCGGCTGGGAAGGCGGCTGCCCTCGAACTGGCGGAAAGTTCGCGCGATCCGCTCGATGAACGCGGCAGTTTCGCGAGCAACCTTTTTATTGGCCGGTTCGACTTCGATCGCATTTTTCCCTACCCGAAGCAGACGGCAGAGGATGCCGCCTTGGCGGAGGAATTTCTCGGGCAGCTGCGCAGTTACCTCCGCGACAACGTCGATGCCGATGAGATCGATCGCACGGGCGAGATTCCCCAGAAAAACATCGATGACCTTTTCGCGATGGGCGCGTTCGCCATCAAGGTGCCCAAGCAATACGGCGGCCTCGGGTTGTCCCAGGTCAATTACGGCCGCGCGGCTATGCTCCTGGGCAGTTGGGATGCGAACCTGACGGCGCTCGTTTCCGCGCACCAATCGATCGGTGTTCCCCAGCCGCTCCTGATCTTCGGGACGGAGGAACAAAAGGCGAAGTATTTGCCCCGCGTAGCGCGCAAGGAAATCTCGGCGTTCGCCCTCACCGAGATGAACGCCGGCTCCGACCCGGCGAACATGAGCCTGCGCGCCGACCTTTCCGAGGACGGGTCCGCCTGGTTGCTCAACGGCGAGAAACTTTGGTGCACGAATTTGATCAAGGCCGGCGTTCTGGTCGTGATGGCGAAAACGCCGCCGAAAATGGTCAACGGCAAGGAACGGAAACAGATCAGCGCCTTCATCGTCGACGTCGATACCCCCGGCCTCGAGATCACGTACCGCTGCCACTTCATGGGATTGCGCGCTCTCTACAACGGTATCGTGAAATTCACGAATGTGCGGGTGCCGCGCGAAAACCTGATCGCGAAGGAGGGCCAGGGATTGAAGGTCGCGCTCACGACCCTCAACACGGGCCGCCTGACGATCCCGGCAGCATGTGTCGGATTATCAAAGCGCCTGGTGGAAATTTGCCGGAAATGGGCGAGCGAACGCGTCCAATGGGGCGCGCCGATCGGCCAGCATTCGGCGATCGCGGGCAAGGTGGCCGAAATGGCGGCGAACACCTTCGCGATGGAGGCAATTACCTTCCTGACCTCGGCCCTGGTCGATCGCAAGGCGGGCGATCTGCGGATCGAAACTGCCATGTGCAAAATGTGGTGCACGGAAATGACTTGGAAAATCGCCGATGACGCCATGCAGGTGCGCGGCGGCCGCGGCTATGAGACGGCGCAATCGCTCGCCGGCCGCGGCGAGGAACCGATCGCAGTGGAGCGGTTCCTGCGCGATTGCCGCATCAATCTGATTTTCGAAGGTTCAAGCGAAATCATGCGACTTTTCATTGCCCGCGAAGCGCTCGATCCGCATCTCAAGGTGGGCGGTGCCATTTTCAATACCCAGCTGCCGATGACCACCCGGATCAAATCGATGTTCAGTTCGGGATCGTTTTACACACGCTGGTATCCAAAGCAGTGGTTTGGCGGCAATCCCGGGAATCTCGAGCACTTGCACGTCGATCTCCGGGAACACCTGACCTACGGCGCCACGACGAGCAAGAAACTCGCGCGCGGTCTATTCCACGCCATGATGCGGTTTGGGCCGAAACTGGATCGCGAGCAGCTTTTGCTGTCGCGCTTTGTGGGAATCGCGACCGAACTGTTCGCGATGAGCGCGACCTGCGCCTTCGCCCAGTCAAAGATTGATTCCGGAGAACCAGCGGCGGAGGTCCTTTCGCTCGCCCAGTATTTTTGCCGGTCGGCTCGGATGCGGATCGATCATCATTTTGCGGGAACGAGCCAGAACGCCGACAAAATGGGCTACGCGCTCACGCAGGAGCTTCTCGCTGGTAAGCACGAGGAACTTCGGCGCGGGATCGTGTGAGGCTGTAGCCGCGGCGCTCCCCACCACGTTTGACCAACTCCAGCCTCCCAGCTACCCTCAGCGGATGAGTCTGCCGCCCGTGCTCACGGAGGCGGCCCGCCCATCAACGCGGAGCCGCCCCAGCGAGAGCGAATCAACGAAACCCAGCAAACATGCCATGGCGGCGCACGCCCTGGAAACGCTCGAGCAACATGTCTTGCTCGATGGGTTCCGGATCGTATTCGATCATGAAAAAAGCCGCGGCTCCTATTTGTCCAACGCGGCGAGCGACTCGCGTTTGATCGACCTCTACGGGTTTTTCGGCTCCATGCCGGTCGGTTACAATCATCCGCATTTCGATGAGGAGGCGGTGCAGAAGGAGTTGGCCCGCGCGGCGTCGATCAAGGTCGCGAATTCGGATGTTTACACGCAGGGCTACGCGGAATTTGTCGAAACCTTCTCCCGAGTGGCCGGGCTGCCGCCGCTGGGGCGTTATCTGTTCGTTGAAGGAGGAGCGCTCGCGGTCGAGAACACGTTGAAGGCCGCGATGGATTGGAAAGTAAGAAAGAACATTGCGGCTGGCCGGGGCGAGCGCGGGACCGAGATTCTGCATTTCCAGCACGCGTTCCATGGACGCAGCGGTTACACCATGAGCCTGACGAATACCGATCCGCGGAAAACGGATTTGTTCGCCAAGTTCAAATGGCCCCGGGTCACGACTCCGAGCATCGACTTTTCCCTGCCCGAATCGGAACGCGATGGCGACGTGATTGCGCGGGAAAAAAAATCGGAGCAGGAGATCCGCCAATTCATCGATGAGCGTGGCACCGACATCGCGGCCATCATTATCGAGCCAATTCAGGGCGAAGGTGGCGACAATCATTTCCGGCGGGAATTTCTGCAAAAGCTGCGCGAAATCTGCGACGAAAACGAGATGCTACTCATTTTCGACGAAGTGCAGACGGGTCTCGGCACCACCGGCCGGACCTGGTGCTCGCAGCATTTCGGGGTCGTCCCGGATCTCATGGCGTTTGGAAAAAAGGTCCAGGTGTGCGGCGTCATGGCGGGCCCGCGTCTGGACGAAGTGCCGGACAATTGTTTCCGCCTGCCCAGCCGGTTGAACTCGACCTGGGGCGGCAATTACACCGACATGATCCGCTCGACCCATTTCCTCCGAATTATCGAGAAGGAGAACCTGGTCGAGAACGCGCGCGTGGTCGGCGAACACTTCCTCAAGGCGTTGCAGCAGTTGCAAAGCGAGGAACCGATCATCGCCGCCGTGCGCGGGCGGGGGCTCTTTCTTGCCTTGGACCTGCCCGACCGAAAGATCCGCGACGAATTCTGGAAAGGTCTGTTCGATCGCGGCCTGCTCGTTTTGAAATCCGGCGACCATTCCATTCGTTTCCGTCCGGCTTTGGATATCACGACCGACGTAGTAGACGAGGCGATCGGTCTCTTGCGCGCCCAATGTCAGCAGACGCGCAGATAGACTCCAATGTGGGAGCGACCTTTGTGCCGCGACTTCCATGCAATCACTTTTCACTCAGCTCGGCCTGACCGACGAAAATCCCGGAGTCTTCTCCGGCGAATGGATCGGCAGCGGCCCGGTCATCGAAAAGTTTTCGCCGATCGACGGTAAACTCCTGGCTCGCGTCCGGACCGCGACCGACGCGGAATACGAGAAGACAATCGCGTGCGCTTTGGGTGCCTTCGAGAAATGGCGCGTCACTCCCGGCCCCGTTCGGGGCGAAACCGTTCGCCAGCTTGGAAACGCGTTGCGCGATCTCAAATCCGAGCTCGGCCAGCTCGTGACACTGGAGTCCGGCAAAATTATCGCGGAAGGCGAAGGCGAAGTGCAGGAGATGATCGACATCTGTGATTTCGCCGTTGGCCAATCGCGGATGCTCTACGGCCTGACGATTCAATCGGAGCGCCCCAATCATCGCCTGATGGAGCAATGGCACCCGCTGGGTCTGGTCGCGATCATCTCTGCTTTCAATTTTCCGGTCGCCGTCTGGTCGTGGAACGCCGCGCTGGCCGCGATCTGCGGCGACGCCACGATCTGGAAACCTTCGGAAAAAACTCCGCTCACGGCGATTGCGGTGATCAAGATTGCCGAGCGCGTTTGCCGTGAGACGGGCGCTGATCCCGCCATCTTCTGCCTGCTCATCGGCGACGGTCCCTTCATCGGCCGCAAACTCGCGGCCGACCGGCGGATTCCACTTGTTTCCGCGACCGGCTCGACGCGGATGGGTTTCGATGTGGCGAAAGAGGTTCACGGCCGGCTTGGCCGCACCGTGATGGAGCTTGGGGGCAACAACGCGCTCATCGTCGCGCCGACGGCCGACCTCGACATGGCCACAAATTCCATTTTCTTCGGCGCGGTCGGCACCGCCGGCCAGCGCTGCACTTCCACGCGGCGCATTATTGTTCACGAATCAATCGCGGACGAAGTGCGCCAGCGGCTGCTTGCCGCCTACAAGTCGGTGAACATCGGAAACCCGCTCGATCGCCGGACGTTGATGGGGCCGCTGATTGATTCCGCCTCGGTCGAGAACGTGCAGCGATCAATCGAGAAAGTGAAAAGCGAAGGCGGCGAGGTTCTCTACGGTGGCGACAAACTCGATGGCTCGCAGTTTCCGGGCGGCTGCTACATGAAACCCTGCCTCGCCACGGCGCGCCCCGATTTCGAAATCGTCCAGGAAGAGACTTTCGGACCGCTCGCCTACTTCATGACCTATCGCGATTTCGATGAAGCGATCGCAATCCACAATGGCGTCAGCCAGGGATTGAGCTCCTCGATCTTTACGAACGACATGCGTGAGGCGGAGAAATTCCTGAGCGCGGCCGGGAGCGATTGCGGCATCGCCAACGTCAACACCGGCACGAGCGGCGCTGAAATCGGCGGCGCTTTCGGCGGTGAGAAAAATACCGGTGGTGGCCGTGAAAGTGGCAGCGACGCTTGGAAAAATTACATGCGCCGCCAGACCAACACGATTAACTTTTCCAAGGAGCTTCCGCTCGCCCAGGGCATTACTTTTGGCGCGGACGACGGTAGCGCGACGGCCTAGCCAGCAAACGCTGACATTCCGGTAATTTGCTCGCCGAGCACGAGCAGATGGACATCGTGCGTGCCTTCGTAGGTTTTCACGCTCTCCAAATTGCACATGTGCCGGAAGCACTGGTGCTCGTCGAGAATGCCGACACCGCCGAGGATGTCGCGCGCCACACGCGCCGCGTCGAGCGCGATCTCGACGTTGTTCATTTTAGCCATCGAAATGTGGTAGTGCTTCGCGGTGCCGGCGTCTTTCATTTGTGCCAGGCGTAGCGCGAGCAGTTGGGCTTTAGTGATCTCAGTCAGCATGCGCGCAAGCTTTGCTTGCACTAATTGGAAGCCACCGATGGGACGATCGAATTGCACGCGGCTCTTGGCATACTGCCGCGCCTCGTCGTAACAAGCCATCGCCGCTCCCAAGACTCCCCACGCGATTCCGTAACGCGCCTGATTGAGGCATAAAAGCGGCGACTTCACTCCGCCGCTCTCTGGCAACAATGCGTCCGCTGGAACGGCGCAATCCTTAAAGGTGAGTTCTGCGGTCAGCGCCGCACGCAGCGAGAGTTTGCCGTCAATCAGCGCCGCCGTGAACCCCGGAGTGCCCTTTTCGACCAGGAACCCCCGAATCGCACCGGCATTTTCTCCGTCGACCTTCGCCCACACCACGGCCACGTCGGCGATGGTGCCGTTGCCGATCCACTTCTTCGAACCGTTGAGTCGATATCCATTTGCGGTTTTCTCTGCGCGGCACCGGAGTCCGCCGGGATTGGAACCAAAATCAGGTTCCGTAAGCGCGAAGCAACCCAGCTTGTTCCCATTCGCCATCGCCGGCAGCCATTGGGTCTTTTGCTCTTCCGAGCCGAACAGGTTGATCGCCATCATGGCGAGCGACCCCTGCACTGAAGCGAAGGTGCGAAGTCCGCTATCGCCGCGCTCCAATTCCTGCATCATCAAGCCGGCCGCGACACTCCCGAGTCCGGGGCAGCCATAGCCTTTGATGCTCGGTCCGAGGGCGCCGAGCTGCGCCAACTCCGGCACGAGCTCCATCGGGAAGGTGCCGTCGCGATAATGTTGCGCGACCACCGGCAGGAAGCGCTCCTGCACCCATTGACGCACGGCATCGCGGATCCGCCGCTCCTCCGCCGTCAGTAGTTCCTCGAGATTGTAGAAGTCGGCTGCTTCGAACGTCGGCATCTCGTCGAGAGCCTAGCAGCGCTTCCGGCTAGGAGTCGATGGCTTACCGCGCTGTGGTCAGCTCAAAGAGCCCGCCAAGATCCTTGGCGGTTTCCATGCTCATGATGAAGTTCTGCAACTTCTGGCATTGATCCTTGCCGATGATGTCACCACCCAGGGCGTTGAACTTCACCGCGATCTCTTCCTCGGTCATCGGATCGCGCGGATCGCCTTTGGGGACATCGACGCGGGTAGAATGTTCCGCACCGCTGTTGGTGGTGATCGTGACGCGGCTTGGCTGGAATTTCGGGAAGAGAGCCTCAAACTCCTGATTCGCGACCACCTTCACTTTGGCCATGATCGGAATGAGCGCCTTGTCGAGCACGCGCTCTTCCTTGAACTGAAGCGGCGTCACCATGCCATGGACGAGCCCGGCGGCCATGCAGAAGGGGAGGGAATAATCAGCGGTTTCTTTCGAGTCGGGCCGGTATTTGTGCGGATCGCCCTGTTCAAGCCGGCTAACCATCATCTCCACGGCAATCATCGCGTCATCGACGAGCAGCCCGAGTGCAATGATCAAGGCGCCGAGCGAGATTCGCTGTAGCGAAATGCCGAGATACTCGAGCGCGACGAGCGTCATCGCGAGCACCAGCGGAGCGGGAGAAGGAGAGTCCGCATTTTCAGACGGTTTTCGCGACGGGCTCGAAATAGGAGCGGGTACTTCAGCCTTGAGTTTCGCCCCTAGACTTGGGCAGCTAATTCCCCTAGTACATTGCTCGTGCAGCGACGCGATCAAATCTCGATGCAAAGGCGAGCGGCGATCATCACGGCTCTCCGAACACCTGTCGGTCGGCACGCGGGCGCATTGGCGTCGGTTCGCCCCGACGATCTTGCCGCCCACATCATCAAGGCCGTCGTGGAGCGATCCGGCATCGACCCCGCATTGATCGAGGATGTCTACTTCGGCGCTACCAACCAGGCCGGCGAGGACAACCGCAACGTCGCGCGCATGGCCGCGCTGCTGGCGGGCCTCCCCGCGTCCGTGCCGGGTTCGACGGTGAATCGCCTCTGTGCGTCGGGGCTGGAAGCCGTCAACATCGCGGCGCGCATGATCGAGGCGAGTCACGGCGATGTGTTCATCGCGGGCGGCGTCGAGTCGATGAGCCGTGCACCTTATGTGCTCAACAAGGCGGAAACCGCGTTCGACCGGTCGCAGCAGATCTTCGACACTTCGATCGGCTGGCGCCTGGTCAATCCTCGCATGGCGGCGCTGCATCACCCCTTCTCCATGGGCGAGACCGCCGAGAATGTCGCCCGCAAGCACAAGATCAGCCGGGCGGATCAGGATCAGTTCGCGCTGCAGAGCCAGCAACGGTGGTCGGCGGCGCACCAACGCGGGCTGTTCGCCCAGGAGATCGTGCCCGTCGAGATTCCGCAGCGCAAGGGCGCTCCGACCCTCGTCAGCGTGGACGAGCACCCGAGGCCGGACACGACGCTGGAGAATCTCGCCAAGCTGAAACCCGCATTCTCCAAAGACGACCAAGGCACGGTGACCGCGGGCAATTCGTCGGGTATCAACGACGGCGCGGCGGCATTGCTGATCGTTGAAGCCGGGCTGGCCAAATCGCTGGGTCTTCAGCCGATCGCCTTCATCGGTCCGAGCGCCGCGGCCGGCGTCGATCCCGCGTTGATGGGGCTCGGACCCGTGCCCGCGATTCGCAAGGCGCTTCTGCGGGCGAAACTGACGCTCGACAGCATCGACCTGTTCGAGTTGAACGAGGCGTTTGCCGCGCAGGCCCTCGCCTGCCAGCGCGAGCTGGGTATCGACAACGCAAAATTAAACGTCAACGGCGGCGCGATTGCGATCGGTCACCCGCTTGGTTGCAGCGGCGCCCGCCTGGCTACGACGCTGATCCACCAGATGGCTCGCACCGGCGCCTCGCGCGGCATCGCGTCGCTCTGCGTCGGGGTAGGACAAGGCTTGGCGACGGTCTTCGAACGGGAGTGAGTTTGGAGTGGCCCTGACTGTCAGATCGCTCGAGCGCCCGGCGCCTCGAAGGCGTAGCTGCAAGCTTGAGATTGATTTCGTGCCGGTCTTTGGATACCACGTCGGCGAATGATCGATCTGAATGATGCCCGTATTCGTGACGCTCTATTGCGTGAGCTGGGACGACAGAAGGAGCCGCCGCGGGCGGTGCTTGAGGAGCTGCATGTTCAGAACGGAAGTGCTATTGCCGATGTTGTAACTTTGCATTCGGAGGCGCATTGCTATGAAATCAAGGGTGCGACCGACCGCATCGAACGAATAGTGGTGCAGGGCACCTATTATAATGCCGCGTTTCGTCGCATCACGCTCGTCACTACCGAGTGCAAGCTTCGACGCGCTCTTGAGCTGGCGCCCACTTTCTGGGGCATCATGGTGGCGATTGAGGACGAGGGTACGATCGGATTTCGCCACTTGCGGCCCGCGCAGGTTAACCCCTGCTTTGAAAGACAATCGGCAGCAATGACCCTGTGGAAGAGCGAGATGCTTGAGCTGGTGTCAGTGCCCGGCGCGGAGCGGAAGCCGCGAAGGCTGCTGGCGCAGTTGATCGCCGAAACGCAGCATGATCTGGAGCTCAGTATGAGCATTTGCGATCTGCTACTCAATCGCCGGCCGTGGAGTCAAAAGCTTGCACCGAGCACCATGTAGGTGATGTGAGCAACGACCGAGGGCTTCACCACAGTGTTATTCATAGCCCTACTGCCGATGCCCATACTCTTTGCGTAGAAGTAGTTTTCCCCGGCTGAATAGCCCGGGCGGAAGAAGGCCTGACCGCACAGCTGCTTCAGCAGACCAGCATATTGCCCATAACCGCGTGAGGCCAGTGAAGATCCTCGGCTTATATAATGAGAGCCGTCGAAAGAGTAAATCAGCCGCGGGCTCGTTACTCTTGGGAAAAGTTCAGGCTCGAAGTCCGCATCAGAATAGAAAGGACTGACGGTCGCATAATCGGCGCCGACTAAGGTAATCGAGGTTAAGCCGCGTGCTCTCGCAAGAATCGCAAGTTCGTGCCGCGCTAAAACTTTAGTAGTGCTCGAATCAACGACCTCGCCGAGGGAGCGGGGAATGGAGGAGCCCGTGACTATCACGCGTCGGACCTTGTCGTAGGCGTCGCAGAACTTCTTTGCGAACCTGGCGACCTGCTGAGCCGTTTCCAGGACATCCATGCTGGTGCACACCCGGCAATCCAGGATCAGGTCGATCGCCTCGAACTCTTCGAAAACAGTCGCCAAGTCATAGTCGATCTGGTCCGCGTTGCCGTCGAAATCCTCGAAATCGCGGTGTTCGGCTCGGAACGCGACGGTGGGGGAGGGAACCTCGCCGTTGCTCTTGAGGCTTGCGACCGCCGCGTTATGGCTTATCCGGTCGAGGGCTACGACCGGGATGACTCGGAAAGTGTCAAGCGTCTTGAGCAGGTAGGCATACTGATGTTCGCCTTTCACACTAAGCTTTTGACTTATATCAAGGTCATCAAAATAGAACTCCGCATCAGCACCCCAGTGCTTCTTAAGACTCCTTGCGATACTGCGACTGGCTGCAGCATAGGTGTCCGCGTTGTAGTCCGGATCCCTGCGTGGGAAGTCGAAAAACGGACAAATGGCCTGCTTTACCTCGGGAGCCAGTTCTCCCATCGCATTAAGTTCACCGCGCTTTGCCTTGAGGAATGGAACGTAACGAATCATGGCTGAAAGATGAGCGCGCGTACGTCATGCTCGTTAATGATCGAGTTGTAGCGCTTGTAGTTCCCGGATTCCTTGCGGAGGAGACCGGCGATCAAGCTCGCGTGGACGCCCTGCTCGGCGGCGTAGGCATGCACCGCCGCATCCGTAGGATCGTATTTGGGCTCGCAGTTGCGCCATGACTCGCGGTCGACGATCGAATCCTTCGCGAGGCGATTGGCGGCCTTCTCGGCGCGATCCTTCTCCTCGGCTTCGACATTGAAGAACACTGGTTCCTTGAGCTTGTCGTTGTGAAGGACGAGGTGCGCGAGCTCGTGCAGGAGCGTGAACCAAAAGTAGTCGAGGCGCGGGAAACGTAAGCTCATCGCGACAACTGGGTGGGCGGTGCTGAGGTGGAAGACAGCGCCGTCGGCGCTCATTCCTGGGAGCGCGTAGACGTAGACGAGGATGATGCCGAACTCGGCTAGGATTGAGGGCAGGTGCCGCACGACCTGCGGGTCCACGCTCAACAGCGCGAGTTTCCGTAGGTGTTCCTTGGTCAGGCCGGCGAAGGTCGGACGATTCTCGGCAAGGAAGAGATACTCGGCGTCGGCTTGAGCCCTAGCTTGCCAGATCGATAGAAGGTTGTCGTTGGCCTTGGCGGACTTGCGGAACAGTGTGGGCTGTTTTGAAAGCGGGAGATCGAAGAAAATCGTTTCGAGTGGGGAGTCGTCGTCTGCAGTCTTCAACCAGCGGCGTGCGACCAGCTCCCTCCGAGAAAGTCCGGCGATAAAAGCTTGGAATTCGCGATAGCGCTCGAACAGCTCATGCGCACTGAGTTTCGGGGTCAGCGTCGTGTGCGTGAAATCCGCCCAGCCTTGGTCATGGTTGCTCATGTCAGTTGGCCTCCATCAATTCGATAGCGAGATCCTGCGGGAGCTCGAAGTACGCGAGCGACTCCGCGTCTTCCTTGCCGTCCACCTTCACCATCTTGAGCTTCTTGTAGACGACCTCGGCTTTCGGGAGCGAATGCAGGCAAAAACCTGGGCGAAGCTTCAGGTTCTTCACCGCGAAACGCTGTGCGGCGCGAAGGATGATCCTGCCCAGTCCGTGAAACTCGCGCGGACGTAGGTCGCATGTACGATTCCAAGGCGCCACCGCGACGAACTTTACGTAGAAGATATCGCCAGGCTCCAGCGCGCTCGCTTCCGGATGGTAAATGAGGCAAGCGCCCTGCGGTTTGCCGTCGGCGTAGAGATGGAACCACTCGTATTCGTCGGTGCTGTAGTCGACCGCCTTTTGGAACCAGTTCCAGTGAGAGTCTTCGGTGGAAATCGAAGCAAGAATGTCGTCCTGCTTTCCTTCGTCGGGTTCTGCTTGCTGGATCTGCTTGAGAAGGTCGAGCCAGCCCTGTTTCCAAAGGACGTCGCATTCGAGAGAAGACTTCAGGTCCCAGCCGTGGATAATTTTGTAGGAGAACTTCTTCTCGCTGACGTGGGTGAGTTCGCCTTCGTCGATCTCCTGCAAGGTTCCGATTTTGTTCTTGTGCGATTTGCTCATCGTTGGAGCGAAAGATGTGGGCGAGTCCGATTACTTGGTTTTGCTGACGCGACGAAGTTTGGCCGCCAGTTCCCCCGCGGTCAGGTCGCCCGATTGGACTTGTTCCACCAACGCGCGGACTGCGGCACCAAGGCTGGGGCTGCCCTCAGCCAAACGTTTGAGGTCCGCGAGAGCCGACCGATGGTCGTGCTTTTTCAGATCGTTCGCGGACGCGCGCAGCTTTTGAGCGATCAGGGCTAGCGTCTCGTTGGTCGGGAAGCGGCGGCCCAGCTCGACGTCCGACAGAAAGGGCGCGGAAATCTTGGCGGCCTTCGCAACCTCGCGAAGAGAGAACCCGGCGCTTTCGCGCAGTTCGCGCAGTCGTTGACCCATGGTGGCGGCTAGAGTCTCATTCATGTAAGCCAACGTTAGCTTACATTAATAGATACGTCAAGCCGAACCTTTACGGGAAAGGATCGATCCGTCCCTCCGCTCGCTCAGCCCATCGAAGCCAGCTTTGCAAAGCCGGACTTGAACGCCCCCACCAGCGTGTCGATCTCCGCTTCGGTCATCGGCGTGGAGAACACGCACGCACCCGAGCTGATGATGCTGCAACCTTCGTTGTAGAGATGATCGAGCAACGTCTTAAGTCGGCGCGACTCGTCCGGCGTCGGAGCGGCCAGCGGTTCGCTGCATCGCCTGGTTACGTGTCGGGTGGCTTGTCAGTAACCGCGGCGCCTCGTTTCTGCTGCAAAAGCCATTTGTAAATATCGGGCTGGTCATAGACATCCAGAATAAAATGATCCCGTCCCTCCAGAATGTTGAAACGAGGGTGTCCGCCGGCCGCCTCAATCGCCTGAACTAGCTCCTTCGTTTCGGCGATGGGCGCGTCCGCGTCTGCTGTGCCGTGAAATAGCCAAAGCGGAATCTGAGCGAGCTTGCCACCCCAGGCGGTAGCCGGCGACCAGGTACCCAATGCTAGAACCGCAGCGAAGCGCGAGGGAAGACGGTAAGCAAAATAAAGCGCGCCGCGGCCACCCATGCTGTGACCGGTGATGTAAATACGTTGCGCGTCGATGCGATAATCGCGCATCACGCGCTCCAACAGTGCGTCAATACCCTCCGCATCCGTCCAGATCTCGCCGGCAGGACACTGCGGCGAAACAACAATAAACGGAAAATCCGGCTCGCTTTCCAGTTTGTGCGGTAATCCCCAAATGCGTAACCGCTCTACGTCGTCGCCGCGCAGAGAACCACCGTGCAGGTAGAGAATGAGAGGCCAGCGCGTCTCCGGCGTGGTCGCGTAGCTGGCGGGTATAAACAAAAGATAGGAGAGATGCACTCGTCGATGAGGGACGGTGGCATCGAACCCGTGCGCTTGCTGGTGCGGTGGCGGCGCACTCCCACCGAAGCAGACGGAGACGAGAACAACCAGGACGCTGAGAAAACGTTGCATGCGCGTGAAAGCACCTAACGAGAATTACACGAACATTTTTCGTCTAACACGGCAAGCCCAACAAAAAAAGCGCCCGGTCTAATCATCCCTGGCATCATCCGCTCGCTCAGCCCATCGAAGCCAGCTTTGCAAAGCCGGACTTGAACGCCCCCACGAGCGTGTCGATCTCCGCTTCGGTCATCGGCGTGGAGAACACGCACGCACCCGAGCTGATGATGCTGCAACCTTCGTTGTAGAGGTGATCGAGCAACGCCTTGAGTCGGCGCGACTCGTCGGGCGTCGGGTAGGCATCGCGGTAATTTCGTGGCGGCGTCTGCTTCATGTGCACCAGGAACATCGAGCCCGCCCCGGTGACGCTCGCGGGCGCGCCCGTCGCGCGGATCGCGCCTTCGATGCCGTTCCTGGCCCGATCGGTCAGCGCGTTTAGGCGCGCCACCGCGGGTCGGTCGAACTTCAGCATCGCCGCCATGCCCGCGGTCATGCTGATCGGGTTGGCCGTGAATGTTCCGGAGTGCGGGAACACGTACCGGGGCGACTGCGGGTTGAGCACATCCATGACTTCGGCGCGGCCGGCGACGGCGCCAATGGGAAATCCACCGCCGATGATCTTGCCCAGCGCGGTCATGTCGGGCGTGACGCCGTAGCGCGCTTGCAAGCCGGAGTGCTCGGCCCTGAACGTGATGACTTCATCGAACACCAACAGCACCCCGTGGCGCGCGGACCATTTGCGCAGCGCGGTAACGAACTCGACATCCGCCGGACACAAGCCGACGCGGTGCGGCATCAGATCGATCAATACGCACGCGAGGTCCCTGGCGTGCTCGTCCAGGATCGCCAGTGTGCGCTCGGTGTCGTTGAACGGAAAAACAACGACGTCCTTGAGCGCGGACTCGGGTGTCCCGTGCACCAGCGGAACGCTGCGCGGATGGTCGATGCCGCCCCAGGTCGCCGGCGTGGAGCCCTGGCTCACCTCGGCGTAGTCGTATACGCCGTGGTAGGCGCCCTCGGCCTTGGCGATCTTCGGCCGCCCGGTAAATGCGCGGGCCGCCTTCAGCGCGACCATGATCGCCTCCGTGCCCGAGTTCATGAAGCGCATCTTCTCGAACGAGCGGTTGCGGCTGCACAAGTGCTCGGCATAGCGCACCTCGATCTCGGTTCCCATCATGAACGCGGTGCCGCGGGTCATCTGCTCCGTCACCGCATGGATGATCTCGGGGCAGGCGTGGCCGTGGATCAGGGACGCCATGTTGTTGGAGAAGTCGATGCGCGTGACGCCCTCGAGGTCGGTCACGCGGCAGCCTCTGCCGCACTCGACGTAGGTCGGGTGACCCGCCCGCAGGATCGCGTTGCGGCTGACGCCGCCGGGAAGGACTTTGAGGGCCCGCTCATAGAGGGCGGCGCTGCGCGAGAGGTCGGTTTGCGTGGTCATGTTAGCCTGCTTCGATCCGTTCCGGGGTGCGAAGCAGAGGCGCAGCGGTGCGTTCCTGCACGAAATTGAAATCGATGCCGGGGCTCAGTTCGACGAGCCGAAATCCGTTCGGCGTGACTTCGATCACGGCGAGATCGGTGTAGATGCGGTTCACGACGGCGCATCCCGTCAGCGGAAAGGTGCACTTTTGCACGAGTTTCGCCTCGCCTTCCCTGGTGCAATGCTGGGTTATGACGAAGATCGACTTCACGCCCGCGACCAGGTCCATGGCGCCGCCGACTGCGGGGATGGCGTCGGGCTCGCCCGTGGACCAGTTGGCCAGATCGCCGTTCTGCGCGACCTGGAGCGCGCCGAGCACGCAAAGATCCAGGTGGCCGCCGCGGATCATGGCGAAGCTGTCCGCGTGATGAAAGTACGCGGTGCCCGGCAGCGCCGTCACGCGCTGTTTGCCCGCATTGATCAGCTCGGGATCGCCTTCGCCGGGACTGGGCGCGGGGCCCATGCCGAGCATGCCATTTTCTGTGTGGTAGATCAGCGAGCGGCCCGCCGGCACGAACTTGGCGACCAGCTCCGGAATGCCAATGCCCAGATTCACATACGAGCCGTCGGGAATGTCCAACGCCAGGCGCTGCGCCATCTCCTCGCGCGTTCGCCCGATCACTGGCGGCTTCGTCATGGGTACGACGCTCCTGCCTCGACGAGTTCCGATTCGTGGGCCGGGTTGGCGATGGCGACGACGCGATCCACGAAGATGCCGGGCGTGACGATCGACTCGGGGTCCAGCTGGCCCGGCTCGACGACCTCGGCTACCTGGACGATCGTGACCTTGGCCGCCATCGCCATCAGCGGGCCAAAGTTTCGCGCCGTCTTATTGTAGAGGATGTTGCCGTGGGTGTCGGCGACCCGTCCCTTGATGAGCGAGAAGTCCGCGCGGATGCCGTGCTCGAGCAAATACTTTCTGCCGCCGAATTCCCGGCATTCCTTGCCTTCCGCCAGTGGCGTTCCCACCGCGGACGGCGTGTAGAACGCCGGGACTCCAGCTCCGCCGGCGCGGATGCGCTCCGCGAGCGTTCCCTGAGGAACCAATTCCAATTTCGTCCGCCCGCTTCGGTAGAGCTCGGGGAAGACGGTCGAGTTGGCGGTGCGCGGAAACGAACAAACGACCTTGGAAACGCGGCCCGCCTTGAGCAGCGCCGCGAGGCCGACCTGGCCGCTGCCGGTGTTGTTGCTGATCGTCGTCAGATTCGTGGCGCCCTGGTCGATCAGCGCGTGGATGAGCTCGACTGGACTGCCCGCTTCGCCGAAACCGCCGATCATGATTGTGGCGCCGTCGAAAATGTCCGAGACAGCCTCGGCCGCGCTCGCCACCCGCTTGTCGATCATCCGTACGCGGCTTCAAGGGTGGCGCGACCCGGCGCCTGTCCGGCAGCCGACACACGCGCGTAGTCGTACAAGCCGGCCTCGTCGAACAGAACGCGGTCCTCGTAGTCGTCGAACCAGAGCGCCTCGGGGTTGCGGCCGACGATGCAGACCTTGCCGCGGTCGGGGGCGCTGCCGGCGTTCCGAAGAATCTTGAAGATCAAGACGCCATCCTCGCTGCCCGCGAGTCCCGGTATCGCCTCGTTGGTGACCGCCGCAACTTCGGTCTTGCCTTTGTAGTGTGTGATGGAAAGGCGCGCGTGGGACTCGACGCCCGACAGCCCCTTTTGCGATGTGTTGAGAATTGTCCACGCGGTCTCGATCGGAACGTTGAACGCCTTGTAGGCGATGATGTCGCGCCCGCAGAAGAAGTAGTGGTTCTCGCCGCCGGCGCGCTTGAACTCGCGCTGCAGAATGCGGAGGGCGTCCGGGTCATCGTTGATGCCCTTCATGATCGGCGCCTGGTTCTCCACGGAGAGCCAGCCGCGCGAGGCCAGGCCTCGCATCCCCTCGCCCGTCGCGGGGACCCATTGCTTCAAGCCCTGCGTGTCCTCGACGTAGTTTCCTTCCGCATCCTTGGCGAGGAACTCGTCTGGGTGCTCGAAGTGCAGCATCATGTGCAGGCCGACCTGCGGGTAGGTCTCGTGGAACCGATCGAGCATCGACAGGAAGGTGCGATCGAAGCGCTGGGGATAGAACGCCATCTCCTTGGTGCCGATGCGGATCGACTCGACGCCGGCTTCGGCCAGCGCGCCGAGCCAGGCCGCGATCTTTGAATTGTTCAGCACCATCGGGTCGCCGCCCGAAAGCAGGATCTCGCGCAGCTTCTCGCGTCCGCTTTCGGGGTGCACGCCGCCGTTCTTCGCGACGGCCGCGTTGTGCTGCTTGATGTACGGGATGATCTCGGGGATCAACGCGAGACCCTTCTTCGAGATGGTGCCGTCCTGTCGCTTGATCTGCTTGCGGGCGATCAATTCTTCGCGATAGCAGAAGCGGCAATGTGCCGAGCAGGTCGACACGACATACATGAGTCCCATCTCGTATTTGTGCAGCAGGCCCTCGACGGGGCTGTAGTCCATCTGGTTGCCGGGATCCTCCGAGCCCGCAAGATCCATTGTCTCGTCGGGGCTCGCCTTGACGATGCGCTGAATCGCGGCGCTGGTCTTGGCAAGGTCGTAGTAATGGCGCGTGATCTTCACGGGCATCCGGGTTTCAACGTCACGATCGGTGCCCTTGAGCACTTTCAGGCTTGTCACCTCGTCCTTGGAGTAGAAGCTGAGCATGTCCTCCGGCGCCTTCTCGTTGAAGAAGGGGCCGAGCCCACTGATGATTTCCCGCTCATAGCGGCCTTCTTCGACGCCCTCGAGAAACTTCTGCTCGCGTGCGGTGGGGACGTGGGGTTGTGGCTGTGTCATCGTTCGGGCTCCATTGCGCGGAAAGAATTAATGTCTATCGATCAGTTCCCCATTTCTACGCCCGAATCCCCATCCTACAAAAGCATTTTGTGGCGAAGGTCGATCGTGCGTCATTTGGAGAATTTGTAGCGCAAAGGCGGTTTCAAGGGATTTAATCAGCACGCGGTTAGCCTGATTATCGCGGAAACCGATCCGCGGAAGCAGGGCAAGGCGTCCTAACACGATGGAGGGCGCCGCCCTCTCGGCGCCCGAGCCTGGGACACGACCAGCCTTCGCCAAGGCTACGGCTCAGCGGGTGGAGTATGTCTCTCCAACTGCCGCCAGAGACGGCGGCAGCTACAACGCGACGACCGGTTAGCACGCCGCCATCGCGAACCTTGGGGCATTTCGGCGAGGGCGCCGAAATCGACACGCGAGGCGCGTGCGCTCCCCGGAACGGATGACAGCGTGCGTAGATTGGCTAAGTTATAAGTTCAACTCCAACCCACTTTTGTTATGAACGAAGTTTATATTCTTGGCGGCGGCCGGACCGATTTTAAGCGCAACCTGAAAAAGGAAGGGAAGACGATCCGCGATCTCATTACGGAAGCCGGGCGCAAGGCGATCGACGACGCGAAGATCGATCCGGCGGAAATCGAGGCGGCGGCGGTGGGGAATTTCAACGCGGGGCAGTTCACGAAGCAGCTGCATCTCGGCGCGTTCGTGCCGGAGATCGATTCGAAACTCCATGGGATCCCGACGATGCACACGGAGGCGGCGTGCGCTTCGGGCGCGCTCTCGGTTACGCTCGGTGCGCAGTGGATCGCGGGCGGATTTCATGATGCCGTGCTCGTCGTCGGCGCGGAACAGCAGAAAACGATGTCCTCGCTCGACGGTTCGGATGTGCTCGGCGCGGCGGCCGATTATCACATCGAGAAACCGGAATACGGCGACTTCATGTTCCCGAAATTGTTCGGAAAGATCGCACAGATTTACATCGAGAAATATGGCGCTTGCGAGCAGGACCTCGCGTGGGTGGCTTACAAAAACTATGCGCACGCCCGCCTGAATCCGCTCGCTCAAATGCGCGAAGCCAATCTGACTTATGACTGCGCGTCGCAGGTCTCGGACAAGAACCCGAGCGTCGCTCCGCCGCTCAAAGTGTCCGATTGTTCGCAGATCACCGACGGCAGCGCTGCGCTTGTGCTGGTCTCTGGCAAGTATCTCGACAAGCATGGCATTGATAAGTCGAAGCTCGTCCGGCTGCTTGGTTACGGTCTCGCGACGGACTACCTCGCGCTGGAGAAAAAAGATACGCCGACTTTCTCCACCGCCCGCAAAGCTGCCGAGAAAGCTTTCGGGATGGCAAACCTGAAGCCGCGCGATATGCATGGCGCGGAGGTGCACGACTGCTTTTCCATCACAGAAATTTGTGCCTACGAAATTCTTGGCCTGGCGGAGCCCGGGAAAGGCGCGCAGCTGGCTATGACCGGTGCGACCGCGCTACCGCAGGTGCGGAACGAGAAGGTGAGCGGTAAGATCGATTTCGAAATTCCCGTGAACGCCGGCGGCGGGCTGATCGGAGATGGTCATCCGGTTGGTGCGACCGGCGTGCGCCAGGTTTTTGAAGCTTACCAGCACCTCACTCAGCAAGCCGGCGCGCGCCAGATCGACGGGGCGAAGAAATTCCTCACTTTCAACATGGGCGGCAGCCTGACGACCAGCGTCGCCATGATCTGGGGGCGGGACTAGAAATCGCTCCGCTGCACGGCTCGACAGAGTCTCGCCCTACCGAGAGGATGATTGTTAGGCCGCCTGCACGTGCTCGCGCGACATCGCAGCGAGATGCGCGTGAAGCAGGGAGATGCGCACCCTCACCGCTTCGCAGCGCTGGTGTTCGCGGACTGCATCGCCTTCCGGCAAATGCTGACTCTCGTACGGTGGGCGTGCCGGCTTGAGAGCATTTTCGACGAATTCGTTCGCGATGCGGGCGCGCTCGAGGTTCAGCGAGTTGGTGATTTTCTCCGCCTCAGCCAGAGCGAGGTCGCGGATGGTCGCGTAGGCGCGGATTTCATCGGCAATGTAGGTCGACATCGCGTGCCGCGTGGATGACCAGGCCGCTGCCTGAGCCTTTGTCCGTTTGAACGTGGGTCTGACGATCGCGTTTCGGGTTTTGTGGGTTGGTTGCATGCCCTGAAGAAAAAGCAGCTCCCGTACCGGCAGCCCGATCCCTGGGCCCCACAGGGTCAAGGATTTAGCCGCTTTCACCCGCCTTGCCATCCCCGTTCGCACCCGGCTAACATGGGCTCAATGAGTCCCCAAGATTCCGATGCCACTATGGCGGTGTTTCTCGATTTGGAAAACATCGCTATTGGCGCCCATGAGGCGCAATTTCCCGCTTTTGAGATTCGCAAAGTGATCGAGCGTTTGCTGCTCAAGGGCCACATCGTGGTAAAAAAGGCTTATTGCGATTTCGATCGCTACAAGGCCTTCAAGCGTGGACTCCACGAAGCGGCCTTCGAGTTGATCGAGATCCCGCATGTGCGGCAATCGGGCAAGAATTCAGCGGATATCCGCATGGTCGTGGACGCGCTCGACCTTTGCTACACCAAGAGCCACGTCGATACGTTCGTCATCATCAGCGGCGACTCGGATTTCTCGCCGCTGGTAAGCAAGCTGCGCGAGAACGCCAAGACCGTTATCGGCGTCGGCGTCAAGAAATCGACCTCCGATCTTTTCATCAGCAACTGCGACGAGTTCATCTATTACGATGATCTGGTCCGGGGCGAACAGGCGAAGAAGCGCCGCAACGTCCAGCCCGCCGCACCGCCGTCGAGGGTTTTGCCCGGCAAAGACAACAGCCTCTCCGTGGATCGCGCCCTCGATCTTCTCACCAAAACGGTTGAAGCGTTGCGCGCCGAGCGCGGTGAGGATTACCCGATCCGCGGGTCACTTGTGAAGCAAGCGATCAAGCGGCAGAACCCAGGATTCAACGAACGTGCCCACGGGTTCCGTGCCTTCAACGAGCTCCTCCTCGCAGCGCAAGAGCGAGGATTGCTGAAACTGGAAGACGATAAACAAGCCGGCACCTATATAGTCCACGCGGTGGAGTAGTGCGGTAGGGACGGCGCGCTGCGCCGTCCGCGGACATCGCAGCGCGATGTCCCTACCTTGGCGGAGTCTTCCCGCGGTGATCCGTTCGCGGCTCGACAGAGTCTCGCCCTACCAAGTGAGGATTGAACGTCATTCTTTTGGTAGGGCGAGACTCCGTCGAGCCGTTGTGGGATTTATTTCCGCCGGTATTTCTCGCGATACTTGTCGCGCAAACGCGTCTGGCGATTCGACAAATCGATCTTTCGTCCGTCGATAAACGCCGCCTCGACCTGCGTCGGAAAATCGAGGGGATCGCCGTTTGTCACGATCAAGGTCGCGGCTTTTCCGACTGCGAGTGAGCCGAGCCGATCGGCAATCCCGAGGATTTGCGCGGGATAAAGGGTCACGGCTTTGAGCGCCTCTTCTTTCGGCAAACCGTAGCCCGCAGCCAGCCCGGCCTCGTAACCCACGTTGCGCTCATTCGTTTCCGCGCCGCGCCCATTCGACGCGATACAAAATCGGACGCCGGCCGCCTGCAACTTCGCCGCGCTGTTCCAGGCGCTGTCGTAATCGTCGTCCCGGTGTGCGGGCAGACTCGTGGCAGGGCCGAGGACAACCGCCGTGTCGCTTTCCTTCAGTTGCGGCGCCACGCGCCACGCATCGTCGCCGCCCACCAGCACGATCTTGAGCTGCATTTCCTTCGCCCAGGCCAGGGCCGCTTGGATTTGCACCAGACTGCTCGCATGGACGAACAGGGGCAGCTTCCCGTCGAAGACCGGCATCAGGGCGTCCCATCTCAAATCGCTCTTAAAGTCGGGAGTCGGATTCTTCCTGGCCTGCCAATAGGAACGCGCGATTAGAAACGCATCGCGAATTTGTTTCTGCGCCTTCTCGATTTCCTTCTGCTGATCTTTGACCGACTTCCGGGCGCGCGGCCGGCGATCGATCGTTAGATTTGGCCAGCGCAAGTGCATCGCCGCGGGCGAAACCACCGTCATCTCTTCCGGCGTCCAGCCATCCAGTCGGAGCAAGGCAGATTGGCCGGAAATAATTCCCCCCTCCGGCACCGAGAGCGCGGTGAGCACTCCGGCGCTCCTTGCGACCGGGATCAACTCGCTGTCGGGATTGACGCTGGTGATGCTTCGGACATTGGGATTGATCGCGCCCGATTCCTCAACATCTACGGTGGCGCGCACCGCGCCGATCTCGACCAAACCGAGGACGGTATTTGCGTTGATCAATCCGGGGTAAATGTGTTTGCCGGTTCCTTCAATCACATCGGCGCCGGATGGAATCGTCGCGTTCGCTCCAATCGCGGTGATCTTGCCATTCTCGAAAACGATCGTGCCTGAGGGAATGTCCGGGCCGCTGACGGGATGAATCGTCGCGCCTTTGATCGCGATTGGCTTTGCTTGCGGAGGTGCCGGTATCGTGTCGGACGCTTTGACGCTCGCGGTGAAGCAAAGCGTGGCCACCAAAATTTGTAGGGCGGCGGACGCCCTACAATTCGAAACGCGGCTCATTCGGACGCGTCCTCCATGCAGGTATGCTTGTCGTGGCCATCACCGTAAATCGGCGCCAGCTCCTGGGCCCGGAGGCTTTCCCGGGCGGAAATCTTCGGCGGCTCTTTGTCGTCTTTCTTGTCTGAATCGCCTTCCTTGCCGGGCCCGATTTCCTTCAACCGCTCCGTCAACGCTTTCTGAATCAGCGCTTCGCGTTGCGCCGCGAAAGCCTTGCGCGCTTCGACATCTTCCGCGCGATCGAAATATTTCCGGCCATCGACCCAGGTCTGTTGCACTCGCGCGTAGTTCGAAAGCGGGTTGGCAGTCCAGATCACGAAATCAGCATCCTTGCCGGTCTCGAGCGAACCCGTCTTCGCGTCAATGCGCAATTGTTTCGCGGAATTGATCGTTACCAACTTCAGCGCGTCCTCTGGGGTGAGTCCGCCATATTTCATCGACTTCGCTGCCTCGGTGTTCAGGCGCCGGGCGAGGTCGGCACTATCGGAATTGACCGAGGTAAGAACGCCCTGACCGTTCATCATCGCGGCGTTGTCTGGAATGGCGTCAATAACCTCGAACTTGTAGCCCCACCAGTCGGCAAACGTGGACCCGCCCACGCCATCCTTCGCCATCACGTCGGCGACTTTGTAACCTTCGAGAATGTGCTGGAGGGTACCGACCTTGATCTTGAAGTCCCGCGCAACGCCGAGGAACGCCAGAACTTCATCCTGCCGATACGAGTGGCAGTGGATTAGCCGCCTGCCACTCAGGATCTCGGAGATCGCTTCGAGCTGAAGATCGCGCCGCACTGGCAATCCCTGCTTCTTTTTCAGAGCGGCGTCGTATTCCTGCGCGGCGCGGAACCGATCGCGCATGATTTGCTCGACGCCCATCCGTGTCTGCGGATAACGCGTCTTGAATTTTTCCCCCCAGTTCGATTGCTTGACGTTCTCGCCGAGCGCGAACTTCACTCCGGGCATCGCGTCCGCGAACTTCAATTCCTCCGGCAACGCGCCCCAGCGGAGTTTGATCACCTGGTTCTGGCCACCCATCGGATTGGCGGAGCCGTGGAGAAGATTCGCGGCGGTCACGCCACCGGCCAGCTCGCGGTAGAGCTCGATGTCGGTCGCGTCAACCACGTCGCCAATGCGCACTTCGCAGGTCACCGCGTGACTCGACTCGTTCACGCCCCGACTGATCGCGGTATGGGAATGGCAATCGATGATTCCTGGCGTGACGTGCATCCCCTTGCCGTCGATCACCGGCGCGCCACTCGGAGCCTTCAGCCCGGGTCCGATCGCGGAAATCTTACCAGCCGTCACCAGCAGGTCCGCGTTTTGTAACGTCCCTTGCGGCCCCGAGGTCCAGATCGTGGCGCCTTGAATGAGAACACTTTTCGGCTGATCGGGCGCCGCCGCGCGGCCGAACGTGCCCGCCGGATAGGTCTCGGGAAAATCGAGCGGTTTATCGAGCGGCGACGATTTTTCGTCCGGCTTTTTGGTCGGGGTGTAGGTGGCCGTGCGCTTCGCAGTCCAACGGAGATTCGGCGTGGTTGACGCGTCGCCGTTGCCCGCCATGGATTCGCCGATGATCCATCCGGTTAACCGGATGGAACCTTCGCCTTTGTCGAAGAGCTTCGCCGGCGCGATCACGAGAACGGCATCGTCCTTCAGTGAAACCGTCGCCTTCTCACCCGCCAGTTTCGCGTCGAGCTTCTCAAGCTTGCCTTCTATCGTAAGGGAAAGCGTTTTGCCTTCGGCGGCCAGCTCCCACGTGCCCCGCACGTCTCGCTCCCGCGCCTGGTCGGTGTCGTAATAATGTCCGTCAACCCACGTGGTCAGGACACGCGCTTCGTCCGCAAAAAGATCGCCGCTTGCCACCACGAGATTCGCCATCCGGCCCGGGGTGATCGTCCCCAGGCGGTCCGCTACGCCGAACATTTCCGCCGGAGTAGTGGTCAATGCCGCCAGCGCCGCCTCCTCGTTCAGCCCACGTCGCACCGCGAGCCGAAGGCGCGACCAGAAATCCTTCTCCGGTTTCTCAAGCTTCTGGGTAGTGAACGCGAACGGAATTCCCGCTTCCGCGAGCCGCGCCGGATTGCTCGGCGCGCGGTCCCAGTGTTGGAGTTCGTCCAGATCAACGTCCAGCGCCTGCTCCGGGCGTTCGATCTCGGGCGGCTTGGGAAAATCGAGCGGCAGAATGATGGCCGGTTTTTTCTCCGCGAGCGCTTTCCGCACCCGGTATTCATATCCATTGCCCAGCAGGATCGGCTTGAGCTTGAATTCGTCCGCGATCCGCAACGCGCGCAGCAGATCGAGCTCGTCTTCCGCTTCGAACACCGCCGGATTCCGTTGCATTTGCTCGGCCAGCGCTGCCAGGCTCCCGTTTGTTTCCGGCCGTTCCATCGTCGCCGGATTCTTTCGATACGCGTCCTGCGCCGCCTGATACCACGAGGCGTCGAGAAAACTTTGCCGGATGAGTGCGATGGCACCCATGAGCGAATTCGGATAACCGCGATCTCCTTCACGATCGAAGTCGAACGCAATGTGCTGCGCGACGACCGGCGCAACTACCAGGGTGTCGACATCGGCCTCCTGAAGATTGATCAATGCGCTCGAGCCCCGAAAGATGCCGCGGCCGGGAACTACCAGCGCGCTGGTGAACCCGAGATCTCGCAGCGCCTTGGTGCCTTTCTTGTCGAGATTGAGATAGTCCGCCGCTTTCCGTTCCGGTGTGACGCGCGGGTTCCACGACCGGGTTCCCTTGGCGCTTTCGCGCGGAATCTCTTTTGGCTTTGCGTTTGGGTCGTCGGGATCGACATCGTTGCGCACCGGTTCCGGCTTTAGCGTTTCCGGCAAATCCAGCCGGCTGTAGGCGTCAATGAACCCGGGATAAATTGTTTTGCCCGCGAGGTCCCACACCCGCGCGTCCGCTGGAATCTTCACGTCGGGCCCTGCTTCCACGATCAGCCCGTCGCGAATCAGCACGGTGCCTTTCTCGATCGTCTTGCCGGGCGCCGTGACGATGCGCGCATTCGTCAACGCGTGAACGCGCGGATCGTTCTCACGGATTCCCTGCCTTGGAATGGTGGTGACCTGGGCGGAACTGGAAACCGCTAGCAAAAGGCAGGCTGCCAACCACAAACGCCCCGGGAATTGCATGACAGGAGTTGCAGGCTAGCTGGACGCACGGGCGATACAAGCCCGCTTTTCGGAGACCTCCAGCGGCGGCTCGGATTACCGGAAATCGGTCGACGAAATCGGAATGGCGTAGGTGCCGTCCAAATAGCTCACCGTTACGGTTTGCGCGTCATGTGACAGGACTCGCAATCTGGTTCCGCGCGGAATCACAGTTTCGCCATACAGGATTTTGATCTTGACCGGCGTTGTGACGGTGGCGAACTCCTGTTGTGACGCCGAGATTTTGGGCGGAGGCGGACTTGGTGTTGCTGAAGGAACGGAAACAGTGGGAGGGGCGGGGCTGCCTTTGGGCGAAACCGGCGCAGCGTCGACCGCCTCGATCTTGATCGCCGGATGAATTTCCCACGCCGTGCGACGCCAGGGTTGATGATATTTGTTCGCCCCGATTGTCCGGATTGCTTCGCCAATATCGGCCGCGCCATTATGTTCGTCGTCCCATAAAAGATACCCGGTGACGCGAATTTTTCGCGCGACGTGTCCCGTCGGTTCGATAGTCAGGTCGGGCGCGCGAACGAACCCGGCCAGGGCTTGAATGCGCACGTTGTCGCGATACACGGTGTTCTGGGTGCGGGGAGTGATTTCGCAAATGATTGGCGTTGGGTCGCCAATTTGCGGCGCGTGATCCAGCGGTTGGTCGAAAAGTTCAAGGTGCCAGTCGTGGAAATCGGTGCTGCCGCAATTCGTCATCTCGGGAGGTCCGGCGTAGGCAAGGACGAGATAGCCGGTGAGGGAAACAATCTGCTTTTCCAGTGGGTTGAGCCGGTCGCGCTGCGCCGCTGTCAGATCTTTCCGGTGCTTGCCTTTCGTTTCGGAATCGAAGGGCGCGAGATATTGAAGAAGGGACGTCATGTTGAAGGATGACGGCCGGATCCCCGCAAGATCGATCGCGGAACGGTTTTTCATTCGGTTGCGCTCAACTCCGTCGTCCGTTTTCGCGCTTCCTTCGAGTCGATCCCGGCAATCCCAGGTGGCGGGGTCGATCTCTTTCAACTCACGGTCTTCGGAGATCGAAGGCCGGGCGGCGAATGCGATTACCCGCCCGAGCAACGCTGCCGCGATAAGCAGGAGACCAAGACGACTGGTGGTCTGATTCATTGCCATTGGCGCGCGGTCCGGGAAAGGCAGGCAACAGGCCCGCCGTTGCAGATTAGCCCATGTAAAATCCACCGTTAACGTTCAACACCTGGCCGGTAATGTAGCTTGCCATGGGCGAGCAGAGGAACAAAGCGGCGTCGACAATGTTTTCCGCATCGCCGAGGCGCCCGAGCGGGATCTGCTTGATGAAGTTCTGCGTCACTTCATCGGGCATCCCTTTGCTCATGCCGACGTCGATGAAGCCGGGAGCAATGGCGTTCACGGTGATGTTCTGCCGGGCGAATTCGCGCGCGGAAACCTTGGTCAGCGCGATGATGGCGGCTTTGCTCGACGAATAATTCGCCTGACCGAACAGCCCCATCTGTCCGCTGACTGAAGATAGATTCACGATCCGGCCGTTCTGCCGGAGAATGGTAGCGGCTTTCTGGGTGACGTTGAAGGTGCCGGCGAGGTTCACGCGCACGACACTTTCGAATTCGTCCAGGGTCAGTTTCTTGATCGTGCGATCGCGGATGATCCCGGAATTGTTGATCAGGATGTCGAGCCCTCCGAATTTTTCGCCGATTGTTTTCATCATTGCCTCGACCTGATCCGGCTTCGTCACATCGCAATCAATGACAATCGGATCCTTCAATTGACCTGCGACAGCGCCGGCGTCCGTTTTGTTTTGGCCGGCCTCGTCGCTGATGTAGTTCACGACGCACTGCGCCCCGCGCGCGCCGAAAGCTTTGATCATCTCCGCGCCAAGTCCGCGCGAGCTACCGGTAACGAGGACGACTTTGTCAGTGAAATCTAGTGGATCAGTCATTGTGGAGGTGTGGGTTGACTTTGAGGCGATGAAAATCGGCGGACGATGAGGGCGATCGGAAGGCCGACGAGAAACATGATGATCAAGACGCCGGTGGCGACGGTGGAGGCAGTATATTTCGGTTTGAAAGCGGCCAAAGGCAGAACTACGCCATTCATGAATGTGTAAATGACGACGCCGTAGGCCAGACCGCAGGTAACGGCGTGTTGCGTGAGGAAACGCATCTTGCGACTAGCGGCGTAGAAAAGGGTCGCGGCCGTGAACGTAATCAGGAAATGGGCGGCGAGACCCAGGGCGGCCGAAGCCAGGCCGTCGGAGTAGGAGGCAGGGCCGAGAAGACCGGTGGCAATGAGTTGCAGGCCGCGGATTGGACCGATGCCCCGCCGGCTCCAGAGGATGTAGGCGGAGCTGATGTCGAGAATACCGGCGATCGAACCAGCCCATGCAATCGCGCCAAGTGCGTTGGATCGTGGGACGGTGGTTTCGGCGAGCGATGCGGTCACGGGCGGACGTTAGGCCGAAACGCCATTGCTCGACAAGCGATTGCCGCTAAGATTTCAAACTCCATGGCTGCGCCGATCAGAGTTCTCACCGCGGTCCCGATTTGTGACGGGCACGACAGCGCCATCAATACCATCAACCTCGAGTTCATCCGGCACGGGATCGAGGTCGTGTATCTGGGGTATCACCGATATGCCCAGGATATCGTGCGGGCCGCGATCCAGGAGGATGTCCGCGCTGTCGGTATCTCGAGTTACAACGGCGGCCATGTCGAATTTTTTGCCGAAGTTGTGAAACAACTGAAAAAATGCGGCGCCGACGACATCAAGGTCTTCGGCGGCGGCGGCGGAACGATTACGCATGACGATCAACGCGTGATGCAGAAACGTGGCGTCGATAAGATTTTTTTCGCGGGAACGTCGCTCACTGACATGACGCAATGGGTGCGCGATCGCTACGGTAAAGCGAGCAAGCGCGGCGCGGGAAAATCAGCCGAGATGAAACTCGCGCGCAAACTAACAGAAATAGAAGACGGTTACGCGAACGGAAAACGGCCGAAAAAATCAGCAGCTACCAAGACGAAGAAATCGCCCGGGACGCGCGTGATTGGTTTTACCGGCCCGGGCGGAGCGGGCAAGACGACCCTGATCGACGAACTCATTCTGCGACTGCTCCATCGCGAACCGAAAGCGCGGATCGCCATTCTTTCGCACGATCCGAGCGTGGTCGGGGAAGGCGCTTTGCTCGGCGATCGCGCCACCATGATTAATTCGCAGGACGATCGCGTTTTTATGCGCAGCATGGCGACGCGGGGACAGGCCGGCGGGTTGTCGCCGGCGACGGAGGATTGTCTGCGTCTGCTCGCGCAGAGCGGATTCGATTACGTCATCATCGAAACGGTTGGGACCGGGCAGGAAGCAATGCCGTTTCAAAGCAAGCTGGTCGATCAAACCGTGCTGGTGATGAATCCCGATTACGGCGCCCGTTTGCAGCTGCAAAAGATCGTCATGCTGGATCTGGCGGACATCGTAGTCGTGAATAAGAGCGACCAGGACCGCGCGCGCACGGCGGCGAGCGAAATCGAGCGCCGCCTCGAGCAGAATAATCGCGGACAGCGGTTGCTTTCCACGGTGGCGAAACGCCATCGCGATCCCGGCGTCGATAAATTGTGTAATCTGCTGACGCAAGATCTGGCGCCGGCCGCGAAGAAAGGTGGAAAGAAATGAGCAAACTCGGACGCGTGGTGGAAGCAGTCGAAAGATATAACGGCTTCGTTGAAGACGAAGTGAAGCGCGCAAGGAGCGACAAGAAATTCGGCCAGCTGATGGTAGATCGCTGGAACGAGATCAAGGCAAAGATTCCGGTCGGAACGGCCCCGACGGGATTGAAGCTGCCGCGGCTGGCGTTGCCCGAGATCGACGAGGCGGGCGATATTACCCGCTACTTGTTAGGTGACGGCCTGCCGGGCGAGTTTCCGTTCCTGAACGGGGCTTATCGCGAAATGTATCTCGAGCCGTTGTCGCAACCGCCGGTCGAAACCGGCGCCTACGAAAAAAATGGCCACGGCGGCAAAGCGAAACTGAACGGGAGCAAAAACGGGGCGAAACCGCAGGTGACCGAAGAGCCGACGCGCCTGTTTTCCGGGCTCATGCTCGCGGAAGACACCAACGAGCGTTTTCATTTTCTTGGTGCGCATCAGCGTTCGAAACGACTGAGCACGGCTTTCGACGGGCCCACGCTCTACGGCATCGACAGTGATGCTCCCGGCATCCTCGGCAAGATCGGCGAAGGCGGCGTTGCGGTCGACACGGTCGAAGACATGGTTCGGCTCTACGACGGCTTCGATCTCGGTTCGCCCGATTTTTCCGCGTCGATGACGATCAGCGGCCCTGCGCCCATCATCATGGCGATGTATATCGCGGCGGCGAAACGCCGCTTCGGCAACGGCATCGTACCGAAACTGCGGGGCACGATTCAGGCCGATATTTTCAAGGAAGTTCAGGCGCAAAACGAAACCATTTTTCCGGTGGAAGCCTCGCTCCGGTTCCTCACCGACATGATGGAATTCACCACCCGCGAAATGCCGCGCTGGTATCCGGTTTCGATCAGCGGTTACCACATCGGCGAAGCGGGTTCCACGCCGGTGCAGCAGGCGGCCTACACTCTCTCGAATGGATTCGCCTACGCCGAGATGATGGCGGCGCGTGGCCTCGACGTGAACGACTTCGGCCCGCGGCTCTCCTTCTTCCTCGATTGCGGGCTCGATGTGGAATACATCGCGCTCACTCGCGTCTCGCGCCGGATCTGGGCGATCGGCATGCGCGACGCGTTCGGTGCCGGCCCCAAAGCGCAGATGTTCAAAGTTCATACTCAGACGAGTGGACGCTCGCTGGTCGCGGCGGAATTCAAGAACAACCTTACGCGGACCGCCGCCGAGTTGATGCTCTCCTACATGAACGGCACCAACTCCTGCCACTCGAACAGCGCCGATGAACCGTTCACCACGCCGAGCGAAGAATGGATCCGTCTCGCCGCGCACGGGCAGGCCATCCTGCTGGATGAGTCCGGCATCTTTAAGCACACCATGAACATGCTCAGCGGTTCGCCTGGAATGAAAGCGGTCGAACGCGCGGTCGAAGCCGCGATCCTCGAGGAGTTCCGCGAGATCGAGCGCCTGGGTGGAGTGATGGGCGCGGTTGAGAATCGTTACCAGCGCAGCCAGATCCAGACGGCGGCGCATCGCTATGAGCAGCAAATCTACAACGGCACCCGGCCGATCATTGCCCTGAACAAATATCGCAATGACTCGGAGGAAATGCCGGAGTTCGAACTCGCTCGGACCCCGCGCACGAAGCAGCAATTGCAGGTGGATCGCCTCAAGAAATTCAAGGCGAAGAACGCGCGCAAGGCAGAGCAGGCCCTCGCGAAACTCGCCGCGGTCGTGGAGACGGACGAAAACTGTTTCCCGGCCCTGCTGGAAGCCGCGGAAGTCTGCTCGTTAGGTCAGATCAGCGACTGCCTCCAGGAAGTGGTGGGACGTTTTAGGCCCATGGTGTAACGCTGGATTCCCCCCGAACGGCTCGACAGAGTCTCGCCCTACCAGAATGCAACCGTCGCGCGCCTCTGACTTGGTAGGGCGAGACTCTGTCGAGCCGGAGAAGGGCGGAACGTTGCCTCAGCGCCGTCATCCAGCGAAGGGCGTCTTCATCTTCTTGAACCAGGCGACAATCGTTTTCGTGACGATCTGTTCGCGACGGCGCGAAAAGAACCTTGCGAACACGGCCGTGCACGACGCGCTGCTGAGAGCATGGAACAAGGCCGATCGATGGATAATCGGCGCCTACGTAATCATGCCGGATCACTTTCATTTCTTTTGCTCGCCGACGGACATGAACCTCGCGATCGAGCCATGGATCACATTTTGGAAACGGGAGTTTCGGCGCGAGTTCGGAAATGATGCGCCCGGTTTCAAACCGATAGCTTTCATCATCGCCTACGCGATGAAGAAAATTACGCGCAGAAATGGGAATATGTTCGAGCGAACCCAGTGAGGGCGGGCTTGGTGGAGAGGCCGGAGGATTGGCCGTACCAAGGCATGCTCAATGAGCTGCGATGCTCGCGGCTCGACAGAGTCTCGCCCTACCAAATCGGATCGTGCGCGCTGCTTGGTAGGGCGAGACTCTGTCGAGCCGTCAGCCGCCAGAAGTCGGATTACTTCTTCGCCACCCGTTTCAGCCGCATGTTCTTCCCGTAAAAGGCGAGGCACCGTGGTTCGACCACGTGCGTCGGATTGATGGTGACGAGAATGTCGTTGCCGACGCGTGTGATCGTTCCGGTGCCGGAATTGTCGAAGGTGTCTTTAAACGTGAAGGTCAGCGTATTTCCCGAAACCTTCGCGGGCCCTTCGGCTTCAGGCGCGGCGCCGTGGGCATCGACCCAGGCGGCATCGAAACTGACCTGCATGGCGCTCCCGGATTGCTCGATAGTGAGCTGAAAGACGGCGCGGCCACCGAGAAATTTCTTATCGGTGTACTGGCCAGCCCAATCTTGAGTCGCCCCGGCAAAACAGAGCTGTGCCGCCAGGACAAAAAACAGCGGAGAAGCGAAAAGAAGGCGCAGTTTCACACGCGCATTCTGGTGCGGCTGCGGCCGTAAAAGCAAGTCCGCATCTTGAGGCTGTCGCCGCCCGCCGGTCGACACGGTCGTGCCACGAGCAGACGCCCCGACTGAGCGGGGCGACCACAGCGTTTGTCGGGACAATGATTCCGACTGAGCGGGATTCAAATTGTGAGCGTGACGAGCCTCGCATTATGCTGGCCGCACCGATGGCTTCCACCGAAATAGACGCCGGGAGAGGTGCGCGCAGCCGCATTGCGGTGCGGCTTCTGCCTTTTCTGTTTCTTCTCTACGTCGCGAACTATCTCGATCGCACGAACATCGCCTACGCGACGCTCGGGATGAAAGGGGACCTGGGCCTGAGCGATTCGGTCTTTGGCACCGCGAGCGGAATTTTCTTCATCGGATATTTCGCGCTTCAAATTCCGGGGGCGCTGCTGGTGGAACGCTGGAGCGCCAGGCTCCTGCTTGCCATAACGCTCATCACCTGGGGACTGCTCACCACGCTCACGGGTTTCGTGCGCACTCCAATGGAACTTTATGGCGCGCGCTTCCTCCTCGGCGCGGCCGAGGCTGGATTTTTCCCCGGGGTGATTGTCTATCTTTCGCACTGGTTCATTTATCAGGATCGGGCCAGGGCGCTGGCGCGGTTCATGGCTGCGATTCCGATTGGATTCATGATTGGCGGACCTATTGCCGGCGCGATTCTCGGTGTGCACTGGCTGGGTATCACCGGATGGCGATGGCTTTTTCTTTTGGAAGGCATACCCGCCATCGTCCTGGGAATCGCGGCGCTATTCGTGTTGCCGGATTGGCCTAACGAAGCCCGATGGCTTCGGCCTGACGAACGCGACTGGATCACTGCTCGCCTTGACGAAGAGCGGCGCGCGAAGGCCCAAGCAGAACAAATGACGATCTGGCAGGCGCTCCGGCATCCGGCGGTGTTGGTCCTCACGGCTGGCTTGTTCTTCACCTATACCGGCGGCTATGCGTTTTGGTTCTGGTTTCCCACGATGCTGCAACGCTTCACCGGTTGGACCGATGTTCAGCGCATCGGCTGGGTGGGAGCGATTCCGTTTGTGGCCGGCCTGATCGGAATGCTCGTTCTCGGCGGGAGTTCCGATCGCACCGGCGAGCGGCGATGGCATTTTGCCATTCCTCAACTGACGGCGGCGCTCGCGCTCGGCATCTGGTTTTTCATCCCGCATTCGAATGTGCTGCTCATTGCGGTGTTCTCCCTCGTCGGCTTCGGCACGGTCGCCTATCTGCCATCGTTTTGGGCGTTGCCTTCCGCGTTTCTCACCAGTTCGGCCGCGGCCGTGGCGGTGGGCTTCATCAATTGCACCGCCAGCATCGGCGGATTCGTCGGCCCGAAGATTATCGGCAACCTGAGCCAGCGCACCGGCTCATTCAGCTCGGGATTCATCTTCATGATCGTGTGTTGGACGATTGCCGCGGTGCTGGTGCTGTTCTGCCCGCGGGAGCGGGCGGCCAATGTGGGAGGGGCCTCAGTGCCCCGACCAACGTGAGTTTAGAGGATCATTCCCGAGACTTGCGTCTGCATCGCTGGATCGATGCATCCACCACCTTCTTCATTACGAAGTCGCTTCATCCGAAAAGATCAGTTCTGGATCGGGAAGCACGCGCGGTCATCGTCTCCGCATTCCGTTTCGCAGTTGAACACAATCGAATTCACCTCCGCGCCTTCGTTGTCATGCCTGATCACTGGCATTCGCTCGTCGCATTACGCGAACCATGGACGCTGCCAAAATTCATGCACGACTTCATGAGCTACGTGGGCCGGAAGACTGGTCGATTGCTCCGCTCATATGATACCGCTTGGCCGGACGGCTACTACGACACGCATGTCAAAACGACCAGGCAGTTCGAGTATGTTGCTTATTACATTGAGCAGAATCCAGCGGTGAAAGGATTAGTGGAGTCACCTGAGCAATGGGCTGCAAGCAGCGCCAGTTGCAAGGATTTGGTCAGTGATCCCTGGCCGCTTTTCTACGATTGAGTTGAAGCAGTCGAAGCAGTCGGGGCACTGAGGCCCCTCCCATATTCTTCACCGCCTGAGCGCTACCTCGAACGTTGCGCCGGTCTTGGCGCGGATGTCGTCCACGGTGACGCCCGGATGCAGCTCGGTGAGGACGAGGCCGCCGCCTTGCTTCACTTCAAACACGCACAGGTCGGTGATGATGAGGTTGACGACTCCGAGACCCGTGATCGGCAGCGTGCATTCCTTCAAAATCTTCGGGCTTCCGTCCTTCGAGGTGTGCTCCATCACGGCTACGACACGCTTTACTCCCGCGACGAGGTCCATCGCGCCGCCGGGCCCTTTAACCATTTTGCCGGGAATCATCCAGTTGGCGATGTCGCCTTTGTCCGTTACCTCGAAGGCGCCGAGAATGGCGAGATCGATGTGGCCGCCGCGGATCATCGTGAATGAATCCGCGCTCGAGAAAAAGGCCGAGCCGGGCATCGTCGTGATGGTTTGTTTGCCGGCGTTGATCAGGTCGGCGTCCACCTGATCCTCGGTCGGGAACGGGCCGATGCCGAGGAGGCCGTTCTCGGATTGCAGTGTGACGTTCATCCCTTCCGGAATGTAATTGGCCACCAGGGTCGGAATGCCGATGCCGAGGTTCACGTAATAGCCGTCTCGCAGTTCCTGGGCGGCGCGCTTCGCCATCAAGTCGCGGATCGGATTTTCTTTTTTTGCTGCCGAACTGCCCTGGACAGTGCGGAACTCGATCCGTTTTTCGTAGCTCGTGCCCTGGATGATGCGATCGACGAAAATGCCCGGCGTGTGGATCTGGTCGGGATCGAGCTCGCCCACTTCGACGAGTTGCTCGACTTCGGCCACGCAAACTTTGCCACAACTCGCGATCATCGGGTTGAAATTCCGGGAGGTTTTTCGAAAAATGAGGTTGCCGGATTTGTCGCCCTTCCACGCTTTCACCAACGACACCTCGGCAGTGATGCCGGGTTCGAGAACGTACTCCTTGCCGTCGAAAATTTTCGTCTCCTTGCCCTCGGTCAGTTTGGTGGCAAAACCAGTGCGCGTGTAGAATCCCGGGATGCCCGCGCCGCCCGCGCGCAAGCGTTCGGCGAGCGTCCCCTGCGGGATGAGCTCCAGATCGAGTTCGCCCGCCAGCACCTGGCGTTCGAATTCCTTGTTCTCGCCGACGTACGAAGCCATGACCTTTTTCACCTGCCGGGTCGTGAGCAGAACGCCCATGCCGAAGCCGTCCACGCCGGCGTTGTTGCCAACGATCGTGAGCCCTTTCACGCCGCTGTTATGAAGGGCGACGATCAGATTTTCCGGGATGCCGCAGAGCCCGAACCCGCCGGCCGCGATCGTCATGTTGTCGTGCAGCAGGCCGGCGAGGGCAGTCTTGGCGTCAGGATAAACTTTGCTCATGTGGAGAGAGATTTAACCACGAATTTTAGGAATGACGCTGCGACATCCGCGAAGCTTGCGCTTCTTCCAACGGTGCCGCAAGCGGCGACTCTTCTGCTGGGGAGCGCAGGCTGCCAGCCTGCAGTGGTCGGCTGCCAGCCGCACCACATCGGGTAACGGCGCGTTTTGAAAAAGTCAGCAAGATGTGTTTCCGGCAAGCTGCCGGAAACTGCAGGCTGGCAGCCTGCGCTCCCCAGAAGGCGGCTTGCCGCGCCCCATTTCATCGCCAGATTGCAGCTTCACTTTTCTATGACCAATTCGACTCTCGCGCATCAACTGGCCCGTTTCGCCTGCTCGCTCAATTTCGAAGAGCTCTCCCAGAACGTTGTGCATGAGGTGAAGCGGCGGCTGGTGGATTCGCTGGGCTGTGCGCTCGGCGCATGGAACGAGGAGCCGTGCACGATCGCACGCAGGGTCGTCTCCGATTTCTCGGCGAAAAATGGCGCGACCGTTTTCGGCACTTCGCACAAGGCGCCGCCGGATTGGGCCGCCTTCTCGAACGGCTGTTGCATTCGCTATTTCGATTACAACGATACCTATCTCTCGAAGGAACCGGCGCACCCGAGCGACAACTTTTCCGCCGTCCTTGCGGTGGGTGAGAGCGTCGGCGCGACCGGCAAGGAGATGATTACCGCGACGGCGATCGCCTACGAGGTGCAATGCCGCCTTTGCGACGCCGCGAGCATTCGCGCGCGGGGCTGGGATCATCCGACCTATGGTGCGTTCTCGACCGCTCTTGCCTGCGCAAAGTTGATGAAGCTCGACCCGGAGCGGACGCGGCACGCGATCAACATCGCGGGCGTGCATTGCGCGGCATTTCGCCAGGCGCGCGTGGGCGAACTTTCCCACTGGAAAGGTGTGGCTTTTGCGAATGCGGCGCGGCTCGGAGTCTACGCGGCGCTGCTGGCCCGCGAGGGCATGACGGGACCGGCCCCGATTTTCGAAGGTGCGATGGGATTCGAGAAAGAACTTGGCGTCTCGTTAGGCAACGTTCGCGAGGTGTTCGACAAGACAAAGGAAGCGATTCCGGGCGAAGGCCCCGCGTCCATGATTCTCAAGACCAGCATCAAATATTGGCCGGCGGAATATCACAGCCAGAGCGCGATTGAAGCGGCTCTCTTTCTCCGCAACCAGATCGAGGATCTCTCGCAGGTGAAGACGATGGTGATCGAGAGCCACGACGCCTCGGTGGATATCATCGGGAGCGAGCCGGAAAAATGGCATCCGCAACAGCGCGAAACCGCGGATCACAGTTTGCCGTATATTACGGCGGTGGCGTTGATCGATGGCGAGGTGACAGACAAGCAATTCGCGCCCGAGCGTTTCACCGAGACCGGCATCGTCTCGTTCCTGCAGGGGGTAAAGGTGGAACGAAACGACGAGCTCAGCGCGCTTTACGCGGAAGCCGTGGCAAACATCGTGCACGTGAACCTGGCCGATGGCCGCACCCTGACCAAGCGCGTCGACTATCCGCTGGGCAACGCGAAGAACCGGCTGAAGGATTCTGAGCTGGAAGGGAAATTCCTGAACCTGGCAGCGCCGAAGATTGGCAAGGATGCGGCTGATAGGGTGCTGAAGCACTGCTGGGGTTTCGATCAGGCGCAGGACGTCAGCGCGTTAATGAAATCACTCGAGATTACGAAAAAATGACAGCGCAAAAACGCCAGTCATCCCGAGCGAAGCGCAGCGCAGTCGAGGGACCCCGTGGAAAGTCGAATGACTCTCAACAGGGTGGAAAGCCCGGCCTCGCCCGCTCTGCGGGTTGCGTTACGGCCTCGACTGCGCTCGGAATGACCGCAGGTTCGCGCCTGCGTCAGCTCCTCCGCACTGGTTGCGTCGCGATGCCAGGCGTGTTCAACGCCGCGATGGGACGGCTCGTGGAACGTGCGGGCTTTGACGCCCTCTACATCAGCGGCGCTGGTTTATGTAATGCGACCGCCGGCGTCCCTGATATCGGTCTGTTGACGCTTACCGAGGTGGCGCAACTGGCAGGCTACATTGCGCGGGCTGTGAAAATTCCGGCGATTGTCGATGCGGATACCGGTTTCGGCGGCGCGGAAAACGCGGCGCGGACCATCGAGGAATTTGAGCGAGCGGGACTGGCCGGCTGCCATATCGAGGATCAGGAATTTCCGAAACGCTGCGGCCATCTCGCGGGCAAAACGCTGGTCGAGGTAGAGGACATGAAGGAGAAGATCGCGGCGGCCTCAGCGGCAAGGCGGGACAAGGATTTTCTGTTGATCGCGCGCACCGACGCGCGCGCCGTCGAAAGCTTCGCAAAAGCCGTCGAACGGGCGCAGAGCTATCTGGCCGCCGGCGCCGACGCGATTTTTCCCGAGGCGTTGCAGAATGAGAAGGAGTTCCGCGATTTTGCCCGAGAAGTGAAGGCGCCGCTTCTGGCGAACATGACTGAGTTCGGCAAAAGCCCGCTGTTGTCGCTCGAGGAATTGGCCAACCTCGGCTATCGAATGGTGATCTATCCGCAGACTGCGTTCCGCGTTTCCATGTTTGCAGCCGGCCAGATGCTGCGCGATTTGAAGAAGACCGGCACACAGCAAAGCTGGCTCGATCGCATGCAGACGCGGCAGGAGCTTTACGGGCTGCTGAATTACGATCCCACGAAGTAGAAGGAAAACGATATGAGCACAGAAACCAAACCAGCCTACAGCCCCGGTCTCGCCGGAGTAGTTGCGGGGGAAACAGAGATCTGCTGGGTCGATCCGAACGCGGGTCTGATGTACCGCGGCTACGACATCCACGAGATGGCGCAAAAGGCGAACTTCGAGGAAGTCGCTTACCTGCTCTTGAAGGGCGAACTGCCTTCCGGGGACGAGCTGGCGGCTTTTTCGAAAGCACTGGTCGCGGAACGCGCGCTGCCGGAACCGGTTTTGAAAATGCTGCGGCTCATGCCGAAGAATACTCACCCGATGGATATGCTGCGGACTGGCGTTTCGATGCTGGCGCCGTTCGATCCCGACCTGAACGATCACTCTCACGAGGCCAATGTTCGCAAGGCAATCCGGCTGCTCGCGCGGGTTTCGAGCCTGGTAACGGACGGTTGGCGGATTTCGCAGGGCCAGGAGCCGCTCCCGGACAAGCCGGACCTGACTCACGCCGGGAATTTCTTTTACAAGCTCACCGGCGGCGTTCCGCAGGACTGGCAGATCCGGATGCTCGACACGATTTACATTTTGTACGCGGACCATGAATACAACGCCTCCACCTTCGCGGCGCGGGTGACGGCCTCCACCCTCGCGGACATGTATGCGGCGGTGACGTCGGCGTGCGGCACGCTGAAAGGCCCGCTGCACGGCGGGGCGAACGAGGAGTCGATGAAGATGCTCGACGAAATCGGCACGGCGGATCGCGCGGAGAAGTGGATGATGGACGCGCTGGCGCAGAAGAAGAAAATCATGGGCTTCGGACATCGCGTTTATAAGAAGGGTGATTCTCGCGTGCCGATCATGCGCGAGATCGCGCGCGACCTCGGAAAACGCCTGGGCAAGGAACAGTGGGTGCCGATCTGCGAAAATCTCGAGGCGACGATGGAACGCGAGAAACAACTCTGCGCGAATGTCGATCTCTACGCCGCGCCGGTCTTTACGATGCTGAAATTCCCGCCGGAATTGAATACGCCGATCTTCGCCGTTTCGCGTGTGGCGGGCTGGTGCGCGCACGTCATCGAGCAGCACGATCACAATCGGTTGATCCGGCCGCGCTCGCTTTACACGGGACCGCAATTGCGGCCTTATCCCGGTTCGGTCTCGGGCAACGGAGCGAAGTAATCGATGGCGGACGCCGGGTCGCAATCGCTCCAGGAATTCTACGCGCCGGCCAACGCCTGCTTCGGCTGCGGGCCGGCGAACCCGGATGGACTGCACATCCGCAGTTTTGTCCGCGGAGATGAAGTTGTGGCTGAATGGACACCGGAGACGCGCTACGAAGCATTTCCCGGGGTCCTGAACGGTGGCATCATCGGCGCGCTGCTCGATTGCCATTGTAATTGGACCGCCGCCTGGCACCTGATGAAAAGCGCGGGCGATGATCGTCCGCCCTGCACTGTCACGGCCGATTACGCGATCAAGCTTCTGCGACCGACCCCGACGGATGGACCCGTTTCGCTTTCGGCGAAAGTGGTCACGTCCGAGGGAAGCAAGGCGACCGTCGATGGAACGTTGAGCGCCGGCGGGAAAGTTTGCGCGACCTGCCGCGGAACTTTCGTGGCGGTGAAGGAAGGTCATCCCGCGTTCCATCGCTGGTAACCGGCCGGAACAACGTCACTACGTGTCGAACGCAACGCGTTCGATGTGCGAATAGACGTTGAACGTCGGCGGGCGCAGGAAGCCGATGAGAGTCTGGCCACATTCGCGTGCGAAATTCACCGCAAGCGACGAAGGCGCGGAAACGGCGGCCACGATCGGGATGCCGGCGGCGAGCGCTTTCTGCACGATCTCGAGCGAGGAGCGTCCGCTCACCAACAGAACGTGAGTGTTCACCGGCAGCAGACCGTTGAGAAACGCGCGCCCGATCGCTTTGTCGACCGCGTTGTGGCGGCCGATGTCTTCGCGGACCACCAAAGGATTTCCGCTCAGGTCGAAGATTCCGGCGGCATGGATTCCACCAGTGCGAGCGAAGTTGCCTTGGGCGGCGCGCAAACGCCCGGGCAATTCCAGTAGAGTCGTTTCCGGAATTTGCGCCCGCGATTCGGAGTCGATCGACGGGAACCGTTGCCGGATAAACTCGATGCTCGTTTTTCCACAGAGCCCGCAGCTGGTGGAAATGGTGCCGAAACGCTGCACCGCCGCGGGTTCGAACTTCACGCCGGACGCGAGATCGACATTCATCACGTTGCCGAGCGATGCGGGAAGCGGGCAGGGAGCGATCGTGCTGATGTCTGACCTTGCCCGAACGATTCCTTCGGAAAGGAGGAAGCCAGCGGCGAGTTCGTCATCGTTGCCCGGCGTGCGCATGGTCGTGGCGAGTGCCATCCCGCCGATCCGGATTTCGAGAGGTTCTTCGATCGCTACCTCATCCGTGACGCATTCGTAGTCGCCGTTCTCTTTGCGGCGGACAATGCTGCCGGGCCCGATTCCGAACTGATCGGCGCGCGAACGATCCATTCTCGAATCATCGCACGAAAGGAAAGAGCGGCGAGGGGAACAGTCATCCTGAGCTTGTCGAAGGATCCCGTACTCTTCTTTGGAAGCGTGACCTGCTCAAACGGGTCTGGTAAAGCCACTGGATCCTTCGACAGGCTGAGGATGACGAAGAAAGATGATGACGCTTACGGCTGTTCTTCTCACCGGCGGTGAATCCCGTCGCATGGGCCGCGACAAGGCGACGATCGAATTCGATAAACAACCGTTGTGGAAACGGCAACTCCAGATCCTCCGCGGCCTGGGACCGGAAAGAATCCTGGTGTCGGCGCGCCTGAAACCTTCATGGCTGCCGGCTGACGGAGAATTCCTTCAAGACGATCCGCCGTCCCGCGGTCCCCTCAGCGGTTTGACGAAAGCATTGACGGCAATGCGAACGACTCATCTGCTCGCGCTCGCCGTCGATATGCCGTTCATGACGAGCGAGCAATTAGGTCACTTCTGCAACCTCGCGGAGACGAGCCGCGGAATTGTTCCCGTGATCGGCGATCGGGCGGAGCCTTTGGCCGCAGTTTATCCGGTAGAGGTGTCGTCCGAATTTTCGGCCGCTCTGGCAGGATCTGATTTTTCGTTACAAAGCCTCATCCGAACGCTCGTGGTTGCTGGCAAAGTTCAGCCTTGGCCGGTGCTCGAAGAGGACGAGCATTTCTTTCTCAGCGTGAATGAGCCTGACGACTTCAAGAAGGGGCGATTTCCAAATCGCCCGCCCTGAATACATCGGCGGTTTGTAAACCGCCGCTCCTTGATGCTTTCCTGGAATTCACCGCCCGAATTCCGTCGATGCGCGCACGGCATCGGGGCGCTTAACCTTGGGATATGAAAACATCGAGCTTTGCGATCGAGCGCCCGTCACGGATAATTGGCAACGGAAATTCCACGATCATGAAAGTCCCTGAGCTGCTTCCGCCCTCCGACATGATGTATCGCGCCCTGGTCAACCGAGACTCGAGCTTTGAAGGAATTTTCTTCGTCGGCGTCCGGACGACGGGAATTTTTTGTCGCCCCACTTGTTCCGCAAAAAAACCGGCGCGCGCGAACGTCGATTTTTTCTCGACGCCGAGCGAAGCGTTGCACGGCGGTTACCGGCCCTGTTTGCGCTGCCGGCCGATGGATCCGGACAGACGACCGCCGGAACTGATCGAGCGGCTCCGGGCCGAAGTCGAGCGCGCCCCCGGGGGCCGGCTCACCGACAAGGAACTCACGGCGTTGTCGATCGATCCCTCAACGGCGCGGCGTCAATTCAAACGGCATTACGGGATGACCTTCCAGGCCTATCATCGGGCGCGCCGGATGGGTCTTGCCTTGCGCGAAGTGCGCAAAGGCGGCCGGGTCGCCGAAGCGAAGACTGGGAGCGGGTTTGAATCGGCCAGCGGTTTCCGGGAGGCGTTCACTCGCGTGTTCGGCGATCCGCCCACCACCGCGAAATCGCGCGCCTGCATGTTCGCGGAACGCCTCGACACGCCGCTGGGCGCGATGCTCGCGGTGGCGGACGACCAGGGCCTGAGACTGCTGGAATTCGCCGATCGCCGTGCTCTTGAAGCGGAACTGACCAACCTGCGCCGGCGCCTGAAGACGAACGTTGTTCCCGGCGAACACAAATATCTCGACGCGGTTCGCGCGCAGCTCGCGCGCTATTTTTCCGGCGAGCATCTCGAGTTCGACATTCCGCTGGCCCCAGTGGGCTCCGACTTCCAAATGCGCACCTGGGAGCTCTTGCGGACGATTCCGACAGCCGAAACGCGTTCCTATTCCTGGATGGCCGAGGGCCTCGGCATTCCAAACGCGCGTCGTGCGGTTGGTCGCGCGAACGGCACGAACATGCTTTCGATAATCATTCCGTGTCATCGCGTCATCCGCGCCGACGGTTCACTGTGCGGTTACGGTGGCGGCCTCTGGCGGAAGAAATGGCTGCTCGATCACGAGCGGAAGTGGAAGAAGAAGAAGTGAATAGTGACTGGTGATTTGTGAATAGGAGCCGCGACTCCGAACTTACTGTTCACGGGTCACTGATCACTATTCACATTCTTAAAGAGGCGCGCCCAGGAGGACTCGAACCTCCGACCGTCGGATTAGAAATCCGATGCTCTATCCGGCTGAGCTATGAGCGCAATTCCGGAGCGAAAGTATTCAGGCCACGGTTAACCGCAATATCCATCGGCTGATTCACGATCTTCAAGCTTCTCCTAATCATCGGGACTCGATACGATCGAGCCATGCGCAAGATCACTGTTCCCAGCCTGGTTCTTCTCCTCTGTGTAGTTGCGACGATGGCTTCTGCCGCCCCTCCGGCAATTAGCGTCTGTGTTTCGGACAGTTCTGGAAAGGTTGTCTTCAGGGATGTGACTCATCCGGACACGCCCTTTGTCACCGGCAATCTGGCCGCGGGTAATTACGTGGTTCAACTCAACTCCACGAACGCCGCCCTAAACAGCCAGCGCTATTTGCTCGTCGTTTCTGCGGGCAAAAGGAAGGTGATCGCCGAATCAGTGGCGGCAGAACAATTTGGCCGGGGAGGTGTCGCCATGAGGGTCCAGGTGGGACCCGGCTTGAAAATCATCGGGGAAGTCGCGCGCGCAACGGCGTCGGTTTCTGACGTAAGTTTTGAAAAAATGCGAGAATGGCAGGACCGGGGTGGCGAAGGCAGTTTGCGAGATCGTTTCGCGGGCCAGTCCTACAAGTGGGTGGAGCAGACCGGTCGCGGTTACTAGCAGACCTCCGTTTAAATGAGGGAATGGCGGACGGCTCCGATGATCTGCCGTTAGATTGGCGATGGCCGCGACTGCGGCGAAGGCTTGGAGCGAACGCTACTCGCTGATCCGATGCTTTAGCTCCCAGACCCGGAGGGCAGCGAGCAACAGGGTTTTCGTGCGGCTAAGCGTGCCGACCGCCGGCATTTCTTTTACGCTGGCATCCTGGACGGTATTTTTCCGCGGACGGCCCCGGCGCGTCTTTTTGCCGGCACGGCGGGCGGTCTCGCTAATCGGCAGGTGGCCAGCGTTGTTCATGATCGTTCAAAAAGCAGCTTCCAAGCCAGCGAGCCGAAAGGGGGACTGGAGTAGTGGAGTGATGGAGTAACGGGGCAAAAGGGGCGGTGTTGCTCCCATCACTCCAGTTCCGCCCGCATTCCCTCTTGTGCGCGGGTCTGTTCTCCACCAGTTTGCCCGGTCATGCCTGCGAATCGAAAACTTGGCTGTCTTAGCGTCTTCCTGGCGGTGGCGCTGGTGGCCAGTGTCTTCATTAATCTCCTCCTGGCCGCGGCCGCGTTTCGCCGTTTCGGCAGCAGCCCGCGTTTCGAAGAGCCGACACCCTCTTTTCGCGAGGTAATCATGCAACGCGGCGCCCGGGGCAATGACGACAAGATCGCGGTGATTCCGATGCGCGGTATTATCAGTTCATCGCTCCCGGGCAATGTGGGCGACACGATGGTTGACGACATGCGTTTGGCGCTCCAGCAGGCCCGGGATGACGACCATGTCCGCGCGGTAGTGCTGGAAATCGATTCACCCGGCGGGGAAGTGACCGCCTCGGATGTCATTTACAATTTGGTGGTCAAAACGCGCGCGAAAAAACCGGTAATCGTCTACATGGATTCGGTTGCCGCTTCGGGCGGCTATTACGTAGCGTGCGGCGGAAGATATTTGATGGCGAATGAGACGACCATCACGGGAAGCATCGGGGTCATCATTCAGACCCTGAATTACGAACAGCTCTTCAATAAGGTCGGCCTTGCCTCGGTGGTGTTCAAAAGCGGGAAATTCAAGGACATGCTCAACGGCGCGCGTCCGGTGACTCCGGAGGAACGCGATTACATCCAGAGTTTCGTCATGAAGACGTACGAAAAGTTTCTTGGGATCGTGGCCCACGAGCGGAACCTGTCGGCCGACGCGCTGCGCAATTCCATAGCCGACGGCCGGATCCTGTCGGGCAAGGACGCGCTCGACAACAAGTTGATCGACGCGGTCGGCCAGATCGAAGACGCATTCGTGAAAGCGAAGGAGCTGGGCCGCGCGCCCGGCGCCACGGTGGTGAGATACGGGCCGCCGTTTAGCCTGGGCCGCTTTTTCCGGGCATTGGGCAGCACGGACAATAAGATCGAGCTGACGCTTCCGAAGCAGTTGATGCCGCAGCTGGAAACCGGGCGTGCTTATTTTCTCCCGAGCTTCTACGCCCCGTAGGGCGCGCGAAGCATGACCGTCGACGGTTTACTTCCGGCGCTGAGCGCTGTGACCAACGCGTTTTTTCTCGTTGCTGGCGTTTACATCTACGTCTCGCTGGTGCGCCAAATTGCCTCCCGGGTCTCGAATCCCGACGCGGCCCCGGTTCGAATGTTTGGATGGCCGGAAGCGATTCTGGCAGCTTTTCTGGCCTTCTTCTTCCTCTTAACCCTGGCCGGCGGCTCCTCCCACGATGTCCCGAGAATGCGAACGCGCGATCTCATCGCGAGTGCAGTTCTAACGATGGGCCTGCTGCTGGCGGTCGCCGGGTTCCTGCGCCTGCGCCGGTTCGATTTGAATTCATTAGGTGGGTTCTCGAAGATCGGATTTTTCCGGACCGCCGTGACCGGCGGAGTGTTGATGCTCGCGGCCTATCCGCTGATTTTTCTGGCTGACGTCGTCACGCAACGACTCTTGCGCAGCGCCCCGCAAAAGCAGGCGATCGTCCAGATGTTCAGCGAGTCGAGCACGCTGGAACAACGCATTTTGATCATAGTTCTGGCTGTTTCGCTGGCGCCATTGGCCGAGGAATTCATCTTCCGTTTTTTCATCTACGGCGTCTTGAGGCGCTATTTCGGAAGAGTGGTGGGCATTCTCGTGAGCGCGTTGCTTTTCGCCGCCGTGCACGCCCATTTGCCGTCGTTCGCGCCGTTGTTCGTTCTGGGAAGCTGCTTCGCGATCGCCTACGAGTGGAGCGGCTCCATCATCGTGCCGATGACGATGCACGCTCTCTTTAATGCGATCACTCTGACGGCGCTCGCCTTTCCCGAGCTGATTTCACAATGAACCTGCGGGCACTCGGCGAAGACGGGCTGCTCGAGGAACTCCTGCGGACGCTGCCGCGCACTGCCGCCGTGGTTCTCGGTGCGGGCGATGACTGCGCGTTAGTAAAATCGGGAAAGCGCGGCGCGCTTGATCTGCTCAAGACGGATTGCCTGGTGGAGGGAATTCATTTCAGCAAAGACAGCCGGCCGGAATTGGTGGGCTGGAAAGCGATGGCGCGGCCGCTGAGCGATTTTGCAGCGATGTCCGGGCTGCCGCAATTCGCGCTCGTGACATTGATTGTGCCGTCACAGAAGACGCTCAAGTGGGTGAAGCAAATTTACCGCGGGATCGAAAAAGCCGCTCGGACATTTGGGGTCGCTGTCGTCGGTGGGGAGACAAGTAACATTCGGGGACCGGCCGTGATTTCGGTCAGCCTGACAGGGATCGTCGAAACCAAACGTTGGGTCGGGCGCGGTGGCGGCAAAGCGAACGACGACCTCTATGTCACCGGCCGGTTGGGCGGATCGCTTCGCGGGCGGCATTTGAAGTTCGTCCCGCGCATCGTCGAATCTCGCTGGCTGACGAAGAATTTCCGGATTCACGCCATGATGGATTTGAGCGACGGACTCGGCGCCGATCTACCTCGACTGGCACGTGCGAGCGGTGTCGGTTTCGAAGTGGACCAAGCAGCGTTGCCGTTGAATCGAGGATGCACCGCTGCGCAGGCGATTTCCGACGGCGAAGATTACGAATTGCTCTTCGCTCTTTCGCCACGACACAGCGCCCGGCTCCTGGGAAGCTGGCGCCGGAAATTCCCGAAACTTCTCCTGACGCGGATCGGCAAACTGAATTCGAAATTCGAAATTCGAAATTCGAAATTCCCCGGCGGTTATGTTCATTTCAAACAGCGTTAAGGAAACAATCGCGGCGGGACGGACTTACGGTGAGCAGGCGCGCCGGGGCGATGTGTTCGCGCTCCGCGGCGATCTCGGGGCGGGCAAGACCCAGTTTGTGAAAGGGTTTGTCGCGGGTCTGGGAAGCAAAGCCGACGTGACCAGTCCTACCTTTGTTCTCTTGCACGAATACGGCGGCGGCCGGGTCCCGGTTTACCATTTCGACTTTTACCGAGTCGAGAACCGCGACGCGCTGCTCCGCCTCGGTTTCGACGACTACGTTTTCGGCGACGGTGTCTCTCTCATCGAATGGGCTGACCGATATGGCGATCTCATTCCGAGTCATGCCACCTGGCTTTCGTTTGAGGTCGGAGATGAAAATACTCGCCTGATCAATGAGGAAGCGCCGCGATGAAAACGCTGGCGCTCGAAATGTCGACCGCCCGGGGAAGCATCGCCGTGCGGGATGCTGGCGAGGCGCTGTTCGATTGCCAGTTTGCCGCCGACCGCAAACATTCCGGTGCATTTTTTGAAAACCTGGAGCAGTGCCTGAAACGCTGCGGCCATCCTGAACAGATTGTCGTCGGCCTTGGGCCCGGGTCCTACGCTGGCGTCCGCATCGCCATCGCCACCGCGCTCGGACTACGCCCGGCGACGGCTGCGAAACTCGCCGGGATTCCTTCCATTTGCGCTTTGGATGTCGAAGCCGGCGAGTACGGTGTGATCGGCGATGCCCGGCGGCAATCGTTTTTCTTCGCCAGGGTCAAGGAGGGCAGGCTTGTCGAAGGGCCAATCCTGGAATCGGCCCCGGAACTGCAAACGAGGCTCAAAGAATTGGCGCTGGTAATTTATGCTTCCGAGCCGCTCCCGCAATTTCCGCGCGCGACCCTTGCTTATCCTGTCGCCGGGCGTTTGGCGGAGTTAGCCCGCGAGCACGCGAGCGAAATCCTCGATGCCCCGGTGCTGGAACCGATTTATCTTCGCGAGCCCCATATTACCGTTCCAAGAGCGCACACTGCGTTTGTTCAAACCAGATGAATTCCAATGGACCTTATCGATGCTGGGCCGAAATTAGTGGGGCGGCACTGCGGCACAATGCCCAGGTCGTCCGGGACCGCGTCGGCAATATTCCGCTGATCGCCGTCGTGAAAGCGAACGCCTACGGCCACGGCATGATCGGCGTGGCCAGGGCGCTGGTGAATGACGCGCAGCTTTTCGGCGTGGCGAACCTGGAAGAAGCGCAGGCACTCCGGAAGGAAGTCTCGCAACCGATCATTATCCTCGGCCCGGCCTTACCCGAGGAAAGGGCGCCGATCGCTACGGGCGGATTCATCCCATCCATCTCGACCCTGGAAGAAGCATGCGAATTCAATCTCGCGGGAAAGAATACGCCAGTGGCGATCAATCTCGTCATCGATACCGGCATGGGGCGGATGGGAGTCGTGCAGGCCGAGGCCGCCGAACTTTTCCGGCAGATCGTAGCCCTGGCGAATGTGAAAATCCATAGCGTCTCGACGCACCTCCCGGTTTCGAACGAAGACGAAGCGTTCACTCGAAGCGAGCTGGCGCAGTTCTCCGAGCTGGTGAAAAAACTGCGGGCGGAATTCCCGGCAAAGTTTGAGGTCCACGCGTTGCCGAGCGCGGGGGTGCTCGCGTATTCTGATCCACCTTTCGACGTCGTCCGAACTGGTCTCATCCTCTACGGCATTTCTCCCTTGGCGGAATTTCAGAAGCTCTTGCGTCCGGTGATGACCTGGAAGACGCACCTCGCGCTGATCCGCGACATGCCGCCCGGGCATGGCATTAGTTACGGGCGCACTTTTATTACGCCGCAGGCCATGCGTGTCGCCACCTTATCGGCCGGTTATGCCGACGGTTATCCCCGCCATCTTTCGAATCGCGACGCGGCTGTGCTCGTGCGCGGGAAGCGTTGTCCGTTGTTGGGCCGGGTGACGATGGATTTGATGATGATCGACGTTTCTCATGTCGAAGATGCAGTCGTCGGCGACGAGGCCGTCCTGATGGGCCGCCAGGGTGATCAGGAAATCCCAGTAACGGAACTGGCGGAGCGCGCGGATACGATTACCTGGGAAATCATCACTCGCGTCGGGTCTCGCGTTCGCCGCGTGTTTGTGTGAGCAGCCTCAAGGAGCGGCGGATTACAAACCGCCGTCTGATGGGGTCGGCGGTCTGGAGGCCGCCGCTCCTTGGCAGCGCGATCTGGCTCGTGTATCTGTGAGCAGCGATGTTCCAGATCATCTTCAACGAGCTGAGTGCGGCGGAAATGGCCGCGTTGCCCAAGGGACTGCAGCTCGAGTTGCTCGCGGAATTCCAGATCCTTCCTCAAGACCTCGATAATCTGGACGCAAGCCGCTTTGGCGTGATCGAGCGCGAGGGCAAGAAACTCCGTCGTTATCGCGCGAAGGATTACCGAATTTATTTCGAGCGGCGGCCCGAAGGCATCACTGTCCACCGCGTCCTGCACAAGAACACATTTCGTGACTTCCTTTTCCGGAGCAAACTTCCGATGGCGGAAGACGATCAGCTCGGCAAGAACCGCGAGTTTTGGAAACTGATCGAGCAGGGCGAGCGGACACAGAAAGCATTGTGATTGCGCAGCTCGCCGCCGACGAAGCTCTGCGTCAGCGCGAGTTTCCGGTTTGCGCGCGCAAGATTTATTGCGCGCATGCCGCGGATGCCCCGTTGCCGAGGCGGGTCGCCGACGCGATGCGGGAATCGATCGAGCGCGCGTCGATCGATGCGCGCCAGTATGAGAACGAGCTGGCGCGGATTGCGGAGACGAGGGCCCTGGTGGCGAGATTGACAGGAGCGGAGGAAGAAGAGATTGCATTCACCGGTCCGACGGCGAGTGGAATCAATACCGTGGCCAACGGTCTGGAATGGAAACAGGGCGATGAGGTCGTCTGTTACCTCGATGATTATCCGGCCAATGTTTATCCCTGGCTCGCCCTTGAGCGACAGGGGGTAAAGCCGGTGCTTCTCGAAACGGCGCGGATCGGGGAAATCACACCGGAAATTGTCGAGCGTGCTTTGACGGCTCGGACCAAACTGGTCGCGCTCTCGACGGCGAATTATTGCAGCGGTTATCGCATCGATCTCGAGACGATCGGCGCGCTCTGCGCGGAGCGTGGCGTTCTGTTTTCAGTCGATGCGATTCAAACCATGGGCGTCTTTCCGGTTCCGTTGCAAAATGTCGATTTTCTCAGTGCGGGCGCCCAGAAATGGATGCTCGGCCCCTCTGGCGCTGGAATTTTGTTCGTGAAGAAGAGCCGGCGCGACCTGCTCCGCCCGGCGATCATCGGCGGCTGGAACGCGGTCTCGCCGAATTTCATTGCGCAACGGGAGATCCAGTTCGAAACGGGCGGTCGGAAATTCGAACCAGGCGCCTACACCCATAGCGTCCTCGCCGGATTAAGAGCAGCGGTTGAACTTCTCCTTGAGGCCGGAGCGCACCAGATTTCCGACCAGATTCGATCGTTGACCCAAATGCTCCGCGATCAAATCGCGCCGGCTGGGTTCGAATTTCTCAGCCCGACGGAAGAGAAAAACCGCTGCGGCATTTTGACTTTTCGTCATTCCGGAACGGCCTCCGATCGGCTCGCTGACGCGTTAGCCCAAAACAATATCATCGCCTCGTTGCGTTTCGATCGCGCGAATCGCAGCTGGATACGAGTCAGTCCTCACTTCTATAATACAGCCGCTGATATGGAGCGACTGGCAGCAGTGTTAACTCAAGCGGTTTGCACATAGGGCTCCGCGCTCCGTGAAATACTGGGCGTTCATCAGCTACAGTCACACAGACAAGGAGTGGGGGGACTGGCTCCACAAAGCGCTGGAGACATATCGGGTCCCGCGCCGGCTGGTCGGGCGGGAATCACGCGATGGAACCGTCCCTTCGCGCTTGTTTCCGATTTTTCGCGATCGGGAAGAGCTGCCGGTCTCGTCCGACCTGAGCAGCAATATCAACGAAGCCCTGCGGGAATCGCGTTATCTGATCGTCGTCTGTTCGCCGCGCGCGGCGTCCTCGCGCTGGGTGGGGGAGGAAATCAAGACCTTCAAACGGCTCGGCCGGGAAGATCGAATCCTCGCGTTGATCGTCGACGGAGAGCCGAATGCCAGCGAAGGAAAGCCGGGCTTCAAGGTTGAGGACGAGTGTTTTCACCAGGCGCTGCGTTATCGCGTGTCGGAGACGGGCGAAATCTCAGACCTGCGGACCGAACAAATCGCGGCCGATGCCCGGGAAGGAAAGGATGGAAAGAACAACGCCCGACTGAAGCTGTTGGCGGGATTGCTGGGGGTCAACTATGACGATCTCAAACAGCGCGAGCACGAAAGACGGTTGCGGCGCGCGCGGAGAATCGGGATCGCAGCATTTGTCCTGGTGGCTGTGTTCGCCGGACTCGCCGTGTGGGCGATCCTGGCGGCGCAGGAAGCAGCGCGGCAAAGAAGGGAAACCCAAAGATTGCTGGTCGCAACGGACAGTGTCCGGGCCCAGGAATTGTTCGACCGGGGCGAGGCTGCGACCGCGCTGGCCTACCTGGCCCGGGCGGTCGAGCAGGATCCGGATGAGCGTAGTGTGGCGGCCGAGCGACTTTGGTTTGCGTTGACGCAGCGGTCGTGGCCTATGCCGGCAGGCGTTCCGATGCGTCACGCTGATGCCATTGCGAGCGCTTATTTTTCGCCCGACGGCTCGAAAGTGCTGACCGCTTCGCGCGACATGACCGCGCGCTTGTGGGAGGCCTCGTCCGGGAAGCCGACGGGCGCTCCGCTTCAACATCCCCGCGCGCTCCGCCGCGCGCTCTTCACCCCGGATGGGCGGCACATCATAACGGTGTGCCTCGACGGTGCCGTGCGTCTTGACGACGTGGACTCGGGGAAATTCAGCGAACGATCCGCTCTGAGAAATCCCGATTCGATTAACGCTGTGGCGGTGAGCGCGAAAGGCAGCTATCTCGCCACGGGATCAATCGATGGAACGGTCTCGTTTTGGAATCCCGAGAACGGAAAACGTCTGGGTGAAACCAAGCAAGCCGAGAACGTTCACACGCTGGTCTTCCACCCCTTCGATGAAACGCAACTTCTCGGCATAAGCGGTAACGCTGCGATCCTCTGGAAAATTCCGGAAGGTGTCCCCGCGTTTGAATTTCGTCACGATGACGAAATAAATTCCGCGCAGTTTGATCCGGAAGGTCGTCGCATACTCACGGCCAGCAACGACCACACCTGCCGCCTGTGGGACGCAGTCACGGGACAGTTCACCGGCCTGCGGTTGATGCACGATGCGCCGGTGGTGAATGCAATTTTCAGTCCGAACGGTCGGCTCGCCGCGGCGGTTGTCGGAACAAACGTGTGGGTGTGGCAATTGGAAGACCAGGGAGTGCTCAAACAGAAGTTCACGCATGATACTGTCGTTACCTGCGTGCAATTCAGTCGCGACAGTCTGGTTCTCTCTACCGGTGCTGCGGATGGGAAAGTTCGCCAATGGAACCTTGCGAACGGCGACCTGGTGGGCGAGCCGATTCAGGAGGAGAGCGGCATTGTTTCGATGGACATGGATCCGTCAGGACGCGACCTGGTTTTGGCAACAGCTAATGGGACCGCTCGCGTCTGGCAGCCTGCGCCACGCTACCCAATTGCCAACCGCCTGGTGCATCCCGGCGCGATTGAGTCAATCAAGCTCTCGCCCGATGGCCGGACGGTTTTGACTGCCTGTGATGACGGCCAGGCGCGGTTGTGGGATCTAACCCGGACCCAAACGCCCAAGGCCTTGTTGCATCATACGGCCGCAGTTTTGACTGCGGTGTTTGGGCCCGATGGCACTCTTGCCCTGACTGGAGGCGCCGATGCGACGGCACGACTATGGCAGATTCAGTCCGGCGCAGCCATCGGTGCTCCGCTCCCCCACGCGACCACGGTCTCCAACGTCGCTTTCCGTCCCGATGGAGAGCTTTTTGCGACGGCGACTGAGACCGGCATGGCGCAACTCTGGCGGTCGGCCTCGAGGCAACGAATCGGTGAAGCGATTCGGCATGAACCGCGCATCAGCGCGATTGAATTCAGCCGCGATAGCAAAATATTCATGACCGCGGGATGGGACGGCAAAGTCCGGTTGTGGAACGCATCCACGGCAGAATCGATCGGAGCCGGGTTCGGAACCGAATCAGAAATCACGTGCGCTCATTTCGCTCCGACGGGCGATGCGATTGCGACCGGCCATCGTGACGGCGCGGTCAACATCTGGTCGATTTCGGGCAAGCTGCTGCACCGAATGTCGCATAAGAAAGCCATCACTGATCTGGCATTCAATCCCGCGAGCCAATATTTGGTTACTGGATCTGAGGATCAAACCGCTTCGATCTGGGACGTCGCGACCGGACGTCCGTTAGGCGATCCTCTCTTGCACCAGGCGCCAGTCACCGCCGTCGTGTTCGATCCAGTCAACAATCGCGTCGCCACGGCCGCGGATGATGGGACGGCCAGAGTGTGGAACTGTCCCACGGGCCAGCCGATCACCGAAACACTGCGTCACGACAAGGCTGCGACTTGCCTGGTATTTAGCCGCGACGGGAAAACCCTCTTTTCCGGATCTCGCGACGGCACGGTGAGAATCTGGGATGTAAACGCGAGCCTGATCTCTGCCGAGCACAAGGCCCTCGCCGGATTCGCGCGGGCGATTTCGCCCGTTGGCCTTCAGGCCTCCGGCCGAACTAATTTTCGAACCGTGGAACCGAGAGCAAGTCTGCAATCGGAAGATTCGGAGGCGAATGGCGCGGTCGGTCTCTTACGAAAATGGTTCTTCAGCGACACATTGGAGCGGCCGATCACGCCGTTCGCTGCCATTAATTTGCGCACTTTCATCGACAACCGACTGAAGGAAAACTCAGCTTCGGCCGGCGAAGAGGCGCTGTTTTGGAAGAATGCCGAGCGTCCGCCATGATCAGGGATAGGGACGCTCCTCGTTACTGACATAGGGTTCGGCCGCTTCACTCACCCAATCCGGTTCGTTGACGGGCGGACCGAAGAGCACCTGGGTAAGATCCAGTTTGGCTGCCAGGTACCCAAAAGCTTTGCGCTTTCCGCCGAGGGCATCAATGGTGGCTTTGGCTAACATCGAAGCCTGCTGATCCCCTGCGGCGCTGATCTCACGCAATGCCGGCAGGCTTTGATCGCCCAGCAAAAGGAATAGCCGCACCGTTCGCGATGCATTGTAGCGAATCTGATCCTGTTTCAGGTTGGAGGCTGCTTTGCGCAACACCTCTGGCGTAAACAAAGGAGCATACTCGCCGAGAAGGCCACGCCGTTTCACGAGCCACGCGCTGGCCCAGAGCACAAATGAACTGTCGGTCGTCCCGATTTCCGTCTTCAGGTACGGCTCGAAGAGTTGGAAATGATCATCAATGTAACGCCACGCCTCCCAGTGCGCCCCGCTCCATGCCAGTCGATCGCCCGGAGCCTTGAAGATCATGTCCGATTTCACGTAGCGGTTCTCCTCGGCCATTCGCGCGAAAACGAAACGAACGAAACGTTCATCAGGTTGGAAGGAGGGGACGTTAAACAACACATGAAGAATGGCGTCCCGTCCCTGACGATCGGTGCGATACAGCTCGGCCAGAAGATCTTCCTTTAATTCCTCGCCGTACTTGAGGAGCCATTCCGTGGCGTGTTCGCAATTGTGGGGAACATTGTCGCTGCGAATATCCGCGAAGGCGCGGCGAAGTTCTTCCGGCGGCGGAGCAGCAAAAATCTCCGGAGCGAGCAGACAGCAAAACGCGAATGCCCCTCCAAGGACCAATAGAGCCCGGGTGGCTACCATTTGAACGATATCCCATCCGAAGCGATTGAAACCGTCAAGCAATGCCGCACGCGGAACGAAGACCAGATCCTGATTGTTTCGGCGGGGGAGAATTGATTAGATGACGGTGTGCACGCCAGGTGGAGAAAATGCAGCGTCCTGGCCCGATTGTTTACGATGCTCGTTTTCGCATCGAGTCAGCGCATGGTTTGGGCGCAAAGCGGAGTGACTCCACGCGAAGCCGACCAGGAACTCAACGCCAGTTATCAAGAAGCGTTTCGCACCCTGACGCCCGCGGCGCGCGAGAAGCTTCGGAAGGCGCAACGAGCCTGGCTGGCGTTTGTGGAGAAAAATAAGGTGGCGATGCGAATCGCGTCGCAACCGCTCGGCATCCCTCCCGCCCGTTGTCAGGAAGTGGAGGTGAAGGAAATGGTGAACCGTTCGATGGACTTCGGATTGTCGAATGAAGTCAGCGCCGACGGGCAATTCAAACCGCACTTTCAGCGGGTCGACGCGGACTTGAACTCGGTCTATGAACGCTGCCTCGCCCTGTTGCCTCCAGCAGGGAAGACCGGTTTACGCGACGCGCAAAGGGCCTGGATCGAATACCGGGACGCGAACGCCTCGTTCGGCCTGGAGTTCCTCTCCGGCCTGACGGTTCGGCGCGCGGACCAATTGACGGAGTTCTACATCGCGTCGACAACCGCTTCGACTGCCGCAAAAGGCCCGCCGAAATCCGAGCCTGCTCCGCCCGATCCCTTCGAGCGGGCTCGGTAAACCGACCCCTACTTCATCAGCAGCACGGAACGGCTGCGTTTGATTTCGCGCGTGATTTTGCGGTGCATGTGCGCGGGCATGCCGGTGACACGGCGCGGCAGGATCTTGCCGCTTTCGGTCACAAATTTTTTCAGAAGGTCGGGGTTCTTGTAATCAATCGCCTCGGTGGCGATGTCGATCCGCCGGCGCGGCATCGTGCGATTGGCGCGGCGGAAAGCGGAACGGCGTTTGGCGGTTTTCGGTTGCATGGCTGGTTACCTCGTCTCGCGATGGAGCGTATGCCGCTTCAAAAACGGATTGTATTTCTTTTTCTCGAGCCGGTTCGGCGTGCGGGGGCTCTTCTTGTTACGCGTCGTCATGTAACGGGAGACCGGCTGGCCGAGCGCTTTGGCTTCCGTGCATTCGAGAGTGATGATTTCCTGCGCCATGACTTACTCCTTGGTATCTTCCGGCTTCGCTTCCTCTTCTTCGCCCTCCGCACCTTCTTCCTCGGTCAGGCCAAAGAGGGACGTGACTGATTGCCGGACGCGCGACGCTTTGTTCTGCTTTTCGAGCTGCGACTGACATTCGACGGTAAAGCGTGCAAACGGGATCGCTTCCAGCCGCGCATGCGAGATCGGTTTGCCGGACATTTCGCAAACGCCGTAAGTGCCGAGCTCGATCCGCTTCAGCGCCTGATCGATCTCGTAAAGAGCGTCCTGTTCCTGGGAAAGCAGACTGAGTGCAAAATCGCGGTCGTAGGCGTCGCTGCCGGCATCGGCCTGATGCATGCCGAAAGCCGAAGCTTCGCTGCCTTCGGCCCGGGAACGGAGATTGTCTTTCGCGACCCCGGCCATGGAATCCACCATGGCGTCGCGTAATTGGAGGAGTTTGTCCTTCTGTCCGCGCACGAACGGGTCAAGCTTTCGTTGCTTGTGGTTCTTGGTGGCAAGAATTCTTTGGTTCGCGCCATCGGGAGAGAAATTCTTCCGGGCGCCATTGGCCTTGGGAGACTTGCCTGCGTGAGCCGCAACTTTCCTGGGGGCTTTGGCGGCAGGTTTTTTTGCCGGGGCGGTCTTCCTGGCCGGCTTCGACGATTTGGCCTGCGCTTTCGTCACCTTTGGGCGCGACGGTTTCTTCGCCGGGCTTTTGGACTTCGCAGGTTTCTTGGAACTCTTTTTCTTCGCGGAACTGGCCATATTTGGGAGACGCCCTTGGTTTGCCGGGCGCGAGCGGAGGCTTACTTAAGAGCATTTCAGGCAGGGCGCAAGGGGAGATTTCCCCGGTAAACGCGAGCAAAAAAAGCTCTGTTTCGCAGGATGTTACGAACTCGCGCTGGAATAGTGACGCAGGGCGAATCGCCAGAAAAAGCGTGAGAGGGAAAATGCAATCGAGCCCGCGATCACCAGGTGCAACATCAGCCAGGCCGGTTGGTCGAGCGGTTTGATCAAGAGCCGCGCGGGGATGTTCGCCACGATCACGACCGGGATGATCCAGCCGAAGATGAAGCGAAAAAGTCTCGGGAAGATCGCGTCGGGATAGCGGGCGATATGGAGGAAATTGAAGTAGCCGTAGACGAGGCCCTGTGCCCGGACGATCCAGAAACTGATCGCGGCCAGCGTCAGCATGATTGAATAATGAATGGCTACGCCAAAGCAGATGGCCACGAAATAAAGCGCGATCATGCCCGGGCTGGGCGTGATTTGCAGCTCCTTCAGCGCCACGATCACGACGACCCCGCCCAGAATCGCGTTCAAAACGCTATCGAGCCCGAATTGTTTCGTGGAAACGGCAAACTGGCTGTCGATCGGCAGAACGAGGAGTGAATCGAGCCGCCCGGTGCGAACCAGTTCCGGAACGTTCGAGACATTGACGAAGAAAAACGCCTGGAATAATTGCGCGATCATCTGGTGTGTCCCGACCAGCAAAATCACCTCCCATTTGGACCAATCACCGATGCGATCGACCTGGCCGAAAATAATGCTGAAGAAAACGATCTGGCCGCAGAACCAGAGGACTTCGACGATCATCCAGAGGATGAAATTGATCTTGAAACTCAGTTCGCGGATGAGCGAGTTGCGCAGCATGATTCCCCAGATCTCGAGGTAGCGACGCATGGTTCGGAATGCTGGCGGCACAGCGCGCGAATATCAATGGCGGATCGCGCGCTCCGTCGCGCGACGCTAAGAAATGCCGGCAGAGCCGGGACAACAAAAACATCGCGCGACGGAGCGCGCGATCCACCACAACTTCACGGCGGACTGGCGGTTGTAATAACCTCAACCCAGATCATCATTCCCCTTGGACCTCTCGATGTTTAAGCGCCCGATAACCCTCATCGTTACCGCGGTTGTTCTAATGGCCGTCGCGCTCCTGCTCTACCGCTGCACAAGCAGTTCGAGCGTGACGTTCCAGACTGCGCCGGTTACGCGCGGACCGATTACTCAGGCGGTCACCGCCACCGGCACCTTGAATCCGGTTCAAAACGTCCAGGTCGGCAGCCAGGTTTCAGGCAATATCCAAAAGCTCTTCGTCGATTTTAATTCGGCCGTAAAAGCCGGGGAGGTCATCGCGCAGATCGATCCGGTTGTTTTCCAGGCCACCGTGAATCAAGCCGAAGGCGATTTGGCGAACGCGCAGGCGGCCCTCGAACTCGCGCGGCTCAACGAGGTCCGCACCCGGGCCCTCGTGGCAAAACAAAACTCGGCGCAGTCCGATCTCGACCAGGCGACGGCGAACCTGCACCAGGCGGAAGCCAACGTGAAAATCAAGGAGGGCGCGCTCGAAAAAACCAAGGCCGACCTGGACCATTGCACCATCACGTCACCCATCGACGGCATTGTCATTTCGCGGAACGTGGATGTGGGCCAGACGGTGGCTGCCAGCTTGCAGGCGCCCATCATTTTCGCGATCGCGAACGATCTCTCGAAAATGCAGATCGACGCGAACGTGGCGGAGGCGGACGTGGGCGGGGTCGCGGTCGATCAGGACGTGGACTTTACGGTCGATGCGTTTCCGACGCGGACATTTCAGGGAAAGGTCGTGCAGGTGCGCAACGCGCCGATCACCGTGCAAAATGTGGTCACATACGACACCGTGATTGGCGTCAGCAATCCGGACCAAAAACTAAAGCCCGGCATGACCGCGAATGTTTCGATCGTCGCCGCCCATCGTGACGAGACGGTCAAAATTCCAAATAGCGCCCTTCGTTTCCGCATGCCGGATCAGACTCCGAGCGTGGCCCCGAAGCGCGACCCGGCATCGAGCGCGCGAGGGCCCGGAAACAAGCCCGCGGGAAATCGCCCTGAGCGGCGGGCGGAGCGCACCGTGTATGTCCTGGCTGCCGGAGCATCAAAGCCCACGGCCGTGACGATCAAGACTGGCATCAGCGACGGCGTTAATACCGAAGTCCTCGAAGGTTTGAAGGAAGGCGATCGCATCGTCACCGGCATGAGCGAGAGTGGAGCGGCGCAGACGCCCGCAAATAATCCGTTCGGCGGTGGCCAACGACGTTTATAGGCGCGAATTCCTGTTATGAGCAATTCGTCTGATGCGACGGCCGTTCGCCTCGAGGAAGTCCGGAAAACGTACCACACCGGCGAAGTGGAGGTGCATGCGGTGCGCGGTGTTTCGATTGAGATTGGCCAGGGCGAATTTGTTGCGCTGATGGGCTCGAGCGGCTCTGGTAAGTCGACCTTGATGAACATACTCGGCTGCCTCGACCGGCCGACGGCCGGCCGTTATTTTCTCGACGGGGAAGATGTATCATCGCTGAGCCGCGACGAGTTGGCGGATGTCCGGAATCGCAAGCTCGGTTTCGTTTTCCAGAGCTTCAATCTCCTGTCGCGGACGTCGGCCTTGGAGAATGTCGAGCTGCCGCTGCTCTATTCCGAGATCGCGCTCACGAGCGCGCAATTGCGCGAGAAAGCGGAACAGGTTTTGGCTTCGGTTGGTCTCGAGGGGCGCGGCGATCATACCCCAAGCCAGCTTTCCGGCGGCCAGCAGCAACGGGTGGCGATCGCGAGGGCGTTGATCAACGACCCGGAAGTGATCCTTGCCGACGAGCCGACCGGGAATCTGGACAGTCGGACGAGCGTCGAAGTGATGGAAATTTTTCAAACGCTCAACGAGAAAGGCATCACGATCATCATGGTTACGCACGAACAGGACATCGCGTCCTACGCGCGGCGAAATATCGTGATGAGGGACGGCCTGGTCTGTGACGACATCGTTGTTCAAAATCGTTTCAACGCCACGGCCGAACTGGAAAAGAAGACCGCGGCCGAAGCGTTGGAGGCAGCCGTATGATTCCGAAGAATTTTACCCGCCGACTGCGGCTCCTCTCGACCTTCAAGATCGCGGCGCGTGCGTTGCGGCGAAACAAATTGCGCTCCGCGCTGACGGCGCTGGGCATTATTATCGGCGTCGGCGCGGTCATCGCGATGGTGAGCATTGGTAATGGGGCGAAAGCCCAGGTCGAGGCGCAGATCGCCGGACTGGGCGAGAATATCATCCTGATTTTTTCCGGCAGCACCACGGCAAGCGGCATTCGCACCGGCTGGGGCGGCGCGGGCACGCTGAAGATTGAGGATGCGGAAGCCATCCGTCGGGAAGTGCCCGCGGTGACACTCGTGAGCGAAGAAGTGGTCTCGACCGCCCAGGTCATGGCGGGCAATCAAAACTGGTTCACGCGCATCTACGGTGAGTCCGCCGATTACTTCGACCTGCGGCAATGGGCTTTGGCGGACGGCGCGCCCTTTACCGACCAGGATGTGCGGAGCGCCAACAAGGTATGCGTGGTCGGCCGCACCACCGCGACCCAGATTTTTGGCAGTGAAGATGTCGTCGGGCAGGTCTTGCGGGTGAAGAACGTGCCGTTCCAGATCACCGGCGTGCTGACTCCGAAAGGCTTGACCTCCCAGGGCACTGACCAAGACGACATCGTGATCATGCCCTACACGAGCGCGATGAAACGCGTGCTCGGCGGTGGAACCACCTTGCGCAACATCAATGCGCAGGTCGCCAGCCCTGGTGACCTTGCGCCAGCGCAGCAGCAAATCATCGCGTTGTTGCGCCAGCGGCACAACATCCGGGAAGGAAGGGACGACGATTTCACGGTGCGAAACCAAGAGGAAATTGCCGCGGCCCAGACGGCGACGACGGAAACCATGACCGCGTTGCTTGCCGGCGTCGCTGTCATTTCGCTCATTGTCGGCGGCATCGGGATTATGAACATCATGCTGGTGAGCGTGACGGAACGAACGCGAGAGATCGGCACGCGGATGGCCGTTGGCGCGCACGGGCGAGATATCCTCACCCAATTCTTGATCGAAGCAATCTCGCTCAGCGCGGTTGGGGGAATCATCGGGATCATTCTCGGAATCGTCTCGGCGAAAGTCCTTGCTGCCGTGAAGAACTGGCCGTCGCTGATCTCGCCGGGCTCGATCGTGGCCGCGTTTCTTGTCAGCGCCGCGGTCGGTGTTTTTTTCGGATTTTATCCCGCACGGAAAGCAGCCCAGCTCGATCCGATCGACGCGCTCCGTTACGAATAGCGTCTTTTCTGGTAGGGACGGCGCGCTGCGCCGTCCCTACCATGGAACCCACCGAAGGGACGTGCTTCTGCACGTCCGACTTCTATGCACGCAGAATGAGAATTTTGGACGTGTGGAAGCACGTCCCTCCGCGCAAGCCGCTACGACTTCGGCTCTCGGATCCGGCGCGACGGCACCCACTCATCCCACTTCGCATCGTAATCGGTGTAATGGATCAGGTGGACGCCGTCCTTCGCCTGCAAAACCGTCGCCGGATACCAGTGTTTCTTCCAAAGCACTTCCACTCTGGTCCCGGTCGCGTAACGCACCTGCTTGATCGTCTCAAGATCTTCCGGCGCGACCCAGAGATCTTCATCGTCTTCGTAACCGATGAAATGAATCTTTAGTTTTTCACCGCGCGCTTCGATGATCCGGCAGGCGTACCAGTCGCCATTGCTGTCGCGCGCTTTTGCCCGCTCGCCGATTCTTGGGTTCGCGAGCGGCTTTGCCTGCGCCAGGACCATCTCGGAGTCGAATCCTTTCGTATGCGCGAAGGTGGAGCGCTGCTCCTCCGCCGCGTTCATGTCGGCTTCGACGTGCGCCGCAAATTCCGAAAGCGTGATGGCGCCGTCATGATTCAGGTCCACGTAAGAAATGCCGCGGAGCGCGTCGAGGAGCGCTTCGGTGAAGGTCCAATGTTCGGTGGACGATTCGCTGGCCGCCGATGAAGTTACCGCGGCGTAGGCGGGGCCTTTCGATTGCCTGGTGATGGCCAGCCCGGCCTGCCCGGAATAGCAACAATCGATCAGCCAAAGCACGCGGCTGCACTTGCTCCCGTTGATTTTTCCAGGGATGGAGTTAACCGACCAGCCATCGACATCGTCATCGCCCGCGTCGTAGGACGCGAGGTAGACGTCGTTGCCGTCATCCGATTTCGACCCGTGACCGGCATAGTAAACGATGAGGAGATCATCCGGGCGCAGTTTCTTCAATTGCTCCGAGAACGCATGGTCGATCCGCTGTTGGGTGGCTTGTTTGTCCTGGAGATAAACGACCTGTGATTCGGGCACGCCGCTCTCCTTGAAGAAATCGACGAGGGTGTTGTCGCGCCGGTTCTTCACCGGGAACGAACCGAATGTCTCCGAATGTTTCCAGCTGAGAACGCCGACGACGAAGACCCAGGTTTTCTGCGGCTGCCAGCCGAGATCCTTGGCGGCGAGGCGGCTTGGCAGCAGTTGCAGGATGAAGAGAATGAGCAGCCAGCGCGCGATCGATAGTTTCATTTACGACGATAAACTACTGTATGGGGAGCGCAGGCTGCCAGCCTGCAGCTTGCCGGACACAGTCTGGGAAGGACGGCGCACGATTTCTTTCACCTCACGAAGACATCTCGGCAAGCTGCCGAGATGGGCAGGCTGGCCGCCTGCGCTCCCCAGAGATTGACCGTTCGCAGCTGCTATCGGACGCTCGTTCATGTCACAGCCGAATCGATTTCAGAAATCGGTGGCGGAAGCCAAGAACCACATCACTGAGATTTCGGCGGGTGAGGCTCGGCAGCAGGCCGAGCAGGGCGGTGCGATCCTGATCGATGTGCGTGAGGACGACGATTGGCGTGATGATCACGCCAAAGGCGCGAAGCATCTCAGCCGTGGCGTGATCGAACTGGAAATCGAAGAGCAGGTTCCCGATCTGAAAACGCCGATCATTTGTTATTGCGGTGGGGGCAGCCGTTCCGCTCTCGTCGCCGAAAGTTTACAGAAGATGGGATACGAAAACGTTCGTTCCCTCTCGGGCGGTTTCCGGGCCTGGAAGGAAGCCGGGTTGCCTAGCGCGAGCGAGTAGCCTGTCATCGCCGTCATCCCGAGTGGAGCGTAGCGGAGTCGAGGGATCCCGTTGCGGAACCGACCGCATTGCCACGGGATCCCTCGACTTCGCTCGGGATGACGATCTTTTACCCGCCCACCGCCTGGTAATGACCCAGGCCGCGTTTCCACATGTAGTGAGCGGCTGCCCACATGACCAACACCCAGCCGCTTTGAATGGCCAGGGCCTGCCCCATCTCCGCCCCGCGGAGGCGCTCCATGAAGATCGCGATCGGGCAAAAAAGTTCGTAGTAAAAGGGAAGCCATTTCATTGCGGCCTGAATCCCGGCCGGCATGATGTCGACGGGGAACATCTGGCCGCCGAGAAAATATTCGAAGGAGTAGACGATGAAAACGATCGTGGAAATCTCCAGAATCCAGAAAGCGAAGAGCGCGATCGTGTAGGTGATGAAGAATTGGATCAGCCCGGACATGACGAGCGAAACAAACGCGCAAACGTAAGTCGTGGCGTGCGACGGAAGCGTCAGGTAACTGCGAAAATAGAAGAGGATGAGCGCGATCGGTGGAATCGTGACGGCACTAAAGACGAGGCGGCCGCTGAGGAAAATGCTAAAGCGGTAGCCGAGATAGTTCAGCGGCTTGGTCAGAAATGAATTGATCTGACCTTCGCGAATATCGGAGGCGATCTGCCATTCGTCCTCGGTGGGCGTGACGAGATTCGAGACGACGATGGTAAGAAGGTAGTAGTAGATCATCGACCCGTAGGTATAGCCGTGCATCCCGCCGCCGGGTTCCTTGAAAACGGCGCGCCAAAGAAAGACGGTACCCGCGAGCGGAATCAGCCCGAAAACCGCCCGCAGAAAATAATTCCACCGGTAAACGAACGTGTTCTGCAACCCGAGGTTAAAAACGGTGAGATACTTTTTCAGGCAGCAGGTTGGTTGAGATTTCGCAGCGCGCGATCATGAAGCGCGGAAAAAAAGACGAGCGCGCAGAGGGCTCCAATGAGGGCATGGAACATGTCCGATTGGGTGTCCCAGACGTCGCCCTGGCTGCCGAGGAAATCATTGGCGGCGCCGCCGCTGGCCAGGGCGGTCCACCATTCGATCAATTCATAAAACGCACTGATTCCCAAACAAATCGACAGCACCAGAAAGGGGAGCCACTTCCGCCGATTGAGAACATTGAGCCGGAGCAAAACTTCGCGCGCGATGATCGCCGGAACGAATCCCTGCATCAGGTGACCGAGCCGATCGTAGTTGTTGCGCTGCCACGCGAAGACGGGCGGCAATGGCCCATGTCGGTAGTGTGGTACTGAGCTGAAGGGACGATCCGAGCCATGCGTGGACGGTCTGCTCGGTGATTCACGACGCGCACCGACCTTGCAATACCCAGCACCCCGAGGTGCTGGGCGTGAGAGAAATTTTCGGAAGTCATCCAGGCGTCTCTGCGCTTCCGCAATAGGCTGCACAGGAAGATATTACCGCGGAGCTAAGCGGCCGCTAGGCCTAATGGCGTCCGCAGTACTGGAGCCAGGTCGACTCGGGCGTGGAGCCGTTTCGCATTCTGGCCCCACATGCGCGCGGAGAAACGAATTCCAGAAGAGCTTGTTGCAGGTCCCACCGGTTTTGTCCGCATGCTGGTCGACACGGTGCAGCGGGAAGAAGCGCTTCTCGACCGACTGACCCTCGCTGTTCAAGCGGGGTCGGACGATTCCGCTGTTGTTTTGATCGCCCGCGAAATTGCGGAAAATCGGACGCGTCCGGGCAGGGGATCGCAGGCGCGGAAGGAAGAATTGCCAAAATAAATCGTCGTAATTTTTGCTTGTCTATATGGAGGCCGGTCACATCGAGCGGGCGGAGAAGGCGCAAAGTATTTGCGTGGCGCGCTGGATTCGCGTCAGCACGCAGGAGCAGGCCGACCGCAGCCGCCACGCCGGAGTCCAGCGCCAGTACGCCCTTACCGATGCGATCATTGAATCGCGCGGCTACAAGCTCATTGCTTCTTTTGAGGTCACGGACGTTAGCGGCGCGAGCGTCGGCAGCACGCCCGAGTTCAAAAAACTGCTCGGGCTGATCGAGAGCGGCCAGATCAAGGCAGTGATCGTGGAAAGCGTGTCGCGTTTGCAGCGGACCGCACTGGTCGGGACGTTGCGTAACGAAGCGTATATCGGATATGGCGTTTACAATAAGAAGCGAGATCCCTCCGACGTTCGCGTCGGCGTAGACGGTCGGCAGCGCAGCCGCCGCAAGATTGACCGACCGCCCGGGGAAATAATCCGTTGCGGCGAGTGTGCGGCAGGTAAGCCGAGCGGCGCCCGACTCAAGACCAGCCCTCCTGCGCGTCGGCGGAGGTCAGGATGGGTCGAGCGGTGGGTCTGTCAGGATCAACGTCTGGTTCGTTTAAAGAACGCCTCCACTTATCGTGCGGTGAATACTCGAATTTGGCCACGTCGCGTGGATTTCAGAAGGCCGCGTTGCTCCAATTGTCGATCTGGAAATTCGCGGGGAAATATCTGGCCCCATCTCGTGGCCATTTCCGCTTTATGTCAATGAAGGGGCAATCGAAAAAATAAAAAACCACACCTTGCAAATAAAGGCTGGCACTCTTTCGCTGTTCATTCTGACTCTGCTGGGAGTGCCGAACGGGCCGACCTTTTCACGGATTGATTTGCGAACGCGGGCGGCAGCGGTGTGGCTGCGGAAAACATGCGGGCCTAAACCATGAAAAGATTACATTCGTTTACTGGCAGTCTTCTGTTGGCTACCTCGATTTTGGCGCGGCGGGTCGCGTTTCCGATGCTTTCTGTCGGCGCGGGGCTGGTGCTCGGGCAGCCGCGCGCGGGCGCTTCCGGTGTTTTCACTAATACCGGCACCCTCGCCGAGGCGCGTTATGAGCATACGGCAACCTTGCTGCCCAATGGCACGGTGCTCGTCGCAGGAGGCATTGGCTTCAACAGCCCCGTTCTCGCGAGCGCGGAACTCTACGATCCGGCGAGTGGGACCTGGGCCGCGACCGGAAGCCTCGCTGCCGCACGCTTTTATCACTCGGCGACGTTGCTGCCCAACGGCAAGGTGCTCGTCGCAGCAGGAGTGTCCAACGAAGGCCCCAGCGGCGATCTCGCGAGCGCGGAACTGTACGATCCGGCGAGCGGGACCTGGACTGCGACTGGGAGCCTCGGCACAGCGCGCCGTCTATATACAGCGACGTTGCTGCTCAATGGCAAGGTGCTTGTCGCGGGAGGTCAGAACGGCACCACCGCCTTCCTCGCGAGCGCGGAACTGTACGATCCGGCGAGCGGGACCTGGACTGCGACCGGTGGCCTCTCCACCGCACGCCGAGAGCACAAGGCGACGTTGCTGCCTAACGGGAAGGTGCTCGTCGCAGGAGGACTGGACAATAGTGGCTTGTCCGCGAGCGCGGAACTGTACGATCCGGCGAGCGGGACCTGGGCTGCGACCGGGAGTCTCGCGACCGCACGTCATTTTCACACGGCTACCTTGCTGCCCAATGGAAAGGTGCTTGTCGCGGGAGGCGGTGGCAGCGGCGGCGCCCTCGCGATTGCGGAACTGTTCGATCCGGCGAGCGGGATCTGGACCGCGACAAACAGCCTCGCTACGGGACGCTATATTCCCGGAGCGACGTTGTTGTCCGACGGCACGGTGCTCGTTGCAGGAGGAGTGGACAACAACGGTAGCTCTCTTGCGAGCGCGGAACTCTACGATCCGGCGAGCGGGACCTGGACTGCGACCGGGAGCCTCGCGACCGCACGCGTTGTTCACACGGCGACGTTGCTGTCCGACGGCAAGGTGCTTGTCGCAGCAGGGAATGACAACAACGGTGGCATTCTCGCGAGCGCGGAACTCTACGGAGGGCCACCACCTACTCCGGCGCAGCTACTTAACATTTCCACGCGCATGCGCGTTCTTGCCGATGACAGAGTTCTCATCGGTGGCTTTATCGTCACTGGGAGTGATCCAAAGAAAGTAATCATTCGAGGAATGGGTCCTTCGCTCAATGGTGTCGGCGTTACTTTGTCCGATCCGACTCTAGAGTTACATCAACCGGACGGCACGGTTATAACTAATGACAATTGGAAGATCAACGATCAGACTGGTCAGTCTCAGGAAGCCGATATCCGCGCCACGACAATTCCGCCGACGAACGACTTAGAATCGGCCATCGTCACAACTCTTCCACCGGGCAATTACACAGCAATCCTCGCAGGCAAAAATGGTGGCACAGGAGTGGGGCTGGTGGAGCTTTACGATCTAGCGCAAGCCGCGAACTCTAAACTGGCTAATATCAGTTCGCGTGGTTTCGTCGATACCGGCGATAACGTCATGATCGGTGGGTTAATTGTTGGCGGAGGAACCGGAGGCACCAAAGTGATTGTGCGCGCGATAGGCCCATCACTCACTGTGAACGGCACCCCCGTTCCCGGCCGGTTGGCTGATCCAACCCTGGGGCTGCATGACGGAAGTGGAACTACCCTTGCGACCAACGACAACTGGAAGATCAACGATCAGACCGGCCAGTCTCAGGAAGCTGACATCCGCGCCACGACGATTCCCCCGACGAACGATTTGGAATCGGCCCTGATCGCCACTCTGGCTCCAGGCAACTACACCGCGATCGTGCGGGGAAAAAACAACACGACCGGCGTAGGACTAGTAGAGGTTTACAACCTCCAGTAACGCCGAGGAGGGCCACCCGTTTGCCCCCCTGATGATTTTCCGTCAGTCCACTCCTGTCCAGAAATGTCCGCACAATTGTCCGGAGTTAGGGTAATGGAATTTCTTTTAGCGTCCGCACCTGTCCAGCAGTGTCCGTCTCCGGCGGAACGGGTCACAAAAGCGCAAAAAATCTTTGCGAACGAGACGCTCTGCCAACGGAGACTATGTTTGGCGATCCGTGCGCAATCCTGACCGGGTAATCGCGAGGCGGAGCAAAACGCGATGAACAGTCGGTCGATGCCACTTGCCCGAACCATTTGGAGACGGGACTAATCAGTGAAGCCAGACCTTCACGCACCACACTGTGATCGTCGACGATAAGCACGCGGATCCGCGATTTTTCTGCGGCACTCTTTGGAATGGATCGAGCAGTCGCCTTCACATCCTTCTTAGACTTACCCACGCTTTGCTTCTTGCTTTTCATGACATCGACTCCTGGTTGATCGACACGACGACGAGAACGTTGGTCCCTCCGCCGCGCGCGCTTGTGATTTGCAACTCACCGTTCATTTGTTGAACCCGCTCACGCATTCCCGTTAAACCCAAGCCATCGTGTCGATCTTTGGGATCAAATCCAACCCCATCATCAACCAATTCCAGTCGAATCCCCTTTCCGTTGCAGCTTAAACGCGTTCTAAAAGTCTGAGCGTGCGCGTACTTGAGTGTGTTAGTCAAAGCTTCCTGCCCAATGTGCAAAAAGTTTTCCTGCCACATCGGTGGAAGGTCCGGGAGTTTGCCGCGCAGTTCGCACGTCGTGTGTAAGGCGGTTCCCGCCGTGGTGCCCTTGATAATTCCTTTGAGAGCCGCCCAAAAATTATCCCGCTCCAAGGCGTCCGGTCGCAGCGCGTGCACGGACCGGCGCGCCTCATTTAAGCTTTGGCGAGCCAAAGCCGCCGCGCGATGCAGATGCTTGTCCGCCTCTTTCTGACGGCCACACGAGATCGCATCGTCGGCCGCTTCCAGCTGCACAATCACGCCGGTAAAACCTTGTGCGAGGGTGTCGTGGATGTCCCGCGCCATTCGATTTCGTTCTTCGAAAACGGCCGCTCGGTGGCCTTGCTCAGCAAATTCATTCAGTTGAAAAGCGAGCATCACTTGATGGGCGAGTGCCTGAGTCAATTCGATTTCTTCAGGCCGATACGAACCGCCGTGGAAATGGCGAATGCCAACAAATCCTCTAACCTCTCCACTTATGAACATCGGAACGGCGAGAAACCTTTTGGTCCGCTTTCGCTTCAAGTAATCGGCCCAATCGCCACCGACTCGGGGATCAGTTTCGATGTCATCGCAAACTACGGGAGCTCCTGTGAAAATCAGTTCCTGCATGACAGGGTTCTGTTTCCACAATGATGGATCCTTGATGAACGGATGCTCCGGGTCCGGTCCGGCCAAGTTTCCGCCGTCCCATGCTGAGCGTAAAAGAAGCGAGTCAGTGGGTTTATCCAACAGCCACAAAACGACGCTTTGCGCGTTCAACAAACGAGCAATTGTGCTGAGCATCTGTCCAATGAAGTTTTCCGGATCAGGCGCGGTGGCGAGCACATCCAGACTCTGGGTCAGCGCCTCCACCTGTCCGCGCGCCACTTGCTCGGACGCGCGCAGTGCTTCAGTGCTTCGACTGAGCTCGGCCGTTCGTAATTCGACTTTGCGTTCCAGCCCATCTCGCGTTTTCCGCAGCTCGTATTCGCTCTGACGGAGAGAGGCCTCGACTTGTTTGCGGTCAGTGATGTCAGTGCACGTCCCAAACCATTTCTCGATCTTACCTTCCTCGTCCCGGATCGGCACGCCACGCGTCTTGAACCAACCATAAACGCCGTCCTTCCGTTGGACGCGGTACTCCACATCGTAGGGTGCACGCCCCGCGACTGAATCCGTCCAGAATTCTCGGGTCGGCTCGCGGTCGTCGG